>CAWBXT010000024.1:0-529587 GCA_963792765.1 uncultured beta proteobacterium | reverse complement strand
CTTCCGCACGCCACTGAAGTGCAGCAGGAGTTCGACCGCATCTGCCGTACCACCGTGGCACCCCGATGGCTCGCGCCGCGGGGCGCACCACGAATCTCATTTTCCGTAGCCACGCCGCCTCGCCCACCCGACGACGACCGCCAGCCCCAGCGCGCACAGTCCGTAGGTCGCCGGTTCGGGCACCACCTGCACGTTGTAGGCGTGGCCCGAGGCGAAAGTCAGGTTCGCGCCCTGCGGCACGAGAATGGCCTGCAGGCTGGCCGTCGAGTAGCCCAGCACCTCGGCGTCATCGGCAAACGAACGCGCACCCAGCAGCGCCTCGAAGGGGTTCGTGAAGGGGTTCGGGTCTTCCGGGTCACCGAATGACTCGGGATAGACGGTGAACTGCTGCGTGACGATGAAGTCCACGCCCCCGTTGTCTCCGCCGGGCACCACAGTCAAGTCGCTGCCAGTGAAATATTCGAACGTGCACGGACCGCTGACGGCTTGGACGTTGCAATTCGACCAGGTGTGCCCCTCCATTTCGGCAAACCCGGCATCGGGGTCGTAAACGCCGGGCCGGCCCATCTGGAACGCCCAAAGGCCGCCATCGTTCCAGTCGACGTGCAGCGCCACCACAAATGTGATGACGACCGGCAGGGCGGAGTCGGTGGTGATCTCATCGCGCCAGCCGGAGTTGGCGAACGACGAATACCTGGTGTAGCCGGGGTCGCCCGTGCCGACGCCGTGGGTTCCGCTCGACCAGGTGCGCACCCGGTTGATGCCGTAGTCGGGCGTGAAGGCCTGCGCCGCGGCCGAACTGGGGAGGTTCGGCAATTCGTACCACGCACCGGGCGGCGGAGGCGGCCCGGGAACCACAGCGCATGGGTCGCCTGGGTTGCTGCCGACACAAGTCACGAACCGGTAGGCCGAACCGTCGCCTGTTGGAAAGCCCTGGCCATCGTTGGTGTTGATGAGGATGTTTTCGTCGGTGTAGTAATTTCCACGAGCCTCGAGCGAGAGGTACAGGCCGGGTGCCGCCGTGGCGACCAGTGGCGCCGCCAGCAGCGCCGCGGCAGCGGTAAGGACAAAGCGTGGGCGAGGAAGATGAGTCATGGTGAGTTCCTTGTTGCACCGGTCCCCGGAGTGTCCGGACAAGGCGTTGCAAAAGCGTTGACAGCCGGCGCTCTCACTGAAGTGCCGCTGCGGTTCGACGCGGACCCAACCTCTCGGCCATAGCAATGCCGGTCGCATCTGGCCCGCCGTTGCAGACGCCCCGCCGGGCTGATCCCGATGAGCGGCTCGGTTGCTTGGACGGCCCTTAGACTCGCGCTGTTCGCGTCCGCCGGAGTTCACGCCCATGACGCCGCAAGCAATGCTGAACTACATCGACCGCAGTGCGCTCCGGCCTGCGGGCCGACGTCGCTTCGGATCTTCCCGGGCCGGCTGTGACTTTCGCCCTCGGCGTCGTCGCGTGAGTCTGCTCATCGCGCGTCCGCAAGCGAGCCGGTGCGTGCGTTTCGCGGCGACGCTGGCGCACCCCACCCGCCGGGCCTGAGGCTGCAAGCGATGTGGTCCCTTCAATTGATCGGCCCCGTGCGCCTGCAACGGAACGGCCGCGATCTGCATCTGGGTTCGCGCAAAGCCCTGGTGCTGTTGACGCGGCTGGCACTTGACGGTCCCCGCACGCGCGAAACACTGGCAGTGCAGCTGTGGCCGCAGCAGGATCCCGCCGCAGCGCGGCGCAACCTGCGCCGCGAGCTGTTCCGGCTGCGCGCCTTCGGCCTCGCGCTGGAGCAGTCCGACTCCGCCACGATCGGCTTGCCGCCGGACGTGACGGTCGTGAGTGAGGGCGCCGGCCTGCCGCTGGACGGTCTGCAGGGTGCCGTCGACACCGACTTCGACGACTGGCTGCAAGCCCGCGGCGCAAGCTTGCTTCAGCATCGCCGAGACCGCCTCCTCGCCGCACCCGACCTGGCCAGCTGGCTCGCCGCGTTGGACCAGGATCCATGTGACGAAGCCCTGTTGCGCCGCGTCATGGAGCATCTGGCCGAGCAGGACCAAGCCGCCCAGGCGCTGGCGCTGTACCGCCGAAGCGTGGACGCGCTGCGCACTCAGCTTGACCAGGCACCCGGTGCATTGATCCAGGCGTTGGCAGAGTCTCTACGCCGGCCGGCCGTGGCCGCCCCGTCGCTGCTGGCCGAGCGCTTGCCCTTCGTCCCGCGGCCGGCGTTGATGGCGCAGATCGACGCCGCTTGGTCGGCCGGGCGGACGGTCTGGCTGTCCGGACCACCCGGTTCCGGCAAGACGCGCATGGCCAGCGAGTGCGCGGCCGCGCGGGGTCCCTGGCTGCGCGTGGCTTGCGCACCGTCGGACGCGGGGCTGCCCTATGCCTCCGCGCTGCGCACTTTGCGCCAGTTGCTGGAGGCGGCGGCCGACGAGCCACTGCCGACATGGGTGCAGCGCGAGCTCGCCCAGCTAATGCCCGAGTTCGGCGAGCCGCCCGTTGCGCGCGCCACGGCCGACGCGCGCACGCGGCTGCTGGCGGCCCTCAGCGAGGCGCTGCGGCTGCTGCTGCGCGACAACTTCAACGTGCTGGTGCTGGATGACTGGCAATGGGCCGACGAAGCCAGCATCGAACTGCTGCACGCCCTGGACGCGGCCGCGCTGCCGCAGCTGCTGCGCTTGGTGAGCTATCGCAGCGCAAACCTGCCGCCAGCGGCTCTGGCCACCATGCGTCGTGCGGTGGATGCCGCCCAGGCGGTGCGCGTGGAGCTGGGCGGCTTCGACGCCGATGAAACCCTGGATCTGGTGCACATGCTGTCGGCCTCGCCAGGCGGCTCGCTCTTCGCGCGGCGCCTGCAGCAGGCCACCGACGGCAACCCCTTCTTCCTGATCGAGACGCTGCGCTACCTGCATGCGCAGGGCCTGCTGCAGATCGACGCCCTGGGCCGCTGGAGCACGCCCTTCGACGCCGCTACCGTCGACTACGCCGAGCTTCCCGTGCCGGCCAGTGTGCGCGAGGCCGTGAATGCACGCGTCCACGCACTGGGCGACGCAGCGCGACCGGTGCTCGAGGCGGCCAGCCTGCTGGACGGCCCTGTCGATCCGGGATTGCTGGCGACGCTCACGGGCTGTCCGATCGCCGCGGTGCTTGCGCAGGGTGCGCATGCCCAGGCCGCGCGGCTGCTCGTCGCCGGGGAGCACGGCTGGCAGTTCGCGCACGATCTGGTGCGGCAGTGCCTGTCGGAATCCATGCCCGCCGCACGCAGGTGCCAGTGGCACGGCGACATCGCGCTGGTTCTCGCCACCGCGCAGGTTGCGCCCGACCGCGTGGCGCAGCACTTCGAGCTCGCGGCCCAGCCGCGCGCTGCAGTGCCTTGGCGCCAGCGGGCCGGTGACGCGGCCTGGCGCGTACACGCGCTCGCCGAAGCGCGCGCGCAGTGGCAGCAGGCGCTGGCCGACGGGCCTGGGCCGGAGGACGCTATCACCGCCTGGTTGTCGCTGGCGGGTCTGCACCGCCGCCAGGCCGACCGCGAGGCGCAGTGGGCGGCCGTTTCCGAGGCCCTGGGCGTAGCTGAGCATGCCTCTCCCGCCGCACGCCTGGAGGCGCGACTGGCCTGTGCCGAGTTTTGGGTACAAGGCGACCGAGTGGACGACGCCTCCGCCTTGCTTGCCAGCCTGCAGCCCGCGCTGACCCGCGGCACGCCGTCGCAGCAAGCGCGGGCGCTCGAGCTGCAGGCTCTCATGGCGTCGTGGGCCGGCCGTCTTGACGAGGCGCGCGAGCAGCGCGACCGTGCCATCGCGCTGCTCGAGGGCCATGACGACACCCGGGTACAACTGGGTCAGATGCTGGACTCCGCGGCCCGTCGCGCACTGTCATCAGGTGCGCCGACCATGACCGACGCGCTGGCGCGTCGCGCGGTGGCGGCCTTCGAGGCGGCCGGCGACACAGCCGGCCTGGCCGAGGCGCTCGTCATCGGCGGCATCGCCTTGTTGCACGGCCAGGGGGACGCCCCCGCCGCGCAGAAGCACTTCGAGCGCGCCCGACTGTTGTCGGCGCGTTGCGGCCTGGTGCCCACGCAGCGGGCCGCGATCCTGAACCTGGTCAAGCTTCACACCGACGCCGGCCGCGCCGACGCGGCGCTGGCGTTGTTGCTCGAAGGCCAGGCTCTGGCACCCAACTACGAGAGCCAGGCGGCCGAGCAGGCCTTCCTGCAGGCGCACTACTTCGTGCACTATCTGCGCGGCGACGTCGAGCACGCCGAGGCCGCTGCCGAGCAGCTGCTGGGAATGGCGCGCCGAGTGGCAAACCGCCTGATCCTCTTTGAGTCGCTGCTGATGGTGGTCGACCTGTACCTACACCGTGCGCGGTGGTCGCAGGCCGAGACGCTGCTGACCGAAGCGCGCACCATGGCCGACAGCGGACAGGTGCAGGCAATGCGGGGGGTGCTGCGCGCCAAGGCCGCCTGGCTGGCGCTGGGGCACGGCGACCGGACCCAGGCTCGCGCGCTGCTGGCCGGCTCGGCTGGCCAGGCCCCGGTGGACCGCCACGAAGACCGCGGCCTGCTGGCCTGGGTGGGTGCGGCCGCCGCGCTGGCCGACGGCGATGCGGCCAGCGCGCTGGCCGCGCTGCAGGGCCAGGCGCCAGACGCCAGCCTGCCCACCGACGTGCGCGCCATGCTGCTGGTTCAGCATCTGCACTTGGCCTACTGTGTGGGCAGCAGATGCCGCCGACGTGCGCCAGCAGGCTCAGGCCGCGCTGGACGCCAGCACCGTGCCGGCGCTGGAGGCTGCGCGCCTGCGCCAAGCCCTGGCCGGAACTTTCAACGCCTTCGCAACGCCTGCTGCTTAAGCTGGGTTCCATCGATGTGGCAGGGTTGCCGCCGCGATGGAGAACCTGGCATGGATCCGCAATTGCTGCCTTCCTCGGCCCCTGATGCTTTTCTCCTGGTCGTGCGTCGCAGTGGCGAAGGCGATGCGTGGCAGTCCGACGTCATCGGATTGGGATCGCTGGAGTCCCAGGCCCAGCACTTCAACACGTTGGCAGCCCTGATGCGCTGGCTCGCGGCCCTGGAGCGGCAAGGCTCAACTGGCATTCGTTGAAACGAGTTCCGTGAACCGTCGCCGCCTCTGGGTTTTCGGCGATCTCCAAGGCGCGGACCGAACCAGCATGGTCAGTGAGGGACGGCAGAAACTGGTTCGCCCCCGCCCCCTTGCCCGCTAGAACTCGACGGCTTCAGCCTGCCTGTCTGTGATGTTTGCGGAAGCGCACGAACGCGAGCGGCTGAGGCAGCGGCGGCGCTACGTCACCCCGGCGGCGCTGGCGGACGAGAACGCAACCGCTCCTTGCAGTGACGGTGTGAACGGCGGCTTCACCGCAGCGACTTCGTCCTCGCGAGCGTCGCTGATGGGTCGATTTGGTGAGTTGGCCCGAAGTCGAAGCAGTCATCCGCCAGGCGCCGAGCATGCGGACCGCGCAGACCGTTCGCTTTGTGAGTGCAGCAGTCGCTCGTGAGAGACGCCGAGTGACCGGTTTCGACGGATGCCGACGTTCGACCCGCGAAAACGAACGTCCCAGTTCAGTCTCGAACGGCCGCTCGCCGACGCCTAGAAGCACTGGAATCCCGCCGATTCTGCCCAGCTCAGACCGGCAAGCCCGTTTGCAGGCACACTTCGCGTCATGGAGAACGCCATATCCAAACGCCCGGCCTGGTTCGTCGCCGTAGCCATCATCCTTCTGCTGTGGGCGGTCGCGGGCGTCGCTTCGTTCGGGGCCCACGTCTTCGTCGGCGAGAAGATGGCGGCAGAACAGGGCGCATGGGACCTTGACTACTACCGAGCGCTGCCATCCTGGTTCGCTTGGGACTATGCGCTGGCCACGCTGGCCGCCTTGGCAGGTGCCATCGCGCTGTTGATGCGCTCCCGGCACGCCGTGATGTTGTACGTCCTGTCTTTGATCGGAGTAGTGATTCAGTTCGGCTATGTGTTCGTTGGCACCGACCTGTTGGCACACAAGGGCGCTGCGATGACGGTGCCGTTCCCCATGTTCATCGCGCTGATGGGTTGTGTGCAGATCGTCCTGGCGCGTTTCGCGGCCAAGCGCGGCTGGGTGGAGTGAGCACGCGAGCAATACCGTGCGTCTGGAATCCGGGCTGCCCGGGAGGCGCGGCGCTGATGCAGCGATTGCTGTCGCGGGCAGCCAGCCCTCGGACTCACGGTCTCGGCCGCATTGCAGTCGCTCGGGCGACCACGCGGTTGCGCCGCCAGCGTCCGCTACAGCGGTATCGCCGACATTGCCGGTGACCGTGCAGGCGGCGTGACGCACACTACGCCCGACCCGCGCTAAACACCCCAAACTTCAACTCCGCTTCGGTGGGCCTGGCCACGGTCATAGCCAGCGTCGCGCCGAGTGGCCTGCTGCGTTCGGCCTTCCAGGTCGCCTGGTCGAGGCTTTATGTTGGCCACACCGCCGGAGCCCTGCGCCGGCACGGATGGCCGGCGGACCGAGGCATGCATCACCGGGACGCTCACTTCGTGCCACTCCGCCATGCCATGACCGCCGCGCGCAAGCGCTGCGACAGGTGGACAGCGATGTTGCGGTAGATCTGCGCGCAAAGCAGCGGGTCTTCGGTGCCCAGGCGCCGCAGCGTGTCGCTGTCGAGCACATACACCTCGGTCTGGCCGAAAGCCACGGCGTCGCCGGTTAATCCTGAACGGCTGCAGTCAGTCTGAAGCCGTGATCCGCAGTAGACCGAAGGGCGGCAGCTGTCTCGAGCCGCGACTTAGAATTATCCGTAAATAGTACACTTGTCGTTCCGAGCCGCACTTCACGCGGTGTTCGGAGCGAAGGCATGGCAACACGCAAGCGAGTTGACTCGTGGGTGGTGACGGATGATTTCTGGCAGCGCGTGGAGCCGCTGATTCCCGTGCGCGCGTGCAGCGATGGCAAGGCATTACGTGCGCAAGCCCGGCGCCGGGCGGCCGCCCAAGCCGGCGCGGCAGGTGTTCGAGGCGGTCGTGTACGTGCTGCGCACGGGCTGCCAATGGAAGGCGCTGCCCAAGGAGCGCTTCGGCAGCGCCAGCGCGGTGCACAAGCGCTTCCTCGAATGGGAGAGGCCGGCTTCTTCGAGGCGCTGTGGAAAGCCGGGCTGGCCGAGTACGACCAGATGGAAGGCATCGCTTGGCGATGGCAGAGCATCGACGGGGCGATGTTCAAGGCGCCGCTGGCGCAAGAAGCTGTCGGGCCCAACCCGACGGATCGGGGGAAAAAAGGGGAGCAAGCGACATCTGCTGGTGGACGGCCGTGGCGTCCCGTTGTCGCTCATCGTGACCGCGGCCAACGTGAATGACGGCAAGCGACTCGACGAGGTGCTGCAGCGCCATCATGGTCAAGCGCAAGAGCACCGCCGCATGCGGCGCAACAAGCACCTGTGCGCCGATGCGGGCTACCGCAGCGCCGGCGTGCATTGCAGATCATCGAGTCGCACGGCTACATCCCTCATGTCGTCGATCGCCGCAAGGAAGCTGAAGCCAAGCGGCGCGACCCGACGAAGAAGGCCAGGCGCTGGGTGGTCGAGGTCTGCCACAGCTGGTTCAACCGCTTCCGCAAGTTGCTCGTGCGCTACGAGAAGCTCGAGCGCAGCTTCGTCGCCCTCAACCACCTCGCCGCCGCCATCATCGCGTTCCGCAAGGTGCCGCTGGGCGTCAACATTATTTACGGACCGAGGTTGATCTCGCCGTCGAACTTGACGTCTAGCTTGAGGCCGGGGATCTCGAGCCTCATCGTCGCTGGGAAGGAGGTCCCGGTCTCGCCCGCAGCGACTGCCTTCGCGACCGCCTGCTCAATGTCGCGCTGGGAGCTGACGCCGACCATCTTCAGGAATTTTCGAATGCTGAGGTTGAAGGTTTCTTCGTTCATTGCGTTCTCGGTAAAAGGGTCGAAGAAGCCGTAGTCTGGCCCAAGACGTATCACCGCTAGGACTGCGCGGTTTCGATCGGCTGACGTCGCCGTCGAATCGTGAATAGGCCAACTTGGGCAACGGAGTCTTCAACGACGGGTCTGGGCAGTCGCCGACGTTCCGCAGGCCAACTTCGATCGCCTGCAGATAGTCTGAAGCCGCCCTGCGGCCGCCCGTTCGGCCGTCAGCAAGGGTCGGGTGTTGCCTGTCATGCCTTGAAGAACGTGGCATCGCCAGCCGGCAGACCCGCACACCCGTCACCCCAGCGCCGGATTCGCCCGCAACCGCTCCACCACCAGATCGATGAAGGCGCGCGCCTTCTTGGACGCGTGCTGCCCCTCGCGATGCACGACGTGCACCGGCAGCGAGGGCAGCTCGAATTCGGTCAGCAACGGCACGAGCCGCCTATCGGCGACAAACTCAGCGACCTGGTACGACAGCAGCCGCGTGATGCCGAACCCTTCGACAGCTGCCGCGAGCGCCGAGTCGTTGCTGGTGGTCGTCATGCGCGCCTGCAGTTTGACGATGCGCGGTTCGCCGTTCTCGGCGAGCCGCCACTCGGCCGTCGGCGTCACGGCGCTGGCTGAGATGATGACGTGGGCCTGCAGGTCGGTCGGCGTCTGTGGCACGCCGCAGCGCTCCAAGTACGCCGGCGCGGCGCAGATGACGCGGCGCACCCGGCCCACCGACGCGGCTTGCATCGACGAATCGGGCAGATCGCCGATGCGGATGCCGACGTCCACGCCTTCGTCGAGCATGTTGACGACGCGATCCAGGAACCAGCACGACGCCACCACTTGCGGGTTGGCCAGCAGGTACTCGGTAACGACCGGCGCGACGAACTTTGCGCCGAACAGCACCGGCGCGGTGATCGTGAGTCGCCCGCGCGGCGTGCGCTGCATGCCCGCTACCGACTCGTCGGCTTCGGCGAGCTGGGCCAGGATGTGGCGGCAGTCCTCGGCATAGCGGGCGCCGGGTTCGGTGACGCGCACGACGCGCGTGGTGCGCGTCAGCAGCCGCACGCCCAGGTGCGATTCGAGCTCGTTGACGGCGCGCGTCACGGCGGGCGGCGAGATGTTCAGCTTTCGTGCCGCCCCGGCAAAGCCGTTGGCGTCGACGACGGCGACGAAGACGTTGATGAGATGCAGTCTGTCCAAGGGGTACGCCCGATGGTGATGTCTACCGCGAATGGCGGGCTTGCCCTGACTGTGCGCCCTCGGCGCGCGGCGGGGAACCCTCCCGCCGCACAAGAGACTGTTCCGAGGTCATGAAGGAGCGCGTTCGCCAGCCAAGCGGCGATTCCCGGGCTGCCGGCGTGGGGGCTGCATCGGCAGACCAAAGCGCGGCCAGCCGCGGGCGCAGCCGCTCGACCGCGAGGTCGATGAAGGTTCGCGCCTTCTGCGAGGCATGGCGCCCCTCGCGGTGCAACACATGCACCGGCAGGGCAGGCGGCTCGAAGGCGCCGAGCACCGCCTTGAGCCGCCCCTCACGAATGTGGGCGTCGACCTTGTAGGCGAGCACGTTGGTCAGGCCGAATCCGGTCAGTGCGGCGGCGATCGCGGTGTCGGCGGTGGTGGCGATCAGGCGCGGGTGGAGCTCTACCGTGCCGGGCTTGCTGCCGGTCGAGATCCGCCACTCGGAGGTCGAGGTCGCGCCGCTCGCCGCGATGATCACGTGGCGGTCGAGGTCTCCTGGGGTCTGCGGCTCGCCGTGCTGGCTCAGGTAGTCCGGTGTGGCGCAGACCAGCAGGCGCATCCGGCCGACGCGGATGGCCTGCATCGATGAGTCGGGCAGCTCGCCGATGCGCACGCCGATGTCCACGCCTTCGTCGAGCATGTTGACAAGCCGGTCCATGAACCAGCACGAGACATTGACCTCCGGGTAGCGTGACAAGTATTCGGTGACCACGGGCGTGACGTACATCGCGCCGAAGCCAACCGGCGCCGTGACCGTAAGGCGGCCGCGCGGCACAGTGTGCAGGCCGCTCGCTGTCTCGTCGGCCTCGGACAGCTGGGCCAGGATCGCCCGGCAGTCGTCGGCATAGCGCGCCCCGGCTTCGGTGACGCGCACGACGCGCGTCGTGCGGGTGAGGAGGCGCACGCCGAGCTGGGCTTCCAACTCGTTGATAGCCCGCGTGACCGCGGGCGGGGAAATCTCGAGCTTGCGCGCCGCGCCGGCGAACCCGCCCGTGTCCGCCACCGCCACGAAGATGTTGATCAGGTGCAGACGGTCCACATTGTTTCCCGGCGCGTAACGGTGTCTTGGATTGTGCGCGGATTCCCTCGGCGCGCGACTTCATCGACAGTCCTTTCATTCGCGGCGAGCGCTGCGAATGCCGGGCCAAACGGCCGGCTGCCCTCTCCACATCGTCCAAGGAAATCGTCATGTCCCGTCTCGCCATCCCTACCGTAGAAACCTCCCCCGAAGCCTCCAAGCCGCTGCTTGCGGCCGTGAAGCAGTCGCTCGGCGTCGTGCCCAATCTGATGAAGCTGGTCGGCAACAGCCCGGCCGCGCTCGAAGGCTATCTGTCACTCAACGGCGCGCTGGCAAAGGGCACGCTCGACGCCAAGTTGCGCGAGCGCATCGCGCTCGCCGTGGCCGAGTACAACGGCTGCGAATACTGCCTGTCGGCGCACGACTACCTGGGGCGCAACGTCGCCAAGCTCAGCAGCGGCGAGATCGACGCTGCGCGCGACTTCCACTCCGAAGACCCGCGCGCCGCCGCCGCACTGCGCTTCGCCCGCCGCGTGACCGAACTGCGTGGCCGCGTCTCCGACGCCGACCTCGCCGCGCTGCGCAACGCCGGCTTCGATGATGCCGGCACGATCGAGATCGTCGTCACGGTTGCGCTCAACGTGCTGACCAACTACGTCAACAACGTGGCCCAGACCGAGATCGACTTTCCGAAGGTTGCGGCCAAGGCCGTGGCCTGAGCGGTAGCCACACGCAACGAAGCCTGAGGAGACGACGTGAAGGCGAACATTACCCGATTCACGCTCGCGGTTGCCATCATGTCCGCCTTCATCCTGATCGCACTGGCGCCGGCCATGATGGGGCGCTGAGGAGAACACATGACCCAGCCTGCCGAAGCCGCGCGGCCACCGCTGTCACCCTTTACGGCCGAGACCGCGGCGCAGAAGGTGAGGCTGGCCGAGGACGGCTGGAACAGTCGGGATCCGGCCCGCGTCGCGCTGGCCTACACGCCCGACAGCCGCTGGCGCAACCGTGCCGAGTTCCCGGTCGGACGCGAGCAGATCGTCGCGCTACTCGAACGCAAGTGGGCGCGCGAACTCGACTACCGCCTGATCAAGGAACTGTGGGCTTTCACGGCCAACCGGATCGCGGTGCGTTTCGCCTACGAATGGCATGACGATGCTGGCAACTGGTATCGGTCCTATGGCAACGAGAACTGGCAATTCGATGGCCAGGGCCTGATGGCCGTGCGCCACGCCAGCATCAATGACCGGCCTATCGCCGGGGCCGATCGCCTGTTCCACTGGCCGCTGGGCCGTCGGCCGCAAGAACATCCGGGGCTGAGTGACCTGGGTCTTTGAATCAGCATGCAAAGCATCGCCTCTAGATGCCTTGAGAGTCTTGAGAGTCATTGCGTCGATCGACTGGCGTTCAGTGCCGAGCTTGCGGCTTCCTGTGACTTCGCTGCGGTGACACCGCCGGCATCGCAAATCGGTCGCCCATAGCCGCACGATTCGCGGCTCCTGTCCGTCCCGTAGCGGTCTGCCCAGAAGCGATACCTTGCTACGATTGAGACCGCATGGACCCAACGTTGCGCCTGGCTGCGTGGATCGACCGCATCAACCGGTTCGTCGGTCGTGCGATGGTCTGGCCCCTGTTGGCGGCGGTCCTCGTCAGTGCCGGGAATGCACTTGCGCGCAAGCTCTTCGGCAACAGCTCGAACGTCTGGCTCGAGATGCAGTGGCATCTTTTCGCGGTCGCCTTTCTGGGCTGTGCCGGCTACGTGTTGCTGGTAGATGAGCATGTGCGTGTCGATGTGCTGTCCAGGCGCTGGCCGGTGCGCGTGCGTGCTGGCGTCGACGCGGCAATGCTGGCGCTGGTAGCGTTGCCGATGACGGCCCTGTTCGTCGCCCACGGCTGGGGCCTGTTCTGGCGCGCCTGGCTCAGCGGCGAGACCTACCGTGACGCCGACGGCCTGGTCCTGTGGCCGATGTACGGCGCCATGGTCGCGGGGATGGCACTGTTCGGCCTGCAGGTGGCCAGCGAGCTGGTCCGCCGGATCGCATTCCTGCGCGGCCGCATCGATCGGCCGACGCTGAACGAGGTCGACATGCCGCCAGTGGCGATCGGGCTCCCGCTGTCAGGCGGCGATCGCTGATGGCTTGGCTGGCGGCCAACCTGCCGGCCCTGATGTTCGTCGCGCTGGCGCTGCTGCTGCTGAGCGGCGTGCCCGTGGTCTTCGGCCTGGCGGCCTGCGGGCTGGGTTTCGCGGCGGTTGGCATCCAGATGGGTTTGATGCCGGCCGCGCTGCTGCAGGCGCTGCCGCTGCGGCTGATCGGCATCATGACCAACGAGCTGCTGCTGGCGATCCCGTTCTTCACGCTGATGGGCCTGATCCTTGACCGCTGCGGCCTGGCGCGCGACCTGCTCGAGACCATAGGCCAGGTGTTCGGTCCGTTGCGCGGCGGGCTTGCATTCGCGGTCGTGGTGGTCGGCGCGCTGCTGGGCGCCAGCACTGGCGTCATCGCTGCCTCGGTCATCTCGATGGGGCTGATTTCCTTGCCGCTGATGTTGCGGCATGGCTACGACGCGCGCGTGGCCTGCGGCGTCATCGCGGCGTCCGGTAGCCTGACGCAGATCGTGCCGCCGTCGCTTGTGTTGATCGTGCTGGCCGACCAGCTCAATCGCGGCGTCGGCGACCTGTACGCGGCGGCGCTGCTGCCCGCGGCGATGGTCATCGGCGGCAATCTGCTGTTGGTGGCCGGATTCGCCTACTGGCGCCCGACGGCGCTGCCAGCGCTGCCCGCGGACGCCCGCGCCCCGCCGGAGGCGAATGGCCGCAGCGGCTTGCGCTCGCTCGCGGTCCTGATGGGCTGCGGTGCCCTAACCAGCACGGTGTTCATGCAGGTCTATCCGGCGTTGGTGGTGCTGCTGGGCCGCACAGTGGCGCCGCCACCGGCCGACGAACGCACCATCGTCGCGCTGGCGGTCACCGTTTTCTCAGCGTTCGTCCTCGCCACGCTGGACCGGATCCTGCGCCTGGGCTGGCTGTCCGCGCTGGCGCACCGCGTGGCCTTCGTGCTGATGCCGCCACTGATCCTGATCTTCCTCGTGCTCGGCACCATCTACATCGGACTGGCTACTCCCACCGAGGCTGGAGCGCTGGGCGTGCTGGGTGCCCTTGCCATGGCTGCGGGGCGGCGCCGGCTGCAGCGCGTCGCGATGATCGAAGCTTCCCTGACGGCGCTCAAGCTGAGCTGCTTCGTCATCTTCATCCTCATCGGCTCGACCGTATTCACCCACACGTTCAACAGTCTGGACGGCTCGGCCTGGGTCGCGCAATCACTCGGTGGCCTGCCCGGCGGAGCAACAGGCATGCTGGTGTTCGTGATGGCGCTGGTGTTCGTGCTCGGCTTCTTTCTCGACTTCTTCGAGATCGCGTTCGTGCTCGTGCCACTGCTGGCTCCAGTGGCCGAGGCCTTTGGCATCGATCTGGTTTGGTTCGGCGTGTTGCTCTGCATCAACCTGCAAACCTCGTTCTTGACCCCGCCTTTCGGCTACGCACTGTTCTTCCTGCGTGGCGTGACACCGCACGAGGATCACGTGGACGCCGATGGCCAACGGATTCGAGGTGTCACCACGGCTGAGATCTATCGCGGCGCGTTGCCATTTACGGCCGTACCCTTGGCGGTGATCGCATTGCTGATCGCCTTCCCGGGATTGGTGCTGCTCAGCCCGGCACCGGCCGCAATGAGCGAGGCTGAAGTGGAACGCATTCTTCGCAGCGCCGAACCGGGTCCTGATCCGACGCGGGCAGACGATCCTGCCGAGCGGCCGCTGGAGGTTATTGGCCGCGAGCGCCGATGACTGACGCCGTAACCAACTTCGCTGCCTACTCGATCGCGCCCTTCGTCCAGGGCAGGAGGCACCTGCGCAAACGGCGACAGAAGTTCGACACCAACGGCTGCTTCGCGGCCGGCCACTCACGGGTGCGAAGGTCGCTGATGGGTCGATTTGGTGAGTTGGCCCGAAGTCGAAGCAGTCATCCGCCAGGCGCCGAGCATGCCCAGTCGCGACCGCTCGCGAGGCAGGCGACTTCGGATGGTCTGGCGCTCGAGCTGACCGTCAAGGGGAAGAAGTACTACAAAAGTACTACAAGGATGCCGATCTCGACTGACACCAGCCACACGAGGTGGATCAAACCCCGCGAGCGTGTCATGCACCCTGGTGACCGGGACGGCGCGGAGACCGTGGCCGCCCGTCCGTTCGCGAGCAGCGAATCATCGCTGACCAGTTGCAGCGCTGAGGTGCCGACCGCTTGACCAGCGCGGCGGTGTCTAGGCGCGAGATTGCGCCGGAGCGCATCCGATGAACGACGCCCCCAACGCCCCGACACGCGCGCCGGGCAGTTGCTCGATGTGCTGATTCGCGCAGGACTGATCCTGGCATTGGTGTTCCTGTGCTACCAGGTCTTTGCGCCGTTCCTGGTGCTGATGGTCTGCCGGGCAACACGACGCGATGACGCTCGGCGACGTGGTGCCTCTCACGGTCGAAGTTCCTGAACAGTTCCACATCTCCGACGAAACCCTGCCACGATGGCTCGAGCTCAAAGGCGCGAAGTCCATCGAGCGGCAGACATCCGACGGCCACTGCTACACCTACTGCGAAGGCGCAATGTGCTTTCCGGATGACCTCGCGCGCGCGTCCCGAACCATCATCACCGGCGAGGGCGGCGCGGCGCCGTCACGCTTCAAGCACGTCATTCAGACGGGCGACGGTCAATCAGTCAACCAACGGGCTTGCGCCACACACTCGCCAGCCAGGGTCGCTGCTCCACAGGCACACCTTCCGGCCGAAAGTAGTGCGTCAACTCGACGAACCCGGCTGCGCTGACATGTGCCTGCCAAGCCGGCCAATCGTAAAAAGCGCCATAGCGGTCGCCGTTCCAGCCCTCCTGACCATCGCCGTTTGGGTTCGAGCTGAACAGCACTCCGCCGGGTTTCAGCGTCGCATGCAGTTGCCTCAAGACGCGCGGCAGCTCCTGGCTCGGAATGTGGAACAGCACAGCGTTTGCGAACACGCCGTCGTAGTGCTCGTCGGGAAGATCGAGTCGCAGGAAGTTCTGCTCGAGCACTTCGCACCCGCTGTGGTTGCGCGCCATCGCGGCCAGCTGAGGCGAGCCTTCCAGGCCCACAGGACGATGGCCCAGCGACTTGAAGGTGCGCAGGTCGCGCCCGGGACCGCATCCAAAATCCAGCAGATCGAAGGGCGGTGTGGCCTGGATGTGGTCGAGCAACGCCTTGATGTTCTGGCTGACGTCGTGGTCGCGCGTGCCTTCCCAGTAGTCAGCGGCGCGCTGGTCGTAGTGCGCCAGGGTGCGGGCTGCAATGCGCTGCAGATCGGCAGGGCTCAGGGTCATGCCTCATCACCTCACGGCAGCGCATCGGATCACACCTTTTGCGCACCGGGTGCGCGCGCCAGCGCCCGATCGAATGTAGCCAGTGGCAGGTGCCCGGCCTTGCGAGCAATCTCAAGCATCAGGCAGTCGGAAAAGCCGAGCGCCGGCCGAGCGCGGTATGCCGCCAGCGCCAAGGTCACCACATCGGCGTCTTGCAGCACAAGGCTTTCGTGGGAGAGCAGCAAATCGAGCGCCGCCACCAGCTGCTTCGGCGTGCGCGCATAGATGGCGTCCAGTACCCAGACCGCCTCGGTCAGCACGAGGTGCGAAACCCATGCACCCTTGGCTACGGCCTGGTCCGCTGCAGCCGCCTGCTTTGCATCGTCACGCGCCAACAGGCGAACCAGAACGTTGGTGTCAACGGCCAGCATGACGGCGCTGGACGCGCTGGCGGAGGCCTTGCTTGAGTTCTGCCAGGGTTCTGGGTGCGCCGACGGCCGACGAGCCTTCGGGAAACAGCGCCTGGTGCACGTCGTCCGTACTGTGTCGTGTGGCCCGTTCAACGACGATGCGGTCGCCCTCCTGCTGCCAAACGAGCACAGAACCCGGCGTCAGGTGCAGAAAGTGACGCACGGCAGCGGGCACGGACACCTGTCCCTGAGAAGTGAGCTTGGTATGGACTTTCTGCATGGGACGATCGTATCAGTTTACCGGGGTAAACATCGAGACGCCCTCGTCTCAGTATGCCGAATGGCGCCAACGCGACGCGGCGCTGACCGCCGCGCGGAGCACTGCCGAGCGTGCAGCGCCGGTCTGGCCACGCTGCTCGCCACCTTGCCGCGGTGGTTTGAACTATGTGGTGGTGCTGACGCGGCTACTTCTTTGTCAACAGCAGCTGTCCCGCCTTCTGCAGCCGATCCTTGAGTTTGTTTGCGAGCACGCCCAGCACACCGGGCAGTTCGATCTCCATCGTCACCACGGTGTCGAGCACGGTGATGACGCCACTGACGGTCTGTCCCAGCGCTGCGGCGCTGAAGGTCAGCTGGTCGCCGTCCCACCGCTCGCTGCTCGCGCCGGTCTTGCCGGGCAGAAGGTTGACGAGTTTCGCGAAGCCGGTCTCGATGCGCCGATGCGCCTCGGCGCGGCCGAGCTGGTGAGGGATGGTGACGGTGATAGGTGCTGCCATGCGCCGAAGGGTGCAGCGAAGCGCAGTGCAACGCAAGCCATGAACTCTTCTCACGACGTAGGACGAATTCCCCTTTGGCCGAGGCCGCATGGCCTTTCAGCCCCGTCGCCACAGATCGTTGTGGCGCACCCCACGTCCAGGTGCAGTGCCGCACCGCCGCTCAAGCCTTCATTTCGACCACCTGTTCGAAGCCGCCGAAGATCATGCGCTTGCCGTCGAAGGGCATGGGCGGGTTGCCGGGTGTGGACGGGTCCATGCGCGGGTCTTCCATCATCTTCTTCATGCCGGCGTCGCGCGTGGCCTTGTCAGGCCATTCGACCCACGCAAAGGCCACCGTTTCCTCGGCCGTCGCCTGGACCGCACGGCGGAAATCGGTGACTTTGCCGTCGGGGACGTCGTCGCCCCAGCTCTCGATCACCCGGATCGCACCCAGCTCGATGAAAAGCGAGTCGAAATGACGCGCGTGCTCGATGAACTTCTGCTTGTTGGCGGTTGGAACCGCGATCACGAAACCATCGATGTAGGACATGCCTTGACTCCTTTGGGTTGACCGGTCGGCGCACCCGCATGAGAGCGCCTCGTACTTTATCGACGAACGGAAGGAAGCCGATTCGACATGGGCTACGTCGCGCAGCCGCCCACTTGCTTCAGTGCCGGTAGTCTTCTTCCCGCTGGTGGCGAACCGCGCCCACGACGACGTTGTCGCCGACGATCTCGAAGAGAACGATGTAGCCCGTGCCGCCGAAGGGAACGATCAATTCGCGCGAGCGACCATTGCCCAGTTCTGCCCGACGGCACGAGTAGGGCGACCAAGACAGCAGGCGCGTGCCCTCTCGGATGGCGTCCAGTGCTCGTTGGGGTGTGGTCCAGTCCGGTGTTTCGCTCGCAAGCTCGCGCTCGATCGCGAAGTCCTCCAGACGCCGCAGGTCCGCTACCGCTTCTTGCAGCAGCGCGACCGTGTATCTGGTCGTCACCGGCCTGCGCGCTGCGCAGCCTGGCGCTTGGCGTCATCCAGACGCGCCTGGAGGTCGGCCATGACCTCGTCGACCGCCTGCCCGCCGCCTTCTTGCTTCCACCGTTCGATCGCCGCCTCGCCACGAGTGATGAACTCGGACTGCACGCGACGCCAAGCCGCGGCCGCGACGACCGCCTCCTCGATGAACTGGGTCAGCGACTCGCCCTCGCGCAGGACAGCCTCGACTTCTGCACGGACCTCGGGCTCGACGCGAATGGGCGGGAAGGTGGCGGAGCGCATGGTTGGAATGTATAGCAAGCGTGCTACAAGAAACAATTGCCCTGTGGGTCAGCGCTCCATCTCGATGTCCGGTCGGGTCCGATGCAATGTGCTGGGCTGCGGTTCACGCACCGGACGTCTGGCGTTCCCGCTCGCGAACGCGATGCCGTTCGAGGTCGCGCATGAACGGCGATTCGCGGCCGAAGCGCTGGATCCTGGCAGCCAGCGCCTGGTCATCGGGCCGATCGGAGCTCATCAACGCGTTCGCAATGTTCATCCAAGCCTCGAAGGCCGTGCTGCGACTGTTGAAGTGCTCGGCGCCGGACTTTCACCTGCGGCTTGCTCGTCAGCAGCCGCCCCTCATCCTTGGCCTTCACGCGCCACAGCGTGTCGAACCGACGGGTCTCGCCGCGCGTGGCCTGTCGCGTGGCCTCGGCCTCGATGCCATAGCCGCGCAGCTTCTCCGCGAACGTCTCGCGCCAGCGATGCAGGTCGGCCTTGCGCGGGTTCAGGCGCGAGCCGTCGCGGCCGGTCGCGCGCACGCTCAGATGCACGTGCGGGTTGGCCTGGTGGTTGTGCAGCACCATCACGTAGCGGTGGCCAGCCAGTTCGGCGGCTGCGAATTCGCGGGCCGCGCAGTGCACGATCTTCGCGTCGGTGCCGCGCGGCATCGACAGCATGATGTTGAAAGCCTCGCGCCGGTGCCCTTCCTCGGGGATCAGCGCGCCGCCGTGCCGCCATTGATCGACCAGGTCCTTCAGCGATTCCTTGCCGTCGCGCAACACGCCGCGGTCGTCCTCGATCGACAGGTTGCCGTTCTTGCTGATGTAGCGAAAGTGCGCTGCGATCGCCGCCATGCCCCGGCCACCGCCGGTCACCTTGACCATCACCTGCGGCGCCCGCCGTGCGACCGTGGCGACGATGCGCCCGCGGATCACCGCCGCCTTGCGGCGCACCATCGTGTCCAGGCGCGGGGTCGGCTGCGGCTTGACGATGCGGTTGGATGGGTAGAACAGGCGCTCGCCCCATTGCACGAGCACGCCGTCTACCGTCTGCCCGGTGGCCATCAACGCCTCGCACCCGCCGATGAGGCAACGGAACCGGTCGACCTCGCTTTGCTGACATCGGCGAGGAATCGACCGGCCACTTCAAGGTGGCCATGCACGTCGGCAGCGAGCGACGAGATCCGCGCGCTGTAGGGATCGAGTTGCTCTTGCGTACCCACGCCGAGCAGCCGCATGAAGGCGTTCAGGTCGGTGCAGATGATCGCCAGCTGGTCGGTCGAGCGCGCCAGCGCGGCCAGCGCCTCGCGCCGGTCCGGCGCAGTGCGAAGCGGCGTGCCATCGATGAGCCCGGCCAGATAGCTGCCCTGCGACACGTCAGCCGCACGCGCGCGCCTTGACAGCAGCAGCGCATGGGCGATCGGCATCCGCACGGTGACCTTGATCGTGCCGGGCTCGGGCGATTCGATAGGTGCCATCGGCTGCGACGGATCGGGACGCCTCATCGGCAGCGCCGAGAAGCGCGCGACGAGCGAACGCCGCCACCGTCATCCCCTGCGCCGCCGCGCGTTCATGCAGCCGCTGGCCGCCACCGCGCAAATCGACGGTGACGCGGTCTCGGCCGTTCCTTGCCATCCCATCGTCCCGATCGCCGCTGCCGCGTCACGGCTCCAGAAGCACCTTCAGGGCGCCGACGCGCTCGCGCAGCGCGGCCAGGCGGTCGGCCGGCATGTCCTCGAAGTCGGCGCTGCGCAGCCGCGAGAAGGTGGTCGCCAGCTGGGCGCACAGCAGCTCGGCGCGCGCGGCGAGCGTGCCCGCAGCCCTGGCCTTCTTCGGCGCGGTGGGACGAGGCGCTGCCGCGCGCACAGTACGGCGCCGCCGCCGCATCGGGCGAAGCAGCGCAGCGGCCGCTTCTCGGGTGACCGGCTTGTCGCCCTGCAGCAATTCGGCGACCGCGGCGGGCTGCTTCGCGTGCACCTTGCGCAGCTCATACAGCGTGCGCGGCGACACGCAGCGTCCCGACTTCAACGCAGCCTCCAGCGGCGGTGGCAGCTCCAGCAGCGCCAGGTGGTGTGCAACCGTCGTCAGGTCGACACCGAGCCGCCCGGCGATGGTTGCGTTGGTCTCGCCACCATCGACGCGCGAGCGGATGAACCGCGCCAGGTCCAGCGGCGACAGCCCGTGGCGCTTCTGGTTCTCGGCGACCTGCGCGTAGGGATCTGCGGCGGCCTGGCGCACGGTTACCGGCACCTGCGTCAGCCCGGCGCGCGCCGCCGCCCGGAATCGCTTCGCGCCGAAGTGGATGCGAAAGCGCCCGGACGCATCGGCGGGATGCACGACGATGGGTTGCAGGATGCCGTGCTGGCGGATGTCCTCGGCGAGTTCATCCAGCTCGGCCTGCGGAAACTCGGTGCGCGGATTGGCCGGATCTTCGAACAGCGCAGCCAATGGCAGCAGCAGCGGTTCGCCTGGCGGGATGCACGTCGGCATAGGCGGGTTCGAGCGTCGACAAGTCCAGCCGGCTGCTTGCATCCGATGAGCTCGAAGACCTCGACTCGGTCTCGGACTCCGCCGCCGACTGCGGCTGCGGATTCGGCTTGGGCTGCGAAGTAGCCAGCAACTCAAGCTGCTTCGCATTCTTTCGATCCCAGAGGCTCATGTCGGGCATCCTTCGTCTGGCCTAGCGTCGGGCGAGCGGACGCGCGGCACTCCACTGCGAGATGTCCGAACTGCGCCAACCGACCGCGCGAGCGCCGAGACGGCACGGCGGTGGAAAGCTTCGTTCGGCCATCAGTCGATAGACCGTGGACCGGCACAGCCCGGTGACGCGCATCACGTCGCCCAGGCGCAGGAACGTCGGCGGCATCACCAGCGGTGCCGCGGCGCTTGCCGCGCCGGAAATCGGATCGGGTGGGAGGCTGCATGGCATCTCCTGAGGAGCCTGCAGCCAATCTACGCGCGGTTGACCCACTTCCGCGCGCTGGTTTTTGGCTCATTTCTGGCACGCTGAGGCCGCGGTGGCCTGTACGGACTGGTCGAGAGGCTTGCATGACATCTCCGGGAGCCTGCAGCCAATCTAAGTGCTCTCGGCCCTCATTCTCGTGATGATTTTTGGCTCGTTTTCAGCGCGACGGCGCCGCGATGACGTGCGCCGCCCGGACTACGAAGGCAAAGGCAAACGCGCGCTTGCGGCCGGCGTGGCCTGCAACGGGGACACCAGTGCGGCGCTCAGCAGCACCAGCGGCACCAGCGGCAGGCCGAGCGCGCAGCCTGCGCGTGCAGCCACCTCTGCCGCGATGGCCCCCGATCGCGTCCGTGCGGTTACAAATTAGCCAGTTTGCGACACTCCACGCAATTCGGAAGTCGAGGGCCGACTTTTCCGGCATCCGATCTTTCAGTCTTTAGCGGACAGGCGACACGGGCCATCTGGGGGATCATCGGCCTCAAATAGCTAGTTTGCGACAAACTCATATCATAATAAGCCATTAAGCGACATCAACCTCCCTCCGCATGCCCTCGTCAGCTCCTCTCCGACAACCGTTCGAGGAAGTCTTCTTCTCCGGCCCGGACGCTGCGTTGGCGCGGCAACTGCAGCGCCGCGCCAAAGCGGGTGAGCTCCAGCGCATCGCCCCCGGCGTCTACGCCCTCGGCGGTTCCGACGAGGAGATCCGCTCCAGGGTTCGACGCCACTGGCAACTGCTTGCAGGGCATCTCGTCCCTGGCGCGGTGGTGTCGCACATCAGCGCACTCACGCGCGGCCTGACCGAGGCGGGCTACGTCACGCTCAGTCATCCGACCCGCTTCAACCGCACCATCAAGCTGCCGGGTGTCGATCTCGTGTTGCTCAAGGGCGCGCCACCCCAGCCCGGCGACCTGCCTCTGGGCACCACCGGCCTGTACTGGGCATCACGGTATCGCGCGCTGCTGGAGAATTTTGGTCGGGTCACGACGGAGCGACCCACGCGTGCAGGCAGGCGGGCCGTGGAAGAACGGCTCGTCTCCATCCTGAACGCCTCCGGCGAAGACGCCCTGAATCGGGTGCGCGACGCCGCTCGGGCGCTCGCTCCTGCGCTCGGAACGGAAAAGGCATTCGACGAGCTCAACCGCACCGTGGGGCTCCTGCTCAAGACCCATCAGAAGGGGCAGCTGCGAACCCGGCACGGACAGCTTGTTGCACGGGGCACCCCGGTCGATGCCGAACGGATGGCGCGCTTCGAGTTGCTCGCAACGGCGCTGCGAACCGCTGCGCTGCCAACAATTCATGACGTCGCACCCGACGGTGACGCGAAGATCCACTTCGCGTTCATCGAGTCGTACTTCTCGAACTACGTCGAAGGCACAAAGTTCTCCATCGAAGAAGCCGAGGGCATCGTGCTTCGCAACACCATCGTTCCCGGGCGCCCGAAGGACTCACACGACGTGCTGGGCGTGTTCAACCTGGCCGTGCGTCCTGGCACACGCGACAGCGTGCCTGCGCCGGGCGCGGCGTTCGTCGCCGGGTTGCAGCACAGGCACCAGGCGATGCTCGATCGGCGGCCGGAGGCCAACCCAGGAGCGCTCAAGACCGAAGCCAACTACGCAGGGACGACCCAGTTCGTGCTGCCCGCGTTCGTTCGCGGCACCCTGCAGGAAGGATCCCAACTGGCTCTGAGCGTGCCCGAAGGCCTGGCACGCGCCATCTACTACGCTTTCCTGGTCTCCGAGACGCACCCGTTCGACGACGGCAACGGTCGACTGTCGCGACTGATCATGAACGCAGAGCTCTCGCGGCTCGGGCTCGGTCGCATCATCATCCCCACGCTGTTCCATCCGCAGTACGTCGACTGCCAGCGCGCCCTGACCCGCGCCGACGAACCCGAAGGGTTCATCAAGGCGCTGGCGTTTGCGGCGCGCTGGTGTGCCGGCTTCAGCTACGGGAACCTGCCCGCCCTCATCGCCAGCCTGCGAGCGACGAACGCCTTTGAAGAGTCGCCCACCCAGTACAAGCTGCTGAATCCACCGTCGAGCGCCGATGGTGGATGACAAGTGCAGGGGAATCGGTCAATCTGGGCCATGGGGCTCGCGCGGTGTGGCGCGCGTGCGCTTGTATCATGTCGATCAATCATCCAAAAATCGACACGTTCTGGCATCATGTCGATCGAACAAACACGTTCTGGGGATAGGTTGATCCGCAGCCCCTAGATCGACATATGGCTTTCGACCCCACCAAACCCTACAACGATCTGCCGGCGCTTCCGCCGATGGTCGACGTGGAGTCACGGGCAGTTCTCAGGGCCTGCATCTCAGCGCGCGCTGCCATCGCGGAGTTGAAGGCCGCGGGTCAGCTGATCCCGAACCAAGGGGTTCTCGTCAACTCGATCCCGCTGCTCGAGGCCCAGGCCAGTAGCGAGATCGAGAACATCGTGACCACCGCGGATCAGATGTTCCTCTTCGATGGCATGAGCGAAGGGGAGGCGGATCCGGCGACCAAGGAAGCACTGCGCTACCGAACCGCGCTGTGGGAGGGATATCAGGCGCTCAAGACGCGACCGCTGTCTACGAACACGGCCGTGCAGATCTGTCGTGCGATCAAGGGTGTGGACATGGACATCCGCAGGACGCCCGGCACGACCCTCAGCAACGACCGCACCCGGCAGGTCATCTATACGCCGCCAGAAGGAGAAGCGCTGTTGCGCGAGAAGTTGGCCAATTGGGAGCGGTGGATGCACGGCAGCTTGCCGGGCACCGCAGAGATCGACCCCCTCGTGCGGATGGCGGCGGGCCACTACCAGTTCGAGGCCATCCACCCGTTCACCGACGGCAACGGCAGGACGGGGCGCGTGCTCAATTTGCTCTACCTGGTCGAGCAGGGCTTGCTCGACATCCCCGTGCTCTACCTGAGCCGACACATCCTCCGGAACAAGGCCGACTACTACAGCGGCCTGCAATCGATCACCGCAACCGGGGCTTGGGAGCCGTGGCTTTTGTACATGCTCAGCGGCGTGACCGAGACGGCGCGCTGGACCATGCACAAGATCGTCGCCGTCCGCGGCCTCCTCGAGGAAACCACGGAACGGATGCGACGGGATGCCAGCCAGATCTATTCTCGCGAGCTGGCCGAATTGGTGTTCGTGCGGCCGTACTGCCGGATCGCACATGTTGTGGAGGCGGGACTCGCCAAGCGCCAGACCGCAAGCATCTACCTCAAGGAACTCGCGGCCATTGGCATCCTGCGCGAGCACAAGATAGGCCGCGAGAAGGTCTTCCTCAATCCGACGTTCATTGATCTGTTGAAGCGCGACTGAACGCACAGACAGCGAGCGGACGGACATACCAAACGCGACGGCATCCACCGCCGGAGAGACGGTCAGAATCCCGGTCAGCGCGTCGCATGTCGCCTGTTCTTGCGCGGCATGTCTCCTTGCCACTGCGCAGTTGATCCAGGTAGTCCGCCCAAGTCTGCAGCATCTCGCGCCGCTGCTCGACGAACTCGGTCCGGTTGTAGGCACGGCCGAGGCTGTCGCGCACGGTGTGCGCCAGCTGCGCCTCGATCACGTCCGGGCTGTAGCCGAGCCGCTCGTGCAGCATCGTGCGCGCCGTCGCCCGGAAGCCGTGGCCGGTGACCTCGTCGGCCGAGAAGCCCATCGCCCGCAACGCCGCGTTGACCGTGTTCTCGCTCATCGCCCGGTCGTGGTGCCGCTCGCCGCGGAAGACCATCTTGCCCTGCCCGGTCAGCGACCTGCAGCTCGCGAAACGCCTCGACGGCCTGCTTCGGCAGCGGCACCAGGTGGGGCGTGCCGTTCATCTTCTGGCGCAGCTCGCGCTTCATGCGCGCGGCCGGCACCGACCACAACGCCGCGTCCAGGTCGATCTCGGACCATTCGGCGAAGCGCAGTTCGCCCGGGCGCAGTAGCAGCATCGGCGCCAGCTTCAGCGCCGCGCGCACCACCGGCGTCGCGGCGTAGTTGTGCATCGCGCGTAGCAGCTCGCCCAGACGCTTCGGCTCGACGATGGCCGGGAAGTGGCGCGGGTTGGGCTGGCGCAGCGCATCCTTCAGATCGCCGGCCGGGTTGAACCTCGCATGGCCGGTTGCCACCGCGTAGCGAAACACCTGGCCGGAGTCCTGCAGCGCCCGGTGCGCGGTCTCGACGACGCCCCGCGCCTCGATGCGTCGCATCACCGCCAGCAGCTGCGGGCCGGTGATGTCGGCGGCAGGCACGCGGCCGATCCACGGAAACACATCCGACTCCAGCCGTGCGATCACCTTGTCGCCGTAACTCTTCGACCAGCCGTCCCGCCGCACCGCGAACCACTCGCGGGCCACGGCCTCGAAGGTGCCGGCAGCGGGCAGGCCCTGCGACTGGCGCTCCTCGACCTCTCGCTGCTGGACCACCGTTTCGCGCTCGGCCTTGCGCTGCTGGCTGGGGTCGAATCCCTCGGCGAGCAGCTTGCGCGCCGCGTCCGCTTTGCGTCGGGCCAAGGCGAGCGACGTGTCCGGGTAGGTGCCCAGGCTCAGCGTGTTGCGCTTGCCTTGGAAGCGGTAGTCCAGCCGCCAGGCTTGGGACCCGCCCTTGACGGACAGCAGCAGGAAGAGCCCGTCGCCGTCGCTCAGGCGACTGCGCGGATCGCCCGGCTTGACCGCGCGGATAGTGGCTTCCGAGGGGATCAGATTGCGTGCCATGGAGTAACTCGACGTTTTCGGCCCTCCGTCGGGCCAGTTACTGCCAAAGTTACTCCATCACGGCGGGATCTGGAAGGTCGACTTGAAACCGTCTGAGACAAGAAAAAAGCCCTAAGTCTTTGATAACTTAGGGCTTTTTGGACGTTCCGGGACTTCTTGGGAAGGCCTGGGAACTGGGTTCTGGTGGCCTGGGGCGGAATCGAACCACCGACACGCGGATTTTCAATCCGCTGCTCTACCAACTGAGCTACCAGGCCGAAGGCCGGGATTATAGCGACGCGTGCTCGCGCCTCTTCGCGCCGCGTGCCGCAAAGCGCGCGGTTCAGCCGCGCTTGTTGCGCGTCAGGTCGACGCCGAGTTGCTTCAGCTTGCGATACAGGTGGGTGCGCTCGAGGCCGGTCTTCTCGGCGACACGCGTCATGCTGCCGTTTTCGCGCGCGAGGTGGAATTCGAAGTAGCTCTTCTCGAACGCGTCGCGCGCCTCGCGCAGGGGGCGATCGAGCGCGAAGCTCTGTTCGGAAAGCGGCCCCAGCGGCTGGGGGGCATAGCCCATCGCGGCTGCGCCAACCATGCTCACACCATCGATCAACGATGCGGCCGGCTCGGCTTGCGGTGCCCCTGGCGGTCGCGCGAAGCGCGGCGCCGGTCGGGCCAGCCCCTGCTCCACCGCGCGCAGCAGCTTCTGCAGCGTGATCGGCTTTTCGAGGAAGGCCATCGCACCGAACTTGGTGGCCTCGACAGCCGTGTCTATGGTGCCGTGGCCCGACATCATGATGACCGGCATCGTCAGCAGCGCTGTCGTGCCCCATTCCTTGAGCAGTGTGATGCCGTCGACATCGGGCATCCAGATGTCGAGCAGCACCAGATCGGGTTGCTGGCGCTGGCGGCAGGCGCGCGCCTGCGCGGCGTCCTCGGCCAGCTCGACGCTGTGACCCTCGTCGGTCAGGATCTCGGACAGCAGGGCCCGGATACCAAGCTCGTCATCGACGACCAGGATGTTGGCCATGCGCGGGTCAGGCGACAGCCGGCCAGCGGCCGGACGCGCAGCGTGAAACAGTGAAAGAGGTGCGAATGAGAGTGCTCACGGTCAGGTCCGGGACGCCGCGACCGCTGCAGATGCAACGGCACGCTCGATCGGGGGGAAGTTTGAAAATGATAACGAAACTTGCGCGCCACGCGGCGCGCCCTCGCCGGCTTGGGTATCGAAGGCCGCATCTGCGGCACCGCGCGCACCCGATCCGAGGTTGGCCACGCGCAGCCGCGCGCCATGCTCGTCGGCGATCTTCTTCACTACCGCAAGGCCAAGACCCGTGCCCTTGCTCTTGGTCGTGACGTAGGGCTCGAACGCGCGCTTGAGCACCTTGTCGGCGAAGCCCGGCCCGTTGTCGATGACGAGCAGGCGCACCGCGCGCAACTCGCCGCGTTCGTCGCGCGGCGCTTCGGTGCGTACCCGCACAAGCCCATCCGCGCGCTCCGCCACCGCGTCGAGCGCGTTTTGCACGAGGTTGTGAACCACCTGGCGCAACTGCGTCGCGTCGCCGACGATCAAGGGCAGGTCCGCCTCGCATTCGGCGCGCAAACGGCCCGACTCCTGCTCCGTCGCATACAACGCAAGCACCTCGCCGACCAGCCCATTCAGGTCGAGCGGCAGCAGCTGAGCCGCAGGCAGACGCGCATAGTCGCGGAACTCGTTGACGAGCGTCTTCATCGACTGCACCTGATTCACGATCGTCTCGACCGATCGCGCGAGCATCGCCTGATCCGGGCCCTCGAGCTTGGGCCCGAGGCGATGGGCGATGCGCTCGGCCGAAAGCTGGATCGGCGTCAGTGGGTTCTTGATTTCATGCGCCAGACGGCGCGCCACCTCGCTCCAGGCTTCGGCGCGCTGCGCGGAAACGACTTCGGTGATGTCGTCGAACACCATCAGCCGCGCGTCCTGCGGCATCGCGGCGCCGCGCACCAGCAGCGTGAGCTTGTCGCGCTCGGGGGCGGTCTGCAGCTCGAACGCGTCCTGCCACTGGCTGCGCTCGCCGGGCTCGCGGCTTTCGGCCTGCGCCTCATAGCGGCGCATGACCTCCTGCGCAAAGGTCTCAAGGCCGGCGACCTCGGTCAGTCGCCTGCCTCGGTAGGCCGACAGCGGTAGCCGCAAGATGCGCGTCGCGCCCGGGTTCACGGTATCGATGCGGCCCTCGCGGTCGAACACGATCACGCCGGCCGTGAGGTTGTCGAGGATCGTCTGCAGGTTCGCACGCGCGCTCTCGAGCTGCGCCACGCTGCGCTGCACCAGTGCGCGCGCGTCGTAGAGCTGGCCGGTCATGTCGGCGAACGAGCGCGTCAGCCCGCCGAGTTCGTCGCGCGACGCGAATACCTGCTTGGGTGTCAGGTCGCCGCGGGCGACCTGCCGTACGCCCTCTGCGAGCATCAGGAGCGGCTGTGCGACCTGGTTGCCGACCGCCACCGCGAGCAGCAGTGCGCCGAACACCGACAGGATCAGCGCCAGCGTCAACGTGCCGATGTACATGCGCTTGAGGCCCTCGCGCGCAAGCGCGCGCTGCTGGTACTCGCTGTACGCGGCCTGCACCGCGAGCGCGTTCGCGGCGAGGCTCGGCGGCACCGCCTGCGTCACCATCAGGAAGCGGTCTTGCGCGTCGAGTGCGAAGTTGTTGCTCGGGATCAGCGCCAGCGCGCGTACGCGCGCCGCATTCGGCGTCGCGACGCCGCTGTCGTTCTCGAGCCCTTCGAGGCGGCTTGCGACGCGCGAATTGCGCGCTTCGCGCAGCAGCGTCGCGTCCGGCCGGCGCGGCACGAGCGTGTTGGTAGCGCTGCCCGCTGAGAGCTTGACCTGGCCGCTCGCGTCGACGATCGCCACGTCGTTGGCCGTCAGCTGCTCACGCAGGCGCTCGAGCGCGAGCGGCGGCAGCACAGGCCCCGTATCGCCCAGGCGTTCGGCGGCGGCGAGGGCCTTGGAGCCCAACTCCTTGACTTGCGCCTCCAGCGTCGCGCGCCCGAGCGCGAGGCCGGCGTCGAGCGCACCCTCGACCTTGACGTCGAACCAGCTTTCGATGCTGCGCGAAACGAACTGGTAGGACACGGTGTAGATCAGAAGGCCGGGCACCACACCCACGAAGGCGAACGTCCCCGCCAACCGCAGCAACATGCGACTGCCGAACTTGCCGCCGCGCACACGCACCAGCAGGCGTGCGACGGCGACGATGATCGCCAGCGTCAGCAGCGCCGCGACGACAACGTTGCCCCAGAAGAGCCACTGGAACTGCCGTTCGTACTCGGCACGGTTTCCGGTCGAGATCGACAGCAGGAAGAACAGCACCATCGCCGCGCCGGTGAGCACGACGAGCGCGACGATCCAGCCCCAGCGATTCAGTCGGGTCATCTGGACTCGTCGGTCCCGCGCCAGGCCGCCCCGAGCCGGACTGCGACCCTCGCGTTGCGGCGAAGTCGCGAAGCGACAAGCTCGGTGGCAGACATGTCTAGTCGAGCCGCTGCGTTCGCTCGACCGACAGCGTCCACGCCGTCTCGCCACCGATGCCGATCTGCATCGGGCGCGGCAGCAGGCTGGTGTTCAGGCCGAAGGCAAACTCGACGTAGAAATGCCCGTCATCCTCGATCTGCGCCGCCTCGGCAATCTTCCAGCGTGTGCGCCGGCGCAGCGATTCGAGCGCCTCGGCGAGCGTGTCGAAGTTCTGATTCAGGCCCCCGGTGCCAAGACGGTAGTTGCGCGTCAGCGGCTGATAGGTCAGCCGCCAGTTCAGCGTCGCGCGGGCGACGCGCTTGTCGCGCCAGTACCAGCGCGACTGCAGCACCTCGGCGTGCGCCTCGAAGTGCAAGGGCACGCCGCGGTGCAGTGCGTCCTCGACGCTGCGCGGTAGTTCGAAATCCGCGACGTAACTCAGCAGCACGCCGTCCTCGCCGCGGACGACGCTGAAGGTGCTCAGCTCGACCGCCTGGGCGCGCGCCGAGCTCGGGCAAAGCAGGAGCAAACACGCCGAGCAACCCGCAGACCGCGATGCAAAACGCCTGGCGCGCCCCCGCACGCAGGCCGTCGCCAAACGAGCGATGCGACGGGCCGGCGGTGATGTGAGCCTGAAGATTCAGCGTGCAGCCTTCTCGACGAGTGCGTAAAAGAAGCCGTCGGACGCGACAGGCGCAGGGCCTGCCGCAGCGACATTGCCATTGTCGGCCAGCGGCAGCAGATGACCGGGCGCGGCCAGCCTTCGCGCGCCCCCTGCGCCACACTGCCGTTGCAAAAATGCGTCGATCGACGACTCACCTTCGATCTTGAAGACCGAGCAGGTGCAGTACAGCAGCCGTCCGCCCGGCTTGAGCAAGGGCCACAGCGCGTCGAGCAGCCGGGCCTGAGTGCGCGCGAGGGGGCTGATATCGCTCGCGCGGCGCAACCAGCGCACGTCCGGATGGCGGCGCACGATGCCCGAAGCGCTGCACGGCGCGTCGAGCAGGATCGCGTCGAACGCGCACCGTCCCACCAGCCCGACGGGTCCCCTGCGTCCGCCGCGAGCAGCCGCGCGTGCAGCCCCAGCCGGCCAAGCGTGTCGCTGACCCGCGCGAGGCGCGCCGGGTCACGGTCGATCGCGAGCACGTCGAGGTCGGCGAGCTCGAGCAGGTGCGCCGTCTTGCCGCCCGGCGCCGCGCAGGCGTCGAGCACACGCGCGTTCACGGGCAATCCGGCATCGATCAGCAACGGCGCGGCGCGCTGCGCGGCGGCGTCCTGCACCGACACATCGCCTTCGGCAAAGCCGGGAATCTGGGTTACCGGCCTCGGCTTGTCGAGGATCACCGTGTGCGTGCCGGTCGCCCGGGCGCCGATGTCGAGTTCGGCCAGCCGGGCGACGAACGCCATCGCATCGCCGCGGCGCGCATTGACGCGCAGCGTCATCGGCGGGTGCCGGTTGTCTGCCTCGAGGAGCTTTTGCCAGTGTGCCGGCCAGTCGGCGCGAAGCGCGGCGACCCACCACCCGGGATGATTCCAGCGTGCGACATCGTCCGCGTCCTGCGTCGTCAGTTGCGCGACCAGAACGTCGCGCTCGCGCACGAAGCGGCGCAGCACCGCATTGATGAACGCGCCGCCATCACGCCCTTTCGCACCGCGCGCACGAGCCGCACGCACCGCCTGATCGACGAGCGTGTGATCGGCATACGGCGGCCCGCCAGGCGGCCACAGCAGCGCAAGCGCGCAGCACAGCAGCGCATCGATCGCAGGCGGCGGCGCCTTCGCTGCGAGCTTCGCACGCACCGCCTGTGCGCTGCCGAGCCAGCGCAGCACGTGGAACGCCAGCGCCTGCGTGCCCGGTCGCGCGTCGGCTGGACAAGCCGCAAGCGCGTCGTCGAGAGAGCGTCCTGCGCGAACCGCCTGCAGCGCATCGGCGGTGTGGCCGAGCAGGTCCGAAAGCGGCAATGAGTGTGCCGTCGGGGGCTCGTTCGGTGCGGCACTCACCCTGCGCAGTCTACGGCCGTCCCGCGGCGCATCGGCGCGTGATGGCGCACTGCGGTACGCTCGGCCTGTGTCCAACGCGGAAGGCTCCATGTCTGCTCAATCCACTGGCGCGGCGACCGGGCGCGCCGCACGCAGCGACGAGGAACTGGCCCGCCTGCCCGCCTCCGAGCGCATCCGCTATCGGCTGATCGGCGCCGACTGTCGCTATCACGCGAACGACAACATCGCGCCCTTCGTCCGTGAAGGCGAGCTCGAAGAGCTCAAGGCCGAGGTCGAAGCACGCATGCAGGAGGTGCTCGAGGCGCTCGTGATCGACACCCAGAGCGACCACAACACGAACGAGACAGCAAGCCGGGTCGCGAAGATGTTCCTCACCGAGGTCTTCCGCGGTCGCTACGTGCCGATTCCGAACGTCACCGAGTTCCCGAACGTCTCGCGCCTGAACGAGTTGATGATCGTCGGCCCGGTCAAGGTGCGCAGCGCCTGCTCGCACCACCTCTGCCCGATCCTCGGCAAGGTGTGGATCGGCATCCTGCCCAATGAACACTCGAACCTGATCGGCCTGTCAAAGTACGCCCGCATCTGCGAGTGGATCATGAGCCGGCCGCAGATCCAGGAAGAGGCGGTGACGATGCTGGCCAACGAGTTGCAGCGGCGCGTCAAGCCCGACGGCCTGGCGATCGTGATGGAGGCAGACCACTTCTGCATGCACTGGCGTGGCGTCAAGGACGACGAGTCGATGATGACCAACAGTGTGATGCGCGGCGCCTTCCTGAAGGACGCCAACCTGCGGCGCGAATTTCTCTCGCTGCTGAGCAAGAAGGTTTAGGAGCATCCCATGTTGGTACGCCTGCTGTATGCGAGCCGCGCCGCGCAAACCCTCGATGCCGATGCGCTGGACAACCTGCTCAAGCAATCCAAGCGCAACAACCAGCGCGACGGCGTGACGGGGTTGCTGTGCTTTTCCGGCAATCTCTTCCTGCAGGTGCTCGAAGGCGGGCGCGGCGCCGTGAACCGCATCTACAACCGCATCGCGGCCGACCCGCGGCATGCCGATGTCGAACTGCTGTGCTACGAGGAAATCGCGGAACGTCGCTTCGCCGGCTGGTCGATGGGACAGGTCGAAGTCTCGCGCCTGAACCCCGCACTGATGCTGAAGTACTCCGAGACGGCGGCGCTCGACCCTTACGCGGTTTCCGGGAAGGTGTCGATGGCGCTGTTCGACGAGCTTGTCGCAACCGCATCGGTCTGCAGTTCGCGCTGACGGGTGCACCCGCGAGCCGCGCTGGCTCAGGAGCCGAGCAGTTCGCCGATCGGCTTCAACTCGTCGACGCGGTCGCACACCGCCTTCACGACCATCAGGATCGGCACGCCGAGCAGCAGGCCCCAGATGCCCCACAGCCAACCCCAGGTCAGCACGCCGAGAAACACCGCGACAGGGTTCATGCGGCTGGCGTGGCTCGTCAGCCAGGGGGTGAGCAGGTAGCCCTCGATGGCGTGGATCACGATCGAAGCGCCGCTGGTCAGAAGCGCCATCTCGAACGTGCCGAACTGGAGGAAGGCGACGAGCGCCGAGCTTGCGCCGACCGCGATCAGCCCGATGTAGGGCACCAGGTCGAGCACGCCGGCGACGATGCCCCACACCGCCGCGTGGTTGAGCCCGATCCACAGGAACGCGAGCCAGCTCGCCACGCCGACAACGAAGCTCGTGAACAGCTGCACCAGCAGGTAGCGCTGGATCTGCACGGTGATCTCATTGAGTGCCTGTACCGTCAGGCGCCGGCGCGTGAAGGTCGGACCCGCGATGCGCACCAGCTTGAGGCGAAACGTGTTGCCTGAAGCGAGCAGGAAGTAGGCAATGAAGGTGATCGCCATCGCCTGCCCGACCGCGCCGGCAAGGCCCAGCGTGCCGCTCCACATGTAGTTGCGCAGGTTGAAGTGTTCGGTCTCGACGTGCACGCGCTGCACACCGTCGCTCGGCGGCTGCGCGGCGGGCGTCGCGGCGCGCTCGATCTCGGCCGCCGCCTTTTTCACCTTGCCGATCGTTCCCTTCGGGTCGGTCTGCTGATCCTCGAAAGACCCCCGAACCTTCTGCACTGCCTCGGGCAGCACCTCGACCAGCGCCGCGGCATCGTCGGACAGTGAATAGGCCGCCAAGCCGCACGCGCCGAGCGCGCCGAACAGCAGCAACCCCGCCCCGACCACACGCGGAATATGCCAGCGCTCCATTGCAGAGACGATCGGCGAGAGCGCGACGCTCAGCATCACGCCGACCATGATCGGGATGAAGATCGCGCGCGCCCAGTACAGCACGAAGATGCCGGCGAGTATCGCCAAAAAGAGGAGCGAGCCGCTGCGCAGATCGACTGGCGCCGGCGGGGTCGGCACCGTCGGCGCGGCCGGCAAGGCGCGCGGCGGCGCGGTCTCGGGTGGCGTTCGGGCAGCGGCGTTCTCGTCGCCTGTCGTGCCGGGAATCACCGCGCGCTTCCCGGCCGGCGCCGCAGGATCAGCGGTACGGCGAAACCGAGAGGGGTGTCGGGCATCACTTCGCCGCATCCGGCTCGGTTCGGTCGCATCGGTGGGTTCTCCTTGGTTGACGACCAATGTAAGGGGGGCCGCATCGGCTCGCAATCGGGGCGCCCCGCAATCCACCGACTCTTGGGGGGTGTCAGCGACTCACGTCCGCACTATGATCCGCTCAGGTTCATTTTGTAACATTGTTGCCGCATCCGGTTCTGGAGCACGAAGCATGAACGCACCTCGCAACGATCGCCGCCTGGCGCCAACCCTTCTCCGCTGCGTCGCGGCGCTGCTCGCGATCGGCATGGGGTTGGCCGGCGCGCAGGAAGTCGGTGGCGGCAGCAAAGGCGCCGTCTCGGGCGCAGCGGGCGGCGCAACCGCGGAGGGTGCGGGCAGCACGCTCGAGCGCTGCGACCAGACGCTCGGCACGATCGGCGTCGTCGAGGACCAGACCGCCGGCTGGTATCGCACGCTGCAGAGCTACAAGCTCGGCTCGACGGTGCCAGTGCTGCGCATGATGATCCAGCAGTCGAACTGCTTCGTCGTCGTCGAACGCGGCGCGGCGATGCAGAACATGAACGTCGAGCGTCAATTGCAGAAGTCGGGCGAGATGCGCGCCGGAAGCAACTTCGGCGCCGGCCAGATGGTCGCTGCCGATTACACGATGAGCCCGAGCATCCAGTTCAGCCAAAACACCGGCGGCGGCGGCGGCGGCCTGGCCGGCGCGCTGGGTGGCCTGAGCCGCAGCCTCGGGGCGATTGCCGCGGTGGCCGGCGGCTTCAAGACGAATGAGGCCTCGACGACGCTGATCATGATCGACAACCGCTCTGGAGTGCAGCTCGCTGCGGCCGAGGGCTCGGCGAAGAACACCGACTTCGCGTTGTTCGGCGCAGCCTATGGCTGGGCTGGCGGCGGCGGCGCGGGCGGCTACACGAGCACACCCGAAGGCAAGATCATCATTGCTTCGTTTGCCGACAGCTACAACCAGCTGGTCAAGGTGGTGCGCAACTACAAGGCGCAGACCGTCAAGGGCGGCCTGGGCACCGGCGGCGCGCTCGGGGTGCAGGGCGGCACGACGCCCGCCTCGCAGCAGCAGTAGCCCTGGCGGCGATCCACCACCGCCGACTGGCGCTCAAAGCCCGCCGGCTTCGTTGAAGCCAAACATCGCCGCGACAAGGCGCGTCGGGAACTGCCGCAAGTTGCGGTTGTGATCGCGCACTGCGGCGTTGAACGCGTCGCACGCTGCAGCATGTCGATGCTGCGTCGCCGAGAGCGCTCTTACGGTTCCGCGCAGCCGTTCGTCCGCTCGCACTCCGGCATCCGCCTTGGCAAGCGCGATCAGGCGCGAGGTCTCGGCCCGCAGCGCCATTTCGGCAAGCACCAGACGGGCCAGCCGATCGGCGTGCATCGTACGTTGCGCGACTTGATCGGCAGCGCTGCGCGCCTCCAGCCGCGCCGCCTCCAGCGCGTCGAACGGCTCCGGCGTCTGGGAACGCAATGGCGACGCGGCAGCGAGAAGTTCAGCGAGCAGATCGTGGCGCTGCCGCAGGTGTTCGTCGACCCGGCCGAACGCACTCCTCACCTCCTGACGCAGGCGTACGAGGCGGTTGTGCGCGCCGAGAATCCAGAAACCGAGCAGCGCGACGACCGCGATACCGGCATGTTCGGGCGTTAGCGACAGCATCATCGACCGATCATGCGCAGGCCACGCCTCCGATGCACTGACGATCCCCGACCCCCCTCAAAGGCGCACTTCACCGTGCCCCAGGACGACCCACTTCAGCGAGGTGAGGCCTTCGAGCCCGACCGGCCCGCGGGCGTGCAGTTTGTCGGTGCTGATGCCGATCTCGGCGCCGAGGCCGAACTCGAAGCCGTCCGCAAAGCGCGTGCTCGCGTTGACCATCACGCTCGCAGAATCGACCTCGCGCAGGAAGCGCATCGCATGGGCGTGATCGGCGGTCAGGATGGCGTCGGTGTGGTGCGAGCCGTAGCGGTTGATGTGGGCGATCGCCTCGTCAAGATTTGCGACGAGCTTGATGCTGATGATCGAGGCGAGGTACTCCTCAGCCCAATCGGCCTCGCTCGCGTCCGCGAGATGCGCGCCCGCGACATGCTGCAGCAACGCCTTCGCCGCAGCGTCGCAGCGCATCTCGACGCCCTTGGCGGCGAAGACCGCGCCGACACGCGGCAGAAATTCCGCGGCCACCGCTTGGTGCACCAACAGCGACTCGGCCGCGTTGCAGGGGCTGACCTTTTGCGTCTTCGCGTTGTCCGTTACCCGCAGTGCGAGGTCGAGATCGACCGGCGCATCGACATACACATGGCAGTTGCCGTCCAGATGCTTGATCACGGGCACCTTTGCCTCGCGGCTGATGCGCTCGATCAGCCCCTTGCCGCCGCGTGGGATGATGACGTCGACACAATCCGGGTTGGTGATCAGCAGCCCGACGGCGGCGCGATCGGTGGTTGCGATGAGTTGCACCGCGTCGGCCGGCAGCCCGGCGTCCTCGAGGGCCGCGCACACCAGTTCGGCCAGCGCGCGGTTGGAATGCACGGCTTCCGAACCCCCACGAAGGATGCAGGCGTTGCCGCTCTTGATCGCAAGCGTCGCGGCGTCGATCGTCACGTTCGGCCGGCTTTCGTAGATCATGCCGAACACCCCGAGCGGCACGCGCATGCGGCCGACCGAGATGCCGCTCGGGCGCTGGCGCAACTCCGTGATCTCGCCGATCGGGTCGGGCAGCGCCGCGATCTGCTCGCAGCCTTGCGCCATCTGTTCGATCTCGCGATCTCCAAGACGCAGCCGATCGACCATCGGCGGCGCAAGCCCCGCAACTTTCGCCGCATCGATGTCGAGTGCATTGGCCGACTGCAGCGCGACGCGCGCCTCGCGAATGCGCCGCGCCAACCCCAGCAATGCCGCGTCCTTCGCTGCCGTCGGCGCAGCGGCGAGCACGCGCGACGCAACGCGCGCCGCCTGGCCGACGGCCGCCATGTAGGGAGCAAGTTCCGTATCGATCATGCGGCGCATTTTCGCACCGGCCGGCGCGCCCGCGTGCCGGCTATTCGCCCGCGCCGTAGGTGCTGTCGCCATGCGGCGCGGCGATGAATTCAGGCAGCGCTTCACAGCGCGCCGAGTACGCCCGCAGCGTCGGGTAGTCGGCGGCGGGGACGACATCGGGCAGCACCGCCTGCGTGAAGTGCCAAACGACGGCAGTGGACACACCGGCCTGGTCGATCGTCGCGCTATCGGCAGCAACCGGGTGGCGAACAACCTGCGCTTCGAGTTCGCGATAGGCCGCGAGCACCTGCTCGGTGATGCGCTGCACCCAGGGTTCGTGCGCCTTCTCGGGCGGGCGCGTGACGCGCTCGTAGTAGATCTGCACGCTCTTTTCGCATGCCGCAAGCGCGAGGCCGATCGTGCGAAACGCGGCACGGCGCTCGGACTCGGCCTGCGGCATCAGGCTGCGCCGCTTGCCGGCGAGGCCCTCGGCGTATTCGAGCATCAGTGTCGAATCCATCAGCACGGTACCGTCGTCGAGCACGAGGGACGGCGCCTTCACGACCGGGTTGATCTGGCGGAACTGCTCGTAAGTGCGAAACACCGACAGCGATTGGTGCTCGAAGCGCAGCCCGAGCAGTTGCAGCGAGACGGCGACACGCCGCACATAGGGTGAATCGAGCATGCCGACGAGACGCATGGTGACTCCTTCAGAAGCTTGAACTGCGGGTGCCGCCCGCGATGACGTTCGTTCTACCATGCGATGCTTCCCCGATAGATACCGTTGCGCGGTCTATAGGCACCGTTCGTCCGTGCGGCGCGGTTCGGCCGCACTTCCGACGCCAAGGCGAGGCGCGCAGGTCGACTCGCGCGGACGCGGTCGATGCTCCTCATCGCTTTCTCCTGTCGGATCCGCGCGGCAGCGTCAGCGCCAGCCGAAATGCGTCCGCACGGCCTGCGCAGTGACATTGATCGGCACCGTGGGCGCGTAGGGGAACTGGCGCAGCGCCGGCGAACGCACGCCGCCGCCGTTTTGCCCCAGCACGGCGATCGACTTCACCGTCCAGCCGGCGGCACGGAACTGCGCCAGGTAGGTGCGGGCATCGGGCAACTCGGCCGGATGCAGCAGGCTCGCACTTGGCGACAGGCATACGAGCACCGAATCGCACCGTTTGGCGGACGCCTCGGCGATAAAGACCGCCGGCGGCGTGCGCGCATCCTGCAGCGCGCCGGCCCGCGCATACACCTTCAGCGCCGGCCCGCCCGCGAGCGGCTCGATATCGCGGACGTTGCGGTTGAAGCAACCGGTGAGGCTCCGAACGACAGACGCCTTGCGTGTGTTGACGTTGCCGATGATGACGTAGGCGTGCATGGGAGGGGAGCAGTCTTGTCGCACAGCAGACGCTGCGGACGGCGCAAGCATGCCACGGCGCGGGCGCTTCGCCCGCTACGCGAAAGCCGGCCGCCCGGCAGGCCACCGCGTTGGCGGCGAGGCTGCCGGCGGCGGTGTGCGGGTCAGGCGTCGCCGTCAGACGGCAGGGTGCTCTCGCGATCGTAGTAGTCGACAGTGCTCTCGGTGCGAAACATCTTCCACAGGCGAATCTGGTTGCGCGGCCCGGCGCCGATCATGATCTTGTTGGAGTCCGGATACTCGCAAGTCTCGATGTCGACCACGTTTGACACCGCCAGATAGCGCATCGTCTCGGTGCCGGTATTGATGATCTGGTGCGCAGTTTCGGCGCCGCCGGTCGGGCATGCAATGACGTCGTGCTTGCGAATCGGGTAGCGCTCGTCACCGTAGCGGAGCACGCCTTCGCCTTCGAGGATGAGGAACATCTCCTCTTCTCCGTGATGGTTGTGGAACGGGCACTGCGCCTTGCCCGGAGGCAGCACCGTCAGGTTGTAGCCGAGCTTTTGCGCGCCGATGTGGTCGCTGAACCGCGCGCGCTTGGATGTGTAGCAGCCGTTCTCCTCGACGTCGTCGAACGCGACATCGTCGAGATTCACGATGGGCTTGGGCATCTGCGACCTCCAGCAGGTGAATGACAATTCGAACCGCGAACCTCGCGGCGGAACGCCTCGAACGCAGGTGCGGCATGCCGCCAGGACCGGGTCAGTCGCGATCCGGCGCGCCGAGCGGGAAGTAGTTTCGGTAGGGCCGCGCCTCGTCCACGGCGCGCGCGACAGACGGACGCGCCAGCAGGCGGGCGCGGTAAGCCCGCAGCTTCTCGCGTGCGCGTGGAATTTCGTGCGCCCAGTCGGCGTAGAAGAGTGACGGGGCTGCCGCGCAATCGGCCAGCGTGAAGGCATCACCGGCTGCCCATGTCCGCAATGCAAGGTGGTCATCTAACCACCCGTAGATCCTGTCGAGGAAAGTGCGCGCCTCCGCCACGCCATAGGCATCGCGATCAGCTTGCGGACGAAGCTGGTTCAGGACGATCTTCTGCATCGGCGTCATGACGTAGTTGTCGAAGATGCGATCGAGCATGCGCACCTCGACGCCCGCAGCGCCTTCCGGAATCAGGCGAGTGAGGCCGGGATGGCGGAGCTGGAGGTGCTCGATGATCGTGCTGGTCTCGAGAATCGTGCGGCCCTGATCGACAAGCACCGGAAAGCGCTTGAGCGGCCAGAGGGCGGCGAGTTCGTCGTTCGCGCCGGGCTCCTCGAGATTGCGATAGTCGAACGGGGTCGCATTCTCGTAGAGGGCGATCAGCACCTTCTGGCTGTAGGACGAGAACGGGTGGGCGTACAGCTTCATCGCGTCGACGCCGCCGGCTTTTCACAGCCGGCGAACCAGATCTACTTCGCGTCAGCCACGCACTTCTTCACGAAGCTCGTTTTGGCCGCACCTGCGAGCTTCTTTTCCGCCGCCTGCGCGTCACATGCCGCGGCTGCCGTAGGAGCCGCGGGGGCCGCATCGCTCTCGCACTTCTTCACGAAGCTCGTGCGGGCGGCGCCAGACAGCTTCTTCTCCGTGGCTTGGGCATCGCAGGTCGACGCGCCGGTCGCGGCCGCGTCGGTCTCGCACTTCTTCAGAAAGCTCGTCTTCGCCGCGCCGGCAAGCTTCTTCTCCGCGGCCTGAGCCTCGCAGGCGTCGTTCTTCGCCCAGGTGGGCATCGCCGCAGCGGCAAGGGCGAGTGCAAGCACGGGGAACAGCATCTTCATGGAAGGCTCCGATCGGGTTGAATGGGTGCCGGCAAACAGCCAGCGTGCGTATTGGAGCACCGGAGTCCCAGGCCTCACAAGTCCGCGTGACGCAGCGCAGCAACGGGCGGCCGCGCGCTCAGCCGATCGCACCCAGCACGAGCAGCCAAAGCGGCGCGGTGGCGACGAAGCTGAAGGTCGAGACCACGATCGCGGTCGTCGCCTCGCCTTCCAGCGTGGTGTAGCGCTGCGCGAAGAGCAGTGGGTTGGAGCCCACCGGAAGCGCGGCGCACACCACGATCACCGCAAGCGGCGTACCAGTCAGACCCGCCCCCCAATGGCCGGCGACCAGCACCAGCGCGGGCAGCAGCAGCAGCTTGGCGGCGGACACCCAGCTCGCGCTGCGCAGCGCGCCGCGCAAGCCATAGTGGGCGAGCGACATGCCGATCACCACGAGGCACAGCGGCACCACCGCCTGCGCGAGCAACAGCAGCGTCTCGTCGGCAAGCGCGGGGATACTGGCGCCCGCCAGATTGAAAAGCAGCCCCGCGAGCACCGGCAGCACGACCGGGTGGACCACGGTATTGCGCACCGTCGTCAGCAGCGTCTTGGCGAGCGAATGTTGCACGCCGTGGTGCTGCGCGTGCGCGCGGGCGAGGTCGAGTTCGACCAGCGTCGTCGCGAACGTGAGCAGCAAGAGCGCATGCAGGCTGACGATCGCGAGATGCACTTGCAATCCCGCCTCGCCGAACAGCGCCGCGGCCATGGGGATGCCGAGCTGCACGGTGTTGCCAAAGCCGACCGACAGCGCGCGCACGCTCGGCACTGCGGCTTGCGCCGGCGCCGGATGCGGCTGGCGTTGCAGCAGGTAGATGGCGAGCATGCAGCCCATCACGGGCACGAAGAAGGCCGCCAGCGTGCGCCAGGGCAGCGTGTGCAGGTCGATGCGCGCGGTGGTGCGAAACAGCAGTGCGGGGATGAACAGGTAGAACGCGGCGTTCGCGAGCACCCGCGCCACGTCGCCCTCTCCGAGCCAGCGCGCGCGGTCGGCGATGTAGCCGAGAGCGATGATCGCGAAGATGGCGATCAGCTTCAGGAAGATGATGAGCGACATGGGCGCGCAGTATCGCCCGGCCGGGCTGGGGCCGCTCGTCGCAAGCGCCGGCCGCGCCGCATGGGGCGGGTTCAGCGTCGAATCAGGACCGGTGCTTCAGCAGCAGCTCGCGTAACAGGCCGGTCGAGCGCTCCAGCAGGGGCCCGCGCGCGCGCTGCGCCGAGGTGGCGATCCACAGTGTCGTCTTCAGCGGCGGTCGCACGATCGGCCGCGCGCAGAACGCCGCCTCGTTGCCGCTCGACTTGAGGGCGTTCAGCGCGAGCACCGCGTGCAGCGCGTCGTCGCGCACGAGCTCGAGCATGGCCGGCACGCTCTCGATCTCGATTCCCACCTTGGCGCGCCGGCCCTCGCCGGCGAGCGCCGCCTCGAGCAGCATGCGAATCGAGTGTGGGCGGCTCGGGATCACGAGCTCGCGTTCGGCGATTTCGGACAGCGTCACCGGCTTGCCGATCAGTTCGGCGTCGCCCGGCGGACGCGCCGAGACGAGGTAGAGCGCCTCGTCGAGCACCGGCAGCAGGTCGACCGTCGGCGAGGGCGTGACGTTGTAGACCACCGCGCAATCGACGCGCCCGATCGCGAGCCATTCCATCACGTAGTTCGACAGGCCCTCGACCACGCTGAGCGTCGCCGCCGGAAAGCGCTCGCGAAACGCGCGCACCAGCACGCCGGTGAGCGTGCGGCCGACGCTCGGCGGCAAACCAATGACGAGCCGGCCGCTCGCGGCGTCACGCTCGTGTTCGATGTCGAGTCGCGCGCGCTCGACCTGCGCGAGGATGCCGCGGCCATGATCGAGCAGACGGCGTCCCGCTTCGGTCAGCGTCACGCCGCGGCCGGTGCGTTCGAAGAGCGGCTGGCGCAACTCGATTTCGAGCGCGCGCACCTGGCGGCTGAGCGCCGACTGCGCCACCGCGAGCTGGTTTGCCGCGCGGCTGAAGCTGCCGAGTTCTGCAACGTGGACGAAGTACGCGAGCTGTTTCAGATCCATGCCGATTCGAGATAGCTGCTATGCGGACTTGCCTGTTGCCGAATAGCTGATGCTACTCAACAATCGGCACGACCTTGGCAACAACACGCAGCGGCCCCGGGCCGACGCAAATCTCCGCAACCGGCATGACGCAACGGATTCAAGGCATCTCGTCGATGGCAACCCGCCTCGTTCTGGCCGAGTTGGCCGAGGCGTATCGCGCACGCGGCGTCACCGTTACCTTCGAATCGGTCGGTGGTGTCGATGCGGCGCGGCGCGTGCAGGCGGGCGAGGCGTTCGACCTCGTCGTGCTCGCCGCCGACGCGATCGACAAGCTGATCGCGAGCGGCACTGTGGTCGCCGGGAGCCGCGCCGATCTCGTCAAGTCGGCGGTCGCGGTGGCGGTAAAGAAGGGTGCCCCGCGACCGGACATCGCGACCGAGGGCGCGCTGCGCGACGCGGTCATGGCGGCGAAATCGATCGGCTATTCGACCGGGCCGAGCGGCACGGCCTTGCTGCGACTGTTCGAGCGCTGGGGCATCGCAGATCGCGTCAAGGATCGCACGGTGCAGGCGCCCGCCGGCGTGCCGGTGGGTGCGCTCGTCGCACACGGCGACGCCGAACTCGGCTTCCAGCAACTCAGCGAACTGATGCACGAGGACGGCGTCGACGTTCTCGGCACGCTGCCGCCTGGCAGCGAGATCGTGACCACGTTCTCTGCCGGGCTGTGCAGCGTATCGACGCAGGCCGACGCCGTTGCCGCGCTGCTCGGGTTCATGCGCTCACCTGCGGCCGACGCCGCGAAGCAGCGGCAAGGCATGACGGCGGCCTGACGCCACGCAGCCCAAAGGAAATCACTCATGATCATCGACTGTCACGGCCACTACACGACGGCGCCCAAGGCACTGGAAGCCTGGCGCAACCAGCAGATCGCCGGCATCAAGGATCCGGCGGCCAAACCCCGGGTCGCCGACCTGAAGATCTCGGACGATGAATTGCGCGAGTCGATCGAGGCGAACCAGTTGCGCCTGATGAAGGAGCGCGGCAGCGACCTCACGATCTTCAGCCCGCGCGCGAGCTTCATGGCGCATCACATCGGCGACTTCGAGGTCAGCTCGACCTGGGCCGCCATCTGCAACGAGCTGTGCTTTCGCGTGTCGAAGCTGTTCCCCGACCACTTCGTGCCGGTTGCAATGCTGCCGCAGTCCCCGGGCGTCGATCCGGCCACCTGCATTCCCGAGCTCGAAAAGTGCGTCAGGGAGTACGGCAACGTCGGCATCAACCTGAACCCCGACCCGTCCGGCGGGCACTGGACGAGCCCGCCGCTGTCGGATCGCCATTGGTACCCGATCTACGAAAAGATGGTCGAGCACGACATCCCGGCCATGATCCACGTCAGCACGAGTTGCAACCCTTGCTTTCACACGACCGGCGCGCACTACCTGAACGCCGACACGACGGCCTTCATGCAGTGCCTGACCGCCGACCTGTTCAAGGATTTCCCGACCCTGCGCTTCATCATCCCGCACGGCGGCGGCGCGGTGCCGTATCACTGGGGGCGCTTCCGCGGCCTGGCGCAGGAGCTGAAGAAGCCGCTGCTGAAGGACCACCTGCTGAACAACATCTTCTTCGACACCTGCGTCTATCACCAGCCCGGCATCGACCTGCTGACCAAGGTGATCCCGGTCGACAACATCCTCTTCGCGAGCGAGATGATCGGCGCCGTGCGCGGCATCGACCCCGAGACCGGGCACTACTACGACGACACCAAGCGCTACATCGAAGCCTCGACGATCGTCGTCGGCGACGACCGGCACAAGATCTACGAAGGCAACGCGCGGCGCGTGTTCCCGCGGCTGGACGCCGCGCTGAAATCAAAGGGAAAGTGAACTTGAACCCCCCAGCAGGAGGCCTGACATGTACGAACTAGGCGTCGTCTACCGCAACATCGAGCGCACCGACGCGGCCGTGGCGGACAAGCTGGCCGCCCTCGGTAGCGCCACCGTGCACGAGGCGATGGGCCGTGTCGGGCTGATGAAGCCCTACATGCGGCCGATCTACGCTGGCGCGCAGGTGTCGGGCACGGCCGTCACCGTGCTGATGCAGCCCGGCGACAACTGGATGCTGCACGTCGCGGCCGAGCAGATCCGCCCGGGCGACATCGTCGTCGCCGCAATCACCGCCGACAACACCGACGGCTTCTTCGGCGACCTGCTCGCCACCAGCTTCAAGGCCCGTGGCGCACGCGCGCTCGTCGTCGATGGCGGCTGCCGCGACGTGCGCACGCTCACCGAGATGGGCTTCCCGGTGTGGTCGCGCGCGATCAGCTCCAAGGGCACGGTCAAGGCCACGCTCGGCTCGGTCAACATCCCGGTGGTATGCGCCGGAGCTTGGGTCACACCGGGCGACGTGATCGTCGCCGACGACGACGGCGTCGTCTGCGTGCCGCGCGCGATGGCGGCGAAAGCGCTCGAGGCCGCCACGGCACGCGAAGCCAACGAAGGCGAGAAGCGCGCCAAGCTCGCCTCCGGCGTGCTCGGCCTCGACATGTACAACATGCGCGGCCCGCTCGAGAAGGCCGGGCTGAAGTACATCGACTGAGCATGACGCCCATGAATCCGCTGCACTGGCACGTCGGCCTCGTCGGCTACGGCGAGGTCGGTCGCATCCTCGCCGAAGATCTGCGCAAACTTGGCATCGCAGTGAGCGCCTACGACAAGAAGCTCGATCTCGGCCAGGGCGATGCACTGCGCGAGCATGCGGCGACGCACGGGGTGCACCTCGCGGCAACGCACGCTGAGCTCGCGGCGAGCGCCGACCTGATCGTGAGCGCCGTTACCGCGAGCCAGGCGGTGCCGGTGGCGCAGGCGTGCATGCCGGCGGTGAAGAAGGGTGCGTGGTTCCTCGATTTCAACTCCGCTTCGCCCGGCGCGAAGCAGCGCGCGGCGGTCTTGATCGACGGTGCGGGCGCGCGCTACGTCGAGGCGGCGGTGATGACGTCGATCCCGCCTTACCGCATCAAAGTGCCGCTGCTGCTCGGCGGCGCGCAAGCTCTCGCGCTGCAGCCGCATCTCGCAGCGCTCGGCTTCGTGAGCGAAGTCGCGAGCGACAGGCTCGGGGTCGCGTCGGCCACCAAGATGTGCCGCAGCGTGATGATCAAGGGCTTGGAGGCCATGGTGATCGAGAGCTTCACCGCGGCGCGCGCCTACGGCGTCGAGGACGCTGTGATCGCGTCGCTGCACGAGACCTTCCCCGGCATCGACTGGGAAAAGCAGGGCGCGTACTTCTTCCAGCGCGTGATCGAGCACGGCCGACGGCGCAGCGAAGAGGTGCGGGAAGTCGCAGAAACAGTGCGCGAGATCGGCCTCACGCCGTGGTCCGCAAGCGGGACCGCAGCGCGCCAGGCCTGGGCCGCCGATCTTGCCGATGCCGGCTGCTTTGGCGCACGCGGTGCGAAGGACTTCGCGCGCAGCGCCGATTGGCGCGTCGAGGCGGATCGCATCCTGGCGTCGCACCCCACGCCGGAACCGGAGGACATCGAATGAAGACTCAAGTTGCCATCATCGGCGGCGGCCCGGCCGGGCTGCTGCTTTCCGAAATCCTGCACCGTGCCGGCGTCGAGAGCGTCGTGCTCGAACAGCGCAGCCGCGCCTACGTGCTTGGCCGCATCCGCGCCGGTGTGCTCGAACAGGGCACGGTCGATGTGCTTTGCGAAAACGGCCTCGGCGAGCGGTTGCTGCGCGAAGGTCATTTGCACGACGGCGCGCAGCTCGTCTGGGCCGGGCGCGACAGCTTTTTCATCAACTGCTTCAAGCAGGCCGGCAAGCGCTTCACGACCTACGGCCAGACGCAAGTCCAGGAGGACTTGTTCGCCGCCGCCGATCGGCGCAAGGCGATCGTGCTCGACGAGGCGACCGAGGTGACGCCCTGCGACGTCGCGAGCGAGCACCCCTACGTCACCTTCAAGCACCGCGGCGAATCGATGCGAGTGGATTGCGAGTTCGTCGCCGGATGCGACGGCTTTCACGGCGTGTCGCGCACCGTGATCCCGACCGACGTGCTGAAGTGCTACGAGAAGGTCTACCCGTTCGGCTGGCTCGGCGTGCTGTCCGAGACGCCGCCGATCGAGCACCTGACTTACGCGAATCACCCGCGCGGTTTTGCGCTCGCGTCGATGCGTCACTCGATGCTCAGCCGCTACTACGTGCAGGTGCCACTCGAGGACAAGGTCGAGGATTGGTCGGACGATCGTTTCTGGGACGAGCTGAAGGTGCGCTTCCCGCGCGAGATCGCCGACGCGATCGTCACCGGGCCGTCGATCGAGAAGTCGATCGCGCCGCTGCGCAGCTTCGTCGCCGAGCCGATGCGCCATGGGCGCCTCTTCCTTGCCGGCGACGCGGCGCACATCGTGCCGCCCACCGGCGCCAAGGGGCTCAACCTCGCGGCCTCGGATGTGTTCTATCTTGGGCGCGCGCTCGGCGCCTTCTACAACCATGGATCGAGCGCGATGCTCGACAGTTACAGCGACATGGCGCTGCGCCGCGTCTGGGACTCAGTGCGCTTCTCCTGGTGGCTGACGAACCTGATGCACCGCTTCCCCGACATGAGCGACTTCGACCAGCGCGCGCAGGAAAGCGAGCTCGACTATCTTTCCCGCTCTCACCATACGCACGCGAGCGTCGCCGAGCAGTACGCCGGAATGCCCTTCGAGGGCGCGCATACATGAGCGCAGCGCCCTTCGTGAAAACCCCCGGCTGGCTCGACTGGTACGCCGGCCCGAGCAAGCCGCGCTTCCAGGTGCCACCCGGCAGCGTCGACGCACACTGCCACGTGTTTGGGCCGGGCGCCGAATTTCCGTTCGCACCCGAGCGCAAGTACACGCCGTGCGACGCGAGCAAGGCGCAGCTCTTCGCGCTGCGCGACCGCCTCGGCTTCGCGCGCAACGTTGTCGTCCAGGCGACCTGCCACGGCGCCGACAACCGGGCGATGGTCGACGCGCTCGTGCATTCGAACGGCATGGCGCGCGGCGTCGCAACCGTCAAGCGCAGCGTCACGGACAGTGAATTGCAGGGAATGCACGCGGCCGGCGTGCGCGGCGTGCGCTTCAACTTCGTCAAGCGCCTTGTCGACTTCACGCCGCGCGACGAGCTGATGGAGATCGCTGCGCGCATCGCACCGCTCGGCTGGCATGTCGTCATTTATTTCGAGGCAGTCGATCTGCCCGAGCTGTGGGACTTCTTCACCGCGCTGCCGACCACCGTCGTCGTCGACCACATGGGCCGGCCCGACGTGAGCTTGGCCGTAGACGGCCCGCAGTTCGAGCTGTTCGTGAAGTTCATGCGCGAGTACCCGAACGTCTGGAGCAAGGTGAGCTGCCCGGAACGCCTCTCCGTCACCGGTCCGAAGGCCTTGAATGGTGAACAGAACGCCTACCGCGACGTGATTCCGTTCGCCCGCCGGATCGTCGAGACCTTCCCCGATCGCGTGCTGTGGGGCACCGACTGGCCGCACCCGAACCTGAAGGACCATATGCCCGACGACGGGCTGCTGGTGGACTTTATCCCGCACATCGCGACGACGCCCGAGCTGCAGAAGAAGCTGCTCGTCGACAACCCGATGCGTCTCTACTGGCGCGAGTCCGCCGCGGCCTGAACGCCAGAGCCTGAGGAGACATCCCCCATGAGAACGACGACGATGCACCGCTCGCTCTGGGCGCCGCTGGCCGCTGCGGCGTGGCTGGCCGGTTGCGCCGCCGGCACGCCAGGCGGCAGCCCCGCACCGGCGGCCTGCGCCGACCTCCCGGCGGCAATGGCAGCGATGAAGAACGTGCGCCTGACCTCGGCGGTGGCCGAGCCCGCCGACGGCAAGGGCACGCCCGCGCACTGCAAGGTCAACGGCGTAGCCAACGAGCGCACCGGCGCCGACGGCCGCCAGTACGCGATAGCCTTCGAGATGCGCCTGCCGGTCGGCTGGAACCAGGGCTTCCTGCACCAGGTCAACGGCGGCAACGACGGCAAGGTCGTGCCGGCCCTGGGCGCCTTGCCGATCTGGCCGCAGAACGCGCTGCAACGCGGCTTCGCCGTCATCAGCTCCGACTCGGGGCACCGCGAGGACGACCCCGCCAACGACGCCGCAGGGCTGGCCAAGAGCAACGTATTCGGCCTCGATCCGCAGGCGCGGCGCGACTACGGCTACAGCGCAAACGACACGATGTTCACCGTCGCGCAGGGGCTGATCCGCACGCACTACGGCCACGCAGCGACGCACAACTACATGGCCGGCTGCTCCAACGGTGGCCGCCACGCGCTGGTGGCGGCCACCCGGTACGGCGACCGCTACGACGGCATCCTCGCGGGCGCGCCGGGCCTGAACCTGCCCAAGGCCGCGGTGCAGCACGCCTGGGACGTGCAGAGCTGGCAGATGGCCGATCCGGACATCCGCAAGGCCTTCAGCCCCGACGACATGAAGCTCGTGGCGGCCAAGGTGCTGGAGCGCTGCGATGCGCTCGATGGTGCGGCCGACGGCATCGTCGGCGACCTCGCCGCATGCCAGACGAAGTTCAGGATCGAGGAGCTGCAGTGCAGCGGCGCCAAGACTGCGCAATGCCTGTCGGCTAACCAGGTCAGGGCGCTGCAACGCGCCTTCGCCGGGCCGCGCAACGGCAAGGGCGAGATGCTGTACAGCGACTGGTCGTGGGACGCGGGCGTCGGTGCGGGCAACTGGCGCTTCTGGAAGCTCGAGAGCCAGATCCCGCCGTGGAACAAGATGCCGCTGATTGCGACGATGGGTGCCGGGTCGCTGAGCTACATCTTCACCACGCCGCCGACGCACACGGCTGGCAAGCCCGACGAGCTGGTCGCCTACCTGTCCCGCTTCGATTTCGACCGCGACGCGCCTCGCATCTACGCGACCGACGCGACCTTCACTGAATCGGCGATGCAGTTCATGGCACCGCCGGACGTCGACGACCCGAAGCTCTCCGCTTTCCGCGCCAAGGGCGGCAAGCTGCTCGTCTATCACGGCAACAGCGACCCGGTGTTCTCGGTCAACGACACGACGCGCTGGTTCGCCAAGCTGCAAGCCAACCTCGGCGGCGACACGGTGCGGTTCGCCCGCTTCTATCCGGTACCGGGCATGGCGCACTGCAGCGGCGGCCCGGCGACCGACCAGTTCGACGCCCTCGGCGCGCTGGTCGACTGGGTGGAGCAAGGCAAGGCCCCGGGCGCCTTGTTGGCAACGGTCAATGACCAAAACAAGGAGCTGCCGGCCGGCTGGAGCAGGAAGCGCAGTCGGCCGCTGTGCCCCTGGCCGCAGGTGGCGCGCTGGGTCGGCGGCGACCTCGAGTCCGCCGCCAGCTTCCGCTGCACAACTCCCTGAAAGCGAGGCAACCATGCCACTCAACAAACCGTATCTCGACGTGCCCGGCACGACGATCTTCGACGCCGAACAATCCCGCAAGGGCTATCACCTGAACCAGTTCTGCATGTCGCTGATGAAGGCAGAGAACCGCAAGCGCTTCAAGGCCGACGAGCGCGCCTATCTCGACGAGTGGCCGATGACGGAAGACCAGAAGCGGGCGGTGCTCGCGCGCGACCTGAACCGTTGCATCGCGCTCGGCGGCAACATCTATTTCCTCGCCAAGATCGGCGCCACCGACGGCCTCAGCTTCCAGCAGATGGCGGGCAGCATGACCGGGCTGACCGAAGCGCAATATCGCGACATGATGATCAAGGGCGGTCGCTCGGCCGAGGGCAACCGTGTCGTCGGCGAAGACGGCGACGCGCAGGCGCATCGACAGCCTCAGGGGAGGGCTTGAAAATGGCCCGCATTACCGCCAGCGTCTACACCTCGCACGTGCCAGCGATAGGCGCCGCGATCGACCTCGGCAAGACAGGCGAGCCCTATTGGCAGCCGCTCTTCAAGGGTTATGAGTTCTCCAAGCAGTGGCTGAAGGAGAACACGCCGGACGTGATCTTCCTCGTCTACAACGACCACGCGACGGCGTTCAGCCTGGACATGATCCCGACCTTCGCGATCGGCACAGCGGCCGAGTTCGCACCCGCCGACGAAGGCTACGGGGCGCGCCCGGTTCCGAAGGTGATCGGCCATCCCGAACTCGCCTCGCACATCGCGCAGAGCGTGATCCAGGACGACTTCGACCTCACGATCGTCAACAAGATGGACGTCGATCACGGCCTCACGGTGCCGCTGTCGCTGATGTGCGGGCAGCCCGACGCCTGGCCGTGCCCGGTGATCCCGTTCGCCGTCAACGTCGTGCAGTACCCGGTGCCGTCGGGCCGGCGCTGCTTCATGCTCGGCCAGGCGATCCGCAGGGCCGTCGAGTCCTACGACGAGCCGCTCAAGGTGCAGATCTGGGGCACCGGCGGCATGAGCCATCAATTGCAGGGGCCGCGCGCGGGACTCATCAACGCCGAATGGGACAACCGTTTTCTGGATCGTCTGATCGCGGACCCGGCCGGACTCTCACAGGTGCCGCACATCGAATATGTACGCGAAGCGGGCTCCGAAGGCATTGAGCTCGTGATGTGGCTGATCGCCAGAGGTGCGATGGCCGATGTGGCAGGCGGCAAACCGCCGACGGTGAAGCACCGCTTCTTCCACGTGCCGGCGTCGAACACCGCCGTCGGGCATCTGATTCTGGAAAACAACGCATGACGATCAAAGTAGCCCTCGCCGGCGCAGGCGCGTTCGGCATCAAGCACCTGGACGCGATCCAGCTGATCGACGGCGTCGAGGTCGTCTCGCTCGTCAGCCGGGAATTCGACAAGACGAAAGCTGTTGCGGACAAATACGGCATCAAGCACGTCGCCACCGACCTCGCCGAGAGCCTGGCGCTGAAAGAGGTCGACGCCGTCATCCTTTGCACGCCGACGCAGATGCACGCGTCGCAGGCGATCGCTTGCCTGAAGGCCGGCAAGCACGTGCAGGTCGAGATCCCGCTCGCCGATTCGCTCGCCGACGCCGAGGCCGTCGTCGCGCTGCAAAAGACAACCGGACTTGTCGCGATGTGCGGCCACACGCGGCGCTTCAACCCGAGCCACCAATACGTGCACCAGCGCATCACGGCCGGCGAGTTTCACATCCAGCAGATGGACGTGCAGACCTACTTTTTCCGCCGCACGAACATGAACGCGCTCGGCCAGGCGCGCAGTTGGACTGACCATCTGCTGTGGCACCACGCGGCCCATACGGTGGACCTGTTCGCCTACCAGTGCGGCAGCGAGATCGTGCAGGCGAACGCCCTCCAGGGGCCGATCCATCCGGCGCTCGGCATCGCCATGGACATGAGCATCCAGTTGAAGGCGGCCAGCGGCGCGATCTGCACCCTGAGCTTGAGCTTCAACAACGAAGGCCCGCTCGGCACCTTCTTCCGGTATATCGGCGACACGGCAACCTACATCGCGCGCTACGACGACCTCTTCAACGGCAAAGACGAGAAGATCGACGTGTCGAAGGTGGCGGTCTCGATGAACGGCATCGAGTTGCAGGACCGGGAATTCTTCGCTGCGATCAGGGAAAACCGCGAGCCCAATGCGAGCGTCGCGCAGGTGCTGTCCTGCTACCGTGTGCTGCAGACGCTCGAAGCGCAGCTCGCTCGCGCCACAGCCTGAATCACCACCGACAACCGACTTTCAACCCCAAGGAGACGATGCCATGAAACATGCCCTTCGCAAGATCCTCGGCGCCCTCGCGCTCGCCGGCGCCGCGCAAGCGGGTCACGCTGCCGACGTGACACTGCGCTTTCACCAGATGCTGCCGCCACAGGCGACGATTCCCGCGCTGGCGATCAAGCCCTGGGCCGAGAAGATCGAGAAGGAAAGCGGCGGGCGCATCAAGATCCAGCAGTTCAACACCATGCAACTCGGCGGCAAGCCGCCCGAGCTCTTCGACCAGGCCAAGGACGGCGTGGTGGACATCATCTGGACCGTGCTCGGCTACACGCCGGGGCGCTTCCCGAAGACCGAAGCCTTCGAACTGCCGTTCACCACCGGTCTGGCCGAGCCGGGATCGAAGGCGTTCCAGGAGTTCGTCGAGAAGAACGCGATGGACGAGTTCAAGGACGTCCACCTCATTGCGGTGCACATTCACGGCCCGGGTCTGTTTCACAGCCTGACGCCGATCACCAAGCTCGAGGACCTGAAGGGCATGAAGGTGCGCGGCGGTTCGCGCGTCATCAACATCATGCTCGAGCAACTCGGTGCGACGCCGGTTGGCATGCCGGTGCCTGCGGTCGGCGAGGCGCTTTCGAAGGGCGTGATCACGGCGACGACGATTCCATGGGAAGTGGTGCCGGCGCTGAAGGTGCAGGAGATCGCGAAGAACTCGACGGGTTTCTCCGGCAGCAAGGGCCTGTACACCCAGACCTTCGCGGTGGCGATGAACAAGGCCGCGTACGAGAAGCTGCCGCCTGACCTGAAGAAGGTCATCGACGCCAATTCGGGCATGGTCGCCGCGGCGATGTTCGGCCGGGCGATGGACGAAGGCGACAAGCGCGGCCTGGCGATCGCGCAGAAGGCCGGCAACAACATCATCACGCTGAGCCCGGAAGAGACGGCGCGCTGGCAGCGCACCGCCAATGGCACGCGCGCCATCTGGTACAAGGAAGTTGCGAGCAAGGGCCTGGATGGGCAGAAGCTTGCCGCCGAGGCCGACGCGCTCGTGGCCAAGTACTCGAAGAAGTAGTTCGCTCAACGCTGTCGTTGCTTTGCGCGGCGGCGCCTCGCGCCGCCGCGAACCGATCATGAATCAACTCATCTACGGCGTGAGCCGCGCTCTGGCCTGGCTCGGCGCGATGGTGCTGACACTGCTGGCCGCGATCAGCGTCTTCAGCATTGCCGGGCGCGCGTTCGCGTTTGCCGGGCTCGGCCCGGTGCCGGGCGACTTCGAGCTCGTCGAGGCCGGCACCGCACTGGCGGTGTTCTGCTTTCTACCGTGGTGCCACCTGAAACGCGGCCACGCGACGGTGGACCTGTTCTGGTCGCGCTACCCGACGGGCCTGCGCCGCGTCCTCGAAGTCGGGACCGAAGCGCTGATGCTCGTCGTCTGGCTGCTGCTGGTCTGGCGCATGGGCGTGTCGATGCTCGACTACCGCGCCAACGGGGAAGTCAGCTTCATCCTGCAGATGCCGGTCTGGTGGGGCTATGCGGCGGCGATGCTTCCCGGCGGCATTTGGCTGCGTCGCGTATGCATGGCGGCTGCTGGAAGCACTTGGATTGGCTGCGCCGCCGGCAGGCTTCGAGCCGGGCGAGGTGACGCATTGACGCCGCCCTGATGATGAAAGCGAGAGCTTGACGATGGACCCGCTGTGGCTCGCGGCCGGCTCGTTTCCGGTCCTGTTGTTGTTGATCTTCCTGCGCGTGCCGATCGGGCTTGCGATGCTCGCCGTCGGCCTTGTCGGGTCCTGGCAGGTGTACGGCAGCGCGATGCCGCTGCTGCAACAGATGAAGACGCTCGCCTACAGCACGTTCTCGACGCATTCGTTGTCGATCGTGCCGCTGTTTCTGTTGATGGGGCAGTTTGCGGCGCTCGGCGGCATGTCTCGCGCCTTGTTCAAGGCGGCGGAGGCCTTCCTCGGTCACCGCAAGGGCGGCGTGGCGATGGCGGCGATCGGCGCCTGCGCCGGCTTCGGCTCGATCTGCGGATCGTCCCTCGCCACGGCGGCGACGATGGGCCAGGTCGCCCTGCCCGAACTGCGCCGCGCCGGCTACGCGGGCAGCCTCGCCACCGGCGCGCTCGCGGCCGGCGGCACGCTGGGCATCCTGATCCCGCCGTCGATCGTGCTCGTGATCTACGCCATCCTCGCCGAGCAGAACATCGCGAAGATGTTCGCCGCGGCCTTCATTCCCGGCATTCTTGCCGCGCTCGGCTACATGGCGGTGATCGCGATCGTCGTGCGCCTGAAGCCGAGTCTTGCTGGCCAGCTCGAACCAATGCCATGGGACGAGCGCATGCAGGCGCTCGTCGCGGTGTGGCCGGTGATGGTGATCTTTGTCGTCGTGATCGGCGGCATCTACAGCGGCATCTTCACGCCGACCGAAGGCGCCGCGGTGGGCGCCGTCTCAACCGGGCTGCTGGCCTGGTGGCGCGGCGGCTTCACGCGCGCGAAGTTGCTGGGGGCGTTCGAAGCAACCGCCAGCGGCAGCGCGATGGTGTTCCTGATCGTGCTCGGCGCCGCGGCCTACAACGCGTTTCTCGCCCTGTCGCAACTGCCGCAGGAACTCGCCGGCTGGGTCGGCACGCTCGGCCTGAGCCCGTACGCGGTGCTGTGGGCGATCCTCGTCTTCTACCTCGTGTTCGGCTGCGTGATGGATTCGCTGTCGATGATCTTGCTGACGATCCCGATCTTCTTCCCGATGATCTCGGGGCTCGACTTCGGCATGTCGCCCGAGCACACCGCGATCTGGTTCGGTGTCCTCGTGCTGATCGTCGTCGAGGTGGGGCTGATCACGCCACCGGTCGGCATGAACCTGTTCGTGATCCAGTCGATGGCGCCCGAGATCAAGATGAGCGAGACCTACCGCGGCGTCTGGCCGTTCGTCGCGAGCGACCTGCTGCGCGTCGTTGTCCTCGTGCTGTTCCCGGCGATCACGCTCTTCGTGCTGCGCTGGTAGCGCCGTTGGCGCGGCAATCGCGCGAACGACAAGCGCACGGCCAATAATGGCTGTCTGCGCGGCCCGTCGCGGCCGCGGAAAGCACATGCATGACGAACCCAGCGCTGGCCTCAAGGCCTGAGCTCAGTCTGGCCGTGATCGGCGCCGGGCCTGCGGGCCTGGCGCTCGCGCTTCACGCTGCGCGCGCCCTTGCGCATGCCACGGTGACGATCTACGACGCCCGCGCGCAGGATGTGGACATCGCGCGCGATCCGCGCACGCTTGCGCTGTCGCTCGGCAGCGTGCAGTTGCTGCAGCGGCTTGACGCTTGGAATGCCGAACGTGCGCAATCGATCCTCGAAGTGCACGTGTCGCAGCAGCCTCCGAGCTGGGGGCCGTTGGGCGAGCCCGAGCTGCGCATCCGCGCGAACGAAGAGTCGGTGCCGATGCTTGGTGCGGTGCTCAGCTACGGCGAGATCGTCGCGCCGCTCCAGGCGGCCTGGCTGGCCGCGGCGGCGCGCGAGCCGGAGCGCCTGCGCAGCCGTTTCGGCACGCCGGTGTCGGCGCTGAAGAACCTCGCCGCGGGCGTCGAAGTCGACGCCGGGATCGTCGAGCGTTTCGATCTGGCCATCGTCGCCGAGGGCGGCGTGTTCTCCGACCAGGCGCGCAAGGCGATTGCCCACGACTACAAGCAGACCGCATGGGTCGGCAAGGTGACGATCGAGGGCGGCACTCCCGGCACCGCGTACGAGCGTTTCACGCGCCACGGCCCTGCCGCCCTTCTACCCTTGAAGGGCGATGGCGCTACGGTGCACCAGCAGCAAAGCGCCGCGCTCGTGTGGTGCGTCACCGCTGACGACGATCCGGTGCGCGAACTCGACGACGCGCAGCGCCTCACGGTGCTCGGGAGCATCTTTCATCCGAGCGTTGGGCGGCTCACGGGCGTCTCTCCACTGAAGCATTTCGCGCTCGGCCTGAACGCCGAGCGCACGCTTGTCGACGGCCGCACGGTGCGCATCGGCAACGCCGCGCAGACGCTGCATCCGGTCGCCGGGCAAGGGCTCAACCTCGGCTTGCGCGACGCGTTCGAACTCGTACGCGCACTTGCCGCGGACAAGGGCAACGTCGATGCCGTGCTGCGCCACCTCGAATGGCAGCGCGCGCCGGACCGCTGGGGCATGATCGCTGCGACAGACTTCCTCGCGCGCAGCTTCACCTGGCAGTTGCCCGGCCTCGGCGCGGCGCGCGGGCTCGGGCTCGCGTCCTTGCAGGCGCTCGCGCCGCTCAGGTCGGCGATCGCGCGGCAGATGATGTTCGGATCGAGGTAGGTCAGGCGTCGAAGTGAACCGCACCGGTCTGCAGGTCATACATCGAGCCGACGATGCGCAGCCTGCCTCCCGTTTCGAGTTCGGCAAGCACCGCGCTGCGCTTGCGAATGTCGGTGATCGTCATCTCGACGTTGGTCTTCGCGACGCGATCGACGAAGGCGTAGTTGGTCGCCGTGCGTTCGCCGTCGTAGGCCGTCGCGGCGACGGCCGGCTTGATCTTCGCGAGCAGTCCGGTCAGGTTGCCGAGTTCGGCATTGTCGATGGCGCCCTTGATCGCACCGCAGGCGGTGTGGCCCATGACGACGACGACCTTCGCGCCAGCGAGCTTGCAAGCGAATTCGAGGCTGCCGAGGATGTCGTCGTTGGCAATGTTGCCGGCGACGCGGGCGTTGAAGACGTCGCCAATGCCCAGATCGAGGATGCGCTCGGCCGGCGCGCGCGAATCGATGCAGCTCAGGATCACCGCCGCCGGGTACTGGCCCTTGGCGCTGGCGCGCTGCTGCGCGAGGAGGTTGCGCGGCTCCTTCTCGCCGCGCATGAAGCGCGCATTGCCGCGCTTCATGATCGCGATGATCTCGTCGGGCGTCATCCGGTCACGCTGTGCGTGCGTCAACGCGGCAGCCCAGCCGAGCCCGGCGAACGGCCCGGCGCCCAACGCGCCGAGCAGGCTCGCAGCCATCAGGCGGCGGCGTGCGGCGCCATGCGGCGTGGCCGCGCAGCTGCAGGGGCTCATGTTTCTCGCCGCCATCGAGATCCTCCGCTTCGCTCCGCAGGCGCATCGAATGGCGCCACCCACGGTGCAAGTCTAGTGTTTCGAGGAGCGTCCTCAAACTGGACAGCGATTGCGTGTCAGATTGCGCATTCAAGCGCGGCCCTGCAGATGCACACTGTCTGCACCCGTCGCCCGCGAGGATCGCAATGGCCTCGAACCCGCACAACTCGTTCTTCCGCCGCCTGGTGAACCGGGAGCCTGCGCCGACGCGGGACGACCCGGCGGACATGGGGACCGCGTTCGGTCTCGAAGCGAGCATCGGCCCGGTGGGTGACCTGGGCGCCGAAGACGAAGCCGTCGATGGCGCGCCCCGCAGCGAACATGCGCCGATGGACTGGCTGAACCAGCGCAACCGGCCGAAGCGCTGATCGCCGAGCCCGTTGGCGCGGCTGCGCGCCGTTCAGCGCACCAGCAACATCGGCATCTTGCAGTGGGCAATCACCTTCGCGGTGACCGAACCCATCACCAGCCCACTGAGGTTGCCGTGGCCGTGCGAGCCCATCATCAGCAGGTCGAAGCGTCCACTCGCAGCCTGGCGGACGATCAACTCGGCGGCCTGGCCGACCCGACTGACATAGCTCGCCTCGATGCCCTGACGCGCGAGAAAGCTGCGGATCGGCTTGAACACCTTTGCGCCTTCTTCTTCGTAGTAGTGCTTGACGACTTCCTTGTCGATCACTGCGGTGGCCCGACCGGGCATGGGCGAGACTACCGTCAGCAGGGTGTAGTCGTGGTGGGTGCCGAGCCACTCGTCGTGTGCCGCCAGGTAGGCGAGCATGCGCTTCGTGTATCGGCTGCCGTCGACGGCGACGAGAATCTTCATGGCCTCACTCCTTCGGTAAACGGACTGGCGAGCGACGCAGTGTCGCCCCAACGGCGGGCCGCTTACTTGACACACGTCACTGCCGACCGTCCGCGTCGAACAGGGTTTGAGGATCGAACCCCTCGGCCTCGCCCTTTCGCGCATGGCCGCGCGCGTTGCACACGACACGTACGCGGTGCCCGTTGGCCGACTCTACACGGTAGTCATGCCGGCAATGGACGTGACCGTGGATCCACAGGTCGGCCAGCGGCAGCAGATCGTCGTCCGCATTGCAGAAGCTCGCCGTCGTCGGCTGCGCGCCGTAGCGCGGGTCGGCGCTGCGAAAGCTCGGCGCGAAATGCGTGATCGCGACCGTCACGTCCCACGCACCGCGCGGCCGGCGCAACTCGTCTTCGAGCCAACGTCGGCAGGCGAGCGACTCCTCTCGCGCCTGCGCCGCGTCGAAAGGCCGGCCCGCGCGCGTCGCCTGCATCAGGCGCATGAAGTAGCCGGCGGCACGCATCGCGCGCTCGCGCTGCTCAGCACCGAAAAGGTCGAAATCGTTCCAGCGCGTTGTCGCAACGAAGCGCACGCGCAGACCTTGCGCGTCGGTCATGCACAGGCTCTCGCATTCGAGCAGCCGGATACCGATCTCGTCACAGCGCGCGCGCAGCGCGGGCCACGTGGTCGTGAGTTCGCGGCCGTCGAACTCGTGGTTGCCGGCAACGAACAGGACCGGCACGGGCCAGCCGCGAAAGCGTTCGAGCGCGGCCCAGGAGCTGTCGATGTCGCCCGCGAGCACGAGCAGTTCAGCACCGGGCGCCGGCACGGGTTCGAAGACCTCGGTTTCGAGATGCAGGTCCGAGAGCAGTTGCAGCCGCATGCCCTGCGTGCGCTAGCGGCGTGCGCCGAACATGCGCGCTGGTGTGGCAGGCGATCGCCCCGTCATCCCGCCCCGTGACACTGCTTGTACTTCTTGCCGCTGCCGCAAGGGCAGGGGTCGTTGCGGCCGACCTTGGGCGCGTCGCGCCGGACCGTCTCGACACGATAGCGCTCGTCGTGCGTCAGCTCGGCGAGATCGGCGACGGCGGCGACGAGTTCCTCGATCGCCTCGTCGAGCGACGCGAGCGGCAGATCCTTGTCGAGGATGGCGACGACTTCGCGCTCCTTGTCGTTGTCGGCCGGAAGGTGCCGAAACAGCCGCGCGAGCGCCGTCATCACCGCCTGGTCGGTCGAGTCGAAGAGCCCTGGGAAGCTCATGCACGCGGCCTCGAAGCCTGTCACCCACGGCGCGATCGGTCGAGACACCGCAGGCAAGCCGGCCAGCGGGTCCGGGTCTGTCGCGCCTTCGGCGTCGACCGCATCGGCTGCCGGCAAAGCGTCCTCGTCGTCTTCGAGGATCAGCGGGTCGAACCAGCCGTCTTCGAGCAGCGCGCGATTGAGCGCCGCGTGGCGGCGCAACACGAGTGCGCGGATGCGTTCGGCACCGGCGTCAGCGGGTGGCGGCCGGTTCTCGATGTCGAACACCGGTGGCAGCCAGACCTCAGCCTCGACGAGCGTCGGCTGCACGATCACGCCGCACAGATAGCCGTCGAGCATGACGACATCCATCGGCATCAACGGCTCCGGCAATGCCGCAAGCATTTCGTCGAGCTCGCGGAACTCGGCGTCGCTCAGGTCGCGCGACGCGACGGGCAAGTCGGGCGCTGTCATTTACGCAGCAAGGCGCTCCTCGATCCGCGTCTTGGTCGCCAGCAACTCGGGCGGCAGGTGCCAGGCGAGCTTCTCGAAGAGGGCGTCGTGCAGCGTCATTTCGGCCTGCCAGGCGGCCGGGTCGATGCTCGTCACCTGGTCGAAGCGCGCGACCGGGAAGTCGAGGCCGGTCCAGTTCAGGTCTTCGTAGCGCGGGCTGGTGCCGAACACGTGCTCGACGCCGTCGCCACGGCCGTGAACGCGGTCCAGCATCCACTTCAGCACGCGCATGTTCTCGCCGTAGCCGGGCCAGACGAACTTGCCATCGGCGCCTTTGCGGAACCAGTTGACACAGTAGATCTTCGGCAGCTTGGCACCGCTCTTCTCGCACAGGCTGGCGATGCGCCGGCCCATGTCCAGCCAGTGCTGAAAATAGTCGCTCATGTTGTAGCCGGCGAAGGCGATCATCGCGAACGGATCGCGCCGCACCACGCCCTGCTTGCCGGTGATCGCGGCAGTCGTCTCGCTGCCGAGCGTCGCCGCCATGTAGACACCCTCGACCCAGTTGCGCGCTTCGGTCACGAGCGGCACGGTCGTCGAACGCCGGCCGCCGAAGACGAAGGCGTCGATCGGCACGCCTTCGGGGTTGTCCCAGGCCGGGTCAAGCGCCGGATTGTTCGTCGCCGCCACCGTGAAGCGTGAGTTCGGGTGCGCAGCCTTGGCGCCGGTCTCCTGCGCGATCGCGGGCGTCCAGTCGCGGCCTTGCCAGTCAATGCAGTGCGCGGGTGGGGTCTCGGTCATCCCCTCCCACCAGACGTCGCCGTCGTCGGTGAGCGCGACGTTGGTGAAGATCACGTCGCGCTTCAAGCTCGCCATGCAATTTGCGTTGGTCTCGTCGTTGGTGCCCGGGGCGACGCCGAAATAGCCCGCCTCCGGGTTGATCGCGTACAGGCGCCCGTCGGCGCCGGGTTTGATCCAGGCGATGTCGTCGCCGATCGTCGTCACCTTCCAGCCCTCGAAGCCGGCCGGCGGCACCAACATCGCGAAGTTCGTCTTGCCGCATGCGCTCGGGAAGGCCGCCGCGATGTGGTGCTTCTTGCCCTCGGGCGAGGTGACGCCCAGGAGCAGCATGTGCTCGGCGAGCCAGCCGAGATCGCCGCCGTGTTCGCGCCCCATCCAGCTCGCGATGCGCAACGCGAAGCACTTCTTGCCCAGCAGCGCGTTGCCGCCGTAGCCCGAACCGTAGCTCCAGATCTCGCGCGTTTCGGGATAGTGGACGATGTACTTGGTGTCGTTGCACGGCCAGGCAACGTCCTTCTGGCCCGGCTCGAGCGGCGCGCCCACCGTGTGCATGCAGGGCACGAATTCACCGTCGGCGCCAAGCACGTCGAGCGCGCGGCGGCCCATGCGCGTCATGATCTTCATGTTGACCGCGACGTAGGCGCTGTCGCTGAGCTCGACGCCGATGTGCGCGATCGGCGACCCGAGCGGCCCCATGCTGAACGGCACGACGTACATCGTGCGGCCCTTCATCGAACCCCTGAACAGCGCTTTCTCCCCAGTCTGCAGCAGGTCGCGCATCTCGGCGGGTGCAACCCAGTTATTGGTCGGCCCGGCGTCCTGCTTGTGCTCGCAGCAGATGAAGGTTCGGTCTTCGACGCGCGCCACGTCGCTCGGCGCACTGCGCGCGAGGAAGCTGTGCGGGCGCAGTTCCGGGTTCAGCCGTATCAAGGCACCGGCGTCGACCAGCCGCTTGCACAGGCGGTCATATTCCTCGTCACTGCCGTCGCACCAGACGACGTCGCGCGCGCCGGTGAGTGCCGCCATCTCGGCGACCCAGGCGATCAGCCGCTCGTGTTTGACATGCGCGGGAACATTGAGGCGCGCGGTGGCGCTCGCGATCGAGTTCATGGGGCCGGTCCTTGGAGTTGAAAAATCGAAATGTCGGTATTGGGTGAGCCTCTCGCCAGTGGCGCGGGGCTCACCCAATGCCGCGTGTTCGGAGCCCAAGGGTGGGGGCCGTCGGCCGCGTTGCCGTCTGATCGAGCCGGCACGCCGGGGGGCGAATTTTCGCGCCATCTCGATGGCACGTCACCCCCGATTCACAGGACTGTCATGCCGGTGAGGCAGGGCGACGAGTCTATCGGCTTTTCTTGCGCCTCGAAGACGCGGGTACGTGTCGCCTTTCACGCCCATCAAGCGATCGCCGCGCCCTTGATCTGCGCCTGCACGGGCAGACCCGGACGCAGCGCGAGCGCGTCCGCCGAGCGCCGCGTGATGCGTGCGAGCAGCGTCGTCGATTGGCCCATGCCCAGGCGCACCATCACGTGTCCCGGGGTATCGTCGGCGAGCGCGAGCACCGTGACGGGCAAGATGTTGAGGATGCTCGTGTCGGCATGGCGGGACAGGGTCAGACTCACGTCCCGGGCCATCACGCGCACGATGCGGCGCGCGCCCGGCGCGGCCTCCGCGCCCGGCAGCAGCAACTCACCGCCGTCAAAGGTAACCCGGGCGATGCGGTCGCGCGCGTCGTAGGCGCTCACTTCAACATCGAGCGCTGCCTGCGCAGCATCCCCCTGTGCAAGCGGCAGATCGAGCCGCGTCAACAGTTCGGCCGTCGGGCCGCTCGCGCGCACCCGGCCCGCCTCGAGCAGCACGATGTGGCGCGTCAGTTGCGCAACCTCCTCCGGCGAGTGGCTGACGTAGAGCGCGGGTATCGAAAGCTGCGCCTGCACGGCCTGCAGGCAGGGCAGCAGCTCGGCGCGCCGCGCGAGGTCGAGCGAGGCGAGCGGCTCGTCGAGCAGCAGCAGCCGCGGACTGGCAATCAGCGCGCGGCCGATCGCGACGCGCTGCGCCTCGCCGCCCGAGAGCCGCTCCGGCCGGCGTTCGAGCAATGGTTCGAGGTCGAACAGCGAGAGCACCTGGTCGAACTCGACGCGCCTGTGCCCGTTGGGGACACGCCGGCGTGCGAACTCGAGGTTGCCGCGCACGGTCAGGTGCGCAAACAGCGCCGCCTGCTGAAAGACCATGCCGAGCGCGCGCCGGTGCGGCGGCACGAACACGCCACGCTCGTCGTCCTGCCAGACCTCTTCGCCGATGCAAATCCGACCCCGCGCGCGCTGCAAGCCGGCGATCGCGCGCAGGCAGCTTGTCTTGCCGCTTGCCGACGGGCCGAACAGCGCGCTGAAGCCGGTGCCCGGCAGTTGCAAGTCCACATCCAGACTGAAGCCCGGGTAGACGAGCGCGAGGCGCGCGTCGATCACATCGGTCATCCGACGAGCCTGCGCCGACTCGGGTTCAGCGCGTAGAGCAAGAGCAGGACGATGAAACTGAAGCCGAGCATCGCCGCCGACAGCGCGTGTGCGGGCGCGTAGTCGAGCGCCTCGACGTGGTCGAAGATCAGCACCGACAACACACGCGTCTGGCCCGGAATGTTGCCGCCGATCATCAGCACGACGCCGAACTCGCCGATCGTGTGCGCGAAGCCGAGAACGACGGCAGTCAACAGTCCTGGCCGCGCGAGCGGCAGGGCGACGTGAAAGAAGCGGTCCCAGGCACCGGCGCGCAATGTCGCCGCGGCCTCCAGCGTCGCTTCGCCGATCGCCTCGAAGGCCTGCTGCAGCGGCTGGACGACAAAGGGCATCGAATAGAACACCGATGCGACAACCAGACCAGCGAACGTGAACGGCAGCAGCGGTAGGCCGAGGCTTTGCATCGAGCGGCCGAGCGGTCCCTGCGGGCCCCATCGCGACGAGCAGATAGAAAGCCGAGCACGGTCGGCGGCAGCACGAGCGGCAGCGCGACGACGGCGCCCACCACAGCCTTGAGACGCGAGCGCGTGCGCGCAAGCCACCACGCGATCGGCGTGCCGACAACGAGCAGCACCAGCGTCGTCGCTGCCGCCAGCCGCAGCGTGAGCGCGGCGGCGGTGAGGTCGGCGCTACTGAACATCCGTTGCTGGCAGCGCGTAGCCGAAGCTGCGAATCACGTTGCGTGCGGTTTCGCCGCGCAGGAAGCGCAGCAGGGCGAGCGCCGCCGGACGGTCGCGGCCGGGGACGAGCAGCACGGCATCCTGACGGATCGGCGCGTGCATCCCGGCCGGAACGATCCAGCCCGATCCTTCGGCGATGCGCCCGTTGCGCCAGACTTGAGAGAGCGCGACGAAGCCGAGCTCGGCGTTGCCAGTGGCGACGAACTGCTGCGTCTGCGCGATGTTCTCGCCCTGCACGAAGCGCGGGGCGAGCGTATCGAGCAGCTTGAGGCTCTCCATCGTCTGCATCGCGGCAAGGCCATACGGCGCGGTCTTCGGATTGGCCAGCGCGAGGTAGCGGAAGTCCCCCTTGCGCAGCACTTGGCCTTCGGCATCGACGAAGCCCGGCCGCGCCGACCACAGCACGAGCTGGCCGATGGCATAGGCGAAGCGACTGCCGCTGACGGCCGCGCCTTCCGCTTCGAGCCGCTTCGGCGTCGCCTCGTCGGCGGCGAGCAGCACCTCGAACGGCGCGCCGTTCTTGATCTGGGCGTAGAGCTTGCCGGTCGATCCAATGCTGACGAGCGCCTTGTGCCCGGTGTCGCGCTCGAAGTCGGCGACGATGCGCTGCATCGGTACGCTGAAATTCGCTGCGACGGCAACCTGCACTTCATCGGCATGGGCACCGACCGGAACGAGGGTCGTCACGATCAGGCGACAGAGGGCGGCGAATGGGAATGACTTGAACAACAACGAAACCCAGTTGAAAGTTGTGGGTCAATCGAGCGCAACGAGGATCACGCTCGACACCTTGAACAGCGCGCTCGCCTTGACGCCGCGAGCGAGTCCAAGACGATCGAGGCTGTCGCGCGTGATGCCGGCCGTGACGCTGCGTCCTGCCGGCAGCGCAAGCGTCACTTCGGCGCTGATCGGGCTTTTGACGACGCGGCTGACGGTACCGGTGAGGTGATTGCGCGCGCTTGTTTGCACGTCGCCGACCGCGATCAGCACAGACGATGCCTTCACGATCGCCATCACCGTGGCGCCGAGCCTCAGGTCGAGCACGCCGGCGCTGTCACGCGTGACGCCGGCGACGATGCTCGTCTGCGCATCGAGCTCAAGGTTCACCTCGACGCCGACCTTGCCGGCGCGCAGCCTTGCTACCGTGCCGACGAACTGGTTGCGCGCGCTGGTGCGCACGGCCATGCGGCGCAGCAGCGCCTGCATCGCCTGCGCGTCTGGCTCGATCGGCGTGTGCGCGTCGCGTGTGGCGCGGCGCTTGCGCGGCACGAGACTGCCGAGGCGGTCTAGCGACACCTGCTGTTCGCGCTCGACAGCGCGATACATGGCGACGAGCTCACGGCCGGCATCCGTCAAGCGCGTACCGCCGCCCTGACGTCCGCCGGTGCTGCGTTCGACGAGCGGGCTCGGCGAGAGGTTGTTCATCGCCTCGAGGGCGTCCCACGCCGCCTTGTACGACAGCGGCACGGCTGCGGCCGCGCGCGTGATCGAGCCCTGCTCGGCGATCGCCTCGAGCAGGCGCACGCGCCGCTCTCCGACGAGCGCCCCGCCGGGTGCATCGAGGCTCAGGCGGCCGAGCAGGCGATTGGGTGCGCGATGTTCGCGCCCGGGTCTGGCCGATTTGCGAAGGGTTGGCATCGGATATTCGTTTTCAATGTAGTCAACTATACAACGCTACCAGAGCAGGAATTGCGCCAACCGCGGTGCGCCGCGGTCGGGCATCATTCGCGCATGAGCGGACAGATCGTCAGCGTCAACGTCAGCCCTGCGCGCGAGATCGAGATCGACGGTCGCAGCGTGCTCAGCGGCATCGGCAAGCGCAGCGTCGAGGGCAGCGTCGGCGTGCGCATGCTCGGCCTCGAAGGTGACGAGCAGGCCGACCTGTCGGTCCACGGCGGCCTTTCGAAGGCGGTCTACGCCTACCCGAGCGAACACTATGCGTTCTGGCAGACCGTGCGCGCGCAGGCGCGGGTCTCCGCCTGGGAAGCACCGCTGCCGTGCGGCTTTCTGGGCGAGAACCTGACGCTTGCCGGCTTGCTCGAATCTCAGGCCTGGATAGGCGACGTGCTGCGTTTCGCCGACTGCGATCTCGCAATCAGCGAGCCGCGCTTCCCGTGCTTCAAGTTCAACGCCGTGATGGGCTTCAATCAAGCCGCCAAGTTGATGGCGAAGAACGGGTGGTGCGGCTTCTATCTCGCGGTGCGCAAGCCCGGTACGCTGCGCGCCGGCGAGCGCTTCGCACTGGTGCCCGGCCCGCGCGAGGTCGGCGTCGCCGAGCTGTTCCGCTCGCGCATCAGTCGCGCCAAACTCTGATCTCCCGTTTCTAGAATCGACCATGCAGACCGCCCTCGTCCTGAACGGCCCGAACTTGAACTTGCTCGGCACGCGAGAGCCCGCCGTGTACGGCGCGCAAACGCTTGCAGACGTCGAGGCCCTGTGCCGCGAAGCCTGCGCCGCGCACGGACTTGCGCTCGACTTCCGGCAATCGAATCACGAAGGCGTGCTCGTCGACTGGATTCACGAAGCAGGCCGGGCTCACGCGGCTGGCACGCTGGCCGGCGTCGTCTTCAACGCCGGCGCCTACACGCACACGTCGATCGCGCTGCACGACGCGATCAAGGGCGCCGGCGTGCCGGTGATCGAACTGCACATCAGCAATGTGCATGCGCGCGAGCCGTTTCGCCACCACTCTTACATCTCGCCCGTGGCACGCGGCGTGATTGTCGGGCTCGGCACCGCCGGCTACGCGCTCGCAATCACGGCGCTCGCCGAACCCTAGCGCCTTCGAATTCGCGCGCCTCGTCGAACGCGACCGTTGGTCTTTGGCGGTGCCGACTCTCGCGACCCGAAATGCAAGCCACTCGCGTCGCTTGAATCTAGGGGGGTCGAGCCGAGTGAGCGTTCCCGATACGGCATTTCGGGGGCAAACTGGTGCGTCAGCATGTCAAGGCTTGCGCTGTGCTGGCAAGTGACTCCGTGGCTCAGAGGGAGAGGTCCCGGGGTCGTCAAGCGTATGGTGCTGCGAATGGAGGATTCGATGGCGGTCTCATTCCGTACGAGGACGTGGGTGGTCCGAAGGGCCGCTTGCGTGCTCTTTGGCCTGCTGCTTGCAGCCTGCTCGGGCGAGCCGAAGCCCGGCGAGGTACAGGACGAGGCCAAGCTTGCCGGCCGCGACGCAGCATCCTTCCCGCATGCCGACGAGGACTACTTCCATGACATGGACGGTGCGCCAGAGCTGACCGCCGCCGAGGTCAAAGGCCGCAACATGTGGATCGTCTGGAGCGGCGGCAACGACCGCTTCTGGAACCAGATGAGCGACTTCACCTTCGGCGCTTTCGACCTGCTGAAGATGGTGAGTTCGCACCCGTCGCTCGGCTTCTCGCGCGAGAACCGCTGGAGCTATCTGGGCCTGGTGAACGAGCCGTGTTTCGACAAGGCCACCGGGCCCGACAAGGCCCGACGCGGCCTGTGGCTCGATGTGCGCGACAAGGACTGCGCGGCCGATCCGTTCGAGAACGAGAAGAAGTATCCCGGTGTCGTGATCGGCTCGCGTGGCAAGCCGCTCGGTGACGGGACGACGCAGCCGGTCGGTTCGTACTACGGCTACGCGACCGGCATCGTCGGGCTGCGCCTGTTCCCGAACCCGGACTTCGACGAGAAGGCGGCCAAGGCCTGGGACGCCGAGCGCTACTACACCGACCCGACGTACTACAACCGCAAGGACCTGGTCCGGCCCTACCGCGTCGGCATGTCCTGCGGCTTCTGCCACGTCGGTCCGAGCCCGGTGAAGCCGCCGGATGACGCGGAGCATCCGAAGTTCGCCAACCTGAGTTCGTCGGTCGGCGCGCAGTACATGTGGGTCGACCGCTTGTTCATCGTCAACTCGAACAAGCCCGAAGGCCGCAAGAACTTCATGTACCAGTTGGCACACACCTTCCGGCCGGGTTCGATGGACACCTCGCTCGTCTCGACCGACAGCATCAACAACCCGCGCACGATGAACTCGGTGTACGACTTTGTCTCACGCATGGGCCGGGCCAAGCAGCTGTGGCACGAAAAGCTCGCCGGCGGAGAGCTCGACAACAAGCAGTTCAACGATTTCATCAAGGAAGGGCCGCTGACCGAGTTCTTCGACAAGGCGACGTCGACCGTGAAAACGCCGCACGTGCTGAAGGACGGCGCCGATTCGGTCGGTCTGCTCGGCGCGCTGAACCGCGTGTACCTGAACATCGGGCTCTTCAGCGAGGAGTGGCTGCTGCACTTCAACCCGATCGTCGGCGGCAAGACGATCACGCCGATCCGCATCGCCGACGCGCAGAAGAACTCGTCGTACTGGAATGCAACCGAAGCGGGCACGCCGAACACGGCGCTGTTCTTCCTCAAGGCCGCGCAGCCGGACTACCTGAAGGACGCGCCGGGTGGCCAGACTTATCTGAACGCCGATGCGGCGACGGTCGAGCACGGCAAGGACGTCTTTGCGGACACCTGCGCGCGCTGCCATTCGAGCAAAGGCCCGCGGCCGCCGGAGTCGCTCAACTTGAAGCCTGAGAGCTGCGCCGGTGCGAACTACCTTGCTTGCTTCAAGCGCTACTGGACGTGGACGCAAAGCGATGAGTTCAAGACGCAGATGCGCGAGGTCGTTCACGCAGTGGATTTCCTGCAGGGCAACTACCTGTCCTCCGACGCGCGCATTCCAGTGACGCTGCTGCGCACGAATGCCTGCAGCCCGCTGGCGACGAACGCGCTCGGCGGCAACATCTGGGACAACTTCTCTTCGCAGTCGTACAAGCAGTTGCCGTCGGTCGGTGGGCTGACCCTGTACGACCCGTTCGACGGCGCGCCCTTCGTCTACAAGATGCCGGCCGGCGGACGTGGATACACCCGCGTGCCGTCGTTGATTGCGCTGTGGTCGAGCGCGCCGTTCCTGCTCGCCAACACGGTCGGGCCCTTCGATCCGGACCCGTCGGTGGCGAGCCGCATGAAGTCCTTCGACGCCTCGATCGAACAGATGCTGTGGCCCGAGAAGCGCGAGCACGATGCGAAGTTCGGCGACAAGGTGCCCGGCACGATCGACCGCACCACCGAGCGCAGCTGGGTGACCGTTCCTGTCGGCTTCGTTCCTGAAGCGCTGCGCCCGCTGCAGGGGTGGGGCCACCGCCTGCTGCCCTGGTTGATCGATGCCGGCGGCGACATCACGCTCGGCCCGGTGCCGAAGGACACACCGGTCGGCCTGCTGGCCAACCTGAAGCTGCGCTCCGAAAGCGACGACCTCGCGGAACAGGCCGCGTTCCTGAAAAGCATGGGCGAATTCGCCGTCAAGCTCAAGGTCGACCTCGCGTCGGCCCCCGCTGACGCGAGCGACGAAGAACTGCGCAAGCGCTTTGCCAACCTGCGCGAACCGATGCTCGCGCTGAGCAAGTGCCCCGACCTCGTCGTCAACCGCGGCCACTATTTCGGCACCGAGCAATTCAACAAGCAGGACGGGCTGACCGAGGATGAAAAGTCCTTCGGCACGGAGCCGGCGCTGAGCGACGACGACAAGCGCGCGCTGGTCGCTTTCCTGAAGACTTTTTGAACGCCCCCGCGAATGGCCGATGCCGAGGCAGCCGAATGGGACTACGTGATCGTCGGTTCAGGCGCTGCCGGTGGCACGCTGGCGGCGCGACTGGTCGAAGCGGGCATGCGTGTCTTCGTGCTCGAAGCGGGCGGCGACCCGCTGGCCTCGTCCGCCGGGCGGCTACCCGAGGACTACGAGGTTCCGGGCTTTCACGCCTTCGCCTGTGAGAACCCGGCGATGAGCTGGAACTTCCAGGTGCGCCACTACGCCGACGAAGCGCGTCAGGCGCGCGACCCGAAGTACCGCCCCGGCGTCGGGGTGCTCTATCCGCGCGCCGCGGCGCTCGGCGGTTGCACCGCGCACAACGCGATGATCTTCGTCAAGCCGCATGATTCGGACTGGAATCACATCGCGCAACTCACCGGCGACAGCTCGTGGCGCGCGAAAAGAATGCGCGTCTTCGCGCGGCGCGTCGAGGCCTGTCGCCACCGCCCCGTCTGGCGTGCGCTGCGCCGCTTCGGCATCGACCCCACCGGGCACGGCTGGGACGGCTGGCTCGATGTCGAGCAGGCGATGCCGCTCGAAGCACTTGGCGACGAGGAGATGGTGGCGCTCGTCACCGGCACCACGCGAACTTTCGTCAAGACCCTGCCGCACCCGTTGGCAAGCGCGCTGCGCTGGCTGCGCGGCAAGGGCGACCCGAACGCCAGGCCCATCGGACGCGGCAGCTTCGAGGGCCTTTGCTACACGCCGCTCGCGACCCGCGGACACGGCAGGGTCGGCGCGCGCGAGAGGTTGCTGCAGGCCAAGGCGACGCACCCCCAACAGTTGCACATCGAACTCGATGCCCTTGCCACGCGGGTGCTGTTCGACGCCGATGGGGCAGCCATCGGGGTCGAGTATCTGAAGGGCGAACGGCTCTACGCCGCGCATGCGCAGCCGAGCGGTCTGTCGGGGGAACGGCGCGAAGTACGGGCGCGGCGTGAAGTCATCCTGTGCGGCGGCGCCTTCAACAGCCCGCAGTTGCTGATGCTGTCGGGCATCGGGCCCGCGGCTGAACTGCGGCGCCACGGGCTGCCGACGCGCGCTGACCTGCCGGGGGTGGGCCGCAACTTGCAGGACCGCTACGAGGTGGCAGTGACGCACCGCATGCGCCGGCCCTGGAAAGTGCTGGCCGGCGCGCGCTACGAGCGCGGCGATGCGGTTTGGCAGCGCTGGAACCAATCGCGCGACGGCATGTATGGGTCCAGCGGCGCGGCGATCGGTTTGATCCGAAAGTCCGACCCTTCGCTACCCGAGCCGGACATCTTCTGCATGGCGTTGCCCGCGCGCTTCGAAGGCTACTTTCCCGGCTTCTCGTCGCTGATCCGCGACCACGACGACCGGCTCACCTGGGCCGTGCTGAAGGCGCACACGCGCAACCGCGCCGGCACGGTGCGCTTGAATTCCGCCGACCCGCGAGCGACGCCACGTATCGACTTCCAGTGCTTCGACGAAACGGATGATCCGGGCGGAGCCGATCTGCGCGCAGTGGCACAGGCGATCCAATTCGTGCGCAAGCTTTGCGCACCTCTGGTCGAGCGCGGCGTGATCGCCGAAGAAATCCTGCCCGGCCCCGGCGTGCAAGGCGAGCAGGCCTTGAGCGCCTACGTTCGTGACACCGCCTGGGGCCATCACGCGTCGTGCTCCTGCGCCATAGGTGCGGCCGCGGATGGCGGCGTGCTCGGCAGCGATTTCACGGTGCACGGCACGCGCCGGCTGCGCGTCGTCGACGCTTCGGTGTTCCCGCGCATTCCGGGCTTCTTCATTGCCAGCGCCGTCTACATCGTCGCCGAGAAGGCGGCCGACGCCATCCTGCAGGCGGCGCGGGATCCGACGCCGAATTGACACCGAAGCTTGTTCACTGCGGGCAACCGCGCGAAGGAGGAAACGATGGCCTATGACGCAGCACAACTGCTTGAAATGTCGGCAGAGCAACTCGACGAGCTCTTCAAGGCAAGCCCGGCGGGCGACATTCCCGACGGCGCGGCCAAGGGGACGGCCATCATCGCGCCGGGCACGAAGATCAGCGAAACGATTGCCGAGCTCATCAACCATTTCGGCTGGCAGGGCAAGGTGTTCGATTCGAAGAAGGGTGTGCTGAAGAACCGCATCCTCGTCATCGGGCTGGAAGCCATCCTCGCCCGCGTCTACAAGGCGCCGAGCTGGCTCGACAACAAGGAGTGCATCGTCCTCGACTACTCCGAAACCTCGCTCGTCGCGCGTCGCATCCGTGACGAGATCCGACTCATCGGCCCCGGCTTCTACCTCGGTCAGGTGTACTGGGACAAGGACCGGCTGATCCACTTCTGCCTCCAGTTCTGAGCGTTTCGAGACCGGCGTGACGCCGCAGTCGCCCTTCACGATCGTGGCCCCGCTGGCCGCCGGCCGCGAGGCTTCGTTGCGCGCGTTGCTCGACTCGATGAACACGCTGCCCGGCAGCGCCGATCCGCGCAACGCGGTGCTGCCTTTCGGCGAATTCGAGCAGCTGCATTTTGCGCGCCTCGTGCTGCTCGACGACGCCACCATGGCCGATCTGGCGGTGCACGGCGTCACGCCCCCGCGGCTGCCGACGGTTCTGGTCTTCATGGGCGACTGCGACGGCGCGGCGCACGACCTGCTTGGCCGGATGGCGCATCGCGCCGGCACTGGGTTGCGGCGCCTGTTCGAGCACTGCGAAGGTTTCGATGCACGGACCGAGTTGCTCGCCTGGATGCTCGCTCACGACCAGCCGGTCGCGACCTTCTATGCCTGCCGTCGCGGACGCACGGTACGCCAGGTGCGCGAGGAGCATGCGCTGTGGCGCGCGCTGGCGGCGCGCGTGCCGCGCGATGCGTTGCCGTCGGCCGAAGCGGCGCAGCAACTGCGCCGCGAGCTCGTCGAATTCGCCGCTACCGAGCAGCGCGCCGGCCGGCTGCTGTTGACGCCGCCGGCCGCGACACCGTTGCGCTGGAAGATCGCCAACGCCTTGCACCTGATCGGCGTGCCGCTGCTCGCCTTGCTCGCGCTGCCGTTCCTGATCCTGCTCGCGCCGCTGTTGATTGCGCTGCTGCGCCACCACGAACGCAACGACCCGGAAGTCTGCCCGCCGCTCGATCCGGACGCGCTGCTCGCGATGCAGCGGCTCGAGGATCACGATCCGACGAATCAGTTCACCGCGATCGGCCCGGTCAAGCCTGGCGTCTTTCGCCGCTGGCTGCTGACCAGTCTGCTGTTCGCGGCCGACTACGCCTGCCGGCACATCTTCAATCGCGGCCACCTGACGCGCATCCAGACGATTCACTTCGCGCGCTGGGTGTTCCTCGACGGCAAGACGCGCGTCGCCTTCGCCAGCAACTACGACGGCAGCCACGAGGCCTACATGGACGACTTCATCAACAAGGTCGGTTGGGGATTGAACATCCTGTTCAGCAACGGCGTCGGCTGGCCACGCACCGACTGGTTGGTCAAAGGCGGCGCGCGGCACGAGCAGTTGTTCAAGCGCTATCAGCGCCGCCATCAGGTCCCGACCCAGGTCTGGTACATGGCGTACGCGGGCCTGACGCTGACCGACCTGGAGCGCGCGGGGCGCATTCGAGAAGGCCTGGAGCGCCCGCAGGTCAGCGATGCGCAGGCCCAAGCCTGGCTGAGCTTGCTATGAGCGACGCCGCTGCCAACGTCGACCTCGACGACATGCAGGGGCTGCTGCGCTTCGGCTACGGGCGCCATACGGAAGCCTGCTTCCTGCTGCTGCGTATCACCGAGAGCGATGCGGCGCGCCGCTGGCTGGCCAGTGCGCCGGTGGCGAGCGCCGCCACGCTGGCCGAACCGCCACCCGTCGTGCTGCAGGTGGCGCTGAGCAGCGAAGGGCTGCGCGCGCTTCAAGCTCCGAATGACGTCATCGGCAGCTTCTCGACCGAGTTCGTCGACGGCATGAGCGGCAATGCGAGTCGCGAACGCCGCCTAGGCGACATCGGCAGCAATGCGCCCGGCGGCTGGACCTGGGGTTCGAAGTCGCAGGTGCCGCATGTGCTGCTGCTGTTGTACGCGCTGCCAGGCGCGCTGGCGGACTGGCAGCGCAGCATCGAGGAAGGCCTCGCCGCTGGCTTCGAGACCATCGCGTGCCTGCCCAGCCATTTGCGCGAGACGGAGCCGTTCGGCTTTGCCGACGGCATCTCGCAGCCGACGCTCGACTGGCGGCGCACCCGTCCGGCGCGCGACGTGGAGCTTCAGGACTACACCAACCTTGCCTGCCTGGGCGAGTTCGTTCTCGGCTATCCGAACGAGTACGGCGCCTACACCGACCGGCCGCTGCTCGATCCGCAAGGCGCGGCTGCGGCGCTGCCGCGCGCCGAGGACGCACCCGACCGGGCCGACCTCGGCCGCAACGGCAGCTACCTCGTGCTGCGCCAGTTGCAGCAGGACGTGGACGGCTTCTGGCAGGCGCTGACTCAGCTCGCCGGTGGTGATGCGGCGCGCGGCCGGCTGTTCGCCGAAGCGATGGTCGGCCGGCGGATGAACGGCGAGCCTCTCGCTGCAAGCAGCAGGCCGACCCACCCAGAGGGCAACGACGCAGGCGACGCCTTGAACGCGTTCACCTATCGGGATGATCCGCACGGCGTGCGTTGCCCGCTTGGCGCGCATGTTCGTCGCGCCAACCCGCGCAATGCCGATTTACCGCCGGGCGGGCCAGGCCTGTTGTCGTGGGCCAAGCGCACGCTCGGCTTCGACGCCGACGCGTTGGCGCAGGATCTGGTGGCGTCGACCCGCTTTCATCGCCTGCTTCGGCGCGGCCGCGAATACGGCGAGCGAGGCGCGGGGGAACAGGGGATTCACTTCGTCTGCCTGAACGCGAGCATCGGCCGCCAGTTCGAATTCGTGCAGGCGGCGTGGATCGCGGGCGCGCACTTCGACGGGCTCAGCGGCGAAAGCGATCCGTTGCTCGGCAACCGCGAGCGCGCACGCGACGGCGGGGAGACCGACGCGTTCGCTATCCCGCAAGCCATCGGCCCGGCGCTGCGACTCGAAAGGCTGCCGCAGTTCGTCACCGTGCGCGGCGGCGCCTACTTCTTCCTGCCCGGTATCCGCGCGCTGCGGGTGCTCGCCACGCTGCGTTGAACCGATCGATGGAGAGCGCGATGAACTCGAACACCAGCCGCCCGGTGCCGCCGGCCAACACCGGCTCGACGCTGTTGAACTTCATCTCCGACACCTCGCTGCGGCTGATCCAGCTCGAGCGGCGTGTTGATCCGTTCTTTCGCCCGCTGTTCGACGCCACCCTTCGCGACCCGCTCGCGCGCGGCGTCACGGCGCTGATCAACTGGCAGCGACCGCGCGAGAACCTCGCCCTGGCCGAGGAGCGCGCGCTTCCCGACGAGCAAGCCTGCGTCGATTCGATCATCGAGAGCTTTCGCGCGCAGATGCGCCTGCTGTGGAAGCCGGGCGGCTTCGAGCGCGGCGGCAACACCAAGACGCAGGGCATCGTGCGCGCCGAACTGATCATCCACGACGACCTGCCCGAGCCGATGCGCCGCGGCATATTCGCGACGCCACGCAGCTTCCCTGCGTGGGTGCGCTTCTCGGGGCCGGGCCCCTACGTGACGCCCGACATCGACGACGTCGGCTTCATGAGCATCAGCATCAAGCTGATGGGCGTGCCGGGGCCCAAGCTGATGGAGGAGGAGCAATTCACGCAGGACATGTTCGGCGTGTCGCCGCCGACCTTCGTCACACGCGACGTACGCGACAACGCCCAGTTGCAGAAGGAAAGCCTGAAGAACGCGTCGATCTTCTACTTCGTCAACCTGCATCGCCCGCACCTGCTCGACGGCATCATGCAAGGGCTGTTCATCAAGACGCAGAGCAGCCCGTTCGAGGCGCCGTATTTCAGCTGCGTGCCCTACCTGTTGGGCGAAGGGCAGGCGATGCAGTATTCGGTCTGGCCCAAGAGCAAGCGGCGCACGCCGATTCCGCGGCTGCCGCTGCGTCCGCCGGACGATTACCTGCGGCTGGCGATGGTCAATGCACTCGCCGAGGGAGATGTCGAACTCGAACTGCGCCTGCAATTGCAGACCGACCCGCACCTGATGCCGATCGAGAACGCCGGCGTGCTCTGGCCCGAACGGCTGTCGCCGAGGGTCCCGGTCGCGACATTGCGCATTCCGCGGCAGACCTTCGATTCGCCGGCGCAGCTCGATTTCGCCAAGCGGCTGTCGTACAACCCGTGGCACTGCATCGCCGAGCACCGCCCGCTCGGCAATCAGAGCCGGGCGCGGCGCCGCATGTACTACGAACTGTCGAAGCTGCGCCACGAGATGAACGCCGTGCCGCACTACGAGCCGAACGGCGAGGAGAGTTTCGGCTGACGGCCCGTCCTCAGGGTCCCATCACGAGTTGCGTCTGCGTCACCACCGCGCACAGCTTGCCTGCCTCGGTGCGCACGAGCGTCTGCCAGACCATCGTCGTGCGCCCGCGATGGAACGCGGTGCATTCACCCGTGACCGTGCTGTTCACGGGGGAGGCGGCGAGAAACTTGGTGCTCGACTCGACGGTCGTCGTTCGCGCGCCAGGCGGCAGGTTGACGAAGGTGCCGACCGCGCCGAGCGTGTCGGCAAACGCCATCACCGCGCCGCCGTGCAGGATGTCTCCGGCGGTGCACAGATCGGGCCGCACAAGCATCGTCGCTGTCACGCGCTCGGGTCCCAGTTCCGTCAAGCGCAGGCCCATCAGCCCGGGGAAAAGGGGCTCAAGGCGCTCTTGCAGCATGTCCAGATCGATCATGTCCCTGCCCTCCGTCAGCGCGACGGTTGCGAAGCTGCGCCGGCGCGGTAGTCATCGTAGGAGCGGCCGGCTTCTTCTTTCAAGCAGCGCTCGCGCTTCTCCTGCTCACCGATCTTGTTGCATTCGTTGCGGCGCCAACCGCTTGAAGCATCGTAGATCTCCCGCGAACTGCAGCCGGCCAGCAGGGCCATCGCGATGACTGTGGCGCACACCGGAAATGCCAGCCAGGCTCTCATGAGGCGGACGGTTCCGGTCGGCATGATCAAAGGCACGCGGGCGTTGAAGAATGAGGAAGAGACACGGCTGTCAATCGCCGGATTCGGTTTGCGAGACGCGCAGTGTGAGGTCGAGCTTATTGCCGCTGGCGTACGCGTATCGGATCTGCGTCGCCATTTGCCCGACCAGGTGCAGGCCGAGCCCGCCCACGGGCCGTGCCGGCGAGGGTGCGTCCAGATTTTCCGGCGGCGTGCGCATGTGGGGCAGCGGATCGAAGCGAGGCCCTGCGTCTTCGTAGCACAGCGTCACGCCGCCGTCCGCGGTCGAAAGCGTGATTGAGATTGGCGCGTCGCAGTCTCCACCATGTCCATGCTTCACCGTGTTCGTGAACAGTTCCTCGATCACCAGCGTCAGACGCAACACCACCGGGTGCGCGATTCGATTGCGGGCGCAGAAATCCTGCGCAAATGCGGCCGCGGCCGCCAGGCAGGCAAGGCGCGCCGGGAATTCCCGCCGTTCGCCGTTCGGCGCTTGAGTGGAATGGGTCATCGAGAGCGCTTTCCGGGCGATCCGCAATGGTGCGGCCGGGGGCTTCGTCGTATTCTAGGCAGCAGTCGTCGCGGCGCTCGTCGCGACCCGGGAGCCCACATGACAAGATTTCTCAATTGCGCAGCACTCGCCGCCGCGGCCTGCTTTCCCCACGCGGCATCCGCGGTGGATATCGGCCAAATCAAGGTGTCGCGCGGCGAAGTGAACGTCCAACGCGCCGGCGCGACCCTGCCCGGCACGGTCGGGCTGCGGCTGCAGGCGGCCGACACGCTGCGCACTGGCGCCGATGGCTCGGCCGGCATCACGATGAACGACGACTCGCTGCTCTCGGCCGGGCCGAACAGCATCCTCGTACTCGAACGCTACGCGCTTGACCCGGCGACAAGCCAGGGGCGCCTCGACGCCGCGCTCAACAAGGGCACGCTCGTCGTCGTCTCCGGGCGCATCGCGAAGCAGGCGCCGGACGCAATGACGGTGCGCACGCCAACGGCCTTGCTCGGCGCGCGCGGCACCGAGTTCGCGGTCAGCGTCGGGGAATGACCCTCTTTCGAGGCACCGTCGGCGCTCCCCCTCAAGGGGGCGCCGCTGGCGGACCGGCGCGGCCGGATCCGTGGCGGCCGCCCGCTTACGCCGCACTCGCGCTGACAGTGCTCGTTTTGCTGGCGGCCTGTGCGCCAGTCACGAACGCCGTACTGCTGCCCGAGGCGAGCGGCAAGAGCACTGCGGTCGCCGTCACGCATGGCGACAAGCAGGTCGTCCTCGACCAGCCCTACGCGGCCGCGCGCGATGGCACGACGGGCCTCACCACCTTTACGACGAACGAGGCCGAAGTGAAGGCGCGCTACGGCGACGCGCTTGCCGCCCAGCCGGCGCGCGCGACGACCTTCACGCTCTACTTCGTCGAAGGCAAGGACGTGCTGACCGACGCCTCGCTCCAGCAGGTCAACCAGACGCTGACCGAGATCGCGCAGCGGCCGGTGCCCGATGTGCTCGTCGTCGGCCATACCGACGCCGTCGGCACCCATGCGTTCAACGACGCGCTCGCGCAGCAGCGCGCGGACGTCATCCGCGCCGAATTGATCCGCCTCGGCGTGCCCGCCGCCAACGTGCAGGCGATCACCCGCGGCAAGCGCGCGCCGGTCGTGCCGACCGCCGATGGCGTGGCCGAGCCGCGCAACCGGCGCGTCGAGATCATCGTGCGCTGACGTCTCGCGGACGCGCCGCGGGTTCGGCCCCGGCATCAGGAGAACTCGGCGCTGCTCGGCGCTGTCCAACGCAAGCACACGAGCGTCAGGTCGTCGGCCGGCTCGACGTCGCCGGCGAAGGCCGCAACATCGCTCTGCACGGCGGCAATCACGTCGGCCGACGGCGCGCCGCGCAGGCCGGCTTGCAAGAGGACAGCCTCGAGCCGCGCGTGGCCGTAGAGCGCGCCGGAGGCGTCTTGCGCCTCGAACACGCCATCGGTCGCGAGGCAGAGCAACTCGCCGGGCTGCAACCTGATGCGCGCGCCGCGGTATTCGAAGTCGTCGACGACGCACAGCGGTGGGCCGTCCCCATCGCTGATGCGCTGCAATTCGCTCGCGCCAGGCGCGAGCCGCAGCGGGTTGTCGTGACCGGCGTTGCAGTAGTCAAGCTCACCAGTTTCGAGATCGAGGACGGCGGCGAAGACGGTGACGAAGAACATCGCGGCGTTGTCGCGCCCGATCTCGGTGTTGGCCGCCGTCATCAGCGCGCCGATCGATGGCGCGCCTCGCTCGCGCAGTGCGGCGCTCTTGACGAGCGCCTTGCTGACTGCCATGAACATGCTTGCCGCGAGGCCCTTGCCGGCAACGTCACCGATCAGGAAGAAGAGCCGCCGCTCGTCGAGCATGAAGAAGTCGTACAGGTCGCCACCAACCTCGCGCGCCGGCGTCATCGTCGCCGCGAGATCGACACGGTGTTCGGCGCGCAACTTAGCAACGCCCGGCAGCAAGCCGGTCTGTATGCGCTGCGCGGCCTCGAGCTCGCCGGTGACGTAGGCCGAACGCTCGCGCTGTTCCTGCAGCACACGCTGCATCGCCTTGCGGCGCCGGCGCGATTCGGCGAGTGTCAACAGCAGCAGCACGCCAAAGAACAACATCAGGCTCAAGCCGGGGGTGGCGTCGAACAACAGGCGCTCGGAGCGAAACGCGACGAATGCGCCGGCGAGCGCGAGCGCGACGCAGCCGAGCGCGAGCGCCGCCGCAGCGAGCGGCCTCAGCCGCGGCGTGGCGAAGATCAGCAGCACCCCGAGCGCAACGAAGACGGCGAGCTCGAAACCCGGCGCCCAGCCTGGGCGCACGAGCAGCGTCTGGTCGTACAGGTTCTCGAGCAGCTGGGCGTGGATCTCGCTGCTGGGCATCGCCTCGCCGAGCGCGGTCAAGTGGAAGTCGTCGCGCAGACCGAGACCGGTGAGGCCGATCAGCACGAGCTTTTTGTGCAACGCGTCTGGCGGCACTTTGCCCTGCAGCACATCGATTGCCGACACATAGCGCCGCGCATCGCCGCGCGAGAAGTAGACGCGTACCGCGCCATCGGCCTCGGTCGGCACGAACACCTTGCCAACGGAGATGCCGCGCACCGCATCGCCACGCACGTGCAGGCGCAGCGCCGGCACCCCGAGCGCGACGCGCAACATCTCGATCGAGAGCGCCGGCGCGAGCGTGCCGTTCACATCGGCAACGAGCGCGAAGCGCCGGAACATGGTGTTCGACGGCTCGACCGAGATCAACCCGTGGCCTGCCGCCTTGGCATCGAGCATCTCGATATTCGGCACGACCCCGCCGAGTTGCGGCAAACGCGGCGTGCCACTGCCCGAGACCACGAACGGCGGCGCGTGCAACTCACGTCCGGTAGCCTCGGGCACGCCGGCGGCGACGAGCACGACGGGCGCCTCGCTGATCGCCTGCGCGAGCATCGCGTCGTTCGCCGGCAGCGCACGCACGGTGCGCTCGATCGCCGGATCGAGAGCGCCGACGCGCTCGAGCATGCGCTGCGGAGAGAGCCGATCGGGTTCGGGCATCAGCACGTCGATGCCGATCGCGGCCGGCTGCTGGCGCGTGACGGCACGCACCAGCTCCGCCAGTTCGGTGCGTGGCCACGGCCACTGGCCGAGGGCGGCAATGCTCTTGTCGTCGATGGCGACGATCGTCACCGGCAGCGATTCGATCTTGCGCGGCGCGAGGATCTGCAGGCTGTCGAAGCTGTAGGCCTGCAGTCGATCGCCCCACGGCGTGCGCCACCACAGCAGCACGGCAAGCGCAAGCAGCACCAGCAGGCCGATGCCCCAGATCCGCCGCATCGCGCCCTTGCCGGGCCGCGCTTTCGGCCCCTCGACCAGCTGTCGCCCGACCCGCGACTTGACTTTGCCCCCGCCGCCAGGTGAACGCCGCGCGGCCTCGGCGTCGCTCACAAGTCGATTTCCATCCCGTCGTAGGCGGTGCTGACCTGCATCGCCGCACCGCTGCGTGAGATCGATTCATAGCGCCGCGTCTCGGCGAGGATGCGCAGGAGAGTCTCGTCGCCGTTGATCGGCTCGTGGTGGAACAGGCACAGGTGGCGCACGCCAGCCGTCTGGCACAACTCGACGCCCACGATGTTGCTCGAGTGACCCCAGTCGGCCTTGACCGAGATGCTTTCGGCGAGCGAGTACATCGCATCGAAGATGACAACGTCGGCATCGCGAAAGAAATCGATGAAGCTCTGCGTTTCCGCCGGGTCGGTAAGTTTGTGCTCGGAGTCGGTCGAATACACGACCGCACGCCCTTCGCGCTCGAATCGGTAGGCGTACGAGTCGCCCGAGTGGCGCTGCAGTTTGCTATCGACGCGGAGCCCGGCGACGTCGATCGATTCACCCGGCGTCAGGTGCACGAATTCGATCTTCGCGCCGAAGGTCGAGAAGCCGACCGGAAACGACGGCTGCTCCTGCTGGCGGCGCAGCGCCGCCTCGAGCCCGGCGTGCCCGCCATAGAAGATGATGCGATTGCCCGGAATGTAGGCCGGCGTGAAGAACGGCAGCCCCATGATGTGATCCCAGTGCACGTGCGAGACGAACACGTGGTAGGTCTGCGGGGCGCCGGGGCCGTGGCGCGCCATCGCCGCCTGGCCGAACGGGCGCAGCCCGCTGCCCATGTCGCACAGCACGTACTCCGGCCCGCCAGTCTCGATCTCGACGCAGGACGTGTGGCCACCAAATGTGCCGACGATCGAGAAGTCGAGGCTGTCGAGATAGGCTTCGAGCTCGGCCTCGTCGGCAAACTTGCGCCCGGCCGCGCCGCGCAGCGCAGCCGCAACCTTCTTGCGCACGCCGGCTGCGGTGAGCGCGATCGGCAGCGAGCCGCGCGTCCCCCAGAAGCGGACGCGCATCATGGCGTGCCCGACCCTGCCCCCGCGTCCGCGTCGAACGCATTGAGCGCGGCCGGCGACAGCGCCGCGAGCGCGTCGCGCACCGATGGGAAGACCTCGACCACATGCTGGAAGCGCGCGATCTCGAAGATCTCGCGCACCACCGGCTGCAGCGCAACAACCGCGATGCGCGCATCGCGCGAACGCATCTGCTTGGACGCCATCATCATCACGCGCAGCCCGACGCTGCTGATGTACTCGACGTTGGCGAAATCGAGCACGAGTGCCGCGCCGTCAGCGGTGGTCGGCGCAAGCGCCTGCTGCAGTGCGTCGGCGCTCGCGTGATCGACGCGCCCGGCCGGCGCGGCGACGACGACATCGTTGTATCGGCGGCTTGCAACGTCCAAGGCGGTCTCCGTCGATGCGGCCCAGTGAGGCCGGCAGAGGTGCCGACCGGCGAGGTCATTGTAGGCACGCAAGGGCCTGTCTGTCGCCCCGCGCGCGCGGGGCGGCTGCCGGCGCATTGAGTTCCCGCCGGCGCTGCCGATATAGCCTGGACAGCCTTTGCGAAAGCGTTGCCATGCCCAGAATCCAGACGCAAGCGCCGGCCGGCGCCCCGGCGCGCGCGGCGAAGCCCGCGGCGCAACTCGACCTCGCACCCGATACCGAACTCGAGGCCGCGGCACGTCTCGCAGCACAGCTGACGGCATCACCGATCGCCTTCGTCGCATTGTTCGAGGCCGGAGCACCCGCGTTCAAGGCGAGTGTCGGCATCGGCACGCGCAGGCTCGACAGCGCCTTCGCGCTGCGGGCCCACGAAGGCAACAGCGAGTCGCCTCTCGTGATCGAATCGCTCGAAGCGGACGCGCAGTTCAACGCGAAACCTCTCGTCACCGGCACGCCAGCGTTGCAGTTCTACGCCGGCATGCCGGTGCTCGATCGCGAAGGCGTCGCGCTCGGCACGCTCGGCGTGCTCGACGTGCGCTCGCGCACCCTTGATGCCGCTCAACGCGACGGGTTGCGACATCTGTCGACGGTCGTTCGGCTTGCGCTGCAGGCGCGCGGCCAGATTTCCGAACTCGCGCGCCAGGCGATGCAGGACCCGCTGACCGGCCTCGCCAGCCGCCGGCCGTTCGATCAGGCGCTGCAGGTCGAACTGCACCACTCGATGCGCACCGGCGAACCTTTCACCCTGCTGCGCCTGAGCCTGGACGGCATCTGCGACATCCGAAACGGATTCGGCACCTCGGAGGCCGACGCCGCGCTGTGCGAAGTGTCGGCGCGCATGGCGCGGCAGGTGCGGCTCGGCGACGTGCTCGCTCGGCTCGGCGGCGACGAGTTCGGCGTTGTCATGCGACACGGCGCGGCATCAGCCGCCGAAGTGCTGGCCACGCGCATCGTCGAGGCGGTGCGCCAGCCCCTGGCGCTCACGAGCGGCGAAGCGGTCGGCGTGCGCGTCTGCATCGGCATTGCCGCCTACACCGACGACGTCGAGTCCACATCGGACCTGCTCGCGCAAGCCGAGCAAGCGCTGGAAGCGGCGCGGCGCGAATACGAGCGGCGCTGGAATTTCTTCGGCCGCAAGTTCGACGGCACGACGCTACGGCTCGTCGAAAGCGACGCCTCGACGCCCGACCCGGGCAGCGCTGCCCCCGACTGATCGCGTTCGATCGGGCCCCGGCCGGGGTGCAACAATCGTCGGCGTGAAGCCTCCGACGATGACGCCACCCGATGTCCGAGCCCCGCAGCAGAAGCGCTGATGCAGCGGCTGGACCCGGCGAAGCGGATACGCCGGCCGTGCGCTTCCTGGCGCTGTTCGCCGCGAGTCTGAACGACGGCAGCTTCGACAAGCTGCTGCTCGGGCGCTACCGTGGCGCCGACCCGGACTCGCAAGACCTGAAGGGCGTGGTCCGTCCGCCGTGTCAGCCTGCGCGGCGGCGACCATCTTTCCTTCGTCTATCGCCACGCGACGCGCGACGTCACGCGCAATCTGCAGCTCGATCCGGGCCTGGCGGCGGTGCGCGACGCGCTGCGTGAGGGGTTCGAGCATGCGCACCTGCTGACGCGAGAGCACGACACGCAATGGTCGCTCAGCCGCAAGGGGCGACAGTCACTGCGACGCGGGAAGCTGGTGAAGGCAACGGGGGCGGCGCACGCAGCACTTTTCCCTGGAGGCGCCGATGACGACACGGCCGGTGAAGCGCGACTCGTCGCGCACGATCGCGCCAAGCGACGTTACATCGATCCCGAGCGGCCGTTCCTCGCCGAACTCGGCGTCACCGACGCGCAGGGCCGGATCGTGCCGGCGATGGCGCGCAAATGGAAGCAGATCAACAAGTTTGTCGAGATCTTCGATCACGCGCTCGGCGCGAGCCCGCTCGCGAAAACGTCGCGGTTGCGTGTGCTCGACTTTGGCTGCGGCAAGGGCTACCTGACGTTCGCGGTGCACGAGCATTTGTCGCGTGCGCTGGCACGCGAGGCGCAAGTCATCGGCGTCGAGCTGCGCAACGATCTGGTGCGCCTGTGCAACGACGTCGCGCAGCGCCTCGGCCTGGCCGGCCTGTCCTTCGAGCAGGGGGATGTGCGGCACTACGCGCCGGGAGCAATCGACGTCATGATCGCGCTGCATGCCTGCGACACGGCAACCGACCACGCGATTGCACTCGGCATCCGCGCTGGCGCGTCAATCATCATGTGCTCGCCCTGCTGTCACAAGGAGTTGCGGCCGCAGATGCGCAGCCCGGCGCTGTTGCAGCCCTTGCTGCAGCACGGTATCCACATGGGCCAGGAGGCCGAGATGGTGACCGATGGCCTGCGCGCGCTGCTGCTCGAAACCGAGGGTTACGCGACGCAGGTGTTCGAGTTCGTCTCGCTAGAACACACGAGCAAGAACAAGATGATCCTCGCGGTGAAACACGAGAGGCCCGTGAGTCGCGACGATCTGCTGCGCCAGATCGCCGACCTCAAGGCCTTCTACGGCGTGCGCGAACAGTGCCTGGAAACGCTGCTCGCCGCGGCGCCCGCATCAGTGTGAAACGATGCAGGCTCCCGGCTGACCGAAGATCTCGGAAGGAGGTTCGGCCGAGAACGCAGTGCTTGCGAATCCGGCGAGCGCGATGACGAAAGTCGCGAGCGTCAGGCCGCGGTTTCTGAAGTTGCAGGGCTTCGCTTCCGCGCGCGGAAACGGCCCGCCCGCTCCCCGCGCGGTGGATGCTGTGTTGTTGTTGGTGTCCATGGGACCGACTCTAGGCGTTTACGCTGGCACAACAAAGATGCCGATCGACAATGCACCGTTGCCAAAACGTGAACGTCGATCGTGTCGTGGCAGTGGTCCGTCTACATGATCCGGTTGAACCACAGCACAGAGAGGCCGGCTGCAAGCAGCGCGAACAGCGCCGCCGCTGCCGCAAACAGCGCAGTGACCTCGGTTTGCCGCTTCTCCAGCGTGAAGCGGGTGTTCAGCGCCGAATAGACCTTCTTCAGGTCCGTCGCCGTGCCGGCGTAGAAGTATTCGCCGCGCGTCAGGGTCGAGATCGTCTTGAGCGATTCCTCGTCCAGCCGCACGCGCATCGACCAGCCCTCGGTGCGCAGGATCTCGCCCTCCTTGGTGCCGATGCCGACGGTGTAGATGCGCACGCCGCGATCGGCCGCCATCTTTGCCGCCTCGATCGGATCGACGCCGGTCGTCGCCTGGCCGTCGGTCAGCAGGATGATGACCGCCGACGGGTAGGAACCAGGCGGCACTGGCTTGAAGGCCGGACCGTCGGGCGTGGCGTCGGGCGGCAAGGGCACGCCGCCACCGCGGCGGGTGCTGTTGACCGCGGCAACGTCGATCTTGGCGTCGGGGAAGATCGTCGCCAGCGAGACGACGATCGCATTGCCGATCGCCGTCGCGCGCTGCAACTGGAAGCGGTCGATCGCGGCGAGCAGGTCTTCACGGTTGTTGGTCGGCGACTGCACCACGGACGCGGTGCCGGCGAAGGCAACGATCCCGATGCGCGTGCGCGACGGCTGCTCCTCGATGAAGGCACGCGCCGCGGCCTGCGCGGCGACCATGCGATTGGGCTGCACGTCTTCAGCGAGCATGCTGCGCGAGACATCCATCGCCAGCACCACCAGGTCGTGCTGCGATGGCAGCGTGAGCACGGTCGTCGGGCGCGCGATCGCCACGATCATCAACGCGAGCGAGATCAGGAACAACGTCGGCGGCACGTGACGCCGGACGCGCTGGCCAGCGCCCATCGCGTCCTTCACCATCGCCAGATTTGCGAAGCGCAGCGCCCCCTGCTTGCGCCTTTTCAGCAACCACAAGTACAGCAACACGAGCAGTGGCAGCGCGAGCAGCAGCCACAGCGCGTCGGGCCAGAGGAAGCTCATGCCAGGGCCCCGAGGTGTGTCGGCAGGCTAGCGCCGGCGGCGAGCCGGCTGCGCTGCTTGCGCAGGTCGGCAAAACGCATCAGCGCACCGACCAGATCGTCGTCGGTGGACAATTCGAGCGCATCGACGCCGGCCTGCACGAACGCCGTGCGCAACTCGGATTCACGCCGCTCCGCAGCGGCGGCGAAGCGACGCCGGAAGGCCTTGTCGTGGGTGTCGACGAAGATCTGTTCGCCGCTCTCTGCGTCCTGCATCGTCAAGAGGCCGAGGTCGGGCAGTTCCGATTCGAGCGGGTCATAGAGCCGCACCGCGAGCGTCTCATGGCGGCGCGCGAGTTGCGCGAGCGGGCGCGACCAGCCGGGTGTGCTGACGAAATCGGAGACGACAAACACCAGCGAGCGGCGCGGCATCACCTGATAGGCCGCCTTCAGGAAGGCGCCGAGATCGGTCGCCGGCGCAGCGGCCGGCGCGGGACGCGACAGCATGCGCTGCAGCAGGTGCAGCACATGACGGCGGCCGCTGCGCGCCGGGATCACGGCGTCCATCTGCGCGCCGAAGAAGACGGCGCCGACACGGTTGCCGCGGCGGCTGAAGATCTGCGCGAGCGCCGTCACGAAGTCGATCGCGACGGCGCGTTTGGCCACAGCGCCAGAGCCGAAATCGAGCGACGGGCTCAGGTCGAGGACGAACCAGGCGCTGACCTCGCGGTCCTCCTGGAACTGGCGCACATAGGGCGTCTGCAGGCGAGCGGTGACGTTCCAGTCGATGTGCCGCACGTCGTCGTGGTACTGGTATTCGCGCAGGTCCGCGAGGTCGAGCCCGAAGCCGCGGATGAGAGTCCGGTAGTCGCCATGCAGCAGTCCGTCGAGGCGGCGCAGCACGGTCCACTCGAGCCGGCGCAGGATCGCCTCGGCCGATGCGGCGGGTGCCTTCGGCGTCGGCACGACGCCGACTTCACGCTGACGCGGCGGCACGGCCCCGGCTTCACGCCGGCCCGGCTGCACGACACCGGCCTCAGGCTGGCGTGGCAACGGCGGCCCGGTCATCGAGGTGGACATGGGTTTGCAGCGGCTTGGGCGGCGCAGGCAGGTGTTGCATCACGCGGCGCACCAGATCGTCGGGCGTCTTGCCTTCGGCCAGCGCCTCGTAGGACAGCACGAGGCGATGGCGCAGCACGTCGGGCGCGATGTCCGTCACGTCCTCGGGCAACACGTAGGCGCGCCCGCGCAGGAAGGCGAGCGCGCGCGCGCCTTCGATCAGGTTGATCGACGCCCGCGGACTCGCGCCATACGAAAGGTAAGGGGCCAGATCGCGCAAGCCGTGGCGCGCCGGATCGCGCGTGATCGCCACCAGCTTCACCGCGTACTGAACGAGCGACGGATCGACGTACCCCTTGCGACATTCGCGCTGCAGCGCGAGCAGCTGCCCGGTGCTCGCAACCGGGGCGACCGGCATCGACTCACCCGTCACGCGCTGCACGATGACGAACTCCTCCTCCTCGGTCGGATAGCCGACGAGCACCTTCATCATGAAACGGTCGACCTGCGCCTCGGGTAGCGGATACGTGCCCTCGGTCTCGATCGGGTTCTGCGTCGCCATCACGAGGAAGGGTTCGGGCACCCTGTGCGTCTCCCCCGCGATCGTGACCTGGCGTTCCTGCATGACTTCGAGCAGCGCGCTCTGCACCTTGGCCGGAGCGCGGTTGATTTCGTCGGCCAGCAGCAGGTGCGTGAAGACCGGGCCGAGCGAGGTCGCGAACTCGCCCGTCTTCTGGTTGTAGATGCGCGTGCCGACCAGGTCTGCGGGCACCAGGTCGGGCGTGAACTGGATGCGCTTGAAGCTGCCGCGCAGCGCCGTGGCGAGCGTCTTCACGGTCAGCGTCTTGGCCAGCCCCGGCACGCCCTCGACGAGCAAATGCCCCTGCGCGAGGATCGCCACCAGCACACGCTCGAGGAAGTGGTCTTGGCCGACGACGACCTTCTTCACCTCGTAGAGGATGTGCTCCATCAGCGTAGCGGTGTCGGCGTGTGGGCTCGGTTCCATGCGGTCCTTCGGGGCGGAGGTCAGAGGTCAGAACGGCGGCAGGCCGGCGCCGGCGGCCGCGTTCTCGATCGGCACGGCAAATCCGATGCCGATGAAGGTGCGCGCCTCGCCCGGATTCAGGATCGCAGTGACGATGCCGACCACCTCGCCGTCCATCGTCACGAGGGGCCCGCCGGAATTGCCAGGGTTGGCGGCGGCGTCGAACTGGATCAAATTGGTGAGCACTCGCTTACCCTGTGGAGACACGTAGTCGCGCTTCAGCCCGGAAATGACCCCAGCCGATACCGAGGGGCCGATGCCGAACGGATAGCCCACCGCGATCACCTGATCGCCCGGCGCGAGATCGCCGGTGGAGCGCATCGTCGCCGCCTGCAAGTCGTCGGGCACGGTCTTGGCCTGCAGCACCGCGAGGTCGTTCTCGGGCTGCACAGAGATGAGCGCAGCGTCGGATTCGGTGCCGTCGGCAAAACGCAGGTGCAGCTTGTCCGCGCCGAGCACGACGTGAAGATTGGTCAGGATCACGCCGGTATCGACGATCACGAGGCCGGTGCCGACCATGTGCCCGGCATCGTCCTCTTCCTCGCGCGCACTCTGCGCGCGCTCGCCTTCGACGATCACGACCGACTGCCGTACCGCCTCGTAAGCGCGCGTGGCGGGGGACGGCAGCGTCTTCGTCTCGAGCGTGTGCAGCACCGCGCGATCGATCTGCTCCTGCGTCGGAGCCGGCTTCGCAGGCGTCCGCAGCAGCGCCTGTCCGAGCAGGAGCGCGAGCACGACGCTCGTCGCGAGCCATGGCAGTGGGCTGCTCAGCCAGCGCCGCCACGCGCGCCGCGGCGTTCCAGTTGCGGCGGCCGCCACGCTGCCGGTCCCGTTTGGCAACTCGGCCGTCGCTCTTCCGGCGCGCGTCGCTTCGCCTTTCGCGGCAGGCGTTTGTGGCGGCAGCCCATGGCTGGCCCGCGGCTTGGAGCGGCTGTAGAGAGGCACCTTCGGCATGCGCTACTCCCCGGTGGCAGTCAGGTCGACGCGAACTTCTCACGCCCCTGGCCGCGCCCGCGTGCTGCGGGCGAAGGAAAGGTAACACAGGCTTGCCGCGCGCGTGTGACGCACGGGCTTGTGCAGGTCAATCGGCGAGCGCTTCGGCGATGAGTTCGTAGCTGCGCAGGCGAGCCGAGTGACTGTGCACGTTGCACACGATCATGAGCTCGGAGGCGTCACAGTCGGCGGCCCGCGCCAGGAGATCGCTCCGCACCGCATCGGGCGTGCCGACGACGACGAGTTCGCGAAAGCCTCGCACGAGACGCCGCTCAGCCTCGGTGTAGACATGGCGTGCCGCTTCTTCGGGGCTCGGCAGCGTCGCCAGGATGCCGCTGCGCAGACGGACCCAGGCGAGCTCCATGCCCGACGCGAGCCATTCGGCCTCTTCCGCGGTCGGCGCGCAGATCACCGAGACGCCGAGGATCGCGTGCGGTGCCGCGAACGCCTTCGAGGGATTGAAGGCCGCGCGATAGGCGTCGAACGCCGGCTTCGCTGGCGCCGGGCTGAAATGGCTGGCGAACGAATAGCCCATGCCGGCCTCGCCCGCCATGCGCGCGCTCGCGCCACTCGAGCCGAGCAGCCAGATCGGTGGCAACGGTGCATCGACCGGCATCGCCTGCAACGAATGCAGCGGGTGATCGACCGGGAGCTTGTCCTCGCCGCCCCAAATCAGCAGTTCGGACAGCAGTTGCGGGAAGTGCTCGCCATCGACAGCGCGCAACACTTGGCTCGTGCGCGGATCGGCGCCCGGCGCGCGGCCGAGGCCGAGGTCGATGCGATCCGGGTAGAGCGCGGCGAGCGTCCGATACGCCTCCGCGATACGCAGCGGCGCGTGATTCGGCAGCATCACGCCGCCCGAGCCGAGGCGCAACGTACGCGTCTGTGCACCGACGTGCGCGATCAGCACTTCCGGCGCCGAGCTCGCGACGCTCGGCATCCCGTGGTGTTCGGCATACCAGCAACGCACGAAGCCGAGGCGCTCGCCGAGCTGTGCGAGCTCGACGCAGCGGCGCACCGACTCCGAAGCGCTACCGCCCGACGGGACCGGGGCGAGGTCGAGGATGGAAAGCGGCAGCGTCATCCGGCAATGCTAGACCCTGCGCCAATCGACGACGCGCAGACCCCCGCGGCGCTGCGGCTCAGACGCCTTGTCCGAACGGGCCGACGGGGCGGCGCTCGTCGAGCAGGCGCATCCGGCGTTCGAGGTCGCACATGTCGACCGAGCCGGCGAGGTAGCGCTCGTCGCGCTCCTGCAAGGTGGGTTGCGGATCGAAGATCCAGGCGATGAAGGCAGTGAGGAGATTCATGATGTGGTCCGTTGGTCGAAAGTGCCAACAACCATAGGGTAAACCCGAATCGCTGGGGAGCGCACTCCAAACGCACGCGCCCCTGTCGCCGCCAAGGACAAGCTTCAATCGCCGGCCGAAGTGATGCGGCGCGTATTGCGGCCGCTCACATCGGCGAAACACCGATCAGCCAGGCGTGCGCCCAGAACACGAACAGGGCGTAGATCGCGATCCCGCCGACGATGGCGATCACGTCGTTCATCGGCGACGGCGGCGCGCCGGGCAGAGGCCGCTGCGTTCGATGCTTCATCGAGATGCGGTCGGCCACCGCCCACGCGAGAAAGCCGCCGAACAACAGCACGTCGGCCAGATTGCCGTTGGCGAGCAAGTGCGCCAGCGCCCAGAACTTCACCGCAAGCAGCATCGGGTGCTTGGCTGCGCGCTTCAGCCGCCCCGGCAGGTAGGCCGCGAGCAGCAACGGAAACACCGGCAGCATCAGCAGCATGGCCAGATGGCGCATCGCGGCGGGCGGTGTGTAAAGCACTTCGGGTTGCTGGCGCGCGAGGCCGTAGCCGTAGATGACGAGCGCGAAGCCGGCGATCGAGACGATCGAATACAGCCCCTTCCACGCGCCCTCGCCCATCTTCGCTTGACGGGCGTCGCGCCAGCCCGGCGCGACGATCGAGATCGAGTGGATGCCGAGAAAGAGGATCAGACCGATGACGAGATAGCTCATGACGCTGTGCGCTCCACCGGACGCCCCGGCGGGGCGTTTGCCGGAGTCTATCGGCTGCGCGGCGATCCCGCGTACTCGAAGCCCCGGCGCGTCGCGCTCGCCAAGCGGCGCCCGCGGGACTACGCTTGGGCCCTCGCCGCGCGCAACGCCGTAGCGCGAGGACACAGCCGATTCAGGAGACAAGCATGTCCGACAAGCAGACCGTCACCCCGGCCGAAGCCGCCTTGAGAGACGCCGCGCTCGACTACCACCGCAACCCGGTGCGCGGCAAGATCAGCGTCAACGCCACCAAGCCGCTGGCGAGCGGGCGCGATCTGTCGCTCGCGTATTCCCCTGGCGTGGCGTATGCGTGTCTCGCGATCCGCGACGACCCGGCACTCGCCGCCGAGTACACCTCGCGCGCGAATCTGGTCGGTGTCGTCACCAACGGGACTGCGGTGCTCGGCCTGGGCGACATCGGGCCGCTCGCCGGCAAGCCGGTGATGGAAGGCAAGGGCTGCCTGTTCAAGAAATTCGCCGGCATCGACGTCTTCGACATCGAACTCGCCGAGAAAGACGCCGACAAGCTCGTCGAGATCATCGCCGCGCTCGAACCCACGCTCGGTGGCATCAACCTCGAGGACATCAAGGCGCCCGAGTGCTTCCAGATCGAGAGCAAGCTCAAGGAACGGCTCAAGATTCCCGTCTTCCACGACGACCAACACGGCACCGCCATCATCTCGGCGGCGGCGATCCTGAACGGCCTGGAGCTCACGGGCAAGCAACTCGACGGCGTGAAGATCGCGGTCAGTGGCGCGGGCGCGGCGGCGATCGCCTGCCTCGACCTGCTCGTGCGCCTCGGTGCGAAGCCGGCGAACATCTTCGTCTGCGACAGCAAGGGCGTCATTCACGACAAGCGCGAAGATCGACTCGACGAATCGAAGCGCCGCTATGTCCAGAAGACGAGTTCGCGAACGCTGACCGACGTCATGAAGGGTGCCGACGTGCTGCTGGGCTGCTCGGCGGCCGGTGCTGTGACGGCGGAGATGGTGAAGGCGATGGCACCCCAGCCGCTTGTGCTCGCCCTCGCCAACCCCGAGCCCGAGATCCGGCCCGAGCTCGCCAAGGCCGTGCGGCCCGACTGCATCGTCGCCACGGGTCGTTCGGACTACGCGAACCAGGTCAACAACGTGCTGTGCTTCCCCTACATCTTTCGCGGCGCGCTCGACTGCGGGGCGCAGCGCATCACCGAAGAGATGAAGGTCGCGTGCGTCTACGAGATCGCAGCGCTCGCCAAGGCCGAGATATCGGCCGAAGTCGCCGCCGCCTACCCCGGCGAGGAGATGCGCTTCGGGCCCGACTACCTGATTCCCAAGCCGTTCGACTCGCGCCTGATCCTGCGCATCGCGCCGGCGGTGGCGAAGGCGGCAGCCGAGTCGGGCGTCGCGACAAGGCCGATCGCCGACCTCGAGGCCTACCGGCAGTCGCTGACGCGGTTCATGACGCATACCGGCATGTTCATGCGCCCGGTGTTCATCGCCGCACGCGCCGAGCCAAGGCGCATCGTGTTCGCCGAGGGAGAGGACGAGCGCACGCTTCGCGCGGTGCAGATCGCGCTCGAGGACGGCATGGTCATCCCGACCCTCGTCGGCCGCCCTGCGGTGATCGCGCAGCGCATCGAACGCGCCGGGCTGCGCCTGAAGGCGGGCAAGGATTTCGAGATCACGAACCCCGAGGACGATCCGCGCTTTCGCCAGTACTGGGAAGCTTATGCCGCGCTCAAGGGTCGCGATGGCATCACGCCCGAGATGTCGAAGGCAGCGGTGCGCAGATCGAACACGCTGATCGCCTCACTCGCGGTCAAGCTCGGGCATGCCGACGGCATGCTGTGCGGGCTCGTCGGACGCTATGAGCATCATCTCGAGCATGTCAGCGACGTCATCGGGCGCGACGCGCAAGCGCATCACTTCGCGGCCCTCAATGCGCTGATGCTGGATGCGCACACTCTCTTCATCGCGGACACCTTCGTCAACGAGGATCCCGACGCCGAAACGCTGTGCGAGATTGCGGCGATGTCGGCCAAGACCGTGCGCCGGTTCGGCCTCGAGCCGCGCGTCGCCTTCCTGTCGCACTCGAACTACGGCTCGAGCACGCGCGCTTCGGCCCGAAAGATGCGTGCGGCGCGCGATCTCTTCGTTGCGCGCATGCCCGACGTGCAGGCCGATGGCGAGTTGCAGGGCGACGCCGCGCTGAGCGAGGAAGTACGCTCCGGATTCCTGCCGGTCAACACGCTCCACGGTAGCGCCAACATATTGATCTGCCCGAACCTGGACGCCGCGAACATCCTCTTCAACGTGCTCAAGATGACCGGTGGGCACGGCATCACGGTCGGGCCGATCCTGCTCGGCGCGGCGGCACCGGTGCACATCCTGACGCCGTCGTCGACGGTGCGTCGCGTGCTGAACATGACGGCGCTCGCGGTGACTGGCGGGCGTTGAAGTGAACCGTTGTCGCGCAGATCCTTCCGCGAGCGTCATACGATCGAGACCGAGGAGAACCCATGAACCTGCGCAGCGTTGCGATCGTGCTTGCCCTGGCCGCTTTGGCAGGCTTTGCAGCCCTGAACTGGACCGCCATCATGACGCCGGCAGAGCTCTCGCTCGGCTTCGCGCAGGTGCAGGCGCCCCTTGGCGTCGTGATGCTCGGCATCAGCGCGCTGCTGTGCGCGCTGTTCATCGTCTACCTCCTGTTCCAGCAGGCCGGCGCGCTGCTCGAGGCGCGCCGCTACGCGAAGGAGATGAAGGTCCAGCGCGAACTCGCTGACAGCGCCGAAGCGTCGCGCTTCACCGAGCTGCGCGCGTTTCTCGAGGGAGAGATGCGCAGACTCGAAGCGCAAGTCGGGGCCGCCGGCCGCGAATCCGGCGCCCGCATCGAGCGCCTCGAGCGAACGATGCAGGACAAGCTCGACGAATCGACGCGCACGCTGTCGGCCTATGTCGGCGAGGTCGAGGACAAGCTCGACCGCGTGCTGCCTGCACCGCCGGCTTGAACGCCTCTTTTGGCATGTCGCTGCCTTCGCGGGTTCAGGCGCCGCGTGTCGGATCAGCTGCCGCACCCAACGCTCGCTTCACCGCCGAGGCGAGCTCCTCGAGCGTGTTCTGCTTCTCCAGCACCTCGCTGACACCCAGCGCGCGCGCCTGAACGCGCAGTTCGTCCGAGACGAGGCCCGAGGTCAGCACCGTCGGCAGCGCAGGACGGATCTCGGCCAGCGCGCGTACGACGTCGAGCCCAGTCAGCCCCGGCATGTTGAAGTCCGTCACGACGAGGTCGAAAGCTTCGGGGCGTGCGCGCAGTGCCTTGAGCGCCATCCACGGATCGGTGAAGGCATGCACCGCGTAGCCGAGGCGCTGCAACAGGCTCTCGACCATCAGCGGCATGACGTCGTCGTCGTCGAGATAGAGCACCCGCTCGCCGTTGCCACGCACGTCGACCGACGTCGCGACAGGTGCCAACACCTGAGCCTGCGGCGCATGCACGAGCGGCAACAAGACGTCGAACCGCGTGCCGCGCCCCGGCGTCGATGTGACTTCGATCGTGCCGTCGTGCGACTTCACGATGCCGTGCACGACGGCCAGGCCGAGCCCCGTTCCGGTGCCGAGCGGCTTGGTCGTGAAGAAAGGGTCGAACACGCGCAGGCGCGTCGACTTCGTCCATGCCGGCGCCGTCGTCGGCGACCCACAGTCGAGCCTGCGCGGCACCGCCTGGTCGATGCACGCCGACGGGCTCGATGCCGACCTCGATGCGCCCGCCGCGATCGCCCATCGCTTGCCAGGCATTGGTGCACAGGTTGAGCACGACCTGCTCGATCTGGATCGCGTCGGCGAGTACGTGCAGCGGCTCGGCTGCGAAGCGCGTTTCGAGCGCGGCCTTCGCCGGCAGCGTCGCACGCAGGATATTGAGCGCCTCCAGAGCGATCGGCTGCAGCGCCTGCGCCTTGCGCTGGGCGCCTTGCCGATGACCGAAAGTGAGGATCTGGCGCACCAGGTTGCGCGCGCGCTCGGCTGCGCGGCGCACCTGCGTCAGGGCCTGCACTGCCCGGTCTCCTTGCCCCTGCACGATGTCCTGGGACGCAAGCTCGGTATTGCCGAGGATCGAACCGAGCACGTTGTTGAAATCGTGGGCGATGCCACTGGCCAGCGTGCCGATCGACTCGATCTTCTGCGCCTCCCGCAAGTGCGCCTCGAGCAGGCGCCGGGCGCGCTCGGCCTCGGCGCGCTCGGTCACGTCGCCAATGATGACGACGTACTGTCGCGCATCGCCCGCGCCGATCTGCGATACCGAGACCTGGAGCTGCAAGACCTTCCCGTCGCGCGCCGCGGCTGGGACTTCCACGCGGCGGTCGGCGGGCTCCGAAGGACCGCCATCAGACGGCGCTGCGAACGCCGCAAGATCAATGGCCGGCAACAGCGCCGACAACGGGCGCCCGACGACCTCTTCCGTCGCTGCGCCGAACAGGGCAAATGTCGCCGCATTGGCTTCGACGACGGCGCCGTGGGCATCGGCGATCACGATGCCGGCCGCGGCCGAGCTGATGATCGCCTGCAGCCGATCGCGGCTTTCGTGCAGCTCGCGCGTCTTGCTCACCAGGTCGGTGACTTCGAGCCGCACGCCGACGAAGTAGTTCGACGGCGAGCGCCGTTCGTAGGTATTGATCCACTTGCCGTCCTTCAGGCTCTGCAGGATCGGTCCGCCGAGCGTGCCGCGTCGGGCGAGCCGTTCGGCGAGCCAGGCCGCCTCACGCCCGACCGCCCCCGGGACGCGCCCCTGCGCAACCGATTCACCCAGGAGATCGGCGAAACGGCGGCCGATCTGCTGCTCGTAATGGACCCAGGGATAAAGTGCCGCAACCTCCGAGTTGAAGAAGATCAGCCGGTCCTCGGTGTCGTAGATCTCGACCCCGCAAGGCAATTCGTTGAGCGCCTCGCGCAGCCGCGCAAGCTCGGCCTCGGCCTCGGCGGCGCGCCGCTCGGCAGCGGCGAGGCGTTGCGCAGCAGGATCGTCGTCTGGGGGTGACATGAATCGGCGCGGTCGGAGAGCCTCAGCCGGGCGGCTTGGGCGGCGGCTCGTCGGACGAAGCCGCGCGGTCAGCGGGGCTCGACAGCAACGGCACGCCGCCGTCCGACCCCGCACCGAGCAGCCCGACTTGGGTGTAGATGCCGAGCTTCTCGCGCGTGTCGGCGATGTCCATGTTGCGCATCGTCAGCTGGCCGATGCGGTCTGCGGGTGTGAACATGCCTTCGCCCTTTTCCATCGTCAGCCGCTCGGGGTGATAGGTCAGGTTCGGGCTCGTTGTGTCGAGCAGCGAGTAGTCGTTGCCCCGCCGCAGCTCGATCGTCACTTCGCCAGTCACGGCGCGCGCGACCCAGCGCTGCGCCGTCTCGCGCAACATCAGACTTTGCGGGTCGAACCAGCGGCCCTGGTAGAGGAGGCGGCCGAGGCGGCGGCCGTTGGCGCGGTACTGCTCGATCGTGTCCTCGTTGTGGATGCCGGTCACGAGCCGTTCGTAGGCGATGTGCAGCAGCGCCATTCCAGGCGCCTCGTAGATGCCGCGGCTCTTCGCCTCGATGATGCGGTTCTCGATCTGGTCGCACATCCCGAGGCCGTGGCGGCCGCCGATCGCGTTCGCTTCCATGAAGAGTTCGAGCGCGCTTGCAAACGTACGGCCGTTCAATGCCACCGGCTGGCCGTCCTCGAACTTCACGCTGACGACTTCGGGCTTGACGGTCACGTCCTCGCGCCAGAAGGCGACGCCCATGATCGGCTGGACGATGTTGATGCCCTTGTCGAGGTACTCGAGGTCCTTCGCCTCGTGCGTCGCGCCGAGGATGTTGGAGTCGGTCGAATAGGCCTTCTCGACGCTCATCTTGTAGTCGAAGCCGTGTGCGACGAGGTATTCGCTCATCTCCTTGCGGCCGCCGAGCTCGTCGATGAACCGCTGGTCGAGCCAGGGCTTGTAGATCCGAAGCTGCGGATTGGCGAGCAGCCCGTAGCGGTAGAAGCGCTCGATGTCGTTGCCCTTGTAGGTGCTGCCGTCGCCCCAGATGTTGACGCCGTCGTCGCGCATCGCCACCACCAGCGAGGTGCCCGTCACCGCTCGCCCGAGCGGTGTGGTGTTGAAGTAGGTCGTGCCCGCCGAAGCGATGTGGAACGCGCCGCACTGGATCGCCGAAATACCCTCTGCGACGAGCTGCGCGCGGCAATCCACCAAGCGGGCGATCTCCGCGCCGTAGGCCTTGGCCTTGCGCGGGATCTCGTCGTAGTCGCTCTCGTCGGGCTGGCCGAGATTGGCCGTATAGGCACACGGAATGGCACCATGGGCGCGCATCCAGTGCACCGCGGCACTCGTGTCGAGCCCGCCCGAGAAGGCGATGCCGACGCGCTCGCCGGCGGGGAGTTGCTGCAGGATGTTGGCGCCCATCGTCGTGATCACCATTCGAGGAAACTTCGAATGCTACGGGATGGTCGCAGGCGGCGGTCGCCGCGCCTCAGTCGCCGCCAGGCCGCCCCAAGGCGACTGAGCGCCCCCTTGGGGGGCTGACGCCAAAGACGTCTTGGGGACTGTCATCCACCGAATTTGCCCGCGCGAAAGTCCTCGACCGCCTTGAAGATCTCGTCGTTCGTGTTCATCACGAAAGGGCCGTACTGCGCGATCGGCTCGCCGAGCGGCTTGCCGGCAATCAGCAGCGCGCGCGCCGGCGCGTCACCCGCTGCCCGCAGCACCACGCCATCGCTGCCGGCGTCGTTGGCGAGGATGGCCATGCGCTGGCTCGCGACCTCGGTCTCGCCGATCGCGAGCACACCTTGGTAGACATAGACGAACGCGTTGTGGCCGGCCGGCAGCGCCTGCGCGAACGACGCGCCGGGCGCGTCGAAGTGCAGATCGAGGTAGACCGGCTCGGTGCCTTCGCGTTGCCCCGGCGGCATCGCGCCATCGACGCCGTGCGAGCGACCGGCGATGAGTCGCGCCGTCACGCCCTCGACCGTGATCTCGGGAATCGTCTCGCTCTGGATGTCGCGGTACCAGGGCGTGCCCATCTTGTCCTTCGCCGGCAGGTTGAGCCAGAGTTGGAAGCCCTCCATGCGGCCCTCTTCCTGCTCGGGCAGTTCGCTGTGGATCACGCCGCGTCCGGCGGTCATCCACTGCACGCCGCCGTTCGACAACAAGCCCTCGTTGCCCGCGCTGTCGCGATGACGCATGCGGCCGGCAATCATGTAGGTGACGGTCTCGAAGCCGCGGTGCGGGTGGTCGGGGAAGCCGCCGATGTAGTCCCCCGGGTTGTCGCTGCCGAAAGCGTCGAGCATCAGGAAGGGGTCGAGGCGGCGCTGCAGCGGCTGCGTCAACACGCGGGTGAGCTTGACACCCGCGCCGTCGCTGGTCGGCGTCCCGGCGACGAGGCGCTCGACGCTGCGGGGGTGGGTCACGTTTTCAACGCCGCTAGGGCTCAAGACTGCGTTCATGGTGCGTGCCTTCGAAGGGTCGGGCAGACACTCTATCGACAAGCGAGTGCCCTTGCGCACGACGGCGACAATGCCACTCCATGCGCGAACGCCTCGCACTGTGGCTGAACCTGATCCGCTGGGACCGCCCGGCCGGCTGGCTCTTGCTGCTATGGCCCACGCTGTCGGCGCTGTGGATCGCGGCCGGGGGCTTTCCGGGCTGGCATCTGGTGGCGGTGTTCACTTTCGGCACGATCCTGATGCGCAGCGCCGGCTGCTGCATCAACGACGTTGCCGACCGCGAGTTCGACCGCCACGTCAAACGCACCGCGGCGCGCCCGGTGACGAGCGGCCGGGTCAGCCCGAAAGAGGCGCTCGCGCTCGGCTCGGTGCTCGCGCTCGCCGCCTTCGCGCTCGTGCTGACGACCAACGTCGCGACAGTCTCGTGGTCGTTCGCCGCGCTCGCGGTGACGATCGTCTATCCATACTCCAAGCGAGTGTTCTCGATGCCGCAGGCGGTGCTCGGCATCGCGTTCAGCTTCGGCATCCCGATGGCATTCGCGGCCGCGCAGGGCGACGTGCCGGTGCTCGCGCTCTGGCTGCTTCTCGGCAACGCCTTCTGGGTGCTCGCCTACGACACCGAATACGCAATGGTCGACCGCGACGATGACATCCGCGTCGGCATCCGCACCTCGGCGCTGACGCTCGGGCACTTCGACGTCGTCGGTGTGATGGGGTTCTATGCCGCGTATTTGGGCGTCTGGGCCCTTCTCGGCGCGCGCATCGGGCTCGGCTGGGCGTACTTCGCGGGTCTTGCGGTTGCAGTCGGGCAGGCGGCATGGCACTACACGCTGATCCGCGAGCGCACGCGCGAAGGTTGCTTCCGCGCGTTCAAGCAGAACCACTGGCTCGGCTTCGCGGTGTTCGCGGGCATCGCAGTCGACGCCGCGCTGCGTGGCGGTTGAATCGACGCTCCGACTCAGCCGAACTCGTCGCCGAGCTCGTGCGCCCGTTGCTGCGCCGCCTTCACGGCATCGACGATCGCCGTCTTCACGCCATCGGCTTCAAGCGACTGCAGCGCGGCGAAGGTCGTCCCGCCCTTTGACGTGACGCGTTCGCGCAGCACCTCGACCGGGTCGCTCGAACGCTGCGCCAGCTCGGTTGCGCCCGCGAACGTCGCGAGTGCGAGCTGCCGCCCTTCGTCGGCCGTGAGCCCCATTGCCTTCGCCGCGGACATCATCGCCTCGACGAAGTAGAAGACGTAGGCGGGGCCGGAGCCCGAGAGGGCCGTGACGGCGTCAAGGTCTGCCTCGTTGCGCAGCCACAGCGTGCGCCCGGTCGGGGCCAGCACCCGCTCGACGCGCGCGCGATCGGCGGCCGAGACGGCGGCGCGCGCATACAGCCCGGCGATGCCCATGCCGATCAATGCCGGCGTGTTCGGCATGGCGCGGACGACGCGCTCGGTGCGGGCCGCGCGCGCGATCGCGTCGCTGCGGATGCCGGCCATCACGCTCAGATGCAGCGTCTGGCCGACGTGCGCGGCGCACGGCGCCGCCGCTTCGCCGAAGAGCTGCGGCTTGACGGCCCAGACGACCACGTCCGCACGGGACAGCGACTCATCGGCCGCGGCGAGCGGCTCGACGCCGAACGCGGCGCGCAGCTTCTCGCGCTGCGCTTCGAACGGCTCGACGACGAGGACGGCCCCCGGCGCGAGGCCGCCGGCTATCAAGCCGCCGATGATCGCGCTCGACATGTTGCCGCCGCCGATGAATGCAATGCACTCCATGCCGTCAGTGTAAGCAGCGCGCCGCGCTCAGCGCCGGGCGCCGACCTGTGCCGGCGCGGCGCCTCGCGTCGCGAGGTAGATGCTCGGCCCACAGCGCCGGGATCAACCACAGCAGCAGGCGAGCGAAGCGCAGGCGTTGCGTCGGTGTCAATGCAAACCCGCGAGCAGCGCCGCGTTGCCGCCGGCAGCGGCCGTGTTGATCGTGAGCGTCTGCTCGGCGCAGAAGCGATAGAGGTAGTGCGGGCCGCCCGCTTTCGGGCCGGTGCCCGACAAGCCTTCGCCACCGAAGGGCTGCACGCCGACGACGGCGCCAATCATGTTGCGGTTCACATAGACGTTGCCGACGCAGGCTTGCGACGCCAGTCGCAACGCGCGCGAGTCGATGCGCGTCTGGATACCGAGGGTGAGGCCGTAGCCGAGCGCATTGATCTGCGCGACGACCGCATCCACGTCGCCCGACCAGCGCACGACGTGCAGCACGGGGCCGAAGATCTCCTGACGCACGTCGCCGACTTGCGCCAGCTCGAACGCGATCGGCGCGATGAAGTGACCCGCGGCCACCGGCTGCTGGATCTCGCGGCGACCGATGAGTTTTGCTTCTCTTTCGAGCCGCTCGACGTGGCGCGCAATACCTTCTGCCGCCTCGGCATCGATCAACGGTCCGACATCGGTCGCGAGCAGCGCCGGATCGCCGACCTGCAGCTCGGCGAGCGCGCCCTCGAGCATCTCGATCACCCCGTCGGCAATCGCTTCGTGCACGCACAGCAATCGCAGCGCCGAGCAGCGCTGGCCGGCGCTGCGGAAAGCACTTTGCACGACGGCGTCGATCACCTGCTCGGGCAGCGCGGTGCTGTCGACGATCATCGCGTTGATGCCGCCGGTCTCGGCGATCAACGGCACGATCGGCCCATCCTTCGCCGCGAGCGCGCGGTTGATGTGCTTGGCGACCGCGGTCGAGCCGGTGAAGCACACGCCGGCGACGCGCGCATCGGCGACGAGCGCGGCGCCGACGGTCTCACCAGGACCGTGCAGCAGCGCGAGCGCCTCGATCGGCACGCCGGCTTCGCGCAGCAGCGCGACCATGCGGGCGGCGACGCCCGGCGTCTGCTCGGCCGGCTTGGCGGCGACACTGTTGCCGGCGACGAGCGCGGCCGCGACCTGGCCCGCGAAGATCGCGAGCGGGAAGTTCCACGGGCTGATGCAGACGAACACGCCGCGCCCGTGCAGCCGAAGTTCGTTGCTCTCGCCCGTCGGGCCGGGGAGGGCCTGCGAAGCGAGCCGCACTTTCGCTTCGAGTGCGTAGTAGCGCAGGAAGTCGACCGCCTCGCGCACTTCGGCCACGCAATCCCCCGGCGTCTTGTGCGCCTCGACGACGAGCAGGCCGCAGAACTCGGCGAGCCGCGCGTCGAGCAGATCGGCCGCCCGCAGCAGGATCGCTGCGCGCGCCCCGACGCCGCGCGCGTTCCACGCCGTGTGCCCCGCCCGCAGGCGCGCCATCGCCGCGGCGACGTCGTCTGCCGTCGCAAGCGGCACGGCCGGCACGTTTGCCGTGGCGATCGCGCGCAGCAGGGGGTCGCGCTCCGCCACGCACGCGAGATCGATACCGCTCGAGTTGCGCCGCAGCGTGCCGTACAAGTCGCGCGGCAGCGGCAGCGAAGGGGCGGCGGCAGGTACGAGCGGCGACGCAAGCAAGGCATCGACATCAACCGACTCGTCGGCCAGCTGATGCACGAACGACGAGTTGGCGCCGTTCTCCAGCAACCGCCGCACGAGATAGGCGAGCAGGTCGCGATGCTCCCCCACCGGCGCATAGATGCGCAGCGGAACCCCCGTCGCTTGCGAGCCCCCGAAGACCTCCCGGTAGACAGCGGAACCCATTCCGTGGAGACGCTGCATCTCGAACGCCGCACCCGCCGCTTCGGCCATCTGCAGGATGGCGGCGATCGTTGCCGCGTTGTGCGTCGCGAACTGCGGGTAGATGACGTCGGACTCGTCGATCAGTGCGCGAGCGCAAGCGAGGTAGGAAATGTCGGTGTGGTGCTTGTGGGTGAACACCGGGTAGCCGGTGAGGCCGAGTTCCTGCGCGCGCTTGATCTCGCCGTCCCAATACGCACCCTTCACGAGGCGCACCATGAAACGCAGGCGATGCGTGCGTGCAATGCGCGCGACCTCGCCGATCACCTCCCGCGCGCGCGTCTGGTACGCCTGCACCGCGAGACCGAAACCCAGCCACTGCGGGAATGTCTGTGCGATGCGCGCGGCGAGCCGCTCGAAGACCTCGAGCGAGAGTTCGAGGCGGTCGCTCTCCTCGGCGTCGATCGTCAGGTTGATGTTGGCCTTCGCCGCCGGCTCGATCAGTTGCCACACGCGCGGCAGCAGTTCGACAAACACGCGCTCGCGTTGGGCGTCCTCGTAGCGCGAGAAGAGCGCGCTGAGCTTGATCGAAATGCCGTCTGCTTCTTCTGGGTTCGCCGCCGCGCGCGCGCCGGCGATCGCGGTGATCGCGTTCAGGTAGGACGCGAGGTAGCGCTTCGCGTCAGCTTCGGTGCGCGCACCTTCGCCGAGCATGTCGTAGCTGAAGCGCAGACCCTTTTGCGCTTTGCGTTGGGCGGCCGCCTCACCCATCGCCTCCTTGATGTTGCGGCCGAGCACGAATTGGCGACCGAGCAGCTGGAGCGCGCGCACCGTGGCGGCAACCACCGTCTGCGCGCCGAGACGCTTGAACATGCCGGTTTCGCTTTCGGCCTCCGGCAGAAACTTCTTGGACAGCGCAATCGCGCTCGCCGACAGGCTGGCCAGCATCTTGTGCGGGCTGCCGGCCGCAGCGCCTTCGCCTTTGGTGTCGAAATCCGCCTTGCCGAGCTGGTCGGCAGTGAGCGCGACCGCCGTCTCGGCATCCGGCACGCGCAGCAATGCCTCGGCCAGACGCATCAGCGCCAGGCCCTCGGCGCCGGAGATCGGGTACTCGCGCAACAGCGATTCCATCGCCCAGAACGGCGCCGGCTGGGCACGCACGGCCTCGACCCAGGGCCGCGCGCGGCGCATCGCGACCGGCCAGTCAAGGCCACCCTCTCGGCTCAGGTGAGCGAGCAGGCCGGCAAGGACATTCGACTCGTCGCGATACGGATAGGGAAGCCGGGCGGCGGGTACATCGGCAGGCGCATTCATCATCACGGCGGCCCAGGTTTGGGGAAGTCGCTAGCGTATTTGGCAGTCGACCGGATTATTCTCCGAGTTCCGTCCCATCGAGCGAGGTTTATCAAGCGTGAGAACCGACCCGACCGGCATCGACAAGATCGACCTCAAGATTCTGCGCGTCTTGCAAAAAGACGGCCGGATCTCGAACCTGAAACTCGCCGACGAGGTGCACCTGTCGCCGACCGCAGTGCTCGAGCGCGTGAAGCGCCTGACGCGCGAGGGCTACATCCTCGGCTACACGGCAAGGCTCAATCCCGACAAACTCGGCGCCGGGATGCTGGTCTTCGTCGAGGTCGTGCTCGACCGCACGACACCTGACGTGATGAACGCCTTCAAGGCGGCGGTGCAGGTGCGGCCAGAAATCCTCGAATGCCACCTCGTGGCGGGCGGCTTCGACTACCTGATCAAGACTCGGGTGGCCGACATGGCGGCGTATCGCGAGCTGATCGGCTCGGTGATGTGGTCGCTGCCCGGCGTGCGCGAAACGCACACCTACGCGGTGATGGAGGAAGTGAAGGACACCGCGGCGCTGCCTCTATAGCGCGCCAGAACCGGCGGGCGCGGCGACGATCTGGTGCATCTCTTTGCTGGCGCAGCTTTTCCTCGCGCAACATCATGTGACGGGTGTAAGGCTTGTCGCGTCCCGAAAGTTCTAGCGCGAGGCGCGTCACCACGTCGTGGGTCGGCAAGCTGGGCATGGCCGACGAGTTCAGCAGCAGCGCGGCGATCACCGTTGCCAGCAACCAGCGCGGCAGATGCGAGTGCGGCGGTCGGCCGAGCGTGAGCGCCAGGCCGCTCGCAAGCGCGCCGAGCAGGAAGCCGAGGAGCGCCTCGCTCGGCGAATGCGCACCAATGGCGATGCGCGAGAGCGCGACCAGCGCCGCCAGGGCCAGCGCGAGACAGACGGCGCCGAGCCGCACCCAGCGCTTGGCGTCGGCAGTGACGCAACCCATCAACAGCGGGAAGACCGCCGCCGCATGCATTGCGTGGCCCGAAAAGCCGGTGAAGTTCAGGCTCGCGCTGCCGATGCCCCAGCCGATGAATGCGATCTTGCTGATGGTGGTGATGCCAATCGCCGCCAGCAGCAGCGCCAGCCAACTCACCGCACGCCGACGCTCACCCGACCAGGCAAGCCATGCGATGAGCGCGAGGCCGACAGGCAACATCAGTTGCATCTCGCCCAGCCGCGTGACCGAGTACCAGAATTCCGCCGGCACCCGGTGCAGCGCGACAAGCATGGAAGTGGGCATGGGGCGCGATGTTAACCAGCGCTGTCACCGCGGCGGCGACGCGGCGGTGGTCGTAAATCACGCTGGCGCGGGCTCGCAGTCGGCCGACTCACACAACAGACGGCCGCGCGCCGAAGATCGCCGTGCCCACGCGAACCACTGTCGCGCCTTCGGCGATCGCGGCCTCGAGATCGTCGCTCATGCCCATGGAGAGTGTGTCGAGCACGAGGCCGTCGCCCTTCAGTCTGAGCAGCAACTCATGCAGCGCCCGGTGCGGCACGCGCTGCGCTTCAAAGTCGACCGCTGGTTCGGGGATCGCCATCAATCCGCGCAGGTGCAGACCTGGTAAAGCGGCGACCGCGCGCGCGAGCGCGGGAACATCACCCGGCGCGACACCACTTTTGCTCGCTTCCCCACTGATGTTGACCTGCAGGCAGACCTGCAGCGGCTCCCGATCCACCGGGCGCTGTGCGCTCAAGCGCTCGGCGAGTTTCAGACGATCAATGCTGTGCACCCAGTCGAACTGCTCGGCCACCACGCGCGTCTTGTTGCTTTGCAGCGGGCCGATCAGATGCCACCCGGCTTCGGCGCGCAAATCGGCGAGTTCGGCCATCTTCGGCAAAGCTTCCTGGACATAGTTCTCGCCAAAGGCGCGCTGCCCGGCATCGAAAGCCTCGCGCAGGCGCGGCGCGGCGCAGGTCTTGCTGACCGCGAGCAGCGTGACGCTTTGCACAGGCCGCCCCGCTGCGGCGCAGGCTTGCGCGATGCGGGCTCGAACCTGTTGGAGCCGGGAAGCGATCGTCGCCATAATGCGCCGGAAGTATCGCCCAAGGCCGATGCACGGCCGGGCGGTGCTGGGCCGCCGTCCGACGCGCCGACTCAAGACGGCGCTGAATCAACCGACATCGTTCCATGGACATCACCCAACTGCTGGCGTTTTCGGTCAAGAACAAGGCGTCCGACTTGCACCTCTCGTCGGGCCTGCCGCCGATGATCCGGGTGCACGGCGACGTGCGACGCATCAATGTCGAACCCCTCGAGCACAAGCAAGTGCATGAGATGGTCTACGACATCATGAACGACTCGCAGCGCAAGGCATACGAGGAAACGCTCGAGTGCGACTTCTCGTTCGAGATCCAGGGCCTGGCGCGATTCCGGGTCAATGCGTTCAACCAGAATCGCGGCGCGGGGGCGGTGTTTCGCACCATTCCGAGCAAGATCCTGACTCTTGAGCAGCTCAACACGCCAAAGGTGTTCGCCGAGTTGTCGCTCAAGCCGCGCGGCCTCGTGCTCGTCACCGGGCCGACCGGTTCGGGCAAGTCGACCACACTGGCGGCGATGGTCAACCACCTCAACGAGAACGAATACGGCCACGTGCTGACCGTGGAAGATCCGATCGAATTCGTCCACGAATCGAAGAAGTGCCTCGTCAACCAGCGCGAGGTCGGGCCGCATACGCTCTCCTTCTCGAACGCCTTGCGTTCGGCGCTGCGCGAGGATCCGGACGCAATCCTGGTCGGCGAAATGCGCGACCTGGAGACGATCCGCCTCGCGCTGACCGCCGCCGAGACCGGCCACCTCGTGTTCGGCACGCTGCACACAAGCTCCGCCGCCAAGACGATCGACCGCATCGTCGACGTTTTCCCGGCGGCCGAGAAGGAGATGGTGCGCGCGATGGTGTCGGAGTCGCTCGTCGCCGTGATCTCGCAGACGCTGTGCAAGTTGAAGGACGGCTCGGGGCGCGTGGCGGCGCACGAGATCATGCTCGGCACGGCCGCGATCAGAAACCTGATCCGCGAGGCGAAGGTGGCGCAGATGTACTCGTCGATCCAGACCGGCAACAGTCTCGGCATGCAGACCCTCGACCAGAACCTCTCCGAGTTGGTGCGGCGCAATATCGTCGCGCCGGCCGAGGCCCGCAGCAAGGCGAAGTTCCCGGAAAACTTCCCCGGCTAGATGACGACCCCAAGCTCGCTTCGCTCGCGCCCCCCTAGGGGATCTCGGCCACTGGCCGGGAAACCCGACCAGGGCCAAGCGCTTGATGAATCCCTGCGGCGCGAGGCACAAAAGGACTGAGCCATGGAACGCGATCAAGCCTCCAAATTCGTCAACGACCTGCTGCGCCTGATGGTGTCGCGCAACGGGTCGGACCTGTTCCTGACAGCGGACTTCCCGCCCGCGATCAAGGTCGACGGCAAGATCACCAAGGTCTCGCCGCAGCCGCTCACCGGCCAGCACACGCTGGCGCTGACGCGCGCGGTGATGAACGACAAACAAGCGGCCGAGTTCGAACGCACCAAGGAGTGCAACTTCGCGATCTCGCCGCAGGGCATCGGCCGCTTTCGCGTCAATGCCTTCGTGCAGCAGGGCAACGTGGGCCTTGTGCTGCGCACGATCCCGATGACGTTGCCGACGATCGACTCGCTCGCTCTTCCGACGGTGTTGAAAGACATCGCGATGACCAAGCGCGGGCTCGTCATCTTCGTCGGCGCGACCGGCTCGGGCAAGAGCACCTCGCTCGCGGCGATGGTCGACTGGCGCAACGAGCACTCCTACGGTCACATCATCACGATCGAGGATCCGGTCGAGTTCGTGCATCCCCACAAGAACTGCATCGTCACCCAGCGCGAAGTCGGCATCGACACCGACGGCTGGGGCGCCGCGCTGAAGAACACGCTTCGGCAGGCGCCGGACGTGATCTTGATGGGCGAAATCCGAGACCGCGAGACGATGGAACACGCCGTCGCGTTCGCCGAGACCGGCCACCTTTGCATGGCGACGCTGCACGCGAACAGCACCAACCAGGCGCTCGACCGCATCATCAACTTCTTCCCCGAAGAGCGCCGCGCACAGTTGCTGATGGACTTGTCGCTCAATCTCAAGGGGCTCATCTCGCAGCGCCTGCTGCCGCGCCAGGAAGGCGCAGGGCGCATCGCGGCGGTCGAGATCATGCTCAATTCGCCCCTCATCTCCGACCTCATCTTCAAAGGCGACGTGCCCGAGATCAAGGAGATCATGAAGCGCTCGCGCGAGCTCGGCATGCAGACCTTCGACCAGAGTCTGTTCGATCTCTACGAGAACCATGCGGTGACGATCGAGGACGCGCTGCGCAACGCCGATTCACTCAACGATCTGCGGCTGCAGATCAAGCTCAACAGCGACCGCGCGCGCAACACAGACCTCGCCGCCGGCACGGAGCACATGTCGCTCGTATAGTCGGGCGCTTCGCCCGGACCGCGCCTTCTTGCATCGAGGCGGCCTCCAGTCGGGGCCGCCTTTTTCATTTCCACGCAGACCATGAACGACAGGACCTACGAAACCACCCCGGCGCTCAACGTCGCCTTCCTCGGCCTCGGCGTGATGGGCGGCCCGATGGCGCGCCATCTCGCGCGCGCTGGACATCGCGTGACGGTCTACAACCGCACGTTGGCGAAGGCCGAGCAATGGGTCTCGGAGAACGGCGGCAAGCTCGCGACCAGCCCCGAAGCCGCTGCCGCGGGCGCCGACCTTGTCTTCGCCTGCGTCGGCAACGACGACGACCTGCGCGCGGTGACGACCGGCCCGCACGGTGCCTTTCACGCGATGAAACCAGGCAGCGTGTTCATCGACCACACGACGGCGTCGGCCGACGTCGCGCGCGAGTTGAGCGCTGCAGCACGCGAACGGGGCTTCGGGTTCATCGACGCGCCGGTCTCGGGTGGCGAGGTCGGCGCCGTCAACGGCGCACTGACCGTGATGTGCGGCGGCGAAGCAGCGGCTTTCGAGCGCATGCGGCCGGTCGCGCTCGCGTTCGCCAAGGCGGTGACGCTGCTCGGCGAGAGCGGCGCCGGGCAACTCGCGAAGATGGTGAACCAGATCGCGATCGCCGGCCTTGTGCAGGGACTGTCGGAGGCGATCGCGTTCGGCGAGCGCGCCGGACTGGACATGACCGAAGTGCTCGGCGTGATTGGCAAAGGCGCGGCGCAGAGCTGGCAGCTCGAACAGCGCGGGCCGACGATGATCGAGGGCCGCTTCGACTTCGGCTTCGCGGTCGACTGGATGCGCAAGGATCTGTCGCTCGCGCTCGCCGAGGCGCGGCGCAACGGCGCGCGCCTGCCCGTCGTCGCGCTCGTCGATCAGTTCTACGCCGACGTGCAGGCGGCGGGCGGGCGGCGCTGGGACACGTCGAGCCTGATCACACGGCTGCGCTGAAGGCGCGGCTCGCGATCAGGGCTTGACGGGAGTCGTTGTCGCGCCCGCCGACGCGGCTGCGGCGGGCGGGGCAGCGGGGGCGGGTGCCGGGGGAGCCATGGCCGGAGCGGGGGCGCTGGCGGCTGCCGGTGCACTGGCCGCGCCCGCAGGCGAGCTGGCCTTGAACTCGATCGCATTGAGTTCGGCCTGCGTGATGATCTGGAACACGCGCACGACCTTGACGACCCCGCCGACGCTGCGGGCAAGCTCGACAGCGCGCGTCGCCTCGGGCTCGGTGACGAGGCCCATCAGGTAGACGACACCGCGCTCGGTCACGACCTTGACACTGTTGAACGTGGTCTTGCCGTCGATGAACGCCGCCTTCACCTTTCCGGTGATGACGGTGTCGTTCGAGCGCGTGCCGAACGAACTGTTGGGCATCACCGCGACGTCGTCGACCATCGAGCGCACGGTCGGGATCTGCGAGACCGCCTTCGCCACTGCGGCCTTGTCGGCCTCGGTCGGCACCTCGCCGGTCAACAGCACCACGCGGTTGAAGCTGGTCGCGTTGACGTGCCCGCGATCGCCGATCACGTTGTTGATCGCGCCGCTCGCTTTCAACTCGTTGGACTCATCGTCGATCTGCGTGCCTGCGGTGCGCCGATCGGTTGCCATCATCGTCGTCGCGGCCATCGCGCCGCCCACAACGATCGGCGCGCAACCGGCGATCCAGGTGGACGCCGCGAGCGCCGCGCAAAGCGCGGTCAGCCGCAACGTAGCAGGTTTGAATGTCATGAATTGTCCTGTTCGCCCAGCAACTGCAGATCGACTGCATCGCAAAGGCAGTGAATGACGAGCAGATGCACTTCCTGGATGCGCGCCGTGCGCTCGTGCGGCACGCAGATGTGCACGTCGGTTTCGCCGAGTGCTTCGCGCATCCGGCCACCGTCGCGCCCGGTGAGCGCCACCACGGTCATGTCCTTGGCACGCGCCGCGTCGACCGCGGCGAGCACGTTGCCCGAGTTGCCGCTGGTCGTGATCGCGAGCAGCACGTCGCCGGGCGCACCGAGTGCCTGCACCTGCTTGGAGAAGATCGATTTGAAGTCGTAGTCGTTGCCGACGGCGGTCAGGATCGACGTGTCTGTCGTCAGCGCAATCGCCGCCAGGCCCGGGCGTTCACGCTCGAAGCGGCCGACGAATTCGGCGGCAAAATGCTGCGCGTCGCTTGCCGAACCGCCGTTGCCGCAGATGAGCACCTTGCCGCCGGCGGTGATGCAGCCGACCAGCGCTTGAACCGCCTCGGCAATCGGCCGGGACAGCAGTTCGGCTGCGGCGTACTTGAGATCGGCGCTGTCGAAGAACTGCTGTTGGATGCGTTGCTCGAGCATGGGCACGCATGATAAGACACGGCCTTCACGCTCTAAGTTCCGCGTCGGCGCGCTCAGCGCTCAGCTGCGCCCCGGCACCGTCACCCGGCCGCCGAGATGAACGCCGGCATCCAGCAGCACGAGCTCGCCGGTGACCGTGCGCGCGCCATCGACGAGCCAGACGACCGCTTCGGCCACATCGTCTGGCGTGCAGGCACGGCCGAGCGGTGTGGCCTGCTCGTAGCTCGCCTTCAGCTTCTCGTAGCCTTCCTGCCCGATGCCATCGCTGAACCAGCGCGAGGTGATCAGCCCTGGGCAGACCGCATTGACGCGGATCTCAGGCGCGAGCGCCCGCGCAAAGTAGAGCGTCAGCGCGTTCATCGCGCCCTTGGACGCGATGTACGGCACCGACGAGCCGATGCCGAGCGCCCCGGCGATCGACGACACGTTGACGATGCAGCCTTCGCCCGATGCCTTCAGGTGCGGGGTGCAGGCGCGCACCATCTGGAACGCGCCGAGCGTGTTGACGCCCAGGATGCGATGGAATGCTTCGGCGTCCACCGCGTCCCAGTTGGCGGCGCCCGCAAACGAGGTGACCCCCGCGTTGTTGACGAGGGCGTCGATGCGCCCCCAGCGATCGACGGCGGCCTTCACCATGGACTTGCAGTCGGCGTCATCGCTCACGTCGGCGCGCACGAGCAGGGTGTCGGCGCCGGCTTCGCGGCAGGCTTGGGCCGCCGCTTGCGCTTCGGCAACGCTCCGCGAATAGTTGATCAGCACGTCGTAGCCGCGGCGCGCCAGCTGTAGCCCAGTAGCGGCGCCAACACCGGTCGCCGATCCTGTCACAATGGCAGTCTTGCTTTGACTCATGGTTTCTCCCGAGTTCAAGTGCGATTCTTAACGCTCCGCTAATGTCCCGATGCAAGTATGGGACCCTGGCATCGTCGCACGAAGCACACAGTGCAATCACCCGCCGTACTCTCGTTCGTCCTCTTGCGGCCGGAAGGCCGGCGAGTAGCCGAACGGGGAGCGTCGGATCTGTACTTAGCCGCTGTTTGTCTGTTCACCCGGCCGCGAGTCAAGTGCCAAGACCTTAAACCCGTGCAAGCAAGCACATTCTCAGGAGTGATTTGATGAAGTTCCACAAGATTCTTGGCATCGGTGCATTGATGCTGTCATTCGCCGCCGGCAGCGCGTTTGCCGCGGACAAGGCGGCCAAGCAGGCCGAAATCATGAAGAACACGAGCGCCGCGCTCGACAAGTTCTACGCCACCAAGCCTGAACTGAAGGCCGCCGTCGCCAAGGCGCCCGGCTACGCCGTGTTCACGACCTACGGCCTGAGCTTCATCGTCGGCGGCTCCGGCGGCGCCGGCGTCGTTCACGACAACAAGACCAAGAAGGTCACCTACATGTCGATCGCCGGCGCGAGCGCGGGCTTCCAGCTCGGCGCGTCGCAGAACGATCTGCTGCTCATCTTCAAGACCCAGAAGGCGATGGACTCGTTCATCGCGAACGGCTGGGGTGCGAGCGGCGCAGCGGGTGCGGCGGCGGGCGCGGACAACAAGTCGGCCGGCGGCACCATGGGCTCGAGCGTCATGAACGACATCGACAGCTTCACGATGACGAAGAATGGCGTGGAAGCCGGCATCGCGATCGGCGGCTCCAAGGCCTGGAAGGATGCCGACCTGAACTGATGCAGTCGCGCCCGCCAAGCGGGCCGATCGCAACGAGGCGCCCTGAGGGGCGCTTCGTCGTTTTCGGAAGGCTCACACGTCCTCAGGCGAAGACGCGCCGCGACACGGCTCGCCAGGCTCACCCCGCGTCGAACGCGCCCTTGAGCCAGCTGAGCTCGTCGCCGTCGAGCGCGACCACGTCGAATCGGCACGCGGGTGGCGACGCGAAGCGCACCAGGTAGTGCTGCGCCGCCAGCACCAGGCTGCGCCGCTTGGCCGCCGTCACGCTCGCCGCGGCGCCGCCGTGCGAGGCGCTTGCGCGCTGCCGCACTTCGACAAAGACCAGCGTACTGTCGCGATCGCGCATGATGAGATCGATCTCGCCGCCGCGCTGGTTTGGCCCCCGCGCGAGCCGATAATTGCGCTCCACCAGCGTGAGGCCGCGTGCCTGCAGATAGGCGAGCGCGCGCGCCTCAGCATCGTCTCCCAGGCGTTTTGTCGTGACCATCGATGCCTCTTTGCTGCTGCGCGCGGCGGCCGACGCTGCCGGCGCACAGCAGTATCCCGCAGGCGCGCTCTACGTCGTCGCCACGCCGATCGGCAACCTCGCCGACATCACGCTGCGCGCGGTGCATGTGCTCTCGCTCGTCGATGCCGTCGCCTGCGAGGACACGCGTCACAGCGCGCCGCTGCTGCGCCATCTCGGGCTGTCCAAGCCGCTCGTTGCGGTGCATGAGCACAACGAGCGGGAGGCGACACCCATCGTGCTCCAGCGCCTCGCGCGCGGCGAACGCGTCGCCTACGTCAGCGATGCCGGCACGCCGGGCCTGAGCGACCCTGGCGCGGTGCTCGTCGCGGCGGTGCGCGCGGCGGGCTATCGCGTGCTGCCGATCCCCGGCGCGAGTGCGGCGCTGGCAGCGATCAGCGTCGCGGGCGAAGTCGGGTCCCCCGCGTTTGCTTTCGCCGGCTTCCTGCCGGCCGCACCCGGTGAACGCACTCAAGCGCTCACTGCGCTGCTGGCCCGGCCCGAAGCGCAGGTGGTGTTCGAAGCGCCGCACCGCATCGAGGCGTTGTGCCGCGCGCTCGGCGATGCCGCGCCGCGACGTACGGTGACGCTCTGCCGCGAACTCACGAAGCAGTTCGAGACGATCGTCACGTTGCCGGCTTCGGAGCTCGAGGCGTGGCTTGCGGCCGACGCAAACCGGATACGGGGCGAATTCGTGCTCGTCGTCCATGCGCCTGAAACAAGTGCCGCGCAGGGCGTCGAGCAGCACGACACGACACTTACTGCTCTGCTCGAGGCGCTGCCGCTGAAGCAGGCGGTCGCGCTCACGGTGCAACTTACCGGTGCGCCGCGCAACGCGGTCTATGCGCGTGCGCTCGCGCTGAAGGGTTGATCGCTGTCGACCGCACGCCGCCAGAGGGTGACTTCTACAATGGTCTGAATCCTCCGAGGACCCAGACCATGATCTCCCGCGAACCCACGATCGAACGCCTGGCCACCGCCCGCGCGCTGCTGCTCGAACCGTTCGGCCTGACCGAGGCGACGCTGTCGCGCGCGCTGAAAGCGATCGCGACGCACCGGATCGACGACGCCGATCTTTACTTCCAGTACACGCGTTCGGAGGGCTGGGGTTTGGAAGAGGGGATCGTCAAATCGGGCAGTTTCGGCATCGACCAGGGTGTCGGCGTGCGCGCGGTCGCCGGCGAGAAGACGGCATTCGCCTATTCGGACGACATCTCGGAAGCGGCGCTGATGGACGCCGCGCAGACGGTGCGCACGATCGCCGCCGCCGGCCAGAGCCGCAGCGTGAAGATCAGCGGCCGGCACAGCGTCGCGAGCACGCGCAGCCTCTATGCGCCGACGGACCCTATCGCGACGCTGGACAGCACGCAAAAGGTTGCGCTACTCGAGAAGGTGGAAAAGCTCGCACGCGCCAAGGACCCGCGCGTCAAGCAGGTGATGGCGGGCCTGGCGAGCGAGTACGACGTCGTGCTCGTCGCGCGCGCTGACGGCTCGCTCGCCGCCGACGTGCGCCCGCTCGTGCGCCTGTCGGTGACGGTGATCGCCGAGCAGATGGTCGACGGCGAACTGCGCCGCGAATCGGGCAACGGCGGCGGCGGCGGGCGCTTCGGCCTCGGCTACTTCCAGGACAGCGTGATCGAGAGCTATGTGCACGACGCCGTGAACGCGGCGCTGACAAACCTGGAATCGCGCCCGCTCAAGGCCGGAATGATGAGCGTCGTCCTCGGCCCCGGTTGGCCTGGAGTGCTGTTGCACGAGGCGATCGGCCACGGTCTCGAGGGCGACTTCAACCGCAAGGGCTCGAGCGCATTTTCCGGCCGCATCGGCCAGCGCGTCGCGGCCAAGGGCGTGACGGTGCTGGATGACGGCACGATCGCCGATCGGCGCGGGTCGCTCAACATCGACGACGAGGGCAACCTCACGCAGAAGAACGTGCTGATCGAGGACGGCATCCTGAAGGGCTACCTGCACGACTCGCTCAACGCGCGGCTGATGGGCGTTGCCTCGACCGGCAACGGCAGGCGCGAGAGCTACGCCGCACTGCCGATGCCGCGCATGACGAACACCTACATGCTCGGCGGCGACAAGACCAAGGAAGAGATCATCGCCGGCTTGAAGCGGGGCCTCTATGCCACCAACTTCGGCGGCGGCCAGGTCGACATCACGAGCGGCAAGTTCGTGTTCTCGGCGAGCGAGGCGTTCTGGGTCGAGAACGGCCGCATCCAGTACCCGGTGAAAGGCGCGACGCTGATCGGCAACGGGCCGGATGCGCTGACGCGCGTCTCGATGATCGGCAACGACATGCGGCTCGACACTGGCGTCGGCGTCTGCGGCAAGGATGGCCAGAGCGTCCCCGTGGGCGTCGGCCAGCCGACGCTGCGCATCGACAAGGTGACGGTGGGCGGCACGGCGTGAAGGGTGCACCCGGGCTCGCGCGTACGCGAGCCCACCCGCCGAGCGGGTGCAGGCCGGCTTGGGGCGGCCCGGCGCTCGGCCTGCCGGCAACGGACATTGCCCGTGCTACATTCGCGTCCATGCTTCATTCGCGCCAGTATTTCTTTGCAAGCTTTTGGTTCTCGCACCGCCCGGCGGATGGAGAGGCAAGCGCTTAGACGAAGCAGCGCAACGACTCCTAGAACCGCCGGGCCCAAAGCCCGGCGGTTTTTTTGTTTCAGCGCACCGCATTCAACGAGATCGACAGGAGCCCGCAACCATGACCGCCAAATCTGCCGCCGCGCCCGAGGGCTGGTATGCGTTCACCGAGCGCACCAGCCAGACCGACGACCAGCGCATCCAGGACGTCACACCACTGCCGCCGCCCGAGCACCTGATCCGCTTCTTCCCGATCGCTGGCACGCCGGCCGAGAAGCTGATCGGCCGCACGCGCGGCGCGATCCGCGAGATCATGCAGCGCAAGGACGACCGCCTGCTCGTCGTCATGGGGCCGTGCTCGATCCACGACCCCGTGGCCGCGCTCGATTACGCGCGCCGCCTGAAGGCCGAGCGCGACAAGTATGCCGACACGCTCGAGATCGTGATGCGCGTCTACTTCGAAAAGCCGCGCACGACGATCGGCTGGAAGGGGCTGATCAACGACCCCTACCTCGACCAGAGTTTCCGCATCGACGAAGGCCTGCGCATTGCACGCCAATTGCTCGTCGAGATCAACCGGATGGGCATGCCTGCAGGCAGCGAGTTCCTCGACGTCATCTCGCCGCAGTACATCGGCGACCTGATCAGCTGGGGCGCGATCGGCGCGCGCACCACCGAGAGCCAGGTGCATCGTGAGCTCGCCTCCGGCATCTCGGCGCCAATCGGCTTCAAGAACGGCACCGACGGCAACATCCGCATCGCAATCGACGCGATCCAGGCTGCGGCGCGGCCGCACCACTTCCTGTCGGTGCACAAGAACGGCCAGGTCGCGATCGTTCAGACGCGCGGCAACAAGGATTGCCACGTGATCCTGCGCGGCGGCAAGTCGCCGAACTACGACGCAGCGCACGTCGCTGCGGCATGCGAGGAGATCGAGGCGGCCAAACTCGAGTGCACGCTGATGGTCGATTGCAGCCACGCGAACAGCAGCAAGCAGCACCAACGCCAGATCGACGTCGCGCGCGACGTCGCCGAGCAGCTGCGCGCCGGTGGACGCTGCGTCTTCGGCGTGATGGTCGAGAGCCACCTGCAGCCCGGCGCGCAGAAATTCAACGCCGGCAAGGACGATCCGGGCAAGCTCGCCTATGGCCAGAGCATCACCGACGCCTGCATCGGCTGGGACGATTCGGTCGCGGTGCTGCGGGAGCTCTCCGATGCCGTGACGGCGCGCCGCGCCGGCCGTTGAGCGCGCGGATCAGATCGCGAGACGCTTCGTTGGCGTTGCGGGCGTTGCAGCGCGCTGGCGCGCCTCGTGCATCGCGTGCAAGCTGATCTTGCGCACCTCGACCTTGCTTTGCTCGATGTGGGTCCTGAGCAGCAGTTGCGCCCGGTCGAGCTTGCGCTGGATAACCGCCCGCAGAATCTGGGCGTGCTCGTTGTAGGTCGCCTCGATGCGATCGCCGCGCGTGAAGTCGAGCCGGCGAACGATGCGGATGCGCTCGGTCAGGTCACGGTGCACCCGCGCCGCCTCACGATTGCCGGCGGCGCGCACCAGCGTGGCGTGGAACTCTTCGTCGAGGGCACCTACCTCGCGTGCCTCTGTCAACCGCTCTGTCGGCGGCACCAGCCAGCACGCCTTCAGCGTCTGCATCTCCTGCTGCTCGCCACTTTCGGGCGCGGCGCACAGCCGGGCCAGGGCCGCCAGTTCGAGCGTAACGCGCAGGTCATAGAGCTCATCGAGCTTGGCGAAATCCAGCGGCAGCACGAACCAGCCCATCTTCGCCTCGACCTCGAGGAAGCCTTCATTGCGCAGCCGGAACAGCGCCTCGCGCACCGGCGTGCGGCTGACCCCGAGGCGCTGGCCGACCTCGGCCTCGGCGAGGCGGTCGCCGGGCACGAGGGCGAAGTCGTGCAATTCCTCTTTCAGCCGCGTGTAGACCTGCTCGGCCAGGTTGTTGCGCAGCGGCACATCGGGTCTCGACATCGGTGAGCGTCCAACGGTTCGCGTTCAGGCCGCCACGGCGCCCGCCGGCTCGAAGGCCTTTTGCAATGCGGCGAGCGGCGCGGCCCAGCCGATGATGCCACCTTGCGCAACGACCATCTCGACCACCGCGTCGTGGAAGCGCGGAAAGTAGCTGGCGCAGCAGTCCTCGACGAGCAGGCATTCGTAGCCACGATCATTGGCCTCGCGCATCGTCGACTGCACGCAGACTTCGGTGGTCACGCCCGCGATCAGCAGATGCGTGATGCCTTGCGCGTGCAGCATCGCGTCGAGCCCGGTGGCGTGAAAAGCGCCCTTGCCCGGCTTGCGCAGTACCAACTCGCCGGGCAATGGCTGCAACTCGGCTACGAAGTCAGCGCCAGCTTCTCCGGCAACCAGCACGCGGCCGAGGGGACCTGGATCCCCGATGCCGCAGCTCAGACCCCCACGCGCCTTCTTCGACGGCGGGCAATCGGCGAGTTGCGGGTCGTGTGCCTCCTGGGTGTGAATCACCCGCATGCCGGCCTCACGCGCCAGCGCGAGCAACCCGCGACAGGCCGGCACGATGCGTTGCAGCGTCGACACGTCGTTGCCGAGCATCGCGCCGAAGCCTCCGGGTTCGAGGAAGTCGCGCTGCATGTCGATGATCACGAGCGCGGTATGCGCCGGCTCGAAAACATACGGATAGGGACGGGCGGCGACGGTGTTCATTCGAACGCCTCCGGCCCAGGGTCTGTCTTGGCAGAACTCATGCGGCCTCCTTCATGTCACCGGCCATGGCGCGGCCGATGCGGCCGATATCGGCGTCCGCCGTCGGGCATTCCAACGCGACGTGTCCGTGCGACAGCACGAGCAGCCGGGAGGCCAGCGCCAGGATTTCGTCCAGATCCTCGCTGACGAGCAACACGCCGGCGCCTGCGTCGCGCGCCGCGCGCAGCCGGGCGTGAATCTCGGCGCTGGCCTGGAAGTCCAGGCCGAAGCACGGGTTGGCGACGATCAGCAGCCGCGGCGCGCCGTCGAGTTCGCGTGCCAGCACGGCGCGCTGCACGTTGCCGCCCGACAAGGTCTCGATCGCCACGTCCGGCCCCGGCGTCTTGACCTTGAAGGCGGCGATCTTGGCCAGCGCCTGGCCCCGCATCTGCTTGCGCGACAGCCACGGCCCCCACGACAGTGGCGCACTGTCGAAGCCGCGCAAAGCCATGTTCTCGGCCACCGCGAGCTTGCCGACGCAGGCGTTGTGCAGCGGTTCTTCAGGCAGGCTGCGCACCCCCAGGCTGCGCATCAGGCGGCGTGTCGGCAGGTAGGTCTGGCCATCGACTTCGACCCGGCCACCGGCGATCGGCAGGGCACCGGTCAGCGCAGCAACCAGTTCACGCTGGCCGTTGCCCGAGACACCGGCGATACCGACGATCTCGCCGGGCTGTACCGAAAGGCTCAGGTCGGCGACGGTCGAGCGCCCCTCGCCGGCCGCCACCTTCAAGCCATGGATCGCCAGACGCGGCACGCCTCCGGGGTCGACCGCGAGGGGCGTGGGCGCCGATTCACCGCTGGCCTCGGCCAGCACGGCTGCGGTGGCCGCCGCGCTGCTCGCGCCAACCTCGTCGCTTGCCACGCCCATCATCCAGCCGGCCAGCTCGTCGCGCGTCGTCTCTGCAACCTTGGCGCCGCCCGTGCGCCGGCCGCGGCGCAGCACAGTGACTTCATCGCAGAAGCCGAAGACCTCGCGGAATTTGTGGGTGATGATCAGCACCGACAGCTGACCGTCGCGGCACAGCCGCTTCATCTGGCCGAGCACCTCGTCGGCTTCCTGGGGCGTCAGCACCGAGGTCGGCTCGTCGAGCACGAGGAATCGCCGCCGCGCATACAAGGCCTTCAGGATCTCGAGCTTCTGCTTCTCGCCGGCCGCCAGCCCGGCGACGCGCGCGTCGAGCGGCAGCGGAAACGGGGCGGTCGCCATGAATTCCGAAAGTCGCGCGCGCTCGGCCTTCCAGTCGATCACCACGCCCAGGTCCCGCTGCGCGAGCGCCAGGTTCTCGGCAACGCTCATGCCCGGGACGACAGTGAAGTGCTGGAAGATCATGCCGATGCCGAGCGCGGCGGCGTCGCGCGGGCTTGAAATCTGACGCTCCCGACTGTCGACCATCACACTGCCGGTGTCGGGTCGGTAGAAGCCGATCAGCGACTTCACGAGCGTCGACTTGCCGGCGCCGTTTTCGCCAAGCAGCGCGTGAAAGCTGCCGGCCTCGACCGTCATCGACACCTCGGCCAGCGCCTGCAGCGCGCCGAAGCGCTTCGAAAAGTCGAGCATCTCGACACGCGCGGCGCCGTGCGCCTCAGGTTGCGGCGGAATCAAGTTCCTGTTCATGCGTCGAACTCCTGCCATGCGCGCAGCACCGTGCGCGAAGTCGCCACGGCGCCAAACACGCCCCCCTGCATCGTCACCATCTTCAACGCGGCGTCGTGGTTGCCGCGGTCAGTCGCCCCTGTCGCGTCGTCGACGATCAGACACTCGAAGCCACGGTCATTGCCTTCGCGCATGGTTGTGTGCACACAGACGTCGGTCGTCACGCCGGTGAGCACCAGGTTGCGGATGGCCTGCGTGCGCAACAGCAGTTCGAGGTCGGTGGCGCAGAACGACCCTTTGCCTGGCTTGTCGATCACCGGCTCGCCAGGCAGCGGTGCGAGTTCCGGGATGATTTCCCAGCCGGGTTCCCCGCGCACCAGGATGCGACCGTTCGGTCCCGGATCGCCGATACCCACGCCTTCGCGGCCGATGCGGCGCGAGCGCCAGCGCTTGTTGGCCGGCAGATCCGAAAGATCCGCGCGGTGCCCTTCACGGGTGTGGATCACGTGCATCCCGAGTGTGCGGGCGCGTGCAAGCAAGGCAGCGATCGGGACGATCGGCGCACGCACCGCCGACAAGTCATAGCCCATGCGATCGACGTAGCCGCCGATGCCGACGAAGTCGAACTGCATGTCGATGATCACGAGCGCGGTGTTCGACGGCGTGGCCTCGCCGTCGAACGGCCACGGATAGGGATTGGCGTCGATTGCGGGCAGCGTCTTCATCATGGCGTTCAGCGGTTGAGCGAGAGTTCGCCTGGCGCGCCCTGGCTCGGGCCGGGCTTGCCCAGGCCGATCAGCAGCGCCAGCGTCAGCACGTAGGGCAGGGCACCGAACAGGTAGTACCCGGCCGAATAGCCCATCGATTGCAGCGCCGGGCTGATCGCGCTCGCGCCACCGAACAGCAACCCGGCCAGGATGCAGCGCCGCGGGTCCCAGCGCGCGAAGATGACGAGCGCGACCGCCATCACGCCCTGCCCGCTGGAGAGCGACTCGCTCCACGCGCCTGGATAGACGAGCGACAGCGACGCGCCGCCCACGCCGGCGCAGGCGCCGCCGAAAGCGGTGGCGGCGATGCGGTAGGCGCTGGGCGACAGGCCGAAGGCACGCGCCGCGTTCTCGCTGTCGCCGACCACGCGCAGGCGCAGGCCGACTCGGGTATGGCCGAAGGCCCAATAGACCGCGAAGGCGAGCAGCACGCCGAGGACGAACAACGGGTTGATCGAGAGCGCCGCACGCACCGCCGGCTGGCTGCTCCACGCGCCGAGCGCGAGCATCGGCAGGTCCGGTGCGCTCGGCTGGATCAGCGGCTTGCCGAGCCAGAACGCGAGGCCCGAGCCGGCCAGCATCAGCGCGATGCCCATTGCCGTATCGTTCACCCGATTCAGGCTGCACAGCACGCCGTGCAACGCACCCATCGCCGTGCCGACGAGCGCCGCAGCGACGATGCCGAACCATGGGTTGCCGCTGTGCAGCGCCACCGCGAAGGAGGTCATCGCGCCCATCAGCAGCGTGCCCTCGAGGCCGAGGTTGATGCGCCCGCCCTTCTCGGTCACCGTCTCGCCAAGGCTGACCCACAGCAGCGGCGTGCCGACGCGGATCGCGCCGCCGAATATCGCCAGTGGCACGCCCCACCAGCCGAGTGTCTCGCCCATCTTCGACTACCCCTTTCTGGGCCAGAAGCTGCGCCCGCGCAGCGTCTCGCAACCGATCAGCGCAACAAACGCGAAGCCGAGCAGCACCGTCACCGACGCGTCGGGCAGCCCCAGCCGGCGCTGCAACAGGCTGCCGCTGGCGGCGATGCCGCCGACCAGGATCGCCACCGGCACGACACCGGCCGGCGAGAAGCGCGCGGCGAACGCGATCAGGATGCCGCTGTAGCCGTAGCCGGACATCAGCGACGCGTTGGCCGCGCCGTGCACCGCGGCCACTTCGATGGCGCCGGCAAGGCCGGCACAGGCGCCTCCGGCCGCACACGCACCCACCGTCAGCATCGCCACCGGCAGGCCGACGCCGAGCGCGGTGCGCGGGTTGCCACCGGCGACGCGCAACGCCAGGCCCAACGGCGTCAGCCGCACGACGACCCAGGCCGCGAGTGCAACCGCAATGCCCAGCGCCAGACCCCAGTGCACGTCGATCCCCGGCAGCGACGGCAGCATCAGCGCATCGGGCAACGGCTTGGTCGACGGCTTGTTCAGGCTCGCTGGATCGCGCAGCACGGTCTCCACGCACTGGTTGAACAGCGCAATCGCGATGAAGGACATCAGCAGGCTCGCGATCGTCTCGTTGACTTCGCGGCGCTCGCGCAGCCAGCCGACGATGCCGATCCACACGCCGCCCTGCCGCGGCGCCGGCCAGCGCCATCAACGGCCAGGCGATCCACGGCCCGGCCGCGGCCACCACGTTGCCGATGGCCGCCGCCGCCAGCCCGCCGAGCACCAGCGCCCCCTCGGCGCCGATGATCACGCGGCCGGCCTGTGCCGGCAGTGCCACGGCCAAACCGGTGAGGATCAGCGGCGACGCCCGCTGCAGCGTGTTCTGCCAGGCGAAGGCGTCGCCGAAGCCGCCCATCACGATCAACCCCCAGACCTCGACCGGGTCGAATCCGGCCCAGGCCACGGCCACCGAGAACAGCAGCACCGTCACAAGCAGCGCGGCGAGCGCCGGCACGAACGCGCCGAAGACCGCGCGAACGCGCAGCGCCACTTGCGAGACGTTGTCGGCCGGAAGGGCCGCGGCGGCCAGCGTGTTCACGTGCTCAACCCGGGATCGAGCCGATCACGCCTTCGACCAGGTAATTGATCTTCTCGAGCTCCGGATTCACCTGTTCGAGGCTGGTGCCGGCCGGGATGACGACCTTGCCCTTGTTGTCCTTGAGCGCGCCCTTGAAGATGACGAAGGTGCCCTTCATCATCTCGGCCTTGATCGCATCGGCCTGCTTCTTCGCGGCGTCGGACACCGGTGCGCCGTAGGGCGACATCTTCACGTAGCCTTCCTTCAGGCCACCGCGCAGGAAGTTGATCATGGGCGCGCCGGACTGGAGCGCCTTGATCTGCATCGTGTAGGGCGTCGTCCAGTCCCACTCGGCGCCCGTCAGGTAACCCTTGGGCGCCAGCGCGGACTGGTTGACGTGATAGCCGCTGCAGAAGATGCCGCGCTTCTCGGCCGTCTCCATGATGACCTTCGGGCTGTCGACGTGGCAGGTGAGCACATCGACGCCCTGGTCGATCAGGCTGTTGGATGCCTCGGCCTCCTTCACCGGCATGGACCATTCGCCGGTAAAGATCACGCGCGTCGTGATGCTTGGGTCCACCGAGCGCGCGCCCATCGTGAACGCGTTGATGTTGCGAAGCACCTGCGGAATCGGCTTGGCAGCGACGAAGCCGAGCTTCTTGGTCTTGCTCGTGTAGCCGGCCACCACGCCCGCCAGGTACTGGCACTCGTCGATGTAGCCAAAGTAGCTGCCGGCGTTCTTCGGGTGCTTGCCTTCGGTCCACATGCCGCCGCAGTGGTCGAAGCGCGTCTTCGGGTACTTCTCGGCCATCTTCAGCATGTGCGGGTCGAAGTAGCCGAAGCTGGTGGCGAAGATCAGGCCCGTCTTGTCCTGATTGATCATCGCCTCCATGGTCTTTTGCGCGGCCACGGTTTCGGCCACGTTCTCTTCCTCGACGACCTTGACCCCCGGCAGCTTCTTGACGGCGGTCGCCGCGGCGGCCTGCGCCTGGTTGTAGCCAAAGTCGTTGCGCGGGCCGACGAGGATCACGCCGATCGTCACTGGCGTCTGCGCGAAGGCCTGGCGCAGCGCACCGGGCAGGGCCAGCGCACCACCCGCGAAGGCGCCGCCGGCGATCAGGCGACGACGCCGCCGGTCGATATCGAGCGAGGATTGCAGCTGTTGCAGTTGATCGCGATGCATGTTCACTCCTTTGGGTTTGAAATCAGGTCACGGGTTGATGGGAGGGTCGATCAGGCTGACGTGCGCGGCGACGACGCGCCACCCGCCATGCGGCTCGCCCGCAACGCGGCACCAGGTCTGGCTTTGGCGGCCGATGCGTTGCGGTGTCGGGTTCGGCGCCGCGGCAGCGCGCAGGAACTCGGTGTTCGCGGTGGCGAAGTCGCGTCCGTAGGTGGTGACGACGGTGCGTTGCAAGGTGCGCGCCAGGCCTGACGGCGAGCGGGCCGCGCGAAAGGCCCGGATTGCCGCGATGCCGTAGAGGTTCTCCGCTGCGCCATAGCGCAGCGTGTGCGGCGAGTCCCAGAACAGCGTGTCGAGCAGTTCGACCCGGTTGTTCACGAGCGCGTCCTCGTAGCGCGCGAACAGCGCGCTGACCTCGGCATGGACGTCGGGCAGATTGATGTCCATCGCGTCACCCGAGCCTCGCTGGCGGTGCGCTGCACACGCCCAGCGACTGCAAAGCAGCGGCCGCGCGCAACGCCAGGTCCTCGCGCCATGGCGCAGTGATCAATTGCACGCCGATCGGCATGTGCGGCGCGCCACTGCTCATGCCCCACACCGGCACCGTCACCACCGGCAAGCCGATGCACGAGATCGGCTGCGTCAGCAAGCCGAGGCTCGGCCGCAGCGGCAGCCGACGATCGCCAAGCGCGAGCCATTCGCTGCCTATCGTTGGCGCCACGCATGGCGTGGCCGGCGCGATGAGCACATCCACCGTCTCGAACACGCGCGCGACGCGACGGGCGAACCAATGGCGCACCCGCTGCGCCTGCTGCACCCAGGCCGCAGGCAGCAGTGCACCGGCGAGGAAGCGGTCGCGCGACAAGGGCTCGAAGTCGTTCGCCCGCCGGCGCAGGTCGGGCAGATGCAGCGCCGCGCCCTCGGCGTTGCTGATCAGGAAGGCGGCGGCGCGCGCGCGCTCGACCTCGGGCAATTCGACGAGCCGGGTCGTCGCCAGCGCCAGCGCCACTGCGTCGACCGCCGCGGTCGCCTCGGGCAGCGCCATCTCGCGGAACCAGCCGCCGAGCACGGCGACGCGCAGCCCTTGCGCGCCGCGCTCAAGCAGCGGCAGAGTCGGCTCGATGGCGCGCTGGGCGCAGGCTGCGTCCTCACTCCCGCCGCTCGTCAGCGGACCCTGCATCGCGTCGTAGGCGAGCGCCAGGTCCGGCACGCTGCGCGCGAACGGGCCGAGGTGATCCAGGCTCGCGACGAAGGGATAGGTGCCGACGCGCGGCAACCGCCCGAAGGTGGGTTTGAGGCCGAACACCCCGCACAGCGATGCCGGCACGCGGATCGAACCGTTCGTGTCGGAGCCGAGGCTCAGCGGCACTTGGGCCGCAGCGACCGCCGCCGCCGATCCGCCCGACGAACCGCCCGCCACGCGGGTGAGGTCGCGCGGGTTGTGCGTCGGCCCGTAGTGCGTGTTCTCGGTCGTGAATCCATAGGCGTACTCGTCCATGTGCTGCGCACCGACGAGAACGGCGCCACGGGCCTCGAGGCGCCGGATCAGCAGGGCATCACGTGCCGCAGGCGCAGCGTCGCGCTCGATCTTCGATCCGGCCAGCGTCGGCAGCCCGGCGATGTCGAACAGGTTCTTGACGCCGAAGGGCACGCCGGCGAGTGTCATGCGCTCGCGTTGAGGATGGGCGTCGATCGCGTCGGCTCGCTTCAGCGCACGTTCGGCGAGCAGCGTGCTGAAGGCATTGATGCGCGGATCCGTGGCGCCAATGTGCGACAGGTGCGCCTCCACCACACTGCGTGCGCTGTAGCTCCCGCTGCGCACACCGGACGCAAGCGTGGCCGCGTCGAACCCGATCATGGCGGCCCCTCGCCATGCGCCGGCACGACGGTGAATGACGCTGCCCGACTCGTCGTGCGTCGAGAGCGGCAGGCCCTGCACCAGTTCGGCCATCGAAGCGGCGAGCGCGAAGTACTGATGCACGCCCGGCAGATGCTCCGCCGAAATGCGCAGGTCGAGCGCGTCCGCGTTGGCGGCAACAACGGCCTCGATCTGTTTGCGGGTCAGTGCCATGGCATCCGTGCGTTCACAGCGAGGCGAGGTAGGCGCGCCACCCGCCGAAGGCGCTGATGTCGCGCGCGCCGTCGAGCGCGACAGCCTCGCAAAGGAAGCCGTGCACGAAGCGGCCGTCGGCCAGCTCGATGCTTCCGAGGCCGAGCGGCGCGCTGACGCGCGCGAGGAAGGCGCCGACCTCCGGCAGCGGCACATCCCAGACTTCCACCTCGATCGCCACGCCGCTTTCGCCACGACGTTGCAGCCCGGGCTTGGGGGGCTGCGTGCCGGGCAGGGCGAACAGACGGTATTTCGGCGCGGTGCGCGTGGTCTCGCGCCGCAGCGCGCCGCGCTCGAGCAATTCGCCGTTCAAAGGCAGGCCCGACAGATGGGCGCCGACGACGGCGATCGGCAGCACCGGCGTCGTCGCCGGCTGGTGGTAGGTGGTCGAGGGCTGCGCTTCGCCGGCCCAGCGGCGGCCGAAGTCGAGCAGCGCAGCATCGTGGGTGCCGGGAGCGATGAAGGTCACGCCGAACGGGAGGTTGCGCGAAGTGCGGCCCGCGGGCAGCGCGAGCGCGCACCAGCCGAGCAGGTTCACGAAGTTGGTGTAGGTGCCAAGGCGCGCGTTGACGCCAACCGGATCATCCTGAACATCGTCGAAGCTCGGATGGCCGGGTGCAGTCGGCACGAGCAGCATGTCGACCTGCTGCCAGAGCACGCGCAACTCGGCCTGCAGCTCACGCAGCCGGTACTGGGCGACGAAGGTGTCGGTGGCGCTCAGACCGGCGGCGCGTCCGATGACACGACGCACGGTCGGGTCCAAGGCGTCGGGCGACGTCGCGAGCAGCTCGCGCACAACGCTGTGGCGCTCGGCCACCCACGGGCCCTCGTAGAGCAGTGCGGCGACCTTGAACAACCGATCGAAGTCGAGCTCGATCACCGTGTCGCAAAGGCTGGCCGCGCGCGTGACCGCGGCATCCCAGGCCTGCGCATAGCCGGCATCGCCGAAGAAGGTCGGCGCCTTGGGCACGCCGATGCGCAGGCGCTGTGGGAAACCTGCCGGGCCGACGCGAAAGTCGCTGTAGGCGTCCAGCGGGTCGGCCCCCTCGGCGATCGACAGAAGCAAGGCCGCGTCGTCGACCGTGTGCGCGAACAGCGACACGCAGTCGAGCGTGCGGCAGGCCGGCACGACACCGGCAGCACTCAGCCGCCCGGGCGTCGGCTTCAGTCCGACAAGCTCGTTGAACCCGGCCGGCACACGGCCGGAGCCGGCGGTGTCGGTGCCGAGCGCAAAGGCAACCTGCCCGCGTGCGACTGCGACCGCCGAGCCCGAACTCGATCCGCCGCTGATTCGCTGTGCATCGAACACGCTGCTCGGCCGGCCATAGGGCGATCGCGTGCCGACCAGGCCGGTCGCGAACTGGTCGAGGTTGGTCTTGCCGAGCCACACGGCGCCGGCGTCGAGCAGCCGCTGCACGACCGTCGCGGTGCGGTCCGGCATGTATGCAAAGTCCGGACAGCCTGCCGTCGTCGGCGCGCCGACGATATCGATGTTGTCCTTGACCGCGAAGGGCACGCCCAGCAAAGGGTAGCGGCGCACCAGATCGGCGCGCGACAGCGGCTCGCCGAGGCGCGCCCCCAGCTGCGCGATCTGCTCATCCCACAACGCGCCGCTGGCCAGGCTGATCCAGATCGACAACTTCTCGCTGCGCCACGCTTCCTCGCGGCAGCGCTCGAGCGCCGGGCGCGGATCGTCGCCTGCGAGCACGCGTTCGCGCCAGTCGAGGACGCTGCGCAGCTCAAGGTCGGAGGTGAGGTCGCGGGACAAAATGGTGCACTGGCTGGTATACCTAGCCGAGTGCTTGCACGCTCCGTGCCAACTTGATCTGCACGCGTCACGAGAGGCGGCGCGGAGGCGCCGTCGTCGGCGCTGCCGAAACTCCTCCGCGCTCCCGCGCCGCCCGCGTCTCTCTATTCGCCCTGGTCGCCTTCGCGGGCGAGGCGCTCGCTGCGCCAGTAGACGTCATCGCCGCCCAGACCATCCAGATTCGCGCGGTTGAGCACGCGCGCGAGGACGAACAGGAGATCGCTCAGTCGGTTGAGGTACTGGCGCGGCGCCGGGCGCACCGGCTCCGCGCCACCAAGCGCGACGAGCGCACGCTCGGCGCGCCGCGCGATCGTGCGTGCGACGTGCGAGACGGCGGCGCTGCGCGTGCCGGCCGGCAGGATGAATTCCTTCAGCCGCGGCAGCGCCGCGTTGTAGTGCGCGAGCGCCTCGTCGAGCCGCGCCACGGCATCGTCCTTGAGCAGTTCGTAGCCGGGGATCGAGAGCTCGCCGCCCAGGTTGAACAGCTCGTGCTGGATAACGACGAGGAGTTCGCGCACGTCGTCCGGCAGCGGCTCGGCGAGCAGCACGCCGAGCGTCGAATTGAGCTCGTCGACATCGCCCATCGCCTGCACGCGCAGCGCATCTTTCGCGACGCGGGTGCCGTCGCCCAGGCCCGTCGTGCCGTCGTCGCCGGTCCGCGTCGCGATGGCCGAAAGTCGGTTCGCCATGTGTTGCTCCCGCTTCGGGCCGCACGGTGCGGCCGCTGTGGGCGATCAGTTTAGGCCCGGGCATGCGCAGCACCGTGGCGGCCACGCGCTTTCGGTAACCGCCAGGGGGCCACGATCCCTAGAATGGGGTACGCCCGCGCGCGCGGGCAACCGGAGGCCCTGATGAACGCACCCCTTCCCGCCCACGCCCTGCCCACCGCCGCCACCCGCGTCATTCCCGACGCGATGCTCGATGCGCTGAGGTCACGCTTCGGCGATCGCTGCTCGACAGCCGCCGCCGTGTGCGAGCAGCACGGCCGCGACGAGTCGCCTTTCCCCGTCACGCCACCGCAGGCAGTCGTCTTCTGCGAGAGCACCGAGGAGGTCGCCGCAGTCGTCGCGCTCGCCAGCGCGCATGCGGTGCCCGTCATCCCGTTCGGCATCGGCTCTTCGCTCGAAGGCCATCTGCTGGCGGTGCAGGGCGGCGTCAGCCTTGACGTGTCCCGCATGGCGAAGGTCGTGCGCGTGAACCCGGAGGACCTGACCGTCACCGTGCAGGCCGGCGTGACGCGCGAGCAGCTCAACGCCGAGATCCGCGACACCGGGCTCTTCTTCCCGATCGACCCCGGCGCGAACGCGACGATCGGGGGCATGGCGGCGACGCGCGCGAGCGGCACGAACGCGGTGCGCTACGGCACGATGCGCGAGAACGTGCTCGGCCTCACCGTCGTCACCGCCAGCGGCGAAGTGATCCGCACCGGCACGCGGGCGAAGAAGTCGAGCGCCGGCTATGACCTGACGCGGCTCTTCATCGGCAGCGAAGGCACGCTCGGCGTGATCACCGAAGTCACCCTGAAGCTCTACCCGCTGCCCGAAGCGGTGAGCGCCGCGATCTGCCACTTCCCGACGATCGCGAAGGCGGTCGAGGTGACGATCCAGCTCATCCAGATCGGCGTCCCGATCGCGCGCTGCGAACTGCTCGACGTGAACGCGGTGCGCGCTGTGAACAAGCAATCCAAGCTGGGCTTGAGCGAGTTGCCGATGCTGCTGATGGAGTTCCACGGCAGCGCGGCCGGCGTGACGGAGCAGGCCGAGACGGTGCAGGCGCTGGCGAGCGAGGCCGGCGGCGAGGACTTCGAATGGGCGAGCACGCCCGAAGAGCGCACGCGCCTGTGGACGGCGCGGCACAAGGCCTACTTTGCCGGCATGCAGATGAGCCCCGGCAGCCGCACCGTGACGACCGACACCTGCGTGCCGATCTCGCGCCTGGCCGAAATCATCGACGCATCGGTGCGCGACGCCGACGCCTGCGGTTTGCCCTACTACATCGTCGGCCACGTCGGCGACGGCAATTTCCACCTCGCGTATCTCGTGAAGGAAGGCGACGCCGCGCAGCGCGCCGTGGCGGAGGATTTGAGCGAACAGATGGTGCGCCGCGCGATCGCGATGGAGGGCACCTGCACCGGCGAACACGGCATCGGCCTGCACAAGATGGGCTTCCTGATCGAAGAGGCGGGTGACGGGGCGATCGCGCTGATGAAAAGCATCAAGCGCGCGCTGGACCCGAAGAACATCATGAATCCGGGGAAGATATTTGCGCTTTGAGCGGCGCGGTTCAATTCGAGTCGGCGCGCGGCGGGCAGGGGCCGAGCGATTGTAGAGATCCGTGTTGCCCAAACGGGGAGCCGAGCCAGTGCGCGCCTTGGCGACCTTCAAGTCAAGGTTCTACGGGTCAGATTTGGGTGCAAGACTGTCGGTCTATGTCAACTATAGTGCCGCTTGCGACTGGCGAGGCGAAACTGGACAATGCGGCCATGCCCCCGCCACGTAGTGTCTGTATTGGATCGCTCGCTGCGTTAATACTCTTGGCGGCACTAGTGCTTCCTGGGTGTGGCACCACGAGCTCGTCGCAACTTGCCCGAGAGTATCAACGTCAGGCGACCGAATATCAAAAGCAAGGCGCAACGGAAATAGCGAGGCTGTATCAAGACCGCGCCGACCAGGCACGAGCCGATCAAAAGCGAATGGAGGCAGAGGAACCCATCTGGCGCCTGCTAGACGCCGTGCTTAGCATTGAGGTTGACATACCGAACTCAAGCAAAAGAAGGTAGACGCTTTCGTGCCCCTGCCAGAGCACATTGGTCGCGTTATTGCGAACTGTTATTCAGCCACAGTGCCCACACTGAGCCCAGGCAAAAAGGCGCGCGCCAAGCCATCGTTCCAGCTGACCGCATGCTGCAGCCTGAACTTCGTTTTTGGCCCGCCGCCCGAAGCATTCGCCGCTTTCTCTTCACACATGCGGACACCGCCTTCAGATGTATCGCTTCCTTGCAACTAGGTCGATGTACCTGGCGCTGGTGGCGGCTCTCGCCGCCTGCGGCGGAGATGACGGCCTCACTTGCCCCGAAGGCCCGTCGTGGACCGTAGTTGTCGAAGTGACAGACGATACGAATCATCGATTGTCGGGCGTCTCCATGATTTACACAGTGAGCGGGGGAAAGGCAGCCACGGTGAACTGCACTGATCGAGGAATATGCACCGTTGGCGTCGCGCCAGGGATCTATGAAATGCGTGTTCAAAAGATTGGCTACCTACCAGCAACGGTGAAAATGATTCTTTACGCTGAGAATTACTGTGAAGCCACTCGATATGAGTACGTATCGCTTCATAAAAGGATCTAGAACTGCTATATATGGCAGAACGTAGCCCCCGCGATCGTTCCAACCGTGGTACGAAGGGCCAAATAGCCTACGTCGGTCAGCTTGAGGACGACCTCACTTCGTTTGTCAACGCGATCCACCCGATGAAGCCCGCGACACTCGCCGGCTTCTCCGCTGACGGTGGTTTTGCGCTTCGATTCGCCGGTAGCGAAAAACAGGCCGAGTTTCAGAACTATCTGCTGCTTTCTCCATTCCTTGGCCGAGACGCCCCAAATTACCGACCGGATAGCGGTGGATGGGTCAGCGTCGGTATTCCTAGAATCGTTGCCGTTTCCATCTTGAATCACCTAGGCATTCAGACCTTCAATGACCTGCCTGTTACGAAGTTTGCGCTGAGCGAGAAAGTGCGAGAATTCTTGACGCCGCAGTACTCGTTTGCATTGGCCTCCAACTTTGGTCCCCAACGGGACTACGAAGCGAGTATCAGGGCAGTTCGCGAGCCAGTGGCAGTGGTTGCCGGGGTAAGTGATGAGGCGTTCTTCACTGACAAGCTTGAGGGCATCTTTCGCAAGCAAGGGCAATCCTGGCCCGTCACACTGCTTCCGGGAATCGCGCACATTCCGCTCACGCTCGATCCCATCGCTGTCCGCGCTTCGGTGAAGGCGGTGGAGGGCATGTCGAAGGGTGGGGTCTAACGCTTCGTTCCAGCGGACGGCTCAAACGTCGCGGCTCGAACGGCGGCGCTCAGGACCGATACTGCGGAAGGCCGAATCGTCGCCAGACTCGACGAGTGCCCCTCACCCCATCACCTTCGCCCCGAATTCCCCGGCCAGCGCCCGCCACACGCGCTCTGCAGTGAGCGGCATCTGCACCCGCTCCGCATCGCGCCCGAGGCCCGCGCTCGCCAGGGCATCGACGACCGCATTGACGACGGCCGGCGTCGCGCCGATGGTGCCGAGTTCGCCGACGCCCTTGGCGCCGAGGAGGTTGGTCGTGCACGGCACGGAGGTGTCGAACACCGTCTTGAAGCCGATGAAGGTGTCGGCATGCGGCAGCGCGTAGTCCATGAAGCTGGCGGTGACGAGCTGGCCGCTGTCGGCGTCGTAGATCACCTGCTCGCTCAGCGCCTGGCCGATGCCCTGCACCGCGCCGCCTTCGATCTGGCCGCGCACGATGGCCGGGCTGACGACGCGGCCGATGTCGTTCACCGACGCGTAGGCGGCGAGCGCGACGTTGCCGGTCGCGGGGTCGATCTCGACCTCGCAGATGTGGCAGGCGTTGGGCCAGCTCGGCGCGCCGGCCGTGGCGTCGCCCTGCGCGGTGATGCGCATGGTGGCCTGCTTCGCGGCGAGATCGAAGAGGCCGATGCCGAGGTCGGTGCCAACGACCGAGAAGCGCCCGGCGCGGTAGTCGATGTCGGCGGGCGCCACTTCGAGCGCTTCGCCGGCGAGCTCCTTCGCGTGCTCGACGGTGCGCTCGGAGGCGACCTGCACCGCCGCGCCACCGGTGAAGAGCGAGCGCGATCCGGCGCTGCCGAAGCCGTTGGCGCGGTCGGTGTCGCCCTGCACGATGCGGATGTTCTCGATCGGCACACCGAAGGTGTCGACCGCGAGCTGCGCGTAGCTGGTCGCGATGCCCTGGCCCATCGCCTGCGTCGCCGAAATCACTTCGATGATGCCCTCGGGCAACACGTTGACGGTGACGTTCTCGGCCAGCGCCATGCCGCCGGTCCATTCGAGGAAGGTCGCGATGCCGCGCCCGCGCAGCAGGCCGCGCGCCTTCGATTGCGCGCGCCGCGCCTCGAAGCCGTTCCAGTCGGCAAGCGCGAGACCCTGGTCGAGCATCTTCTCGAACTCGCCGACGTCGTAGACCTGCGCCATCGGATTGGTGTAGGGCATCTGCTCGGGGCGGATCATGTTGCGGCGGCGCAGTTCGGCGGGGTCGAGGCCCATCTCGCGCGCGGCCGCGTCCATCAAACGCTCGACGGTGTAGATCGCCTCGGGCCGGCCCGCGCCGCGGTAGGCGCCGGTCGGCGTGCTGTTCGTCATCACCGCAGTCAGATGCAGCGAGATCACCGGGATGTCGTAGATGCTGGTCGTGACCCAGGGGCCGACCATCAACGGGATCGCGACGCCGGTCATCGTCCCGTAGGCGCCGACATTGGCGAACGAGCGCAGGCGCAGCGCGAGCACCTTGCCGTCGGCATCGAGCGCCAGTTCGGCGCGGCCGACCTGGTCGCGGCCGTGAACCGAGGCAGTGAACTCCTCCAGCCGCTGGGCGCACCACTTGACAGGCCGATTCAGGCTGCGCGCGGCGTGGGCGACGACGACGTCCTCGGGGTAGAGGCCGGTCTTCATGCCGAAGCCGCCGCCGACATCGCCGACGCGCACGCGCACCTGCTCGGGCGTGAGGCCGGGCAGCGCCGCAGCAATGCCGTCGCGCACCGCGGTGGGCATCTGGCTCGAGAGCGTGACGATGATGCGGCCGGCATCGATCTCGGCCAGCACGACGCGCGGCTCCATCGTGCTCGGCGCGAGGCGCTGGTTGACGAGATCGAGCGCGACGACGTGCGCCGCGCGGGCGAAGGCCGCATCGGTCGCCGCGGCGTCGCCGTGGCGCATCTCTGCCGCGATGTTGTCGGGCGCCGCGTCGCACAGCGCGGGCGCGCCGGGCGCCATCGCGCTGAAGGCATCGACGACCGCGGGCAGGTCTTCGTAGTCGGCCACGATCGCCTCGGCGGCGTTCAGCGCCGCCTGGCGGCTCTCGGCGACCACGGCGGCGACAGCCTCGCCGACGTAGCGCACCCGGTCGACCGCGAGCACGTGGCGGTCGGCGGTCGCGCCGGGTGAACCGTCCGGGCGCGGAAAGGGAAGCGGGACGCTGATCGGCTTCACACCGGCCGCCACCAGGTCGGCGCCGGTGTAGATCGCGAGCACCCCAGGCAGGGCGCGCGCATCGGCCGCATCGACCGACAGCAGCCGCGCGTGCGCGTAGGGCGAGCGCAGGAACACGAGATGCGACTGCCCGCTGCGCGTCAGGTCGTCGGTGAACTGGCCGCGGCCGGTGACGAGGGCAGGGTCCTCGATGCGGCGCACCGTCTTGCCGCTGCCGAAGCGGCCTACTTCGATCGGTGCGTTCATGCGCCTTCCCCTTTCGCCGCCAGCGCGGTGGCCGCCTGCTGCACGGCGGCGACGATGTTGACGTAGCCGGTGCAGCGGCACAGGTTGCCTTCGAGCGCGTCGGTGATCTCGGCCTCGCTCGGCTGCGGGTTGTCGGCCAGCAGGGCGACCGCCGACATCATCATCCCCGGCGTGCAGAAGCCGCACTGGAGACCGTGGCAGGCGATGAAGGCCTCCTGCACCGGATGCAGCGCGCCGTCGCCGCGCGCCAGGCCTTCGACGGTCGTGATGCTGGCGCCCTGCGCCTGCAGCGCAAGCAAGCTGCAGCTCTTCACCGCGCGCCCATCGACCAGCACCGTGCAGGCGCCGCACTGGGCGGTGTCGCAGCCGACATGGGTGCCGGTCAGCGCGAGCGGGCCGCGCAGCACATCGACGAGCAGCGCGTGCGGCTCGACTTCGACCTCGATCGGTTTGTGGTTGACGGTCAGGCGCAACGGCAGGGGCATGGCGATCCTCGGCGGCAAAGTTGAGGCTCGCATCGTATCCACTATGGCCGACCATTGCCGCGCTTGACGGTTGTGCGCCTTGGCGCGACATTGGCGCCACCCGTGCGTTGGAGGTTCCCGCCATGCCCACGATCGACGAGCACATCGCGCAGCGTCTGCATGAGTCGCAACTGAACGGCGAACTCGCGAAGGCGAAGAGCTACGGCAAGCCGCTCGACTTCGGCGACGGCTATTTCGAAACCCCTGAAGAGTTGCGCCTCGGCTTCAAGATCCTGAAGGACGCCGGCTACGTGCCGGCCGAGGTCGAGATGTTCAAGCAGGTGGCGGCGCTGCGCGAGCAGCTGGGCTCGACAACGGACGCGGCGGAAGCAGCCGCGCTGCGCGCCCGTATCGTCGATCTCGGGCAGCGCATCGCGGTGCGGCTCGAGAGGCTGCGCAACTCGCGCAAGCTGTAGCGGGAACCGGCGGGCCCTGCTTATTAGACGAGCGGCGCGGCGAGGCCCTCCGCGGCGAACACGCGCTGCACCGCGGGCCGTGCGAGAACGCGCGCGAGCCACGGCCCCAGGTGCGGCAGGCTGCGCGCCGGTCGGCCGAAGCCTCGTGTCCAGCGGCACAGCACCATCGCGTAGAGATCGAGCGCGCTGAATCCGGCGCCGCCGAGCCACGGGCCGCCACGCGCGAGCTCGGCGTCGAGCTGCTCGAGCATCGCGCCAATCTTCGCTTCGGCGTGCGCTTTCACCTGCGCGATCGCCGATTCGTCATCGGCCCAGCGCTCGGGATAGAAGTAGATGATCAGCGTCGCCTGCAGCGTATTGGTGAGCCACATCAGCCACTTCGTGAAGTGAGCGCGTGCCTTCGTGTCGGGCGCCGGCCCGAGGCCCGATTGCGGATACGCGTCGAGCAGATAAAGGCAGATCGCCGCTGTTTCGTAGAGCACCAGGTCGCCATCGACGAGTACCGGGATGAGCCCATTGGGATTCATCTTGAGGTACTCGGCCGACTTGTGCGCCTGGTTCGCGCGATCGACGAGCTTGAGTTCGAAGGGCACGCCGAGCTCTTCGAGCAACAAGTGCGGGATCAGGCTGGCGTTGCCAGGGAAGTAGTGAAGCTGAATCATCGGCGGGTTTCGGTTGGTCGCCTCATCTGCACGCGGCGGAACAAATCGGCCAGCGTCTTGCCGGCTTCTTCGTGGAAGCATTCATTCTGCACGGCGAGCGCTTCGATGCGGTCGATGCGAAAGCTGCGAAAGTCCTGCCGCGTCTCGCACCATGCGGCAAGCGTCCACACCGCACCCCAGTAGAAGCAACCGAGCGGACGAAGCAGGCGCTCGCTGCGCGCGCCTTTCAGGTCACGATAGTCCATCCGTACGAAGCGGCGCGACTCGGTCGCCAGCCGCAATTGTTCGAGCCGCTGCCGGGTTGCTGGGTCGATGCCGACGTCGGGCGCGTACACGGCGAGGCTTTCTGCTGCGGCGCGCGCCGCGGACGGCAGGACGGCGAGGATTTTCGACAGCGCGGCCTCGGCCTGCTCGGCCAGCGCCGCATCGAGCCGCGGCTGGGCGATGCGCACCGCCGCGACCAGTGCCTGCGCTTCGTCGCGCGTGAACATCAGCGGCGGCAGATCAAATCCGGCGCGCATCCGGTAGCCGACACCCGCCTCGCCCTCGATCGGCACGCCCTGGCGCTGCAGGTCGGCGATGTCGCGGTACACGGTGCGCACCGAGACTTCGAGCCTTTGCGCGATGAACTCCGCCGTGGACAATCGCCTGCCGCGCACGAGCTGCACGAGCTGAAACAGGCGGTCTGCACGGCGCATCGTGCTCAGACGGGCAACGCTGCGTGCAACGGGATCAGCGGAGTCGACGCCCATCGCCCGTGCGATGACAGCCAGGTCATCGTCACCGACGGCGAAGAAGCCATAGCGGAACTTGGCACCCCAGTTGGCGCGCGGCTGCACGAACGCAAGGGCGTCGAGCAGTGGGCGGATCGATGTCGGGCACGCCGCGGCATAAGTCACGTCGCGCCTCCAGGGCACAAAACCGCCGCCCATGTCGACGCTATAGGGCTCGCCTGCGCGCACCACACCGATCGCCGTGAAGGACTGCAAGGCGTCCTGCACGCCGAACTGCTGCGTCGGCGAGTAGTAGACGACGCGGTCGCCCGGTCGCAGGCGCGTGAGTGGCGCCCGCTTGCCGTGGCCGACCTGCATGAAGCCAGCCGCGCGGCCGATCGCTACGTGGTCCGCGCTGGCAACGGCGATCCAGTTCTTCGGCGTCATGGGTGGTTGAACCGTGGCTTTCGCCGATGCTACGCGCGCGAATGCAGGCCGACGCGGTTGCCCTCGGTATCGGCAATGTGTGCAAAGCAGCCCATCTCGCCGGGCAGTTGCACCTTGGGAGTCGTCACGCGACCGCCGGCCGATGCAACGCGCGCGAGCACGGCGTCGAGCGAATCGCCGGCGTTGAGGTAGACGAGCGTGCCCTCGGCGGCGGGCGCGGGAACGTCGGCACCGGCCATAAGGCAGCCGCCGACGCCCGTCTCAACGTAGCTGAACACCGCCAGGTCATGGCCACCGATCGTCTCGCGCCGCAGTGGCGCGCCGAGCAATGCGGCGTAGAAGGCTTGCGCGCGGTCGAGGTCGCGCACCGGGATTTCGAACCAGTTGATCGCGTTGCCGAGCTTGAGTTCGGTTGACATCGATTTCTCCTCTTGGGTTGCAGGGAGCGCCATGCTGCGCCGTCACTGCTGACAGCGTGGTGGCAGCAGGGCGACGCTCGGCGATTCGCGAATTCGTGAAAGGCTACCGGCGCCGCCAAATCGCTCTGTGCGGCGGGCTCGCGCTCAGCGTGTCCATGTGCGAACCTTCCGTGCTCGAGTCCGGCCTCGCGGTTCGTCACGCGTCCCACCGAAGACGATGCTCGCATTCCCGCCCGATGAACACCGTTCCGCCCGCCTCACCCAATCCGCCTCTGTTCCCCGACGCCACCGCGTCCGACCCGGCCTCGCTCGGCTGGATGGAGGGCTTTCCGCCGCAGCCCGATCGCACCGTCGCCTTCGCGGACGGCAGCGCGTGGGCCTTTCCGCGCACGCGCTGGTCCTTCAGCCATATGCGCGAGCTCTTCCCGACCGCCAATGTGTCGCGCGGCGACGCGCAGGTGGCGCTGCTGCCGCGCGCGGAGCGGCGCGACCTCGACGCCGTCGCGTTCACGACGCTCGACGGCCGCAAGATGACCTGGGGGGAGTCGCTCGCCGCGAACTACACCGATGGCATCGTCGTGCTGCATCGCGGCGTGACGGTGCAGGAACGCTACTTCGGTGCATTGCAGCCGGAGCTAGCGCACACCGCGATGTCGGTCACCAAGTCATTCGTCGGCACGCTCGCGGCGATGCTCGCCGACCGGCGCGTGCTCGACCCCGAAGCGGCCGTGACGCACTACCTGCCCGAGGTCGCGGGCTCGGCCTACGGCGACGCGAGCGTGCGCCAGGTGATGGACATGACGATCGGCGTGCGCTACTCGGAGGCCTACGCCGACCCGCAGGCCGACATCTGGCACTACGCGCGCGCCGGCGGCCTGCTGCCGCGCCCGGCGGGCTATGACGGGCCGGCGACGTTCTATGCGTACCTCAAGACGCTCGCGCGCGAGGGCGCGCACGACGAGGCCTTCGGGTACAAGACCGTGAATGCCGAAGTGCTGGCCTGGGTCGTCAAACGCGCTACGGGCCAGCGGCTCGCGACGCTCACCTCCGACTTGCTCTGGGCGCGCCTCGGCACCGAGCACGACGCGCACTACGCGGTCGACAGCGTCGGCACCGAAGCCGGTGGCGGTGGCTTGAACACGACGCTGCGCGACCTGGCGCGTTTCGGCGAAGCGATGCGCCTGGACGGCTGGTTCAATGGCCAGCAGATCATTCCCGAGCGCGTCGTCGCCGACATCCGGCGCGGTGCCGACAAGAAGAAGTTCGCGTTGGGCGGCTATACGACGCTGCCGGGCTGGTCGTACCGCAACATGTGGTGGGTGACGCACAACGCGCACGGCGCCTTCACCGCGCGCGGCATCCACGGCCAGGTGATCTGGATCGACCCGAAGGCGGAGATGGTGATCGCGCGCTATGCGTCGCACCCGCTCGCAGCCAACTCGCCGCACCTGGATCCGACCTCGCTGCCAGCTTACGAGGCGCTCGGCAGGCACCTGTTGCGCAACAGCTGACGCAGCAACGCGCAACGGCCGCGGCGCGCGCTAGGATCGGGTCCTGCCTGCCGCCGAGGAGCTGCCATGCACGTCGAGTCGATCTGCAGCGCGCGTCGCGCGCTGTGCGCTGCCGCCTTGCTCGCATTCGCATTGCCGCACGGGAATTTCGCTCAAGCGGCAGAGGCCGTCACCGGAGTCTGGCTCACCGAAGACGGCGACTCGAAAGTCGAAATCACGACGAGCGGCAGCGGAGCGGCGGCGACGCTCACCGGCGCGCTCGTCTGGTTGAAGCAGCCAACGCCCAACGGCAAGCCCTTGCTCGATGCGAGCAACAGCGATCCAGCGCTGCGCACGCGGCCGCTCATGGGCATAGCGATCCTCTCGGGCTTCAAGCCGGCGGCGGGCGGCGGCTGGAGTGGCGGCAGCGTCTACGCGCCGCGATCGGGCAAGAGCTATCCGGCGGAGCTGACGCTTGGCGCAGACGGGAAGTTGCAGATCAAGGTCAAGGCCGGTCTCGTCTCGAAGACCGTCTACTGGACGCGCTGAACGCGCCGGCAAGTGAAGCGCGCCTGGCCCACCGTCAGAACAGCGGCGGCGGCAGCGCGCTCGGGGGTGGCGTCCCCGGTGTGCTACCCGTCATCCCGTCGGCCTGGCCGATCCAACCGCCACCCATGGCCTTGTAGATGTTGACCGAGGACGCGAACACCGAGGCGCGGATGGCCGCCAGGTTCAGCTCGGCCGGAAAAAGCGCCTGTTCGGCCTGCAGCACCGTCGAGTAACCGACGTAGCCGCCGTCGTACTGCAGGCGCGCGAGCTCGTTGTACTGTTGCAGCGCGGCGACGAGCTTGATCTGCGCGGCGAGTTGTTGCTGCAGCTTCTGGTTCGCCACCAAGGCGTTGTCGACGTCGGCAAACGCGTTGCGGATCGAGAGCTTGTAGTTTTCGAGCGCCGCCTGCCCGGTGGCCTCGGCCTGCGCGACCTGCCCGCTCACCGCGCCGAAAGTGAAGATCGGGCCGATCACCGAGCCACCGTAGCTCCAGATGCGCGCCGGCCCGCTGAACAGCTTCGACAGATCGCTGCTCGCGCCGCCGAGCGCGCCGGTGAGCGAGATCGACGGGAAATAGAGTGCCTTGGCGGCACCGATCTGTGCGTTGGCGGCGACCAGTTGCTGTTCGGCTTGCAGCAGGTCAGGGCGGCTTTCGAGCAGTTGCGAAGGTACGCCCGCTGGCACTGCGGGCAGCTTCAGATCGTCCACCGACCTTCCGCGCGCGATCGGCCCCGGGTCACGCCCGATCAGTACGGCAAGCGCGTTCTGGTTCTGCGCGATCTGCGATTCGATCAGCGGGATCTGCGCGGCTGCCGATTCGTATTGCGACTGTGCCTGCGCGACGTTCATCTGCGACACCTGGCCGTACTCGAACTGCAGCGTGAACAGATCGACCGATTCCTTGTACGTCTGCAGCGTGCGCTGGGCGACCTCGAGCTGCGCATCCAGCCCGCGCAGTTGCAGATAGCTGCTCGCGACGGTGGCGACGATCGAGAGCACCACGCCGCGGCGCGCCTCGTCGGTCGCGAGCACGTTGGCGAGCGCCGCCTGGGATTGGCGCTGGATGCGGCCCCAGAGGTCGATCTCCCAGCTTGCCGAGAGCGCGGCCTGGTAGGCGGTCGTCGGGTTCGGATAGTTCGGCAGGTTCTGCGCGAACGCAGGTTCGCGCGCGCGCTGACGCGTGCCATCGGCGCCATAGCCCACCTGCGGGAAGAACTGCGAACGCGTCTGCGTCAGGAAGGCAGACGCCTGCGCGACATTCGCGGTCGCGATCGCGATGTTGCTGTTGTGCGCGAGCGCCTCGGTGATGAGCCCATCGAGCACCGGGTCGTCGAACTGGCGCCACCAGATGGCGTCAGCGCTGCCTTCGGCCTTTGCGATCTCGATCTGGAACGCGCTCGGGGCCACGACCTCCGGGCGCTTGTAGTCCGGCCCCATCACGCAGCCGGCGAGGGCCGCAGCGGCCACCGCGAGCGCGAGCGGCAGGCGGATGCCCATGTCAGGCGTCTCCCGAGGGCGGCGGCGGGGCGGCATCGCTCGCTGCGGCGCGGGCGGCGCCGCCCTTGCGACGCTCCGACAGCCGATCGAAGAGGTAGAAGAACAGCGGCACGTAGAGCATCGCGAGCGTCGTCTCGCCGATCATGCCGCCGATGATGCCGGTGCCGATCGAGTGGCGCGCATTGGCGCCGGCGCCAATGGCGATCGCGAGCGGCACGCAGCCGACGGCGAACGCGAGCGAGGTCATGATGATCGGGCGCAGCCGCTGCTCGCCGGCAAGGCGGGTGGCGTCGAGGATGCTGTGACCCTTCTCGCGAAAGTCCACCGCCGCCGATACGCGCAGCACCGCGTTCTTCGCGCCGAGGCCGATCAGCACCAGCAGGCCGATCTGGAAGTAGACGTCGTTCTCGAGGCCGCGGATGTAATTGACGAGCAGCGCGCCGAGCACGCCGAACGGGATCGCCGTCATCACCGCGCCAGGCAGCGTCCAGCTCTCGTACTGTGCGGCGAGTACCAGGAAGACGATCAGGAGACCGAAACCGAAAGCGAGCATCGAAGTGCCGCCCGACTGCTTCTCGTCGAATGCGAGGCCCGACCAGGCCGCGGTGTACTGCGGCGGTAGCGTCGCGGCAACTTCTTCCATCGCGGCGATGGCCTGCCCCGAGCTGTACCCGCCCGCAGCGTTGCCGATGATCTTGGCCGCGGGGAACCCATTGAAATGCGGCAGGATGTCAGGCCCGGAAGACCACTCGGTACTGACCACCGCCGAGAGCGGCACCATCTGGTTCTGGTTCGATCGGGTGTAGAGCCGCGTCAGGTCCGACGGCTGCTCGCGGTAACGTGCATCGGACTGCATCACGACCCACCAGACGCGGCTGAACTGGGTGAACTGACTCACCGTCAGCGAGCCGAACTGGGCCTGGATCGCGCTGTACACATCCTGCACCGGCACGCCGAGCAGTGTTGCCTTGTCGCGATCGACTTCGGCGCGCAGTTGCTGCGCGCTGGCCGAGAAGGTCGAGTTCAGTCCCGTGAGTTCAGGCCGCGCGCGCGCCTTGGCGAGAAAGGCCTGCGTCTGCGCACCGAGTTCGACCGGCGAGCCGGCCGCCGTGTCCTGGATCCAGAACTCGAAGCCGCCGGTCGTTCCGATGCCCGGAATCGGCGGCGGTGCGATCGGCAGCACGATGCCTTCTTCGATCAGCTTCGCCTCGTTGAAGAGCGCAAAGAGGATCGCGCGCGCGTTTTGGGCCTTCGCGTTCTCTATCGATCCGTAGCGCTCGTCGAACGGCTTGAAGGTGACGAAGAAGGTCGCCGCGTTGTTCTTGAAGCCGCCGTCGATCAGGCTGTAGCCTGTCACCATCGAGCGCTTGTCGACGCCCGGGATCTTGGCGAGCATCGCGTCCACCCGCTCGGCCACGGCTTGCGTGCGCGACAGGCTTGCCGACTGCGGCATGATGATCGCGACCATCGCGTAGCCCTGATCCTCCTGCGGCACGAAGCTCGTCGGCAGGATCGCGAAGAGATGCCAGATCGCGTAGAGAAAGACGGCGAGCAGCGCGAAGGCAACCACCATGCGCTTGATGACCCACTCGACCGCATGGCCGAAACCGCGCGTCACGCGATCGACCTGGCGGTTGAACCAGGCAAACGGGCCGCGCGTCGGCGGCGGGTTGTGCTTGAGCAGCGTGGCGCACATCGCCGGCGTGAGCGTGAGCGCGATGAAGCCCGACACCGAGACCGAGATGACGATCGTTATTGCGAACTGCTTGTAGAGCTGCCCGGTCGTTCCCGGCAGGAAGGCGGCGGGCACGAACACCGAGGCCATCACGAGCACGACCGCAACGAGCGAGCTGCCGATCTCGCCCATCGAGCGGATCGTCGCCTCCTTCGGCCCGAGCTTGTGCTCGTGCATGTTGCGCTCGACGTTCTCGCAAACGACGATCGCGTCGTCGACCACCATGCCGATCGCGAGGATCAGCCCGAAGAGTGTGAGCAGGTTGATCGAGAAGCCCAGCGCCAACATGCCGGCGAAGGTGGCGACCAGCGAAACGATGATCGCGATCGCGCAGATCAGCGTGGTGCGCAGGCTTTGCAGGAACAGATAGACGACGAGCACGACGAGCACGAGCGCCTCGGCGAGCGTCTTGATCACTTCCTCGATCGACAGGCGCACGAAGTCGTTCGTGTCGAGCGCGATCGCGTAGTCGATCCCGGCAGGGAAGCGCGCCTTCATCTCCTCGAGCGACTTCCTCACCGCGCTCGAGACGACGAGGCCGTTCGCGCCCGGCTGCTGGTAGATCGCGATGAAGGTCGCCGGTGCGTTGTTGAGCTTGCTGTCGACGATGTACTGGCGCAGGCCGACCTCGGCGCGCGCGACGTCGCCGACGCGCACGATCGCACTGCCGTTCTGGCTCGCACGCAGGATGATCTGTTCGTATTTGCGCGGGTCGGTGAACGGGCCCTGCGTGACGACGGGGAAGCTCAGCGCGACCGGCGCCGCATTCGGCTGCTGCCCGATCTGGCCAGCGCCGAAGAGTGCGTTTTGCTGGTTGACGGCGTTGGCAATGTCGCTTGTCGTGATCCCGAGCGACGCCATGCGGTCCGGGTTCATCCAGATGCGCATCGCCTGGTCGGGCACGCCCATGATCTGCGCCTGCCCCGCGCCCGGCACGCGCTTCAACGCATCGAGCACGTAGACGTTGGCGTAGTTGGCGACGTACTCCGCGCTGTAGCGCGCCGCGTCGCCGGTGACCGCGACGAGCATCATGATCGTCGCCGACTTCTTCTGCACCGACACGCCCTGCTGCGTGACCGCTGACGGCAGTTGCGGCAGCGCGAGGTTGACGCGGTTCTGCACCTGCACCTGCGCGATGTCGGGGTCGGTGTCGAGCGAGAAGTAGACCGTGAGGGTGAGCTGTCCGGTGGCCGAACTCGCACTGCTCATGTAGAGCATGCCGTCCACACCGTTGATCTGCGCCTCGATCGGCGAGGCGACGGAGTCGGCGAGCGTCTTCGAGTCGGCGCCGGGGTAGGTCGCCGAGACGGTGACCTGCACCGGCGTGATCGCCGGATATTGCTGCACCGGCAGCGCGGTCATCGAGACCAGACCGGCGAGACAGATCAGCAGCGCGACGACGATCGCGAAGATCGGCCGCTCGATGAAGAAGCGCGAGAACACGGCGCGCCGGCCTCAGCGGCTCGCGGCGCTTGCCGCAGCACCAGCCGCAGGCGGGGCGCTCGCTGCCACTGCCGCACCCTGTGGCGGCAGCGCGCCCGCATCGCGCGCGGTGACGATGACCTTCGCGCCCGGCAAGAGGCGCTGCGCGCCATCGACCACGAGCTGCTCGCCGGCATGCAAGCCTTCGGTGATGAACCAGCTGCCCTGGTACCAGTCGCCGACCACGACCGGTCGCTGCTCTGCCAGGCCTTGCTTGTCGACGAGCCAGACGAAATGACCCTGGCCGCTTTGCTGCACCGCGCGTTGCGGCACCAGGATCGCGTCTGGCCGCACGCCGCCCTTGAGCCGCGCGCGAACATACTGGTTCGGGCGCAGCGCGCCCTTGGGGTTGTCCACCGTGGCGCGGATCAGGAAGGTGCCGGTCTGCGGGTTGTACGACGGATCGGCGAACGTGATCCTGCCGGTGAACGGGAACACGCTACCGTCGACCCGCTCGATCTCGACGATCATGCGGCGATCCGCGGGCAGGCGCAGCCGGCCGGCCTTGATGTCGTTCTCGATGCGCTGGACCTCGTTTTCCGACAGGCTGAAGTTGACCCACATGGGCGACAGCACCGAGACCGTCGTCAACTGGCTGTTCTGCGGGCTGACATACGTGCCGTCGGCGACTGCCGCGTAGCTGCTCACGCCATCCACCGGCGAGCTGATCACGGTGTACGACAGATTGAGCTTCGCCGAATCGAGCTGTGCCTGGCTTTGCGCGACCGCCGCCTCAGACTGCTCGTACTGGCCTTGGGCGTCGTCGAGATCCTTTTGCGACAGCGCATTCTTCTGCGCGAGCGGCTTGGTGCGGTTCAGGTTGGCCGTCGCGACCTGCAGCGCGGCCTGATTGCGCTGCAACGCGGCCTGCGCGCCGTCGACCTGCACCTGGAAGGGCTTCGGGTCCATGCGAAACAGCACCTGGCCCTTCTTGACGAACGCACCTTCGGTGTAGACGCGCTTGTCGAGGAAGCCCGACACCCGCGCCTGGATGTTCACCGCTTGCGAACTCTGTGTCTGCGCCACATAGACGCCTGAGACCGGCACGTCCTGGGTCACGACTGCTGCCGTCGTCACCTCGAGCGGCGCGGGTGGCGGCTTCTCCGGCGGTTTGCCGCAACCCGCCAAAGTCGCCGCGCCGGCGGCCCCGACCAGCAGCGCCCCGAGAGTGCGCCACGCCGCTGCGCGCGAGCCGGTGTGATCCATGGGTTGAAAGCGCAAATGGAGTTACCGTGAAACCGCGCCAGCATAGCAACATGCCCCGCGCATTCAATGCGGGCTGTACCGATGTGCACGGTAGGCCTGCGAACACCGTCCGATCTGGGCGGCGCATCAGGCGCCTCGCGGCCGGGCCCTTGGCCCTGCGATACGCGACAGACGAAGGACGACCGCCGTTCAGCGCGCGCGGATTTCGCCCGCCGCGGCCGCGCGGCTGTCAGCAGCGACGGCGGAATGCGGACGGCGTGATCCCGATCGATGCGCCGGACCAGTTCGCGTCGGAGTTCGCTCGCGACGCTCGCGGTGAAGGTCTCGCACTGGATGAGCCGTTCACGCGCCGGCAGGAACGCCCGCGGGCAGTCGTCGAGCGCGAGCCAGTCTTCGTCTGCCGCAGCGGACCCCGACAGCCAATCGGCGATCTCGTCGAGTCGGGTGTGCGGCACTTGTCGGTCCGCAAGGTAGAGGGGCGTCGTCGCAACAAGGCGCGGGCCGAAGGCGACGTCGAAGAAGCCACGCAGTTGCCCAAGCGTCATGCGGTAGCGTCGCGCACCGGTGACGACGATGCGCAAGCTCGGGAACTCGAAGCCCAGGCGCTCGAGACGGTGCACGCCGTCCGCACCATTGCCGCGCGGGCCGAGTGCGTCGGCTGGAATCGCGAGCACGCAGTCGAGATTCAGGAACAGCAGCATGATCGGCCTCCGCAGCGATGGACAGAGTGAGCGCGACGTCGCCTTGCACCAGCCTCAGGGCACGCGCGAAGCGCCGGCGATGCACATCGGCGATCCACTCTCGATCGAAACCAGCGGTTGCGATGCCATGGCGTGATGCTCGACGCCGAGAAATTCTTCGCGCACGCCATATCCGGAGGCTTCGCGGCTTGAGGGGAACCCGATGCAACTGCCGGTCGGTTGCAGGGCGACAAGCCCGCCGCTGGATGGCCTGTGGTCGATCTCACCGAGGACACGCACGACGGCCAGCAGGGCCAGGGCCAAGGTGAACGCCAACGTGTGCGCCGTCGAGCTGGACGAGATGTGCATGTGGACTGGCTCCGGTCTTCAAACTTGCTCGCCAGCGTGACCGGCGTTGATGTCCGCAATGTGTCGATGGCCGGTACCACTGGAAGTGGCCGCTCATGTCACAGACGTGTCACACCGCGCTGCCAGCATGTGCTCTTGCGCCTTTCGCAAATGGCCATGGACGCACTGCCAAACCACGAAGAATTGCTTGCCCGCATCGAACGAGAGCTGATCGACAGCTACGACGAAGAGCTCGAGCTGGAAATCGAGGATCGGCCGCTGCCCGGCGAGCGCGGCGTCGGGCCGGACGCGGACGGCAAGGCGGGTCGCGCCGCCTACTTTCGCGACCTGTTTCGTCTGCAGGGCGAACTGGTGAAGTTGCAGGACTGGGTCGCGCACACGCGGCGCAAGGTCGTGATCCTGTTCGAAGGGCGCGACGCGGCCGGCAAGGGGGGCGTGATCAAGCGCATCACGCAGCGGCTGAACCCGCGCGTGTGTCGAGTGGTCGCTCTGCCCGCGCCGAACGACCGCGAGCGCACCCAGTGGTATTTCCAGCGCTACACGGCGCATCTGCCCGCGGCCGGCGAAATGGTGCTGTTCGATCGCAGTTGGTACAACCGCGCCGGCGTCGAGCGCGTGATGGGGTTTTGCTCGGAGGAGGATGTCGAGGAGTTCTTCCGCTCCGTGCCCGAGTTCGAGCGCATGCTCGTGCGCTCCGGCGTGCAGCTGATCAAGTACTGGTTCTCGATCACCGACGACGAGCAGCACCTGCGCTTCCTCGGCCGCATCCACGACCCGCTCAAGCAGTGGAAGCTCAGCCCGATGGATCTCGAAAGCCGCCGCCGCTGGGAGGACTACACGAAAGCGAAGGAGGCGATGCTCGAGCGGACGCACATCGCCGAGGCCCCGTGGTGGGTGGTGCAGGCGGTGGACAAGAAGAAGGCGCGTCTGAACTGCATCAGCCACCTGCTGACGCAGTTCGACTACTGCGAGATCGGGCGCCCGACGATCGAGTTGCCCGCGCGCGTGCGCAATGCGGACTACCACCGCCATCGGGTACCGCAGGCGATGCTCGTTCCCGAGCAGTACTGACCTCAGCGGCCTCGCCGCTCCCCTTAAGCACTTGGCTCCAGCGCGAGGTCGATAGACTCCGCTCATGAAGGAGCCGCGCTACGCCTGGGTCGTCGTCTGGGCGACCTTCGTCTGCCTGGCGGTGATCTTCGGGGTGGCGTATTCGTTTGCCGCCTTCTTCGCATCGTTCGCAGCCGAGTTCGACGCCCAACGCGCCGACGTGGCGTTGGTCTTCGGCCTGTCGGGGCTTCTCTACTTCCTGCTCGGAGCCGGCGGCGGCATGCTCGCCGACCGCTTCGGCCCGCGCGCGGCAGCCGTTGCCGGCATGCTGTGCATTTCGCTCGGCCTCGCCGGCAGCAGCCTCGCCGATTCGCTCACGCTGATCTATGCCACCTACGGCGTCGGCATCGGCGTCGGCATCGCGCTTGTCTACACGCCGTCGATCGCCTGCGTGCAGCCGTGGTTCGCGCAGCGGCGCGGCCTCGCCGCGGGCATCGCGAGTGCCGGCATTGGCGCGGGCACGGTCGCCGTGCCGCTGCTCGCGACGGCGGCGATCGCCGCGCTCGACTGGCGCCTTGCGCTGCGCGTGCTGGCGCTCGGCGTGCTCGCCGTCGGTATCGGCGCCGCTTGGCTGCTCAAGCGCGCGCCGGTAGCGCGCGGCGCCGCAGGCGGTCGGCCGGCGGGCGAGAGCCTTGCGCAAGCGCTGCGCGACCGGCGCTTCTGGTGGCTGTACGCCGCCGTGGTGCTCGGCGCGCCGGGCATGTTCATCCCGTTCGCGCATGTCTCGGCCGCGGCGCGCGATCTTGGCATCGACAGCGCGCGTGCCGTCGGTCTGGTGGGCCTGGTCGGCATCGGCAGCCTCATCGGGCGCTTCGCGATCGGCGCGCTCGCCGACCGCATCGGGCGCTTGCTGACGCTCACGGTTGCGCTGGCGTCGATGGGACTGTCCTTCCTGCTGTGGTGGGCCGCGGGCGGCTATCCGGCGCTCGCAGTGTTCGCGCTCTGGTTCGGCCTCAGCTACGGCGGCATCGTCTCGCTGTTGCCGGCGATCTGCATGGATTTGTTCGGTGCGCGCGCGGTGGCGAGCATCCTCGGCACGCTCTACACCGGGGCTGCTGCCGGCAACCTGCTCGGCCCGGTCGCCGCAGGCGCGGTGTTCGACCGTGGTGGCAGCTACGCGCCGGTGATGTGGGGCAGCCTCGCGCTATCGGGGCTCGCCGCGCTCGCCGCGGCGCGGCTGTTGGGGCTGCACGGCAAGTCGTACTGAGCGCGCCGAGCAATGGCCTCAGGCGGCGATCGTCTGGCGCACCGCGTGCTCCCAGGCCTGCACCAACTCGGCAGCGCGCGCGCGCGACAGGGTTGGCTCGAAGCGCCGCTCGACCTGCCATTGCGCGGCGAGCTCGTCGAGATTGCGATACACGCCGCACGCGAGGCCGGCGAGATAGGCCGCACCGAGCGCCGTCGTCTCGATCACGCGCGGACGGACGACGGGAATGCCGAGCAGATCGGCCTGGAACTGCATCAGCAGATCGTTGACGCAGGCGCCACCGTCGACCCGCAGTTCGGACACCGGCAACGCGCCCGCAGCCACCGCGTCGCGGTTCATCGCCTCGAGCAACGCCGCGCTCTGGAACGCGATGCTCTCGAGCGCGGCGCGCGCGATGTGCGCGACGGTGCTGCCGCGCGACAGGCCGATGATCGCGCCGCGCGCGTCCGCCTTCCAGTACGGCGCACCCAGACCGGTGAAGGCCGGGACGAACCGCACCCCGCCGGCGTCGGGCACGCTCTCGGCAAGCGCCTGCACTTCGCTGCTGGAGCCGATTGCGTGCAGCCCGTCGCGCAGCCATTGCACGACGGCGCCGCCGATGAAGACGCTGCCTTCGAGCGCGAACTCTGGCGTCCAGGCGGACGCGGCGCTCTCCGCCCGCGCGACGGCGGGTGCATTGCGCAGCGGCATTGCGCCGATCTGCGCTGCGGCGGTCGTGATCAGTCCGTTGCGGCTTTCGAGGAAGCGCTCGCCGGTGTGCATCAGCAGGAAGCAGCCGGTGCCGTAGGTGTTCTTCGCCAGACCGGCGCGAAAGCACGCCTGACCGAAGAGCGCGCTTTGCTGGTCGCCCGCAACGCCGGCGATCGGCAGACTTGCGCCGAGCAGGCCGGCATCGGTCTCGCCGTAAACATGGCTGGACGGATGGACTGCGGGCAGCAGCTCGCGCGGGATGTCGAGCAGCTGCAGGAGGTCGTCGTCCCACGCGTTGCGGTGCACGTCGAAGAGCAGCGTGCGCGACGCGTTGCTGACGTCGGTCGCGTGGATGCGCCCGCCGCTTAAGCGCCACATCAGCCAGCTGTCGACGGTGCCGAAGGCGAGCTCGCCGCGCTCCGCGGCGGCGCGCGCGCCGGGCACGGTGTCGAGCATCCACTTGAGCTTGGTGCCCGAGAAGTAGGCGTCGATCACGAGCCCGGTCTTCTTGCGGATCAGTTCGGCATGGCCTTGCGCGCGCAGCGCGGCGCAGATCGACTCGGTGCGCCGGTCCTGCCAGACGATCGCATTGCAGATCGGCTGGCCGCTCTCCCGATGCCAGACCACCGTCGTCTCGCGCTGGTTGGTGATGCCGATCGCGCGGATGTCGGCTGCCTTCAGCCCACCGCCGACAAGCGCCTCGCGCGCCGTCGCGATCTGCGAAGCCCAGATCTCCATCGCATCGTGCTCGACCCATCCGGGCTGCGGATAGATCTGTGTGAACTCGCGCTGCGCCTTGGCAACGATGCGACCCTGCTCGTCGAACACGATGCTGCGCGAGCTGGACGTGCCCTGGTCGAGGGCGAGCAGGTAGGTCATGCTGCAGACTCCTCCGCGACGACGCATTGCACGCCGGCATTGGCCAGCAATTGCGGAAAGGGTTCGGGTGGCGACGCGTCGGTGTAGAGCCGGTCCAGATTGTCGAACCGTGCGAGCTCGACCATTGCCGGGCGGTTGAACTTGCTGTGATCCGCGGCGAGCCAGATCTCGCGCGAATGTTCGAGGATCGCGCGTGCCACCTTGACCTCGCGATAGTCGAAATCGCGCAGCGTGCCGTCGGCCTCGATGCCGGAGATGCCGACGAGCGCGATATCGACCTTGAACTGCCCGATGAACTCGACCGTGGCCTCGCCCATGATCGCGCGGTCGCGCGAGCGCACGACGCCGCCGGCGACGATGAGCTCGCAGTCGGGGTGGTCGGAAAGGATCGCCGCCACGTTGAGGTTGTTCGTGATCACGCGCAGGCCGCGGTGATCGGTGAGTTCGCGCGCGATCGCTTCCGCGGTGGTGCCGATGTTGATGATCAGCGAGCAACCGTGCGGCACGTCGAGCGCCACGCGCCGTGCGATCCGCTGCTTGGCCGCTTCGTTGAGCTGCTGGCGCTGGCGGTACGCGAGGTTCTCGGTGGTCGAACCCGGCACCCGCACGCCGCCGTGAAAGCGCGCGAGCACCCCCGCCTCCGACAGCAGGCGCACGTCGCGCCGCACCGTTTGCAGCGTGACGCCGAAGTGCTCGGCCAACGCCTCGACCGTGACGCTGCCGATGCGGCGTACTTCCTCGATCAAACGAACTTGTCTAGGCTGAAGATGCATTGCAGCCGAATCTATGCGAACCAATGCGAACCACCAGTAGGGATAGTCCGAGGTGAATACGAAAACAAAACGAACATACTCGATGCCATGCGAAACAATTGCGCGGCCGACTCGTCGGTCGACGTGCTCGTCGTCGGCGGTGGCATCAACGGTGCGGGCATCGCCCGCGATCTGGCCGGGCGCGGCCTGTCGGTGTTGCTGTGCGAGAAGGACGATCTGGCGGCGCACACCTCGTCGTCGTCGACCAAGCTGATCCACGGCGGGCTGCGCTACCTCGAGTACTACGAGTTCTCGCTCGTCAAGAAGGCACTGGCCGAGCGCGAGGTGCTGCTCCGCAGTGCGCCGCACATCATGTGGCCGCTGCGCTTCGTCATGCCGCACGACCCCGGCATGCGGCCCGTCTGGATGGTGCGTGCGGGCCTTTTCCTCTACGACCACCTCGCGCGGCGCGAGGTGCTGCCCGGCTCACGCACCGTGGACCTGCGCCGTCACGTCGCCGGCGCGCCGCTCAAGCGTGGATTTCAGCAAGGGTTTTGTCTACTCCGACGGCTGGGTCGACGATGCGCGGCTCGTCGTGCTGTGTGCGCTCGACGCCCAGGAACGCGGCGCGACGGTGCTCACCGGCTGGGCTTGCGTCGATGCGCAGCGCAGTGCGAAGACGTGGCGCGCAACGCTGCAAAACGCGAGCGGCGAGACGCGCGAGATCACGGCACGCGCGCTCGTCAACGCCGCCGGGCCGTGGGCGGCGCAATTCCTCAAGGATTGCGCCCATGCACCGCGCGACAAATCGCTGCGCCTCGTCAAGGGCAGCCACATCGTGGTCAGGAAGCTGTTCGACCACGACCACGCCTACATCTTCCAGAACCCCGACAAGCGCATCATCTTCGCCATCCCGTACGAGAGCGACTTCACGCTCATCGGCACGACGGATGTCGAGCATCACGGGGCGATCGGCGCGGCACGCATCGACGATGCCGAGGTGGCCTATCTGTGTGAGCAGGCGAGCCGCTATTTCGAACGCGCGGTGACGCCTGCGGATGTGGTCTGGTCGTACTCCGGGGTGCGCCCGCTGCTCGACGACGAATCGGGCGACCCCTCTGCCGTGACGCGCGACTACGCGCTGGAGCTCGACGCCGACGCTCTCGCCGCGCCACTGCTTTCCGTCTGGGGCGGCAAGATCACGACCTTCCGCAAGCTCGGTGAAGAAGCGGCCGACCTGCTTGCGGCGCCGCTCGGCGCCGCGCGCGGCGCATGGACGCACGAAGCCCACCTGCCGGGCGGCGATCTGAGCGCGTGGATCGGGCCCCCCAAGCGGCCCGATACCGACTTCACCCGATTCGTCCAGGCCGTCGCGCTTCGCTATCCCGAACTGCCGGTGGCGTTGTGCTGGCGCCTGGCGCGCTGCTATGGCGCGCGCGTCGAGATTCTTCTCGACAAGGAGGGCCTCGGCGCACAGGTCGCGTCCGGCCTGCATGAGGCCGAGCTGAACTATTTGCACGAGCATGAATGGGCACGCAGCGCCGAGGACGTGCTGTGGCGCCGCACCAAGCTCGGCCTGCACATGAACGACATCGAGCGCGAGGCCGTCGCTACCTGGTGTAGCGAGCATTGGAGCGACGCGCGTGGCACGCTTGCGCCCGATGCTTTCACCGCCGAGGAGAAAGCGTGGAGCTGATCCTCGAGCGCATCGAACAGCGCGCCGGTGCGCAGACCTATCTGTACCCGATGGATCTAACGCTCGTGCCGCGCGCGGTGACCGTGCTGCTTGGCGCGACCCAGGCCGGCAAGACGACGCTGATGCGCGTGATGGCCGGGCTAGACGCGCCCGCCTTTGGCCGCGTGCTCGCCGACGGCAAGGACGTGACGGGCGTGCCGGTGCGCGCGCGCAACGTGGCAATGGTCTATCAGCAGTTCATCAACTACCCGTCGATGACGGTCTACGACAACATCGCTTCCCCGCTGAAGCTGCGCAAGGAGAAAGGCATCGCCGCCCGCGTCGACGAACTCGCCGCCAAGCTGCACATCGAGCCCTTCCTCAAGCGGCTGCCAGCCGAGTTGTCCGGCGGGCAGCAACAGCGCGTCGCGTTGGCGCGCGCTCTGGCCAAGAAGGCGCCGCTGATGCTGCTCGACGAACCGCTCGTGAACCTGGACTACAAGCTGCGCGAGGAACTGCGCGAGGAGTTGACGCAGCTTTTCGCCGGCGGCGACTCGACCGTCGTCTATGCGACAACGGAACCGACCGAGGCCTTGCTTCTCGGCGGCCATACAGCTGTGATGGACGCGGGCGAGCTGCTGCAGTACGGCCCGACGGCCGAGGTATTCCGCCGCCCGAAGTCGATTCGCGTCGCGCGCGCGTTCAGCGACCCGCCGATGAACCTGATCGCCGGCAATGTGGGTGCGCACGGTGTCATGCTTTCTTCGGGGGTGACGCTGCCCCTGAAGTTGCCCGGCGTCTTCAACGCCGGGCTGACGGTCGGCATTCGCGCCAGCGGACTGCGCGTAGACGCCCGCGACGGCGACGTCGTGCTCGTCGGCCGGGTCGAGCTGGCAGAGATCTCGGGCTCAGACACTTTTGTCCACGCCGACACCGAGATCGGTGAAGTGGTGGCGCAGTTGACCGGCGTGCACCAGTTCAGGCTTGGCACGACGATCAAGCTCTATCTGAGCCCGTCGCAGGCGTACGTCTTCGACGCCGCAGGCGAATTGCTCGTCGCACCCTCGACCGGAGCGGCCTGACATGGCACGCATCGAACTCGACCTGGCGCACGCCTACCGGCCCAACCCGCAGCGGGACGAGGATTACGCGCTGCTGCCGCTGAAGATGTGTTTTGAGGACGGCGGCGCCTACGCGCTGCTCGGCCCCTCGGGCTGCGGCAAGACGACGATGCTCAACATCATCTCCGGCCTCGTCACGCCATCTCAGGGCACGGTGACGTTCGACGGTCAGGACGTGAAGGCGCTCACGCCACAGCAGCGCAACATCGCGCAGGTGTTCCAGTTCCCGGTCATCTACGACACGATGACGGTCGCCGAGAACCTGGCCTTTCCGCTGAAGAACCGCGGCGTCACACGCGATCGCATCAAGCAACGCGTGGGCCAGATCGCCGAGATGCTGGAGTTGAGCGCGCAACTCGATCAGCGCGCCGCCGGTCTCGCGGCCGACGCGAAGCAGAAGATCTCGCTCGGACGCGGGCTGGTGCGCGAGGACGTCAGCGCGGTGCTGTTCGACGAGCCGCTCACGGTGATCGATCCGCACCTCAAATGGCAGCTGCGGCGCAAGTTGAAGCAGATCCACCATGAGCTGAAATTGACGCTGGTGTACGTGACACACGACCAGGTCGAAGCGCTGACCTTCGCCGACCAGGTGATGGTGATGACGCGCGGCCGCGCGGTGCAGGTGGGGCCGGCCAACGAGCTGTTCGAGCGGCCACGCCACACCTTCGTCGGCCATTTCATCGGCTCACCGGGGATGAACTTCCTTCCGGCGCGCTGGGGCAGCGACGGCGTAGAAGTCATGGGGCACAAGCTGCACACGCGGTCGGACCCGGCCGTACTCGCCGCCGCTGGCGAGTTCACGCTCGGCGTACGGCCGGAGTACGTCGAGCTCGCCGACGCCGGCGATCCGACGGCACTCCCCGTCGTCGTGGAGCAGCGTCAGGACGTGGGCACCTACTGGCTGCTGTCGGCGCGCTGCGGCGACCAGACGCTGCGCGCCCGCCTCGACCCCGATGCCGACGCACCGGCGATCGGCGCGCGTGTGTGGCTCAAGGTCACCGGCGCGCACACCTGCTACTACGGGCGCGATGACAAATTGATCGCGAGCGCCGACTTCGCGCCGGAGGCCGCCTCATGAAGCCGGTAAACCAGAAAGCCTGGCTGCTCATCCTTCCCGTCGTGCTGTGCGTGGCGTTCTCCGCCATCCTGCCGCTGATGACGGTGGTGAACTATTCGGTGCAGGACATCATCTCGCCCGAGCGGCGCGTCTTCGTCGGCACCGAGTGGTTCAAGGCTGTGATGCGCGACGACGAGTTGCTCGAAGCGCTGGTGCGCCAGATGGGCTTCTCGGTCTCGGTGCTGCTGGTGCAGATCCCGCTCGGCATCGCACTCGCGCTGTCGATGCCGGCGAAGGGCTGGCGGGCGTCGGCGGTGCTCGTCATCGTGGCGCTCTCGCTGCTGATCCCGTGGAACGTGGTGGGCACCATCTGGCAGATCTACGGCCGCACGGACATCGGCCTGTTCGGCGCAACGCTCGCAAAGCTGGGCATCGACTACAGCTACACCGGCAGCGCGACGGACGCCTGGCTCACGGTGCTGCTGATGGACGTCTGGCACTGGACACCGCTCGTTGCGCTGCTGTGCTACGCCGGGCTGCGCGCGATTCCGGACGCCTATTACCAGGCGGCGAGCATCGATGGCGCGAGCAAGTTCGCGGTGTTCCGCTACATCCAACTGCCCAAGTTGCGCGGCGTGCTGATGATCGCCGTGCTGCTGCGCTTCATGGACAGTTTCATGATCTACACCGAGCCCTTCGTGCTCACCGGCGGCGGGCCCGGCAACGCGACCACCTTCCTGTCGCAGTACCTGACGCAAAAGGCCGTCGGCCAGTTCGATCTCGGCCCGGCGGCTGCCTTCTCGCTGATCTACTTCCTGATCATCCTGCTGCTGTGCTTCATCCTCTACAACTGGATGCAGCGCGTTGGCACCGCCGACAAGGAGCACCGCGATGAATGAGCGGCGCTTCAAGAAGAGGTTCGTCTTCCTCGCGCTCTATATCGTGTTCGCCATCCTGCCCGTGTACTGGATGGTCAACATGTCGTTCAAGACGAACGAGGAGATCCTGTCCGTCTTCTCGTTCTGGCCGAACGCGTTCACCTGGGACAACTACAAGGTCATCTTCACCGATGTGTCCTGGTACTCGGGCTACATCAATTCGCTCATCTACGTCGCCATCAACATGGTGATCTCGCTCACCGTCGCGCTGCCAGCGGCCTATGCGTTCTCGCGCTACAGCTTCATCGGTGACAAGCATGTCTTCTTTTGGCTGCTGACGAACCGCATGACGCCGCCGGCCGTCTTCCTGCTGCCCTTCTTCCAGCTCTACACGACGCTCGGCCTGATGGACACGCACATCGCGGTCGCCCTCGCGCACCTGCTCTTCAACGTGCCGCTCGCGGTGTGGATTCTGGAAGGCTTCATGAGCGGCGTGCCGCGCGAGATCGACGAGACAGCGTATATCGACGGCTACTCGTTCCCGCGCTTCTTCCTCACGATCTACATCCCGCTGATCAAGGCCGGCGTCGGGGTGGCGGCGTTCTTCTGCTTCATGTTCAGTTGGGTCGAGCTGTTGATGGCGCGCACGCTGACGAGCGTGAATGCCAAGCCGATCGTCGCCGTCATGACGCGCACTGTTTCGGCGTCGGGCATGGATTGGGGCGTTCTCGCAGCGGCCGGCGTGCTGACCCTCGTGCCCGGCGCGATCGTGATCTGGTTCGTGCGCAACTACATCGCAAAGGGGTTTGCGATGGGGAGAGTGTGATGTTCGATTGGATGGCCTGGACGCTCCCTGTGGCGGTGTTCTTCACCTGCATCGCGCTGATGCTCGTGGGCATGACGGTGTGGGAAATCAAGTCGCCGACCGTGATGCGAAAGGGCTTCCTGCCGATTCCGACAACGCGCGGCGACCGGCTCTTCATCGGCCTGCTCGCCGCCGCGTACCTGAACCTCGCGTTCGTCGCGGTGAGCGAAAAGATGATCGACTGGTTCGGCCTCTCGCAGGAGCCGTCGATCTGGTTCAGCTTCGTCACGTCGATGGCGTTGCTGGCGCTGGTCATGAAGGAAGGCTGATTTTCAAGTGTGAAGTCGATGCCGGCCACATGCTTCCCCGCCGGCGCCGATGAGGGAACCGGGAAGCTCAACCAAGGAGACTGAAATGAAATTGCGCTTGAATGCCGTGGCCTTTGCCGCTGCCGCTCTGGCCTTGGGCCAGAGCGCATGGGCCGGCGAGGCCGAGGCCAAGAAGTGGGTCGACACCGAGTTCCAGCCGTCGACTTTGACCAAGGACCAGCAGATGGCCGAGATGAAGTGGTTCATCGATGCCGCCGCCAAGCTCAAAACCAAGGGCGTGAACAGCATCTCGGTCGTCTCCGAGACCATCACCACGCATGAGTACGAAAGCAAGACTCTGGCCAAGGCCTTTGCCGAGATCACCGGCATCACGGTCAAGCACGACATCATCCAGGAGGGTGATGTGGTCGAGAAGCTGCAGACCTCGATGCAGTCGGGCAAATCGATCTACGACGGCTGGATCAGCGACTCCGACCTGATCGGTACCCACTATCGCTACGGCAAGATCATGAACCTGACCGACTACATGGCCGGCGCGGGCAAGGAGTACACCAATCCCGGGCTGGACCTCAAGGACTTCATCGGCACCAGCTTCACCACGGCGCCGGACGGCAAGCTCTACCAGTTGCCCGACCAGCAGTTCGCCAACCTGTACTGGTTCCGTGCCGACCTCTTCGCGCGCAAGGATCTGCAGGACAAGTTCAAGGCCAAGTACGGGTACGACCTCGGCGTGCCCCTGAACTGGAGCGCCTACGAGGACATCGCCCAATTCTTCACCGACGACGTCAAGACGATCGACGGCAAGCAGATCTACGGCCACATGGACTACGGCAAGAAGGACCCGTCGCTCGGCTGGCGCTTCACCGACGCCTGGCTGTCGATGGCCGGCGAAGCCGACATCGGCATCCCCAACGGCATGCCGGTCGACGAGTGGGGCATCCGCGTCGCCGCCGACAAGTGCACGCCGGTGGGCGCGTCGGTTTCACGCGGGGGCGGCGCCAACTCGCCGGCGGCTGTCTACGCGCTCACGAAGTACGTCGACTGGATGAAGAAGTACGCGCCCAAGGAAGCCACCGGAATGACCTTCGGCGAGGCCGGCCCGGTGCCGGCGCAGGGCCAGATCGCGCAGCAGATCTTCTGGTACACCGCGTTCACCGCCGACATGACCAAACCGGGCCTGCCGGTTGTCAACGCCGACGGCACGCCCAAGTGGCGCATGGCGCCGGGACCGAACGGCCCGTACTGGAAGCAGGGCATGCAAAACGGCTACCAGGATGTGGGGTCGTGGACCTTCTTCAAGGACGCGGACCCGAACAAGACCGCGGCGGCCTGGCTCTACGCCCAGTTCATCACCGCGAAGACGACATCGCTGAAGAAGAGCATCGTCGGCCTGACCTTCATCCGCGACAGCGACATCCGCAGCGACTACTTCACTCAGAACGCCAACAAGTACGGTGGTCTGATCGAGTTCTACCGCAGCCCTGCACGCGTCGCGTGGACGCCGACCGGCACCAATGTGCCCGACTACCCGAAGCTCGCGCAGCTGTGGTGGAAGAACGTGGCGGTGGCGGTGACCGGCGAGAAGACACCGCAGCAGGCGATGGATAACCTGGCCGAGGAGATGGACCAGGTGATGGCGCGTCTCGAGCGCGCCGGCATGGCGCACTGCGCACCCAAGCTCAACCCGAAGAGCGACCCGAACAAGTGGCTGAGCGACAAGCAAGCCCCGTGGAAGAAGCTCGCCAACGAGAAGCCCAAGGGCGAGACGATCGCCTACGAAACGCTGCTCAACGCATGGAAGGCGGGCAAGGTGCGCTGACCTGACGAGAATCGCTCCGGGTGCTTCGTCCCGGGGCGTTCGACCCATGGCCACGACTTCGCGCGTGGCCTTTTTCATGGGTAGCCCGCGGCCCCCTGACTTTCGAGCCTGGCCGGTCGCGGGGCTCAAGCCCTCGCCGCGACAGGGTTTGCCGCGGGCACGCATACTGCTGCAAATCCCGCCGCGCGACTGACGACACGCGACACCGCGCAACGCTACGCCATGCAATCCCTGCTTTCTCTCGTCATCGCACACGGCGTTTGGCTCGTCTTCGCCGCGACGCTCGCCGCGCGCATCGGCCTGCCGGTGCCGGCAGCGCCGTTCCTCGTTGTCGCCGGGGCGCTGGCCGCGGGCGGACAGATTTCTTGGCCCGCCGTGCTCTCGGCGGCGATCGTCGCCAACATCATCGGTGACGGCCTTTGGTTCTGGGCCGGGCGGCGCTGGGGCTACCGCGTGCTGTCGTTGCTGTGCCGCATCTCGATCTCGCCGGACTCGTGCGTGCGCCAGAGCGAAGCCTTCATCCTGCGCTGGGGCGGCAGCTCGCTGCTCGCCGCGAAGTTCGTGCCGGGCGTTTCGGTCGTCGCGCCGCCGATGGCGGGCGCGCTCGGCATGTCGCTCGGTGCATTCCTCGGGTTCGAGACGCTCGCCGCAGCGATCTGGGCCGGGCTGCTGATCGGCCTCGGCTGGGCCTTCGCCGGCCAGATCCAGCAGGTGCTGGACGTGCTGGCAACGCTCGGCATCGTGGCGGTTGAAGGCCTCGTCGCACTGGTTGCGATTTACCTCGCGCTGCGCTGGTGGCGCCGACGGGTCTTTCTCCGGGACCTGGCGATGCCCCGCATCGCGGTGGACGAATTGCTTGCACTGATGGCCGCCGACCCGCCACCGATCGTCATCGACGTGCGCTCCGAGGCGGCCCGCACCCTCGATGCGCGACGCATCCCGGGGGCGATCGGCATCGAGTTGCGCGACATCGAGCGCGCCGCAAAGCCGTGGCCGCGCGAGCGCGAACTGGTGCTCTATTGCAACTGTCCGAACGAAGCGTCTGCGGCGAGCGCGGCGCGCATGCTGGCATCGGCCGGCTTTCGGCGCGTGCGGCCGCTGCGCGGCGGGCTCGAGGCCTGGGTCGAATCGGGACAGCGCATCGAGCTTCACGTGCCTGGCGAGCGCGCCGGACCCCTGCCGGCGGCAGCGGACGCCGCGCCGTCGGCCTGACCCGTCGGCGGGCGCACGCTTCGCGAAAGCTGCTGTGGCGACACGCATCGGGACTACCATCACCCTTCATCTCCGCACTCGATGCGCATTGCGATCGTCATCTTCGACGGCTTCGACGAGATCGACGCGTTCATCTCGCTCGGCCTGCTCAATCGCCTGAGCGCTCTTGGCTGGAAGGCGGAGCTTGCGGCGCCCGTTACCCGCGCAACATCGATGAATGGCGTCACCGTCGAGGTGCAACGGCCGCTCGCGTTCGCGAACCGGGCAGACGCCGTGCTGTTGGGCGGCAACCTGTACGCGCGGGCCATTGCCGAAGGCGTCGGCAAACGTGGCGCGCCGATGGCGACGCTCAAGCTAGACCCGCTTCGCCAGACAGTTGGCGCGCAAGGCTCGGGCACGCTGCTGCTTGCACGGCTCGGTCTGCTGGGCGACATGCCGGCGTGCACCGATCTCGCAACGCGTCCCTGGGCCCTCGAAGCAGGCGTGCGCGTGCTAGAGGACGAGCCGTTTCACGCCCGCGCAGGAGTGGCCACGTCCGGAGGCGGCATGGCTTCGGTCTACCTCGCGGCGTGGGTGATGCTGCGCCACGCGGAACGGAGCGCAGCCACGAAGGCGCTGCGCGAGGCGGCGCCCGCGGGCGAAGCGGACGCGTGGACGCAGCACGTGCTAGGCGTCGTCCAGCCGTTTCTGGACGCGCCCGCCTGACCTCCTCTGTCAGCCGAGCTCGTCGATGTTGCGCGGCCAACTGGCCTTGAGCAGGCGCGACAGACTGCGGTCGGCGAGCAGCTTGCCGCCGGTCTGGCAGCGCGCGCAGTAGTTGGTTTCGTTGGCGGCGTAGACGATGCGCTGCACCGGCGCGCCGCACGCCGGGCAGGGCTCACCGAAACGCCCGTGTACCGCCATGCCGGGGCGAAACGCCGTGACCTTGTCGGGCCAATCGCCCGCCTCGGCGCGCAGGCGGTCGGTCCACTCCGCGAGCACGGACCGTGCGGCGTCGAAGAGGCGCGTGCGTTCGGCCGCATCGAGCGAGCGGGTCAGCGCGAGCGGCGAGAGCCGGGCGCGGTGCAGGATCTCGTCGGAGTAGGCATTGCCGATGCCGCTGAAGAGGTGCGGATCGGTCAGCGCGCGTTTGAGCGTGTGGTTCTCGGCGACGAGGCGCGCCGCGAACGCTCCGACGTCGATGGCGAGCAGATCCACGCCGCCCGGATCCATCAGCCGCAAGCGCGCCCCGGTCGGCGAGCAGATGCAACGATGCGCGCCGGGTCGTGCCGGCCTCGGTCAGCACGAGCGTGCCGGTGTCGAACTCGAACGCAGCGAGGGCGATCCTGCCCGGCAGCTTTGCACCCGCCGCCAGCCAGCGCAGGCGCCCCGCAATCATCAGGTGGACGACGAGGATCAGGCCGGCCGTCGAAGACCAGCACGACGCGCTTGCCGAGCCGTTCGACACCCACCACCTTGCGGCCGTCGATCGCGTCGATCGGCGGTAGCGCAGTGCGTAAAAGGAATGGATTGAGCAACCGGAGCCGGCGCAGCGTCGCGCCTTCGAGCTTGTCTTGCAGTCGCTCGACGTACACGGTGATGTCGGGCAGCTCGGGCATCAGACCAGTGTGCCAGCATGTGCGTGGCGGCACGAAGGCGGGCGATTGCACCACAACGCTGCGCCCTGCCCGCACTAGGGGGCTGCGAAGACGACTCCTGCAAAGTATCCTCGGCCGGGAACAACTCGCCCGACGCTCTAACGTGCAGTCGCCATTCCGAGCAAGCTCCATCGCCGCGCCGCCGCGCAACATCTTGCTGCTCACCGCGACGGTGCGGCCACCGGCAGACGCACGAAGTCTCGCGCGCAGCGATCCCCATGTTCGCTTGGCCGACTACCTGAGCGCCTTCGCGTTCTACCTCGCGGCCGTTGACCGCGGTACGGCCGCTGGCCTGGTGCTTTGCGAGAATTCGGGCTTCGACATGGGCTGCTTCGAAGCGCTTGCCCGCAAGCGCGGACTGCAAGATCGCGTCGAGTGCATCTCGTATTTCGGCCTTGATCACCCGGGGCGTTTTGGTCGGGGCTACGGTGAATTCAAGCTCATCGACCACGCCATGGCCACCTCGGCACTGATAGGAACTGCAGGGCGGAATGCGGCGGTCTGGAAGCTCACTGGGCGCTACCGGGTGCGCAACCTAGCAGCGCTCATTCACAGCCGCCCGGACCGGGCCGACTTGTACTGCAACGCGCACAATTGGCCGCACTCCTATGTTGATCTTTTCATGATGGCATGGACGCGCGCGGGCTACGAGAAGATCGTTCGCGGGATTTTCCATAGCCTGCGACAGGACAACACGCCAAAGAGCGCCGAGCGGCGCTTTCGCGCAGTGATCGACAACCATCCCTGGCAGCAGCGCATCGTTGCCCGCTTCGGACACGTGCCGTTGATCGATGGCGTGCGAGCCGGCGACAACCGCGACTTCAGGACGCTGCGCGCCAAATACTTTGTGCGCGTGTTCGCAATACGCTGGCTGCCGAGCACGTGGATCTGAATCAGGGGGCCGCGGCTTCACTGTGTAGACTGCGCATCCCGCTGTGTCGCGATCTTGGGATTCGGCGTGCAACTCAGTCGAGACGCGATGATCCGCATTCGACATACGTATGCCGGAGAGCAAGACTACTCTAGCCATCGCCTGAACTCCACCTGGACGCTGCCGAAATGAAGCGCGGTTCGATAGACCACGAAGTAAGGGCGAGGCGAACTTTCGCAATCATTTCCCACCCCGACGCCGGCAAGACGACGCTGACCGAGAAGCTGCTGCTGTTCTCGGGTGCGATCCAGATCGCCGGTTCCGTCAAGGCTCGCAAGGCGACGCGCCATGCGACTTCGGACTGGATGGAGATCGAAAAGCAACGCGGCATCTCGGTCGCGTCCTCCGTCATGCAGATGGAGTACCGCGACTGCGTCATCAACCTGCTCGACACGCCCGGCCACCAGGACTTCTCGGAAGACACCTACCGCGTGCTGACGGCGGTCGACGCCGCGCTGATGGTGATCGACGCGGCCAACGGCGTCGAGCCGCAGACGCGCCGCCTCCTGCAGGTCTGCCGCGCACGCAACACGCCGATCCTCACCTTCGTCAACAAGATGGACCGCGAGGTGCAGGAACCTCTCGCGCTGATGGACGAGATCGAGCGCGAACTCGGGATGACGGTGGTGCCGTTCACCTGGCCGGTCGGCATGGGCAAACACTTCCATGGCGTGATGGACCTGCGCGAGGAGCAGATGCGCGTGTTCAGTCCGGGCGAAGAACGCCACCACCGCGATGGCGAAGAAGGCGGCGACGAGATCCTCGCCGGCCTCGACAACCCGGCCTACGCAACGCGCTTCGGCATGCAATACGAACAGGCGGCGCACGAGATCGAGCTCGTGCGCGAGGCGTCACCCGCATTCGATCGCGAGCAATTCCTTGCCGGGCACCAGACGCCGATGTTCTTCGGTTCGGCGGTCAACAACTTCGGCGTGCGTGAGGTGCTCGACGCGCTCGTCGATCTGGCGCCCGCGCCCGGGCCGCGGCCTTCGATGACGCGCGTCGTCGAACCCGACGAGCCGAAGTTCAGTGGCGTCGTCTTCAAGATCCAGGCCAACATGGACCCGGCGCACCGCGACCGCATCGCCTTCCTGCGTGTCGCGAGCGGCCACTTCGAGCGTGGCATGCGGCTGAAGGTGACGCGCTCCGGCAAGGAGCTGCGGCCGAACACGGTGGTGAGCTTTCTGTCGCAGCGGCGCGAGCTGCTCGACGAGGCATTCGCGGGGGACATCATCGGCATCCCGAATCACGGCGTGCTTCAGCTCGGGGACACGCTGACCGAGGGCGAGCCGCTGCTCTACACCGGGCTGCCGTTCTTTGCGCCCGAGATGTTCCGCTCGGTCGAGGTCGCCGACCCGCTGCGCACCAAGCAGTTGAAAGCGGGGCTGGCGCAGCTCGGCGAAGAAGGCGCGATCCAGGTCTTTCGCCCAGTCGCCGGCTCTGTGCTGCTGCTCGGCGCTGTCGGACAGCTGCAGTTCGAGGTCGTCGCGCACCGGCTGGAACACGAGTACGGCTGCAAGGCGCGCATCATGCCGAGCCGCTACCAGGTGGCGCGCTGGGTGACCTGCGACGAGGCGGACGGCGGTGAACGCGAATTGCAGCGCTTCATCGACGCCAACGCGCACCGCGTCGCCTACGACGCGGTCGACGCGCCGACCGTGCTCGTGGAGTACGCGCCCGAACTGCGCGCGATCGAATCGAACTGGCCCAAGATCAAGTTCCACGCATTGCGCGAGCACGCGGGGCTCGTGTTTCAGCGACAGATGGACGGCTGAGCGCGGCGCAGACACGAAGCCTTCGCGGATCCTGCGTTCGCGCGGCATCGCTCGACGGTCCCTGCGCCCTGGCATAAGCTCTTCGCTACGCAAGCACCGGCAGCCGGTTCGATGACGCACGCCATGAGAGGGGACAGACCATGATCCGCAAACTCCACCACAACGCCTACCGCTGTCGCGATTCTGAAGAGACGCGCGCCTTCTACGAGGACTTCCTCGGCCTGCCCCTGGTCGGCACGCTGGAGATCGGGGAGACAAAGAGCGGGCGCAAGACGCAAACCCTGCACACCTTCTACCGGCTCGACGACGGCTCACACCTCGCCTTCTTCGAGGCACCCGACATGCCTTTCGAGTTCAAACCGCAGCACGATTTCGACCTGCACATCGCACTCGAAGTCGACCGCCCCGCACTCGACCGCATGTTCGCCAAGGGCAAGGCCGAAGGCGTCGAGACGCGCGGCGTATCGGACCATCACTTCATCGATTCGATCTACTTCCGCGATCCGAACGGCTACGTCATCGAGCTGTGCACCAAGCGCGCGGGTCACGACGAGGCAATGGATCCGGCCCACAACGGCGCGCGCGAAAAGCTGGCGCGTTGGACCCAAGCGCGGCAAGAGGCGCCCGCTGCCGCCACGTCGCCATGACGGCGGGCCACCAGGCGGCGGTGGGTTACGCTCGCGACACCTGACCCGACCGAGACATGCCATGCCCCGCCCCATCCTCGAAGAAGACCAGATCCACCCCGCGATACGCGACAAGGTCGCCAACCTTCACGCCGACATCGTCCACAACGTGCGGTCGGCCGCTGCGTCCAACCCGGTGCTCGTCGTCGGCATGGCGGGCAACCCGCACTGCCGGCGCGCGCGCAGGATGCTGGACGCTGCCGGTGTCGCCCATCACTACCTCGAGTACGGCAGCTACCTGAATCACTGGCGGCTGCGCAACGCGCTGAAGATGTGGGCCGGCTGGCCGACCTTTCCGATGGTTTTCGTCAAGGGCGCGCTCGTCGGTGGCGCGGACAATTTGCAGGCACTGATCGCAAGTGGGGAACTCAATCGCCTGCTTGCGACCTGAGTAGAACCGGGTTTGCGAACCCGCCGTGGTTGCCGGCGCCCTTCAAGCGTCGGGCAGGGCGCGGCGTCACAGTTCCAAGGGTCACTGCGGGGGGTTGACGCGGTAGGCCGCTCCTAGAATCCCCGAGCATGACGAAGACAGCACGCGCGTTCCGGACATGAGGTTGTTGCTGCGCCTTCGGCTTATGACCTGCTTGCTCGTGCTCGCCGGGTTCGCTCCAGCCGGCGCGGCGGTGCCGGCGGCTCCCACGGAACCCGCTTCGACTGCGCAGGCTGCGGCGCGTTGGGTTCACGCCTATGCCTCCTATGGCGAGCCGAAGTACGGCCCCGACTTCGACCACTTCGAGTATGTCAATCCGCAAGCGCCCAAGGGCGGCACGCTGCAGTTGAAGAACCCGGATCGGCGCACGAGCTTCGACAAGTACAACTACTTCACGACGCGCGGCAACGCGCCTGCCGGCCTCGTGATCTTCATGTTCGAAACGCTCGCCGTGCTCTCGGGCGACGAGCCGCAGACGATGTATGGGCTGCTCGCCGACGAAATGAAGGTCGCGCCCGACAAGTCGTCGATCACGTTCCGCCTCAACCCGAAGGCGCGCTTCTCGAACGGCGACCCGGTGCTGGCCAAGGACGTGAAGTACAGCTTCGATTCGCTTTCCGGCAAGTACGCGTCGCCGACCTATCAGTCCGCGTTCGACGGTGTCTCGGCGACCGTGATCGATGAGCGCACGATCCGCTTCGATCTGAAGACGCCCAGCACCGAGATGCTCTTCACGATCGGCACCAACCTGTACATCTTTTCGCACAAGTGGGGCTTGGGCGCGGACGGCAAGCACAAGCGTTTCGACGAGATCGTCGACGAAATACCGATCGCGAGCGGCCCCTACACGATCGGCGCGATCGACATGGGCCGGCGCATCGAGTTCATCCGCGATCCGAACTACTGGGCGCGCGACCTGCCCGTGCGGCGCGGCTTCTTCAATTTCGACCGCGTCGTCTACCGCTACTACAAGGACGACACCGTCGCCACCGAAGCCTTCAAGGCGGGCGAATACGACATGGTCCGCGTCTACGGCGCGCGTACCTGGAACCGCCAGCACAAAGGCCCGAAGTGGGAAGACGGGCGCATCAAGAAGGAACTCTTCGAGACGGGTTTCGGCCAATACCTGCAGGCCTACGACCTGAACCTGCGCCGGCCGATCTTCCAGGACCCGCGGGTGCGCGAGGCGATCGGACTGACCTACGACCTCGACACCTGGAACAACCGCTTCAAGATGTACACGCGGGCGTCGAGCATGTTCAACAACTCGGAGTTCGCGGCGCAGGGGCTGCCGTCGGAGGCGGAGTTGAAGCTGCTCGAACCGTTCCGCAAGGAGTTGCCGCCCGAGGTATTCGGCCCGGCCTACGTCGCGCCGGGGACGGACGGCGAGGCACCGAAGCTGCGCGCCAACCTGCTCAAGGCGCGCGCGTTGCTCGAAGCGGCGGGCTGGAAGCTCGCGCCCGACGGCAAGCTGCGCAATGCGAAGGGCGAGGCCTTCGAGTTCGAATACCTCACCCCGTCGGAGGGCGCGCGCTTGGCCGACTGGCAACAGAACCTCGCCAAGCTCGGCATCACGATGAAAGTGCGCACCGTTGACTTTGCGCTCTACCGCAGCCGGCTCGAGAACTACGACTACGACATGGTCGCGATCGTCGAGGGCCGCTTCACGCTGCCCGATGCGACCGCGATGGATCAGATCTACGGCAGCAAGTCCGCCGACGAGAAGGGCAACAACAACTTCCGCGGGGTGAAGAGCCCCGCGGTCGATGCGCTGATCAAGGCAATGACCAACGCGAAGACCGTCGACGAACTGCGCACCGCGAGCCGCGCGCTCGATCGCGTCGTGATGTGGAACCACTGGCAGGTGCCGGACCTGTACTTCTCCAAGCTGCCGACGAGCTACTGGGACAAGTTTGGCCGCCCGGAGGTGATGCCGAAGTACTACTCGGTCGACAGCGCGCTCGATTTGCAACCGGCGTGGCCGATCACGACGTGGTGGATCCGTGATCCGGCAGCGCGTTGACGGCGCGGCCCGCGTGACGCGGCCGCTCACATGGGCGCGAGCCCTGCTGTCGATCGCGGCACTTTGCGTGGGAGCGACGCAGGCGCCAGCCGCTTCATTGCCCGCACCGACGGCCGCCTCGGCCCCCGCGCCGGCAGCCGCGCCCGCCCCTTGGGTCCACGCCTACGCCGCCTTCGGGGAGCCGAAGTACGGTCCTGATTTCAAGCACTTCGACTACGTGAACCCGGACGCCCCCAAGGGCGGCACGCTCAACCTGCGCAACCCGGACCGGCGCCAGAACTTCGACAAGTACAACTACTACACGATCCGCGGCAATGCGCCGGCCGGCGCCGCGATCTTCATGTTCGAGCCGCTCACCATCCTCGGCGCGGACGAGCCGCGCACGATGTACGGCTTGCTCGCCGAGGCGATGAAGATCGAGCCTGACTTCAGCGCGATCACCTTTCGCCTGAACCCGAAGGCGCGCTTCACGAATGGTGATCCGGTGACCGCGGCGGATGTCAAGTACAGCTTCGAATCGCTGTCTGGCAAGTACGCCTCGCCGACCTACAGCTCGGCGCTCGCCGGCGTGCGCGAGGCGAAGGTGATCGACGAGCGCACGATACGGTTCGAGATGACGGAGCGCAGCAGCGACGCGCTGTTTCGCGTCGCCGCGCTGCCGGTGTTCTCGCACAAGTGGGGTTTGAAGCCCGACGGCACGCACACACGCTTCGACGAGATCATCGACGAGATGCCGATCACGAGCGGGCCGTACACGATCGCAAAAGCCGACTCGGGCCGGCGCATCGAGTTCAAGCGTGACCCAAACTACTGGGCGAAGGACTTGCCGGTGCGGCGCGGCTTCTTCAATTTCGACCGCGTCGTCTATCGCTACTACCAGGACGAGGATGTCGCGACCGAGGCTTTCAAGGCGGGCGAATTCGACCTCGTGCGCGTCTATGGCGCCGCCAAATGGGTGCGCCAGCACAAGGGGCCGAAGTGGGACGACGGGCGCATCATCAAGCAGGCCTTCACCTATGGGACCGGCCAGGGTCTGCAGGCCTACATGCTCAATATGCGCCGACCGCTGTTCCAGGACATTCGGGTTCGCGAGGCACTCGGCCTGACCTACGATTTCGAGACCAACAACCGCTACCACCTTTTCAAACGGGCGAACAGCGAGTTCAACAACTCCGACTTCGCAGCCACTGGCCTGCCCAGCGAAGGCGAGCTCGCGCTGCTCGAACCGTTTCGCAAGGATCTGCCGAAAGAGGTGTTCGGCCCCCCCTTCGTCGCACCGCGTACCGACAGCGACGTGCATGCGCTGCGACGCAATCTGCTGAAGGCGCGCTCGCTGCTCGAAGCCGCGGGCTGGAAGCTCGCGCCCGATGGCCGGCTGCGCAATGCCAAGGGCGAAGCCTTCGAGTTCGAGTACCTCGCCCCGGGGGACAGCGTGAACGACGCGCGAATCAACGCCTGGACACGCAACCTCGAGAAGCTCGGCATCAGGCTGAAGGTGCGGAATGTCGATTTCGCGCTCTTCAGCAGACGGCTCGAGGAATACGACTTCGATGTCGTCACGATCGCCGGCGCGTCGTTCGCCCTGCCCTCGACGGCCGACTACGTGCAGATTTACGGCAGCAAGTCGGCCGACGAAAAGGGCAACAACAACTTCCGCGGCGTCAAGAGCGCCGCTGTCGATCACATCATCGAGGCGATGAACCACGCGAAGACGCTTGAGCAGTTCCGCGACGCGACGCGCGCGCTCGACCGCATCGTGATGTGGAGCTACTGGCAGGTGCCCGAGCTGTACGCCGACTATGAGCCGATGTCGTACTGGGACAAGTTCGGCATGCCCGCAAAGCGCCCGTTGTATTTCACGGCCGATCTTTCACCCGACGTCGATTGGCAACTCCCCTGGCCGCTCGTGACCTGGTGGAGCAAGGACCCGGCGAAACACTGATGATGATCAACCGAGGGCCGACACGATGCTGAGCTACATCCTCAAACGCCTGCTGCTGATGGTGCCGACAGTGCTCGGCGTGCTGACCGTCACCTTCATCGTCATCCAGTTCGTCCCGGGCGGGCCGATCGAACAGTTGATGGCCGAGGCGCGCATGGGCCCTGGCGGTGGCGAGGGCTCGGCGTACAAGGCCGGACGCGATAGCGACGCCAAGCAGATCGCCGAACTGAAGAAGCTCTACGGCTTCGACAAGCCGGTGCATGTGCGCTACGTCGAGATGATCGAGAGCTTCGCGCGCTTCGACCTCGGGCGCAGTTTTCTGCACAACAAGGACGTGTGGCAGCTGATCAAGGAGAAGCTGCCGGTGTCGATCAGCCTCGGCCTGTGGGCGTTCCTGCTGACCTATCTGATCTCGATTCCGCTCGGCATCGCCAAGGCGGTGCGCGAAGGTTCGCGCTTCGACATCGCGACGACGCTGCTCGTGCTGATCGGCTTCGCGATTCCGGGCTTCGTGCTCGGGGTATTCCTGATCGTGCTGTTCGCAGGCGGCAGCTTTTGGGAGCTCTTCCCGCTGCGCGGGCTCACCTCCGACAACTGGGAGCAGCTCTCCTGGCCGGCGCGCATCACCGACTACTTTTGGCACCTGACGCTGCCGATGATCTGCTACGTGATCGGCGGCTTCGCGACGGTGACGCTGCTGACGAAGAACACCTTCATCGAGGAGTTGCGCAAGCAGTATGTCCTCGTCGCGCGCGCGAAGGGCTTGTCGCAGGACCGGGTGCTGTGGAAGCACGTCTTTCGCAACGCGCTGATCCCGCTCATCACCGGCTTTCCGGCGGCCTTCGTGTTCGCCTTCTTCGGCGGTTCGCTGCTGATCGAGACGCTGTTCTCGCTCGACGGCCTCGGCCTGCTGTCCTACGAGTCGATCGTGCGGCGTGACTATCCGGTCGTGCTCGGCTCGCTTTTCCTGTTCACCTTGATCGGCCTGGCCGTGAAGCTGGTGTCCGACCTGCTCTACGTGGTGGTCGACCGCCGCGTTCAATTCGGGAGTGTCGCGAAATGACGGAACTCGCCATCACCCCCCCGACTGCCGACGCCACGGACAAGCAACGGCAATCCCGGCGACACGCGCCAAGCCGATGTCGCCCAACCAGCGCGCCTGGGCGCGTTTCCGGCGCAATCGGATCGGCACCTGGTCGCTGTGGATCATGGTTGCGCTGCTCATCTTGAGCGCGCTGGCCGAGGTCATCAGCAACGACCGCCCACTCGTCGCGCGCTACGAAGGGCAGTGGACCTTCCCGGTGTTCAACAACCCGCCCGAAACGGCCTACGGCGGGGACTTCAGGACACCCACCGACTGGAAAGACCCGTTCATCGCCGAGCAGTTCGCGAAACCCGGCAACTGGAAGCTGGACACGATCAACCCGCACTCGGCGACATCGACCGACTATTTTCAGAAGGAAGCCAATCCGGCGCCACCGAGCGCGAAGAACTGGCTCGGCACCGACGGCCTGGGGCAGGACATGGTCGCGCGGCTGCTCTACGGCTTTCGCGTCAGCATCCTGTTCGCGCTTGCGCTCGCCGCCATCAGCACCGCACTCGGCATCGTCGCCGGTGCGATCCAGGGTTACTTCGGCGGTCGGATCGACCTCACCCTGCAACGCCTGCTCGAGATCTGGACCTCGATCCCCAGCCTCTACCTGCTGATCATCTTCGCGTCGATCTTCGAGCCGTCGCTGTTGCTGCTGCTCGTGCTGCTTGTCGCTGTTCGGCTGGGTCGGCCTTTCCGACTACGTGCGCGCCGAGTTCTTTCGCAATCGCAGTCTCGAGTTCGTCAAGGCGGCGCGCGCGATGGGACTGTCCAACCTGCAGATCATCTGGCGCCATGTGCTGCCGAATTCGATGACGCCGGTGATCACCTTCCTGCCGTTTCGCATGAGCGGCGCGATTCTTTCGCTCGTCGCGCTCGACTTCCTGGGGCTCGGGGTGCCGCCCTCGGTACCTTCGCTCGGCGACCTGGTGAAGCAGGGCAAGGCGAACCTCGACGCATGGTGGATCATCTTTCCGACGTTTGCCGTGCTCGTGATCACGCTGCTCTTGCTGACCTTCATCGGCGACGCGCTGCGCGACGCCTTCGACACGCGCAAATCATGAACGCGACCACCATGAACTCTGCGCCTCTGCTCTCTGTCGAGCGTTTGAACGTGAGCTTCGGCGACTCGTGCGTCGTCGACGACGTGTCGTTCGCGATCGCGCCGGGCGAGAAGTTCGCCCTCGTCGGCGAATCGGGCTCGGGCAAATCGATCAGCGCGCTGTCGGTGCTTCGCCTGGTCGACGCGGCGACAACGACTGGCGCGATCCGCTTCGACGGCGAGGATCTGCTCGCCAAGAGCGAGCGCGAGATGCGCGGCATCCGCGGCGCGCGCATCGGCATGATCTTCCAGGAGCCGATGACCGCGCTCAACCCGCTCTACACGGTCGGCAACCAGATCGGCGAAGTGCTCGAGTTGCACGAAGGCATGCGCCCCGCGCAGGCACGCGCACGGGCGATCGAGCTGCTCGCGCGCACCGGCATCCCCGAGCCCGAGCGCCGCATCGACACCCTGCCGCACCAGATGTCGGGTGGCCAACGCCAGCGGGCGATGATCGCGATGGCGCTCGCCTGCCGGCCGCAGCTGCTGATCGCCGACGAGCCGACGACCGCGCTCGATGTGACGATCCAGGCGCAGATCCTCGCGCTGCTCGACGAGTTGCAGCGCGAGATGGGCATGGCCTTGCTTTTCATCACCCACGACCTGAACCTGGTGCGCCGCTTCACCCACCGTGTCGGCGTGATGGAGCGAGGCAGGCTTGTCGAGACTGGCGAAACTGAAACCGTGTTCGGCAATCCGCAGCACGCCTACACGAAGAAGCTGCTCGCGAGCCGCCCGCAGCGTGTCGTGCAGCCGGTCGCAGACGACGCGCCCGTGCTCGTCGACGGCAAGGACATCCGGGTCGAATTCAAGACCTCGGCCGGGTGGTTCAAGACACGCAGCTTCGTTGCCGTGCGCGACGCGACGCTTGCTTTGAAGCGCGGAGAGACGCTTGGCATCGTCGGCGAATCGGGATCGGGCAAGACGACGCTCGGCATGGCGCTTCTCGCTCTTCAGCCGATCGCAGGCGGGCAGATCGAGATGGGTTCGACGCGTATCGACGATGCCGGACGCGACACGCTGCGCGCGATGCGCAAGCGCATGCAGGTCGTCTTCCAGGACCCGTTCGCGAGCCTCAGCCCGCGCATGACGGTCGGCCAGATCGTCGGCGAAGGGCTTGCATTGCACATGCCGGAACTGTCGAAGGCCGAGCGCGAAACGCGCGTGCTCGAAATGCTCGCAGAAGTCGGCTTGAGCGAGGCGCAGGGACTCTACAACGTGCTCCAGCGCTATCCGCACGAGTTTTCCGGTGGACAGCGCCAGCGCATCGCGATCGCCCGCGCCGTCGTGCTGCGGCCGGAAGTCCTGGTGCTCGACGAGCCGACGTCGGCGCTCGACGTTTCCGTGCAGCAGCAGGTGCTCGCGCTGCTTGCGCAGCTCCAGCAGCGCTATGGCATGAGCTACGTGTTCATCAGCCACGACCTCGCGGTCGTGCGCGCGATGTCTCATCGCGTGCTGGTGATGAAAGACGGCGAGATCGTCGAGCGCGGCGAGGCGCTGGCGCTGTTCGAGGCGCCTGCGCATGCGTATACGCAAGCGCTGCTAGCGGCTGCGCACCTGGCTTGAATCGCCCGTCGTTGCGGGGGCGCCGCATTCAGCGGCCTGGTCAGTGAAGACCAAGCTTCTGGATCGCACGCTGCACCTCGGACTGCCAGGGCAATGCGTGCACGAGTTCGTTCAGGTGCGGCGCCGCTTCGGACGCGGTCAGCACTTCGCCGCCCGGACCGATCAGGCGCACATTCGTGATCACCGCCATCGGGTCGGCCATTGCGACGACGCCGCGGGTCAGCTCAATCCAGTCCCACGCGAGACCGGCGGCCGGCTCGGCATCCGAGTCGCCCCACAAGGTTTGCCCGCTGCACACCGGCTGTCCGGGGTTCATGACGCGCGTGCCGAGGTGCAGAAAGCGGCACCCCTCGGGGTGCGGTGCCTGCCACAATACGGTCGGCCAGGCGAACACGGCCCAGGCGGGGATGGAGGGCGGCTCGAAGTGGTGTCGTGCCGGCGAAGAAGCGAGATGTTTCATCATGTCGTGCAGTATGAGCAGGATCAAACGCTCTGCCATCTGTAAACTTTGTCAGGGGGACTGCAAAACACCGTTCGCGTGAATTGCGACGGGTCCTTCAAGGGAAACCGATGCTTCAAGGTGGGTTCTTGTCGGTCATGGAAGCGCGGAGCCAAGACGAGTTCCGGAGTGAGATCGTGCGTTTCTCACACGGACTTGGCTTCGACACCGTGTCGGCCATCACCGTCATTGATCGTCCGCTGAGCGACCCGGAATTCATTTCGGTCGACAACGCGCCAGACGCGTTTAGGGAGACGATGGACGCGACGCCAAATCGTCGTCGCGATCCCGTCATGCAGCATTGCAAGCAGCAAAGTGTCCCGATCATCTGGAACCAAGAAACCTATACCTCGCGTGGCGCTGGTGACATGTGGGAGGAGCAAGCCCGGTTCGGCTATCGCAATGGTGTCTGCCTAGCTTTGCATATGCCAGAAGGAAGACACTTCGTCCTCGGTGTTGATCGCGTGCAGGCCATGCCGAAGGACCCGAGCGAACTGACGCGCATGGTTGCCGATTTGCAGCTCTTCGCGGTTCACGCGCAGGACGCCGCGTTGCGCATCCTGGTGCCCGCGGCGGCGCAGCCCGAGCGCCCGCAACTCACGCCGCGCGAGCTTGAATGCCTGCGCTGGACCATGGACGGCAAGACGGCATGGGAGGTCGGCGAGGTGCTCGGCATCAGCGAACGCACCGCGGTGTTGCATTTAAACAACGGTATGCACAAGCTCGATTGCACGAACAAACACCAGGCCGTGCTGAAGGCCCTTCGCCTCGGTCTCATTCGCTGAAATCGTGCTTTTTTGGCGATTCCGGCACACGCTTTTGGCGAGGTCGGTATCCCTACCCTGTAAGACTTGACAGTTTCAAGCGACGGCAATGCCTGTTGGAATCCGGGCTGTGAGCACGCAGCGTGCTCACAGTGAACCCCTCCCAGGAGTCCAACATGCAAGCCAGCCTCAAGTCCTTCGTTTCCCGTGCCCTTGGCCAAAGCGTCCGCGTTGCCGAATCGTCGCCCGCGATCGGCGCACCGCAGCCGTTGCCGGCGCATCTGCATCATTTCGTCGGCGGGGGAACGGCGGCGCCAAAGAGCGGCTGGGGCGCGGAGGCACCGAAAAGCGGCTGGTAGGACTGCACGATCCTGGCGGGCCTGAGTCACAGGCCCAAATTTCCGGACGATGTCGTGCCGAGTGACGGCGCCGAGGGCATGCCGCGCCGCTCCGGCGTGACGCTGTTTCGTGCCGAAGCGATTGCCGGTCAGCAGCAATCATGGCTCGGCGGCGTCCAGCTCATCCGCCCCCTGTCGTTGACCTTGCTCACCGTCTTGATGGTGAGTGTCGCGACGTTGGTGATCGGCTATTTGTTTTTCGGTGAGTACACGCGCAAAGCGCACGTGAGCGGCGTGTTGGTGCCCGACTTGGGGCTCATCCGCCTCGTGCCACCTGAAGCAGCGACAGTGCTTGTAAACCACGCGCGCGAAGGACAGAAGGTCCAGCGCGGTGACGTGCTCTTCGAGTTGTCCGTCGATCGCGCGACGCTGGCCGGCGACACGCAGGCCGCGGTACAGAAAAGTCTCGCCGAACGCGAACGCAGCCTCCAGGCGAGCCTGCGGCAGCAGGATCAGCTCTTGCAGGCGCAGCGCACCGGGCTCGAACGCCGGCTTGCCGACATGCGACGCGAGCTGGCACAGATCGAAGCAGAGGCCGGGATTCAGCAGCAACGCCTCAAGCTCGCGCTGCAGTCGCAGGCACGGCTCGAGTCGCTGCGCAACGAGAATTTTGTCTCCGACGCCGCCCTGCAGACGAAGGCCGAGGAACTGCTCGGCCAGAAGGCGCAGTTGCAGGCGCTGGAGCGTCAGCGTGCAGCACACCTGCGCGAGATCGGCACGCTCGAGACGCAACAGCGCGAACTGCCGCTGCAGGCCGAGGCGCTGCAACTTCAGACAGAACGCAGCCTGGCCGCGCTCTCTCAGGAATCCGTCGAGAGCGCGGCGCGCCAACGCATCGTGATTCGCGCGCCGCAGGACGGCGTGCTCACGGCCGTGCTGGCCGAGGTGGGTCAGAGTGCGCAGCCCAACGTGGCGCTGGCGAGCCTGATGCCCGCACAAGCGAAGCTCGAGGCCCACCTCTACGCACCGTCCAGCGCCATCGGCTTTCTCCGCCCCGACCAGGCCGTGCAGTTGCGCTACCAGGCCTACGCGTACCAGAAGTTCGGGCACTACCTCGGGCATGTCCTGCAGGTTTCACGCACACCGCTGCAAGCCAACGAACTCGCAGGCCTCACGCTGTCCACCTCGGCGACAGGTGCGGGTGCCGGCGCGCTCAGCGGCGGCCCCAATGCAGGCGAGCCGCTGTATCGCATCACCGTCGCGCTCGACCGGCAAGACGTGTCGGCCTACGGTCGCGCGCAGCCGCTCGCGCCCGGCATGCAGCTCGAGGCCGATGTGCTGCTGGACCGCCGCCGGCTGATCGAATGGCTGTTCGAACCCGTGCTCGGCGTCGCCGGGCGCGTCTGATCATGTTCGGCGATCTGGACCTGGGCTTCGGTTCGAAGCGCGTGCCGGCAATCCTGCAGACCGAAGCGGCCGAGTGCGGGCTAGCTTGCCTCGCGATGGTGGCAGCGCACCATGGGCTTCGCACCGACCTGCCGATGCTGCGGCGACGTTTCACGCTCTCTCTCAAGGGTATGACCCTCGCCGATCTGGTGCGCATGGCGGGCACGCTGCAGCTCAACGCACGGCCACTGCGCGCCGAGCTCGATCACTTGCCGCAGTTGGCTCTGCCCTGCGTGCTGCACTGGGACCTGAACCACTTCGTCGTGCTGGTTGCTGTGCGCCACGGAGTCGCCGAGATTCACGATCCGGCGCACGGCGTGCGCCGAATGAAGTTGGCTGAAGTGTCCGCTCACTTTACTGGTGTAGCGCTCGAGCTCTCACCGGCAGCCGAGTTCGTCACCGGCGACGAACGCCAGCGCATCACCCTGCGCCAGTTGCTCGGACGCGTGACGGGGTTGAAGCGATCGCTGTTCCAGATCTTCGCCCTCGCCCTCGCGCTCGAAGTCTTCGTGCTGCTGTCGCCGTTCTTCATCCAGTGGGTGGTCGATGGCGTCCTGCTCAGCGCCGATCGCGATCTGCTTGTGACGCTCGGCGTCGGCTTCGGCCTGCTGGTGCTGATGCAGGTGGCGGCCGGTGCACTGCGCTCATGGGCCGTGCTGTATCTGTCGGCGACGCTCAATGTGCAGTGGCTCGGCAACGTTTTCGCGCACCTGATGCGCCTGCCGCTAGCGTGGTTCGAGAAGCGCCACACGGGTGATGTGATGTCGCGTTTCGGTGCCATCCAGCACATCCAGCAGACGCTGACGACGCACTTCATCGAGGCCGTCCTCGACGGCCTGCTCGTCATCGTGACACTCGCGATGATGCTCGTCTACAGCACGACCTTGACCGCGATCGTGCTCGGTGCGGTGGCTTTGTATGCCCTCCTGAAGTGGGCCTACTTCAGGCCGCTGCGCAACGCGACGGAGGAGGCGATCGTGCACGACGCGCAGCGCGCCACGCACTTTCTCGAGTCCCTGCGCGGCGTGCAGGCGATCAAGCTCTTCAACCGCCAGCAGGACCGTCAGGCGCGCTTCATGAATGTCGTCGTCGAGGCCATGAATGCGACGCTCGCGACGCGCAAGATCGACCTGCTGCTCACGATGTCGCACAAGCTCCTCTTCGGTCTCGAGCGCGTCGCAGTGATCTGGGTCGGCGCGCTGCTCGTGATGCAGCAGAGCTTCACAGTCGGCATGCTCTTCGCGTTCATCGCTTTCAAGGAGCAGTTCGCCACCCGCATCAGCGGCCTGATCGACAAGGGCGTCGAGCTCAGCATGCTCAAGCTGCAGGGCGAGCGCCTGTCCGACATCGTGCTCACCGCGCCCGAGGACGACGCACCCAAGGCGCACGAAGGACGCGAACTCGATGCACGGCTCGAACTGCGGGATGTCTCGTTTCGCTATGCGGAAGGCGAGCCCGAAGTGCTCTCTGGCCTGAGCCTCGTGATCGAGCCGGGCGAATCGGTCGCGATCGTCGGGCCTTCGGGCTGCGGCAAGACGACACTGCTCAAGGTGATGCTCGGCATGCATGCGCCCGACGCCGGCGAGATCGCGGTCGGCGGCTTGAGGCTGGAGCGCATCGGCCTGGCCCGCTGGCGCGACATGATCGGCACCGTGATGCAGGACGAGCCGCTCTTCGCCGGATCGATCGCCGACAACATCTGCTTCTTCGATGTCGAGCCCGATCTCGCCTGGGTCGAGGAATGCGCCCGGCTGGCCTCGGTGAACGAGGAGATCGAGGCGCTGCCGATGGGCTATCACACCTTGATCGGCAGCATGGGCGCGACGCTGTCGGGTGGACAGAAGCAGCGCATCCTGCTTGCGCGCGCGCTCTACAAACGCCCGCGCTTCCTGTTTCTCGACGAAGCCACCAGTTCGCTCGACGTCGACCGCGAGCGTCTCGTCAACCAGGCCGTCGCGCAATTGAAGCTGACGCGCGTGATCGTCGCCCACCGACCAGAGACGATTGCGTCGGCCGACCGAGTGATCGTGCTGCAGCAAGGCGCCGCTCATACGCTGCAGCAGTTGCAGGGCGGCAGCGGGCCGCGCAGGGGCAGGGCGTGACAGCGCGACGTTTGCAACGGACTGTCTTCGCCGCCGCGCTCGACGAAGGCTCCAGTGGCGGCCGCAGCGGTTCTGAAGGCTCGCCGGCATCGCCCAAGAGCCGTCGAGCGACGGCCGTCTCATCGACACGCCGCTTGCCCGACGAGATCGACTGGCGTGTCTGCCGCTTCGGCGAGTTGAGCCCGGTCGAGCTCGCACGCATCTATCGCGCGCGCCAGCTGGTATTCACGATCGAGCAGCAATGCATCTACCTCGATGCGGACGAATACGACGAGGTGTCGTACCACTTCGCGGCGTGGTCACCCGAACACGCGCTACCGCTCGCCTATGCGCGGCTGTTGAATCCCGAAGCCAAGTACGCGGAACCGTCGATGGGCCGCGTGATGACGACCGCGCCCGCTCGCGGCCTCGGTCTCGGACGTGAACTCGTGCGACGCGTGATCGCCCACTGCGCACAGATGCAGCCGGGCATGGCGATCCGGATCTCTGCACAGGAGCAGCTCAAACGCTTCTATGCCGACTTCGGCTTCGTTGCGGTCGGCGAGGCCTATCTGGAGGATGGCATTCCTCACTTGGAAATGTTGCGCCCAGCCTAGCGACAGGCCCGCCATAGAGCGCTCATTTGCCGGCCAGCCGGCATACCTTGCGCTGCCTCGTAAAATGCCGGAGCCGGCCGCGGACCCTTCTCGGCGCCTTCCGGGTCCGCCTCCGTATCGCGCGGTCCTCTCTGAATCGCCGCACAGCCACATAACATGCAATATCCCAGCACTTTCGACGTGATCGTCGTTGGCGGCGGCCACGCCGGTACCGAGGCCGCGCTCGCTGCTGCCCGCATGGGCTGCGCGACCCTGCTGCTGACGCACAACATCGAGACGCTGGGGCAGATGAGTTGCAACCCGTCGATCGGCGGCATCGGCAAGGGTCACCTCGTGAAGGAGGTCGATGCGCTCGGTGGTGCGATGGCGGCAGCGACCGACGAGTCCGGTATCCAGTTTCGAATCCTCAATGGCTCCAAGGGTCCCGCCGTGCGTGCAACGCGAGCGCAGGCGGATCGTGTGCTCTATCGCGCGGCCATCCGACGCCGTCTCGAGAATCAGCCAATGCTGTGGATCTTCCAGCAGGCGGTGGACGACCTGATCCTCGAAGGCGAGCGCGTCGCTGGTGCGGTGACGCAGGCGGGCATCCGTTTTGCGTCGCGCAGCGTCGTGCTCACCGCGGGAACGTTCCTCGACGGCCGCATCCACGTCGGGCTCGAAAGCCACGCCGCTGGGCGCGCCGGCGATCCACCGGCGATCTCGCTCTCGGCCCGCCTGAAAGAGCTGAAACTGCCGCAGGGCCGGCTCAAGACCGGCACCCCGCCACGAATCGACGGCCGCAGCATCGACTTCTCGAGTCTCGTCGAACAACCCGGCGACTCAGACCCGGTGCCGGTGTTCAGCTTTCTGGGCGATGCGTCGCAGCACCCGCGCCAAGTGCCGTGCTGGATCACTCACACGAACGAACTTACGCACGAAATCATCCGCGGAGGCTTCGATCGCAGCCCGATGTTCACCGGCGTGATCGAAGGCGTCGGGCCGCGCTACTGCCCGAGCATCGAGGACAAGGTCAACCGATTTGCCGACAAGGGCTCGCACCAGATCTTCCTGGAGCCCGAGGGGCTGACCACGAATGAGTTCTACCCGAACGGCATCTCGACCTCGCTGCCCTTCGATGTGCAGCTCGCTGCCGTGCGTTCGATTCAGGGTCTGGCGAACGCGCACATCCTGCGGCCGGGTTATGCGATCGAGTACGACTACTTCGACCCGCGCGCACTGCGACCAAGTTTCGAGACGCGGTCCATCGAGAGCCTGTATTTCGCCGGGCAAATCAACGGCACCACGGGCTATGAGGAAGCGGCGGCGCAAGGTTTATTCGCCGGTATCAACGCCGCCTTGAAGGTGAAGGGCCGCGACCCCTGGGTTCCCGGACGTGACGTGGCCTATCTCGGTGTGCTCATCGATGACTTGACGACCAAGGGCGTCAATGAGCCCTACCGCATGTTCACCAGCCGCGCCGAGTACCGGCTGCAACTGCGAGAGGACAACGCCGACCTACGCTTGACCGAAGTCGGTCGTAAGTTAGGACTCGTCGACGATGCGCGCTGGTCGGCGTTTTGCCGCAAGCGCGACGCTGTTTCACGTGAAACACTGCGTCTCGAGCAAACCTGGATCGGGCCGGCCACGCTGCCCGCGGCGGATGCCGAACGCCTCTTCGGCAAACCGCTCGAACATGAATATCGTCTTGCCGACCTGCTGCGCCGACCCGGCGTTGCCTTCGATCAGGTCGCCGACGCCGAGGTCGTTGCATCCGTAGGGTCCGTGGCGGCGAGGTCGCGGCTTGGGAGCGAACTGGGCGACACGCTCGCCAACCGCGTGATCGAGCAGGTGGAGGTTGGAGTCAAGTACGCCGGCTACATCGATAAGCAAAATCTCGGCATCGCGCGAGCGGCGTACTACGAGGATTTGCGCCTGCCACCGGACATCGACTACGCCAGGGTCACCGCCCTGTCTTACGAAGTGCGCCAACGGCTGAACCAGCATCGTCCTGAGACACTCGGACAGGCGGCGCGCCTCCCAGGCGTCACTGCGGCAGCGGTGTCGTTGCTGCTCGTGCATCTCAAGAAAAAGGGTGGGCTGGCGGCGCTCAGGTCCGAAGGGGCGACCGCCGTTACCTCCGGCTTCGAGGGCGCCGTCGGCACGCCAACGCCCGAGCCGGTGGTGCGACCCGATGCCGCCTGAACGGGCGAACCTGACCGAAGGCGCAGCGGCGCTCGGCGTTGCACTCGACGATCGGCAGGTCGACACGCTCCTGGGCTTTCTTGCGCTGCTCACCAAATGGAACCGCGTCTATAACTTGACCGCGGTGCGCGACCCGTCTGAGATGTTGGTGCAACATCTGCTCGACAGCCTTACCGCCGTCGTACCCTTGCGCCGATGGGCGGCCGACGCGCCGCAGCGCGTGCTCGACGTCGGCAGCGGCGCCGGCCTGCCCGGATTCGTGATCGCGACATTGATGCCAGCGCTCGACGTTACCTGCGTCGACGCGGTCGGCAAGAAGGCGAGCTTCATCCGCCAAGCAGCGGTTGAGTTGGGCATTCGAAACCTGCACGCGGCGCATTCGCGCGTCGAAGCGCTCACTGGACAACGGTTCGATCTGATCACGTCACGCGCGTTTGCCACTCTCGCCGACTTCGTCGCGCTAACCCGCGATCGGCTCGCGCCAGATGGCGTCTGGCTCGCGATGAAAGGCAAGACGCCGTCGGACGAAATCACTGCGCTTGCAAGCGAGATCGAAGTGTTTCACGTGGAACAGGTGCAGGTGCCCGGACTCGACGCCGAGCGCTGCCTGGTCTGGATGCGAAAGCGATAGCGAGTTCGCAACACCGGATTGGCGCATTGGCACAGCCGCCACGCCCGCGACAACACTCCCGAATGCAATCGTCACCGGACTGCCTCTACACTCCAGCCCAGGAGGCTCGAGCATGTTCGGCATTTCAGACTACGGTGCGTTCTGCGCCGCTATCTTGCTGTTCCTTGCCCTGCCCGGGCCGGGGACGTTCGCACTGCTCACATCCACCGGCAAGGGCGGATTTCGGGCCGGCGCACAAGCGACGTTCGGTTTGATCGTCGGCGATCAAGTCCTCCTCTGGATGGCGGTCGGCGGCGTCGCGGCACTTCTGGCGGCGCATCCTGCCGCCTTCCAACTCGTGCAGTACGGCGGAGCCGCCTATCTCGGGTGGATCGGCCTGCGGCTCATTTTTGCCAAGGAAGGTCATGTGGCGCCGATCCACATCGAGCCGCGCCGCTACGCCCGGCAAGCATTCCTGATCACGCTGCTGAACCCGAAGGCGATCGTGTTCTACATGGCGTTCTTTCCGCTCTTCATCGACCCGGCGACCCACCGCGGCGCCCTCACGTTTGCCGCGATGGCCGCGACGATCGCCGCCCTCACGGCCGTGTATTGCCTGACCTTGTGCGCGTTCGCGCAGGCCGTCGCCCAGCAGGTCAAGGCGCATCGCCGGCTTGCCCGCTGGCTGGAGCGAGCGGCAGGCGTCTTTCTGCTTGGCTTCGGCATCCGACTCGGCAGCAGTTGAGACGATGAGCCGGATCTTTTGCATCGCCAACCAGAAGGGCGGGGTTGGCAAGACGACGACGACCGTGAACCTCGCCGCCGGGTTGGCGCAGCTTGGCCAACGCATCCTTGTGGTCGATCTCGACCCGCAGGGCAACGCCACCACGGGTTGTGGTGTCGACAAGCGCTCACTTACGTTGAGCGTCTATGACGTCCTGATCGAGAGCGCGAGCGTGGCCGAGGCGCGCGTTGCCAGCCCGCGCGGCGGCTTCGATGTGCTCGGCGCCAACCGCGAGCTTGCCGGCGCCGAAGTCGAACTTGTCGGCCTCGAACGGCGCGAGAAGCGGCTCAAGATGGCCTTGACGGCGGTCGACGGCGAGTACGACTTCGTTCTCATCGATTGCCCGCCGTCCCTGAGCTTGCTGACGCTCAACGGCTTGTGCAGCGCGCATGGCGTCGTCGTGCCGATGCAGTGCGAGTACTTCGCACTTGAAGGTCTTTCCGACCTCGTCAATACGATCAAGCGGGTGCACGCGAACCTGAATCCCGATCTCCAGATCATCGGCTTGCTGCGCGTCATGTTCGACACCCGCATCACGCTGCAGCAGCAAGTCAGCGAGCAACTGAAGTCACACTTCGGCGACAAGGTTTTCAACACCGTGATTCCGCGCAACGTGCGTCTCGCAGAGGCGCCGAGCTACGGCCTGCCGGGCGTCGTGTTCGACCCGTCATCCAAAGGTGCGCAGGCGTTCATCGCGTTTGCCGGCGAGATGGTCGAACGCACGCGCTCCACGCCCCCGTGACCCCGCACCAACGCGCCGAGCTTGCACGCATCGAGGATGCGGGTCTGAATGCCAGCGCGCCGCGCGAACAGCGTCTGTTCGACGGCTGGCTGCTGCGCTTTTCCCCCGGCAAGGCCAAGCGCGCGCGATGCATCAACACCATCTGCGCCGGCCGGATGCCGCTGGTCGAGAAACTCGCGCAGTGCGAAGCAGCGTACGCGGCGGCGGCGCTGCCGATGATTCTGCGCATGACGCCTTTCGGTCAACCGCGAGACCTCGATGCCACACTTGAGGCCAACGGCTTCATCCGATTCGAGGACACGCGGGTGATGTGGCTGCCCACCCTCGACGGGATTGTCGCGCCAGCACCGCTCGGGCTGCGCGCGGTGACGAGCGACGAGTTTGCCCATGTGGTCGGCGCGCTGCGGGGATCGCCAACCGACCAGCGCGCGGCGCATGCGAAACGACTGCAGGACGCACCAGTGCCGCATTTCGGCTTCGTCGCCGAGCGGGACGGCCGCACCTTGGTCTGCGGTCAGTACGCACTTGAGGACACGCGCGCCGGCCTCTACGACATCTTCACCGCAGCAGATGCTCGCAACCAGGGGCTCGCCAACGCACTGTGCGCGCAGTTGCTGCTGCGCGCGCGCGAGCAGGGTGCTCGCAGCGCCTATCTTCAGGTCGACGCGGAGAATCGCGCCGCGATCAGCATCTACGCGCGCCTCGGCTTTGCCGACGCCTACCAGTATCACTACCGGGCACGGCCAGGACTGATCGGCTGAGCCGTGCCGATTCGGCAATCGCGGGCGCGATCGATTTCGCCGCTCGGCCTACGTATCGACGCGTCAAACCAGGCCAAGCCCCTCGTCGAGCCCGAGGTGCAGGTTCATTGACTGCACCGCAGCGCCGCTCGCGCCCTTGCCAAGATTGTCGAGCCGCGCGATCAGGATGGCCTGGCTGTCGCCGGCGAAGACGAAGATGTCGACGCGGTTCGTGTCATTCGCCGCCATCACATCGAAGAAGCCATGCTCGAGCGTCGCCGGGTCCGACAGCGGCATCACGCGCACGAAGCGCTCGCCCTCGTAGTGCCGCTCGAAGGCACGCTGGATCATCGGGCCGTCGCTGCCCGGGACCAACTGGCTGAAATGCAGCGGCACCGACACCGCGAGCCCCTTGTAGAAGTTGCCGACGATCGGCATGAACAACGGCCCCGACTGCAGCCCGGTGTGCTGCTGCATTTCGGGCACGTGCTTGTGCTTCAGGCCGAGGCCATAAGGTCGAGGCGCAGCCAGCCGCGGGTCATCGCCGCACTCGTACTGCTCGATCATCTTCTTGCCGCCACCCGAATAGCCGGTGATCGAGCTGGCCGAGATCGGCAACTCCGGCGGCACGATACCGGCGTCCACCAGCGGACGCAGCAACAGAATGAAGGCGCTCGCGTGGCAACCTGGGTTCGAAATGCGCTTGGCCGCGCGAATGCGCTCACGCTGTCCCGGCGCGAGTTCGGGCAAGCCAAAGACCCAGCCCGGCGCGGTACGGTGCGCGGTGCTCGCATCGATCAAACAGGTGCGCGGATTGGTGACGAGCGACGCCGCTTCGCGCGCCGCAGCGTCCGGCAGACACAGAAACGCCACGTCGGCTGCATTGAGCAGGCGCGCGCGCTCCGCGGTGTCTTTGCGGCGGGCGGGGTCGATCGAGAGCACCTCGATGTCGGCACGCTGGGCCAGCACCTCGTGGATGCGCAGCCCGGTCGTACCTTCCTGGCCATCTACAAAAACCGCATGCGTCATCTGCCACCTCGCAACCTCTGGGCATGCAGCATAAGGCATCGCCGGCCGACTCGCGGAGCGCGCGTTCGATGACGGACAATCGCGACATGGTGACGAAGAAACCCAAAGGGCTCGGCCTCGGCCTTGAAGCCTTGCTCGGCCCGAAGGTCAAGGACGCTGCATCCGGGGGCGCGGGCGACGAGCTGCCAACCACGCTCAAGTTGAACCAGTTGCAGCCTGGTCGCTATCAGCCGCGCACGCGGATGGACGAGGGCGCGCTCTACGAGCTCGCTGAAAGCATCAAGAGCCAGGGTGTGATGCAGCCGGTGCTGGTGCGTCCGCTGACCGGCGGGCGCTACGAGATCATCGCCGGCGAGCGGCGCTTCCGCGCCGCCGCGCTGGCGGGGCTTGCCGAGTTGCCGGTGCTCGTGAAGGATGTGCCGGACGAATCCGCCGCTGTCATGGCGCTGATCGAGAACATTCAGCGTGAAGACCTGAATCCTCTGGAAGAAGCCCAGGGTCTGCAAAGGCTGACGCAGGAGTTTGGACTCACTCACGAGCTCGCGGCCAAAGCGGTTGGCCGCTCGCGCAGCGCGGCGAGCAACCTGCTGCGCCTGCTCAGCTTGGCCGAACCCGTGCAGCAGATGCTGATGGCGGGCGACATCGACATGGGCCATGCGCGCGCACTGCTCGCGCTCGACAAGGCGCACCAGATCACGCAGGCGAGCGAGATTGCAGCCCGCCGCCTGAGCGTGCGCGAGGCGGAGAGGCTCGTCGCGCGCCTCGTCGGCAACGGTCGTCAGCGGCCCTTGCTGCGAGTGCGCCAATCGAAGTCGGGCGACATTCAGCGGCTCGAGGAGGAGCTATCGGACCTGCTGACCGCGAAGGTCGAGGTGCGCGTCAAGAAGAAGACGCGGGGCGGCGAGCAGGGCGAAGTGGCGATTGCGTTCGGCTCGCTCGACGAACTGGACGCGCTGATCGGCAAGCTGCGCGCACCGCGCTGACGGGCGAGCGTTCGCCGCGTTCGATCAGGAGGCGATCGCCGGTCGCGCGCGGCGCTGCCATGCCATCCAACACAAACCGGCACTCACGAGCCCCATCGGAATCAGCGAGCCGAGATTGAGCAAGGTCCAGCCTTGGGTCGTGATCAGTGCGCCCGAGGCGAACGAGCTGAGCGCCATGGTCGAGAACACGCACAAGTCCATCACCCCCTGCGCGCGGTTCTTCTCTTCGGGACGGTAAGCACTCGTGTAAAGCGTCGTCGCGCCGACGTAGAGGAAGTTCCAGCCGACGCCGAGCAGAAACAGCGCGCCGACGAACTGCATGACTTCGACGCCGCTCAGAGCGATCGCGACGCACACGAAGTTCAGCAGCGCGCCGGTGATCATGATCGGCAGCTCGCCGAAGCGGCGAATCAGGTGACCGGTGAAGAATCCCGGTACGAACATCCCAAGCACATGCCATTCGAGCACGAGCGCGGCGCTCTCGAACGGATGCTTGCACTGCGCCATCGCGATCGGCGTCGCCGCCATCAGCAGGTTCATGACGCCGTAGCCGAGCGCGGACGCCGTCACGGCGACAACAAAAACCGGCTGTCGCGCCAGCACTTTCAGCGGTCGACCTCGGCTTGCGCCCGGCAGCGGCGGGGCATGGGGCGGGAAGCGGACGAACGACAGCGCGAGGAACGCAAGCAGCGCGACGACGATCAACGACAGGTAGGCGCCGACGAAGGGTTGCGGCAGCAGCGAACGGGTCGCACTGGCGAGATTGGGGCCGACCACGCCGCCGACGATGCCGCCCGCGAGCACGAGCGAAATCGCGCGCTCGCGAAACGACGGCGCGACGAGCTCGGTGCCCGCAAACCGGTACAGCGAAGCATTTGCCGCGTAAAAGCCCGCGATCGCGGTCGCCACAACCAGCAGCGCGAAGTTGCGGCTCGCCGCGGCGTATGCACACAAGGCGGCCGAGAGCACAGCCATCCCGATGCCGATCTGGAACGAGCGCTTGCGCCCGTAGCGAAACTGGATCCGCGCGACGATCATGGTCGACAGCGCACTGCCGAGCACGTAGCCTGTGATCGGCAGCGTCGCCATCCAACCGTACGGCGCGAGCGACAGGCCGACGAGCCCATTGATGGCGACGAACACCACGTTGTTGGTGAGGAACAGTCCCTGGCACAGTGCCAGCAACGCGAGGTTTCGGTTCATGCAGCGATGATCGCATCACGCAGGCCCGCACTGCGCAGGTGCATCTGTCGCTGACAACGGCACGCGACGTAAGCAACCCTGTCAACCGCTGCACCGGGCCGGCGCGTTGTCTGCGCAACACCTGTGGAACTTCGCATGACTTCGACGGTCGTTTCTTGAGTCAGGGGATGACAGCGGTCGATGCAGGGGGCATGCTCCTTGCTCACGGACTGAGGGGGCGCACGTCATCAAGGCGACAAAACCCCTTCTTCTCGGCACTTTCGGCAAACGCAAAGGGCCGATGCTGATAGAACAGAGTCTTGCTGATGGCAAGGAAAGCTCTGATGGAGCCCGGCGCCGCTGGGGTGGGACTTCATCAGAACTTCCCAGACGGTGGCGGGGCATCCTCCCCGGCGCCGGCTCCCCGACAGACCGGAGGTCAGCATGGATGTGATCAGCAGTTTCGCCGCTCGCTACGAGCGCACCCGCGAAGAGGAGCTTTCACTCGAAGAGTATCTCGCCGAGTGCAAACGCAACCCGCTCGCCTACGCCACCGCTGCCGAGCGCATGCTCAAGGCGATCGGCGAGCCGCAGACGATCGACACGCGCAACGACCAGCGCCTTTCGCGCCTCTTCGCGAACAAGCTCATCAAGATCTATCCGGCCTTCGCCGAGTTCTTCGGCATGGAGGATTCGATCGAGCAGGTCGTCTCCTACTTCCGCCACGCGGCACAGGGGCTCGAGGAGCGCAAGCAGATCCTCTATCTGCTCGGGCCCGTCGGCGGCGGCAAGAGTTCTATCGCCGAACGCCTGAAGCAGCTGATGCAGGACGTGCCCTTCTACGCGATCAAGGGCTCGCCGGTGAACGAATCGCCGCTCGGGTTGTTCGATGCGGCGGAAGACGGCGCAATCCTCGAGAAAGAATACGGCATCCCGCAACGCTATCTGAACCGCATCCTCTCGCCCTGGGCAGTGAAGCGGCTCGATGAGTTCGGCGGTGACATCCGTCAGTTCAAGGTCGTCAAACGCCACCCGTCGATCCTGAAGCAGGTCGGCATCTCGAAGACTGAGCCGGGCGACGAGAACAACCAGGACATCTCGGCGCTCGTCGGCAAGGTCGACATCAGAAAACTGGAGGCCTATTCCCAGGACGACCCCGACGCCTACAGCTACTCCGGCGGACTGTGCCTCGCGAACCAGGGCCTGCTCGAATTCGTCGAGATGTTCAAGGCGCCGATCAAGGTGCTGCACCCGCTGCTCACCGCGACGCAGGAGGGCAACTTCAAGGGCACCGAAGGCTTCGGCGCGATTCCGTTCGACGGCATCGTGCTTGCCCACAGCAACGAAAGCGAGTGGAAGGCGTTTCGCAACAACAAGAACAACGAGGCCTTCCTCGATCGCATCTACATCGTCAAGATTCCGTACTGCCTGCGCGTCTCGGAAGAGGTCAAGATCTACGAGAAGCTGCTGCGCCATTCGTCGCTCGCCGACGCCACTTGCGCGCCGGGCACCTTGAAGATGATGAGCCAGTTCGCCGTCCTCACGCGACTCAAGGAGCCGGAAAACTCGTCCCTCTACTCGAAGATGCTCGTCTACGACGGCGAGAACCTGAAGGACACCGACCCGCGCGCCAAGAGCTACCAGGAGTACCGCGACTACGCCGGCGTCGACGAAGGCATGAGCGGCGTCTCGACGCGCTTCGCGTTCAAGATCCTCTCGAAGGTGTTCAACTTCGACAGCACCGAGGTCGCTGCCAATCCGGTGCACCTGATGTACGTGCTCGAGCAGCAGATCGAGCGCGAGCAGTTCCCCGCCGAGCTCGAACAGAAGTACCTCGCGTTCATCAAGGAGCATCTGGCGGTGCGCTACGCCGAGTTCATCGGCAAGGAGATCCAGACCGCGTATCTGGAGAGCTACAGCGAGTACGGCCAGAACATCTTCGACCGCTACGTGACCTACGCCGACTACTGGATCCAGGATCACGAATACCGCGATACGGACACCGGCGAGGTGTTCGACCGCAGCTCGCTCAACGCCGAACTCGAGAAGATCGAGAAGCCTGCCGGCATCGCGAACCCGAAGGACTTCCGCAACGAGATCGTCAATTTCGTGCTGCGCGCGCGCGCCAACAACGCCGGCAACAACCCCGCGTGGACGAGTTACGAGAAGCTGCGTTCGGTGATCGAGAAGAAGATGTTCTCCAACACCGAAGAGCTGCTGCCGGTGATCAGCTTCAACGCCAAGGCAAGCGCCGACGAGGCGAAGAAGCACGAGGACTTCGTGACCCGCATGGTCGACAAAGGCTACACGCCGAAGCAGGTTCGGCTCTTGTGCGAGTGGTACCTGCGGGTTCGCAAGTCGAGCTGAGCGCGCCGGCCCCATGCGCCAACACATCATCGACCGGCGGCTGGCGGGCAAGAACAAGTCCATCGGCAACCGCGAGCGCTTCCTTCGCCGTCATCGTGAGCAGATCCGCGAGGCGGTGAAGCGAGCGGTCGACGGCCGCGGCATTCGCGACATCGAGAAGGGCGAGGACATTCGCATCCCCAAGCGCGACATCGCCGAGCCCGTCTTCGGTCACGGTACGGGCGGGCGACGCGAACGCGTGCACCCAGGCAACAAGGACTACGTGCAAGGTGACCACATCGAGCGGCCCAAGGGTGGCGCCGGCGGCACCGGCAAGGGACAAGCGAGCGATTCCGGCGAGGGCGACGACGATTTCGTCTTCCACCTCACGAAAGAAGAGTTCATGCAAGTCTTCTTCGACGACCTGGCGCTGCCGAACCTGGAGCGCACCCAACTCGCCGAGGTGCCCGAGTACAAGACGCACCGCGCGGGGCTCACGAGCGACGGCAACCCGAGCAACTTGCACGTGCTTCGCTCGATGCGCGGCGCGCTCGGTCGGCGCATCGCGCTCGGCATGGAATCGCGGCGCGAGTTGGAGCGGCTCGAAGAGCAACTCGAAGCCTTGCTGCGCAACGTTCACGCCGCCCCGACCGAGATCAAGTCGCTGGAGTCCGAGATTGCCGCGCTGCGCGCGCGCCTCGAGCGCATCCCCTACCTCGACCCGATCGACCTGCGTTTTCGCAGCCGCGTGCGCGTGCCGGTGCCGAGCGCGAAGGCAGTGATGTTCTGCCTGATGGACGTCTCGGGCTCGATGGACGAATCGCGCAAGGATCTGGCGAAGCGCTTCTTCATCCTGCTCTACCTCTTCCTCACGCGGCACTACGAGAAGATCGACATCGTCTTCATCCGCCACCACACGCAGGCGCAGGAGGTCGACGAGCAGAACTTCTTTCACAGTACCGAGACCGGCGGCACGGTGGTTTCGAGCGCGCTCGAACTGATGGACGAGATCGCCCGCGCGCGCTACCCGCGCAGCGAATGGAACATCTACGGCGCGCAGGCGAGCGACGGCGACAACTGGCACCACGACAGCGGCCGCTGCCGCAGCCTGCTCGCCGAAAACTTGCTCCCGCTGTGCCGCTACTACGCCTACCTGCAGGTCGCCGAGGAAGAACAGAACCTGTGGGACGAGTACGCGCAGCTCGCGGCCGAAGTCGGCCACTTCGCGATGCGCAAGGTGACCGACGCGGCGCAGATCTATCCAGTTTTCCGCGAACTGTTCAAGAAAGAGAGTGCCGCGGCATGAACACTGCCTCTCGCGACCGTCGGCTCAGCGACACGTCTGCGCCGTACCCGCACGAACGGCGCAAACCCGTGCGCATCGCGCTCCAGGCGCCGCATCCCGCACCGTCGCGCCCGAGCACGCCGCTGCCGGCGCCAAGCGACTGGTCGTTCGAGCTGATCGAGCGCTACCACGACGCGATTCGGGCCACCGCCGAACGCTATGGCCTCGACACCTACCCGAACCAGCTCGAAATCATCACCGCGGAACAGATGATGGACGCCTACGCGTCGGTCGGCATGCCGGTGAACTACCGCCACTGGAGCTACGGCAAGGAATTCATCTCGACGGAAAAGAACTACCGCCGCGGCCACATGGGCCTGGCCTACGAGATCGTCATCAATTCCAACCCCTGCATCAGCTACCTGATGGAGGAGAACACGATGGCGATGCAGGCGCTCGTCATCGCGCACGCCGCCTATGGCCACAACAGCTTCTTCAAGGGCAACTACCTGTTCCGGATGTGGACCGATGCGTCGTCCATCATCGACTACCTCGTCTATGCGAAGAACTACGTCGCCGACTGCGAGGAGCGTCACGGCATGCAGGCGGTCGAAGACCTGCTCGACAGCTGCCACGCGCTGATGAACCACGGCGTCGACCGCTATCGCCGGCCGAGCCGCAAATCGCTCGCACAGGAACTCGCCGCGCGCAAGGAGCGCGAAGCGCACGCGCAACAGCAGGTCAACGATCTCTGGCGCACGCTGCCGAGGCGCGCCGAAGCGGCAAGCGACGAGGCGCAGGCCAAGCGCTTCCCCGAAGAGCCTCAGGAGAACCTGCTCTACTTCATCGAAAAGCATGCGCCACTGCTCGAACCCTGGCAGCGAGAGGTGGTGCGCATCGTGCGAAAGGTCGCGCAGTACTTCTACCCGCAGCGCCAGACGCAGGTGATGAACGAAGGCTGGGCGACGTTCTGGCACCACCGGCTGCTCAACACCTTGTACGACGAGGGTCACTTGTCGGACGGCATGATGATCGAGTGGCTGGGCTCGCATACCAACGTGATCTACCAGCCGCCGGTCGGCCATCGCGCCTACAACGGGATCAACCCCTACGCGCTCGGCTTCGCGATGTACACCGACATCAAGCGCATCTGCGAAGCGCCGACCGACGAAGACCGGCAGTGGTTCCCCGATATCGCCGGCCAGCCGTGGCTGCCGACGCTCGACCATGCAATGCGCAACTACAAGGATGAGAGCTTCATCGGTCAGTTCCTCTCGCCGCGTTTGATGCGCGAGATGCGGCTGTTCGCGATCGTCGACGACGAGAGGGCGACTGAGCTAGAGGTCAGCGCGATCCACGACGAGTCCGGCTATCGCCGCGTGCGCGAGGCGCTCGCGCGGCAGTACGACCTCGGCCAGCGCGAGCCCAACATACAGGTCTGGGACGTGAACCTGCGCGGCGACCGCGCCCTCACATTGCGCCACACGCAGCACGACGACCGACCACTGCACGACACCGCGACTGAAGTCTTGAAGCACGTCGGCCGCCTGTGGGGCTTCGACGTGCATCTGGAAAGTGTCAACCTGGCCGGCGAGGCATCGCAGCGCCTCACGGTACGGGGCGAGCCGAGCCCTTGATCAAGCCCCGCTTGTAGAGACGCCCGAGAACCGCGCGCTCCTGAGACCCACTCATTGACTGCCGCCGCTCCGGTCGGTCGCCTGGAGGCGTCCCAGCGCGCGGATGTTCAGCGCCCGTTCATAGCCACGCGAGAAGACGGTGCAGCCAGCGGGGTATGAGGTTGCGCGAGGGACGGTAGGTGTAGCGAAAGTGGGCGTTGCGCATAGGTGCCTCCAGGGAGAGGCATACTGTACGGAATATCAGCGCTGTATGCAATCCCATTGTCCCCGTGGCCGATCTCGGTGCCGAGGCGAGCAGTGGCTGCGCAGGCGCATGACACCTGTACGCCTTAACGTGACGCGGGCGCTCCCACCGATGGTGTGGAGCGCCCGCGGGTCTGGCAGCAGAACCGACTACATCATGGCGTCGGGATTGCCCCAGACCGAGAGATTGAAGACATATCACCTCCTTTCGACGTTGCCGCGGGACCTCCAGCGTACTCGTTTCCTCGTCGAATTGCGAGTGACGCTCATCGGTCGGGATTCGACCCGATCGGGGTTGGCCTCGGGAGAGGTCCTGGGCGTGCGGTTCCGTTCGGTCGTCGCGCTGCCCGGCCCGCTGGCAGGAACCGGCGCCTTCGCTTCCCTCAATGCCCGACCAGCAATTTGCCCTCGGCAATCGCCAGCGGCTCCGGCAAGCCCGACAGCACGAGCGTGTCGCCGCCTTCCAGCTTCAGCGCGTCGCTAGGCTTGAGCACGCTGCCGCTCACACGCCGCAGCGACACGACGCTCACGTCCAGGGTGTGCAACACCAGATCGGCGAGGGTGCGTCCGTGCAGCGGGCTTGCAATCGGCAGCGTGACCGAAAGCAATCGGCGGTTCTGCTTGTCACTGCCCGAGTCGTCGTCCGCACCGTGGAAGTAGCCGCGCAACAGTCCATAGCGCGCGTCACGCTGATCCTGCACGACGCGGATCACGCGCCGCATCGGCACGCCGACGAGCGCGAGCGCGTGGCTTGCGAGCATCAACGAGCCTTCGATCGCCTCGGGAACGACCTCGGTCGCGCCCGCGGCCTGGAGCTGTTCGAGGTCGGCGTCGTCGAGCGTGCGCACGATGACAGGCACGCTCGGCGCGTGCGCCTGGACGAGCTTCAGAATCTTCATCGCCGACGGTGTGTCGTGATACGTCACGACGACCGCGTTGGCACGCGCGAGACCTGCCGCCATCAGGCTTTGCAAGCGCGCGGCATCGCCGAACACGACACTCTGGCCCGCGGCGGCAGCCTGCCGCACGCGATCCGGGTCAAGGTCGAGCGCCATGTAGGGGATACCTTCACCCTCCAGCACGCGCGCCAGGTTCTGCCCGCTGCGTCCGAACCCGGCGATGATCACGTGCGCCTCGGCGTTGATCGAGCGCTTGGCGATCGTCGTCATCGCCACCGACTGCATCAGCCAGTCGGTCGCCGACAGCCGCATCACGATGCGGTTGCTGTAGAGCACGAGCAGCGGCGCGGCCAGCATCGACAGCACCATGCTCGCCAGCACCGGGCTGACCCACTGCGGGTCGATCAGCCGTTGTACGGCGCCGAGCGTCAGCAGCACGAAGCCGAATTCGCCCGCCTGGGCCAGATACAGGCCGGTGCGCAGCGCGACCCCGGGTGCGGCGCCGAACAGCCGCGACAGCGCTGCGACGAGCGCGAACTTGAACAACACCGGGGGCGCGGTGAGCACAAGCACGAGCGCCCAGTTGTCGATCACATCATGCCCGTTGAGCTTCATGCCGATCGTGATGAAGAAGAGGCCGAGCAACACGTCGTGAAACGGCCTGATGTCGGCCTCGACCTGATGCTTGAACTCGGTCTCGGCTATCAGCATCCCGGCGAGGAAGGCACCGAGTGCGAGCGACAGCCCGGCGTGCTCCGTCATCCACGCCAGGCCGAGCGTGATCAGCAGCACGTTGAGGACGAAGAGCTCTTCGCTCTTGCGCCGCGCGACGAGCGTGAGCCACCAGCGCATCACCCGTTGGCCGCCCACGAGCAGGATCGCAAGCAGCGCCGCTGCCTTCAGCGCCGCCCAGCCAAGCGACGTGGCCATGTCGGTGCCGCTCGAGTGGAGCGCAGGGATCAGCACCAGCAGCGGCACGACCGCCAGATCCTGGAACAGCAGAACGCCCATGACGCGTCGGCCGTGCTCGCTCGCGAGCTCGAGCCGGTCGGCCATCAGCTTGACGATGATCGCGGTGCTCGACATCGCCATCGCAGCGCCGAGAACAACCGCGCCCTGCCACGTCAACTCCCACGGCCGCGACGAGAACGAGAACAGCCACCTCAGCAGATAGTGTCCAAGCACCGTGCCCAGGATCGTCAACACCACCTGCGCAAGTCCGAGCCCGAACACGAGCTTGCGCATGCTGCGCAGCTTGGGCAGGTTGAACTCGAGGCCGATGACGAACATCAGGAACACGACGCCGAACTCACCCAGGTATTGAAAGCCGGCCGAATCCTTCGCCACCGCAAGCGCGTGCGGGCCGATCAGCACGCCCACCAGCAGATAGCCGAGCATCGGTGGGAGCTTCAGCGTGCGGCACACCACCGCGCCGGCGACCGCCGCGAGCAGGTAGAGCAGAACGAGGTCGAAGGTCGTGGCCATCAGTGCAGGGAGCGCGGCGCCGGCCCGTCGTGGGCTGGCCCCTGAGCCTAGAATCGTTCGATCGTAATGGACGCCACACACGCTGCATTGATATGACGACGCTCCATCGACCACCGAGCCGATCGGCAGGCGCCATTCGGCACTCGTGCGCCGCATCGCTCCCGAGCGGCGAAGAGACGCGAAACTGACGATGTCCGCCGCGCCGGCCTTCGATGCCGCACGTGCGCTTGCGTTAGCGCACCGCACCTTCGAGATCGAGGCCAAAGCGCTGGTCGGACTGAAGGCGCGCACTGGCGCAGCATTTGCCACCGCTGTGCAGTGGATGCTCGCCTGCCGTGGTCGCGTGGTCGTAATGGGCATGGGCAAGAGTGGCCACGTCGGCCGCAAGATGGCGGCGACGCTGTCTTCGACCGGCACACCGGCCTTGTTCGTTCATCCGGCCGAGGCGGGCCACGGCGATCTCGGCATGGTCGCGCCGGGGGATGTCGTGATCGCAATTTCGAACTCGGGCGAAAGCGATGAACTCAACGTGATCCTGCCGGCCCTGAAGCGCCTGGATGTTCGCGTCGTCGTCATCACCGGGCGGCTGGATTCCTCGCTCGCACGCCACGCCGACGTCACGCTCGACTGCGCGGTCGACCAGGAGGCCTGCCCACTCAATCTCGCGCCGACCGCGAGCACCACGGCGCAGATGGCGCTCGGCGATGCGCTCGCCGTGGCGCTGCTCGATGCGCGCGGCTTTCGCGAGGCCGACTTCGCGCGATCGCATCCGGGCGGTGCGCTTGGGCGCAAGCTGCTGACGCACGTGCGCGACGTGATGCGCGATGGTGCCGCAGTGCCGCGCGTCGCACCCGAGGCCGGCTTCATCGAACTGATGCGCGAGATGACGGACAAGGGGCTCGGCGCGACTGCCGTGGTCGACGCCGACGATCGCGTGCTGGGCATCTTCACCGACGGCGACCTGCGCCGGCTCGTCGCCAAAGGCATCGACCTGCGCGCGCTCAGTGCGCGCCAGGTCATGCACCCGCAACCTCATCTGGTGCGGGACGACGCCCTCGCGGTCGACGCCGCCGACCTGATGGAAGCGAGGCGCGTAACGAGCCTGCTGGTCGTCGATGGCGCCGACAAGCTCGTCGGCGCGGTCAATTCAAACGACCTGATGCGGGCGAAGGTGATCTGATGGCGAGCGGCGCCCAACCCGCATGACGCCGGCGCTGAGCTTTCCGCCGGCGCTGCTATTGCAGGCTCAGGGCGTGCGCGCGGCGATTTTCGATGTCGACGGGGTGCTGACCGACGGGCGCCTGTACATCGGCGAGCACGGCGAGACGTTCAAGGCCTTCAACACCCTTGATGGACACGGCCTGAAGCTCTTGATGCAAGGCGGCATCGAGCCGCTGATCATCACCGGGCGCGACTCGGCCGCGGTGCGCCGCCGCGTGGCTGACCTCGGGCTCGCGCATTGCGCGTTCGGCGTGCGCGACAAGCTCGCGGTCGCCAGCGAGTTGCTGGCGCGGCTCGGCCTCAACTGGGGCGAGATCGCTGCGATGGGCGACGACTGGCCGGACCTGCCGCTGCTCTCGCGCGCCGGGTTCGCGTGCGCGCCGCCGCAGGCGCACGTCGAGGTGCGCGCGCTCGCGCATCACGTGACGGCCGCCGTCGCCGGCCACGGCGCGGCGCGCGAATACTGCGATCTGCTCCTGTGCGCCGCCGGCCGCTACGCCGCGCTGCTCGCCGGTCACTTGACGACGCTCGAGTAGCGCCGCATGTCCACACAGGCAGCGCAAGGACCGCTCGAAGCTTTGGGCCTCCAAGGCGACGACGACAGCGCGGCGCGCTGGCGTGCGCAACCCTGGCATGCGCGGTTGCTCGACACGCTGTCCTCCTATTTGTCGCTGCTGCTGATGGCGATGCTTGCCTTGGGCAGCTGGTGGCTCGTGAAGAACTCGCCGCTCGCCGATATCCCGCGCGTCGAGACGCCGCCGACCCACGAACCGGACTACACGATGCGCGAGTTCCAGATCCAGCGCTTCACGCCGCAAGGTACGCTGCGGGCGCAAATCGAGGGCGATACCTTGCGTCACTTCCCGGACACCGACACCTTCGAGGTCGACAACCCCAAGATTCGTGCCTGGGCGCTGGAAGGTGGCATCACCGACGCGAGTGCAAAGCGCGCGCTCAGCAACGCCGACGCGAGCGAGGTGCAGCTTTTCGGCGATGCCCGCGTCACGCGTCTGCCGACCGCGACCGACGAGGGCCTGAGCTTTCGCGGCGAGTTCCTGCACGCCTTTCTGAAGAGCGAGCGCGTGCGGTCGAATCAGCCGGCCACCTTCATGCGCGGCGACGCGGTGATCCGCGCCGATGCGTTCGACTACGACAACATCGAGCGCATCATCGAACTCAAGGGCCACGTGCGCGCGACCTTCCCGCCGCGTAGCAGCGTGCGCAAGGCCGGCGCATGAACCCGGTTCGACCGCCTTGGATCCGAAGGGGCCACTCGCGCGGCGCGGACCGCAGGGTGCACCGGTGAGCGCGCCCCTGGCCTTCATCACCGGCGCCTCCAGCGGCATCGGCCAGGCACTTGCCGCACGCTATGCGCAGGCGGGCTACCGCTTGGCGCTCGTCGCGCGCAACACGGAGGCCATCGCGTCGTGGGCACAGGCGCAGCGTCTCGGCAGCGATCGTGTGGCGACATACGCCGCCGATGTGCGCGACGTCGACCGCATCACCGCAGTTGGCCGTGAGTGCATCGCGCAGCATGGCGTGCCTGACGTGGTGATCGCAAGCGCAGGCATCAGCATTGGTGTCGACACCGCCGACTTCGCTGACCTCGCCCAACTTCGCGCTACGTTCGAGACCAACAATCTCGGGATGGCGGCCACATTTCAGCCCTTCTTGCTTCCGATGCGCGCGCGTCGTTCCGGCACGCTGGTTGGCATCGCGAGCGTGGCCGGCATCCGAGGGCTGCCCGGACATGGTGGCTACTGCTCGAGCAAGGCCGCCGTGATCTCGTACTGCGAGAGCCTGCGCGGCGAGTGCCGCCCCTTCGGCGTCAAGGTCGTGACGATTTCACCGGGCTATGTCGCAACGCCGCTAACGAGCCGCAACCGCTACGCGATGCCGTTCCTGATGCCTGTGTCCGCATTTGCCGACAAGGCATTCCGGACGATCGAGGCCGGCGTCAGCTACCGCGTGATCCCGTGGCAGATGGGGGTCGTCGCGAAAGCGATGAGAGTGCTGCCCGACGCCCTGTTCGACCGGCTGTTCGCGGGCCGGGCGCGCAAACGCCGCGCTGGAGAGTGACGCGTCGGCCCTCAACGAGCCGCGGCGGACATGAAAAAAGCGGCGGCCCGTTGGCACCACCGCTTTCCATTTGAGGGCCGGCAATCGCTCGCCAAGCCCTCGGCATTCGACCTTCAGTAGCCGCCGCGGCCTCCGCCGCCACCACCGCCGGTGCGCCCGCCACCACCGTAGCCGCCACCACCTCCGCTGCGTCCACCACCGCCGCCGCCGTAGCCGCCACCGCTACCACCACCACCGTAGCCGCCGCCACCGCCGCTGCGTCCGCCGCCACCACCGCCGTAGCCGCCACCGCCACCGCCGTAGCCGCCGCCACCGCCGCTGCGTCCGCCGCCGCCGAAGCCGCCCGGTCGTTCTTCGCGTGGCCGTGCCTCGTTGACGACGATCGCGCGCCCTTCAAGCGCCTGGCCGTTCAGGCCATTGATGGCAGCCTGGGCCTCGGCGTCGGTCCCCATCTCGACGAAGCCGAAGCCCTTCGAGCGGCCGGTCTCGCGATCCATCATCACCTTGGCCGACGTGACAGATCCGTACTGCGCGAACGCTTGTTGCAGTTCGTCGTCACGCACGCCGTAGGCGAGGTTACCGACGTAGAGTTTGTTGCCCATGGAAGGCGCCTTTCGTTTCCTGAATGAACTCGAGATCTATGTGGAGCTTCAACCCGTCCGGAACCATTCAAGCCAAGGCGCCGCTACCGTACACAGAATTTCATTATCAATTAATTCCAGCGTCGTGCGCAGGGGTGGGCCCGGCCGCGCGCGGTGGAGTGTTGTTTTCCGAACAGTGTCGACGCGGCAACCGCACCGTGGACTGCGGGTTCCCCCCAGTATCATGCCGTCGGCACCCCAAGGATTTGCTTGACTTCGCTCAGCCCTGACACGTCCGAACACCGTCCCGCGGAGACCCCGCTGGAGGCGCTCGGCCAGGTGCTTCAATCGCTGGACGCGCTGCGCAACGGACCGGCGTTGCTGATGCTGCTCGGCACCTTCGCAGCCGCGGGCCTGCTGCTCGCGATGGCGGAAGCCTCGCTAGCGCGCGAAGCGCTCGCTTGGGGCCAGATCCAAGCGGGCGCCGCGCTCACGGTCGCGTTCTACGGCGGCAACGCTGCCGGTCTGCTGGTGATGGACGCGGCACGCGGCCTGCCGCCGCGCGATCCACTCGATGCCTTGCGCGACGCGCTCTTGAGCGCGCACCGGTTGCTCATGGCGCTAGCGATCCTGCTCGGGGGTTTTGCGCTGATCGCGGCCGTCCTCGTCGGGCTCTTCTGGCTCAGCCGCACGACAGTCACCGGCCCGTTGCTCGGGCCGCTGTTGTTCGGCCTGCTCGTCCCGTTGGGCGTCGTCGTCATCGGGTTGATGGCGCTTTCGCTGCTCGGCGTGGTCGTGCCGCTCGCCGCACCCGCGGTCTGGTCGGGCGCGTCGATCCTGGCAGTCGTACGCACGCTGTTGCGCATCATCCGCCGGCGTCTGCTCGTCGCCGCCCTGCTGGTCGTCGCAGTCAGCCTGCTTGCCGCGGCGGTTGGCGCGGTCGTGAGCTTCGCCGTCATGGCCGGCGGCCGCGCGGTGGCCGAACTCGGCGTCGCCGTCGTCGGCGTCGAGGTGCCCGCGCAGCAGTTGATGGCGGGTCTGTTCGGCTACGGGCTGCGCAGCCTCGGAGCCAGCGGCGCACCCGTCATGGCGTCGACGCATGGCGCGGCGGCACTGGTTGGCGGCGGCGTCGTGTTCGCACTGGCGCTGGTGTTGCCGGGCCTCGTGTCACTGCGCGGCGTCTGTGCGATCTATCTCGCGATGCGCGAGGACGACTGAACGCCCACGGCCCGCGCCGGTCCGGCGCGACGGCGAGAATCGCGCATGGACATCTACAAGCCGCTGATCGCGCTGATCGCGATCGTGAACCCGATCGGCGTGGTGCCGTTCTTCATTCACTTCACGCAAAGCCTGAACGGTGCACAGCGCCAGCGCACCGCCCGAGTTGCCGCGTTCAGCGCCTTCGTCGTCATCGCAGTCAGCGCACTCGCCGGGCTGCGCATCATCGACTTCTTCGGCATCTCGCTCGCCTCTTTCCAGGTCGGCGGCGGCACATTGCTGCTGATCTCGTCGCTGCAGATGCTCAACGCGCGACCAGCCGAAGCGCGCCTCGACGCAGTGAGCGACGGCGACGACAAGCTCGATGCCGGCGACAGCATTGCCGTCGTGCCGCTGACGATCCCGTTGCTGACCGGCCCGGCGACGATATCGACCGTCGTCATCTATGCCGAGAAGACGCGGCACTGGTGGGAGCACGCCGTGCTCGTGGGCTATGGCGTCGTGATCGGGTTGACCGTCTGGCTCGCATTCAGCGCCGCCGACCAAATCTCGCGCGTGCTCGGCAAGACCGGCATCAACGTCATGACACGACTGATGGGCTTGATCCTCGCCGCGATCGCGGTCGAGGTGATGGCCGATGGCCTGATAAAACTGTTCCCCGTGCTCGCCGGTCGCTGAACCTCAGTTGAGCAGTTGACGGCGCGCGCGGTGCAAGCGCACGAACAGGTTCGCCTCGCTGATCTCCAGGCGGCGGCAGACTTCCGCGGTCGGCATATCTTCGAGCACGCGCAGCTGCAACACGTCGCGCAACATCGCCGGCAGCGTGGCGATGTGCGCCATCGTGTTGGCCAGTCGTTCGCGCTGCTCGGCGATCTCGTCCGGCCCTGGCGTCGTCGCGGCGACTGGCGTCGCACCGTCGGCGTCGAAACCGTCGTCGAAGGAGTCGTTGCCGGCATGGCGACGCACCAGATCGACGATCTTGTGCTTCAGGATGCCGGTGAGCCACGAGCGCAGCGACGAGCGCCCGGCAAACGCCGCGCGGCCGGTCAGAACAGCTTCGAACACGTCGTGCACCAGGTCTTCGGCGAGTATCGGGTCGCGCAGCCGGCGCGCCGCGAAGCGCACCAGGCTCGTGCGGTGCGACATCAGCTCGCGCGGGCAGATTGCGGCTGGCAAGTTCAGGCTGGCTGTTGCGGCTGAGGCGAGATTCATGGCTGGGCGTCCTTGTCGTGGCGGCTGCGCGGGCGCGCTACCGATGTCCACACTGTGTGCGCCGCGCCTCACGCCCCGCTCGCCAAACCTCACAGGAAGATCACACTTTGCGCACATCGATGTAAGGCCGCTGCCTGCGACGCGACAATCGGGGATGCCCGCAGCCGCCACGCCCACCATCTTGCTGGCCGAGGATCAGACCGACATCCGCGACCTGATCGCGATGAACCTGCGCCAGGCCGGCTATGAAGTCGTCGCCGTGGCCGACGGCAAGAGCGCGCTCGCGCAACAGCTCGCGAACCCGGCCGAACTGCTGATCCTCGACTTGATGATGCCCGGGCTCGACGGACTCGAAGTGTGCAAGGCGCTGCGGGCGCGCCAGCACAGCGCGCCGATCCTGATGCTCACCGCAAAGGCGACCGAACTCGACCGCGTGCTCGGGCTGGAACTCGGCGCCGACGACTACCTGACCAAGCCGTTTTCGCTGGCCGAACTCATGGCGCGCGTGAAGGCCCTGCTGCGGCGTGCCGAGTTGCTGCGCCAAGCGCAAAGCGGGCAGGGCGCGGCGATCGCGCCGATCCGCAACGGGGAGCTCGAAATCCACCCCGCGCGACGCAGCGTCCGCATGGACGGCAACACGCTCGACTGCACGGCGCGCGAGTTCGACCTGCTGCTGCACTTTGCCCAGCATCCGGGCCATGTGTTCTCGCGCTCCCAACTGCTCGCCGCCGTATGGGGCTACTCGCACGACGGCTACGAGCACACGGTGACGACGCATATCAACCGGCTGCGCGCCAAGATCGAGGCCGACCCGATGCAGCCGAGGCTGATCCTCACCGTGCGCGGCGCGGGCTACAAGCTGCGCGACGCGCCTTGAGTGCCGGCGGTTCGCCATGACGGTGCGCCTGAAGCTCACGCTGACGATCCTCGCGACCGGCCTGCTGACTGCGCTGCTCGTGATCGCGACCGTGTTCTACGCCTTTCAGCGCTTCGAGCACGAGATCACCTACCAGCGCGCACGCTCCTTTCTGACGCGCGTCGTCGACGAGTACGACAACATCATCGACCTGCAGGAGCGCAACCCGGCCGACTTCAACGCCTGGCTCGCCAGCCTCGTGTTCTTCGATCCGGACAGCCAGCTCTACCTGCTCGACGCCGAGGGCCGCGTGCTCGCGACCTCGGCCAAGGTCGCGCTCGCGCCCGACTTTCGCGTCGCGATGGGGCCGGTGATGCAATCGATCGGCCCGGAGCGAGCGCCCTACGTGATGGGCGACGACCCCGAGCGCATGGACGCCGGCGCGGTGGTGGCCGCGCAGCCGTTGGGGCGCGCCGTGATCCGCGCGTCGGCGCCGGTTGCCGGCTACCTCTACGTCGTCTGCCATCCCGGCGACAAGGCGGCGAGCAGCTGGGCGGCCGCGCGCAAGAGTCTGGGTCAGCCGGCGCTGATCCTGATCGCGGCGATCGTCGCCCTCACCACGGCGCTCGCGGCCTGGGTCACCGCGTCCATCACGCGGCCGCTCGCGCGCCTGACTGGCGCCGTCAAGAGCGTGTCGCGCGACGGCCTGAAGTCGGGTGACGCCGAAGTGGCGCTCCCGCCCGCCAGCGGCGACGAATTCGGTCAGTTGACGAGTGTGTTTCGCGACATGCTCGCGACATTGCGCTTGCAATGGGCGACGCTGCACCGGCTCGATCACTTCCGGCGAGAAGCCGTCAGCAATCTGTCGCACGACCTGCGCTCGCCGCTCACCGCAACGGTCGCCTGCCTTGAGACGCTCGACACCCAGCTAGCGTCCGCGTCCGCCCCGCACGCGCCCGGACAGGAACCGCGCCGGCTGATCGAAGTGGCGCTGCGCAACACGAGGAACGCGGCGCGGCTCGTGCAATCGCTGGGCGAACTCGCCAAGCTCGATGAGCCCGAATTCAAGCTGCAGCCTGTCGCGGTAGACGCCTGCGAACTGATCGACGACATCGTGCTGCGCTTCGCCGAACGCGCGCGGCTTGCACAGGTGAGTCTGAGCGCCGTGCACGCGCAGGCGGTCGCGGCCTGGCTCGACATCGAGCTCTTCGAGCGCGCGTTGGCGAACCTGCTCGACAACTCACTCAAGTTTGCCCGGCCCGGCGACCACATCGAGATCCGGGCCGAATTGGAACAAGGGCAACTTAAGGTTTCCGTCGCCGACACCGGCCCAGGGATCGCCACGACCGATCTGCCCCACCTCTTCGACCGCTTCTACCAGAGCCGCCAAGGCGTTGCGCCGGCCACCGGCGAAGGCGGCAAGGGGCTTGGCCTTGCGATCGTCAAGCGCATTGCCGAACTGCACGGCGGGCAAGTCAGTGTGCACAGCGAGGTCGGTCGCGGCGCAACCGTCACCCTGCGGTTTGCGCCGCGACCCCAGAACTTGTAGCGCAAACGCGCAAGGGAAACACCTAGTGCGCCAGCGGTGGCGCAGGCCTACAGTCGCGCCACTCGCAAAGTGCGTGGCCGGCAGGCCGAGCATCGCGCCGAGGGCTCGAGGAGACAACCTGGTCACGTGCGGCGCAACGTTCGCCCCGTGCCGCTCGACTGCGGGGCCGGCGTGCGCCGGCCCGCATAACGACAACGAAGCAAAGGGCGCCGTAACGGCGCCCTTTTTCTTTGCCTCCCGATCGCACGTCGGACCCGATCGGCTATTGCGTGTCGTGCACCGGCCTTTCGCTGCCCGACGCGAGGGCCCGGCCGAGTGCGCGCAGCAGTTGGTCGGGGTCGATCGGCTTGGAGACGAAATCGTTCATTCCCGCCTGCAGCGCCTGTTGGCGCTCGGAGACGAGCGCGGCCGCAGTGAGGGCGATGATCGGCAACTCTTGCGCAGCGAAACGCTGGCGCAGCGCCCGCGCGGCTTCATTGCCACCCATCTGCGGCATCTGCAGATCCATCAGCACGACGTCGAACGGGCGGCCCTCGCTGGCGGCGCGTTCGACGGCCTCGACCGCTGCCCGCCCGTCGAGCGCCTGATCGACCGTCGCTCCCCACTGCTCGAGCTGGGCGACGGCAATCAGCATGTTGACGGGGTTGTCCTCGACCAACAGCACGCGTGCCCGCTGCAGGTGAGCCAGATCGACACCATCGGCTTGCGGCTCGATGCGCGGCCGCTCCGTCGGCGGGAGCGGCAGCTCGACCCAGAAGCGGCTGCCTTCGCCACCCGCGCTCTGGACGCCGACCTCGCCACCCATCAGCCGCGCGAGCTCGCGGCAGATCGACAGCCCGAGGCCGGTGCCGCCGAAGCGCCGCGTGGTCGACTCGTCGCCCTGCGAGAAGGGCCGGAAGAGCCGCCGCTGCGTCGCTGCGTCCAGACCCGGTCCGCTATCGATGACGGATAGGCGCACGCAGCCCTGAGTCGCCTCCTCCAGCGTCACCTGAACGATGCCTGAAGGCGTGAACTTGATCGCGTTGGTCAGGAAATTGACCAGGATCTGGCGCGTGCGCACGCGGTCGCCCAGCACCCATTCGGGCACCTCACCGGCAAACGCCATCGTCAGCAGCAGTCCCTTGGCGTGCGCCAGCGGGAGGTAGGTTCGATGCACCGACCGCACGAGCTCGTGCAGATCGAACGGTTCGGCGTCGAGCTCGAACTTGCCGGCCTCGATCTTCGACAGGTCGAGCACGTCGGAGATGATTTCGGCCAGGTTTTGCGCGCTCTCCACGATCTGCGCAAGGTACTGGCGTCGCAGCGTCGCGTCGAGTGCGGGGCGCATCGTGAGACGCGCCAGACCCAGCAGTTCGTTGAGCGGCGTTCGGATCTCGTGGCTCGTGTTGGCAAGGAAGGCGCTCTTCGCGCGGCTCGCCGCTTCGGCCTGCACGAGCGCCGCGGCGAGGGCTTGGTCCATCCGCCGGCGCTCGGAGATGTCCTCGGCCAGCCACAAAGTGCCGCCGTGCACCGGGTGCGTCGCGTCCACGTTCTGTCCGAGCAGACGGCACCAGAAGGTGCTGCCATCGCCACGAAGCATCTCGCGCACGATCTCGAACGCTTGCGGTTCGCTGTCGCGACTGGGCGCGTCGTCGGCACGCAGTCCGGCCTCGTCCGTCACGTCAAGCCCGAGTGCAGCCAGAGACCCGCCGACCAGCTGTCCCGGCGGACAGGCGAACATGCGTTCCCAGCTCGGGTTGACTTGCTGGAAGCGACCGTCGCGCGTGAAGGCAATGCCGATCGGTGCGTGCTGCAGGATCGCGGCATGTTCGAGCCGCGCGCGCTCGCTCGCGGTGATGTCATGCGCATTGATGACGAGATAGTCTTGCCCCGCCATCTCGAAGCGCGCCGCGGAGACCTGAATCGACGCCAGCGTGCCTGACTTGGTGACGAGCGTCATCTCGACGCCGTCGACCTGGCCATGTTCGCGGATCGCGCCCACCAAGTGGTCTCGGCCGTCGCCGTGCCAAATGCCGACCTCGACCGCCGTGCGGCCGATGACCTCGTCCGCTGTGTAGCCGGTCAGGCGCGTGAAGCCGGGGTTGACCATCACGTAGCGACCGGTCTCGACTTCTGTCAGCGTCAGGCAACCCGGGCTCGTCGCGAACAGGTGCGACAACAGGGCGTCGGCGCGGCGCAGCGCCGCCTCGGTCGCACGGCGAGCGGTGACGTCGAAATAGATCGACAGCGTCGCTGGCCCCCCGGCCGCCATCACACGCACCGCCGTCGCCTGCACCACGAGTGACTTGGCTTCGCGCGACTGCAGCGCAAACTCCGCCACGGGCACGCCCTGGCCGACGTTCAGGCGTTCGACCACGGCCAGGCGCGAAGCCGCCTGCTCGCGCGACGCGCCTTCGGTGTACCACTCGAGCATGTCGGCGCCCGCCATCGCGTTCGCACTCACGAAACCGCACATCGACGCGGCGGCCGGATTGGCGTCGAGGACGCGGCCGTCGCGATGCAGGACGAGCGGTGTCGGCGAACGATCGAACAGCTCGCGATAGCGTGCTTCGCTCGAGTGCACTGCATGCTGCGCGAGCACCTCGGCCGTGATGTCGTGGCCGACGCCCCAGTAGCCGCGAAACGCGCCGCCCCTGGCGAAGCGCGGCCTGCCGCTGAAGCTGATGAAGCGCGGACGTCCGTGCGCGCCGTTGCGGCGCAACAGCACGCGCCCGAATGGCCGACGCGCCTCGAGATCGGCGCGCAACGCGTCCATCTGTTCCTCGTCGAGGCCGGGGTTCTCGACCTCCCACGGCGTACGCCCCAACTGCCTTGGCGCAGCACCGACGCCCTTCGCGCCGGCGAGCGCGTCGAAGCAAACAAATCGCAGCTCGACATCGAGCTCCCAGTACCAGTCGACCGACATGTCGAGCAGATCGCGGAAGCGCTGCTCCCGCTCGCCGGCCTGGCGCAACGAACGGCGCACGAGGTGCGAGGTCAGGCTCCCGACGACGAAGCCCGAGCCAAGCATGAGCGCCATCGTGATCAACGGCAGCAGCAGACCCTCGCCCGGTGCGCCCCGCGCCGGCAAACCCAGCGTGATCTCGATCAGCGCGAGCACGGCGGCCATCAGCGCGCAGGCCGCCGTGAGGACCGCCGCCGCGCGCAGGCTGCCCACCACCGCGACGAGCGCAATCAACAGCGGCCAGTAGCCAAGTACCTGCGTGTGCACGCCGCTGCCCAGGCCCAGCGCCGTCAGACCGGTCGTGGCGCACGCGACCCAGGCGGCGAGGAGCACAGAGTTCACGAGCGGCAGCCGGTCTGCTTTCCAGTGGAGCAGCGCGAAGAACAATCCGATCAGCAAGCAGCTGCCGACCAGCAGGCCGCGCGCCGCGGCGGACACCGAAAGCGGCAGCAAGGCGTAGGCAGCCACTCCGCCGAAGGACACCGCCACGCCGCCGGCGAAAAACCAGCGCGCCACGCGCACATCGAGTTGGCGCGGCCAGCTGATGTCGGCGGCGGGTGACAGGGGGGAGTTGGGGCGCACGCTCTTGTGGGATGTCAGTCCCGTGGCGCGCGAAGACGCAGCCTCACGGCAATGTCGGTCCGAGTCTTGCAGACTTGAGTGGGCAGCAAAGGATCGCTTTCCCTGCCTGGGCCAGCCGGTGCGCAGTGCACATTTCAGGCCGCACGTGCGGTGTTGAGTACCTGGCGCGTCGCGTCCGCAACGCGCCGCGCCTCGGCAGCGAAGTCAGCGCCCGCTCCGGCGTAAAGCACCGCGCGCGAAGAGCTGACGATGATCGGCGCGCCGGCTCGCGCGCCAGCCCGGACGGTCGCCCCCGCGTCCCCGCCCTGTGCGCCGATGCCCGGGATCAGCAGCGGCAGCAGCGGCGCGATCTCGCGCACGCGTTCGATTTCGGCCGGATAGGTCGCGCCGACAACGAGCCCGAGCTGGCCGGTGCGGTTCCACGGCCCGGCAGCCAGGTGTGCGATGTGTTCGAACAGCGTCTCGCCCGGTCGACCGTCGGCGCCGACGAGACGCTGACCCTGCAAGTCCGCGCCACCCGGGTTCGATGTGCGGCACAGCAGGAACGCGCCCTTGCCCGGATAGGCGAGATAGGGTTCTATCGAGTCGAAACCCATGAACGGCGAGAGCGTCACCGCGTCGGCGCGGTAGCGCTCGAAGACTTCCCGCGCGTACTGCTCCGCGGTCGAGCCGACGTCGCCGCGCTTGGCGTCGAGGATCACCGGCACCTGCGGCGCGACCTCGCGGATGTGCTCGATCAGGCGCTCGAGCTGCCCTTCGGCGCGCTGCGCTGCGAAAAAGGCGATCTGCGGCTTGAATGCGATCACGAGATCCTTCGTCGCATCGACGATCGCCGCGCAGAAGTCGAAGATCTTCGAGGCATCGCCCGTCCAGCCGGCGGGAAATTTGGCCGGCTCGGGGTCGAGGCCGACGCACAGCAGCGAGTTGTTCGCGCCACGCGCGCGGTCGAGCCGGTCGGTGAAATTCATCGTCTTCGCCTCACTCCGCACGGTCGATCCGGCGCGCCAGTTCGGCCGCCATGCCGGTGTAGTTGGCGGGCGTCAGTGCGCGCAGGCGAGCCTTCTCAACCTCGGGCAGCGCAAGCGTTTCGATGAACGCGGCGAGTGCCTCGCGCGTGATCGCCTTGCCGCGCGTCAGTTCCTTGAGTTGCTCGTACGGATTCTCCAGTCCGTGACGGCGCATCACGGTCTGGATCGGCTCGGCGAGCACTTCCCATGCGGCGTCGAGGTCGGCAGCCAGCGCGTCCCGGTTCACCTCCAGCTTGCCGAGGCCCCGTTGCAGGCTGTCGAGCCCGAGCAGCGCGTAGCCGAACGCGACGCCCATGTTGCGCAGCACTGTGCTGTCGGTCAAATCGCGCTGGAAGCGGCTGATCGGGAGCTTCTGAGACAAATGGGCGAACAGCGCATTGGCCAGCCCGAAGTTGCCCTCGGCGTTCTCGAAGTCGATCGGGTTGACCTTGTGCGGCATGGTCGACGAGCCGATCTCGCCCGCCTTCAGCCGCTGCTTGAAGTAGCCCAGGCTGATGTAGCCCCACAGGTCGCGCGACCAGTCGATCAGGATCGTGTTCGTGCGCGCCATGGCGTCGAACAATTCGGCCATCGCGTCGTGCGGCTCGATCTGGATCGTGTAGGCGTTGAACGCGAGGCCGAGACGATCTTCGATCAAGCGACGCGCAAACGCCTCCCAGTCGACCTTGGGGTAGGCGGCGAGATGCGCGTTGTAGTTGCCGACCGCTCCGTTCATCTTCGCCAGCAGCTTGACGCCGGCGACATTGGCGCGCGCGCGCTGCAAGCGGGCGACGACGTTGGCGACCTCCTTGCCCACGGTCGTCGGGCTCGCCGTCTGGCCGTGCGTGCGGCTGAGCATCGGCACATCGGCGAGCGTGTGTGCGAGCGCGACGAGCCGTTGCGATCACACCGTCGAGCGCGGGCAACAGCACCTCGGCGCGCGCATGCTCGAGCATCAGCGCATGGCTCACGTTGTTGATGTCCTCGCTGGTACAAGCGAAGTGCACGAACTCGGCGCCGCGCTCGAGCTCGGCGTGGCCTTTGAAGCGCGACTTCAGCCAATACTCGACCGCCTTCACGTCGTGGTTCGTCGTCGCCTCGATGTCCTTGATCGCCTGCGCATCAGCGGTCGAAAAGTCCGCGACAAGTCCGCGCAGCAGATCGCGCGCCGCGTCGGAGAAGGGCGCCAGCTCGGCGAGTCCAGCGTCCGACAGCGCGATCAGCCACTCGACCTCCACCTGCACGCGCCGATGCATCAGCCCGAACTCAGAAAGCAGCGGGCGCAACGCGGAGACCTTGGCGGCGTAGCGGCCGTCGAGCGGCGAAAGGGCGGAAAGCGGCGAAAGGTTCATGGGAGGGCAAGCGCGGGTACGGGCAGACGAGCGGGCCGGGCAATTCTAGGTCGGTGGCGAGTCCCGATTGACGGCCGTGGAACGCGTCTTGCTTAATGTGACTCCCGCGTTCGGCTTGCGCGCCAAGGCCCGCTGAGCACGCGAAATTCGACATCGAAACCCACCCCCACGAGGAGAACCCATGACATTCACGCGTCGCCACGCTCTGCTGGGCACGATCGCCGCCGCTGCCATCGCCGCCGTCGTGCCCGCCCAGGCTCAGAACAAGCTCAAGGTGGCCGCGATCTACACCGTGCCGGTCGAGCAGCAATGGGTCAGCCGCATCGACAAGGCGCTCAAGGCGGCGCAGGCGCGCGGTGAAATCGAATACGTGTTCAGCGAGAACGTGACCAACGCCGACTATGAGCGCGTGATGCGCGGCTACGCGGAAAAGGGCAACACACTGATCGTCGGCGAGGCCTTCGCGGTGGAGGACGCGGCCCGCAAGGTGGCCAAGGACTACCCGAAGGTGAGCTTCCTCCTCGGGAGCTCCAAGGGCCCTCAGGCGCCGAACTTCAGCGTGTTCGACAACTACATCCAGGAGCCGGCGTATCTGTCGGGCATGGTCGCCGGCGCGATGACCAAGACCAACAAGATCGGCATGGTCGGCGGCTTCCCGATCCCCGAGGTGAACCGGCTGATGAACGCCTTCATGGCCGGCGCGAAGGAGACCAACCCGAAGGTCGAGTTCATGGTCACCTTCATCAACAGCTGGTTCGATCCGCCCAAGGCCAAGGAGGCGGCTTTCGCGATGATCGACAAGGGCGCCGACGTGATGTACGCAGAGCGCTTCGGCGTCAGCGACGCCGCCAAGGAGAAGGGCAAGCTCGCCATCGGCAACGTCATCGACACCCAGGCCCAGTACCCCGACACGGTCGTCGCGTCGGCGCTGTGGAACATGGAACCGACGATCGACCTCGCGATCAAGAACGTGAAGGGCGGCGCCTTCAAAGCGGAGGACTACGGCGTCTACTCGACGATGAAATACAAGGGCAGCGAACTTGGCGCCGCTCGGCACCTTCGATGCCAAGGTGCCCGCCGAAGCCAAGGCAAAGGTCGCTGCCAGGCAGAAGGCGATCCTCGACGGTTCGTTCAAGGTCAAGGTCGACGACAGTCAGCCCAAGCCGACCGCGAAGTAGGCGCGGACCGCGCGCTCAGCCGAGCAAGGCCCACAGCGAAACGACGCCCAGCGCGAGCAACAGCGATATGCCGTAGGCGAGTGCGACAGCCACGTTGCGCGCAAGCGTCGCCCACCATCGGCCGCCGTACACGCGCTGCGTCGCGAGCAGCGCGTAGACGGGGATCGCCAGCAGCGGTATCGCGCCCAGCGAGCCGGGAAGGATCTGCATCAGCGCAATCGCCGCAAACCAGAAGGAGTGGAGGTGCAAGGCGAAGACAAGGTGCTCCGTGTAGCGCATGCGCCGCTTCGACCACGCCAGCTTGACCCACATTGCGAACAGCGGCACGAGCGCGAACATCGCGCTGCCCCAATGGCCGACGAAGCGCTGCGAAAACTCCTCGAACTCGCGGCTGACGACCTTGGGATCGAGATCGAAGCGGCGCTGCAGCCGGTCGCACGTCCAGGCGGGCAGGTGCTCGCAGAAGAACACGCCGCCGCGCATACCGACGCGCGACTCGCCGACGCCGAACGACAGGTTGACGTCGTCGGTCACAAGGATCGCAGAGCCCGGCGCTTTAGCGACGTTCACCGTCGCGCTCAGGCTCAGGGCGATGAACGCGATCAGGCTGATCGTCAGGTACAGCCGCAGCGGCAGCACGTAGCGGCGGCGGCGGCCGGCCAGATACTCGAGCGTCAACTGCCCGGGCTTGGTGAAGAGCAGCACAAGCGTTCGCCACAGCGCGCCCTCTGCCGCCATCATGCTGCCGCCGAACTGTTGGGCGAACTCGCCGAGCGTCGGTGGCCGCAGGTTCGTCTCCTGCCCGCACGCGGGGCAGTACTTCGGCCGCGGCGCGTCCAGCGCGTGGCCGCAGTTGAGGCAGACAGACGGAGCGTCCGACGGTTCGGGCATGAGCTGGGGCGGGGGCGACAATGGCGCCGATGGTAGCGAGCGAATCGACCGCCGCGCAGCCGGTGCTGCGGCTGAACGACATCACCAAGCGCTTTGGCACACTCGTCGCCAACGACGCGATCTCGCTCTCCCTCGCCCGCGGCGAAGTGCTCGCGCTGCTCGGCGAGAACGGTGCCGGCAAGTCGACGCTGGTGTCGATCCTGTTCGGCCACTATGTCGCCGACGAGGGGACGATCGAGGCGTTTGGCCAGCCCTTGTCGCCCGGTGACCCGGCCGCCGCACTCGCGGCCGGCATCGGCATGGTGCACCAGCACTTCACGCTCGCCGACAACCTGTCGGTGCTCGACAACGTGATGCTCGGTACCGAGCCGCTGTGGCAGCCCTTCTCGCGCCGCGCCGAAGCACGCCGTGCACTCGTCGAGACCGGCGCGCGCTTCGGCCTCGGCATCGAGCCGGACGCGCTCGTCGCGCGGCTCTCGGTTGGCGAGCGCCAGCGCGTCGAGATCCTGAAGGCGCTCGTCTCGTTCGGCCGCAAGCAGGGCGCGAAGATCCTGATCCTCGACGAGCCGACCGCGGTGCTGACGCCGCAGGAAAGCGAGTCGCTTTTCGCGACGCTCGCGCAGCTCGTCGCCGATGGACTGTCGGTGATCTTCATCAGCCACAAGCTCGACGAGGTGCTGCGCGTCTCGGACCGCATCGCCGTGCTGCGCGGCGGCCGGCTCGTCGCGACCCTGCCGGCCGCCGAGGCCGACAAGGCGAAGCTCGCCGAACTGATGGTGGGTCGCGCGGTGACGCCCGCGCAGCGCCGCATGCGGGCGCCGGGCGCCGTCGTGTGCGAGTTGCGCGGCGCGACGCTCTCGCGCCCGGGCGCGTCGCGGCCGTTGCTCGATGCCGCGTCGCTCACGCTGCGTGCGGGTGAGGTGGTCGCGATCGCAGGCGTCGCCGGCAACGGCCAGGATGCGCTTGCCGATGTGCTGTGCGGCCTGCACGCGCTCGACCGCGGCACGCTCACGGTCGATGGCAACGCGCTCCCCGCGAGCCCGCAGGCGTGGGTCGCGGCGGGCGTCGCCCGCATCCCCGAAGACCGGCACGCGGTCGGCGTCGTCGGCGATCTGCCGGTGTGGGAGAACGCGGTGCTGGAACGCTTCGCGAAGCCCCCTTTTTCGCGCTGGGGCGTCGTGCGCCGCGCAAGCGCGCAGGCCCACGCGCGCGAGTTGATCGAGCGCTTCGACGTGCGCGGCACGGAAGCCCGCGGCGTCGAGACGCCGACACGCGCGCTGTCGGGCGGCAACATGCAAAAACTGATCCTCGGGCGCGCGTTGATGGCTTCGCCCGCGGTCGACGCCAAGCCGCCCTGCCTGATCGTCGCCAATCAGCCGACCTGGGGTCTGGACATCGGCGCCGTCGCCTACGTGCATCAGCAGTTGCTCGACGCTTGCGCGGCCGGCGCCGCGGTGCTGCTGATCTCGGAGGACCTGGAAGAAGTCTTCGCTGTCGCCGACCGCATCGCGGTGATGCACGAGGGGCAGCTCACCGACGCGCGGCCGGCGCAAGATTGGACGCTCGCAGCGATCGGGCTCGCGATGACGGGCGGCACGGCGAACCTGCCGGAGGCGACCAATGCTTCGGCTTGAGAAGCGCGCCCTGCCGTCGCGCACGGCGATGCTCGTCGCGCCGTTCGCGGCCGTCGCCTTCACGCTCGTCGTCACCTCGCTGCTCGTCGCCTGGGCCGGCGCGCCGGTCGGCCGCGCGTATGCGCTGCTGCTCGAAGGCGGTTTCGGCACACGATTCGCATGGACCGAGACGCTGACACGTGCGGTGCCCCTGATCCTCACCGGCCTGGCCGCCGCCGTCGCGTTCAAGGCACGGCTCTACAACATCGGCGCGGAAGGGCAGCTCTACCTCGGCGCACTCGCAGCGGTGGCGGTCGGCGGCCTGCACAGCGGCGAAGGCTTCACGTCGGTCCCGCCGTGGCTGCTGTTTCCGCTGATGATGCTCGCCGCCGCCACCGCCGGGGCGTTGCTGCTGCTCGGCCCCGCCCTGCTCAAGAGCCGCCTTGGCGTCGACGAAGTGGTGACGACGCTGCTGCTCAACTTCATCGTGCTGCTGTTCGTGAGCTGGATGCTCGACGGGCCGATGAAGGACCCGACTGCGATGGGCTGGCCGCAGAGCGTTTCGATGCAGGACGCGATGCAACTCGGCAAGCTCGTCGAACGCAGCCGGCTGCACACCGGCCTGGTTTGGGCGCTGCTGCTTGCGCTGCTGCTGTGGGCGCTACTGAAATACACGACGACGGGCTTTCAGATCCGCGCAGTAGGCGCCAACGCGCGTGCATCGGCGTTTGCCGGCATGCCGGTAGGCTGGGTGACGGTGAAGGTCGCTTTGCTGTCGGGCTCGCTCGCGGGGCTGGCCGGCGCGATCGAGGTTGCCGGCCGCGCCGGTTACGTCACGCTCGACATGTCGCCGGGCTATGGCTACAGCGGGATCGTGATCGCGATGCTGGCGGCGCTCAATCCTCTCGGCGTCGTTGCCGCCGCGGTGTTCGTCGCCGGCATCCTGGTCGGCGCCGACAGCATGAGCCGCGCTGTCTCGGTGCCGACCTACGTCGCGGACGTCATCGTCAGCGTGTCGCTGTTGGCGATGCTGGTCGCCGCGATGCTCGCGCAGTACCGTGTCGTCTGGCAGCGCAGGAGCACAGCGCATGCTCGCTGAGACGCTCGAACTGTTCACCACGGTGCCGTTCTGGGTCGCCGTGCTGCGCATCGCGACGCCACTGATTCTCGGCACGCTCGGCGTGCTGCTGTGCGAGCGCGCCGGCGTGTTGAATCTCGGCATCGAAGGCATCATGGTCGCGGGCGCGTTCGCCGGCTGGCTCACCGTCTATCAAGGGCGGCGGCCTGTGGCTGGGTGTCGCGGTGGCGGCGAGCGTGGGCGCGCTGTTCGGGCTGCTGCACGGGTTTCTTACCGTGACGCTGGCGCTGTCGCAGCACGTCACCGGTCTCGGCATCACACTCTTTGCGTCGAGCCTCGCGAGCTATGCCTACCGTGTGAGCTTCCCGAAGGTCAGCAGCCCGCCGACGATCGAAGCGTTCGCCGACATGGGATGGCTGCCGATCCCGGTGCTCAGTGCGCAGACGCCGCTCACGCTGCTCGCGCTGCTGCTTGTGCCCACGATCGCCTACGTGCTTTACCGCACGCCGCTCGGCCTCGCGCTGCGCATGGTGGGCGAGAACCCGGCAGCGGCCGAAGGGCAGGGCTTGTCGGTGGTACGCCTGCGCATCGGCGCCGTCATGGCGGGCTCGGCGCTGATGGGGGTGGCCGGCGCCTTCCTCACGCTCGCCGCGTTCAACGCGTTCTACTTCAACATGGTCAACGGCCGCGGCTGGGTCTGCGTCGCGCTCGTCGTGTTCGCGAGCTGGCGGCCCGGCAAGGCGCTGCTCGGCGCGCTGCTGTTCGGCCTCTTCGATGCATTGCAGCTGCGCCTGCAGCAATCCGGCGCCGGCGTGTTCGGCATCGAGCTGCCGTATCAGCTCTATCTGATGCTGCCCTACCTGTTCTCGATTGCCGCGCTCGTCCTCGTGGCGCGCCGGGCCGCGTACCCGCAAGCGCTGATGAGACCCTACCGCAAGGGCGAGCGGTAGCCGGCTTCGGCCTCGCGCGGCGCGCAGCTGTTCGATGTCCGGCCGGGAGCGGGCCAGAAACATGTTCCACTTGAATACGTGAGACTGGCTATCAATATCCTTGTGCCCGCGCCGGTGACCCAGCCGGGCGCGTCAGGTCCCGTGTCCGACATCCCCTCCGTTGAGCGGCGCGCGCGCCGCTTGCAGTGCCGCACATGAACGTGAGCGCCTGGCGCACGCAGTGGCGCAGTCGCGCGGCGGGTGCCTTCGGCCCTTGGGTGTGGGTGCTCAGCCGCGACAGCGTGCGTGCCGACGCGCAGGCCGGCCTGGTCGGGGCGCTGATGGTGCTGCCGCAGGGCATCGCGTTCGCCGCACTCGCCGGATTGCCGCCAGCCTGGGGGCTGTACACCAGCATCGTGCCCTGCATCGTGGCGGCGCTCGCCGGCTCGAGCCGGCTGTTGGTGTCTGGCCCGTCCAATGCCATCTCGCTGGCACTGGTAAGCATGCTGGCGCCGCTGGCCGCTGTGGACAACCCGGCCTATCCGCTGATGGTATTGGCCGTCACGCTGGCGGTGGGAATCATGCAGGCGACATTGGGCCTGCTGCGCCTGGGCGCCATCACGAACTTCATTTCGCCCACCGTCATGCTTGGCTTCATGACCGGCGCGGCGGTGTTGATCGGCGTGCACGCAGGCCGCGACCTGACCGCGAGCTGGCCGGAGTTCGCCATCGGCGCACTGACGATGGCCGTCGCGCTCCTGGCGCGGCGCCGGCTGGGCTCCGGCCAGCACCTGCTGGCGGCGCTGGTGGTCGGCAGCCTGTGCGCCTTCGGCATGTCGCGCTTCGATCTGCCGACGGTCCTCGTCGGCGCCCTGCCTCAAACCTTGCCGAAGATGAACGCGCCGCCGGTCAGCTGGGATGAGGTGCGCAAGCTCGGCGGCATTGCTTTCGCACTGACCATCATTTCGCTCGGACAGACCATCGCGCTCGGCCGAACCCTGGCGAACCGCTACGGCGAGCAGTTCGATCCGAATCGCGAGTGCGTGGGGCAGGGGCTGTCGAACATCACCGGCGCACTTTTCTCGTGCATGGTCTCGTCAGGCTCGATCAACCGCACCGCGATGAGCGAAGAAAGCGGCGCGCGCACGCCACTCGCCGCCGTGTTCTCCGGCCTGATGGTGATCCTTCTGCTGGTGCTGGCCTCACCGGTCCTGGCCTATATCTCGGTGGCGGCCATTGCCGGCCTGCTGCTGGTCGTCGCCTGGGGGCTGCTCGACCCGGTGCAGTGGCGCCGCGTGCTGCGCCTGGACCGCACCGAAGCGGCCATCGCGCTAGGCACCCTCGTCGCGACGCTGACCTTCTCGATGGAGGCGGCTGTCCTCGGCGGCGTGGCGGCATCGCTCGTGACCTACCTGTACCGCAGTGCGCGGCCATCGTTGCGCACCATGGGCTTCAACAAGTCCTTTGAAGAGGACGCTCGCCGGCCCTTCGTCATCATCGACGGCGCACCCGGCGGATCGCTGCCTGAGTGCCCGCAGTTCAAGCTGCTGCGGATGGAGGGTTCGGTGTACTTTGGCGCCGTCGCCCACGTGGCCGAGCACTTGCACATGCTGCGGACCGAACCGATGCCGGCCAAGCGGCTGATGGTCATGACCAAGGGGATGACCACCATCGACCTCGCCGGCGCAGAGATGTGGGACGCCGAACTGTTGCGCCGCCTTGCGATGGGCGGCGACCTGTACTTCCACAGGCCGAGGCCGCAGGTGCTGTCGGTCTGGCAACGCAGCGGCTTCCTCGACAGGATCGGGCGCGACCACATCTTCGACAGCAAGCGCGTCGCCATCGCCGCGATCGTTCCGCAGCTCGACGACAACATCTGCGCACATTGCACCGCACGCGTGTTCGACGAATGCCGGTATCGGCCGGGCGGTGCAGAAGCGGTGCCGCACGACTGAGGATCCGCCAGGCGTCGGGGCTGACCGCTCCTTCGAACCAAACAACCGAATGAGGAGCAGCCCTTCCCCGAGGGCTGACGAGACTGGTTGAATGATTTATTGACAATAGGCATACGACATCTCCTCCGCGGAGTCGGCGCAGATGATCACGAACGCGCTCGATGGCGTCAGGGGCAAGAACTTCATCGGCGTTTCGGCCGGCCAATCGACCTCAGGAGCACATGCATGAATGCCAGGGAACTGCGCCGCGAAGCGATGCGGATCGGCGGCGAGCGCGTCCACCGCGATCGCGTGATCGAGGTCTTCAACCCCTACACCGAGCAGCTGATCGGCACGGTGCCGAAAGCGACGCTCGACGACGTGAAGCGAGCCTTTGCCATCGCCAAGGGGTTCAAATCGAAGCTCACCCGATTCGACCGCGCGGCCGTGCTGAACAGGGCCGCGGCCATCGTGCGAGACCGTACCGCGGAGCTCTCGGACCTGATCACCGCCGAGAGCGGCCTGTGCAAGAAGGATTCGCTGTACGAGATCGGCCGCGTCAGCGACGTGCTGCTGTTCGGCGCCAGCGAATGTCTGAAGGACGACGGCCAGATCTTCTCCTGCGACCTCACGCCGCACGGCAAGAAGCGGCGCGTCTATACGCAGCGCGACCCGCTGCTCGGCGTGATCAGCGCGATCACGCCCTTCAACCACCCGATGAACCAGGTGGCGCACAAGATCGTGCCCGCCATCGTCACCAACAACCGGATGGTGCTCAAGCCTTCGGAGAAGGTGCCGTTCTCGGCGCTCGTGCTCGCCGACATCCTGTACGAAGCCGGGCTGCCGCCCGAGATGGTCCAGATGATCACCGGCGACCCGAAGGAGATCGCCGACGAGCTGATCACCAACGAGCACGTCGACCTCGTCACCTTCACCGGCGGCGTGGCGATCGGCAAGTACATCGCCTCGAAGGCGGGCTACCGGCGCATGGTGCTCGAGCTCGGCGGCAACGACCCGATCATCGTCATGGAAGACGCCGACCTCGAGGAGGCAGCGACGCTGGCGGTCGCCGGCTCGTACAAGAACTCGGGCCAGCGCTGCACCGCGATCAAGCGGATGCTGGTGCAGCGCTCGGTCGCCGACCGCTTCGTCGAGCTGCTGGTCGCCAAGACCAAGACCTGGTCGCACGGCGATCCCATGGACGGCAAGATCGACATGGGCACCGTCATCGACGAGGCCGCTGCACGCTACTGCGAAGGCAAGGTCAACGAGGCGGTGGGACGCGGCGCTAAGCTTCTGACGGGCAACGAGCGGCGCGGCGCGCTCTACTCGCCGACCGTCGTCGATCACGTCACGCAAGACATGCCGCTGGTGCTGCAGGAGACCTTCGGCCCGGTCTCGCCGGTGATCCGCTTCGACACGATCGACGACGCGATCCGCCTCTCCAACTCCACCGCCTTCGGTCTCTCTTCCGCCGTCTGCACCAACCGGCTCGACTACATCTCGCGCTTCGTCGCCGAGCTCGAGGTCGGCTCAGTCAACGTGCGCGAGGTGCCGGGCTATCGGCTCGAGCTCACACCCTTCGGCGGGATCAAGGACTCCGGGCTGGGATACAAGGAGGGAGTGCAGGAGGCCGTGAAAAGCTTCACCAACACCAAGACGTATTCGCTGCCCTGGGTCTAAGGGGCCGACACCGTTCAGCTTCAAGGCTACGCTGAAAGGAAGGCCGGATGCCGTTGTCGACGTTTGCGTTTCTTCACCCCCTTTCGACGGCGCAGCTCGAGGTGTTTCGCGAGAGCCTGCCACGTGTGGAGTTCATCGTTGCGACGGGCGACTCCCTGCCCTCGGGAATCGAGCGCGCCGAAGGCGCCGCGTTGAGCTGGGGCGGCCCCGCGATTGACGATGTGCTTGCCGCAGCGAATCGGCTGGTGTGGCTGCACCAGCGCGGAGCAGGCATCGACCGGATCGCGACGCCGAAGTTGGTCGCCAGCAAGGTCGTGCTCACCAATGGCAGCGGCAATCACGCCATCAACATCGGCGAGCATGTCCTCGCGATGATGCTTGCGTTCGCCCGCAAGTTGCCGGCGCTGATCCGCTCCCAGGCTGAGAGTCGCTGGCAACCACCGGAAGCGACGTCGCTTTTCGAGTTGTCCGGCCAGACACTGGCCGTCATCGGCGCCGGCGCGCTGGGCTGCGCAGTGGCCGAGCGCGCCGCGGCCTTCGGCATGCGAGTTCACGGTGTGCGACGCCATACAAGCGGGGAAGCACCGCCGCCCGGGTTCTCGACAATGGTTTCGATCGACTCACTCGATGAAGTGCTCAGAATCGCCGACCATGTCGTCGTGACCTTGCCTCTCACGCGCGAAACCCGCGGCCTGTTCTCGGCCGAACGTCTCGCTGTGATGAGGCGTGGCGCCCACCTCTACAACGTCGGCCGCGGCGCCATCGTCGACCAAACTGCCCTGCTGGCGGCGCTTCGGTCCGGCCAGATCGCCGGCGCCGGACTGGACGTGACGGATCCCGAGCCCTTGCCAGCAGAGTCCCCGCTTTGGCTCGAGCCCGGTGTTTTGATCACGGCACATTCTTCGGGTCTCACGCCGCGCTCGTACGAACGCTACCAGGCCCTTTTGCTGGAGAACCTGCACCGCTTCGATCAGGGTCGACCACTGCTCAACACAGTCGACGCGTCACTGGGCTATTGATGCATCGGACTCCGCGGCGTGGCGCGCCTGGCGCCCGCACAATCAGACGCTCGACGAGGGCCGACCCTCAAACGTCGATATTCGCCGCCCTCAGAGCATTCGACTCGATGAACTCGCGCCGCGGCTCGACTTCGTCACCCATCAGCATCGTGAAGACGCGGTCGGCTTCGATCGCGTCGTCGATCTGCACCCTGAGCAGGCGGCGCACGGTGGGGTCCATCGTCGTTTCCCAGAGCTGGACCGGGTTCATCTCGCCCAGGCCCTTGTAGCGCTGGCGGCCGACACTCGCTTCGGCCTGCTGCATCAGCCAGGCCATCGCGGCGCGGAAGTCGCCGACCTTGGCTTCCTTCTGGCGCTCGCCCTCGCCCTTCTTCACGACCGCGTCCTCGCCGACGAGGTCCTTGAAGGTGCGGCCGGCGAGGCTCAGCGCCTCGTAGTCGGCGCCGTGCACGAAGTCGGCGGTGATGGTGCTGCTCTTGGTATTGCCGTGATGCTTGCGGCCGATGCGCAGGATGTGCTTGTCGGTGCGGGTGTCGAACTCGGCACTCACCTCGGCGTCATGCAGTGCCTCCTTGAGCGCCCGAGCCGAAGCTTCGGCCGCCTCGAGTGTGTCGAGATTGACTTCCAGCCCGTCCGCTATCGCGCGCAGCGCCTCGACGTCCATCCACTTGCTGAGGCGCTCGACGACGTTGTTGGCCAGCACATACTGGCGCGCGAGCGCGGCGAGCGTGTCTCCCTCCAGCGTTGCCGCGCCGGCGACCCCGGTCTCGAGCCGCGCGTCCTTCATCGCCACCTTCAGCAGGTAGGCGTCGAGTTCATGGCCGTCCTTCAGGTATTGCTCGTCCTTGCCGAGCTTGACCTTGTAAAGCGGCGGCTGGGCGATGTAGATGTGGCCGCGCTCGACGAGTTCGGGCATCTGGCGGTAGAAGAAGGTCAGCAGCAACGTACGGATGTGCGCGCCATCGACGTCGGCATCCGTCATCAGAATGATGCGGTGGTAGCGGAGCTTGTCGACATTGAACTCGTCCTTGCCGATGCTCGTACCCAGCGCCGTGATCAAGGTCAGGATTTCGTTGCTGGTCAGCAGCTTCTCGAAGCGCGCGCGTTCGACATTCAGTATCTTGCCGCGCAGCGGCAGGATCGCCTGGAACTTGCGGTCGCGCCCTTGCTTGGCGCTGCCGCCCGCCGAGTCGCCCTCGACGATGTAGATCTCGCACAGCGCCGGGTCCTTCTCCTGGCAGTCGGCCAGCTTGCCGGGCAGGCCCATGCCGTCGAGCACGCCCTTGCGGCGCGTCATCTCGCGCGCCTTGCGCGCGGCTTCGCGCGCACGCGCTGCGTCGACGATCTTGCTGCAGATGATCTTCGCGTCGTTCGGGTTCTCGAGCAGGTAGTCGGTGAGCAGCTTGGAGACGATCTCCTCGACCGGGCCACGCACCTCGCTGCTGACGAGCTTGTCCTTCGTCTGGCTGCTGAACTTGGGCTCGGGCACTTTCACACTGACGACGCAGGCCAGGCCCTCGCGCATGTCGTCGCCGGCAACCTCGACCTTCGCCTTCTTGGCGAGCTCGTTGTCGTCGATGTACTTGTTGATGACGCGCGTCATCGCGGCACGCAAGCCGGTCAGGTGCGTACCACCGTCACGCTGCGGGATGTTGTTGGTGAAGCACAGGACGCTCTCGTTATAGCCATCGTTCCATTGCATCGCGACTTCGACGCCGACGTTGGTGTTGAACTCGCTCATCTTGTCGCCGAGGGCGTGAAAGATGTTCGGGTGCAGCGTCGTCTTGCCTCTGTTGATGTATTCGACGAAGCCCTTCACACCGCCGACATAGGCGAAGTCGTCCTCCTTCGCGTTGCGTTCGTCGACCAAGCGGATCTTCACGCCGTTGTTGAGGAACGAGAGCTCACGCAACCGCTTGGCGAGCACCTCGTAGTGGAAGTCGATGTTGGTGAAGATGGTCTCGTCGGGCAGGAAGTGCACCTCGGTGCCACGCTTCTCGGTCTCGCCGGTGACGCGCATTGGCGAAGTCTCGACCCCGTCACGCACTTCGATCACCCGATCCTGCGTGAAGCCCTGGCGGAACTCGAGCTGGTGCACCTTGCCGTCGCGCCGGATTGTCAGCCGCAGCCATTTCGAGAGTGCATTCACGCAGCTCACGCCGACACCATGCAAGCCACCCGAGACCTTGTAGCTGTTCTGGTTGAACTTGCCGCCGGCGTGCAGTTCGGTCAGTGCGATCTCGGCCGCGCTGCGCTTGGGCTCGTGCTTGTCGTCCATCTTGACGCCGGTCGGGATGCCACGGCCGTTGTCGGTGACGGAGATCGAATTGTCAGAGTGGATCGTGACGACGATCTCGTCGCAGTGGCCAGCAAGCGCTTCGTCGATCGAGTTGTCGACGACTTCGAACACCAGATGGTGCAAGCCGGTGCCATCGGACGTGTCGCCGATGTACATGCCCGGGCGCTTGCGCACCGCCTCGAGTCCTTCGAGGATCTGGATCGAGCCCTCTCCGTAGGCTATCGACGCGGCAGACCCGGTCGACGCGGCCACCACTTGCGCCACGCTGCCGACGTGCACGCCGTTCGTGTCTACGGGCTTGTTGTCTTCACTCATCTCGGTCGTTTTCAACTTCAATCTGAAAAAGGAAATCCCCGCTCCGCGGGAGGCAGGGGGGGCCCCAAATCACCGCGGAGCGGGTCCAGCCGCACAAGGCGGCTAGATTCGCATTGGCATCACGACGTACTTGAAACCTTCAACGTCAGGCGCGCTGATCAGCGCGCTCGAGTTGCCGTCCTGCAATTCGATCTTCACCATCTCGACGCCCAGGTTCGTCAAGACGTCGATCAGGTAGGTGACGTTGAAGCCAATCTCGATCGAATCGCCTGCATAGTCGATCTCGAGTTCTTCCTTAGCCTCTTCCTGCTCCGCATTGCTCGACGCAATGCGCAGCGTTCCCGCTTCGATGTTTACCCGCACGCCTTTGAACTTCTCACTCGTCAGAATCGCTGCACGCTGCAGACACGCCAGCAGCGGTGCGCGACCGAGCGTCACCGCGTTCTTGTGGCCCTTCGGGATCACGCGGTTGAAATCCGGGAACTTGCCCTCGACCAACTTGGTGACGAACTCCATGCCGGAGAAACTGAACTTGGCCTGGTTACCAGCAAAGCGCATCTCGATCGCGCTGTGCGCGCTGTCCTTGTCATCGCGCAGCAGGCGCTGAAGCTCGAGCACGGTCTTGCGCGGCAGAATCACCTCCTGCTTCGGGATATCCGCGTCGAGCGTCGCCTGCGCGAGGGCGAGCCGATGACCGTCTGTGGCGACGAGGATCAGGCTCTTGCCTTCGGCAACGAACAGGATGCCGTTGAGGTAGTAGCGAATGTCGTGCACCGCCATCGCGAAGTGCACCTGGTCGATCAGACCTTTGAGCGTCTTCTGCGGCACGCTGAACGCCGGTCCGAAATCAGCGGCCTCCTGCACCAGCGGGAAGTCGTCGGCTGGCAGCGTCTGCAGAGTGAAGCGGCTCTTTCCGCCTTGCAGCGTGAGCTTGGCCTGCGCGGCAGACAGACTGACGATCTGATCGGCGGGCATCGAGCGCAGGATGTCGATCAGCTTGCGCGCGCCGACGGTGGTCGAAAAGGTGTCGGGAGCGCCGTCGAACTCTGCCGTCGTGCGAACCTGGATCTCGAGGTCACTTGTCGTGAACTCGATGCTCCCGCCTTGCTTGCGGATCAGCACATTGGCAAGAATCGGCAACGTGTGCCGCCGCTCGACGATGCCGGAGACAGCCTGGAGTGCGTTCAGCACTTTTTCTTGTGCAGCCTTCAAGACAATCATGTGAACCTCTTTAACTTGGTCGTAGTAGTAAGGGTCGGACCGCTCTGTGGAGAACGCCATTTTCCCCTTTTCGATCAACCGTTTACGTCCCGGTAAACCATGTGTGCAGGGGTCGGGATGGGGCGGGAGTCAGCGCTATCAACTTGCGAATCCGTGCGCTTGCTGTGGACAACATGAGAGTTGCGGCGAAATTGTCCCCAACCTTGTGCCTTGACAAACACAAGGTTCTTGTTCATCCCTTGAGTGTTTGTTCGAGCACGTGCAGTTGCTGGTTGAGCTCGGTGTTCTTCTGCCGTTCGGCACCGATCTTGCGCACCGCGTGCAGCACCGTCGTGTGGTCGCGGCCACCGAAGTCGCTGCCGATCTCGGGCAGGCTCTTTTGCGTCATTTCCTTCGACAGATACATCGCGATTTGGCGTGGCCGCGCGATCGATGCCGGGCGCTTCTTGCTGTACATGTCGGCGACCTTGATCTTGTAGAAGTCGGCCACCGTCTTCTGGATGTTCTCGACGCCGACCTGGCGGTTCTGGATCGAGAGCAAGTCCTTCAGCGCGTCGCGGGCGAGCTGGATGTTGATTTCCTTGTGACTGAAGCGCGAATAGGCCAGCACCTTGCGCAGCGCGCCTTCGAGCTCGCGCACGTTGGCGCGCACGTTCTTGGCGACGAAGAACGCGACATCCTCGGGCATTGTTGTGCTCTCGGCCTCGGCCTTTCGGATCAGGATCGCGACGCGCATCTCGAGCTCGGGCGGCTCGATCGCCACCGTCAGCCCGGCATCGAAGCGCGAGGTGAGCCGCTCGTCGATGTCGGCAAGCCCCTTCGGATAGGTGTCGCTCGTCATGATGATGTGCGCGCGCTTGGCGAGCAGCGCCTCGAAGGCGTTGAAGAATTCCTCCTGCGTGCGCTCCTTGCCGGCAAAAAACTGGACGTCGTCGATCAGCAGCAGGTCGAGCGAGTGGTACTTGGCCTTGAGCTCGTCGAATGTCTTGCGCTGGTAATTCTTCACCACGTCGCTGATGAACTGCTCGGCGTGCAGGTAGAGCACGCGTGCATCGGGTCGGTCGGCCAGGAGCGCGTTGCCCACCGCATGCACGAGGTGCGTCTTGCCCAAGCCGACGCCGCCGTAGATGAAGAGCGGGTTGTACATCGCGCCCGGCGCGCCGGCGACGTGTAGTGCGGCGGTACGCGCCATCTGGTTCGCCCGGCCGGGTACGAGCGTGTCGAAGGTCAATGCCGGGTTCAGCCTGTGGCGCAAGAGCAAGGACGCTGCCGAAACGTTCGCTGTCCTCGATGGCTCGGACGGCACGCCCACTGACGTCGCCGCCATTGGTGGCGCGACGCTACTGCCGTTGTGCGCTACGGGCGCAGCCTCGCGCGGCGCGAGCGTCAGCTCAAAGCGCACTGCGCGCCCGGCGACTTCGCTCAAGACGGCCTCGATCCGTCCCGCGTACTGGTTTCGGATCCAGTCGAGCTTGAAACGGTTGGGCACGCGCACGGAAACGACGGTCGCGGCGTCACCCATTTCGGTGACTTCGGCGTCAGGGAGCGGGCGGATCCAGGTGTTGAATTGTTGTTCAGGCAACTCGGCCGCGAGACGTTCGCAACTCTGCTGCCACAGGTCGGCGCTCATGCTGTGGAAAACTTCTCCTCGGGATCGCCTATTGTACGACCGCGCGAGACGCTCCGGGAACGTTATCCACAGTTGCGGGAGCTCTTCGGGCAGCCCGCAAACCCGCGGCCTGTAGTGCAAGTCGTTGACCGTAAAGGCTGTTTTTGGTGTAATACTCGGTTTCCCGCATCTCGGTCGTCCGACGCGGCGCGCCCGGTCAGACTACCGGGGCCGGCGCAGAAGCCGCAGAGATTGGCACGGGGCACGCAGCGCAATACACAAAAGGCGCGTCCCGGCGAGATGAGCGGTCGCGACAGTTGACCCACATCACTCCCATCCCAAGACTTGCCGATTCGCGCCACCGGTGCAAGCCGGCTGCGACGACGAAGGACAGAAATGAAACGCACCTATCAAGCCTCCAAGGTTCGCCGCGCCCGCACGCACGGTTTTCTCGTGCGCATGAAGACGCGTGGCGGGCGTGCCGTGATCAACGCACGTCGCGCCAAAGGCCGCAAGCGCCTGGCCGTCTGAGGCGCACGCTCCCGTCTGGCGGCCGCGCCCGTGCTGGGTCGCATCGTGCGATCGGAAGACTTTGAGCGCGTGCTAGCGCAGCCGGCGCGTGTGCGCAGCCCCCACTTCGCACTGCACTTTGCAAGCGGGGAGCCCAGCCGGCCGGGAAATCGGCTGCGCTCCACCCCGCGCACCGCACAGGCTGCCGACAGCAACTTATCCACAGACGGTGAACCGTGTTGTCAACAGGCTGTGGATGACAGGGTGGCGCGCGACCTTGCAACCACCCGACCCGCGCAGGCTTGGTTCGGTACGGTGGTGCCAAAGCGTCATGCGCGCCGCGCCGTCACGCGCAACCTGATCAAGCGTCAGATTCGCTCCGCCGTACAACGTCTGGAAGCCGGCGCCGACATGCTGGCGCCAGGTCTCTGGGTCGTCCGCCTGCGCGCTCCCTTCGATCGTGCTGCGTTCGCCAGCGCTGCATCGGCCGCACTGCGCAGCGCCGCAAGATTCGAGATCGACGCGCTGCTCGCCAAGTGCGGTGCCAGACCTTAGTCGAATCCGTCATGCACATCTCATTGCGCGACCTGCCGCGTCGCACGTTGGTCCTGTTGGTGCGCGGCTACCGCTTGTTCTTGAGCCCCTGGATAGGCTCGCAATGCCGCTTCGAGCCGAGCTGCTCGGTCTATGCGCTCGGGGCGCTCGAAGCGCATGGCGCGGGCGCCGGTACGTATCTCAGCGTGCGACGCGTGCTGCGCTGCCATCCCTGGTGTGAGGGCGGGCTCGACGCCGTGCCCAGCGAGCGGCCGCGTCTGTTCACCTGGTACTCGTCCACGCGCAAGGCGCCCACGCCGCCCAACACTTCTGCAAAGACTTCTCCATGAACGATATTCGCCGCACCCTGCTGTGGGTGGTGTTCTCGATGTCGCTTGTTCTGCTGTGGGATGGCTGGAACAAGCACAACGGTGAGCCGTCCCTGTTCGGCCCGAATCCGGCGGCAAAGGTCGCGACGCCGCCCGGCGCGCCCATCCCGCCCGGCGCGACGACCCCCGTCGGCGCGGTACCGCCCGCGTCGACGATCGCGGCCCAAGGTGCGCCAGCCGCTGCATCGCCGGCTGCGTTGCCGGTCTCGCCGGCCGCTAGCGCGCCGGCCGCCGAACTGATCACCATTACGACCGACGTCTTTGCTTTCAGTTTCGACACCCACGGCGGCGACCCGGTCAAGGTCGAGCTTCTCAAGGAGGTCGATCCGCTCGATCACAGCCGCAACGTCGTTGTCTTCGACCGTTCGGCGCAGCGCGTCTACCTCGCACAGACGGGACTGATCGGTGCGCCGGGCAGCGCGCCCTTGCCGACCCACCTGACGGGCATGAAGTGGGTGCCCGGGCCGCGCGAAATGGCGGCCGGCAGCGACAGCCTGCAGGTGCGCTTCGAGTCGCCCGAGGTCGGTGGCGCGCGGCTGGCCAAGACCTACACCTTCAAGCGAGGCAGCTACACGGTGGGCGTGAAGCTCGAGGTCGAGAACGTGTCGGCCGCGGCGATCACACCGCAGGTCTACCTGCAACTCGTCCGCGACGGCAACGCGCCGGCAGGCGAGTCGAGCTTCTACTTCACCTTCACCGGCCCGGCGGTCTACGACGAGAAGGACAAGTTCAAGAAGATCGCGTTCAAGGATATCGAAAAGCGTGGTCCGAACGAGAAGCCCGATCACGCGACGAGCGGTGATACGGGCTGGGTCGCGATGGTGCAGCACTACTTTGCCTCGGCCTGGCTGCTGCCCGACAAGCTGCCGCGCGAGTTCTTCACCCGCAAGGTCGACACCAACCTGTACGCCGTGGGCATGCTCGTGCCGCTCGGCACGATTGACGCGGGGGCGAGCAAGACCTTCGATACGACGCTGTTCGTCGGCCCGCAGGAAGAGAACAAGCTCAGCGCGCTCGCGCCCGGGCTCGAGTTGGTGAAGGACTACGGCTGGTTCACGATCCTGGCCAAGCCGCTGTTCTGGCTGCTGACTCAGTTGCACGCGGTACTCGGCAATTGGGGCTGGTCGATCGTCGCGCTCGTCGTGCTGCTCAAGATCGCGTTTTATCCACTCAACGCCAAGGCCTATGGGTCGATGGCCAAGATGAAAGCGGTCAATCCGAAGGTGATGGCGCTGCGCGAGCGGCTGAAGGACAAGCCGCAGGAGATGCAGCAGGAAATGATGCGCATCTACCGCGAGGAGAAGGTCAACCCGCTCGGTGGCTGCCTTCCGATCTTCGTGCAGATGCCGTTCTTCATCGCGCTCTACTGGGTGCTGCTCTCGAGCGTCGAGATGCGCAACGCGCCGTGGATTCTCTGGATCCACGACCTGTCGGCGCGCGACCCTTACTTCATCCTGCCGATCCTGATGACGGCAAGCTCGCTGCTGCAGACCTGGCTGAACCCGACGCCACCCGATCCGGTCCAGGCGAAGATGATGTGGATCATGCCGCTCGTGTTCTCGGCGATGTTCTTCGTCTTCCCGGCCGGCCTTGTGCTGTACTGGCTGACGAACAACATCCTGTCGATCACGCAGCAGTACGTGATCAACAAGCGGCTCGGCGTGCTCGGCAAATAGCGTCGCCACCTTCGCTGGGGCCGCGGGGGAGAATGCCGGCATGCTTGCGCGGCATCAGGATCCGATCGTCGCCATCGCCACTGCGCCAGGCCGCGGCGCAGTCGGCATCGTGCGCGTCTCGGGGCGCGACCTCTCGGCGATCGTCCCGGCCCTTTGTGGCCGCAAGCTGACGGCCCGCCACGCGAGCTTCCTGCCCTTTCTCGACGCCCAGGGCAAGGCCATCGACGAAGGCCTCGCGATCTGGTTCCCCGCCCCACATTCCTACACCGGCGAGGACGTGCTCGAACTGCAGGCGCATGGTGGCGCCATCGTGCTCCAATTGCTGCTGGCGCGTTGCCTACAAGTGGGCGCCCACATCGATATGCGTCTTGCCGAGCCGGGCGAGTTCACGCAGCGCGCTTTCCTGAATGACCGGCTCGACCTAGCGCAAGCCGAGGCGGTGGCTGACTTGATCGACGCCAGCACCGAGGCGGCGGCGCGCTCGGCAAGCCGCTCGCTTTCGGGTGCGTTCTCGAACGAGATCCACGCGTTGCGCGACGAACTGATCGCGCTGCGCACGCTGGTCGAGGCGACGCTCGACTTCCCCGAAGAAGAAATCGACTTTCTGCAGCGCGCCAAGGCGCGCGAGCGCCTGCAGCGCATTGGCGAGACGCTCGACTCCGTGCTCGATCGCGCGCGTCAAGGTGCGCTGCTGCGCGAAGGCATCAAGGTCGTGATAGCGGGGTTGCCCAACGTCGGGAAAAGCTCGCTGCTGAACGCGCTCGCTGGCGCCGAGCTCGCGATCGTCACGCCGATCGCCGGCACCACGCGCGACAAGGTGACTCAATCGATCCAGATCGAGGGCGTGCCGCTCCACGTGACCGACACTGCTGGCCTGCGTGACGACCCTCTCGCTGCCGACGAGGTCGAGCGGATCGGCATTGCGCGTGCGTGGGACGAGATCGCGCAGGCCGATGCTGTCCTCTTCCTGCACGATCTCACGCGGCGCGGCGAGCCGGTCTATGACGTCGAAGAAGCGGCCATCGGCGCGCGGCTAGCGGGTCTCGAAGGACGCCTCGTGCACGTTTTCAACAAGGCCGATTTGCGTGCCGAGCCGAGAATTTCTTCGAACGACGACATCGTGCTGTCGGCGCGGACCGGAGCGGGTCTAGAAACCCTGCGCGCACGGCTGCTCGCGCTCGCCGGATGGCACGCGCAGCCCGAGGGCGTGTACATCGCGCGTGCGCGGCATGTGGACGCGCTCAATCGCACGAAGGGCCACCTCAGAACGGGTGGTGAGCTGCTGGATCAGAGTGCGCCCGCGCTCGAACTCCTCGCCGAAGAACTGCGTCTCGCGCATGACGCGCTCGGCGAGATCACCGGCCAGTTCAGCGCCGACGATCTTCTGGGCGAGATCTTCGGGCGCTTTTGTATCGGCAAATGACAGTCTGGTCTCAGAGCCGCTCGAAGACCGCGGCGATGCCCTGGCCGCCGCCGATGCACATCGTCACCAGCGCGTACTTGCCGCCGGTGCGATGCAGTTCGTAGACAGCCTTCGTCGCGAGAAACGCGCCGGAGCAGCCGATCGGGTGGCCGAGCGCAATCGCGCCGCCATTCGGGTTGACTTTTTTCATGTCGAACTCCAGGCCGCGCGCAACCGCGATCGCCTGTGCGGCGAATGCTTCGTTGCTCTCGATCACGTCCATCTGGTCGAGCCTCAGCCCGCCCTTCTTCAGCGCGAGCTTGGTCGCGGGGATCGGGCCTTCGCCCATGATCTCGTTGGGCACGCCGGCCACCGCGTAGCTCACGAGGCGCGCCATCGGCTTGTGCCCGGCCGCCGCGGCGACAGCCGCATCGGCGAGGACGAAAAAGGCGGCACCGTCGTTGATGCCCGAGGCATTGCCCGCGGTCACCGAGCCGTCCTTCTTGAATGCCGGCTTCATCTTGGCGAGCGTTTCGACGGTCGTGTTTGCCTTGACGTGCTCGTCGGTGTCGAAGGTGACTTCACCCTTTCGCGTCTGCTTGACGATCGGCACGATCTGGCTCTTGAAGCGCCCTTCGGCGATCGCCGCTGCGGCCTTGCGGTGTGATTCCGCCGCCAGCGTGTCCTGCTCCTCGCGGGTAATGCCCCACTTCACGGTCAGGTTCTCGGCCGTGATGCCCATGTGGCCGACGCCGAATGGGTCGGTCAGCGTCGCGACCATCATGTCGACCATTTTCGTGTCGCCCATGCGCGCGCCACTGCGCATCGCAGTGGACAAATAACCGCCGCGGCTCATCACCTCGACACCGCCGCCGATGCCGTAGTCGCAATCGCCAAGCAGGATGTTCTGCGCCGTCGTCACGATGCCCTGTAGGCCGGACGAGCACAGGCGGTTCACCGACATGGCCACCGAATCCATCGGCAGCCCGGCCTGAATGGCAGCGACCCGCGCCACGTACGGAAATCGCGACTCGGTCGGAATCGTGTTGCCCACCGTGACGTAGTTGATCGCCTTCGGGTCGACGCCGGAACGCTTCACGGCTTCCTTCATCACCGTCCCCGCGAGCTCCGCCGGCTCGATGTCGGCGAGCGATCCGCCGAACGTACCGATTGCTGAACGGGCCGCGCCCAATACCACCACGTCACGCTTGCTCATGTTCCATCTCCAGTTGAATTGAACCGAACTCCGAATTTGAGTCCTTGGGACTGGCGCTCACCTTACGCCAAAACCTGCCCGCTCTCGCATCGATTCCCATTCTCTTGCATTGGGCTTCATTGCGCGCAAGTGCTGCCCGCGTCACCACCGGTCCGTTCGCCGCAGACGGCAAGGCACGAAATCGGCTCCTTCCCGCGCGTCGATGGAGACTGCGCCGTGATGCAACGCAGCATTGCTGCTCATGGGCCAGCTGCGCGAGGCATGCTGCATTACAGCTTCAGGCGCTAACAGCAATGTAAGCGACCACTACCATTGGTCGTGAATTGCCTTATTTTCAGGCAGGTACTTGAGCTTTTTCGCCCTTTTCGATACCATTCGGGCTCCAAAATTCAGGGGAAACCCGTGCTTTGCTCCGGAGCGCTGCGGATGCCGCGAGCGCATCGACAACTGGGCCTCGTGGTACTGCTCGCCGGGGCTCTGCTGTCGCCCGTTGGTTTGCACGCCAAGGGCCTCGCTGAACGAGGCGGGACGGTTGCTCTGGCCGAGCTACCCCCGGAGGCCCGTTCCACCGAGATCGCCATCCGATCCGGTGGTCCATTCAACCACACCAAGGATGGCGCAGTGTTCGGCAATCGCGAACGCCGGTTGCCGGCCGAAGCCAGAGGGTACTACCGCGAATACACCGTCCCGACGCCGGGTGCACAGGATCGGGGCGCAAGACGCATCGTTTGCGGGGGCCGCAAGCCTTCCGCACCTGATGCCTGCTATTACACGGCCGACCACTACACGAGCTTTCGCCGGATCGTGCAGTGAGCAGGCCCAGACAATTTTTTCTTGAACCAAGGAGGATCGCGACCATGCTCTTGCAGACAGTCCGTCCGAACATTGTCCAGTCGATACGGGCGTACCGCGTGGAAGACCTGTCGCAGGCGGCTCAAGCCGTCGGGCAGCATTTCCTGTATGCCAACCTGACCACCGCGCAATCCAAGCAGGATGTGCTCGACACCATCGCGGAAGCGTTCCTTTTCCCGCCGCACTTCGGCAAGAACCTCGATGCGCTCTACGACTGCATGACCGATCTGGTGCACAAGGCGGGCGCGCAGCCCGGCTTCGTCGTCGTGCTCGAGCAGCTCCCCGACAACCCTCGCTTCGACCGGGAGGCGCGCGAGCAACTGCTCGACGTCTTTCGCGATGCGGCCGACTTCTGGGGGGAACGAAAGATACCGTTCAGGTGCTTCTATTCTTTTCAGTAGCCCGCTCCCAGGAACAAGGGTCATGGGAGCGGGCGACGGATGGGACCCAAATCAACGTGGACAAGCCGGCCAGGCCGCTGACCAAGAGCGCTGCCAGCGCAAACTTCGGCATGAACATGCCGATGATGAGTAGCGCGTTCGACACCGCGATGTGGCTGACTGCGGCCTGAGCGACACGCCTGGCGCCCGCCAAAAAGGGGCGGCCTGCGGGCCGCCCTTTACATGGGCCGGCGGGCCGCGACGAGCGAGCGCGCGAGCGCCAGATACTCGACGACCGGCACTTCCTCCGCCCGGCGCGTGAGATCAAATGTGTCTGCGTGTGCACCCGGATTTGGGCGCGCGTCGAGCCAGCGGCCGAGCGTGTTGCGCAAGACCTTTCGCCGCTGCGAGAACGCCACCGTGACGATTTCCCCCAGCAGCGCAGCGTCGACGTCGGGTGCCGCAGGCAAGGGGCGCATCCGCACGACGGCCGAGTCGACGCGCGGCGGCGGCTCGAAGGCTGCCGGCGGCACGTCGAGCAGCGCGTCGATCGTGTAGCGCCACTGCAGCATCACGCTCAGCCGCCCGTAGGTCTTGCCGCCGGGCTCGGCGGCCATGCGATCGACCACCTCCTTTTGCAGCATGAAGTGCTGGTCAGCGATGCTGTCGACATGCGCAAGGAGGTGAAAGAGGATCGGCGTCGAGATGTTGTAGGGCAGGTTGCCGACCACCCGCAGCGGCGCACCCAATTGTCGCGCGAGCGCGGTGAAATCGACGTCGAGCACATCGGACTCGATGACGCACAGTTCGCTGCGCTTGCGCAGCCGCGCCGCAAGGTCGCGGTCGAGTTCAATCACCGTCAGGGCACCGCAACGCGCCACAAGGGGCCGGGTCATCGCGCCGAGGCCGGGGCCGATCTCGACCATCGGGTCACCGGGCTGCGGCGCGATCGCATCGACGATCTCGCCGATCACGAATTCGTCGGTCAGGAAGTGCTGGCCGAAGCGCTTGCGTGCGAGGTGCCTCATGGGCCGCGGCGTCTCCCGAGGCTCGGCTCAGGACGGCGGCTCGCGCAACTCGACATAGGCGCGCGCGCGCAGGTCGCGCGTCCACTCGGCGTAGGCCTCAGCGAACTTCTGCTCGCGCAGCACGTTGCGCGCCTGCTCGCGCTGCTGCTTGAGGTCGAGCTCGACTTGGCGCCGCTCTTCGACCTGCACCAGGTGTGCGCCGAATCGTGAGACAAACGGGTCGGTCATGCCGCCGACGGGTACGCCCGCGATCGCCTTCTCGAATTCGGGCACGAAGGTCCCGGGCGATGCCCAGCCGAGTTCGCCGCCTTGCGCGGCGGAGGAGTCCTCCGAGTTGTCCTGCGCCGCCTTTTCGAAAGTGATCGTGCCGGCCTGGATCTGGCGCTTCAGATCGGCCAGCCTGCGCAATGCGGCTTCCTGGTTGAGCTGCGGCGAGGCACGCAGCAGGATGTGGCGCGCGCGCGTCTGGGTGATCGTGAACGCGCGCCCGTCGCGCTTGTCGACGAGCTTGATGACGTGAAATCCGGCGCCGCTGCGCAGCAGCGTCGGCGCCACCTGGCCCGGCGCGAGCGGCCGCACCTCCTCGACGAACAAATCGGGCAGCTTTTCTGCCGGTCGCATGCCGATTTCGCCGCCGGCATTGCGGTTCTGGTCTTCCGACACTTCTCGCGCGACCGTCGCGAACGGCTCGCCGGCCTTGACCCTGGCGAGCGCTGCCTCGGCGCGTGCCCTTCGCTCGGCGACGACGGCCTGACTCGCGCCCTCGGGGACGGTGACGAGTATCTGCGCAATGTTGTATTCGATCGAAGCGCCCGCGGCCGCGCGCTGCTGGTCGAGCAGCGCGTCGACCTCCCGATCGGTAGGCTGGATGCGCGCAATCACATCGCGTTCGCGCACACGCTCGACCGCGATCTGGTCGCGCAGGGTGTCGCGAAAGCGCCCGTAATCCATGCCCTCGGCCTGCAGCCGCGCGCGCAGCTGATCGACCGAAAGCTGGTTTTGCGCCGCAATGTTGGCGATCGCGCGATCGATCTCGGCGGGGTCGATCTTGACGCCCATGTCGCGCGCGTAGGTCACCAGAACCCGCTCGTCGATCAGTGCGTCGGTGACCTGCTGACGCAGCACCGCGTCCGGCGGCAGTCGCGCGTTGGTGCGCGCGGCGTCCTGGCGCACGCGGTCTATGCGTTGCTGTACCTCGCCCGCGGTGACGAGCTCCGAATTGACGACCGCGACGATGTAGTCACCCGGTCGCGGCCCTTCGGACACGTTCTGAGCGTTCAGTGCGGGTGCGCCGCTCAACAGCAGCGCTGCAACCAGGCCGACGAGCAGATGCGCCGGGCGTCTCGGGTCAGTCATAGAAAGGCAGGGAAGTTGTCGGCGAGCTTCGTTCGCGCAGCAGTTGATAACCCGGGATATTGTCCTTCAAGAGTTGTATCGGGCTGGGACCCAGCCGCGACAGCCCCACCAGTTCAAGCTGGAACATCACGCGCGTGGTCGCCTCGCTCAACCCGGTCGACAGGCGCTCGACGACGATGCGGCCGATCCAGCAGCCGGCGTCGTACTCGAAGCCGAGCACACCATCGGTGATGCGCGAGTCATTCACGCTGTAGTTGATGCGGCCGACGGTGTACAGGCTGCCTCGGCACTCGCTACCCGACGTCGTGGCTGTGCCCGAGGTGCCTGATCGCGCACGCTCGACGGGTGTCGCGCCGTAGATCGGCCACTGCCAACCCACCTGCACCTGCTCGGTCTTGTCGGGCGTCTGCCGGTAGGCAAGGTTCAAGGTGCGAAACGGCCCCGGCGAGTAACGCGCGCCGACGATGATGCGCGACAACTCCTGTACGTCAGGGTCGTACTGCGCCGTAGCGTCGAGAGTGAGCGTCGGGATGAGCGTCGTCGAGCCGTAGGCGAGCACATCGGAGAAGCGCCGCGACTGGACCTGCCCATCGGGCGTGACGCGCTGGTCGGCAAAGCGCACCCGCTGCACGACGGCCAGGCGCAGCGCTTCGGCACCACTGGCCGCATCGATCACGCGGCTGGTCAAGCCGAGCGTCAGCTGGTTGCCGTCGGAGACGCGGTCGATGCCCGAGAACGCGTTCTCGGTGTAGATCGACTCGAAGTTGAAGTCCTTTGGCGCGCTATCGAAGATCGGATAGGTCGACTGATCGATATAGGGCGTGTACGCGTACAGCACGCGCGGTTCGATCGTCTGCACGATGTCGCGGCCAAGCCAGCCAGTGCCACGTTCGAACACCCAGGCGCTGTCGAGACTCGCGGTCGGGATGATGCGCGAGGCGCTGGTTCGCCCGTCGCTCATCGGCTGGTCGAGCGAATAGCTGGCCGCGTTGAACGCCAGCTTGGGTGTCAGTGTCCAGCCCGGCGTTGCGTAGGGCCAGCTCAGATCGCCGATCGCGTGCAAGCGCAGTCCAGTCAGGCGCCCGCTGTCAAGCACGCCGCCCGGATTTGTGAACTGGTTCAGCTCGGTCTCGAAGTTGGCCTTGAAGCCGCCCTGCAGAGTTTGACTCGTGCGCGCGCCGATCTGCGGCAGGCGCTGGTAGGGCACCGCCATCTGGTTCTCCGGAGCGTTGTCCTGCAGCGCCTGCCACGCCTGCGCGGCCGCATACACCGTCCAGTCGCCACCGCCGAGCGCGCGCGCAAAGTCGCGCTGCAAAATCGCGTCGGTCGTCAGCAGGCGGCGGGTCTGGCTCGGCACCGCATTCGGGAAGTCCTTCCAGTAGCTGTCATCCGACACGCGCAGGCTTCGCACCTGCAGGCCCCACTTTTCGGCGATCTCCTGCTCGTGACTGAAGGTGACGGCGTATCGCGCGCTGTGGGTCTCGCGATCGTCGGGCAGCCAGTCGACGCGGACCTGGCCGCCGAAAGTCGGCTCGAGGTAGCGGAACTCGCCGTCGACGCCGGGGCCACGGCGGGTACGCACGACCGGCGTGATCGTCGCATCGCGGTTTGGCGCGATGTTCCAGTAGTACGGCACTGCTGCGACGAAGCCGCTGCTGCTGTCGAGCGCCATGATGGGCGGAAGCCAGCCCGACTTCCGGGCATCGGTGAGCGGGAAACTGATGCGCGGTCCGCCGAGGATGGGCAAGCCCAGAAAGCGCAGCACGGCGCCTTCGGCGACACCCTCGTTGGTGTTGAAATCGAGGGACACCCTATCGGCGCTGAGCAGCCAGGCCGGGCCGCCCGAACCGTCGGGCGGGCAACTCGTGTAGGTCGCGAGCGTCGCGACCGCGCGGTCGGCGTCGAGGATGTCGATGCGCTCGGCGCTGCCGAAGGCGCCGGTGCGACCGATCGTGAACTTCGGGCTGACGACGAAGCCCTCGAAGCGCGCGAGGCGCAATTGCGCCTCGGGCCCGGTGAAGACGTTGCCGTCGTGCGAAACGCGCACATTGCCTTCGGCACGCGCGGTGTCGCTGGCCTGGTCGAAGCTCAGCCGGTCGGCGCGCACCCGAACATCGGCGCGCCGCAACTCGGCATTGCCGATCGCCTCGACCATCAAGTCGGGCTGGCCGCGCAACTCGTCGGCGCGCACGAACACCGGCCGGTCGTCCGCGCGCAAGCCGGGCGGGGGAGGCATGAGCGCGTCGGTCGGACGCAGCACGATGCCGATGTTGTCGTCGAGCGCGGCGTCGGCCCGGGCCATCGGCGCTGCAGCGCACAGCGCGAGCGCGAGCCCCCATGCCAGCGGTGCTCGGACGAGAAGCGCGCGCATCGGACGGGACGGAAGAAGGAAATGCAGCGAACGCAACAGGTGCCGATCAGAGCGGGCTCGCCGAACCGGATCCACGGGGCGGCGCCGGCGCACGCCTTCGACCCGGAGCAGCCGATTTGTAGAATCGATTATCCATGAGCACTTACTCGGCTTTGCCGGACGCTGGCCCCGGGCCGGCCTTGCGCGGCCACTCGCACTCCGTTCCAGGCAAAGTGGTGTGGTCCGATACCGTACGCGGCGACGCTTTCGCGCGCTGGCTCGCGACGCTCGACGCCCTTCGGCTCGACGCCGCCAGCCTGCGCGCGGCAAGCGCCGACGCAAGCTTTCGCCGCTACCTGCGCATCGACGGGCCAGATCGCAGCTTCATCGTGATGGACGCGCCGCCACCGCAGGAGGACGTGCGCCCCTTCGTGCAGGTGGCGCGTCTGATCGAGCAGGCCGGACTGCATGCGCCGCAGGTGCTGGCGTGCGACGAGTCGCAGGGCTTCCTGCTGCTGACCGATCTCGGCGCGCGACCGTATCTCGCCGAACTGCAGGCGGCAGTGGGCGGTGGCCACACGCAGCGTGTCGAATCGCTGATGCGCGATGCGTTCGCCGCGCTCGTGCAGTGGCAGCTGCGTGTCGATGCAAGCGCGCTGCCGCCCTACGACGACGCGCTGCTGCGCCGCGAGCTTGCGCTCTTTCCCGAGTGGTGCGTGAGCCGCGAACGCGGCGTCACTTGGACCGACGTGCAGTTCGCGCAGTGGCAGTCGGCTTGCGATCTCCTCGTCGCGAGTGCGCTGGCGCAGCCGCGCGTCGCGGTGCATCGCGACTACATGCCGCGCAACCTGATGGTCTGCGAACCGAACCCCGGCATCCTCGACTTCCAGGACGCGGTATGCGGGCCGATCAGCTACGACGCCGCCTCGATGCTGCGCGACGCCTTCATCTCGTGGGACGAAGAGCGGGAACTCGACTGGGCGGTGCGCTACTGGCAGCAGGCGCGCGCCGCGGGCTTGCCGGTGGACGCCGACTTCGGCGAATTCTGGCGCCAGCTCGAGTGGATGGGCCTGCAGCGTCACCTGAAGGTGCTCGGCATCTTCTGTCGCCTGAAGCATCGCGACGCGAAGCCCGCCTACAGCGCGGACCTGCCGCGTTTTTTCACCTATGCACGCCGTGTCGCCGGGCGCTACCGCGAATTCAACGGGCTGCTGCGTCTGCTCGACGAGGTCGACGGCGTGCAGCGCGAGGTCGGCTACACGTTCTGATCGGCGTCTGGGCCGGGCGTTTCGCAGCCGGCCGCTTTCAGCCACGGGTCCGTGTCCTCGCCGCCGAAGGTCTCGACCAGGAAGTCGATGAAAGCGCGCGTGCGGGCCGGCATGTGCTTGCGGGTCGGCGTCGCGACGTAGACCGTGACATCGAGCAGATGCCATTGCGGCAACACCCGCTCGAGCGCGTGTTCGAGCAGCGCATCCTCGGCGACGAACGACGGCAGGCCGGTGATGCCCATGCCGGCCAGCGCCACAGCGTAGTTGGTGTCGATGTGATTGGTGTCGAGGATCGACTTCGGCGGCACGACGGTGACGCTCTCACCACCGGGCGCGCCGCCGCCGCGATGGAAGGTCAGTTCGCGCGGCGCGTTCGGCAGCGTCGGCATGATCGCGTCGTGCTCCGCCAGGTCGTGCGGGTACTGCGGCCGGCCGCGCCGGTCAAGGTAGTCCGGTGCGGCGCACATGATGACTTCGGAGCGCGCCAGTCGCCAGGCGACGAAATCGCCTGAGAGTGCCTTGCGCCCAAGCATCAGGATCGTGATGTCGAAGTTCTCGTCCACCGTCTCGACCGGACCGGGCACCGAAAACTCGAATGTCACGCGCGGAAAGCGGGTGCGAAAGCGCGGCAAGTGTTTGGCGATCTGGTGCACCGCAAAGGCCGGCGGCAGCAGCACGCGCAGGTGGCCCCGCGGCTCGGACGTGGACGAAGCGGCGAGCGCGTCGGCCTCCTCGACCTCGATCAGGATGCGCCGCGCGCGGGCCAGGTAGGCGTCGCCGGCATCCGTCAGCGCCAGGCGACGCGTGGTGCGGTTGATCAGGCGCGCGCCCAAATGCTCCTCGAGCTCGGCGATCAGACGCGTCACGACGGCCGGCGCCAGATCGAGCGCGCGCGCCGCCTTCGCGAAGCTTCCTTCGTCGATGACGCGGGCGAATACCCGCATGGCCCGTAGCTGATCCACCGCCTGCCTGCTGTCCAAAGCGAAGCGCACATTGTCGCTGCCGCCATAGGGAGCCGTCGCGCGTTGTCGGCGCCGTGCGCCCGCGATGGCGCGTCGCCGCGCTGCGATACTCGAAGCATGTGGGTTGGAACACTCTATGCCCTCGCAGCCGGGCTGATGTGGGGCTTCGTGTTCGTCGCGCCGTTGCTGCTGCCCGAGTACCCGGCGGCGCTGCTGTCGTTCGGCCGCTACCTCGCGTTCGGGCTCGTCGCCTTGCCGCTGGCCTGGCTCGACCGCCGGCGGCTTCGTGTGCTGACGCGCGCCGACTGGCTTGCCGCACTCGAGCTCGCCCTCATCGGCAACATCGTCTACTACCTGCTCCTCGCTGGCGCTATACAGCGCGCTGGCGGACCGCTGCCGACGATGATCATCGGCACCCTGCCGGTGGCCATCGCACTGGTGTCGAACCGGCGTGACGCGCGTCGCGACGGCCGCCTGCCGTGGGTGCGGCTCGCACCCTCGCTGATTGCGATCGGCCTTGGCATTGCACTGGTCAATCGCGCCGAACTGGCGGTCCTGAGGCCGGACGCCAATATCGGCACCTATGCGCTTGGCGCGCTGCTCGCGATGGGTGCTGTTGCCTGCTGGACTTGGTATCCGCTTCGCAACGCCGACTGGCTGCGCGCACACGGTGACCGTTCGCCGACGGCCTGGGCGACCGCCCAGGGGCTCGCGACCCTGCCGCTCGCGCTTGCCGGCTACCTCGGTTTCCTGCTCTGGTCCAGCGCAGGAGCCTCAGCCACCTTCGCGCTGCCCTTCGGCCCACGGCCATGGGCTTTCGTAGGCGTCATGGCGGTGATGGCCTTCTTCGCCTCGTGGCTCGGGACCTTGTGCTGGAACCAGGCAAGCCAGCGGCTGCCCACCACGCTCGTGGGCCAGTTGATCGTGTTCGAGACCCTCTCCGCGCTCGCTTATGCCTTCGCGTTGCGCGGCCAGGCGCCAGGCGCCGCGACGCTGGCCGGGATCGCGCTGCTCGTCGCCGGCGTCGCGTGGGCGCTGCGTGCCAAGCCGGAACCGCTGGCGGCCCAGGCCGCACACTGACGACGCGAAGACGAAACGCCGGGCGCGGCGACAATGGCCGATGCCCAAGACTTCGGCCCTCTTCAGCTTCTTCGAACAGCGCATCCGGCCGACCGCGGCGCACGCCGAGACGCCGCCGCCCGGCCTGCTCGCGTTCTTCTGGCACTTCGTGCGCCAGACCAAGGGCCTGTTCATCGCGATGTTCGCGACCGGCCTCGCCGTCGCGCTGATCGACACGCTGATCCCGGTCTTCATCGGCCGCCTCGTGTCGCTGATGGAGTCCAGCGACCGCGCTGCCGCGCTGGCCGAAGCGACGCCCAAGCTGATCGCGATGGCCGTGCTCGTGCTGGTCGGCCGGCCGCTTGCGCTGCTCGCCGACAGCCTGGTGCGCAACAACGCGGTCGTTCCGGGCGTCACCAACCTGATCCGCTGGCAGAGCCATTGGCACGTGGTGCGCCAGAGCTGGCCGTTCTTCCAGAACGATTTCGCCGGTCGCATTGCCAACCGCGTGATGCAGACGGGCAACGCGGTGCGCGAATGCGTCGTTTCGTGCATCCGAGCCGTCTGGTACATCGCCGTCTACGGCCTCAGTGCACTCCTGCTGATGGCGATGGCCGACTGGCGGCTCGCGATCCCGACTGCACTCTGGTTCGCGGGCTACGCGTTCTTCCTGCGCCACTTCGTGCCGCGCATGCGTGACCTGGCGAAGACGAGTTCGGAGCTGCGCTCGCAGGTGATGGGGCGCGTGGTGGACAGCTACACCAACATCCTGACGGTCAAGCTCTTCTCCCGCGCGCGCGACGAGGACGCCTACGTGCGCGAGGTGATCGAGGAACACACCGGCGCGATTGCTGCGCACATGCGGCTCATCACGCGCTTCATGGCGACGCTCTCGACGATGAACGCGCTGCTGCTGGTCGGCACCGCCGGCATCGGCATCGTGCTCTGGGGCCGTGGTGACGTGAGTGCGGGCGTTGTCGCGACCGCACTGCCACTGGCGTGGACGATCGCCAACGTGGCGGGCTGGGTGAGCTGGGAAGTGACCGGCATCTTCGAGAACGTCGGCGTCGTGCAGGAGGGGATGGAGACGATCGCGGTGCCGCATCAGTTGGTCGATGCGCCCGACGCCCGCGTGCTCGAAGTCTCGCGCGGCGAGATCGCGATCGAAGGACTGACCTTCACCTACGGCCGCAGCGACGCCATGGCGGTGCTGACGGGTCTGAATCTCGTCATCCGCCCCGGCGAGCGCGTCGGGCTCATTGGCCGTTCGGGCGCTGGCAAGTCCACGCTCGTCAACCTGCTGCTGCGTTTTCACGAGCTCGAGCAAGGCAGCATTCGCATCGACGGGCAAGACATCCGCGGCGTGACGCAGGAAAGCCTGCGCGGTGCGATCGGCATGGTGACGCAGGACACATCGCTGCTGCACCGCTCGATCGCCGCCAATATCGGATATGGTCGTCCGGGTGCGACGCGCGCGCAGATCGAGGCGGCCGCACGCAAGGCGCAGGCCCACGAATTCATCCTTGGCCTCGAAGATTGGAGAGGTCGTCGCGGCTACGAAGCACACGTCGGCGAGCGCGGCGTGAAGCTCAGCGGCGGCCAGCGCCAGCGAATTGCAATCGCGCGCGTGGTTCTGAAAGATGCGCCGATTCTCGTGCTCGACGAGGCGACCTCGGCGCTCGACAGCGAGGTCGAGCTCGCGATCCAGGAGCAGTTGCTCGGCCTCATGGAAGGCAAGACCGTGATCGCGATCGCGCACCGGCTCTCGACCATCGCGCGCATGGACCGCCTCATCGTGCTCGACGCCGGGCGTATCGTCGAACAGGGCACGCACGCCGAGCTGCTCGCTGGCGACGGCCCGTACGCGACGCTGTGGCGGCATCAGTCTGGCGGCTTCCTGCCCGACGAGCCGGTGGTGAGCGAGGACCTGGCGCCGCCCGACGAGGCCAGCGACGACCTCAGCGCGGAGTTGCAAAGCGAACCGAACTTCGACAAGGCGCCGCGGCGGATTGAGCTTTGAAGCCGTCCGCCCGCCTCCCGCGCCGCTGAGCGATGCCGGCCCCTGCGATGTTGCCGGGGGGCATCAACCCCCCTGCAACAGAGACGATCAGGCCGCGCGTTAGGCGGTGTGCGCAGTGCCGGCGCCGCGGCGACGGTTGCCGACGAAGCCGATGAAGCCGAGGCCCAGTGCAACCAGCGCCCAGGTCGACGGCTCAGGCACCGGCGTGCTGATCATCCAGCCGGTGTAGCCGGTGAAGTCGGCGTTGAAGCCGTAGCCGGTGATGTTGCGACCATCCTGCGAAACGGCGAGCGGCGCGAGCAAAAACTCGCCGCTGTAACCGTCGAGGCCCATCGCATACTCTTCCATCGAGATGGTGCCGGTCGCCTCGGTCCAGATCCAGCCCATGCGGCCGAAGAAGATGTCCTCGCCGTAGCCCACGACGACCGAGCCGTCGAAGCTGACCGATGTCGCGGTGAGTGCGTAGCCGGCATCGAAGAACGGGTTGTCGAGCAGCTTGAGTCCGGTGTTGCGGTTCCACATGAAAGCCGAGCCATCGGCCGCATAGCCGCCGCCGCCAACCGCCCATTGGCCATCACCGGAAACGCCGTTGACCTGCTGCAACGGTTCGCCGCCGCGCGTGAGCACTTGCTGGGTGCCATCAATCCAAACCGCTGCGGCACGGTAGCCGTCGGCCATGTCCTGATAGCCACCGATGAAGCTGCCGTCGTTGCTGACCGCGTCGGCGCGTGAACTCGCGCCAGCGACGCTCGAGCCGAGGTCCGTCACGGTGCCATTCTTCAACATGATCGCGTGCGCGGTTCCGGCGTTGACCCAGGCATTGCCAACCTGCACCGACCCGCTCGCGTTCATGCCATAGCCACCGCTGACGGCGTCGCCGGAGCTTGCGCCGAGGCCGCCATAGTTCGTCCACAAACCGGTGGCCTTGTCGTACGAAGCGATCTGCGTCGTCCCGGTGTCGACGTCGTAGTTGGTCGCGCCGACCTTGTTGCCGCTCTCGCTGATGCGCGGAATCCCGCCGGTGCCTTGCCCGGGAATGGCGCCGCCAATGGGCGTATGTCCGCCCGCGGCGGTCCAGTAGAAATAACCGATATCGTCGTAGCCGGCGACGATGCCCGAGTTGGTAACCGACGACGGCGTGTCGTACGGCCCAAGCAGATAGAACTGGGCTTGCGCCGCGGAAACCGCGCTGAGAGCGATTGCAGCAGCGGCAATCTTGGGCAGTATTTTTGTCGTCATAACACCTCGAAGCGTTGATTTGTGGACGGAATGGTGGATAACCGGCCGCTCGCTGCGGCGCGATGTGAACGAATTGTGGTACGCGGACATGCCGACCTCAAGCACACGCGCTTCGCACATACCCTCGGGCGCGGCGACCGACCCCCTCATTCAGGGGGGTACGAAGCCCGGGCGTCGTTTTGCGTCGTCCGCTACGGGTGCGCTGCGATGACCTGCGCCACCGCCGCGGTCAGTTTCTTGCCGTAGGGCACATGCAGGAACTCGTTCGGCCCATGCGCATTGCTCTTCGGGCCGAGCACGCCGCAGACCATCATCTGCGCGGCGGGGAAGCCCTGTTGCAGCATGCTCATCAGCGGGATCGTGCCGCCCTGGCCGATAAAGCCGAGCGGCGCGCCATAGTGTGCCTGCGAGGCCTGGTCCAGCGCCGTCTCGAGCCAGGGCGACAGCTCGGGCGCATTCCATCCGGTGGCCCCGAGCGCGCCGGCGCGACCGTCAGCGGCAAAGGTGACCTTTGCGTTGTAAGGCGCGTTGTCCTCGAGCAGCGTCTTGAGCCGCTCGGCCGCGAGGTGCGCGTCCACGAGCGGGGGCAGCCGCAAACTGAGCTTGAACGCGGTGTAGGGGCGCAGCACGTTGCCGGCGCTGCCGAGCTCCGGGAAGCCGTCAGCGCCGGTGACGGACAGGGTCGGCCGCCAGGTACGGTTGAGCAGCGCCTCGACCGGCTCGGTCGTGGTCGGAAGCGCCGCCGTACCGTCGGCGCCGCAGGCCCAGGGATAGCGCTTCCAGACCTCATCGCCAAGGATCTGCGCCGTCGCCCGCGCCTGATCGACGCGGCCAGCCGGGATCGCGCAGTGAAAGCTCTCGGGCAGCAGCCGGCCGGTCTTCGAATCCTCGAGCCGGTCGAGCACCTGGCGCAGGATGCGAAAGCTCGACGGCACCAGGCCCGACGCGTCGCCCGAGTGGATGCCTTCGGTCAGGATCTCGACCTTGAGCACGCCGCTGACCATGCCGCGCAGGCTGGTCGTGAGCCAGAGCTGGTCGTAATTGCCGGCCCCCGAATCGAGGCAGACGACGAGGCTTACGTTGCCGAGGCGCGGCCGCAGCAGGTCGATGTAGGCCGGCAGGTCGTAGCTGCCGCTCTCCTCGCAGCTCTCGATCAGGCCGACCACACGCGGTCGCGCAATACCCTGGCGGTCGAGCGCGAGAATCGCGGTAATCGCGGCATACACCGCGTAGCCGTCGTCGGCGCCGCCGCGACCGTAGAGCTTGTCGCCCTCGAGCTTGGGCGTCCACGGCCCGAGATCGTTGCGCCAGCCGTTGAACTCGGGCTGCTTGTCGAGGTGGCCGTACATGCAGACGGTGTCGGTCGAATCTGATTTCGTCGCCGGCACCTCGAAGAAGATCACCGGCGTGCGGCCTTCGAGGCGGATGACTTCGAGCTTCAGGCCGGCGACCTTCTTCGATTCGACCCACGCCGCGGCGTCGCGCACCACACGATCGAGCAGGCCGTGCTTGGTCCAATCGGGATCGAACATCGGGCTCTTCGCCGGGACCGCGATGTAGTCCGTGAGGGCGGGGACGATCTCTTCGTCCCAGGTGCGCGCGGCGAATGCGGCGAGGCTCTCGGCTTCGTCGGCTTGCAGGGGCAGGTTCGGGTCACGGGCATTCATCGGTGTCTCCTTGTCGGGTTCCCTGTGCGCCATGTTCGGCGCGGCGCCTATTGTCGTCCCGCACGCCTGGCCAGCCAGGCTTCGAGCGCGGCGAAAACCTTGTCTCGTTCGGGCTCGTTGAAGATCTCGTGGTACAGCAATTCGAAGCACGCCGACTGCACGATGCCGGGCGGCGCGGCATCAGCGAACGCTTTCGATCCGGCCGGCGCGACGCAGCGGTCGCTGCCGGCCCACAGCAGCAGCGTCGGCACAATCCATCGCGGCGCAAAGGGCAACGTCGCCGCGCCGCCATCGACGATGTAGCGCGCGAGGCGCGGTGTGATGCGGTCATGCACCAGCGGATCGGCGATGTAGGCGGCGACCACCGCCGGGTCGCGCGAAATCCATTCGGGCTTGAGCCCGTTGGAGACGGCCAGCCCCGGCGCGAGCGGCCCGAGCAGTGCGAGCAGCGCGCGCTGCGCTGCACTCATCCCCGTGTCGAGCGCGGGGGAAGACAACACAAGCCCATCGACCGCGCGATGCCACGCAGCAGGGCTCGCCTGCAAGCCCTCGGCGACGAAGCGCGCCGCGGTCAATCCGCCCATGCTGTGGCCGAGCAGGATCAACGTGCCGTCGCGCTCTTTGCGCAGCGCATCGATCACGCGCGAGAGGTCTTGCAGCAGCGTGTCCCAGCGCTCGATCGCACCGCGCGCGCCTTCCGTTTGCCCATGCCCGCGCTGATCGAAACCCGTCACATGCCAGCCCGCGGCATTGAGCCGCAGCGCCAAGGCGTCGTAGCGCCCGATGTGTTCACCCAGGCCATGCACGACGAGCACCGTGCCCCGCGCCGCGCCGTGTGGCGGCCAGTCGCAACGGTGCAGTGGCGGGCCGCCTTCGGTCGCAAAACTTGAGATGACGGGGTTCATGCGCGCGCTAGTTTAGGTGAGGGCACGAATGAAGAACATGTTGCGCACCGTGCTTGAAGTCGCCGGAGCGTCCCACGCCGGGGGCCGGATTGACAGCAAGTCGCACCCGGCTATCGTGAAGGCTTTCTCGCGGAGAGACCCGATGAAAGAATTCTTCGAGCTGAGCGTCAACGCCGGCATCGCACACCTGACGCTCAATCGCCCCGATCGCATGAACACGCTCGCACCGGCCTTCTTCCCCGCGCTGCGGGACGCGGTGCAAGGGCTGAGCGATGCAGGCGCCACGCGCGCACTCGTGATCTCGTCCACCGGCAAGCACTTCAGCGCCGGCATGGCGCTGGATGTGTTTGCCGGAAGCGACCTCTCGTTGCCGACCGGCACGCCGCGTTCGAGGTTGAGCTTTCAGCACACATTGCGGCGCCTGATGGCCTGCTTCGACGCGCTCGACGCAGCGCGTTTCCCGGTCCTGTGTGCGATTCAGGGCGGCTGCATCGGCGGCGCGCTCGACCTCGCCGCTGCGTGCGACCTGCGTTATGCCAGCGCCGATGCGTTCTTCTGCGTGCAGGAGATCAACATCGGCATGGCGGCCGACCTCGGCGTGCTGCAGCGCTTGCCCAAGATCGTCGCCCCTGCGGTCGCGCGCGAGATGGCCTACACCGGGGAGCGGCTGGGCGCGGAGCGGGCGCTCGCGGTCGGCCTCGTCAACGCGGTACTGCCCGACGCCGAGGCGCTGCTTGCGCACACCTTGGATGTCGCCCGCACGATCGGCGCCAAGTCCCCCCTTGCGATCGCCGGGACCAAGCTCGCGCTGAACCACGCGCGCGACCACGGCACCGCCGCCGCGCTCGAGCAGATGGCGACGCTGCAAAGCGCGATCTTCGACACCGCCGAGATGGCCGAGGCGATCGCCGCCTGGCGCGACAAGCGCGAAGGCCGCTTCGCGCCGCTCGATCCGGTTGGCGCGCACTGACCTGTGCGCAAGGCAGCGGCCGCCCCATCCGCTACCATTGGCGGCCGCGCGAATGAGTTAAATCGCCCACCCGATGGGCGCGCGCGAGGCTCTTCGGGCCCGGCCAAGTGTGCCGCGGCAGCCCGAAGCCCGATGCCTACGAATCGGCCCCTGCATGACTTTCTTGCGATCTGTTCTCCCCCGCCGCGTGTGGCCGCTGCTGGCCGCTCTCGGCATTTCGATATACATGATGGCGCCGCCCGCCGCAGCCCAGCTGGACTCGCTCGGCTCGGCCTTCGGTGTGCCGCAGAACGCACCGACGGCGCCGGCGACGACCAGTGACGGCAGCTCGGTCGATCCGCGCGGGCTGACCGGGACCCAATCGATCAGCAACCCGCAGATGCCGGCGCCGATCGTCAACAGCGCCTTGCCCGGGATGCAGCGTGTGCCGAACGGGTCGCTCGCACCAACGCCGCCGCGCAGCGTTGCGCCTCCGCGGCCGAGCGAGTTCCAGCGCTTCGTGCAGACGGCGACCGGCCGTTTGCTGCCGGTGTTCGGCGCGAGTTTCTTCGACGCGTCGGCCGGCACTTTTGCGCCGCTCGACAACGTACCGGTGTCGGCCGACTACACGGTCGGCCCAGGGGACGAGATCGTGGTGCGGGCCTGGGGCTCGGTCGACATCGACTTTCGCGCGGTCGTCGATCGCAACGGCCAGATCAACCTGCCGCGTGTCGGCAGCTTCACGGTGGCGGGGGTGCGCGCGGCCGACCTCGAGAAGCATCTGCGCGCGCAGATCGGGCGCCTCTATACGGGCTTCAACCTGAGCGTCAGCCTCGGGCAGATGCGCGGCGTCAAGGTGTTCGTCGTCGGCCCGGCGAGCAATCCAGGCGTGTTCACGCTCAGCGGCCAGGCCACGCTGCTGTCGGCGGTGGTCGCCGCGGGCGGGCCGGGGGCGAACGGCTCGATGCGCAGGATCAGCCTGCGGCGTGACGGGCAGGTCATTTCCGAGCTCGACATGTACGGCTTCCTGGTGCGAGGCGACAAATCCAAGGACCTGCAGTTACGGGCCGGCGACGTCATCGTGTTCCACCCGGTCGGCCCCCGTGTCGCGCTCAACGGCGAGCTCGACAACGCCGCCATCTACGAGCTCAACGCACGCGAAGAGCCGGTCGGTGACGTGCTCGCATACGCGGGCGGCGCGCCAGTCCTGTCGAACCCGAACCGCGCGGTGCTCGAACGCATCGACCGCGCAAAGGCCGGCGCGGGGCGCTTCGTCGAGGAGCTCAAGCTCGACGCCGCGGGATTGCAGACGCCGCTGCGCGACGGTGACGTGCTCACGCTGCTGACCATCTCGCCCGGCTTCACCAATGCGGTGACGCTGACCGGGCACGTTGCGCAGCCGCTGCGCTATCCGTGGTTCCCCGGCATGCGCATCAGCGACCTGATTCCGAGCCCGGAGGCGCTGATCTCGCCGGACTTCTATCGCCGTCGCAACGTGCTGGTGCAGGTCTATCAGGAACCCCTGCCGCAACCTGCCGCGACGTCGCCTTCCGCAGGCACCCCCGTCGCGGTCAGCTCGGCGCCGTCCGTTGCCGCTGGCGCGCAGCCCGGCGCCCCCACCGTCAGCGCGGCCGGCACTGCCGGTGGCGCCGCGGGCAACGGCGCGGGCGCGCCCGGAGCAGCGCCTGCGCAGACGGTGCCGCTGCCGGTGCAAGGTACGACCACCGGCAGCCGTCCGCGCACCCTGATCGAGGACGTGACGGGGCAAGGCGCAAACAGCACCGGCCCGCGTCTGCCTACGACGCTGTTCGACGACCTGAACTGGGACTACGCCGTCATCGAGCGCCTGAACGTCCAGGACCTGAGCACGCAGATCATTCCGTTCAACCTCGGCAAGGTCGTGCTGCAACGCGACCAAGCGTCGAACATCGAGCTGATGCCGGGCGACGTCGTAAGCATCTTCGGCCAAAAGGATTTCCGGGTACCGATCGCGCGCCAGAACCGGCTCGTCTCGCTCGAGGGCGAAATCGGCACGCCGGGCGTCTACCAACTGCTGCCGGGCGAGACACTTCGCCAACTGCTCGTGCGGGCGGGCGGCTTCACGCCGCAGGCCTACGTCTACGGCATGGAGTTCTCGCGCGAATCGACACGCAAGCGCCAGGCCGAGAACCTGGCAGCCGCGATGTCGCGCCTGCAGACGCTGGCCGCGACGCAGACCGCACGCGAAGCCGCGAACCAGCGCGACGTCGCGAACGCCGCATCGACCGTGAATGCGAGTGCGGCGGCGACGCAGGCACAACTCATGCGCTTGTCGCAGGTGCAGCCGAACGGGCGGATTGCACTCGAACTCTCGCCGGACGTGCGCTCGATCGACGCCCTGCCCGATATTCCGCTCGAGAATGCCGACCGCGTGATCGTGCCCCCGCGGCCCGGCTTCGTCACCGTCGTCGGTGCGGTCGTCAACAACAACGCCTTCTTGTGGCGCGACGGCCGCACCGCGGGCGACTATCTGCGCATCGCCGGCGCCGACGAAGCGGCAGATGTGTCCAGCATGTTCATCCTGCGCGCAGACGGCACGGTCATGAGCCCAAGCGAAAGCCGCGGCATCTTCGGCCGCACGACGGTCGATGGAGAGATCATGCATCCCGGCGACGCGCTGATCGTGCCGAACCAGCTCGACTTCGAGACCTGGGGCCGCGCCTTCACGCGCAACATGAAGGACTGGACGCAGATCCTCGCCAACTTCGGCCTCGGCGTCGCCGCGATCAACAGCATCACGAAGTAGCGGCTCGTGCGGCGCGGGCGGTCACGCCTCGTGGCTGCGCGCGCCATTGGCTTGAGCCGCTGGTTGCCAGGTGCTAGGCGCTGGCGCCAGCCAGCACGCGCGCGAAGACGTCGCTGTCGACATTGCCGCCGCTGAGCGCCAGGCCGATGCTGCGCCCCTTCCAGCGTTCGCGCTGCTGCAGCGCGCCAGCGAGCGCCGCAGCGCCTGCACCTTCGGCAACGTTGTGGGTGTCCGCAAAGAGTGCGCGCATCGCCTGCGCCACCTCGTCGTCGGTGACGGCGATCACCTCGTCCACCTCACGCAGGATCAGCGCCAGCGCGTCGGCATCGGGCACGCGACACGCCATGCCGTCGGCGAGTTTGGTCGTTACCGGCGCCTCGACCGCGCGGCCGGCACGCACGCTGTCCAGATACGCCGTGGCATGCGCCGAGACGACGCCGACGATTCGCGCCGATGCCTTCGATGCGGCTCTCGCGCAGGCACAAGCGGCGATGCCGGAGCCCTGGCCGATTGGCACGAAGACCGCGGCCGGCGGGTCGCTGGCGGCCGCCTCGAAGAACTCCATCCAGTAGCTCGCGACGCCGCGCACGAGGTCGCGGTGGAAGCTCGGCACCATGTGCAGACTCCGCTCGGCGGCGAGCTTCGCGGCATGCTCGCGCGATTGCTGGAAGTCCTCGCCGTGCTCGACGAGCGTCGCGCCGAGCGCACGCATCGCGGCGTTCTTCTCTACGGAGTTGCCGCGCGGCACGACGATCGTGCACGCCAGGCCGTGGCCCGCCGCCGCGAGCGCAATCGACTGACCGTGATTGCCGCGCGTCGCACTGATGACGCCAGCCAAGCCCGGTTCGCGCCGGACGAGTTCATGCAGGTACACCGCGCCGCCGCGCAGCTTGAAGGCGCCGACGCGCGTGTGGTTCTCGTGCTTGACCCAGGCACGCGCGCCGAGCCGGGCGTCGAGCAGCGGCCAGCGCAGCGTCGGCGTCGGTGCCTGCACCTCGGCGACGATGGCGCGGGCGGTGGTGATCTCTTCGGGGGTCAGAACTTGCATGTGAGCGCTCTGTTGCAATGCGATTTGTCAGTGGGGAGAGTCGATCTGCACGCGACCGCGCGGCGTGTCGAGAGAGACGCTGATGGCAGACCCGCTTTCGACCACGGCCGGGGCTGACGTCACGCCGACGCGAGCGAGCCCGAGCGATCGCAGTGCGCCTTGCAACGCCGACGCGGCCGGCGCCCGCAGTGTGATCGAAGCGAGCGTCACACCGACGGCAGGCAGCGCATCGGACGGGTGCGCGTCACCCCACTCGATCAGCGACGGCAGCGCGCCACCCATGAGGCGCGCGCCGTCGTCGCGCACCGCGATGCGCCAGCGCAGTTCCCCCTGCGGCGTCATGCGCGACGCCGCCAACTTCCGGCCGGCGTCGATGCCCAGCGCGGCGAGTGCCTGCAGCGCCGCGTCGAGGTCATCCACGCGCGCGACCCAGGCAATGAGCTGCGGGCCGCGTTCGAGCGTCGCCCGCAGTGCGCCGTCATCGAGGTCGAACCATCGCGCGCGGCCGGGCGGCGCGGCGTCGGGATCGATCGAAATCAACTCGAAATAGGCGCGCGGGAACGCATCGGTTGCGATCGCGAACACGCGGTTGTGCGTTCCCATCAACGCGTGCCGGCCGCCTGTCGCCGGAGATACGCCAAGCGTCGCTTCGCACCACGCCACGCCCTCGTCGAGCGTGCGCGCAGCGATCACGAGGTGGTCGAGTGCGGCGCCTCGCATCGTGTTCAAGCGGCGTTCAAGCTGCCCACGCATTCACAGCATGACGCTGCCTTCGACGCAGGTCACGCTGTCGCCGCCGACCCAGATCTCGTGTTGGTGCTGCGCGACGTGCACACGTCCGGCGCGCCCGAGCCGCGTACCCTGCGCCGCGACATAGCGCTCTGGCGCCTGCCCGGCACCGATCAGCCACTGCGCGAGGCTCGCGTTCAGACTGCCGGTGACGGGGTCCTCCGCGATACCGATGGCCGATGCGAACGCGCGCACCTCGAACGCGCATTCAGCGCCTTCGGCATGCGCGCCGATCACGCCAACTTTTGCGAGCGGTTTCAGCGCGGCATGGTCGGGCTCGAGCGCGAGCACGGTCTGTGCGCTATCGAAACGCAGCGCCAGCCATTGCGGCCCGTTGTCGAGCCACTGCGCCGCAAGCAGGCGGGCGGCGTCGGCGCCGAGCGCGGCGAGCACCTGTGCGACGAGTGATGCGTCCGGCTCGCTCCGGCGCAGCGGCGGCGCCTCGAACGCAAGGCGATGCACACCCTCGCGCCGCACTCGCACAAGGCCGACAGCGCATTGCTGCACGACGGTGTCGGCGTCGCGCGGCGTGCCGCCTGCGGACAGCCAGGCGTGGCAGGTGCCGAGCGTCGGATGGCCGGCGAATGGCAGCTCGCCGCCGGGGGTGAAGATGCGCAGTCGGTAGTCGGCCGCATCGTCGGTCGGCGCCGACACGAAGGTCGTCTCCGAGAGATTCGTCCAGCGCGCGAAGCGCTGCATTTCGTCGTCGCCAAGTCCGTCGCCGTCGAGCACGACGGCGACCGGGTTGCCGCGGTAGGGCTCGCGGGTGAAGACGTCGATCACGCGATAGCGACGGGATTTCATCGTCATGCCGTTTCCTGCTGTGCTTGCTGCTTTGCCATGCGGATCGCCTCGCCGAGAGAGGCGATGCCGGTCTCGATCTGCGCCTCGCTGGCGGTGACGAATGACAGGCGCAGCGTATTCGTCCGCGACCCGCCAGCGAAGAAGGATGTGCCCGGGACGAAGGCGACACCGCGCTCGACCGCGAGCGGCAGCAGCCCGGTCGCGTTCATTGAAGCCGGCAGTTCGACCCACAGGAACATGCCACCGGCCGGGCGATTCCAGCTCACACCTTCGGGCATGTGGCGCTCGAGGGCAGCAAGCATCGCATCGCGTTGCGCCTTGTAGAGCGCGCGGATGGTCGGCGCATGGCGATCGAGAAACCCAGTGCGGATAACTTCGTACACGATGCGCTGGTTGAAGCTCGGCGTGTGCAGGTCGGCCGCCTGCTCCCAGGCCTCGCGCATCGCCTCCACGGGAAATGTGCGTGGCGAAGGCAGGCCGCCGGCAAACGAGATCACGCCGTCCTTTTCCGCGAGCTTGAGGATCTCGCGGATCACCGAAGGGTTCATCGCTGCCGCGCGGCGCGCGAGCTTGAAGGGGGAAGCCTCATTCATGTGGCACCCCTGACGCTGGCAACAGGCATGCGCTTGCCGATGAAAACGGTCGCGATTACCGCGAGCGAGAAGACCACCGTCGTCGCGTCGAGCCGCTCTCCGAGCACCGGCACGGCAAACAGCAGCGACAAAAAGGGCTGCACGAGCTGCACCTGGCTCACGCGCACCGTTCCGCCGAGCGCGAGCCCGCGGTACCAGGCGAAAAAGCCGAGCCACATCGAGAACAGCGTGACGTAGGCAAAGCCACCCCACGCAGCGGCCCGGATGCTGCCCGCCGGCCAGCTCGCGAGCATGAAGGGCAGCGAGACCGGCAGGCTCAACACGAGCACCCAGCAGATGACGTGCTCGGCGGGCATCTGCGTCGCCAGCTTTGCGCCCGCCACATAGCTCACCGCGGCGCTCGCGACGGCGATCGCGAGGAGGCCGTCGGCCGCGCTGAGGCCGCGGCCGCCATGCAGCGCGGCAAAGGCGATGACGAGCGCAAAACCCGCGAGCGCGCAAACCCAGAATCCTGTCGACGGCCGCTGCCCCAGGTAGAGCGCTGCGGCGAGCGCGGTCGCCAGCGGCAACACGCCTGTGATCACGGCGGCGTGCATGGCATCGACATCGCGAAGCGCGAGGCCGAGGAAAAGCGGGAAGCCGATCACCGTGCCCGCGGCGCTGACGGCAAATGTGAGCCACTCGCCGCGCCGCGGTCGCCTCGCTCGGGCGAGGATGAGCACGCCGGCACTCAGCAGCCCGGCGAACGCTGCGCGGCCGGCGCTCACGAACAGCGGCGAGAGCTGCGGGTCGCTCGCGGCGCCGACAGCCAAGCGCGTCATCGGCAGCGTCATCGCGAAGATGACGACGCCGAGCAGACCGAGCCACAGGCCGCGCGATTCGGGGGTCATGTGCTGGAATCGCGTGGCCTCATGGCGACGAGTTTAGGGGCACGGCGCAGCGTTGCACGGCCACAAGACGCGATCGCCGGAGCGACACGATCGCAACGCAGACGACGCTCGCTTACACCGCTTGCAGCGCAGCAATCCCATAAGCGTGTGAAAATCCGCTCAAACCATCGAGGCCGCCACGCATGTCGCAATTCGAGCCCACGATTCCGTTTGGCGAGCCCGAGCTGATGCGAGCGAGCGGCTTTGCGCGCTACCTGGACGAGGTGGCACGCGATGCCCCCGAAGGCGCGCCGTCGACGCGGCTGTCGTCGCTCAGCCCGTCGCTGACGCAGGATCTGATGCGGTTCGAGCAAGGCGGTCGCGAACCCGATCTGCTCGAAGTGCTCGCGGCATGTGTGCGCCATGCGCGCAGCGTGACAGTGCATCTGCGCTGCCGCGACCGTGTTCTGCCGCTGTCCTTGTTTCCGCGCGAACGTGTCGCGCATTGCCCGCTCGACCTGCCGGCGCTGATCGATATCCAGCGCGAGCCGCTGCCGGTGTTGCAGGTGGAACCTGCCGTGTTGCGCGCGCCGGGCCATTCGCAGGCGGCGCTCGTCGGCGAGCCGCAGATGTACCAACCGCTCGCACCGCTGATGTGGGCGATCGCCCTGCTCGGCGGACGCGGCGACCTGCTGCCCGAACTCAGCGGCGCCGCGGTGTACCGCCTGGCACCGACGTTCGACCAAGCCGCGCTGGCTGTCGAGGGGCCGCTGGTCGCGATCATCGAGCAGTTGCGTCGGGATGTCGCGAGCCAGCGTGAGATCGCTTCCTGGCCCGGCATGAACCGCGAGCGCGCGACGCGCCTGCTGAACGCCCTGTACTTGCAGGCCGGACTGATCATCAGCCGTTCGCACCCGGCCGCGCTCGGCGACTCCTGGTTCCGCAGCATTCGCACGGCAACGCAGTGAGGCGTCGCGTGCTCAGCGGGCGTGACGCGGGCCCGCGCGCAGCCACGCGACCAGCGCGTCGCTGACTTCCCGGGGGCGCTCGATCGTCAGCATGTGCCCGCAGCGCTCGACGAGCGCGAATTCGGCGCCCGGCGCCCATTGCGCGATTTCGCGCGAGGCTTCGACCGTTGTCACCACGTCCGCGTCACCGCACAGCACGAGCGTCGGGCAGCGGATCGATGGCAGCAGCGGGCGGTAGTCGCTGCGCGCCGCGATCGCGATGTTCTGGCGCACGAGCTGCGCTGCGCCGGCGCGGCGCAGCATGTCGAGGTAGACGTTCACCAGCGCCGCGTCGTGCAGACGATCGGGGTGGAAGGAAAAAGGCACGTTGCCGACGATCATCTCCTCGTAGCGACCGTCTTCGATCATCGCGAATGCCGCTGCACGCAGTGCCGCGATATCGGGCGTGTCGGGCCGCGCCGTCGTGCCCAGCAGCGCCAACCCCTGTACACGCTCCGGCGCTTGGGCGTATGCCTCGAGCGCCACGATGCCACCCATCGAAGCGCCACACAGGATCAGCGGCCCCGGATGTTCGGACAGCAGCGCGCTGGCCATGGCCGGCAGCGAGTCGCAGCGGAAGTGCACATCGCTAATCTGCACGTCGCGGATCCGTTCCCCGCGAAGGCGGCCGAGCGTCTCGCGCTGTTCGGCCCACATCGCGCCGTCGGCAGCGAGGCCGGGAATCAGGACGACGGTCTGCATGGAACGGATTGTCGCCATCGGGGTCGCATCTGCATCGACGACACAAGCGCGCCATCCACGACAATCGCATCATGACCGAAGTGATCCTGATCCGCCACGGCGAGACCGACTGGAACGTGCAGGGGCGCTTCCAGGGCCAGATCGACGTCCCGCTGAACGCGTTCGGCGAGCGCCAGGCTGCGCGCATGGCGGCGCGGCTGGCGCAGGAGCGCGTCGACGTGATGTACTGCAGCGACCTGCTGCGCACACGCCAGACCGCGGCGCCCGCCGAGCGCGAATTGCGGCTCACCGCCTCGCCCGACGCGGCGCTGCGCGAGCAGCATTTCGGCGTCCTCGAAGGCTTGAGCTTCGACGAGGTGCGCGCGCGCCATCCGGACGAGCTCGCCGGGTGGATGCTGCACGACCCCGACTACACCTTGCCGGCCGGCGAGAGCGTGCGCCACTTTCACGCTCGCGTTGTCGCCGCACTGCACGCGCTGGCGGCACGCCATTCGGGCCAGCGCCTCGCCGTCGTCACACATGGCGGCGTGCTCGACATGCTCTACCGCACGGTGCACGGCCTGCCGCTCACCGGCGAGCGCCGTTGCGAGATCCCGAACGCCGGCATCAACCGGCTGCGCGCGCAGGGCGGCACGCTTGAAATCGTGAACTGGGCCGACGACGCCCACCTCGCTGGTCTGACCCGCTGAGCGGGGTCGGCGCGGTAGGCGTCGCGCGAGGGCGGACAACGGCATACTTGGCGGAACCGCCGATCGACCCTCTCCATCCAGCGAAAGCGCGCGCCATGTCCAAACCCTTCCCCGCGGAAGAGCCCTACCTCAACGGCTATTTCGCCCCCTTGCTCGCCGAGTGCGACGCGCGCGACCTGCCCGTCAGCGGCGAATTGCCGCGCGAGCTGTCGGGAACGCTCTATCGGAACGGACCGAACCCGCGCTTCGCACCTCGCGGGCCTTACCACTGGTTTTCGGGTGACGGCATGCTGCATGCGTTTCATCTCGAGAACGGGCGCGCCGCGTACCGCAACCGCTGGGTGCGCACGCCAAAATGGGAGCTGGAAAATACCGAGGGCGAGGGCCTGTCAGGCGCCTTCGGCAACCCACGTTTCAGCGACCCGCGCATCGTGGCCCTCGGTTCGACAAGCGCCAATACGAATGTCGTCTGGCACGCCAGGCGGCTGCTCGCGCTCGAAGAGGCGCACGCGCCATTCGAGGTGGACCCTGTGACGCTCGCGCCCAAGGGCTACCAGACCTTCGACGGCAAACTCGCCGGCCCGATGACTGCGCACCCGAAGCTCGACCCTGTTACCGGCGAGATGATCTTCTTCGGCTATTCGGCGAAGGGTCGATTCACCGCCGACATGATGCTGCACGTCGCCGACCGGGACGGCAAGCTTGTGCGCTCCGAGCATTTCGTCGCGCCCTTCCCGAGCATGGTGCACGACTTCGTCGTCACGCGAAGCCACATCATCTTCCCGATCTTCCCGCTCACCGGATCGATGGAGCGCGCAATGAAGGGGCTGCCGCCCTTTGCGTGGGAGCCCGATCGCGGCACGCACATCGGCGTCATGCCGCGCGGCGGCAGCGTTGCCGAACTGCGCTGGTTCAGCGGCGATGCGAGCTACGTCTTCCACCCGATGAACGCGTTCGACGACGCCGAAACAGGCGAAGTCGTGTGCGACATGGTCAAGTACGAGGTCGCGCCGCTCTTCCCCCGGCCCGACGGCTCGCCCACCGGCGCCAAGGCGCCCGTCGCGCGGCTCGTGCGTTGGCGCTTCGACATGAAGAGCGCGAGCGAGGGCTTTCGCGAGGAGGTGCTCGACGACATGGCGTGCGAATTCCCGCGTCTGGATGAGCGCTTCGCGATGAGTCCGTACCGCCACGGCTACCTGAGCGCGGCGCCGGTGACGGTGGGTAGCGCCGCGCGGCGCGGGCTCGCGCACATCGACCTCAAGACAGGGCGCAGCGTCAACTGGCAACCGGGCGAGAGCGACGCCTGCGGCGAGCCGATCTTCGTCGAACGCCGCGCCGACGCGCCCGAGGGCGACGGCTGGCTGCTGAGCGTCATCTACCGGGGCGCAGAGAATCGCAGCGACCTCGCCGTCTTCGACGCCACCGATCTGGCGGCCGGACCGGTCGCCCTTGTGCACCTTTCGCATCGCGTGCCGGCGGGCTTTCACGGCAATTGGCGGCCCGCGACGTGAAATCGCTCGGCAAGCGCTCCGAAGGCCTGCGGCTCGAGCGCATCAAGTCCTCGTTGCTGTGGGCGGGCGAGACGTTTCGGAACATCCACCCGATCGCGCCCGGCCTTCAGGACCCGAGCGCGCCGCGGCCGACGTTGACGGAGTTCCTGTGCGGCGGTAACCGGCGCGTGCCGCGCGGCCCGCTGCCCTCGCTCGACCCGCGCGAGGCATGGCTGCGCAAGCCGGCGAGCGGTTTGCGCGCGACCTGGCTCGGCCACTCGACGGTGCTGATCGAGATCGACGGCCTGCGCGTGCTGACGGACCCTGTGTGGGGCCCACGCGCGTCGCCCTCGCGCATCGCGGGGCCTAAGCGCTTTCAGCCGGTGCCGGTGCGTCTTTCGGCGCTTCCACAGATCGACCTGGTCGTCATCTCGCACGACCACTACGACCACCTCGACTTCCCGACGATCCGCGAACTGGCGAAGCGCGGTGTGCCCTTCGTCACCTCGCTCGGGGTGGGCGCGCACCTCGAGTCCTGGGGCGTCGCGCCGGATCGCATCAACGAGCTCGACTGGTGGGAGTCGCATCGCGTGCCGAACACCGACCTGACGGTGACGGCGGCGCCGTCGCAGCACTTCTCGGGCCGTGCGCTGAAGGACCGCAATGCGACGCTGTGGTCCTCGCTCGTGATCCGCGGCACGCGCCATGCGGTCTTCTTCAGCGGCGACACAGGCTTGACTTCGCAGTACGCCGAGATCCGCGAACGGCTCGGCCCGTTCGACCTCGTGATGCTCGAGGTGGGCGCATTCCACCCCTCGTGGGGCCACATCCATCTCGGCCCAGAAAATGCGTTGAAGGCGTATGAACTGCTCGGCGGGGGTGCCTTCCTGCCGGTGCACTGGGGCACGTTCAGCCTCGCGCTGCACGCCTGGGACGAGCCCGCCGAAACGCTTCTCGAGCTTGGACCGCAGCTCGGCGCGCGACTCGTGATGCCGCGGCTCGGCGAACCGATCGAACCGGCACATGCGCCGCCGCTCAAGCCGTGGTGGCGCGGCGTCGATGACGTGCGCCGCGGCAGCCGTCAGCGCCCTGCCGCCGAGCCTGCGCCGGCCACCCTGCCCGCAAACATGCCCTGGCCGCCGGACTGACGGCCTCTCGACGTCGCTCGACGAGAGCCGGCGCGCTCTTTCGTTTCAGGGATACAGCGGGGCCAGAACATCACTGCGTTGACCCGACGGGCCCCGCCGACGTTGACGCAGCCCCTTGCCGAGCGCCTGCCACAGCGCCGTGCCGTCCCAGGCTTGCGTGGCGGCACCGTACAGGCTGCGATCGAGCGCGCGCACCTCATCGACACCGGCGTCGATCCGATCGGCCAGTTCACCGAGTCCGCGCGGCGCGCTTTCTGGCCACTCGGCGCGGGCGAGTTCAAGCAACGCGCGCGCCGCGGCGTCACGGTCGCCGCTGCGGCAGGCACGCTGCAGGTCTTTCAGGCTCGCCCGAATGCCCGGTTGTGGCGGGGCGGCTTGGGCCTGCTGTAGTGGGCTCGGCGCGCCCGGCGTCGCGCGGCGGCGCATCAGCCACCCCGCGAGCACGCCGCCCAGCAGCAGGACCAAGCCCGACGCCACCCCTATGCGGTGGTCGCGAAGGGCTTCGGTGGCGCGCAGCTGCCACGCATCCGCCGCATCGCCGGGCGGCTTTGCCGCGGCTGCGGTTGCTGGCGCCGCAGCGGACGGCTCCGGGGTCGCACCCGGCGCTACCGGCGCGACACCAGGCGCGACCTGGAAGCTCCGCGCTGCAAGTTCAGCGTGACGCTGAATGTTGTCATGCGTGTCCCACCAGGGCAGTTCGACGGACGCGACGTCGAGCGTGCCGGCAGCGGTTGGTATGTAGGTCACGGTCTGTTTGCTGATGCCATAGATCGTCGAGCCGTCGGTGCGGCTCTGGTTGTCCGGCGCATCGGCATAGAGGCGCGCGTTGGTCGGCTGAGCGAGCGCAAGTGGCGGGATCTGCGACGCCGCCAAGCCCTTGGCTTCTATCGTCAGTGTGCGCGTCACCGGTTCGCCCGCCTTGAATGCTGGCGCGCCGTCGGCCCAGCTGTCGTGCAGGCGGATCTGCTCGGCCGGCAGCCATTGAGCCTGCGCGCCGGCCGGCCGGGGGCGGACGTCGAGCGTCAAGGTCCGGGCACTGGCGGCCACTGGCCGCATGGTCGCACCGAGCGACAGCCCGCCGAGCAGTCCGTTGCGAATCGCCGGGTTGTTGGCGAAGGGCGAGTTGCGCAGCATTTCAGCCATGAGGTCGTCGCGCGGATCATTGTCGCGCGCCGGGTCTCGCGGTACCTCGGCGCTGCCACGGAAGACGGCGGGCTCGATGCGCAATGTGCCGCTCTTCTCCGGGGAAATCGCGTAGTGGCGCTCGATGACCGTGTAATCGTGGCCCCGCAGCGTGACCGTATTGCGCTGCTCCGCGCCGAGCTGCTCGATCACCGCGTCGGGCGAGGTGGGTGCGTCCAATGTGCCGGAACGCACGCTGCTGTCGGCATAGAGCCGCACGGTGTAGGGCACCTGCTGCTGCACATAGACCGGTTTGCCGTCGGCCGGGCTGTCGACTTCCATGAACACCGCCGTGCCCGGGGCCTCGCCGCCCGGGTCGGCTTGACCGGATGGGCTGGCCGCCACCGCCGCCGGTGCACCCACCTCCAGTTGCAGCGCGCTAGTCTGTTCGGCACCGACGGTGATGGGCGGAATGTCGATGCTGCCCTGTCTCCGCGGCAGCATCTGCACCGTCCAGCGCATGCGGTCGGAGCGGTGGAAGTTGACGATGCGTATCTCGCTGCTCTGGCTGGTGCCGAGCAGTTCGAAGTCCTTGCGCAGTGGTTCCAGGTCGGGTTTGGCCCCGGAGGGCGACCCAACGCTCTCGATCGTCAGCGTCAGCGCCTGGCCCAAGGGCACGCTGTCGCGATCGAGGCTGGCGCTGACGTCCGCCCAGACGGTGCCGGCGGCGCTGGCGAGTAACAGCGCGAGCGCCGCCCGCCGCCCGTTCGCGAGCCGCCTCCTGCGGCACTGGATGATGCTTGCGATTCGTTCGGACATCTCAACCTCCGCCCGCGCGTGCGCCCTCGCGCGCGCGCTGCTGATACTGGTAGAGGAACTTGCGCCTCAGCAGGCCGCCTGGATCGTCGGGGATGCGTCGCAGCCATTGCTCTGCCGCCAGTTGTTCCTCGGTCGGGATCGGCTGTGCGCCCGGCACCGCGCCCCTGGCCTGCGGCTTGCCATCGGCTGCGGCCTGTTGGGGTGCCGGTGACGCGGTGCCCGTCGGCGTTGGCCCGGCGTCGTCCGCTTTCGGCGCGCCACCTTTCGCCGCGCTGCCCTGAGTTGCCAACTTGGCAGCGGCATCGGCAAACGTGTCGCCCGGCTTCGACGCGGGCGGCCCCGACGCCTGCGCCGCGGAGGTATCCCGACCTTGTTGGCCACCCGCCTGCTGCGCAGCGTTGTCCTTGGGCTCGCGTGGCGATGTCGAGGAAGACTCGGGCTGCGGCTTCGACTCGCCCTGCGGCGTGCTCTTTGCTCCGCCGGGGGCGGACTTGTCCGCCGATGATCCGTCCTTGTCGTTCGATCCTTGTTGCTGACCCTGCTGACCCTGCTGACCGTGCTGACCCTGCTGACCCTGTTGGCCCTGCTGGCCTTGCTGTTGTCCGCCCTGTCCGGCCTGCGAGGGTTCGCCCGGCTGCTTCGCGTCCTGCGGCTTGTCGCCTTGCGTCTGCTTCTGCTCCTGCTGTTTGCGCAGCAGGGCCTCGACGGCGGCCTTGTTGGCCTTGGCGTCGGCGTCGTTTGGATTGGCGCCGAGCGCCTTGTCGTAGGCCGCCACCGCGTCGCTGTAACGGCCCAGCTGGGCGAGTGCATTGCCGCGGTTGTAGTCGGCGTGCGGGCCCTTGGCGCGCGAGAAATTCTCGAGCGCCGATGCGTAGTTGCCGAGCTTGTACTCGGCGCTGCCGCGTCGTTCGGCGTCGGTCGCGAGCTTCGCCGCCTTGGCGTAGTCGCCTGCCGCCATCGCTGCCGCGGCTTGCTGGTCGGGCCGCAGCCAGGCGTCGCCCCAGGTTGCCGCATGCGCTGGCGTCGGCGGCACGAGCAGCGCCCCCATCGTGATGAGACCAACCAGCGTCAGCACCGCCGATGGGCGTCCTTGCGATGGCTTGCGCGCCGGCACGGCGGGATTTGCCGCATCGCCGATCAGCGCGTTGCGGCGGAACGCGAGCGCCGCCAGCGGCAGCAGCAACAGCACGAGCCACGGTCCTTCGTCGACCCAGGCGGAGGCCGTCGTCCCCTTCTTGCCCGCTGCGGGTTCAGCGCGTGCACCCGACCCGGTGTCGAGCAGCGCCTGCAACTCGTTACCGCTGCCGCTGATCGGCAGGTATTCACCGCCACCGGCTTGCGCAATCGATCGCAACGCCGTGGCATCCAACCGCGACAGCTCGGGCTTGCCGGCGGCGTCGCGCAGCGCGTGACCCTGGGCGTCGACCAGCGGCGCGCCCTGCTCGGTCCCGACGCCCACCACCGACACCCGGTAGCCCTCCTTGCGCAGTCGGGTGGCGGCGTCGGCCGCCGCATCGGCATGCTCTGCGTCCACGCCGTCGGCGATCAGCAGCAGCTCGCCGCTGCTCACGCCGGCCTGGCGCATCAGCTCCGCGGCCTTGAGCAGGCCGAGGTCTGCGCGGTTGCCCTGCACTGGCATGAGTTCGGGAGTCAGCGCCTTGAGCAGCGCGCTCACGGTGTTCGCGTCACGCGTCAGCGGTGCCACGGCGAACGCGTCCCCCGCGTAGGCGACAAGGCCGGTCTGGCCTTCACCCCCAAGCGCGAGCACGTCTTCCACCTTGAAGCGGGCGCGCTCGAGGCGCGAGGGCTTCAGGTCGGTCGCCAGCATCGAAGTCGACAGGTCGAGGACGACGACGCGCGCTGCGCTCGTCTGGAACACCGGCTGTGGCTTGCGCTGCCAGGTCGGGCCGGCCAGCGCGAGCGCGGCGATCGCCCAGCCAGCGGCCACAAGGCCGATCGTGCCAGAGCGGCTGGCGCCGGGCCGGCCGATCGTCAGCAGCGGTAGCAACGTGGCGTCGACCGCGCGCTGCCACGGGTTGTCGCCGGCGCCGTTGCGCGCCAGCCGCCAAGCCAGCAGGGCCAGCGGCAACAGCGCGAGCAGCCACAGCGGGCGGATGAAGTGAAAGGCTTCAGGCATGCCCTTCTCCCGTGGCTCGCGGTCGCGACCGTAGCGCACCAGCACCGGCACCCGCCTGGCCGAGGGCGACGAGCACGCTCAGCAGCAACGCGGCCGCCAATGGCCAGACGTAGAGCTCCTCGACCGGCCGCCAGCTCTGCGCGTCCTTCGACAGCGGCTCGATCTGGTCGAGCTCGGCATAGATCTGCGCGAGGCTCGCAACGTCGGCGGCGCGGAAGTAGCGCCCGCCGGTTTTCTTCGCGATCGCCTTCAGCGTGTCTTCATCCAGATCGCCCTGCACCGTCTGCGAGAAGCCGAAAGGCCCGCGCATCACGACCTCATCGCTGCCGACGCCGATCGTGTAGATGCGCACGCCGTCCTGCGCCGCGAGGTCGGCCGCTTTCAGCGGATCGACGTTGCCGGCGTTGCTTGCACCGTCGGTGAGCAGCACCAGCACGCGGTTGCCGGCCGGCTCGTCGCGCAGCCGCTTGATGGCGAGGCCGATGGCGTCGCCGATCGCAGTCTGCTGCCCGGCGAGGCCGATCTGCGCCTCGTCGAGCAGCGTGTGCACGGTGTTGCGGTCGAGTGTCAGCGGCGCCTGCACGTAGGCCTGGTCGCCGAACAGGATCAGCCCGATGCGGTCGCCGGCGCGGCGTTCGATGAAGTCGCCGGCGACGGCCTTGACGGCTTCGAGCCGGCTCACGTCGTGGTTGACGATTTGCATGTCGGGCGTCTGCATCGAACCCGACAGATCGACCGCCAGCATCAGGCTGCGGCCGGTGACCGGCAGGTGCATCGTCTCGCCGACCTGCTGTGGGCGCGCTGCAGCCAGCACCAGCAGCACCCAGGCGAGCGCCGCCAAGACCGGCCAGATGCGCGAGCGGCGTGCCGCCGGCCCCTCAAGCGCCGCCTGCAACGCCTGCGGAAACGGAAAGCGCAGCGCGGCCATTTGCGGTGCGCTCACCGCAGGCAACCACCACGCCAGCAACGGCAACGGCAGCGCGGCGAGTAGCCAGGGCCAGGCCAGTTGCAGGCTCATCGGGCGAGCTCCGTTGCGCGCATTGCGCTGCGCGTGGCCTTCGGGGCGGCGGGGCGGGCGCTCGCGTCAAGTTGCCCGGTGTTCTTCTCGACCCAGTTGCGCACCAGCGCTGCCAAACCATCGGCGTCGAGATCGGGCGGCAGATGACGTCGGTAAGGGCCGTCGGCAAGCACCCGGCCCGGACCGTCACTGAAGCGACCCTGGCCCCCCGTGTCGTCGAGAAAGCGCAGCCAGGCGCCGCCGCTCAAGGACGCGACCTCGCTTCGCGGATAGCGCGCCAGCGCGAGGCGGCGCAGCAACTCGCCGATCGCGGCGAGTTGCGCCGGCGAGCGCTCGCCCGCCAGTCCGCTCTGCAGCGTTGCCAGCGCGTCGAACACGAGTCGTCGTTGGTGCCGGATGCGACGGCGCAGCAGCAGCACCCGGACGCCCCAGGCGATCAGCGCCAGCAGCAAGACGGCGAGCACCCACCAGCCCGGAGCGGGTGGCCACAGCGATGGCGCGCCCGGGAGGTGGATGTCGCGCAGCGCGAGCGCCTGCGGGGCAGCGGTCGGATTCATGCGGCAAGCCTCTGCTCCGGCGCGCGGCGCGTGCGAGCGGCGAAGTGGCGGCGCAGCGTGCTGAGCATGTCAGCGTCGGTGGGCAGGCGCAGCAGGCTGATGGCATGGCGGCTCATGGTGGCGGCGACCCGATCGTGGTGCTGCCTGAAGTACTCTTGATACGCGCGCCGGGCTGCTGCCGGGCGCAGGTCCAGGACGCTGCTCTGGCCGCCGACGACGACGCCGTAGCGGGCAGGTTGCGGCGGTGCTACCTCGAGCGGATCGACGATCTGCAGCGCCACCACGTCGTTGTGCAGGCGCAGCCACTGCAACTGCCGGTCGCAGTCGTCGTCGAGCCCGTAGAAATCGCCGATCAGCACGACCAGGCTGCCGGGGCGAGCGACACGGCGCAGGCGCACAAGTGCAGCGCCCAAGCCGCCGGTGTCGGGACGAGCCTCGATGCCCAGGCGTGGGTCGCTGTGGGTCACGAGCTGGCGGATCAGCTGCAACACGCCGTGCGCGCCGCCGCGTGGCGCGAGATCGCAGGTGCTGCCGTTGAAGAGCAAGGCGCCGACGCGGTCGCCGTTCTCGGCTGCGGCCCAGGCGAGCAGCGCCGCGGCGTGCGCGGCGACGACCGACTTCAGCCGGCCGCGACTGCCGAAGAACATGCCCGGGTTGAAGTCGATACCGAACACGACCGGACGCTCGCGTTCCTCCTGGTAGACCTTGACGTGCGCCACGCCGGTGCGCGCGGTGACGCGCCAGTCCATGCTCCGCACGTCGTCGCCATCGCTGTAGGCACGCGATTCCTGATAGTCCATGCCGCGACCCCGAAAGCGCGACAGGTGCTCCCCCCCGCGTTGCGCGCGCGCCGGGCCCGCGCACTGCAGCCCGATCTGGCCCGCGTAGCGCCGCAGCGCGATCAGGTCCTGCGCGCTGGCCCAGGTCGCGGGGTTGATGCCCGCGGCGGCGGCAGACCGATCGTCGAGTTCGTCGCGAGGGTCACGAACGCCACCATGGGCGCTCGCCTCGGGCCGGCGGCGCGCGAACAGTTTCATCTTCAGGCCACCGGAACGAGGCGCAGCAGCGCGTCGATCAGGCCGTCGGACGTGACGCCTTCGGCCTCGGCCTCGAACGACACCAGGATGCGATGGCGCAGCACGTCATGCGCCACCGCCTGCACGTCGTCGGGAGCGACGTAGTCCTTGCCCTGCAGCCAGGCGTAGGCGCGCGCGCAGCGGTCGAGCGCGATCGTGGCGCGCGGGCTGGCGCCGAACGCGATGCGCGGCGCGAGCGCGGCGTCGTAGCGTGCCGGATCGCGGCTGGACAGCACCAGCTGCACGATGTATTCCTCCACCGCCGCGCTCATGTGCATCGCGAGTACTTCCTGCCGCGCGGCAAGGATCTGCTGGGTCGAGAGCTGCAGTGGCGGTGCCGGCGACGCGCCTTCCGTCTGGCTCGCCTGCGCGCGCGCAAGCTTCAATATCTCGCGTTCCGCCGCGGCGTCGGGATGACCGATGCGCACGTAGAGCAGGAAGCGGTCGAGTTGCGCCTCGGGCAGGGGATAGGTGCCCTCGTGTTCGATCGGGTTTTGTGTCGCCATGACCATGAAGGGTCGCGGCAGCGGGTAGGTGTGGCGCCCGACGGTGATCTGGTGCTCGCCCATCGCCTCGAGCAGTGCCGACTGCACCTTCGCCGGTGCCCGGTTGATTTCGTCGGCGAGGATCAGGTTGTGGAACAGCGGCCCGGGCTCGAAATGGAAGTCGCCCGTCGCCGGGCGGTAGACGTCGGTGCCGGTCAGGTCCCCGGGCAGCAGGTCGGGCGTGAACTGCAGGCGCCGGAAATCACCTTGCAGCGCGGCGGCCAGCTCCTTGATCGCGGTCGTCTTGGCCAGTCCTGGGGCGCCTTCGACCATCAGGTGGCCGTCGGCGAGCAGCGCGATCAGCAGGCTGTCGACGAGGTGCTGCTGGCCGATGATCTTCGTCTGCAGGTGCTGGCGCAGGTTCCTGAATGCCAGGTGATTCATGTCGGGCGCCGGGCCTGCGGAAGTGACGGTCTTCAATGCGTTCATGAGCTTGACTCCGGATCAAGGGGTATTGCGATCGCGTCCCGCGCAAGGCCGAACGCTGCAAAGGGCGTTGCAGGTTGTCGGTCGGGCTGTCGCCATGCGCCACATTGGACGCGCACAGCGTTAGACCTTCATTAAGCCCTGCCGGCCGATGCCGTTTGTTGTGCCCGCCAGCTACCTTGCCTCAACCGCCAGGTGGCGCCGCAGCCGCACCGACTGCGGTGAGGCCGCGGCCCGCGGCCGCAACAGCGCGTGCGCGCGCTCGACCTGGCCCGACCGCAGCAGCGCATCGATCTGGATCTGCTCGAACAGGTCGCGCTGCGCGTGGCTGCCGCCGATCGCCTCCAGGCGCGGCAGCGCTTCGCCCATCGCGTCGGCCGCGCGCCCGAACTCGCCGCGCGCGTGGGCGAGCAGGCCGCGACAGGCCGGCAGCAGCAACGCATTGCCACGCATCGCGCGTGAGACTCGGCGCCTGCGGTGCGAAGTCCTCGACCGCGTGCAGCAACGCGTCGGCCTCCGGCCGGCCGGCGCGCGCGAGGCCGTAGAGGTACTGCATGTCGAGGAAGGGCTGCGTCTGATCGCGCGTGCGCGGGACCAGATGGTCGGCCACGTCCTGCCAACGATCGCCGACATCGACGCCCGCAAGTTCGAGCCGCGCAAGCAGCGAGACGGCGCCGATCTGGTCCTGCGAATACTCCTTGCACACGCCCCAGACGTGATCGTCGTAGAGGGCGAGCACTGCCGCGTCGTCGCGCTGCTCGAGCGCGAACAGCGCCAGGTGCCACCAGTTGTGCGTCTCCATGAACGAGTTCAGGCCGACCCAGTGCGCACTCGCGTCCTGCATGAACGCGCGGCCCTCGGCGATGCGCCCTTCGGTCAGCATCACATGCGCGAGCGCATGGTGCGCCCACGGCTCCTTCGGCAACATCGCGATGGCGCGGCGGGCTGCCTGCTCCGCCTCGCGCAGCCGGTGGCATTGCTCGTAGCCGAAGGCCGTCATGCCGTGCAGGTGGGGCACGTCGGCTGCGGCGTCGTGACATTGCAGTGCAAGGCGCAGCATCGAAGCCGCGTCGCCGAGGTTGAAGCAGAAATACTGTGCGAGCTTGAGCGAAGCGAGGTCGCGCGGATGCTCTCGCAGCTGTTCGTCGAGCAAGTGGATCGCACCGCCGATGTCGTTGTCGCACCATGCCTGCACGGCACCCAAGAAGCGACGCTCGCGTTCGTTCGTCGGCAACCTCGATGCCGCCGCGCGCACCAGATGCGGCCGCGCGTTGACCGCACCTGCCGGTGATTCCGCGAACAGATGCAGCGCAGCGGCGCAGGCCTGCACGATCACGCTGTCGTCGCGCTCGGCGGCGCCGAGAATGTTCACGACCCGCGCCTCGCAGGCGACGAAGCCGCCGACGAAATCCTCAACCGCCGCCGCGCTCGATGCGTCGGCGACGTGGATCTCGTTGCCGAACGGGTCGCTCGTCATCGCGGTACGCTTCCCGCGTCGCGCGCGCTCAGGCCGGCACCGTGGGCCACGGCCGCTGTGGCCCGCGCATCTCCTCCCACGCGCGCGCGACTTGCAGCACGCCGAGGTCGTCGAAACGCCGGCCGCTGATCTGCAATCCGATCGGCAGGCCACTCGCGGTGAAACCGCAGTTGATCGACACCGCCGGCTGCTCGCTCATGTTGAAGGGCAACGTGAACGCGATGTGCTCGAACGGCCGCTGCGGATCGTTGATCGGGCTTGCCCATTCCGCGGGGTAGGTCGGCACGGGGCTTGTCGGCGAGAGCACGAAGTCGAACGGCAGGGTGGCGGAGATCGTCGCGTCGCGGATCGCGCCCATCTGGCTGAAGCCGTGGAAAACTTCGGCGCCTGACAGTTCCCGCGCGGTGACGATCCACTCGCGGATGTAGGGCAACACCTTCTGTTGGCGCTCCGGCGGCAGGGCCTGGAAGTCGAGCCACGAGCGCATGCGCCAGAAGTGGTCCATGCCATCGATCATCGCGCGTGTCGTGAACGGCGCGAGCGGTTCGACGATCGCGCCTGCGGCCTCGAAGGCGCGCGCCACGGCCTGTACCGCGGCGGCGGTTTCGGGCTCGACCGGCAAACCCCAGCCGGCGTCCATCAGCAATCCGATGCGCAAGGCCTTCACCGCGAGCCGCAGATCGGCCCAGTCGACGTCGGCCGGCGGCAGGCTCATCGTGTCGCGCGCGTCGGGTTGCGACAGCACCCGCATCAGCAACGCAGCGTCCTCGACGCTGCGTGTCATCGGCCCGGCGACGCGGCCGTAGTACGGCGGCTTGATCGGCACGCGGCCGTTGCTCGGCTTCAAACCGACAACGCCGCACCAGCCGGCGGGCAGCCGCACCGAGCCGCCGATGTCGGTGCCAAGGTGCAGTGGGCCGTAGCCGGCGGCGGCCGCCGCGCCGGCGCCTGCGCTCGAGCCGCCCGGGTTCATCGCCACGTCCCACGGGTTGCGCGCCAGCGGGTGGAAGCTCGACAGGCCCGACGACAGCATGCCCCAGTCGGGCATCGTCGTCTTGCACACGATCACGACCCCCGCTTCGCGCAGGCGGGCGGCGGGCGGCGCGTCCTCGGGCGCGGGGACGAGCGTTGTCGCGGCGGTACCGATCGGTTGCGGCACGCCGCGCGTCGCGATGTTTTCCTTGATCGTTGCCGGCACGCCGTCGAGTGGGCCGAGCGCCGCGCCGCGCTGGAAGCGCTGTTCGCTGGCGAGGGCCTGCGCGAGCGCGCCCTCGGCATCGAGCGCATAAGTCGCATGCAGATGCGGCTCGCAGCGCTCGATGTGCGCGAGCACCGCACGTGTCACCTCGAGCGGCGAGAACGACTTGTCGCGATAGCCGGCAGCGAGCGCCGCCGCCGGCAGGTCTTGCAGGTGCAAGGTCGTGCCCAGTTGCGGCCCCTCAGCCCGGGACGGGTCGCCCGGCCCGAGGCTGAGATCCCCGCGGGGGGCGACGTCGAAGGCGTCTTGGGGCCGTCATGTCACCAACTCATCAGCGACAAGTCATTGGCGAAGATCGGCATCGCCGTCCACAGGCCCTTGACCTTCTTGTTGGCGACGGTGATGAACTGCGGCTGGTAGAGATACGCGGCGACGGCGTCGGTCGCGATCATCTTCTGCGCCTCGCCGAGCAGGCGCGCGCGTTCGGCGGTGGTCGGGGCGTTCGTGATCTGCTCGAAGAGCTTGTTGAACGCGGGCGAGTCGTAGCCCCAGTAGTACTCGGGCTTGACGAAATTGCCGAGATCGAACGGCTCGACGTGCGAGATGATCGTCAGGTCGTAGTTGCGGTTCTTGTACACCGCGTCCAGCCACTGCGCCCATTCGACGTTCTCGATCTTGGCGATGATGCCGACCTTTGCGAGCTGCGCGGCGATGACCTCGCCGCCCTGGCGTGCATAGCCCGGCGGCGGCAGCTTCAGGCTCAACTCCAGCGGCAGTTTGACGCCCGCTTCCTTGAGCAAGGCCTTGGCCTTTTCAATGTTGAAGGGGTTGATGCCGGTCGTGTCGACGTAGCCGAGCGCGCCGGGCACGTAGTGGCTGCCGATCGGCACGCCGAAGCCGTCCGCCGCGCCCTCGATCACCGCCTTGCGGTCGATCGCTGCGGCGATGGCACGGCGCACGCGCACGTCATTCAACGGCGGCTTCTTGTTGTTGATTGCGAGGATCGTCTTCGCGCGCGTGCCGGCGACGATGACCTGGAAGCGCCCGTCGGCCTTGATCTGGTCCAGGCTGCGCGCCGCGGTGACGCGCGGGAAGGCGTCGACGTCGCCGGCGAGCAGCGATGCCACCTGTGCCGCCGGATCGCTGATGAAGCGGAACGTCACCTTGTTCAGCTTGATCGCAGATGCGTTGCGCCACTGCGGCCAGCGCACGAGCGTGATCGACGAGCCCTTGGCCCAGTTCTCCAACTTGAACGGCCCGGTGCCGACCGGCTGCGTCGCGTTCGTCTCGACGCTCTTGGGCTCGACCATGATGGCCGTCGCCTGCCCGAGCAGGAAGAGCAGGTCGGGCTCGATCGTCTTCATGCCGATCACGACCGTGTACGGGTCAGGCGTCCCGATGAACGCCATGCTCTGGAACAGCCGCTTGTCCTTGTTCGTACTCTTCTCGCCGCCGGCACGCTCGAACGAGTACTTCACCGTCTGCGCATTGAACGGCTCGCCGTTCTGGAACTTCGCGTCCTTGCGCAGCTTGAATGTGTAGGTTTTGAGGTCGGGCGAGATCTCCCAGCTCTCGGCGAGCAACGGCGTCACGTTGCCGTCGCTGCCGATCTTGGTCAGCGTCTCGAACACGTTGTAGAGCACGATCTCGGCAATTGCCGAGGCCGCGCCGGCAGTCGGGTCCAGCCCCGGCGGTTCGAGCGCCATCGCGATCACCATTGCGTCCTTCTTCGCCTGCGCCGTGCCCGCAAGCGGCACGATGGCCAGCAGCAACGCGGCCAACAGCGGGATCAATCGTTTCAGCATCTCGGTTTCCTCCTTGGGGGCCGCGCAGCGCGCGCCGGGTGGGTTCGTCAGGTCTGTCCAGCAGGTTGCAATGGTGCCACGCCCGGGGGCGCTTCGGCGTCTTCGCATTGCATCACGCGCTCTGCGTGATGGCACGCCGCTCGGTGGCCGTTGCCGATCGGCCGCAGCAAGGGCGCCTCCACGCGGCAGCGATCCGTTGCAAAGGCGCAGCGCGGGTTGAATGCGCAGGCTTCGGCCGCGGCGCGAACGCGTTCGTCCGCGGCCGGCGCGCCGATCTGGCTCGCTGCGTGCACGGAACCCTGCGTCGAAGGGGTACGCCGTCGGATGGCGCCGGGTTCAGCACGCGGCACGGCGTCGAGCAGTGCCCGCGTATACGGATGTGCCGCAGCGCGAAACAGCACTTGAGGCGCACCCTGCTCGACGATGCGGCCGAGGTAGATCACGGCGACCTCGTCACACACATGATCGACGACTGCGAGATCGTGGCTGATGAGCAGGTAGGTGATGCCGAACTCCGCCTGAAGATCGAGCAACAGATTCAACACTTGCGCTTGCACCGAGACGTCTAGCGCGCTCACCGGTTCGTCGGCGACGACGAGTTTCGGTCGCGTGACGATGGCGCGCGCGATCGCGATGCGCTGGCGCTGCCCACCCGAGAATTCGTGCGGGTACTTGTCGAGGTCGGCCGCGCGCAGGCCGACCGCTTCGAGCGTTGCGCCGACGCGCCGGCGCTGCTCGGCCGCGCTGGCGCCGCCCTGCGCATTGAGCGGCTCGGCGACGATGCGCGCCACCTTCTGGCGCGGGTCGAGCGAGCCGTACGGGTCCTGGAACACCATCTGGAAATCAACGCGCGCGCGCCGCAGCGCCTCGGCATCGAGCGTGTTCAGGTCGCGCCCCAGCAGGCGCACATGCCCCGCGGTTGGCCGCTCGAGCGCCATCGCGAGCCGCGCGAGCGTCGACTTGCCCGAGCCCGATTCGCCGACCACGCCGAGGCTGCGGCCGCTTGCGATCGCGAGATCGACGCCATTGAGCGCATGCACCTTGGGGGCGGGCTGGAACAGGCTTTCGCGCGGTAGCGTGTAGTGCCGTACGAGGCCGACGAGTTCGAGCAGCGGGGTCTTCGCGACGCCCGTGCCCTGCGCCGTCGGGTCGACGTTGGTTGCTGCGCCGCTCATTGCAACACCTCCGCCGCTGTCGCAAGTGCCGCCTCGACCCGCAGGCAGCGCGACACGTGCCCGTGGCCGACCTCCACCGACGGCGGTGGTGTCGTGCCGCACGCATCAACCGCGAGTCGACATCGCGCGGTAAATGGACAACCCGGCGGCAGATCGACGAGCTCAGGCACCGTGCCGGCAATCGTCACGAGGCGCGTGCCGGGCGCCGCACCGAGCTTCGGCCGCGCCGCGAACAGACCCTGGGTGTAGGGGTGAGCCATGCGGGCGAATACGGCCGTGGTCGGGCCGCTCTCGACCACGCTGCCGCCATACATCACGAGCATGCGCGCAACGTTTTGTGCGATCACGCCGAGGTCGTGCGAGATCAGCAGCAGCGCCATGCCGCGCTCCGCGACGAGGTCGGCCATGAGGTCGAGGATCTGACCCTGGATCGTGACGTCGAGCGCGGTCGTTGGCTCGTCCGCGATCAGCAGGTCCGGCCCGCAGGCGAGCGCCATCGCGATCGTCACCCGCTGGCGCTGGCCGCCCGAGAGCTGGTGCGGATACGCATCGACGCGCCGCGCGGCGTCTGGCAGGCCGACGCGCGCGAGCAGCGCGATCGCTTCCTTGCGTGCGGCGTCGATCGCGAGGCCTTGATGCAGACGCAACGGCTCGGCAACCTGTTGCCCGATCGTGTGCAAGGGGTTCAGCGCCGTCATCGGCTCCTGGAACACGATGCCGATGCGATTGCCGCGCAATTTGCACAGTTCCGCATCGCTGCGGCCGACGAGTTCTTCGCCGTTGAAGCGGATGCTGCCCGAGACCACCGCGCTCTCCGGCAGCAAGCCGAGCAGGGCGAGCGCGGTGAGCGATTTGCCGCAGCCCGATTCGCCGATCAAGCCGAGCGTTTCGCCGCGGTCGAGCGCAAAGCTCACGCCGCGCACAGCGTCTGCGGGCCCGCGACTCGTCGCGAGGCGCACGCGCAGGTCTGTGACTGCTAGCAGGGGCATGCGCAAGTGTCGCCCAAAGTCGGCACCCGCGAGAACGCTGCAAGCGAGCAACGTTGCAGCGGGATTTGCGACCGACCCGCCGATCCGGGATTCAAGGCGACGTCGAAACAAGTCCCCGCAGATGGGCGCGTCCCGCTTCAGGATGCGACACCTACAGCTACAGCAGGTCTTCGCTCGCCAGTCGGTGGTAGCGCACCGCGCACAGCGCGTCGAAGCGCTTTGCGACCTCGACGATGCGTTCGGTCGCGGCTTCGTCGGGCGCGTAGACGATGAGCCAGCCGGCGCCTTCCTCGGCAAACGCCAGATAGCGGCGCATCAGGGTGATCTCGTAGCCGAAGCCGGCGGACCCGCTCGCAGTACGGACCCGCTCGCGCAGCCGCGGGGTGGCCTCGCTGGCGAGGTAGGCGAGGATGTCGTCGGTGCCGAAGCCGGCGGCGTGCAGGGCCTCGACCGCCTGGGCAGTCACTGCATCGTCCTTGAACGCAAGTATCACGTGGCCGACCGGATTGAGGATGCCAGTCGTCGCGCGGACGTCTTCTTTGGTCAGGCGCTTCATGCCGATTCTCCCGAGGCCACTCCCGCGAGCGGCTCGCACCAGTCTAGGCACCGCCGTGACCGCTTGGCAAGCCCTGCTCCGCCGACCAGGTCGGCTTTCCGACTTCGCCTACGACGAGTGGGGCGCTTGTCCTACGCGGAGCCCTCGAATGACGTCTCAAGCTGTCGGTGTGTAAGGCTTGGCCGTTTCGCCTCACACATCCAGCGAGAGGAACCGATGCAACTGCATCGGGACCGGCATCGCGGTACGAGCCTGCTGCTGAAAAGGAAATCCCCATGAACTACGGCGCCCCCCGCGCGGCGGTGGCCGCATTGGCTATCGCAACGGCACTGATCGGCTGCGGCGGCGGAAGCGGCGACGACGGTCGGCCTCGCGTGAGCGTACCGCCCCTGGCGCTGCCCGGGCCGTACACGATCGCCTGCAGCAATGTCGCGCAGGACTTTGCACGGGTGCCCGGCGGCGAAGATGCGCAGGACTTTTGGGAAGGCAAGCCTGCCTCAAACGGAGCGCCGCGCTATTTGACCGATCTGCTGACCGATCCGGCGCACACGCTTTCGGTCACCGTCAACGCGCCGAACGACGCCGAGCTGTTCGGCTCTTTTGCCGGAAGCCCCGTCGGCTTCAGCGTGCTCGCCTGCTATCCCACCACCGCAGACAACCCCCGTCCCGACTACGCCTTGCCGACGAGCCAGATCGTGCCGCACATGCAAACAGGCGACGAGGCCCCGCTGTTCGCCGACGCATCCAAGCGCTATCCGGTCATCGCGTTCTCGCACGGCTTCGCCGGGAGTCCGCTGTCTGGCGATCACCTGCGGGTGCTGTCCTGGCTGGCAAGCTACGGCTACATCGTGGTGGCCCCATTCCACGGCGACCCGCGCTTCGTGGATCTGCAGATTGACGATTTCGGCGACGTCGCCACTTTGTTGAGTCACCTCCGCGATGTCGTTGCCATGCAGGCCTTGCGGCCGCTGTCGATGACGGCGGCCCTGGATCTCGTGCTGGCGCATCCGCAGTGGCGTGACCACATCGACGCCACGCAAATTGGCGGGCTCGGCGCGAGCATGGGCGGGGAGACCATGATGCTCATGGGTGGCGCGGCGCTGACGACGACGGCCGGGCTCGCGTCGCGGCAGGTCGGCATCGATCGCCGTCTCAAGGCGGCGGTGGGCTACATACCGTACTTCGGGCAACCCCTGCTGCCCGCGTTCGGGCGCGATCAGCGCGGGGTCGACGGCGTCACGCTTCCCTACCTCGCGATCAGCGGGACGGCGGACACCACCGCTCCGCTGGCACTCGTTCGCCAAGGCGTCGCCCGCCTGCCCGGTACGCGCCTGCTCGTCGACCTCGTCGGCGTCGAGCACGGGTTCGATGAGGCCTCGGCTGGCGACATCATGACCTGGTCGCTGACATTCCTGGATGCTGAGGTTCGGGGCCTTGCGGCCGCGCGCGAACAGTTGTCGACGATGACAACTGTCGCGGGCGGAGGTGACGACCGGGTCGACATTCCACTCGAAGACCCGGTTTCCCCTTGAGCACCTGACCCGGTTGGGGTGCCGCGGCCGTCAGATCAGCAATCCCAGCAGGGCGCGCGTGAACACACCTGGCATCGAGACCATGGGGCAGTGCCCGGTCGGCAGTTCGACGATCGTCCAGTCGCCTTGCTCGCGCACGCGCTGGCGCGATCCGTTGATGGTTGGGTAGGCCGGCTCGTTGCAATCCACGAAGGCGCGTGGCAGCGCGCGCCAGCGCTCGGCGTCGAACGGCATCGGCTCACGGTAGGGGCCGAAGGGATGCGGCACCTGGCGGCGCAGCAGCCAGTCACGCTCGGCGCCGGTGAGGCCGAAGTCGGCCGGGTCCGGCGGGGGCAACGCGTTGTCGTTGGCAGCGGCTGCGGCCTTTCTCGCGGCGACCACCTCGGGTGAGTGGCCACCGCCCCAGCCTTCGCCTGGCAACGGCACCATCGCATCGACATAGACGAGTTGCCTGATGCGCCCCGGCAGCGCGTCGGCCGCGCCGGTGATCACTTGACCAGCGTAACTGTGACCGACGAGTACCACGTCGCTGAGTTCCTCAGCCTCGATCAGCCCGACGACGTCCGCGATGTGCGTGCGCAGCGTGATGCCGGCGTGACGCAGGTGCGCGCGCTCGCCGTCGCCGGTGAGCGTGACCGCATGCACCGTGTGCCCCGCGGCGCGCAACGCCGGCAGCACATCGCGCCATATCCAGGCGCCGCCCCAGGCGCCGTGTACCAAGACGATCTGGCTCATTCGTGGACCTCCGTTCGTGCAAGCTCACAGGTTAACGGAGACTGCGGAAAGTGCTTGCGCTCCCACCGCCGCGAGTGAGAATCGTCCGAAGGAGGCATGACCCATGTTCGACACCGCGATTGCAGGCAGCCTGCCCAAGCCGGCCTGGCTCGCCGAAACCGAGCGGCTCTGGCCCCAGTGGAAGGCGGACGGGCCGGATCTCGCGCGGGCCAAGCTCGACGCGACGCTGGTGTGGATCCGCGCCCAGGAGGCGGCCGGCCTGACGGTAATCGGCGACGGCGAGCAATCGCGCCAGCACTTCGTGCACGGCTTCCTCGAGCAGGTCGAGGGCATCGACTTCGAGCACAAGGTCGAAATGGGCATCCGCAACGATCGCTACGTGGCGATGGTGCCGCAGGTCGTGGCGCCGCTCAAGCTCAAGGGTCGGGTGCACGAGGCCGAAGCGCGCTTCCTGCGCGCCAACACCGATCGCCGCACCAAGTTCACCCTGCCCGGTCCGATGACGATCGTCGACACCGTGGCCGACCGCTTCTACGGCGACCGGGTGAAGATGGCGTTTGCCTTCGCCGACCTGCTGAACCAGGAGGCGCTGGCGCTCGAGGCCGACGGCATCGACATCGTGCAGTTCGACGAGCCGGCCTTCAACGCCTTCATGGACGACGCCGTGCAATGGGGCGTAAAGGCGCTCGAACGCGCCGCGGCCGGCCTGCGCTGCAAGACGGCGGTCCACATCTGCTACGGCTACGGCATCAAGGCCAACATCGACTGGAAGGCGACGCTCGGCGACGAGTGGCGGCAGTACGAAGAGTTCCTGCCGGCACTGGCGGCGAGCCGCATCGATCAGGTGAGTCTCGAGTGCATCCACTCCCGTGTACCGCCCGAGTTGATGGCGCTGCTCGCCGGCAAGGACGTGATGGTCGGTGTGATCGACGTGGCCAGCGACCGCATCGAGACGCCGCAGGAGGTGGCCGACACCATCGGCAGCGCCTTGCGCTTCGTGCCCGGCAACCGCTTGATTGCTTGCACCAACTGCGGTCTCGCTCCGATGAAGCGCGCGGTGGCCGAGGCCAAGCTCAAGGCGCTCGCCGAAGGTGCGGCGCTGGCGCGTCAGCGCTATCCCGGTTGAACGCGGGTTAGGGTCTCTCAGCCGAGCGGCCGGCCAGCGGGCGTCGCTTACCGCGCCGTGTCGCCGCGGCCCATCGTGCGCGCGAAAAGGCTGAACAACCGCTCCCAGTGCCGCTCGGCGGCGGCCTGGTTGTAGACGCCGGCGCGCAGCGGGAACACGAAGCCATGCTCGACGCCGGGGTACCACTCGATGCGGTGCGGCGTGCCGGACGCTTCGAGCGCGGCTTGCAATTGCAGGATGTCCGCCGGCGGCGCCCACTTGTCGATCTCGGCGCAGGCAAAGTAGCTTTCGCAGCGCACGCGGTCCACCGCCCGGTGCGGAGAATCGGGCTGGTCGGTCGCCATGTTCGCGCCGTGAATCGACGCGATGCAGGCGAACCGGTCGGGGAAGTCCGCCGCCGCCCAAACGACGATCGGACCGCTCATGCAATAGCCGACCGCGCCGATGCGCGATGCATCGGCGGCGGGATGCGCATCGACGAAGTTCAGCAATGCCGCGGTGTCGCATTCGGTCGTCGCGCGGTCGAGCGTCGCCATCAGCGAGAACATGTGCGCCATCGCCGCCTCGGTGCGCTCCTTCAGCCAGAAGTAGCGCGTCTTGCGGTAGTAGAGATTCGGCAGCACGACACAGTAGCCGACCGAAGCGAGGCGCCGCGCCATGTCGTGCAACTCGTCGCGCTTGCCCGGCGCGTCCATGAAGAACAGCACGACGGGGAAAGGCCCGCCCTCTTCGGGATGGACGACAAAGCTGTTCATCGCGCCGTCGGAGGTCGGGATGTCGAGGTGATGCTCGATCATGGCGACTCCTCTGTCATGTTGCGCGCAGCGCGAAACTCACATCCCTGCAAGGCTCAGCACCGCACGCCGCGTGCCGCCGTCGCCCACCGGAACGCCCTGCGCGACGAGCGCCGCCTCGACGCCCGCGATCGCGCCAAGCATCATCGCCGGGTTGCTGTCGCCCAGATGCCCGATGCGAAACGCGCGGCCTTGAAGCGGCCCGAGGCCGCCGGCTATCGACACCTGGAAGCGCTCGCGCGCGACGCTGCGCAGCGCATCGACGTCGATGCCCGCGCGTACCTTGATCGTCGTCACCGAGTGCGAGCGGCTTGACGGCTCCTGCGCGAAGAAGTCGAGCGCACCGCCCTCGCGCCAGCCCTCGACGGCGGCGTGCACTGCGCGTGCGTGCTGCGCGTGCCGAAGCCACACCGCCTCGAGCCCCTCTGCGAAGATCAGCCCGAGCGCAGCCTCCATCCCGAGCAGCAGGTTCTGCGGCGGCGTGCCGCAGAACTTGCGGTATGACGCCTCGTGCTTGCGGCGCACGAAGTCCCAGTAGAAGCGCGGCGCAGGATTGCGCTCGGCGACGGCGAACGCGGCCGCATTGGCGGCGACGAAGCCGACGCCGGGCGGGCACATCAGCCCCTTCTGCGACGCGCCGACCGCAACGTCGACGCCGAGCGCGTCCATCGAAAACGGGATCGCCGCGAGCGAGGCGACGACGTCGGCAACGAGCAATGCCGGGTGCCCGGCGGCGTCGATCGCGCGGCGCAGGGCGGCGATGTCGCTCGTCACACTGCTTGCGGTGTCGGTGTGCACCGCAAACACGGCACGGATCGTGTGCGACTTGTCGTCGCGCAGTGCCTGCTCGACCGCATCGGCATCGATCGGCCAGCCTTCGCGCCAAGGCGTACGCACGACCCTGCGGCCGAGCGCTTCGGTCTGCTCCGCCCACGATTCGCTGAAGTGGCCGGTGCCGGGCACGAGCACCGCTTCGCCCGGCGCGGCGAGGTTCTCGATCGCGGCCTCCCACGCGCCGTGGCCGTTCGCGGCGTACAGGAAGACGTCCGCGGAGCGGGTGTGCAGCAATCGCTTCAGGCCTTCTTCGCAGGCCGCGATGTTGGCGTCGACACGCGGATCGGCCAGATCCATCGGCTGCGCGCTCATGGCGTGCAGCACGGCGTCGGGCAGGGGTGTCGGACCGGGCGAATGCAGCAGGCGACGGCCGGGGATGCGGGGGGCGGGCTTGCGCATGAAGGCTTCGGCCGGAGTGACGGTGGCAGCGATGGTAAGGCGGCCGCGCCGGCCTCAGCCCATCGCCCGCCGCTGGCGGAAGGCGCGCGGCGACGCCCCGGTCGCGCGCGAGAACGCGCGGCTGAAGTGCCCCGGGTCGGCGAAGCCGAGGGCATAGGCGATCGTCGCCACCTGCAGGTTCGTATAGACGAGCTGGCGTCGTGCTTCGCGCATCAGGCGATCGTCCACGAGGCGCGAGGCCGGTTGTCCGATGGCCTGACGGGCGATGCGGCTCAGATGCGTCGGCGTCACCGCCAGGGCTTGCGCGTAGTCGACCACGCGCCAGTGTTCGAGGTAGCGGGCCTCGATCAATGCCTCGAAGCGCGCGAGCAGCGGCGATCGCAGAGGGGCGTTGCTCGACGCCGGCGTTGCCTCATCGCCGCCGTGCTCGGCTTCCCGCGCATCGAGACCATGATCGCGACCTTCGCCCCGCGTGACGATCTGGCGCGCAGCCAGCCCCAACAGCGTGGCGGTCAGACCGCGCAGCACCTGCGCGCGCGCGTAGGTGCGGCCGGCGAACTCCGCGGCCAGCATCCGCATCAGCACGTCGACGTGCTTGCGCGCACGCACCACGGCCGCGCGCGACAGTGCCCGGCGCAGGTCGCCCGCATGGGCAAGCGCCTCGTCGAGCATTTCGCCGGCGATGGTCACGACCCACCCCTGCGTGCCGCGCGCGAAGTTGAACGCGTGCACGTTGCCCATCGGCACGTTGACCAGCGACTTCGAGCCCAGCGGGACAGAGCGCCCCTCGAGGTGCGCGGTACCACTTCCATGCGCGATCAGCAGCAGCTGATGAAGCCGCGCGTGCCTGTGCGGCCGGAACTCCCAGTCGTGCAGCACCGAGCGCGTGGCGATGGTCTCGCAGTGCACGACGTCCGGGAGGTCCGAGAACTCTCCGAAGAGGTTATACGACGCGATCGCGCGCACGTTCTCCCGCGAGTTCGTTGCGTCCGGCGCGGCGCGCTCGCTCGGGTGGCGACGGGCGGACACGGGATCCATCATGTTCGAAATGTACAAGTTCCTGCCGCTTGCAGCCATTCCTCGGCGTTGCCCCGGCGGGTAAATTGACGTCGATCGACACACCCGACCAACGGCCTGCGAAGCCGCAAACCCAAGGAGACACGCAATGAAGACCCAGGTCTGCATCATCGGTGGCGGCCCGTCCGGGCTGATGCTCTCGCAGCTTCTGCATCTCAAGGGCATCGACACCGTCGTGCTCGAGCGCCAGAGCCGCGAATACGTACTCGGCCGCATCCGTGCCGGGGTGCTCGAGCACGGTTTCGCCAAGTTGATGCGCGAGGCGCAGTGCGGCGAGCGCATGGACCGCGAAGGCGAGATCCACGAGGGCTTCTTCATCGCGCACGACGGCCGCATGGACCGCGTGGACCTGCACAAGTACAGCGGCGGCAACTCGGTGGTGGTCTACGGACAGACCGAGCTGACGCGCGACCTCTACGAGGCGCGCGACCGCATGAAGGGCGTTGTGATCCACAACGCGGAGGACGTTCAGCCGCACGCGCTCACGAGCAGCGCGCCCTACGTGACCTACCGCAGCGGCGACGAGATCGTGCGCATCGACTGTGACTACGTGATCGGCGCCGACGGTTTCCACGGCGTCAGCCGCAAGGCCATCCCGAAGGACGTGCTGCGCGAGTACGAGCGCGTCTACCCGTTCGGCTGGCTCGGCGTGCTGTCGCGCACCAAGCCTGTCTCGCCAGAGTTGATCTACGCCAAGCACGAGCGCGGCTTCGCGCTGTGCTCGCTGCGCTCGCAAGTCCTGAGCCGGTACTACCTCCAGGTGCCGCTCACCGACGGTATCGAACAGTGGAGCGACGACGCGTTCTGGGACGAACTCAAGCGCCGCCTGCCTGCGGAGGTGGCTGGCCGCATGATCACAGGCCCCTCGATCGAGAAGTCGATCGCGCCCCTGCGCTCGTTCGTCGCCGAGCCGATGCGCTACGGCAATCTCTTCCTGGCCGGCGACGCCGCGCACATCGTGCCGCCGACCGGTGCACGCGGGCTCAACAGCGCGGCGTCGGACATTTATTACCTCTACCACGCGATGGTCGCGCACTATCAGCAGGGCGACGACGGCGGGCTCGACGGCTACTCCGCGAAGGCGCTCGCGCGCGTCTGGAAGGCGCAGCGCTTCTCGTGGTGGATGACGACGCTCTTGCACACCTTCGAAGACAACAGCCCCTACGACAAGAAGTTGCAGCAGACGGACCTGGAGTACCTGTTCTCGTCCACCGCCGCACAGACCGCGTTGGCGGAGAACTACGTCGGCCTGCCGTTCTGATCGGTTCGATCGATCGCGGGCGGCGACGAGGAAAAAGGCCTCGTCGACCGAAGTCGCGCCCTGAGGGAGACATGAAGATGACGACACTGCGCCAGGTCCGGGATGACATTCCCGGCACTCACCTGTTCGACGGCCGCATGGCGCGCAAGGGCTACGCGCTCAACAAGATGTGCTACTCGTTCAACGATGCCGAGAACCGCGAGGCTTTCGTCGCCGACGAGGACGCGTACTGCGCCAGGTACGGCCTCGACACGGAGCAGCGCGAGGCGATCCGCAACCGCAACGTGCTGCAACTGCTCGCCGCCGGTGGCAACGCCTACTACCTGGCGAAGTTCGGCGGCATCTTCGGCCTCGACATGCAGGACATCGGCGCCCAGCAGACCGGCCTGAGCAAGGAAGCGTTCAAAGCCAGGCTGGTGGCAGCGGGCAGGACCTGAGAGCGTCAAGGAGACCCGACATGGCTCGCATCCTCGGTGGCATCAACACCTCGCACGTCCCCGCAATCGGCGGCGCGATCGCGAGGAACCTGCAGTCCGATCCGTACTGGAAGCCGTTCTTCGACGGCTTTGCACCGGTCCGCCGGTGGCTCGGCGAGGTGAAGCCCGACGTGGCCGTGGTCGTCTACAACGACCACGGCCTGAACTTCTTCCTCGACAAGATGCCTACGTTCGCGATCGGCGCGGCGCCGGAGTACCGCAACGCCGACGAAGGCTGGGGCATTCCGCAGATGCCGCCCGTGCCGGGTGACGAAGACCTCTCGTGGCACCTGGTCGAGACGCTCGTGGCGGCGGACTTCGACATGGTGACCTGCCAGGAAATGAAGATCGACCACGCGGTGACGCTGCCGCTGGCGCTGCTCTGGCCGGACCACGCCTGCGGACAGAACCGCTGGCCGGTGCGTATCGTGCCCGTCTGCGTGAACACCGTGCTCTTCCCGCTGCCGTCGGCGGCGCGTTGCTACAGACTTGGCGAAACCATCGGTGCCGCGGTGCGCGCGTGGGACAGCGATGCCAAGGTGGTGATGATCGGCAGCGGCGGCCTTTCGCACCAGCTCGAAGGCGAACGCGCGGGCCACATCAACAAGGCCTTCGACCTGAAGTTCATCGACAGCATGGCGCGCGACCCGAAGTGGGCCACCCAGTTCTCGGTCAATGAACTCGTCCGGCAAACCGGCACGCAGGGGATCGAGCTGATCAACTGGCTCGCTGCCCGGGCCGCGCTCGGCGAGCAGGTCCGAACGCTGCACAGCAACTATCACATCCCAATCTCGAACACCGCTTCGGGGCTGATGCTGATGGAGCCGGTTGCCTAGACGGGCGCCGTCGATCCGTAGAACACGTCGAACGTCGGAAAGCGCGCCTGGGCCTGCACGCAATCCCAGAGGTAGATCGCGAAGCCAGGATCGCCGGTCCAGAGCGAGTAGCGCAGTCTGCCCGTAGCGTCGCGGCATCGGCGTCGGTCTGCGCGATGCCGTGCATCGCGAACGCGCGTGCCCTTTCCAGCCACGTCGGGTCGCGGGTGCGCTGGTAGAGCTTGAGGAAGGCGTATCCGTTCCCGCCTGTCCCATGGCACAGGTTCGAGCCCTTGTTGAGCGGTCCGGCTGCCCACGTCGCGCGGCCCGCAGCAAGCAGCAGCTCGTCGAGCTCGGCGCCGGGCCAGTCGCCGAGGCAGATCACGAAGCCCGGCGCGCCGTGGCAGAACTGCATCAGCTTTTTCTCGAACGGCCGGTCAAGAAAGGCACGCCAATTGACCTGATCGCCTTCCCATGTCGCGGTGCGCGTCACGGTCTCGGCGATGCAGCGTTGCCAACCGCTCCAGTCAGCATCGCCCAACAGGTGGCGACCGCGGATGAGCGGGAGCGCGGTGGCGACGAAGCCATGCACCGCGTCGAGATAGGTGCTGCGCTGACCGTAGAGGTCCTGCGTCCAGAAGTGGCAGGCGTGTTCGGACGACCACTCGAGCTGCGACCAGAGCTTTGCCGCCGTTGCGCGAAACAGTTCGGCCCAGCGCGCGCCGCCGTCACGCTCGTGCAGGAACAACGCCGCGAGCAAGGTGCCTGGCGCGCCCCACATCAGTTCGCGTGCGGGGTGGTCGATGTTGCCTTCGATCAGTGCCGCCAACTGATCGGCCAGCGCGGCCGTGGGCTGCCGGCCGTACTGCATCAGAAGGATCGGCGTATCGCCCATCAGGTACGAGGCGAAGTCCCGGCTGTCCCACGCGGCGAGTTGCTCCCGATTGCGCGCCATCAGCGTATCGAGCCCTTCGAGCGGATCGCGGCGCAGCGCCGCTGCGCCGACCGAGCGCAGGTAGTCGAGCGCCCACACCACGCCGGAGGCACCGAAGTAGAACGTCGTCGCGATCTGTCCGCCCTCTTCACCGGGCTCGATGTCACGCGGATGGGTTGGCCAGTAGGTCTCGGCCGAATAGCGCGCCTCGGTGTCGGCGACGATGCGCGCGATCGCTTCCCGCGCGCGACCCTCGTCCCAGGCGATGGGCCGCAAGGCTTCGTGTCGATCAGGGTCGTGCAGCATGGGTGTGGACGGCGCGAACCGCAATGACGGAAGCTCTTGTCGCTAGGATTTGCCCCCGAAAGGCATCGGCTTGAGCGAGCGCAGGTAGGTGATCAGCGCGGCCATGTCGGCGTCGTCGATGTTCTTGTAGAAGAAGAACGCCATCGGAGGCTTGAGCGGCTGGCCCTTGCGATCCAGCCCGGTGCGGATCGTGTGCGCGATCTCGGCATCGGTCCAATCCTTCAGCCCGCCGGGGCCGGGCGTGAGGTTGCGCGAGATGCTCACGCCCCACGGGCCGGGAATGCCTTGCCCGCCGGCGCCCCATTGGGCGCGAATCAGCATGCCCTTGTCGTCGCGCGGCGTGTGGCACTCCATGCAGTGACCGATGGTGGCGAGGTACTCACCGTAGCGCAGCTTGTCGCTCGTCGGCGGCGCCGTGACGGTGCCGACGGGCGGGCCGTAGGCGGGCGGCAGAGGCATGCGGTAGACCGACTTCGGGACCTCGTTCTTCACCGCCGGCTGCGCGCGCAGCCAGGCGATGATCGCCGCCAGGTCGGCGTCGGAGATGTGGCGGTAGAACTCGATCGGCATCGGCGGACCGATCAGCCGGCCGTCGGGGCGGATGCCCTCGCGGATCGCCTTGCCGAGTTGCGCGTCGGTCCAGCGGCCGATGCCGCTCGCCGCGTCCGGCGTGATGTTCGGTGCAAAGGCGGTGAACGCCGCGTCGTCGAACTTGAAGCCGCCGGCGAGCGGCTTGCCGAACAGCGGTTGTCCTTGCGGCCCCACGGCCATGTGGCAATTGCCGCAGGCGACGATGCCCTCCATCAGCACCTTGCCGCGCGCCAGGGTGGCGGCGTCCGCGGCGTGGGCGCTGCCGCCCATCGCGACCCAACAAAGCAGCAGTACGGTGAGGCGGACTTTGCGCATCGCGGCTCCGGAACTTGGGCCCGGCCGTCCTTGACAGATGTCAAATGCCGGGAAGCGAGGACTGTGCGCCAGAAGGCGGCCGCAAGAAAGCGTGAAAACACCGATCCGGCTGCTTCGGCCCGTCACCTGCGGGAGGCGTGCTTCGAGCCGGCGCCGTTGCTATCCTTTGCGCATGGCTTCGCCCCGGGAGCAGCTTGAATCCGGCGTCGCGGCGCTGGAAGCGCAGCGCGCGCTGCTCGGCGACGCCGTGGTCGATGCTTCCATCGCGGGATTGCGCGCGCGCCTGGCGGCCCTCGGCGACGACGGGCCGGCGCCGCCACCGACGCAGACGCTCAGGCAGGTCAGCATCCTGTTTCTCGACGTCGTCGGCTCGACGTCGCTTGCGCAGCGTCTCGACCCGGAGGAGATCCACGCGTTGATGGACGGCGCGTTGCTGCGTTGCACGGCGATCGTGACCGCCCACGGGGGCAAGGTGCTGCAGTACGCGGGCGACAGCCTGCTGGCCGCCTTCGGCGCCGACGCCGCGCGCGAGGACGACGCCGAGCGCGCCGTGCGCTGCGGCCTCGCGTTGCTCGCCGAAGGCCGCCTTCTCGGCGAGGAGGTGTTGCAGGCGCAGGGCCACGTCGGATTCGACGTGCGCGTTGGCATCCACACCGGCGACGTGCTGCTCGGCGGGGGCGTCGATGCCGAGGGCAGCATCCGCGGCATGGCCGTCAACATCGCTGCACGGATGGAGCAGACCGCCCCGGCCGGTGGCCTGCGCATCAGTCGCGCAACGCACGAGTGGGTGCGCGGCGCGTTCGAAACCGTCGCCGAAGCGCCGATGCAGGTCAAGGGTGTCGACGGGCCGATCCGCAGCTACCTGGTGATCGGCGAGCGGCCGGCGCCGCAGCGACGCAGCAATCGCGGCATCGAGGGCGTCCAGACGCGCATGGTCGGTCGCGACGGCGAGTTCGGGGCCTTGCGCGATGCGCTGGCGCGCTTGCGCGTCGAGCGTCGGCTTGCCGTCGTCACAGTGATAGGCGAGGCGGGGCTGGGCAAGAGCCGGCTTCTGCATGAATTCGAGCGCAGGCTCGCGCCCGAAGAAGAGCGTGCCGGGAGCGCGCTGGTGGTGCTGCGCGCCCGCGCCAGACCGATGACGCAGGGTCAGCCCTTCGGGCTGCTGCGCGAACTGCTGGCCACGTGGCTGCAGATCGGCGACGGCGACAGCATGGCGCAGGCGAAGCACAAGCTCGAACGCGGCCTGGCAGCGCTGCATGGCACCGAGTCCGACCACGCCGCGCTGCTGGGGCACTTGATCGGATTGGACTTTGGCAGCAGTCCCCATCTGCGCGGCATCGCCGACGATGCGGCGCAGCTTCAACGGCGCGGCTTTCATGCAGCGATGCAGTGGTTGCGCCGGTTGGCGACGCGCGACGGCGGGGTTTTGCTGCTCCTGCTCGACGATCTGCACTGGGCCGACGACGGCTCACTCGAATTCCTCGCCCAGCTCGCGGCGGCGGGCGCCGACCTACCCCTGCTGATGCTCAGCTTTGCCCGCCCGCTGTTGTTCGAACGCCGGGCCGACTGGCCCGCCGTCGAGTCGGCGCAGCGCCTGCGGCTGGGTCCGTTGGGCGCCGAGGCGAACGAAGCGCTCGCCGGCGAATTGCTGCAGCGGATCGAAGCCGTTCCACCTGCGCTGCGGTCGCTGCTCACATCGAGCGCGGAAGGCAACCCTTTCTACATGGAAGAGTTGCTCAAGATGCTGATCGACATGGGCGCGATCGACACCGGTCCCGAACGCTGGGCCGTGGTGCCCGACAAGCTGGGGGCGGCGCGCGTGCCGTCGACGCTGACCGGCGTGCTGCAGGCCAGGCTTGACGGCTTGGAGGCTGCCGAGAAGCAGACGCTGCAGCAGGCGGCGGTGGTCGGCTTCGTGTTCTGGGATCAGGCGCTTGCCGCGATCGACGCCGACGCCCTGGCCTTGCTGCCCGACGTGACCCGGCGCGAATTGGTCGTCGCGCGCCGCGAGGCCGGCATCGACGGCGTTCGCGAGTTCGCCTTCCACCACCAGCTGCTGCACCAGGTGACCTACGACACCGTGCTCAAGCGCCAGCGGCGCGCCTACCACGCCCGCGTCGGCGCCTGGCTCGGCGGGCTGGCCGGCGCGCGCGCAAACGATTTTCTCGGCCTCGCCGCCGAGCACTTCGAGCGCGCCGGCGAGCGCCGGCGTGCCTGCGAGTTCTACGTGCGCGCTGCCGAGCACGCAGCAGCACGCCATGCCAACGAGGCAGTGATCGACTTCGCTTCGCGCGCACAGGATCTGCTCGGCGACGACGCACAAGCGGATGCATTGCCCTGGCGCTGGCGGCTGCACTCGGCGCGCGAGCGCGCCTTCGATCTACGCGGACGGCGCGCCGATCAACGGGCCGAGCTCGACGCGATGCAGACCGTCGCCGATGCGCTCGACGACGATCGGCGCCGCGCAGATGTCGCCAAGCGGCGCAGCTACCTGGCGATGCGCAGCGGCGACACGGCAACCGAGGCGCAGGCGGCGCGCGAGGCGATGGTGCTCGCCGAACGCGCTGGCGACACCGAGATTCTTTTGCGCGCGCAGAACCTGCTCGCCGCGGCGCTCAATGACCAGGGCGACGCGGCGGCCGCCGAGGAGCTCGCCACCGAAGGACTTGCGCTCGCGCGACGGCACGGCCTGCGCCGCGTCGAAGGCAGCTTCCTGAACACGCTCGCGCTGATCGCGGGGCGCGCGGATGACTTCGCAGGGCACCTCGAGATCGCGCAGCAGCAATTGCAGGTACTGCGCGAGACGGGCGATCGCGCCGCCGAGGCGGTGGCGTTGTTGCACCTCGGCATCGCGCTGCTCGGCCTGGGCGAGCAGACACGTTCGCGCCGTCATCTCGAGGACGGACTGCAGCTGTCGCGTGCGGTCGGCGACCGCGTGATGGAGCCCTACGCGCAGACCTACCTGTCGTTGATCGCGCTCAGGCAGGGCGATCTCGACACGGCGCTCGCCGATGCCCGCGCCGCGCTGGCAACCTCGATCGAGGCGCGCAATGGCGAGACCGAGATCGTCGCCAGCCTGCGCCTGGGCGACGCCGAGCTCGCCAGTGGAAGAACCGGTGCGTCACAGGCCAGCTACATGCATGCGCTCACGCTGGCCGCGGCGAAGGGTGACGCGCTGCGATTCGATGCGCAGGCCGGGCTTGCGCGGGTTGCGCTGGCGCGCGACGAGCCGGACGCGGCCATGCGGGCGCTCGACGGCGTCTGGGAACGTCTCGCCCGCACCGATGCGCTCGATGGCAGCGAGTCTCGCCAGCTCGTCCGACTGACGGCCTATCGGGCACTCGTTCGGGTGGGCGACGGACGCGCGCTTGCGGTGCTCGAGGCAGCCTGCGCCGATCTGCGAAGCCAGGCGGACAAGATCAGCGACCCGAGCTTGCGCACGAGCTACCTGGAGGGCGTTCCCGAACATCGGGACCTGCTGGCCGCGTGGCGGGCGCACGTGGCAGCCTCGAACGGCGACGCGAGCGCCGGCGGATAGCGCGCCGCCGAACCGAGCGAACGGCATCGGGGCGCAAACGCCCGCAAGAAGGCTCGAGCTGCACGGTGACGGCCGACTTGTCAGAACATCGCCATCGTCCGCTGCACGAACCAGAACGCGCCGAGCGAGCCGACGAGATAGGCTGGCGCGACCTGCGCCCATGCCGGCCAGCCGATGTGCAGCGCCTTGATCGCTTGCCATGCGAGCAGCACAAGGCCGACGAAGACGAGCTGGCCCATCTCGACGCCGAGGTTGAACATCAGCAGCGCGAGCGGGATGTCCCCCTGCGGCAGCCCGATCGCGCGCAGGCCGCTGGCGAAGCCGAGCCCGTGCAGCAAGCCGAAGCCGAACGCCACCAGCCAGGGGTTGCGGATCGTGAAGCTCGTCTCGCCCCGACGCGCGCGCAGCACCTCTGCACCCAGAAAGAGGATCGACAGCGCGATCAGTGCCTCGACCAGCGCCGGCGCGGCGCGCACGATGCCGAGCGTCGCAAGTGCGAGCGTGATGCTGTGCGCTAGGGTGAACGCGGTCACCGTCTTGAGCAGCCCCCACGGCGAACGCACAAGCAGCAGCAGCCCGAAGACGAACAGCAGGTGGTCGATGCCGAAGGCGATGTGCTCGACGCCGTGGCGCAGGAAGCTCGACGCCGTCTCCCAGCCGCTGCGCGCGGCGGCGATCTCGAGCCAAGGCCGCGCCGGCTGGACCAGCGTCGTGCCCGAAGTGCCATCCAGCAGTTGTACGCGCGCCAGCACGTCGGTGATCGTGCCCTGCAGGCCGACGATCTCGATGCGTCGTCCGCCGAGGCCGCCGGGCACTTCGACGATGCGCCGCTCGAGCACCGAGTCGGGCAGGATGCGCTCGTGCGGCGCGGCGACAGTGCGTGCGTCCTCGGGCAGCTTGAGCTGCACCGGCAGGCGCGCACCGGCAGCCACCGGCGTGCGCCAGAGGATGTCGTAGCGGCCCGGCGCGGTTTCGGTGATCTCGAGGTAAGCAGGGCGGGCATCGTGCGCGTGCGCGCCGCCCAGGCAGCACAGTGTCAGCAACACGGCGCACAGCACGCGCCAGGCGATCGGCGTGCGCTTCACGGCGTGCCGCTCGCTGGAGTGGACGCAGCCACCGCTGCGGGCTGCGGCCGCGTGTCGGCGATGACGAGCTCGTAGCGCGCACGCATCGCCTCGTAGCGCTTGCGCTTGCTCTCGGCGCGCTGGGCGGCGATCCATTCGCGCTTGACCTCGGGTTCGATCGCGTCGAAGTCGGGCACGCGGCCGGGCGTCAGTTCCTCGACGAACACGAGGTGCCAGCCGTAGCCCGATTCGAGCGGCCCCTGCCAACTGCCCGTCGGCAGCTCGATCAGCGAGCGCGCGAACGCCGGGCCGAACAGCGCCGCGACCTGGTCGGCCGACTGATCGACGTAGCGGTCGAGAAACATGAACGGGTCCGCCGCCGCGCTTGCCTCACCGGCGCCGGGCGCGTCGAGCTTTGCGAGGGCGCGCCGCGCGTCGGCCTCGGCGGCGGCATGGCGCTTGTCGGGCGAAAAATAGAGGTGGCGAAAGCTCAGCCGCGGCGGCAGCGCGAAGCGCTCGCGATGCGATTCGAACCAGGTCTTCAGTTCGGCCGGCGTCGGCTCGGCGAGATCGGACAAGTCTTCCGCGACGAAGTCCATCTTTTGCGCGAGGCGCCGTTTGACGATCGCGTCGTCCTTGTCGAGGCCGAGTGCGAGCGCCTCGCGGTACAGCACTTCCTCGCGCAGCTTGGTCTCGATCAGGCTTTGCATCTGCTGCTGCGTCGGCATCGGCCGGCCCTGGGCGCGCCAGGCGACCGTCATCTGCACCAGATCGTCCGAGGTGAGCACGATGCGGTTCGGCTCTGGCTGCGCCGCATCGGGTGGACTCATCCAGCGGTAGGCACCATACAGCGCGATGCCGATGAGGAGGAACTGCAACAGCGGCTCACGCAGCCAGGCGTCCAGGCGCGTCCGCCGTGCGGCAGATGGCGCAGTCGCGGGGTCGTCGGAAATATCGTCGGAAGGGGAGGTCATGAACTTCGAGGTCTTGGATGGTGTGCCGAGCGAGGCGCCGTGGCGCGCGGCGCACGGACGGCTATGGCTTGCGCTGCGCGAGCAGGGCGCCGGCTGTGCCTTCCTTCGTCGGAGTCGGCAGCGTCAGCTCGACCGCCTGCGACTGTGCGCTGCGCTGCAGGTACTCCTCGATCGCCAGGCGGGCCGGCGGCGACAGGGCGACGCCGGACTTGAGCAGCGCGCGGTAGGCGGGCGCCAGATCCCACACGCCCCAGTCGGCGAGGTCGCGCGCCGCGAGGCCGGCCGCCGCTTGGCGCTGCGCGATCAGCGTGCGGTAGAGCGCAACGACCTGCGTGCGCGGCAAGGTCGCATCGTCGCCGCCGAGCTCGGCGAGCGCGAGCACGGCGGCGCGCTGCTCGTCGAGGCTGCGCTGCGGGTCGCGCAGGTAGCGCTGCGCAACCCAGGCGAGGCGCGCCGGGCCGCGCAGTTCGAGGTCAGCCGCCAGCAGCGACGCCAGATGCGTGGCGTCGTGGTTCGCCCGCATCGCGTCGAGCCGGCGCTCGATGGCGTCGGCGTCGCGCGCGTCGCCGGCGAGGCCGAGCAGCAGCAGGTACAGATCCTGGCGCTGCGCGAGCGCCGGGTCGGCAAGCCAGCGCCGCAACTCGGTGACCGGGATCGTGGCGCGGTTGGCGCGCAGCGCGTCGTAGTGGCCGGACGCGAGCTCGCCGTAGGCGATCTCGGCGACCATCGCGTCGGGGCTTTCGAGTGCCGGCAGCAGCAACGCAGCGAGCGCCGCCTGTTGCGCCTCGCTCGCCTCGCTGCGGCTCGGAAAGGCCGCCAACTGGCGCAACCACGGCGCGTGTTCGGCGCCGATCGCGCCCATGTTCACCCACTGCACCCAGCGGTCCTCGCGGATCAGCAACAGTGGCTTGGTGGAGGCCAGCGCCTTCGCATCGACGCGCGCCGCGTGCTCCGCAATCAGCGTGTTCGCGGCTACGTCGCCCTTGACGACTTCGACCACGCGCAGCGCATCCCCTTCAGGCCGCACGAGCACGATGCGCTGCGCATAGGCGAGCTCCTGCGCGCTCATGCGAACCTGGAACGCCGACAGGCACATCGCGCAAGCCAGCGCGCTGCTGCCGGCCAGCGCCAGCAGCGCAGCGGCGGCGAGCCGCAGGTGCTGCCGGGCGCTCACGCGCGGCAGCAGCGAAGATCAGGGGCCACGAGTGCGAGACCGCCGTCGCGCTCAGCGCGGCACCACTGCGCCCTTGACCTCGGTGCTCAGGAACAGCGGCGGCTCGATGATCTCGTAGTTCGCGTAGCCGAACTCGTTGCTGCGCGCGAGCAGCGTCTTGTCGCCCATCTTGTAGGCGGTGAGCTCGTAGGTGCGGTTGCCGAACGAAGTCAGGATCTTGCCGCCCTTGACGGTGAAGTCGCTCGTCGTCTCGCCGAGGTAGGAGCCGCGGACCAGGTCGCCGTACTCGGACGGCTGCGGTATGCGCTTGTCGACGTTCATGATCAGCAGCCGGCCGCTGTCGGTCCACTGGTACTTGTTGATCGCGCCGGTGACGTTGTTGCGAACCCAGGTGAACTTGGCGGTCGTCAGTTCCTTCAGCTGTGCGTCGTCGAGCGCCACCGCGCCCTTCTCCTTCAGCGCCGCCACCGTCATGCCGCCGGCCTTCTTCGCCGCAGCGTCGGGCGTGTACCAGATCGGCGACGACCAGGCGCGCTCCTGCACCGTGGCCGGCACCACGTCGGGCACCGGCACGCCGAGTTCCTTGGCCTGGATCGTCGTCCAGCGTGGCGTCGGAATCGCGATCGCGCGCGCGTAGTAGAAGGCGTGCAGGCTGGGGTCGAATTCGGGGTCCGTCCAGGTGCCCTTCAACTCGACGGCGCCGATCGTGTTGGTGTAGCTCGCGTTGACGATGTCCACGGTCGAGCCGATCGCCGGTACGCGGTGCGTGAGCGGATCGGGCTTGCGCTTGCCGGCCCACACCGCGTCGTAGATCTTCTCGAAGCTTTGCCCGTTCTTGCTCCAGCCCTTGACGACCTGGATGCGGTCGAGGTTGCTCGACGTCGGATCCTTCACCGCCCAGACCACGAAGCTCGGCGCCTTGCCTTTGGCGGCAGGCAGGTCGCCGCCCATGGGCACGCCCTTGGCGTAACCGGCCTTGACCCAGTCCTTGGCGGCCGTGGTGTTGGCCGCGTAGTCCCAGCCGCCGAAGAAGCGCAGCTTGATGTGCGGGCCGCTGGTGGCGAAGGTCTCCTTGCGCTGCATGGCGTTGAAGATCGACTCGCGCGTGTTCTCCTCGGCCCACACGCCGGAAAGGCCGGCCGGGTTCTCGAAGCGCACGTCCAGCCCGGCGAAGTTGTGGCCACCCATGCGCTCCTTGATCTCGCCGTCGAGCCGCGCGTGGCCGCCGAAGAAGTTGTCCTGCCGGTAGGGCACGCCGGTGTTGTGCGAATCCGAGCCGCCGACGAAGCCCATCTTGTAGGGGTTGTAGCCGCGCGCGTCCTGCATTGCGACGCCGTCCTTCAGCGCCTGGCGCGCGTAGCTGCCGGGGATGGTGATGTAGCGCCCCTGCGGGTCGCCAAGCAGGTAGTTCAGGATCTCGTAGCCGGCGAACTCGTCGTTCGGCGACAGCAGCGGGTGTGTCTCCGACGCGCCCTTGATCTGCTTGATCTCGATCAGCCGCTCGTTGCGGTCGCGCGACTCGGCCCAGGCCGCATCGATCGGCCGGCCCTTGAAGTTGACCTCGGTCGGGTACATCAGGCCGGCTGACAGATTGGCGTTGTGCGAGATGGCGAGCAACTCGTTGCCTTTCTGGCGCTGGCCGTCCATCCAGGCCCACAGGTCTTCGGGGGCCTGCGAGTCGAGCGAGCTGAACGGCACCTCGGGCACCTTGGCGCAGTCCTTGAAGAAGACGTTGCGGTGCATGTTGGCGAAGTCGGGGTTCGAGGTCCACTCGTAGGAGCAGAAGGCGGTGAACTTGCCCGGCTGGTTGGCGGCGTCGGCGGCCTCGTTGTTCGCCTTCCATACCGTGCCCGCGACGGCCGGGTCGACGAGCGCCTTGACCGGCTCCATCTTGATCATCGACGTGGCGAGCCAGAGGTAGATGCGCTGGATGTCGGCGGCGTCCTTGACCACCAGTTCCTTTGCGAAAGGCATCTTGCTGATCGCCGAGCCGGGCGTGTTGGCCAGCCGCACGACACCGGCGTACTCGGAGTGGTCGGTCACGCCCATCCAGTCGAGCGGTGTGTCTATTCTGATGTCGTAGCCGAGCGGGTGCTTGATCGTCTTGCCTTTGGCGTAGTCGTAGGCGTCGGCCGGGCCGGTGATCATGTTGCCGAAGATGTAGGCGTCGAACGACCAGCTGGTGTGTACGTGCTGTTCGCCGAAGTAGGCCTCCTTCAGCGGGTTCGGCGCGCCGGTGGCGGGCACGACGGCGAGGCCGAGGGCGCCTGCGCAGGCGAGCGCGGCGGCGCGGACGATGGTGGGATGCGACATGTTCAATCTCCGAGGACAGGGCTTGACTGCAACGCGAGCGTACCGGCGCGGCGGGGTGCGCGCTGGCGGGCCACGGCAGTTTAAGGCGGGCCCCCGCGCGCGCTTGTGATCTTGTGACAGACTGGCCCCGTCGTGCCGACCCGATCGCCTTCCCCGCCGGTTCGCCTCATCGTTCCCACCGCCGGGGTCGCCGACGCCGCGCACGGCCACGCGACCGCCCGCGGCGGCGTCGTCCCGGGCGGGTGCAGCCGGGTTGCGGTGATTCTCGCGTTGGTACCGCTGATCGAGGCGTTCGGCGTGCCCTGGGCCGAGTTGCTGCGCGAGGCGGGTCTGCGGTCCGATCAGTTCGACGATCCCGAGCAGTTGATCCCATTCCGCCAGGGCAGCCGCTTTCTCGGCCTGTGTGCCGACCGCAGCGGCTGCGCGCATCTCGGCGTGCTGACCGGCGGGCAGACACCGCTCGAGTCGCTCGGCATCGTCGCCGAGCTGGCGCGCGCCGCGCCCGACGTTCGCACCGCGCTCGGCTTGATGTCGCGCTTTCTGACGCTGAGCGACGGTGGCGGCCTCGCCACGTTGACCGAAGACGCGCGCTTCGCGACCTACGGCTATGCGCTCTACGAGCCCGGCGTCGAACGTGCCGAGATCATCTACGACCATGTGCTGGGCGTGACCTGGAACGCGCTGCGCGCGCTGTGCGGCGCACCTGGCTGCCGCACGAGGTGCTGCTGTCGCGGCGACGCCCGGCCGACACTCGACCCTATAGGAACTTCTTTCGCGCGCCGTTGCGCTTCGACGCCGAACAATCCGCCGTCGTCTTCCACAAGGCCTGGCTCGACGCGCCGATCGCCACTGCCGACCCGGCGCGACTGAGCGTGCTCGTGGCGCGGGCCCGGGCGCTGGAGGCGCTGGGCACCGGTGACCTGCCGGCACAGGTTCGCCGCGTGCTGCGCCGTCAGCTCCTGAGCGGCAGCAGTTCGATGGTCAAGGTGGCGGGCGAACTCGGCATGCATCGGCGCACGCTGGATCGACAGCTGCAGCCGCACGGCGTCAGCTTCCGAACCCTCAACGACGAAGTTCGTCAGGAAGTGGCGTGCCAATTGCTGGACGACACCGCGATGTCTATCACCGCCATCGCACAGAGCCTGAACTACAACGACGCCAGCGCATTCACGCATGCGTTTCGCCGATGGAGCGGCGTCAGTCCGTCGCGCTGGCGGGCCGCGCAATCGCTCCAGCGGGGCGCAGATGTGCGCCAATCGTCATCGCGTGAGATCAGCGTGTGACGCTTGTGTCCTCGTCGACTTCCTCGCCCAGAAACCCGCCGCTCTGGTGTGCCCAGAGCCGCGCATAGATGCCGCCGGCGGCGAGCAGGCTCGCGTGGGTGCCGGTCTCGACGACACGGCCGTGCTCCATGACGACGAGTCGGTCCATCGCTGCGATGGTCGAGAGCCGGTGTGCGATCGCGACCACCGTCTTGCCCTCCATCAGCTTGTACAGGCTCGCCTGGATCGCTACCTCGACCTCGCTGTCGAGCGCGCTCGTCGCTTCGTCGAGTAGCAGGATCGGTGCGTCCTTCAACATCACGCGGGCGATCGCGACGCGCTGGCGCTGGCCGCCCGAAAGCTTGACGCCGCGCTCGCCGACGTGTGCGTCGTAGCCGTGGCGGCCTTTCTGGTCTGCGAGGCCGACGATGAAATCGTGCGCCTCGGCACGCTCGGCGGCACGCAGCATCTCGGCGTCGCTCGCGTCCGGTCGGCCGTAGACGAGGTTGTCGCGCACGGAACGGTGCAGCAGCGACGTGTCCTGCGTCACCATGCCGACCTGGCGGCGCAGGCTCTCCTGGGTGACGCCGGCAATGTCCTGCCCATCGATGCGGATGTGGCCGGATTCGAGGTCGTAGAGCCGCAGCAGCAGGTTGACGACCGTGCTCTTGCCCGCGCCCGAGCGGCCGACAAGGCCGATCTTCTCGCCCGGATGGATGACGAGGTTCAGCCCCTCGATCACCTGGCGCGCGTTGCCGTATGAAAAGCCCACGTCCTCGAAGCGCACCTCGCCGCGCGTGACGACGAGTGGCGTCGCGTCCGGTCGATCGACGACGCCGCGCGCGCGCGACAGCGTGGCAATGCCGTCCTGCACCGTGCCGACGTGCTCGAACAGCGTCGCCATCTCCCACATGATCCAGTGCGAGATGCCGTTCAGCCGCAGCGCCATCGCGGTCGCCGCCGCCACCGCGCCGACGCCGATCGCGCCCTGCTGCCACAGCAACAGGCTCGAGAGGGTGGTGGCACTGATCAGGCTCACGCCGAGCGCTTGATTGAGGGTCTCGAACGCCGTCACCAAGCGCATTTGCGCGTGGCCGGTGGCGGCGAACTCCTGCATCGCGTGGCGCGCGAAATGCGCCTCGCGTTGCGCGTGCGAGAACAGCTTGACGGTGCCGATGTTGGTGTAGGCGTCGGTCACGCGGCCCGTCATCAGCGAGCGCGCGTCGGCCTGTTCCTTGGCGACGCGCGCCAGGCGCGGCACGAAGTAGTGCAGCGTCGCCACATACAGTGCCAGCCAGACGAGGTAAGGCGCGAGCAGCCAGAGGTCGAACGCGCCGAGCACGCCGAGCAGCGTCACGAAATAGACGCCGACGTAGACCAGGATGTCGCTGAAGATCAGCCACGTGTCGCGCACCGCGAGCGCGGTCTGCATCACCTTGGTCGCGATGCGGCCGGCGAACTCGTCCTGGTAGAACGACATGCTCTGCTCGAGCATCTGGCGGTGGAAGTTCCAGCGCAGCCGCATCGGGAAGTTGATGAACACGCCCTGGTACTTCAGCAAGCCGTAGAGCCCGGCGACAGCGATGCTCGCGACGAGCACGCCGCCGAGCAGCGCGAGCGTGTGGCCGTGGCGCGGCCACAATTCGGCCGGCGGCACGCTGCCAAGCACATCGACGACGTGCGCCACCATCGCGAACAGCAACGCCTCGAATGAGCCGATCACAGCGCTGACGAGCGTCACCGCCAGCAGCAAGCCACGCAAGCCGCGCGTGCACTCCCACAGGAAGCGCAGGAACTGCTTCGGCGCAGGCGGCGGCAGCGCGTCCGGATAGGGCGCGAGCAGGGATTCGAAGCGGCGGAACAGCAAGGGATGACTCGACGGCTGGCGAGATGGCGGCGCGCAACGATGCGCGCCGAACGAGGCGCGGATTATCCGCGTTCGGGTCGCGTGCGATGGCTCTGCATTGAGGTCGGCGCCGTGCTCACCTCCGTCGCGCGAGCCGCGGATCGAACAGATCGCGCAGGCCGTCGCCGAGCAGATTCAGCCCGAGCACGGCGAACACGATCGCAAGGCCCGGGAACACCGCGAGGCGCGGCGCCTGGAACAGCAGCGTCTGCGCCTCGCTGAGCATGCGGCCCCACGAAGGCTGCGGCGGCTGCGTCCCGAGGCCGAGATAGGAGAGCGCCGCTTCGGCCAGGATCGCGATCGCGAAGCGGATCGTGCCCTGCACGATCAGCACCGAGGCGATGTTGGGCAGTACGTGCTCGATCGTGATCCGAAAGCGGCCCTTGCCTGCCGCGCGTGCCGCGAGCACGTACTCGCTCGCCCAGACGACGTTCGCCGAGGCACGCGTGATGCGCGCAAAGGTCGGGATGTTGTAGATGCCGATCGCGATGATCGAATTGACGATGCCGGGGCCGAAGACGGCCGTCATCATGATCGCCGACAAGATCGCCGGGAACGCGAAGCCGAAGTCGGCGACGCGCATGATGAGCTCCTCCACCCAGCCGCGCCGCGCCGACGCGAGCAGGCCGAACGCGGTGCCGACGAGCAGGCCGATGCCGACCGCGATCACGCCGACGAGGATCGAGTTGCGCGCGCCGACGAGCAGCAGCGACAACACGTCGCGCCCGAGCGTGTCGGTGCCGAGCCAGTGTGCGGCCGAGGGCTGCTGCAACTTCGCGGGGATGTCGATCTCATAGGGGGACCACGGCGTCCAGACGAGCGAGAGCAGCGCTGCGGCGAGCAGCAGCAGCGTCAGCGCGCCGCCGAGCGCGAAGCTGCGATGGCGCACTGCACGGTGCCAGAAGCCGGCTGGCGGCGGGGCGGCCAGCACGACGCTCATCGCGGCGCCCGCCCGGCCGCCCGAAGGGCGCCGCGCTCCGCCTCGGGGGGGCGCGAACGCAGTGAGCTTGGAGGCCTCATATATCGGACGCCTTGATCCGCGGGTCGATCGCCGCGTACAGCAGATCGACGACGAAGTTGACGACGACGACCATCCCCGCGAGCAGCATCACGCAGTTGCGCACCACGATCAGGTCGCGGTTCGAGATCGACTGGAAGATCAGCCGCCCGAGCCCCGGCAGGTAGAACACGTTCTCCACCACGATGGTGCCGGCGAGCAGCTCGGCGAACTGCAGGCCCATGATCGTCAGCACCGGGATCATCGCGTTGCGCAGCACGTGGCGCCAGAGCGCGGCGCGCTTGGACAGGCCCTTGGCGCGCGCGGTGCGCACGAAGTCCTCGCGCAGCACTTCGAGTACTGCCGATCGCGTGATGCGCGACAGGATCGCCGCCTGCACCACCGCGAGCGACAACGCCGGTAGCAGCAGCGATTTGAATGCCGGCCAGACGCCTTCACCCCAACCCGGGAAGCCGCCCGCCGAGAACCAGCGCAGGTGCACCGAGAAGAGCAGGATCAGCAGGATGGCGAACCAGAAGTTCGGCACCGCGATCCCGAGTTGCGACAGGCCCATCAGGCCGACGTCGCCCAACTTGTTGTGGCGTGACGCTGCGTAGACGCCGGCCGTGATCGCGAGCACGCTGGTGAGCGCCATCGCCATCAGCGCGAGCGGCACCGTCACCGCGAGGCGTTCGAGTATCAGATCCGACACTGGCGAGCTGTAGGCGTGGCTCAGGCCGAGGTCGCCCGCGAGCAGCCCGCCGACCCATGCGAAGTAGCGCTCGAGCGGTGGCCGGTCGAGGCCGAACTTGACGGCGAGCGCCTGTACCGCCTCGGGCGACGCGTCGGGCCCCATCATCATCTGCGCGGCGTCGCCGGGCAGGACTTCGAGCACCAGAAAGATGACGATCGACGCCGCGAACAATGTCGCGACGAAGGTCGCCAGACGCTTGAGCAGGAACACGCTCACGGCGCGGGCGCGTAGGGCGGGAACGGCATGGCGTGAACGATAGCGCGTCTCGGAGCCTGACAGGCCGTTCCCCAACCTCCCCTGGGCCGCTGCCATGCCGTCGGCCGGACCGAGCTCAGGCATCATCGAGTCATGCTCGCGCTGCACCTTCTCGGCACCCCCGTCTTGCGACGGCCGTCCCATGCGGCCGAGCTGCGCGAAAGCGTGCGCCTGGCCCGGGACGACACGGAGACGATGGCCCTGGCCTATGCGATATGGAACCTGACGCCGGCGCTGGCGCGGCTGGGTCAGGCCGAACTTGCGGCCGAGGCGGGTGCTGGCGGCGCCGACCGCCTGATCCCAGAGTCGGTGGTGGGTGCGGGAGCGGAGTCGACTACGATCCCGGAACGATGGGGCGCCATCATCGCCGTCGAGTTCTACAGGAGAAGCGCAATGCAGTTCACCCCCATCGCGGTCGCTGCCGCACTGACCCTCGCCGCCCTGCCCTCCTGGCCGGCGCCCGGCGCCGCGCCCTTGCGCGTGCAAGTGGCAGAGATCGTCGACCAACAGGGTTTCGAACGCCCGATGCGCGCCGTCACAGTGATGCTGCCGGTCGGGTTCCGGTATGAAGGCCAGGTGGTCTGGAGCATGACCGCCGGCGGCTGCCAGCGTCCCTACCAACCGCGGCTGCAGGCCCAGGCGGCTGACGGCCAGCAGGCCATCGCCTTGCTGCCGGGCGAAGGCTGGGGGCGATCGAGCTTCGGCGCACTCACCCAGGGCTGCCCGGTGGGCGACATCGCCAGCGCCGAGGGTTATCTGCGCTACTGGGTGCAGCGCCAGCGTCCCGGCGCGCGCTGGATCGGCTGGCAGCCGCGGCCGGATTTGGTGCCACCGCCGTCGACGATGAACATGGGCGGCGGAGGCGCCATGCGCAACTGGCGCGAGGCCGGCCGCGCGACCATCGCTTACACGCACGAGGGGCGGCCGGTGCAGGAGATGCTTGCCGTGGTGACCAACTTCTCGGCCTCCACCCTGCCCGGCTTGCAGGGCCAGCCGCCCATACAGTCGCTGTCCGGCGAGGCGATGGGCGTGCTGACCTGGCGCGCCCCCGAAGGGCAACTCGACCCGAAACAGTTCGACGCCGTGTGGTCTACCCTGCGCAGCGACCCGGTCTGGTCAGCGCGCGTCCAGCAGGGCATGAACCAGATGGCGCAAGACAACGCCCGCACCCAGGCGCAGATCTCGCAGATCCATGCCGAGACCGCACGTCAAACGCTTGCCGAGACGGCGAAGCGCGGGCAGATTGCGGCCCAGACGCGTGCCGAGATCGCCGGCATGCAGCAGCAGGGTTACGACAACCGCATGGCCAGCCAGGACCGCCAGCAGACAGAGACGATCAAGACCATTCGCGGCGTTGAAAACTGGCGGGGCGGCGACGGCAAGGTCGTCGAACTGCCGAATCAGTACCCGCATGCCTGGAAGCTGAAGGATGGCAGCTACCTGCTGACCGACAGCCCGGCCTTCGACCCGGGGCGTGACCTGGGCATCGAGGGGCAGAAGATGCAGCTCGTGCGCTGAAGCCTCGACGTTGCCTGCCGCGAACAGATAGAGGGGCGGCGTTGCCGCCCCATTTCGCGGTTCAGCCCTCCTGGTGCAGGGCGCTGCGGCGTCGAAGCATCCAGCCCATCGAAAGCAGCCCGCTGAGCATCAGTGCCCAGGTTCCCGGCTCCGGAATCTGTTTTCCGGGTCTCGCGCCCCCCCGTTTCACGGCGGGTAGCCGGGCCGAGCGGGAACGCCAGCGGGCGCCCTCTCGGAAGCGGACACTCTTGCGGCGCTTCCTGAAGCGCCGCATGATTCGCCTCCCGGGGCTGCATTGACGGCCCGCCCATCTTCATCGGAGGACTTCGACATGGCCACACCCAAAGGCAGTTTCGTCTGGTACGAACTGATGACTGGCGACACCGCCGCGGCGACGAGGTTCTATGAGAGCGCCCTCGGCATGAGCGGTGCGGATTCCGGCATGCCCGGCATGAACTACACGATCCTCTCCGCAGGGGGCGCGCCCGTCGGCGGCGTCATGGAAATCCCGGCCGAAGCGAAGAAGATGGGCGCGCGGCCCGGCTGGATGGGCTATATCGGCGTTGCCGATGTCGATGCCTACGCTGCCAAGGTGAAGGCCGCCGGCGGCGCAATTCATCGCCCGCCGGACGACATCCCCGGCGTCGGCCGCTTCGCCGTCGTCGCCGATCCCCACGGCGCGGCCTTCATGCTCTTCAAGGGCTCGACCGACGATGCGCCGCCGCCGGCCGCACCGGGCACACCGGGCCATGTCGGTTGGCACGAACTCCACGCCGGCGACGGCCCGGCCGCGTTCTCCTTCTACGCGGGCCTGTTCGGCTGGACCAAGGACACGGCGATGGACATGGGCGCAATGGGCGTCTACCAGCTCTTCGCGGCGGGCGGCCCGGCCATCGGCGGCATGATGACGAAGACGCCTGAAACGCCGGCGCCAAACTGGCTGTACTACTTCAACGTCGAATCAGTCGACGCCGCGATCGAGCGTGTGAAGTCAGGTGGCGGCCAAGTGCTCAATGGCCCGATGGAAGTGCCCGGCAGCTGGATCGCACAGTGCATGGACCCACAGGGCGCGATGTTCGCGGTGGTGGGGCCGAAGCGCTGATCGGGATGGCGCCAAGGGCGTGCTCTGCTCCTCGTGCGGCATGCTTCGCGCCGCATTGACGCCTTGGCCTTAGGCCCTCGCCGGTGCCTGCCGTCACCCGAAGCCAGCTGGCAAGTGTGCTGCAGCAAGCGCTGCAGCGGCTCGACACCGTCGACGCCGCCTGGGAAGGCGGCAGCGCTGCGTTTGACAGCGAAGACGAGTGGTCCGATGTCGATGCAGTGGCGGTGGTGGCGGACGACGCGCTCGAGGCCACGTTCGCCGCGGTTGAAGCTGCGCTCGCAGCCTTGTCGCCGATCACATTGCGGTACGACCCGCCAGGTAGCGCCGGCTTCGCGCAGCGCTTCTACCGACTGCGCGATGCCGGTGAATTCCTGGTCGTCGACCTCGTCCTGATCCGGCGCAGCGACCCGCTGCTGTTTCGCGAAGTCGAGCTGCACGGCCACGGGCGGGCCTGGTTCGACCGGCGCGGTGTGTTGGTCGAATCGCATCTCGACGCCGCGAGCGACGCCGAACAGGCGCGCGCGCGGGTCCCGTTGCTGGCGGCGTCGTTCGCCATGTTCCAGCACATCGTGACCAAGGAGCGTCTGCGCGGTCGCGCGACCGACGCGCTGGTGTTCTATCACGCGATGACGTGGCGCCCGCTGATCGAGGCGCTGCGGCTGCTGCATTGCCCGCAGCGGCGCATCTTCGGGCCGCGCTACCTCGCGCGCGACCTGCCCGCCGATACCTGTCGCCGCGTCGAAGCGCTGGGCTTCGTGAGCAACCTGGAGGATCTGGCGGCAAAGCACGACGAGGCCAGGCGTTGGTTCGATCTGTGCATCGCACGCCTGCAGCAACTGGGTCCCGGCAGCGGCTTGCCCGTGGGTTGAGCCACGACGAGACTCAGCGTCGCAGCCAATCGCGCCACTCGGCCCAGGTATACGCCGCCTGCGCTGCGGCCAAGCCGAGGGGCCGCCAAGTGCGTTCCAGGCCATAGTGGGTGAATGCGGCGGGCACCGGTGCCCGGCCGCTGATCGCATCGGCCAACACCTCTCCCGCGACGGTCGTCGGCGCGACGCCGTGGCCGCCGAAGCTCGAGGCGTGCCAGACGCCTGCAAGCGGCCCGGCGTCGATGCGGCCGATCTGCGGCATCTTGTGGCGCGCGTAGCTCATCAGGCCGCTCCACGCGAAATCAGTTCGCGCGTCGGCCAGCGACGGATAGACGCGCAGCATGTCGCGTCGAAGGAAGCGCGCGATCTCCTCGGGCTTGCGATCCCGCACCGAGATGCGGCCGCCCCACAGCAGACGCGTGTCGTTCAGTCGCCGGTAGTAGTCGAACGCGAAGCGCGTGTCGTAGATCGCCGCGCGGCTCGGGATCAGCGCTTCGATCTGCGCGCCGAGCGGCTCGGTCGCCATCACGTAGGTGGCGATCGGCAGCATCGCGCGTTCGAGCGCGGGGAGGACGCCGTCGAGGTAGCCGCCGGCGGCCATCACCACCTGGCGCGCGCGCACTGCGCCGCCATCGGTGGCGACCCGAAAGCGGCCGTCCGGCAATCGCTCAACGGCGCGCACCGGGCTGAACTCGTGCAGCCGAACCCCGCCCGCCCGGGCTGCCCGCGCGATGCCGAGCGCGTACTTCAGCGGATGAAAATGAAACGCGTCGGGCTCGATCAGCGCACCGGAGTAGCGCTGCGTGACGACGTGCTGCGCGAGTTCATCGCGCCCGACGTGCCGCCATGTGACGCCGAAGTGCTCGCGCATCTGGCGCCGCTGGCGTTCGAGGATCGCATCGTCGTCGAACCAGTTGGCGAGCAGCGCGCCGCCCTCGACCGCTTCGCACTCGATGGCGTGCGTCTCGATGCGCTTGCGGATCAGATTGACCGCGGCGCGCGTCAGGCCGTAGCAGGCGCGTGCCGCTTCGGCGCCGAGCTGCGCGACGAGATCGGCGCTATCGAGGCTGTAACCGCCGAACACGAAGCCGCCGTTGCGTCCCGACGCGCCGTAGGCGACGCGCTCGGCTTCGAGCAACGCAATGCCCTGCACGCCCCGTTCGACGAGGCCGAGCGCGGTCGCCAGGCCGGCAAACCCGGCGCCGACGATGCAGACCTCGGCGTCTTGAACTTCCGCAAGCGGTGCATGCGCGGCCGGGTGAACGACGGTCGCTTCGTAGTAGCTCGTTGCGGGGGTCGTGCCTGTCGACGTCATGGCGCAATTGTCGATCCCGCGGGCACGCTCGCGGCGCGGCGCTATCCTGTCCTGGTTCAGTTTGAATGGGACGACCGCGATGAAATCCGAGCTGACCTTCGACACCACGCAGCTGCTGATTGGCGGTACTTGGCGCAGCGCCGCGAGCGGCGCAACGCTCGTGCTTGAGAATCCGTCAGACGGCAGCGCGCTCGCGACGATTGCGCGCGGCGCGGCGGCCGATATCGACGCTGCAGTCGGCGCCGCGCGAGCCGCGGTCGACGAGGGCGAATGGGGGCGTCTCAACGCCGCCGAGCGCGGTCGCGTGCTGGCGCGGATCGGCCTCGCGGTGGCCGCGCAAGCAGACGAACTCGCGCGGCTCGAAGCGCTCGACGTCGGCAAGCCGTTGAAGCAGGGCCGGGCCGACGCGCTTGCGCTGGCACGCTACCTCGAGTTCTATGCCGGCGCCTGCGACAAGATCCACGGTGAGACGCTGCCCTATTTGGACGGATACACCGTCCTCACGCTGCGCGAGCCGCACGGCGTGACGGGCCACATCGTGCCGTGGAACTACCCGATGCAGATCGTCGGCCGCAGCGTTGGCGCCGCGCTGGCGATGGGCAACGCCTGCGTGCTGAAGCCGGCCGAGGAAGCGTGCCTCACGGTGCTCGCGTTCGCGCGCATTGCCCAGGAGGCAGGGCTGCCCGACGGCGCGCTCAACGTCGTCACCGGGCTCGGCGAAGAGGCAGGTGCAGCGCTCTCCGCGCACCCCGGTGTGAACCACGTGTCGTTCACCGGCTCGGTCGCGACCGGCGCGCTGGTGCAGGCGGCGGCGGCAAGGAACGCGGTGCCGGTCACGCTCGAGCTCGGCGGCAAATCGCCGCAGATCGTGTTCGCGGATGCCGACATCGACGCCGCGCTGCCCTTCCTCGTCAACGCCGGCATCCAGAACGCGGGGCAGACCTGCTCTGCGGCGTCGCGCATCCTCGTCGAGCGCAGCATTTACGCCGATGTGCGCGATCGCATGGCGGCGCGCTACAAGGCGTTGCGCGTCGGTCCCGCACTGGACGATCTCGACGTTGGACCCGTCATCTCACGCCGCCAGCGCGAGGTGATCGAACACTACATGGCCCTCGCGCGTGACAGCGGCCTTGCGGTCGCGGCGCAGGCAACGCTGGCCGGCCATGCGCCGGCAGGCGGCCACTACGTGCGCCCGACGCTGATTGCTGATGTGCCCGAATCGCACGCCGTCGCGCAGCAGGAGATCTTCGGCCCGGTGCAGGTGCTGATCCCGTTCGACGGCGAAGCCGAGGCGCTTGCGATCGCCAACGGCACGCCGTTCGGCCTCGTCGCGGGCGTCTGGACGCGCGACGGTGGGCGGCAGCTGCGCACGGCGCGCGCGCTGAAATGCGGGCAGGTGTTCGTCAACAACTACGGCGCGGGCGGCGGCGTCGAGTTGCCGTTTGGCGGCGTGAAGCTCTCGGGCCACGGACGGGAGAAGGGCTTCGAGGCGTTGTATGGTTTCTCGACCTTGAAGACGGTGGCGATTCATCATGGTTGATCGGGGCGACGCAACGCTCGCTTTTCGACAAGGAGTGCGATATGAGACTGCGTGAGAAAGTGGCCATCGTCACCGGCGGTGGGTCGGGTTTCGGCGAGGGCATTGCGCGCAAGTTCGTCACCGAGGGAGCGCACGTGCTGATCGCCGACCGCGACGCCGCGGCCGGTGCGCGAGTTGCGAAATCGCTCGGCGCGCATGTGCGCAGCATCGCGGTCGATGTGTCGAAAGCGGACGACGTGAAGGCGATGATGGACGCCGCACACAAGCACTACGGCGGCCTCGACATCCTCGTCAACAACGCCGGCGTCGGCCACCTGCCGCAGCCGCTGGAAAGTCTGGCCGAGCAAGAATTCGACCGCATTGTCGCGGTCAACATGAAGGCGATCTATCTTGCTGCGCGCGAGGTGGTGCCGCGCTTCAAGGCTCAGAAATCGGGTGTGATCCTCAACATCGCGTCCACCGCGGGCGTCAGCCCGCGGCCGCGCCTGGCCTGGTACAACGCGAGCAAGGGTTTCGTCATCACCGCAACGCGCGCGATGGCGGTCGAGCTCGCACCGTTCGGCATCCGCGTCGTCGCGCTGAACCCTGTCGCCGGCGACACGCCGATGCTGAAGACCTTCATGGGAGAGGACACGCCCGAGATGCGCGCCAAGTTTCTCTCGACCATACCACTCGGTCGCTTCTCGACGCCCGAGGACCTGGGCAATGCGGCGTGCTTCCTGTGCTCGGAAGAGGCGTCGATGATCACCGGTGTGGCGATGGAGGTGGACGGCGGGCGGTGCATCTGACACGAGGACGCTCGACTCCGGGGGATTGGACAATCGCCTTACGTCGCGGCTTCTTCCTTCGTCCTTGCGCTGCTGGCGGCAGGTGCTAGCGTGGCCGCGTTGCGACTGGCGGCGGTGTGGACGAGCAATGCGCAGATCACCATCGCTGTGCCCGTCAGTTCGCTCGCCGAAGGCGGCTTGCCCAGCGCCACCTCCATCAGCAACGCCGATACCGGAACGAAGTTGAAGAACGCCGTGCCCGTGACGGCCCCCAGTGTGCGCACGCCGTAGTTGAAGGTCAGCACGGCAATCGCCGACGCGACCACACCGACGTAGAGCAGCGCCTGCCAGGTGAGCGTCAGGTCTTGCGCGGTCGGCAAGGTGGCCCAGCCAAGCAGCGTGGCCGCGACGGCGCCGAGCAGCAGCAGCGGCCACGAGGCCAGCACGGTCAGCGCCGAGTACTCGACCACGTCGAGATCGGCGAACTCGGCCGCGCCGCGGGTGTACCAGATCCAGCCCAGCGTGCCGGCCAGGATCAGGCTGTCGCCGAACCAGGTCGACCCGGCGCCGCTGTTGTCGCTGGTCAGCAGACCCGACACGACGGCCACGCCCGCCAGCGCCAGCACGGAGGTGAGCAGCGTCGAACGCGCCGGCCGAACGCCGTCGAGCACCCAGCGCAGCAACTGCGCCGTCATCGGCATCGTCGCCATGATGACGGCGCCGTGCGACGGCAGCGAATGGGCCAGCCCGGCCAGCAGCATCACGCTGAACACCCCGAAGCCAGCCACACCACGCACCGCCAGGGGCGCGACCGACGTGCGCAGCTTGTGCCACGGTGCCGCGCCGCGCGGGATCAGCAGCGGCACGAAGATCAGGGCAGCGATGGAGTAGCGCAGGAATGTGAACCAGACCGGGCCGATATGCTCGAGCACCCCCTTGCTGACGAGGAACATGCCGCCCCAGGCCGAGGTGGCAACCAGCAGCGCCAGGATGCCGAGCAAGCGCGAGTGTTTGGTCATGTCGTTGCTGAGGTCGTTCCACCAACCGCGACTGTGGCGGGACCTGATCTGCTTCAGTCGCCGCCGCCGCGCGGTCCGGTCTGATCAGGGGCTTCCTGACGCCGGAGCCAAGCCAGCAGACTGGCGTCGTCCAATGCCGCGCAGCCGTCTTCGCAGGCACGCGCGAACTGGACTGCGGCGGCGCCGCCCAGCACGGCGTCGAAGCCCGTCGATCGCGCTGCCTCGATGGCCAGGCGGGTGTCCTTGGCGAGCAGCGTCGTGTGCGCACGCGGCGCCAAGTCCCCGGCGATCGCGCGGTGCAGGCGGTCGCTTGCGATCCAGCTCTGGCCGCTGGACTGCTCGATCACCGCAAGCGTGCGCCCAGCGTCCAGCCCGAGCCGTTCGGCCAGCGCCATCACCTCGCACGCGCCAGCGAGATTGATGCCGGCAAGCAGGTTGTTGACGAGCTTGGTGCGCGCGCCGTCGCCCGGACGTTCGCTGATGCGAAAGACCTGGTTCGACAACGCTTCGATCAGCGTGCGATGACGCTCGAACACCGCGTCGGCGGTGGCCACCATCAGGCTCATCGTGCCGTCGCGCGCCCGCGCCGGGCCGCCCGACATCGGCGCGTCGATGCATTCAGCGCTGCGCCGCCCGAGCTGGCGCGCAAAGCGTTCGGTGTCGCCGGGCGCGATCGTCGGGCAAAGCATCACGGACGAGCCTGGCGCGAGCGTCGCCATGACGCCGTGCTCGCCGAACAGCACGGTCTTCGTCTGCACCGCATCGACAACGCAGACGATGACGCAGTCGCAACCGGCAGCAAGTTCGGCCGAGCTTGCGCAAACCGTCGCGCCGATCGCCGCCGCGTCCTGCGAGCGCTGCGGATCGATGTCGCGCACCGCGAGCGGCCAGCCGAGCTGGCGAAGCCGCTGGGCCATCCCGAAGCCCATGTTGCCGATGCCAACGATGCCGACGCGCATGCTTCTATTCTCTATGTCTGCACCAGCCGGCGGCTCTTCGAGATCGACATCAGGATGCCCAGGCCCAGCCCCAGCGTCACCATCGCGGTGCCGCCGTAGCTGATGAAGGGCAGCGGGACGCCGACGACGGGCAGGATGCCGCTGACCATGCCCATGTTGACGAAAGCGTAGGTGAAGAAGCTGAGCGTCACTGCGCCCGCGAGCAGCCGTGCGAACAGGGTCGGCGCATCGGCAGCGATCATCAGGCCGCGGAAGATGAGGAACAGGAAACCCACGATCAGGCTCGCCGCGCCGACGAGGCCGAACTCCTCGGCGAACGCCGCGAAGACGAAGTCGGTCGTGCGCTCGGGGATGAACTCGAGGTGCGTTTGCGTGCCCTTCATGTAGCCCTTGCCCGTGATACCCCCTGAGCCGATCGCGATCCCGCCCTGGATGATGTGAAAGCCCTTGCCGAGCGGGTCGGTGGTCGGGTCGAGCAGCGTGCAGACGCGGTTCTTCTGGTAGTCGCGCAGCAGCGGCCAGCTGACCTCGGGCTGGCAGATGCGGTCTTCCGACAGCACGACCGCGGTGATCGCCGCCCCGCCAAGCAGCAGCACCGGCAGGATGAGCCGCCACGACAGCCCGGCGAAGAAGATCACATACAGGCCGGCCGAGAGCACGAGGATCGCGGTACCCAGGTCGGGCTGCTTGACGATGAATCCGACCGGGATCATGAGAAGCACGACGGCGACCATGAAGTCGAGCAGCCGCAACTGCCCCTCGCGGCGCTGGAACCACCAGGCGAGCATCAGCGGCGTCGCGATCTTGAGCACCTCCGACGGCTGGATGTCGACCACACCGACGTGCAGCCAGCGCGTCGCACCTTTCTTCGTGACGCCGAACAGCATCGTCGCCACCAGCAGCGCGACGCCGATCGCGTACAGCGGCGGCCCGAGGCGTGCCATGCGCTGCGGCGGAATCTGCGCGACGACGAACATCACGCCGAACGCGATCGCCGCATTGCGCGCGTGGTCGCCGAAGCGCGTGCCGCTGTCGAAGCCGACCGAATACATCGTGACCAGCCCGCCCGCAGTGAGCAGCGCGGCCGCCAGCAGCAACCACCCGTCGAAGCCGAGGAACACCGGGGCGACGCGCACCCACAGCGATGGCCGGTCGTAGACCGCGCTCATGGCGATGCGAGCGCCGCGGAGGCGCTGCCGGCTCGCGGCTGGGCACGCGTTGCCGTCGCCCTGTACGTGGGGGCCGCGCTCGACGCTGGCGCGGATGCCGCCGCGGCAACGATATCGTCCGCCGCCTCGGTGTTGAACGACGACGGGCTCGGCAGCGGCACGCTCGCGGCGTCACGCTGCACGCCGATCGGCACTGTGGACTTGCCGAGCTGGGTCGCGGCGATGTCTTCCTCGCTCGGGTACTTGCCGAGCAGTACGAAGTCGAACACGCGACGTGCGATTGGGGCCGCGGAGGCCGCGCCGAAGCCGGCGTTCTCGACCACCATCGCGAGCGCGATGTGCGGCTCGTCGAGTGGTGCGAAGGCGATATAGAGCGCGTGGTCGCGATGGCGCTCGTCGAGCTTCTTGGCGTCGTACTTCTCGTCCTTGCCAATCGCGATCACCTGCGCCGTGCCGGTCTTGCCGCCGGTCTTGTAGGGCGCGCCGGCGAAGATGCGCGCCGAGGTGCCTTCCTGCGTCACGCCGTACATCGCGTTGTGGATGAAGGCGACATGTTCCGGGTCGAGGGGCACCGGCTCGAGCGCCTTGCCCGCGATGCGGCGCGTGCCGCGAGTCTCGAAGTCCTCGATCTCGCGCACCAGCCGCGGCCCAAAGTGCTGCCCGCCGGCAGCAAGCGTTGCCGTCGCCTGCGCGAGCTGCAGCATGGTGAACGCGTTGTAGCCCTGGCCGATCCCGAGCGAGATCGTCTCGCCGGGGTACCACTTCTGCTGGTCCTTGCGCTTGTACGCGGCGCGCTTCCAGTTCGTCGAGGGCAGCAAGCCACGCACCTCGCCGTGGATGTCGATGCCGGTCAGCTGGCCGAGGCTGAACGGCGCCATGAAGTCATGCATGACATCCACGCCGAGGTCGTTGGCGAGCATGTAGTAGTAGGTGTCGCACGACTGCACGATCGACTTGTACATGTCGACCGCGCCGTGGCCGCCCTCCTTGTCGTCGCGGAACTTGTGGTTGCCAAACCAGAAGTAGCCGGGGTCCGAAATGGTCTGCTGCGCCGTGCGCTTGCCGAGCGTGAGCGCGGCCAGCGCCATGAAGGGCTTGTAGGTCGAGCCGGGCGGATAGGCGCCGCGCAGTGCACGGTTCAGCAACGGCTTGTCGAGCGACTCGTTGAGCGACTTCCAGCTCTCGCTGTCGATGCCGTCGACGAACAGGTTCGGGTCGAAGTTGGGCTTGCTGACGAAAGCGAGGATCTCGCCGTTGCGCGGGTCGATCGCGACGAGCGCGCCGCGCCGCTCGCCGAACAATTGCTCGACGAGCGCCTGCAGCTTGATGTCGATCGACAGCGTCAGCGTGTTGCCCGGCGTTGCCGGGTGGCTTTGCAGGCGGCGCACCGCGCGGCCGGCGGCGGTGGTCTCGATCTCCTCGAAGCCGGTCGTGCCGTGCAGCTCGGACTCGTAGCTCTGCTCGATGCCGAGCTTGCCGATGTATTCCGTGCCGCGGTAGTTCGCCGCGTTGTCGGTGTCGTCGATCGCCGCCTTCTCGGACTGGTTGATGCGGCCGATGTAGCCGATCAGGTGGCTCGCCGTCTCGCCGAGCGGGTAGTTGCGAAACAGCCGCGCCTTGATGTCCACGCCCGGGAAGCGGAAGCGCTGCGCGGTGAAGCGCGCCACTTCCTCGTCGGTGAGCTTGGTGCGGATCGGCAGCGAATCGACACTCTTGCTTTCCTCCATCAGGCGCTTGAAGCGCTTGCGATCACGCGACTCGATCGGAATCACTTCCGACAGCGCGTCGATCGTCGCCTCCAGGTTGGTGACCTTGGTCGGCGCGATTTCGAGCGTGTAGGCCGAGTAGTTGTCGGCCAGCACGACGCCATTGCGGTCCAAGATCAAGCCGCGGTTCGGCACGATCGGGACGACCGAGATGCGGTTGTTCTCGGCCTGCGTCGAAAGCTCCTCGTACTTGTAGATCTGCAGGTAGACGAGCCGCGCGGCGAGCAGGGCGAAGCAAAACAGCACGAACGCCGCCGCCGCGAACAGCCGCACACGAAAGCCGCCGAGCTCGCGCTCGATGTCCTTGAGTTCGGTCATGCTCGGATACGTTGCCGCCGCGGACGTCTTGGGGTCGTCATTCCTACAACGGCCTGTTCTGATCCGGGTCCGGTGGCCGGCGTTGCGGCGCGAGCAGCGCCCAGCAGGCGAGCGGCCACAGCAGCGACTCGAACAACGGCGAAAGCAGAATCTGCCAGCCTGGGAACATGCCGCCGGCGAGCATGCGCACCAGCAGCGAGACGGCGTGCGCGGCGACGAACAGCGGGAAGATCTGCACCGCCTGAGACGGCACCGTGAACCACAGCAGCCGGCGGTGGATCGTGACGGCGAAGAAGCTCAAGAGCGTGTACGCGAGCGCGTGCTGGCCGAGCAAGGCGCCGTCGTGCACGTCCATCAGCAGACCGAACGCGAACGCGACGCCGACGCCGACGCGCCGTGGCTGATGCACGTTCCAGAAGACGAGCGCGAGCGCGAGCAAGTCGGGCATCGCCGGCTGTCGGCCGAGCGGCATCAGGTTGAATGCGAACGCGCCGAGCAGCGTGGCCCAGATGAACAGCGGGTTGACCGGCAGCAGCAGCTGATCCGGATTGCGCGGCATCACGGCAAGCGCTCCCCGAGTCAACGGCGCCCGGGCTTGCGCGCGGGCTCGGAAGCGGCGTCGGCCGCGGGTTCCGGACGCGGCGGGAGCTGTACGCCGACCGGCTCGAGCACCAACAACTGCCGCACCCCATCGGGCGACGCGACCGGTTGCAGGCCGATGCGCGCGAAACTCGTCTCGACGCGCCGATCGACCTCGCTCACGCGCGCGACCGGCAGGCCGGGCGGGTAGACGCCGTCGACGCCCGAGGTCGTCAGCAGATCGCCGACCTGCACATCGGCGTTGCCGGCCATGAAGCGCAGTTCCATGCCCGCGCCACCGGGACGTCCGAAGGCCGCGCTGCGCACCTGCGTGCGCACGTTGAGCACCGGGATTGCGGCGTCCTTGTCGGTCAGCAGCGTGACTTCGGCGTTGAGCGGATAGACGCGCGTCACCTGCCCGAGTACGCCCTGCTCGTTGATGACCGGCGCGCCCGGCAGCACGCCGGCACGGCTCCCACGATCGATGATGACGCGACGCGCGTAGAGATCGGGCGCCTCGTAGAGCACTTCGGCGGCAATCGTGCGCACGCTGAGCGCGGGGCGCAGTTCGAGCAGGTCGCGCAGGCTCGCGTTCTCATGCTCGAGCTGCTCGACACGCATGCTGCGTTCGGCCTGGCGCACGAGTTCGCTGCGTGCTTCCTGCTCGCGACTGATCGCGACTTGCAGCCCGGACAGGTATTCATTCGCCTGTTGCCACGCGGCGACCGGCACGAGCAGGATGCGCTCGATCGGCAGCAACGCCGTCGCCAGCACCGCGCGCAGCGGCTGCGTGACCTTGAAGCGCACGTCCGCGACCATCAGGAACACGGCGAGCGCCGAGCAGAACATCATCATGCTGAGTGCCGACGGCCCCTGGCGAAAGAAGGGCGGCGGTGTGCGGTCGAAACTGCCAGTGGCCATGGTCGACGCAACTGCCTCGTGCTTTGCCGGCCCTCAGGCCGACGTCGCGTTGCGCACCCGGCGTGCGCGTGCCGGAAAGCGCAACATGCTGGGACCGGACATCACTCCGACGTGAAGATGCTTCCCAGCCGCTCCATGCGCTCGAGCGCCATGCCGCAACCGCGCACGACGCAGGTCAGCGGATCTTCGGCGACGAGCACCGGAAGGCCGGTCTCCTCGGCAAGCAGGCGATCCAGGTCACGCAGCAGCGCGCCGCCGCCGGTCAGCATCATGCCGCGCTCGGCGATGTCGGCGCCGAGTTCCGGCGGTGTCTGCTCGAGTGCGTTCTTCACGCTGGAGACGATCTGGTTGAGCGGATCGGTCAGCGCCTCGAGGATTTCGTTGCTGCTGATCGTGAAGCTGCGCGGCACGCCTTCGGACAGGTTGCGGCCCTTGACCTCGATCTCCTTCACCTCGGAACCAGGGAAGGCGCTGCCGATGTTCTTCTTGATCGCCTCGGCCGTCGGCTCGCCGATCAGCATGCCGTAGTTGCGGCGGATGTAGTTGATGATCGCCTCGTCGAACTTGTCGCCGCCGACGCGCACGCTGCCCTTGTAGACCATGCCGCCGAGGCTGATGACGCCGACTTCGGTCGTGCCGCCGCCGATGTCGACCACCATCGAGCCCGACGCTTCCGACACCGGCAGGCCGGCGCCGATCGCCGCGGCCATCGGTTCCTCGATCAGGTACACGTCGCTCGCGCCGGCGCCGAGCGCGGATTCGCGGATCGCGCGCCGCTCGACCTGGGTGGAGCCGCAGGGCACGCAGATGATGATGCGCGGGCTCGGCCGCAGCACCGAGCGCGGGTGCACCATCTTGATGAACTGCTTCAACATCTGCTCGGTGACGGTGAAGTCGGCGATCACGCCGTCCTTCATCGGGCGGATCGCCTCGATGTTGCCGGGCACCTTGCCGAGCATCGCCTTGGCTTCCTTGCCGACCGCCTGGATCGTCTTCTTGCCGTGCGGGCCGCCCTCGTGGCGGATCGCGACGACCGAGGGTTCGTCGAGCACGATGCCCTTGCCGCGCACGTAGATCAGCGTGTTGGCGGTACCGAGGTCGATCGCGAGGTCAGTGGAGAAATAACGGCGCAGGGAGGCAAACATGAATGAATGAGGAGTCGGTGCGTGTCGCGTCGGTCACGGTCAGCGCGGGGGCGAGGGGGACGTTGGACGCGCAGGAGGCAGGGCCTGGAATCGGGCCGGACACTGCCTTGCCGGCGTTGGAGATCGTCGGGAAACTTTGGTTCACGGCCCGTCACCGGTACGCCAGATGCGCAATGCGACGCTGAAAGCGACGCGCAATACTAGCGCCGGCAAGGGGCCGTGGATAACCGGAGATAATACCTCAAGCCCCCACTTTCTCCCCGCTTAACCGCCTGTTTCCAAGCCCTGGCGGCGCGAATTTTCGAGCAAGCGAACCATGCCCCTCAGCTCCGAAGACGTGAGTCGAATCGCCGATCTGGCGCGGCTCGAGTTGCAGCCGAACGAACAGGCCGCGATGCTCGCGCAGCTCAACGGGTTCTTCGCGATCGTCGAGCAGATGGGAGCGGTCGACACCCGCGGTGTCGAGCCGCTGTACACGCCGCTCGCCGCCGTGCACGAGGCACCGCTGCGGCTGCGCGACGACGCGGTGACCGAAAGCGATCGGCGTGAAGTCAACCAGCGCAGCGCCCCAGCGGTGGAGGACGGACTGTTCCTGGTGCCGGCGGTCCTGGAGTGATCGAATGACGGCGGCCCGCCTGCATGCGCTCGGTGTTGCCGAGCTCGGTCGTCTGCTTGACGCCGCGGAGGCGACGAGCGTCGAGATCACGACGCATCTGCTTGCACGTCTTGCGGGTCACAAACAACTCGGCGCCTTCTTGTGTGTCGACGAGGAAGCGGCGCTCGCGCAGGCGCAAGCCGCCGATGCGCGTCGCGCCGCGGGTGAGCGCGGACTGCTGCTCGGCGTGCCGCTTGCGCACAAGGACATCTTCGTCACCGAAGCACAACCGACGACCGCTGGATCGAAGATGCTCGCCGGCTATCGCAGCCCGTTCGACGCCACGGTCGTGCACCGGCTCGCCGCGGCCGGCACGGTCACACTCGGCAAGCTCAACTGCGACGAGTTCGCGATGGGTTCCGCCAACGAGAACTCGGCCTATGGCCCGGTGAGGAATCCATGGGACGTAACGCGCGTGCCCGGCGGGTCGTCGGGTGGCTCGGCGGCGGCGGTCGCGGCGCGTCTGCTGCCGGCGGCGACTGGCACCGACACGGGCGGATCGATCCGCCAGCCGGCGAGCTTCTCTGGTGTCACCGGCATCAAGCCGACCTATGGCGTGTGCTCCCGCTACGGCATGATCGCGTTCGCCTCCAGTCTCGACCAAGCCGGCCCGTTGGCGCGCAGCGCTGAGGACTGCGCGCTGCTGCTGTCGGCGATGAGCGGTTTCGACGCGCGCGACTCGACCAGCGCCGAGCGCCCGCCGCAGAACTTTCACGCCGCGCTCGGCAAGGCGCGCGAGGGCGCGAGCGCAACGCGGCCGCTTGCGGGCCTGCGCATCGGCCTGCCGCGCGAATTCTTCCCCGCCGCGCTTGCTGCCGATGTCGATGGCGCAGTGCGCGCTGCGTTGAGCGCGTTCGAAGCGCTCGGCGCGACGCTGGTCGACGTGAGCCTGCCCCGCACCGAGCTGTCGATTCCGGTCTACTACATCATCGCGCCGGCCGAGGCGAGCTCGAACCTGTCGCGCTTCGACGGCGTCAAGTTCGGCCATCGCGCGGCGCAGTATGCCGACTTGCAGGACATGTACAGGAAGACGCGCGCCGAGGGCTTCGGGCCCGAGGTCAAGCGCCGCATCATGATCGGCACCTACGTGCTCTCGCACGGCTACTACGACGCCTACTACCTGCAGGCGCAAAAGCTGCGCCGCATGATCGCCGACGACTTCCAGGCCTGCTTCCGGCAGTGCGACGTGATCGCCGGCCCGGTCGCGCCGACGGTCGCCTGGAAGTCCGGCGCACAGGGGGACGATCCGGTAGCCGCCTATCTGGCCGACATCTTCACGCTGCCCGCGAGCCTTGCCGGCCTGCCCGGCATGAGCGTGCCGGCCGGCTTCGGCGAGGGCGGCATGCCCGTCGGCCTGCAGTTGATCGGCAACTATTTCGATGAAGGCACGCTGTTGCACGCGGCACATGCCTTCCAGCAGGAGACGGACTGGCACCGGCGCGCGCCGCAGGGGTTCGACGCATGAACCCGAAGCCCGCCCTCATCCGCGGCTACGAGGTCGTGATCGGCCTCGAGACGCACGCCCAGCTCTCGACCCAGAGCAAGATCTTCAGCGGTTCCTCGACACGCTTCGGCGCTGCGCCGAACACGCAGGCGTCGGCCGTCGATCTGGCCTTGCCCGGCACGCTGCCGGTCCTGAACCGCGGCGCGGTCGAGCGCGCGATCCGCTTCGGCCTCGCGGTCGGCGCCACCGTCGCGCCGCAGTCGATCTTCGCGCGCAAGAACTACTTCTACCCTGACCTGCCCAAGGGCTACCAGATCAGCCAGTACGAGACGCCCGTCGTGCAGGGCGGGGCGCTCGAGTTCTACGTCGGCGACGCGCTTCACAAGGTGAACCTGACGCGCGCGCACCTCGAGGAAGACGCCGGCAAGTCGCTGCACGAGGACTACGCGGGCCAGACCGGTATCGACCTCAACCGTGCCGGCACGCCGCTGCTGGAGATCGTCACCGAGCCGGACATGCGATCGAGCGCCGAAGTGGTCGCTTATGCGCGCGCACTGCACGCGCTCGTCGTGTGGCTCGATATCTGCGACGGCAACATGCAGGAAGGTTCGTTCCGCTGCGACGCCAACGTCTCGGTGCGCCGCCCGGGTGCGCCCTTCGGCACACGGCGGGAAGTGAAGAATCTCAACAGCTTCAAGTTCCTGCAGCAGGCGATCGAGTTCGAAACGCAGTGGCAGATCTCGTTGATCGAGGATGGCCGCAGCGTCAAGCAGGCCACCGTGCTGTTCGATCCCGGAAGTGGCGAGACGCGCGCGATGCGCAGCAAGGAAGACGCGCAAGACTACCGTTACTTCCCCGACCCCGACTTGCCGCCGCTCGTGATCGCGCCGGAATGGATTGAAAGGGTGCGCGCCGAAATGCCCGAACTGCCGCAGGCGATGGCGACGCGCTTTCAGCAGGTGCACGGGCTGCCGGAATACGATGCGTCGCTGATGACGCAGAGCAAGGCGCTCGCGGCCTACTTCGAGGCAGCCACCGACGCGTGCGGCCAGCCCAAGCTGGTGACGAACTGGTTGATGGGCGAGATCTCGCGCCGGCTCAATGCTGAGTCGCTCTCGATCGACGCGAGCCCGGTAACCGCCCACACACTGGGTGCGCTGATCTCGCGCATTGCCGATGGCACGATCTCGAACAACGGGGCGCGCCAGGTGTTCGACTCGCTGTGGGGTGGTGCGAGCGATGTCGATGCCGTGATCGAGGCGTCGGGCCTGAAGCAGATGTCCGATACCGGTGCGCTCGAAGCGATCATCGCCGAGGTGATCGCAGCGAACCCGAAGTCGGTCGAGGAATATCGCGCCGGCAAGGACAAGGCGTTCAACGCACTCGTCGGACAGATCATGAAGGCGAGCAAAGGCAAGGCCAATCCGGCGCAGGCCAATGCGCTGCTGAAGGCGCGCCTGGGCTGATCGGTGGCGCGCCAGCGTCCGCCGGCAGCGGACTCACGGCCTTCACACCGGCTTCATGTTCGTGCGCGTCGCGATGCCAAAATAGACATCACCATCCGGACTCCGAGCGGAAAGCGTCCAGCCATGAAGATCTCGACCTCCACTCTTTGCGCGTTGCTGATCAGCGCGACCGTGAGCGTGCTGCCTTTGGCCGTATCGGCGCAAGCAGCGCCGCCCGCGCCGCCGCCAAAGGCGTCGCAACTCCCCGCCAACGCTTGGCCGCGCCAGGTCAACCTGACGAATGCGACGGTGCTGATGTACCAGCCGCAGGTCAGCAGCTGGAGCGGCAACCGCATCGAGTTTCGTTCCGCGCTCGCAATCCATCCCAAGGGCGCGAAGGAAGAGAGCTTCGGCGTGATGTTCGCCACCGCGCGCACGCAGGTCGACAAGGTTGCACGCACCGTCGTCTTCGAGGACATGAAGATCACGAAGAGCGATTTCCCGACCCTGCCCGACCGCGGCGCGGCCTACACCGCCACCTTGCAGGCGGCGGTTGCGAGCGACGTGCGCACGATCTCGCTCGACCGACTCACCGCATCGCTCGACCTTGACGGCGTGAAGCCGCCGACGGTGCCGGTGCAGAACACACCGCCGAAAGTCATCGTCAGCGAATCGCCGGCCATCCTGGTGCCGATCGACGGCACACCGGTGCTCAAGGCGGTACCGAGTGACAGTCGTTTCCAGCGCGTCATCAACACCCATGCGCTCATCCTGCAGGGCGGGCTCGGCGACAACTACTACATCCATGTCCTCGACGGTTGGCTGACCTCGAGCAGCATCGCCGGTCCGTGGACGCTGGCCAGCGCGACCCCGATCGGCATGGCGAGCGCGGCGCAGGCGGTCGCGAAGACCGGTGTCGTCGACATGCTCGAAGGCCCGCCCAAGGCCAATCCCAAGCCGTCGCTGGCGACCGGTGTACCGACGATCATCACGAGCCAGGTGCCGGCCGAACTGATCGTCTTTCGTGGCCAGCCCGACTTCGTTCCGATCAACGGCACGCAATTGCTGTGGGCGTCGAACACGACCGGCGACGTGTTCGTCGACACCGCCAACAGCCAGTACTTCGTGCTGCTCTCGGGCCGCTGGTTCACCGGGCCGGGAATGAACGGGCCGTGGACCTTCGTCGCCAACAACGCGCTCCCGGCGGATTTCGCGCGCATCCCGACCGGCTCGCTCGCCTCGGCGGTGCTGCCGACGGTGGCGGGCACGCCGCAGGCGCAGGCGGCGGCAATCGAGAACGCGATCCCGCAGACGGCCACCGTCAAGCGCGTGAACGGCCCGAAGTTCACGCCGAGTTTCGACGGCGCGCCGCAGTACTCGCAAGTCCAGGGCACGTCGCTGTCCTACGTTGTGAACGCGAGCGTGCCGATCATCCAGGTCACGGGCACGTCGTACTACGCGGTGCAGGCCGGCGTGTGGTTCACGGCGCCTGCCCTCACCGGGCCGTGGACGGTGGCGACCTCGGTGCCGGAAGTGATCTACTCGATCCCGCCGTCGTCGCCGATCTTCTACGTGACTTACGTCCGCATCTATGAGGCGACACCGGAGGTCGTGTACATGGGTTACACGCCGGGCTACCTCGGCACGGTCGTCAACCCCTATGGCACGGTCGTCTACGGCACCGGCTACGCCTACGCGCCGTGGGTCGGAAGCCTCTGGTACCCGCCGCCCTATACCTACGGCTACGCAGCGGCGCCGATCTACAACCCGTATGTCGGCTACAGCTTCGGCTTTGCGGTCGGTTTGGCGGCCGCGGCGTGGATGACGCCGTACTACTGGGGCGGCGCCTACTATCACCCCGGCTACTGGGGCGGCTACGGCTGCTGCGCGACCGCGAGTGCCAACGTCTACGGCCATTGGGGCGCGACCACCTACTCGGGCACCCGCTCGTGGTACGGCGGCGACGGTGTCGCCGGCACGCGGGCAAGCGGCAGCTACTACAACGCGCGCACCGGCACGAGCGGCAGCTACGCGGCCGGCCGCCAGTACAACGCCTGGACCGGCAATGCGTCGCGTGGCTACGACCGCACGATCAATGGCGCTGCGGGTGGCTCGGGCAACGTTGCGCGCGGCGCCAACTACAACACCTACACCGGTCAGCGCACTGCGGGGTCGAGCGGTTCGTACACCGGCGCGGGCGGCAGTTCGGTCGACCACACGGGCGCGACGACGGCCGGTCCGCAGGGCTACGGCCACACCGGATCGACGACGACCTACAACGCCAAGACCGGAGAGAGCCACACCTGGAACGACGGCAAGCCAGTGAACAACGACCACTACGCCGACAGCAACGGCAACGTGATGCGCAGCGACGGCAGCGGCGGCTGGCAGCAGCATTCGGCGAGCGGCTGGGGGTCGGCATCGGGCGACAACTCCTGGGCGAACCGTGAAGCGCAATCGCGCAGCGCGGGCGACGATCGTTCCAGCGCCTTCGGCGGCGGCGGGTTTGGCGGCGACGACCGCTTCGGCGGTGGCGGCGGGGGCTTCGGTGGCGGCGATCGCTTTGGCGGCGGGGGCTTCGGTGGGGGCCGATTTGGTGGCGGCGGCTTCGGCGGGGGCGGATTCCGCGGTCGCCGCTGAGTTCGCGAGGATTCTGCGTGCCGCGCCCGGCGCCTCGCGCCGGGACCTCCGTTGGCCGGTTCAGTCGTTGCCGCCGCGCGTGCGCAGGCGGTCGAACAGCACCGCGACAACGATGAAACCGCCGACGAAGGTGCCCTGCCAGAAGGTGCTGATACCGAGCAGGATCAGGCTGTTGCGGATGACCTCGATCAACGCCGCGCCGACGACTGCGCCGAAGGCCGTGCCGACGCCGCCGCTGAGGTTGGCACCCCCGATCACCGCGGCGGCGATGACCGACAGCTCCATGCCCTGTCCGAGACCGGTGGTGATAGTGCCGAGCCAGCCGACTTCCAGGATCCCGGCGATGCCGGCGCACAGGCTGCAGAACACGTAGACGCTGAGCTTGGTGGCCTTGACCGGGACGCCCGTGAGCATGGCTGCGCGCTCGTTGCCGCCGATGGCGAACAGGCGCCGCCCCCAGCGCGTCCAGCGCAAGGCGAAGCCGGCGATCAGCAGCAGCACCAGCAGAAACAACACCGGACTGGGCACGCGCACTGGGTCGGTGAAGGGCAGCGGCAGGTTGATGAAACCGCCGCCCAGCGCCAGCAGCTTCGGCTGGTCGGGCCCGAATTCGTAGACCATGCGGTTGTTTGACAGCACCATCGCCAGGCTGCGCGCGATCGACAGCGTGCCGAGCGTGACCACGAAAGACGGCACACCGACATAGGCGATGAGCAGGCCATTGAAGGCACCCACAGCCATCGCTGTACCCAGTGCCAGGGGCACCGCGAGCCAGATCGACATGCCGGCGTTCATCGTCATGCCGATGACCATGCCCGACAGCACCAGCACCGCGCCGACCGACAGGTCGATACCGCCGGTGATGATCACGGCGGTCATGCCGATCGCGATGATGGCGACGAACGCGAAGTTGCGCGTCACGTTGAACAGGTTCTGCTGCGTCGCGAACACGTCGCTGGCGAAGGACAGCACGACAAACGCGATGAGCGCCGCCACCGAGACCCAGAAAGTCTGCTGGCTGGCCAGGCGCGCGAACCAACTGCGGTGCTCGCTCGCGGCAATCGACGCGTCAAGGCTGGCCGCGTTGGCGTTCGGAGCGGCAGCGGGAATGGAGCTGGGCTTCGCGCTGTCCATGTTCATGCGGTTTCGATGGCGCCGGTGATCAGCCCGGTAACCTCTTCGGGCGAACTGGCACGCACCGGCTTGTCGGCGACCTTCTGGCCACGGCGCATGACGACGATGCGGTCAGCGACGCCAAAGACGTCGGGCATGCGGTGACTGATCAGTACCACCGCGATGCCCTGGTCGCGCAGGTGGCGGATCAGGTTCAGCACCTCGGCCACCTGACGCACGCTGATCGCGGCGGTCGGCTCGTCCATCAGCACGATCTTCGGCTCGGCCAGCCGCGTGCGGGCGATCGCCACGGCCTGCCGCTGGCCGCCTGACATGCGCTTGACCAGGTCGCGCGGCCGCGTTTCCGACTTCAGTTCGGCGAACAGTTCGCCGGCGCGGCGAAACATCGCCGCATAGTCCATCACGCGCACCGGCCCGATGCGGCGCAGCATTTCGCGGCCGAGGAATACGTTCTCGGCCGCACTGAGGTTGTCGCACAGCGCCAGGTCCTGGTAGACGATCTCGATGCCGGCATTGCGCGCATCGGTCGGGCGGTGGAAGGCCACCGCCTGGCCCTGCATCGTCATCGTGCCGGTGCTGGGCGGGAAGTTGCCGGCGATGATGCGCGCCAGCGTCGACTTGCCGGCGCCGTTGTCGCCCATCAGGCCGACGACCTCGCCCGGTTCGAGCGCAAGCGACACCTCGCCCAGCGCCTGGATGGCGCCGAAGTGCTTGGAGATCGCCTTCAGTTCGAGCAGGGCCATGAGATTGGCGCGCGAAGGGTGAGGGACGCGCATCGGCGCCCCCCGGAACCCTCGCAGCGCGGTGTTACTTCGCCGGGCACTTGTCCAGGTTGGTCGGCGTGCACTCGTCGAGGCCGGTGTAGAGCGGATCGGCGACCTTCTTGCCGTTGATCAGGTCGATCATCACCGTCGGCGCGCGATAGCCCATCTCGAAGGGTCGTTGGCCGACCTGCACCATGCTGCGACCGGCCTTCAGCGCGTCCAACTGCGGCGGCAGCGTGTCGCCGGCGATGATGATCAGATCCTTGGACTTCAGCCGCGGCATCACCTGGTCGGTAACCTGCGCATAGGCCTGCGGACCGAACTGTGCCCAGCCGCCGATGAGGATGAAGGCATCGAGCTTCGGGTTCTTCGTGAACACGTCGGCCATCTGCTGGTTCGCCAGGTCGATCTGGTCATTGGTGAACAGCGGGCAGCCGGCGATCTCGGTCCAGCCGCCCTGACCGGTCAGCTTGTCGGTACCCTTCTTGCCGGCGATCGTGTCGCGGAAGCCGGCGGCGCGCGCGTTGATGTTGTCGGCCGCCGGGTTGCCGAGCTGCAGGCACACCGTTCCACCCTTGGGCTTGAAGCCCTTCAGGTGCTTGGCCATCAGCACACCCATGTCGTAGTTGTTGGTTCCCAGGTAGGTCTTGCGCAGCCCGCGGTCCGCGGCGCTGAGATCGGCGTCGATCGTCATGATCGGCATCTTCGGCGCCTTGGCCTTGAGCATGTTGCCCATCGCCGGCGCGTTCGACGGCGAGATCGCGATCGCCGCCACGCCCTTGTTGATCAAGTCCTCGACCAGCTTGACCTCGCCGGCCTCGTCGGCGCTGGACGCGGGGCCGGTGTACAGACAGGTGTACTCGGACTTCGGGTTCTCCTTGTTCCATTTCGCGCAGCCGTCACCGAGCACGGTGAAGAAGGGGTTGTCGAGCCCCTTCACGACGACGGCAAGCGTCTTCTTCTCTTGCGCCAGCACAGGGGCTGCAACGGCCAGTGCGACGATGGCTGTCGCCACGAGAAACGACTTCTTCATGCAGGTCTCCTTCGTTGGGTTGGGCCTTCAAGGCCGGTCCTGACGCCCGCCGGGTCATCCACGCCGCTGTGGGCGGCTGTGCCATTCGGGCGGACACCGAATGGGCTTGCGCCGGCCACGGGGGCGCGGTGCAGGAATCTGGATCGCGTGATACGCGCTCGCCGCCGGCACGCCTTCGCCGGTTCGGCGGTGGCGTCGAGCGGAAGGGGCAGCGGATGCGGTGTCGGGTTCACTTCACGTCACCCGCTGATGCAGGATGGCCCACAAGTCGTCGCGCGTCTCCGTCAGCTGCACCAGCGAAGCCTGGTGCGCGGCCAGGGGGTCGCGGGCGAGCAGCGCGGTCAGGATCGCCTTGTGCCGCGGCAGCGACAGCTCGTGGGTGTTGGGGTGAAGGCTGCTGAGCTTGATCGATTCGCGCAGCGCGAGCGACAGCATGTTGCCGATGTAGGCCAGCAAGTCGTTGTCGGTCGCTTCGGCGATGCGGCGGTGAAACGCCAGGTCGGGCTCCAGCAGATCCTCGGGCGTGCGCGCCGCCTCCATGCCGGCATAGGCGGCGGCAATGCCCTGCAAGGTCTCCGGCGTCGCGGTGCGCGCGGCGATCGCTGCCGCCGCAGGCTCGAAGATGCGACGCACGGTCAGCAGCGTCTCGACGAACTCGCCCTGCGGCAGGCTTTGGATAAGCCAGTACAGCACGTCCGGGTCGAGCAGGTGCCATTCGTTGCGCGGGCGAACGGTCGCCCCGGCGCGTTGACGCGACAGCACCAGGCCCTTGGCGACGAGCACACGCACGGCCTCGCGCAGCACGGGTCGGCTGACGCCGTAGTCGGCGAGCAAGGTCGCCTCGGCTGGCAGGCGTGTGCCCGGTTGCAGTGCGCCGGTCACGATGCGCATCCCCAGATCGCTGACGATGTGCGCATGCCGGCTCTGGCGCGGTGGAGGCTGCCGGTAGTCGCGATGGCGTTGGTGCGGCACGGCAGACATCAGCGGCAACGCTCATCGGCCCCGGCGCAGCACCATAGGATTCAGGCGCCACGCGATCGTCGGCACGAGAGGGAAGATCCTGCGGTAACGTGTACTCACCACCATCTCGACGAGTGGCCTGTTGCCGGCCGTAGCAGCGCCGGGCTGGCGCGGCCCCCAGTAAAGTATAGTTTTATCGTCAGCGCTTCCGTATTTTCCCTTGGATTATGGCTGTCGATCACTTTTTAGTATGACTAGATCGGGGCGGTAGGGGAGAGCACAGGCCAACTCCAGCGCTCCAACTCAAGCGCGTGATGGTCCTTCACGTTGCGCTGACGCCGCCGGCGCCTGGGTGCGCTTGCCGGCCCCGGCGGGCGGAACTAGTTCGACGACGCCTTGCGAGGCGCCGAGGCGGCGCGCGCTGGCGGGACTGCTGGCAACGACCCCATCGAGCCGGGCAGGGCGCCGGCCCACAGGCGCTTCAAGCGATCGAGCTCGACGTCATAGAGCTTGTCGATGCGCACGATCTCGGCCTGCTGGTTCGCGACCAGCGTGCGCTGCGCCTCCACCGAGGCGTCGTTGCCGTCGAGCGCCTGGCGCAGCTTCGCGGGCAATTCGCGGCCGACGTAGAACTCGGATTCTTCGAGCAGCGGCTTTCGCTCGGCGGCGAGGAGCTTCAAGCGCTCTTCGGAATTGCGCACCGCCTTGCGCACATCGTCGAGTGCCGCTTCGCGCGCGCGCTGGTGAGCCGCTTCGTTCGGGAATCGGTTCAGCAGGTTGCGGTCGCGCCGCACGGCATCTTGTTGCGCGGCGCGCTCGATCGCGGCGCGGCGCTCGGCGGCTTCCATTTCGGCGCGTTCGTCGGCGGTGGGCGTCGGCGGCACGACCTTGCGCACCGAGCCATCGGCGTTGAGCACATGCTGGTCGCGGTTGATGCAGGCGGGGATGGGCCGGTCCGACGTGAGCTTGTTGCCGTTCGCGTCGATGCACGAGTAGATCTGCGCCGGCGCGGCGAACGCCCCAGAGCCGGCGAAGGCGCCGAGGCACAACACGATTTCAGCCGCGAGCAGACGCTTGCGCATTCACACTCCGTAGCGTTGGCGATAGCCGGCCACGCGCGCATGATGCGCCGCGAGCGCCGGGTCGAGGTTCGACTGTAAGTAGCGCAGCAGATCGGCAAGCGTCGCAATTGCGGCGACTTTCAAGCCCAGTTCGCCTTCGACGAACTGCACCGCCGACCACGCCGCATCCTCGCCGCGCGCGTCGGTTGCGCGCTCCTGGCGATCGAGCGCGATCGCCACCGCGCAGGGCGTGCCGCCCGCGGCGCGGATCAACGCGATCGACTCGCGCACCGAAGTGCCGGCCGAGATCACATCGTCGATGATCAGCACCCGCCCTGCGACCGGCGCGCCGACGAGCGTGCCGCCTTCGCCGTGGTCCTTCGCCTCTTTGCGGTTGTAGGCATAGGGCACATTGCGGCCGAGCCGCGCGAGCTCGATCGCGACCGCGGCGGCGAGCGTGATGCCCTTGTAGGCCGGGCCGAAGATCATGTCGAACGCGATGCCGGAGGCGATCAGCCGCCGTGCATAAAATTGCGCCAGCCTGGACAACTTGGCGCCGTCGTCGAACAACCCGGCGTTGAAGAAGTAGGGTGAGAGGCGCCCCGCCTTGGTCTTGAACTCGCCGAAGCGCAGCACGCCGGCGTCGACCGAGAACTTCACGAAATCGAGCGCGAGCGCATCGTCATCGGCGTGCGCGGTCGGAACAGCTTGCATCGAGGACATATCCGTGTTGCGACTCGTCACCCTGAACCTGAATGGCATTCGCTCTGCAGCCAACAAGGGCTGGCTGCCCTGGGTGGAGTCGATCGGCGCAAATTGTATGGGCGTGCAGGAGCTCAAGGCCCAGGCCGAAGACGTAACCAATCGCTTCGACGTGATCGACGGCATGAAGGGGCACTTTCATTTCGCCGACAAGAAGGGATATTCGGGGGTCGGGGTGTACTCGCGCAAGAAGCCTTCGGCCGTCGTCACCGGCATCGGCAATCCGGAGTTCGACGCCGAAGGCCGCTGGGTCGAGGCGCGCTTCGACACGGCAAAGCGCAAGTTCAGCATCATCAGCTGTTATTTCCCGAGCGGCTCGAGCGGCCCCGAGCGACAGGAAGCCAAGTTCCGCTTCCTCGCGCTGATGGCGCCGCATCTGCAGCGCCTGAAGGCCGAGCGCGAATTCATCCTCGTCGGGGATATCAACATCGCGCACAAGGAGATCGACCTGCGCAACTGGCGCAGCAACCAGAAGAACAGCGGCTTCCTGCCCGAGGAGCGCGCGTGGATGACGCGCGCGCTCGACGAACTCGGCCTCGTCGACGTGTTTCGCAAGCTCAACCCGCATCCTGACCAGTACACCTGGTGGAGCAACCGCGGCCAGGCCTGGGCGAAGAATGTCGGGTGGCGGCTCGACTACCACCTCGCGACGCCTGGCATCGCCAAGAAGGCGATGCGTGAGCACATCTTCCTCGGCGAGCGCTTCTCGGATCATGCCCCGCTGGTGATCGACTACGACCTCACCGTTTGAGTGCCCGCTAAGTCTTCGCAGCTTCGGCTGCAGCCATGCGGGGAAGGCTTCGACTGGCGGCCGCCGGGCATGCTGCGCCGGGATAGACCTCGAATTGAGCGTTCCGCGTAGGGCCCGCGTGGCTGCTGGGTGCGATGTCCGGGCTTTGGGGCCGCGCTATCCCCGGCCCCGATCGTCGTCCTTGAAGCCCTCGATCGTCAGGTAGCCCACCGCAGCGCTGAAGCGGTTGTCGTAGTTGGCGCGCACCAGCGGGTCGAGCGTCGGCTTGACGATGTCGTGCAGCGGGGTTTCCCAGTCGCCGGCGTGCTGGAAGTTGCTCATGATGTAGCTGAAGCCGTTGACGTCGTCGACCGCGTGCAGGCCGGTCGATTCCGCGCCCGATGGCGTCGACAGGATGCGTGCAAGCTTCTTCGTGTCGACGTTGTAGGCCCACAGGAAGTTGTTGACGTGATTGCCGCTGTCCTCGCCGATGAACAGCGTGCGCAGCGATTCGGAGAACTTCAGGTTGTCGGGGTTGGCGATCTTGTCGGCGTTCGCGCTGTTGCCGAGCGCGTCGCGCACCGGCAGGTCCTGCCCGATCAGCGCTTGCGGCGCCGCCATGTCGACCGGCACCCAGTCGCTGCGGATGCGCTGGCCGCCGATCGTCGTCTGCCCGCCGCGCAGGTTCATCGCGTACACGGCCCCGGCGACCGGCCCCTGCACCTTGATGTCGCTGCTGCCGTCGGTCATCGTCTTGTAGATGTAGCTCATCGCGACGTAGGCGACCTTGTCCCGGGCGTCGAGCGTCGTGCCCTCCCACTTCGTGAAGCCGAGCGACCCGCCGACGTAGGCCGCGTAGCGGTGGGTCTCGAGGAAGGCCGCGGCCTTCTCCATGCCGGGCCGGATCTTGATCCAGTTGCTCTTGCCGTTGAAGGCGATCTTCGTGTAGCCCGCGTCGCCGGGGTCGCTGGTCCTGACGTCCATGATGTCGGACGCGTTCAGCGTGTCGGCCATCGCTTCGATCTCGGCGCTGGTCGCGTGCCCGAGCTCGATCCACGCCAGCGTACCGGCGCCCGGCCCGACGCCGGAGGTCTGGGTCCATTTGGCGACGTACAGGGTCCCCGCGGAAAGATCGGCACGCCGATCGGCGATGAACATGAACGCGCCGCCGTTGGTCGCGTCGTCGCCCATCAGCACCGTGCGCTGGTCCGGGCAGACCTGCACCAGTTCGTGCGAGATGCGGCCCAGGCAATAGTGCTTGGTGATCGAGCCGGTGCCGTCGCGATGCACGGTGACCTCGGGCAGATGGCCGTAGTGGTAGGGCCGGGCCGTGTCCGGGTTGCCGAACAGGTTCTGGCTGAAGCCCTGCAGTTGCGGATTGGCGGCCAGCGTCGCGTCGGGCTCGTACTCCTCGCTCGCGAGGTGCGTGTCCCACGGCGAGAGGCTGGCGCCGCAGGTGATCCACAGCCCGTGCGCCTTGCGCGTGTCGACGTGCGAGTAGCTGACCAGCGAGAGCTTGCCGGTGCGGCGGTCCTGGTCCAGCGTCAGCACGGCAATCGGCGACGGCAGCAGGCCGTACATCGAGCTGCCGGCGGCGTTACGGGACACGTATTCGAACTGCACGACGGCGAACACGCGTTCGCAATCGTGGCGGCGCGACTTCGATCCCGGCAGTGTGATCAGCGACATGCCGTCCGGGCAGTCGCTGAAGAACTGTCGCTGGCCGGGGTCGGTCTTGTCGAAGATCGGCTGGTTGTGGATATCGCGGTACCCGCCGGCCAGAATCGAGCCGCCGGACGCGTCGGGCACCTGCTGCCCGGTGAGGAAGAACGTCTCGTAGCCCAGCTTGTAGGTGCGGGTCCCGTGCCGGCGTTTCTCGCTCAGCGACGCGTCCACCCAGGTCGTCGCCATCTGCGCCGGATTGGCAAGCGACGGCGCGGCCATCGCGTTGAACTCGTAGGCAGCGCCGACGCGCTCCGAGGCTTGCGCGAACGAGGACCAGCCGGAGCAGGAAGCTGCGAGCGGCAAGACCGGCGTGCCGGCGACGATCTGCAGCGCGCGGCGCCGGGAAATCAGGTGGGATGCGGTCATGGGGGATCGAGCTCCGAGGGCAGTGGATGGCAACTCGGCGAACCATAGTCAAGGCGCGTGACGCGCGCGTGACGGTACTCCGGCGCCCCGCTCAGCGGTAGAACGCTTCGACCTTGCCCTTGAGCTGAATCAGCAGCGGGCGGCCTTTGCGGTCCAGCGTCTTTCCCGCGGGCACCTTGACCCAGCCTTCGCTGAGGCAGTACTCCTCGACGTCGAAGCGCTCCTTGTCGTTGAATCGAATCCCGATCGCGTGTTCGAACACCGCTGCCACGTGATGCGGGCTGCGCGGATCGACGGAAAGCCTGTCGGGCAGCGTCGGGCGGGATGTGGAATCGTTCATCGTGTCGTCTGTCGGGTTGTGCCCGGCGCAACTCCTGAGCGCGGGGCCATGAAGCCGCAGTGTAGGCGGCAGGCGGGCGCCGTCCGCGCCGGCACGCTTGTCCGGCCTGTCCGCGCAGCATGCAGTTCGCGCCCGCCGCGGCGCGGCGCGTCGCAGGCCGCTTGGCAAACCGACGGGCCGCGTTCAAAGTGGCGTGTATCGCAACCCATCACTCCCAGGAGGCTCGACATGTCCCTCGGCGACGAACTCGGCAAGCTCGACGAACTGCACCAACGAGGCGCGCTCACCGACGACGAATTCGCGCGCGCCAAGGGGCGCATCCTGAACGGCGCGGCGCGGCAGGCCCAGCATCCGAGTCCTGCCGCGATCAACGCACTGCGCCGCAGCCGCTACGACGCCTGGTTCGGCGGCGTGTGCGGCGGGCTCGAGTCGTTTACCGGCCTCGCCGCATGGGCCTGGCGCCTGATCTTCGTGGCCCTGGCGCTGTGCGGCGGGACCGGCGTGGCCCTCTATCTGCTGCTGTGGATCTTCGTGCCGCGCGAGGAGGCGCCGCCCGACCTCGGACGCGACGGGCTTCGCGCGAGCTAGGGGGACGACGTGACGACGCTGCTCGCTCTGCTCGCCTGGTGCCTGTTGTTCGCGCTGTGCTGGCCGCTGGCCGTGACTGCCCTCGTGCTGTGGCCGGTCGTGTGGCTCGTGTCGTTGCCGCTGCGATTGATCGGCATCTCGCTCGCCGCTGCGTTCGCGCTGCTGCGCGCGCTGCTGTTCCTGCCGGCGCGCATGCTTGGAGGCTAGCCGGCGCGCGCAAGCGCCTCGCGCACGAAGTCGAGCCGGTCCTGCCCGAAGAAGAGCGTGTTGTCGACGAACAGGCTTGGTGCGCCGAACACACCGCGTGCGACGGCTTCTTCGGTCGTCGCCATCAGCGCCGACTTGACCTCGGGGTCGCCGACGAGCGACAGGAACGCCGGCCCGTCGAAGCCGGCCGCGTCGAGCACGCGCGCGAGTTCGGCGGCGAGGTCGAGATTCACCGCATCGACCCACATCGCGCGAAACACGACGTCGAGATAGGCGTCGAGGCGCTCGGGCTGACGCAGCTGCAAGCCGGCGGCACCGCGCATCAGCGTCAGCGTGTTGATCGGAAAGTGCGGGTTGAAGACGAAGGGCACGCCGTAGCGCCGGGCGAACCGTTCGATGTCGCCACCCATCCAGCGCCCCTTGGCCGGTACCGTCACCGGGCTCGCGTTGCCGGTCGCCTTGAAGACACCGCCGAGCAGCATCGGTCGCCACTTGATCTGCGCGCCGCTCGCGCGCGCGATCGTGGGCAACTGCGTCCAAGCCAAGTAGCTCGTCGGGCTGCCGACGTCGAAGAAGAACTCAACTGTCTTCGTCATGCCCAAGACTCCTAGAAATTTTCGATCCACGGTCGCAGGTCGAGCTCCTGTGTCCACGCGCTGCGCGGCTGCTGGTGCAGCGTCCAGTAGGCTGCGGCGATTGCCTCGGGGTCGAGGATGCCGTCAACAGCCTTCTGCGCATAACGCTCTGGAAAATTCTTCGCGATGAACTCGGTGTCGATCGCACCGTCGATCACGAGGTGCGCGACGTGCAGCCCTTTCGGGCCCAACTCGCGCGCCATGCTCTGGGCGAGCGCGCGCAGCGCGAACTTGGCGCCTGCGAAGGCACAAAAGCCGCTCCCGCCGCGCAGACTCGCCGTCGCGCCGGTGAAGAAGATGCTGCCCTTGGCGCGCGGCAGCATCGCGCGCGCCGCCTCGCGGCCAACGAGAAAGCCTGCCAACGCAGCCATCTCCCACACCTTGCGGTAGACGCGCTCGGTCGTCTCGGTGACGTCGAAGCGCACGTTGGCGCCGATGTTGAAGACGACGACCTCGAGCGGCGCGATCTCGCGCTCGATGCGCTCGACGAGCGCGACGACCTGCTCCTCCTTGCGCGCATCGCAGGCCCAGCCCTCGGCACGGCCGCCGCTGGCGCGGATGCGCTCGACCAGCGGCGCGAGCGCATCGCCGGTGCGCCGCACGGCGACGACGTGATAGCCCTCGGCGGCGAAGCGGCGTGCGATCGCGCCGCCGGTGGCGTCGCCCGCACCGACGACGAGCGCACTGCGCAGGGATGAGTAATCCGTCATGCAGTCCCTTTCGGTAGCTGCCGTGCAGCCATCGCGGGATTGTCGCTGCGACGTCCTGCGCTGCAAGCGATGGCGGCGCGTCGTCCTTCGCGAGGCAGCGACCGGTTCGGCGTCGGATCAGCACCCAAGCGGCGCCGTATCGATCATGGGGCGTGACAAGAGTTGGCATGCGTCCTAGATTCGGGGCCTTGCGTGCTGCATGCCGTCCGTCGGCGCAGGCGCGGTGCCTGCCGGAGCCCCGATGACCGAAGCCGTGAATGTCGAGCCGCCCTATCGGCGTCCCGCCCCGCCAACAGACGGGCCGCTTTGCGCGCTGTTCGAAGCCGAAGCGGTGCTCATCACCGAGCGACGCCGGATCGCGCAGGAATCCGCGTTGCTGCGCAAGGGGTCCGGGACAGAACCAGAACCAGCGCCGAAGACCGAGCCTGCGGCCGATGCCGCCGCCGCACGCAACGCGCTGCCGCGTGTCGGCCTCGCGATCTCCGGCGGCGGTGTGCGCAGTGCGACGTTCGGCCTCGGCGTGCTGCGCGGGCTCGCCCACAGTCGCCTGCTGTCGCGCGTGGACTACCTGTCCACCGTCTCCGGCGGCGGCTTCATCGGCGCAATGTTCGGCCGGCTGGTCACGCTCGTGGGCATCGAGGAGGCGCAGGTGCAACTCGCGCGCGGCACGTCCCCCGTGCTCGAATGGATGCGGCGCAATGGGCGCTATTTGTCACCGTCCGGCGCGCGCGATCTTGGCATCGCGGCGGCGACCTACCTGCGCGCGATCGTCGCCATCCACGCCGAGACCCTGCTGCTGTGCCTGCCCTTCGTGCTCGTCGTGCTGCTGCCGCACCTGCTGGTGCAAGGTTTCGACGACTTCGATCCCGCGGGTTGGCCCGATTGGCACACGCCCTGGTGGCCGATCGCGCTGCTCGTGCTCGTGCTGTGCGTCCCCGGCCTGATGGCGGCGTACTGGATCGCGCGCGAGAACCCCGAGTCCGAACACCCGGGCTTGCGCGGCGCCTGGCGGGACACCGTGATTCATCTGCTGGTGGCATCGGCGGCGCTCGCCATCAGTGTGCTCGCGTGGCCCGATCCGGGCGCCCTCGCGCGCGCCGATGGCGGGGCGCTGTTCGTCTTCGGGTCGCTGCTCGCCTTGTGGTCGGGCGTCGTCGGCATGGGTTACACGCGCTGGGCCCTGCGCCATTCGCACGAATCGCGCGCGCTGGCGGTTGCGCGCCTGCGCGAGAAATTGACGATGGCGTTGCGCATCGTGCTGCTCGTGGCGACGACCGCGGCGATTGCCGGCGCGCTCGACGCCCTCAGCTGGTGGCTGCTCGAGGCGCTGCAAAGCGGCGAGACGTGGGTCTGGGGCGGGGTCGGTATCGGCAGCGCCAGCATCGTGCTGCTGCGCGCGCTGGCGCAGCCGCTGCAGCAGCTTGCCGAGAAGGCGAAGGCCGGCACCGGCACCGACTGGGGCCCGCGGCTGCTCAATCTCGGCGGCGCGGTCGGCCTGCTCGCGCTCGTCATCGCCTGGATGGTCGGCGCGCAATGGCTCGTGTTCGCACCCGAGCCGGTGCGTTCGGTGCGCGATCTCGCACCGGGCTTGCGCGCGCTCGGGCTGCTCGCGTTGACGACGCTGTGGTGGCTGCTGTCCGCGCGCAACGCGCACATGGCCAACGCGACCTCGCTGCACGGCTTCTACCGGGCGCGGCTCACGGCGGCCTACCTCGCGCTCGGCAACGAGGCGCGCGGCCTGATCCACGGGGATGTGGACCGCAAGGGCACGAAGGCCAGCGTGCGCGAGGTCGTCCAGGGTGATGACACGGGGCTCACGAGTTACAAGCCCGAGGCCTGCGGCGGCCCGATCCACCTCGTCAACGTCACCCTGAACCAGACGCGCGACGACGCGTCGGGCCTGTACAACGCCGACCGCAAAGGCACGCTCGTGACGGCGAGCGCACGCGCGCTCGAGGTCGGGCCGAGCGACGCCGCGCCGCTGCGTGAATGCGACGTGCGCGACATCGGAACGCTCGGGCGTTGGGTCGCGGTATCGGGCGCGGCGGCGTCGCCCGGCGCCGGCTCCTACACCTCGGCCGGATGGGCGCTGCTGCTGTTCTTCCTCGGCGTGCGGCTCGGCTACTGGTTGCGGGCGCCGCTGCCGTCCGAAGGCGAGACCCCGCCGCGCGTCGCCCGCGGCTGGCGCCGGATCGTCAAACCATTGATGCTGTGGAGCGAGGCGGCGGCGTCGTTCTACGGCCGCGCCCGGCCGTGGTGGTATCTGTCGGACGGCGGGCACTTCGACAACACCGGCGCCTACCCGCTGCTCAAGCGGCGGCTGGATTTCATCATCCTCGCCGACAACGGCGCCGACGCCGACTATCAGTTCGCCGATCTGGAAAACCTGGTGCGCAAGGCGCGCATCGACTTCGGCGCCGAGATCGAGTTCTACACGCGCGAGGAGGCGGCGCGTCACTTCCCGAGCGCGAACGGCGCGATCACCGTGCTCGCGCCGGAAGACATGGCAGACAACCATTCGAGCCGTGGCGTGATGATGGCGCGCGTGCGCTACGCGCCTGACGCCGACGGCGCGCGCGCCGAGGCGACGCTGCTCGTCGTCAAGCCGAATCTGCATGACGCGCTCGACCTCGATCTGCTCGCCTATGCGCAGCGTCACCCGGTCTTCCCGCACGAATCGACCGGTGACCAGAGCTTCGATGAAGCGCAGTGGGAGAGCTATCAGCGTCTGGGCGAAGACATCGGTCGCGCGCTCGATCCCGCGTGGCTGGCGCAACTGCCCGGTTGGAACCAGCGCTGCGTGCACCCGATGACGGTTGCCGCGCGCCTGACCGGGGAGCTGCCCGACGCCGCGGACGTGGCGAGCGAACCGCTGTGGCGCCGCTCGGCGCGCGCGACGGCGATCGGCGCGACACTCGGCCTGAGCGCGTCGGGCACGCTGCTGCTTGCGGTCTGGCAGGTCAGCGATCAGTTCAGGCAGAACATCGCCAGCGAGCAAGCCGAAGCGCAGCGTCTGTTCGCTGACGTCTCGCGCGACCTGCGCGATCTGGACGGCAGCTGTCCCAAGGTCGCCGAGCACACCGCGGTGCAATTGATGATGTTGCGCGACCTGCGCGCCAGCCCGCGCCTGCGGCCGCTCGAGCGCGAGGGCGTGAGCCAGTTGATCGAGCACGTGCGCGGCGAATGCGAGCAGCAGCCGCAGCCGTCGATCGAATGCGCGCAGGCTGTGCAGCGCGCGGCGGCCGGTGTCTGTGCGGTCGTCAACCGGCCCGCGACGGACGCCGGCGCGCTGAGCTACTGGCACCCGATCGCGACGCGCATCACGCTGGCCAGCCTGCTTGGGGGCGGGGGTGAGGACGCCGTACTGGCGAGCGCGCCGCCCGCATCCCAAGACGAAGGCGCGGCCGGCGTGACGCGCAGCGAATCGCGACCGGCTGCGCTACCGCCCCCGCCGCCCGTGCTGGCGACGCGCGGCGGCGATGAGACCGATGCCGCGCGTTCGACGGGGGACACGGGTGTCGAGAGGCCCACCGCGGCGCAAGGTGCCGCGCCGGCCCCCGCGGTCCCTGTGGCACCGCCCGCTGCGCCCCAGGCCGCCTGTGAGCGCAACGACCGACCGGTACAACTCTTCGTCCAGATCTACGATGAGGCCTCGCGGGAGTCGGCGAACGCGGTCGTGCGCGCGTTGCGCAAGGACACCGGTGACGCGCTGCGCGTCGCGCCGATCGAGAACGTGACGCGTGCCGCAGCGCTGCGCGATCAGCGTCGGCCGGTACCGTGGCCGCAGCCGACGTTGATCGTTCACGATCCGGCCGAACATGCCTGCGCCGTCCAACTTGCAGCGACGGTCCGCGCCACGTTGCCCGCAATCGGCGGGCGCGACCCGGGTGTGTGGGTGCGCAATCTGCCGCGCACCTTGAAGCCGAGCCCCGGTGTGATCGAGCTGTGGATCCCGCCGCGCGACGGCGCGGCGGCGGCCAAGTAGGCATTGATCCGATGCGCCCGACGGGGACGGGCCGAACGTCCGGCCGCCGCGTCCGCTCTGGACCGCTGGCGGCCGTGTGTCGAGTGCGCTCAGCGAGGCGCGGCCGGCTTTGCGGTGACGGCCGCCTTGGCCGCTGGCGCATGCGCGGTGGCGGCGGGTTGCGCGCTGTACGCGGCGCTGCCGACAGTCAGGCCGGCCTGCGAGAAGCGCGCCGCGTTGCCCGGGCCGACGCCGCTGACGCGGTCGACCATATCCGCCCAGCTCTTGAACTCCCCGGCTTTGCGCGCGTCCAGGATCTTGGTGGACAGCGCAGGGCCGATACCCTTGACGGTTTCCAGTTCGGCCTGGCTGGCCTTGTTGACATCGACGCTCGCCTGTGCGGCGAAAGCGAAGGCGGCGAGCAGGGTAGCGATCAGCAAACGAAACATGATGAATCTCCTTCGGTCAAGGCCCGGCGACATGCCGGGCTGAGGAGAATTCTTGTGTTTCGGGCCGCGTCGCGAAACCCGCTGTGGAGGGAGGTCGATGGGGGCACCCGTTGGGGTGATCGCGGGGCGGGAGCGGGCGACGCGCTTGACCGCACTCAAGCCAACCTGGGCGTGCGGCCCACGGAACGGTGGTGGCGTACGAAGCTGAGGAATTCCTCTGCTGGCAAGGCGGCGGACCAGTGCAGGCCCTGGCCTTCGGTGCAGCCCATGTCGATCAGGCTCCTCAGCGCGGAGGCGGTCTCCACGCCTTCGGCGACGGTTACCAACGCCAGGCTTTGCGCCATCTGGATGATGGCGCGAACGATGGCTTCGTCGTGCTTGTCAGCGGGCAGGCGGCGAATGAAGGACTGATCGATCTTGAGCCGCCCAACCTCGAAGCGCTTGAGGTAGCCGAGGTTGGAGTAACCGGTGCCGAAATCGTCGATCGCCAGTCGCACCCCGAGCGAGCGCAGGCGCAGAAGCAGTTCCGACAACGGTTTCGAGTCCTGAATCAGCAGCGACTCAGTGAGCTCGAGTTCCAGGTAGCGGGCCGGCAGGCCGGAGGCGTCGAGCGCGTTGACGATTTCGCGCTCGAGTCCATCGCGCTGGAATTGAACCGGCGAGACATTGACGCTCACGACCAGATCGGTGAGCCCCGCCTCATGCCAGGCCTGCATCTGCTTGCATGCTTCGCGCAGCACCCAGGCGCCGATGTCGACCACCAGCCCCGATTGTTCGGCGACCCGGATGAAGCGGTTCGGTGGCACCAGACCGAGAACCGGATGGCGCCAGCGCAGCAACGCCTCGGCGCCGACGACGCTGCCACCAGCGAGATCGAACTGCGGCTGGTAGTACAGCATGAGTTCACCGCGCGCCAGCGCCGAGCGCAGCCCGGCTACGAGGCGAACGTGCTCGTGGATGCCTGCGTTCATGTCGTCGTCGAAGAATCGCAACGCGTTGCGCCCCGCCGCCTTCGCACCGTACATGGCGATGTCGGCCTTTTTCAGCAACTCGTCGAAATCAATGCCGTCCTCGGGGTACATCGCAATGCCGAGCGAGCCCGAAGTGGCGATCTCTCGGCCATCGACCACGAACGGCACCGCAAGCTGGGCGAGCAGCTTGAGGCCGAGCTCCGCCACATCGTCGCCGTCGCGTACCTGGGCCAGCAGGATCAGGAACTCGTCGCCGCCCTGACGGCACACGGTATCGCTGCCGCGAAGCGCGCTCGTCAGGCGGTGGCTCACGACGCGCAACAGCTCGTCGCCGCTCGGATGGCCCAGGGAATCGTTGACGTGCTTGAAGTTGTCGAGGTCGAGAAAGAGCACCGCCGCCTTGGATTGCTCGCGCCTGGTGTGCAGCACGGCTTGCGCGAAGCGATCCCGTGCGAGGACGCGGTTCGGCAGACCGGTAAGCGGATCGTGGGTCGCCAGGAACTCGACGCGGGCCTGTGATTGCCGCACGCGCGCGTTCTCGGCCCTGAGGTCGGCCAGTGCCGCTTGCAGATCGCCGGCAAGCAACCAGACGACAAAGGCGGTGAGCAGCAGCACGATGCAGACGTCGATCAGGTTGGCGATGCTGTGCGTCGGCACGCCGTTGACATGCCAGCCCTGGACATTGGCGACGGCCACCAGCACGACGACCGACAGAATCATCGCCAGCGCCGCAAAGAACAGTCGACGGCCTGCCATCGTGCCGGCGAACACCAGAATGCCCGGATAGGCCAGCATCGCCGGGTCGCGCAGGCCCGCGTTCTGCCAGACGAGCATGCTGATGGTGGCGATGGCGATGGCGAGAAAGAGGACGTTTGCAGGACCGACAAGACCCTTTCGCAACATCCACAACGCAAACGCAAACGCGACCAGCGCCGGCGCATGCACGACCAGATTGGTCAGGTCCTCCTGGGCCAGATCGGAACCCGCGCTGATGCCGATGCCGACCATCGACGCGACGATGAGTTGCCTCAGCCGCCGTGACCGGGCTTGCGCCAGGACATCCTCGGCGTTCGGCAGCGGCGACGATGGCGTCTCACTCATGGCGAGCGATTGTGGGCCCGGGCCGCGTCTCGCCCGTCCGACGCCCTCAATCCAAAAGGATGAGGCTTCGCTGTGCGATTGCCGGCCCGGCTGCGGGCGGCAACGCGGGGTTCAGCCGCGCCGCACTTTCACCGAATAGTCGCCCTGCCCGCTCAACCGGTTGTAGTGACGCACCTGGACCCAGTAGTTGCCGGCCAGCAGCGGCTGGGCGATGCGCGCGTTGGTGGCATATCCGGAATCGTCATCCTCGGCAATGAGCGCGGTCGGGCTGTTCGGTCCAAACAGCTTCATCACCACGTCGGTCGGGCCACGCGTGTCGACGATGTAGCGCCCATCCGTCGCGGCCGTAAAGCGGAACAGGTCTTCCTCGCCGAACTTGCCGATCGACGCCGCGGTGCGCTTGCGCGCATTGACCGCAAGATCGACCGCTTCGTCCACCGTGGGTGCATCGCGCGGGTACATCTTTTCACCGGCGATGAACTGCTTGTCGGTCTTCGACAGCACGTCGTTTGCTTTCGTGGCGATGCCGTTCGTCGTCCACTCGGCGGGGAAGAAGTACAGCATGATCGAATCGGGATCGAACGCCGTGCCGTTGATCTGGTCGGCGGCATAGCGGAACAACACGTTGTGCCGCGTCGTCGCCTCGTCCCAGAAGTTCGGCGACTTGGCCAGCTCTCGCAGCACCACCGGCTCGTTCCACTGGATCCCGCCCAGCGGGTTGGAGTGCTCGTGCGCGAGTCCGATCGCGTGGCCGAATTCGTGCGCCACGGTGCCGCCGTCGAGGAAGCCGAGATTCATCGTCGGCGCGTTCAGCGCGATGCCGCGGCAGTCGGTTCCGATGTAGGACCAGGCGCCATCGGTCTCGTCGAACGCAATGCGGATGTCGGCGTTCGGCGCGTTGTTGAAGTCGAATTTCAGATTGGCCACGGCCTGCCACCAGCCAGCCTGCTCCTGAACCTTGGCTCGCTGTGCGGCGGAGCCGCCGATAAATCGCACTGACAGCGTGCTGCCGTTCATCCAGGTCTTGCCGATCGGCGATATGGCACGCGTGCGCCCACCGCGGCTGGCGATCGTGGCCTGGGGCCGCAACAGGTCGCGCGGCAAGATGCGGTCGAAACAGACGTGACGAATTGCAGGCATGGGAACCTCCGGTGATGGGGATCGAGAGGCCCACTATGCGCACCCGGTCGCCGCGTGTCTCTCCCTGACTTGAAGTCGCCACGTCCCCCGGCAAGGGCAAGTCACCCCATTCGAGCGAACGAACGGCCAAGCAGAGTCGGATCCGTCCGCGGCGCCTCGAACGCACAAGCTGCGTCAGCCGTCCGCCGTTCCCAGCACGCGCAGGATCTCGCGCCCGTACGCATCGAGCTTCTTCGCGCCGACGCCGCTGATCTCGCCGAGGTCGTCAAGCGATTGCGGCTGGCGGTGGGCCATCTCGGCGAGCGCTGCGTCATGGAAGACGACGTAGGGCGGCAGGTTGTGTTCGCGCGCGACCTCGGTGCGCCAGGCCTTGAGCGCGTTGAAGCGTTCCAGCGCCGGCGCACCAAGCGCGATCGGCGGCGGCTTGGACTTGCCGCGCGCCGACCGGTCGCTGCGGCCGCGCGTGGCCTTCTCGCTGGCCTCGCGCAGCAGCAGTTTCACCTCGCCGCGCAGCACGGTGCGGGCGCTGGCCGTCGGCTCGAGCGTGTTGTATTCGCCCTCGGTTTGCAGGTGGCCGAGGGCAATCAGCTGGCGCAGCACGGCGCGCCACTGAGCCTCGGACAGGTCGGCGCCGATGCCGAAAGTCGACAAGCCCTCGTGATGATGCTGCGCCACCTTGTCGGTCGCCTTGCCGCGCAGGACGTCTATCAGGTGCCCGGCGCCGAAGCGCTGGCCGCCGTGCTGGTGGAAGCGCAGCACGCACGACAGCGCCTTGCGAGACGCCTCGGTCGCGTCCCAAGTCGCAGGCGGGTGCAGGCAGTTGTCGCAGGCGTTCTGGCGCGGCGGAGCGCAGGGCTCGCTCGCCTCGCCGAAGTAGGCGAGAAGCCGCACGCGACGGCAGTCGTGCGCCTCGGCGAGCGCGAGCAGCGCGTCGAGCTTGCTGCGCTGGCCGCGCTTGAACTCCTCCGCTGCGGGGCTTTCTTCGATCATGCGGCGCTGGTTGACGACATCGGCCAGGCCATAGGCCATCCAGGCGTCGGCGGGTGCACTGTCGCGGCCGGCACGGCCGGTCTCCTGATAGTAGGCCTCGATGTTCTTCGGCAGGTCCATGTGCGCGACGAAGCGCACGTCGGGCTTGTCGATGCCCATGCCGAAGGCGATGGTTGCGACCATGACGAGACTGTCCTCGCGCAGGAAGCGATCTTGATGCCGCTTGCGCACGCTGGCATCGAGCCCGGCGTGATACGGCAGTGCCGGGATGCCTTCGACCTCGAGCCACTCGGCGGTCTCCTCCACCTTCTTGCGCGACTGGCAATAGACGATCCCCGCGTCACCCTCGTGCTCGTCGCGCAGGAAGCGCAGCAGTTGCGCGCGCGCGTTGTCCTTCTCGACAACGCGGTAGCGGATGTTGGGCCGGTCGAAGCTGCTGATGAAGACGCGTGCGCTTTGCAGCTGCAGGCGCTCCAGGATGTCGGCGCGGGTCAAGCCGTCCGCGGTCGCGGTGAGCGCGATGCGCGGCACGTCCGGATAGCGCTCGTGCATCACGTGCAACTGCAAATAGTCCTCGCGGAAGTCATGCCCCCACTGGCTGACGCAGTGCGCCTCGTCGATCGCGATCAGGCTCAGCAGCCCGCGTTCGTGCAGCGCGTCGAGCTGGGCCAGGAAGCGCGACGTCGTGACGCGCTCCGGTGCGGCGTAGAGCAGCACGAGGCGGCCCGACATCATCTCGCGCTCGATGCGCACAGCCTCGTCTGCGGCAAGGGTCGAATTGAGGAATGCGGCGTGTACACCGGCCTCTTCGAGCGCGCCGACCTGGTCGTGCATCAGCGCGATCAGAGGGCTGACGACGAGCGTCATGCCGCGCCCGGCTCGGTGGCGCGCGATGGCCGGCAACTGATAGCACAGGCTCTTCCCACCGCCCGTGGGCATCAGTACCAGCGCGTCGCCTTCTGCGCAGACGTGATCGACGATCTCGCGCTGCGCGCCGCGAAAGTCGCTGTAGCCGAACACCTGCTGCAGCAGTTCGAGAGGCGAGTTGTCGGGGGGCGCGGCGGTCACGGCGGGCGATTCGGGTCGTTCAAAGCGGGAGCGCGATGGTACGCGCAGGGATCGGCGCGCAGGGCCGCCCGTCGCGAGCGCGCCGCAGGTGGGTGGGCATAATCATGTCTCGGGGGCGTGCGCCCCTTTCACCCACTGTTCCAGGAATCGCGTCATGGCCTCGATCAACAAAGTCATCCTCATTGGCAACCTCGGGCGCGACCCCGAGGTGCGCTACACGCCGAGCGGCGCGGCGGTGTGCAATGTGACGGTCGCGACCTCGCGCAACTGGAAGGACAAGACGAGCGGCGAGAAGGTCGAAGAGACCGAATGGCACCGCGTCGTGTTCTACGACCGGCTCGCCGAGATCGCCGGCGAGTACCTGAAGAAAGGCCGCTCGGTGTACGTCGAAGGGCGCCTCAAGACGCGCAAGTGGACCGACAAGGATGGCGTCGAGAAGTACACGACCGAAGTCGTCGCCGACAACATGCAGATGCTGGGCACGCGCGAAGGCATGGGCGGCGGCGACGAGGGCGGATCGCGCAGCTACGGGGGTGGCGGGGACGGCGGTGAGCGCAGCGCGCGTCCCGCGCAGCGTCCGGTGGCGGGCAACAAGCCGGCGCAGAAATCATCGACCGGCTTCGACGACATGGACGACGACATCCCGTTCTGACGATTCAGCGAAGCGCACCGAAAACGCCCGGCACTGCCGGGCGTTTGCATTCCGGCCTTCGCAGTTCTTCAGCGCTCAGCCGATCGACACCGGGCTGCCGAAGAGGCGCTCCATCGCGACATCGATCACCATGCCGCACAGACTGTAGAGGAGCGAGCCGATCAGCGCCGCGCCGAAGCTTGCGACATGCAAGCCGTCGAGCAGCGACGACGCGGCGTAGAACATCGCCGCGTTGATGACGAACAGGAACAGCCCGAGCGTGATCAGCGTCACCGGCAGCGTCAGCAGGATGAGCACCGGGCGCAGCAACGTGTTGAACAGGCCGATCACGAAAGCCGCAAGCAGTGCCGAGCCGAAGCTCTTCACCACCACACCCGGATAGAGATGGGCCACGAGCAGCAGCGCGGCCGCGAGCAGCAGCCAACGGATGATGAGTTTCATGCGTCAAGCATAGCGTGATCGACGCTTCAAACCGGCGCAGCGGCGCACGCCGGAGTGCGTCGAGATGCATGGCCGCGACGAGCGCGCAGCGAGGCATCACGCCAAGAGTGATGCGGGCGAACGACAAAACGCAGATTCATTGCATGCAAATGCGCGTTTCTCCTATGAAAACTGCTTCTCAGCAGGGTAGGCACGCAGTACCATCCGCTGCGCAGCACGAGTGAGGAACAGAGAGCGTATCCAGCTCTCACCCATCGGCCGCACATCAACCACTCTTGATGGAGAGAATCAACATGGCAACTGCGAAGAAGGCTCCGGCCAAGAAAGCTCCGGCGAAGAAAGCCCCGGCCAAGAAGGCGGCGGCGAAGAAGGCTCCGGCCAAAAAGGTCGCGGCAAAGAAGGCACCGGCGAAGAAGGCCGCTGTGAAGAAGGTTGCGGCGAAGAAGGCTCCGGCCAAGAAGCGCACCCCGAACGCGGCGTTCATGAAGGCGATGACGCCGAGCGCCGCGCTCGCCGCGATCATCGGCTCCAAGCCGGTGCCGCGCACCGAGGTGACGAAGAAGGTGTGGGAGTACATCAAGGCGAACAAGCTGCAGGACGCAGCGAAGCGTACGATGATCAACGCCGACGCCAAGCTGCGCGAGATCTTCAAGAAGGGCCAGGTGTCGATGTTCGAGATGACCAAGCTCATCAACAATCATCTGAGCTGAACACTCATTGCGGGCTGAGGCCCGCAACCCACGAAGCCGGCGCGCAAGCGTCGGCTTTTTTGTTGGCCGCTCTTGTCTTGCCTGAAGAGCGCCGCGCTACTTCGCAGGGTCGGCGATGCCGAACAACTCCGCGCCGTTGCGCCAGCCGATGCGGTCAGCCATTGCCGGCGGAAGGTCGCCGAGCCACAGGCGCGCGGAGCGCATCAGCTCCTCGTAGGCGCTCCAGCGCTCGTTGATCCAGGTATCGGAGCCGATCAGGAAGCGGTTCGGGAACTCGGCGAAGAGCGCCCGCCACTCCGGCGACAGGTGACCGTCGCCGGTGGTCAGCCCGGGCCGGTAGGACAACTCGCCCATCAGCGTCGGATAGCGAACGAGGAGCGCGCGAACGCGCTCCGGCGGCACGCCACCGATCCCGGTGTGCGCCCAGATCAGGCGCGCCTGCGGCGCGTGTGCCATCAGCAGGTCGATTGCCACGTCGTCGACGTGCGCGAGCACGACGAGCCGGCGTGCCTGGGCGAGCTGCATCAGCTCGCGCGCTATCGGCCCATTCGCATTGGCGCTGTCGTAGAGATGAAATTCGCCGATGCCGCGGTAGGGCCCGGCGGCGGTGCCGCGCGCGAGCTCGTCGTCCACCATCGCGGCGATCGTCGGGTCGGCGAACCAGCCGGTGTAGTCGGCGCGGTTGCGGTACAGCCGGACGAAGGGGATGACCGTGACGCCCGCTGCGGCAGCCTGCGACTTGGCGGCGGCCAACGACTTCGTGCCGTCGTTGGGCCGGCTGTTGGCGACGATCGCGCGCACGTTGGCCCGCTGCATGCGCGCGAAGACGTCCTCGACCGGATAGATGGCCGTTGCTTCGACGTTGTAGTGCAGGTGGGCGTCGAACAGCGGGCCGCGATAGGGCTCGGCCAGCGCGGGCAGCGCAAGGCTGGCCAGCGCAAGGCTGGCCAACGAAATCACTCGACGCGCCGCGTCGCCGAAGCTCACCGTTACCACGCCGCCCATCGCGAAGCGCTCAGCTTGCGAGACGGCGCTCGACGAAGTCGAGCCGGTCCTGGCCCCAGAAGAGTTCGCCATCGACGACGAAGCTCGGCGCGCCGAACACGCCTGCATCGATGGCGCGCTGCGTGTACGCCTCGTAGCTTGCCTGCACCTCGGGCGCCCGTGCGTCGTCGAGCCGGCCGGCCGCAAGGCCCTGCTCGGCCAGCAGCGCGGCGAGCGTGTCGGCGTCGGCGATGTTGCGCTCCTGCGCCCAGACGGCTCGGCCGAGGGCCCCGAGCAGCGCCATCGCCGCATCCGTGCCATCGCGCCGATCGACGGCAATGATCAGGCGCGCGGCGTCGTCGCCGGCGGCCGGGAAGAACTTCGGTTGCAAATTGAGCGGCACGCCGAGCCACCGGCTCCAGCGTGCCATCTCGACGAGGCGGTAGGCCTGGCGCTGCGGCGCACGCTTGGCGAGTGGCAGTCCGCCGGAGATGGGGAACACCTTGCCGAGGTCCATCGGCAGCACCCTCACCTCCGCACCCGTCGCCTTCGCGATCGACGTGAAGCGCGCGTGGCCGAGATAGACATAGGGGGAGATGGGCGCGAAATAGTAGTCGACCGTCACGGTGCTTCTCCGGGGTGAGTAGCGGGCAGTCTAGCGAGGTCGAGCCACGTCTGTGCGAGGCGGGCCTCGCAGCATCTCGATACAACTGTGACCACGCGGGGTCGGCAAGGACCTGCACCCTCGCGTTAAATGAATATCGAAGCCAACTGCAAGGATCTCTCAATGACGATGAACACTCGCCCGCCGAATCGAACCGCATCCGTCTCGCGCAGCGTGCTTGCGACTGCCCTCGCCGCCCTCGCGCTGTCGAGCGCGCTGCCGGAAGCGCGCGCGCAAACCAGTGTTGGCGTCTCGGTCAGCGTCGTTCAGCCCGGCCTGTACGGACGGATCGACATCGGCAGCTTCCCCGCGCCGGCGGTGATCTATCCGCAACCGGTGGTCATTGCACCGACGCCGGTCGCCGTCGTGCAGCGGCCGATCTATCTCTACGTGCCGCCGGGTCATCAGAAGAACTGGTCCAAGCACTGCGCGCACTACGGCGCCTGCGGACAGCCGGTCTATTTCGTCCAGGAGTCGTGGGTGCGCGAGCGCTATGACCATGATCGCCACGATCACGATCACGATCGAGGGCATGGTCACGGCAAGGGCAAGGGCCACAACAAGCAGAAGTGAGCGCCGGCGCGTCTGCCGGAAACGTTCAGCGTGCGAGCAGTGCGCGCAGGTAGTGCCCGGTGTGGCTCGCCTCGTTCGCCGCCACGTCCTCGGGCGTGCCGGTCGCGACGACGGTGCCTCCGCCCGCGCCGCCCTCTGGGCCCATGTCGATGATCCAGTCGGCCGTCTTGATCACGTCCAGGTTGTGCTCGATGACGACGATCGTGTTGCCGGCGTCGCGCAGCTGGTGCAGTACGCGCAGCAGCAGGTCGATGTCGGCAAAGTGCAGGCCGGTGGTCGGCTCGTCCAGGATGTAGAGCGTGCGCCCGGTGTCGCGCTTGGAGAGTTCGAGCGCGAGCTTGACGCGCTGCGCTTCGCCACCAGAGAGCGTCGTCGCGCTCTGGCCGAGGCGGATGTAGCCCAGCCCCACATCGAGCAACGTCTGCAGCTTGCGCGCAATGTTGGGTACGGCGCTGAAGTAGCCGTGCGCGTCCTCGACCGTCATCTCGAGCACCTGGGTAATGTTGCGGCCCTTGTAGAGAATCTCGAGCGTTTCGCGGTTGTAGCGCTTGCCGTGGCAGACATCGCACGGCACATAGACATCGGGCAGGAAGTGCATCTCGACCTTCAGCACGCCGTCGCCCTGGCAGGCTTCACAGCGGCCCCCGGCCACGTTGAAGCTGAAGCGCCCCGGCCCGTAGCCGCGTTCGCGTGACGCCGGCACTTCGGCGAACAGCTCGCGGATCGGCGTGAAGAGGCCGGTGTAGGTGGCCGGGTTCGAGCGCGGCGTGCGGCCGATCGGGCTCTGGTCGACGTTGATCACCTTATCGAACGCCTCGATGCCGGAGATGTCGTCGTGCGGGGCCGGCTCGGCGTGGCTGTTGTAGAGCTTGCGCGCGACCGCGGCATAGAGTGTGTCGTTGACGAGCGTGCTCTTGCCCGAGCCGGACACGCCGGTGACGCAGGTGAACAGCCCGACCGGAATCTCGACATCGACACGTTGAAGGTTGTTGCCGCGTGCGCCCGAGACGCGCAGTTCGGTGGCGGTGTCGCCGCGGACGCCCCAGGCCTGCCCGCGCCGCTCGACGCGCCGCGCAGGAACGGCGATGCGCAGCGCGCCCGACAGGTAGCGCCCGGTGAGCGACTCCGGATTCGCTGCGACCTCGTCCGGTGTGCCCTGCGCGATCACGCGCCCGCCGTGCACGCCGGCGCCCGGCCCCATGTCGATGCAGTGGTCGGCGGCGCGGATCGCGTCCTCGTCGTGTTCGACGACGAGCACGCTGTTGCCGATGTCGCGCAGGTGGCGCAGCGTGCCGATCAGGCGCGCGTTGTCGCGCTGGTGCAAGCCGATGCTCGGCTCGTCGAGCACGTACATCACGCCGGTCAGTCCCGAGCCGATCTGCGAGGCGAGCCGGATGCGCTGTGACTCGCCGCCGCTCAGGGAATCGGCGTTGCGGTCGAGGCTCAGGTAGTTCAGTCCGACGTCGTTGAGGAACTTCAGCCGGGAGCGGATCTCGCGCACCACCTTGTCGGCGATGCCGGCCTTCGCACCGGACAGGCGCAGGCCATCGAAGATCGCGAGGCAGTCGCGCAGCGTCGCATGTTCGACCTCATAGATGGGCCGACGCGTTTCGTCGCCAGCGTCGACCAGATAGACGTGGCGCGCCTCGCGGCGCAGCCGCGCGCCGTGGCAGTCCGGGCAGGGCTGGGCCGTCATGTAGCGCGCGAGGTCTTCGCGTACGGCGACCGAATCGGTCTCCTTGTAGCGACGCTCCAGATTGGGCAGGATGCCCTCGAACGGGTGGCTGCGCTTGACGCTGCGCCGGCGGCCCGCCGCTCCTTCGGCTTCGTAGACGAATTCGATTGCGGTCTCGCCCGAGCCGCGCAGCAGCGCCTCGCGCGCCTCGGGGGGCAGGTCTTCGAATGGCGTGTCGATGTCGAACCCGTAGTGGCGCGCGACGCTCTCCAGCATCGAGAAGGTGTAGGCGTTGCGCCGGTCCCAGCCCTTTACCGCGCCGCTCGCGAGGCTCAGGCTCGGGAAGGCGACGATGCGCTCCGGGTCGAACGCGGTCACCTGGCCGAGGCCGTCGCAACCGGGGCAGGCGCCGACTGGCGAATTGAATGAAAACAGGCGCGGCTCCATCTCGGCCAGCGAGTAGCTGCACACCGGGCAGGCAAACTTGCTGCTGAAGAGATGTTCACGGCCAGCGTGTACGCCGCCGGCGGCGTCGGGCGTCGGTGTCTCCATCTCGAGCGCGAGCGCGCGCCCATCGGCGATTCGCAGCGCCGCCTCGAAGCTTTCGGCGAGCCGCTGGCGCAGGGTGTCATGCGACTCGCGGTGTATCTTGACGCGGTCGATCACGACATCGATGTCGTGCTTCTCGGTCTTCTTCAGCGCGGGCAACTCGCCGGCCTCGAAGGCCTGGCCGTCGATACGAAAACGCACGAAGCCCTGCGATTGCATGTCGGCGAACAGCTCGGCGAACTCGCCCTTTCGATCCCGCACGACGGGCGCGAGCACCATCAGCCGCGTGTCGTCGGGCAATGCGAGCACCGCGTCCACCATCTGGCTTACGCTTTGCGCGGCAAGCGGCAGGTCGTGGTCCGGGCAGTACGGCGTGCCGGCGCGCGCATACAGCAGGCGCAGGTAGTCGTGGATCTCGGTGACCGTGCCGACGGTGGAACGCGGGTTGTGCGAGGTCGCCTTCTGCTCGATGCTGATGGCCGGGCTCAAGCCCTCGATCACATCGACATCGGGCTTGTCCATGCGCTGCAGGAACTGGCGCGCGTAAGCCGACAGGCTCTCGACGTAGCGGCGCTGGCCCTCGGCGTAGAGCGTGTCGAAGGCGAGGCTTGACTTGCCGGAGCCCGACAGCCCAGTGATCACGACCAGCCGGTTGCGCGGCAGGTCGAGGTCGATGTTCTTCAGGTTGTGCGTGCGCGCGCCGCGGATGCGGATGCTCGTGGTGTCGTGTTCGGCCATGTCGCCTCGGCGGCCCCGGACAGTCCAGGGCAACCGGACATTATGGAAGCTCAGGCCATCGCAGGGCCACTCGCCGTTCCTCAGGGCGCTACGGGCCCCTCCGTGCGCGGGCCTGTCGGTCGGCGTGGCGCGGCGGCGACCGCGCTCGCCGCACCATGTGCCGGGAAGCGCAAGGTGAAGCGCGCACCGGGCCCGAAAGCGGCGCCCGCGTGTTCGCTCAGACCTGGCCGGTGGCGCAGGTTGGCATCCTCGAGCATCACTTCGGCGTCATGCTGGGCGGCGATCTCGCGCACGATCGCCAAGCCCAGCCCCGAGCCGTCGACATCGGTGCCGAGCGTGCGATAGAAGGGCTGGAACACCTTGTCGCGATCGGTGGCGGGGATGCCGGGGCCGGAGTCTTCGACCTGCAGCACGACGACCTGGCCGAACGGATCGTCGACGACGCGCACGGTCACGGTGCCCCCGGCTGGCGTGTACTGCAAGGCGTTGTCGACGAGGTTGCGAATCAATTCGCGCAGCAGCAGCGCGTGACCGTCGACGCGCAGCGTCGGTGGTCCGCGCTGGTCGGGGCTGCCGTCGGGCCCCTCGTAGCCGAGGTCGATGCGCTTTTCGAGCGAACGCGATACGAAGTCCTGCACCGTCTCGGTTGCGAGTAGCGCGAGGTTGACTTCCTGCTTGCGGGCGGAGTGCTCCTTGTCTTCGGCGCGCGCCATCGCGAGCAACTGATTGACCATGTGCGCCGCGCTCTGGCTCGAGCGTGCGATCTGCTGCAGCGACTTGCGCAACTGCTGCGGATCGCCACGCCCGGCGTCGATGTCGCGCTGCGCCAGCTCGGCCTGCGTGCGCAGGCCGGCGAGCGGCGTCTTCAACTGATGTGCGGCATCGGCCAGGAAGTGTTTCTGCGCGCTCACGCTCTTGTCCAGCCGCATGAGCAGATCGTTGATCGCGCGCACCAGCGGCGAGACTTCCTCCGGCACGTCGCGCTCGTCGAGCGGGCTCAGGTCGTGGCTTTCGCGGCCGCGGATGCGCTTTTGCAGCGCGTTGAGCGGTGCGATGCCGCGCGCGAGCGCGAGCCACACGAGCAGCACCGCAAGCGGCAGGATCACGAACTGGGGCAGGATGACACCCTTGATGATTTCGGTCGCCAGTCGCGAGCGCTTGCCGAGCGTCTCAGCCACCTGCACCAACGGGCCGGGCGGCGTGCCGCTCGAAGCGTCGCCGCCCGCGGCACCGATCTTGTAGATCCACAGGTAGGCGACGCGCACCGGCGTGCCGTCGATCGTGTCGTCGCGAAACCGAACCTCGCCCGGATCGCCGAGCGCCACATCGAGCGGCACCGGGATCGCCGCATCACCGCTGACGAACTCGCCGCGCAGGCCGAGCACCTGATAGAAGGTTTCGTCCGCCTCGTCCGCCCGCAGCATCTCGGCCGTGCCGCCGGGTGGCGTAAATCGCGCCTGCGGTCCGCCCTGCGGCCCCGGCAGCACCACGATCTGTTGCGCCAGCGCGCGTGCCGTCTCGCCGAGTTGGCGGTCGAAGGGCTTGTTGGCGATGTTCTGCGCGACGAGCCAGGTCAGCAGCACGCTCATCGGCCACAGCAGCAGCAAGGGCGCAAGCATCCAGTCGAGGATCTCGCCGAACAGCGAACGCTGTTCCTTGGAGCGCGGCAGGTCAGTGGTGAGCATGGTCACGGCGAGCATAGCGCCGGGGGGCAGGTTGGGCGGTGCGTGCGCGAAGCGGCAACATGGGAGCGCGTCATGCCCACAACTTCACGCGACCCGCGTGCACGCCGTGTGTCAGTGCGGCACACGGCACGACGGCGCCGATACAGTCGTCGTCATCCCGATGGCCGACTCATCCCTATGAACTGCAAGTCCTTCCTCACCGCATTCGCCACGCTGAGCTTTGCCGCCGCCAGCCAGGCGCTGCCCGTCTTCGCCGACGACTTCGACGGCGACGCGTTGCAGCTGAACCAGACCAGCTTCCTCGGCGGCTGGACCGTCGCCGACGGCACGGTCGATCTGATCGGCGCGGGCGGGTCGTGGGATCTGCTTCCCGGCAACGGACGCTATGTCGATCTCGACGGATCGACGAGCAACGCGGGCGTGTTCACCAGGATGATCGACCTGACCGCCGGCGTCACCTACAGCGCGAGCTTCGCGCTCGCGGGCAATCAGCGAGGCTATTCCGACGATGTCGTCGACGTGTCGTTCGGTGCAGCCGGCATGAGCTACACACTTGGGGCGGCCGACGCGCTGCTCGCCCATGTGCTCACGTTCACGCCAGGTGTGAGCGGCACGTTCGCGCTCAGCTTCGCCAATCGTGGTGGCGACAACGTCGGCGCGCTGCTCGACAACGTCGCGGTCACCGCCGTGCCCGAACCGCAAGCCGTGGCGATGCTGGCCGCCGGGCTGCTCGCGCTCGGCTTCGTGGCGCGCCGGCGCCGCGCGCGCGACTGACGCGTTCGGCCTACGCGGCGATCTTCTCCAGGCAGTAGCCGAGGCCGCGCACCGTCGCGATGCGCACCGGCCCCTGCTCGATCTTCTTGCGCAGGCGGTGGATGTAGACCTCGATCGCGTTGTTGCTGACTTCCTCTCCCCATTCGCACAGGCGTTCGACGAGCTGATCCTTGCTGACGAGGCGGCCGGCGCGTTGCAGCAGCACCTCGAGCAGCGAGATCTCGCGCGCCGACAGCTCAAGCATCTGGTCGTTCATGTAGGCGACGCGCCCGGTGGCGTCGAACGACAGCGGCCCGTGCTTCACGATCGTCGAGGCGCTCCCCAGGCCGCGACGCGTCAGCGCACGCACGCGCGCCTCGAGCTCCTGCAGCGAGAAGGGCTTGGCCATGTAGTCGTCGGCACCGAGGTCGAGGCCCTTGACGCGCTGCTCGACGCTGTCGGCCGCCGTCAGGATCAACACCGGCACGCTCGAGCCGCGTGCGCGCATCTTGCGCAACACCTCCAGGCCGTGCATCTTGGGTAGCCCGAGGTCGAGAATCAGGCAATCGAATTCGTGCGATGCGAGTGCGGCGTCCGCCTCGGTGCCACTCGCGACATGATCGACCGCGTAGCCCGCGCTGCGCAGCGAGCGCAGCAGGCCATCGGCGAGAACCTGGTCGTCTTCGGCAATGAGGATGCGCATGCCTGTCTCCGTGTGGGTGCCGGCTTGTTGGACGAGCCCTGCCGGCCCTGGGCTGCGATTGTAGGATTCGCGCGCTGCGTGTTCCCTAGTTCGCAGGCGCCCGAGCCCTCTTGAGCACTGTACAAACATCCAGTCTCTGAGATAATGCTCCGGACATCACTCGGAGACCCCCATGGAAGCGCCCGTCAAATCGAATATGAACCCGGAAAAGGCCAAGGCCCTGCAGGTGGCACTGGCGCAGATCGAAAAGCAGTTCGGCAAGGGATCCATCATGCGGTTGGGGGAAGGCCAGCCGATCCGCGACATCGAGGTCGTGTCGACCGGCTCGCTCGGCCTGGACATCGCGCTCGGCGTCGGCGGCCTGCCGCGCGGTCGGGTGGTCGAGATCTACGGCCCGGAATCGTCGGGCAAGACGACACTCACGCTGCAGGTGATTGCCGAGATGCAGAAGCAGGGCGGTGTCAGCGCCTTCATCGATGCCGAGCACGCGCTCGACGCGCAGTACGCCGAGAAGCTCGGCGTCAACCTGCAAGACCTCCTGATCAGCCAGCCCGACACCGGCGAGCAGGCCTTGGAGATCGTCGATGCGCTGGTGCGGTCGGGCTCCGTGGACCTGATCGTTGTCGACTCGGTCGCTGCGCTCACGCCGAAGGCCGAACTCGAAGGTGACATGGGCGACAGCCTGCCCGGGCTGCAGGCACGCCTGATGAGCCAGGCGCTGCGCAAGCTCACCGCGTCGATCCAGAAGACCAACACGATGGTGATCTTCATCAACCAGATCCGCATGAAGATCGGCGTCATGTTCGGATCGCCGGAAACGACAACCGGGGGCAATGCCCTGAAGTTCTACGCCTCGGTGCGGCTCGACATCCGGCGCATCGGCTCGATCAAGAAGGGCGACGAGGTGATCGGCAACGAGACCAGGGTCAAGGTCGTCAAGAACAAGGTCGCGCCGCCGTTCAAGACGGCCGAGTTCGACATCCTCTATGGCGAGGGCATCAGCCGCGAGGGCGAGATCATCGACATGGGCGTGGAGGCGCACGTGGTCGAGAAGTCCGGCGCCTGGTACGCCTATGGCGGCGAGAAGATCGGCCAGGGCAAGGACAACGCGCGAGAGTTCCTGCGCGAGAACGAGAGTCTCGCGATCGAGATCGAGAACAAGGTTCGCGCAGTGGTCGGCATTCCGCAACTGCCAGTCGGCGACGGTGCGGCCAGCAAAGCGAAGTCGGCGAAAGAAGCGGCCAAGGAAGCAGCCAAGGAAGCAGTGAAGGAATAGCGCCTGGCGCAGTCGATCGGTTCGCGGGGCATGAAACAGCGCCTTTCGCTCAAGGGGCGCGCGCTGCAACTGCTTTCCCAGCGCGAACACAGCCGGCTCGAACTGCGGCGCAAGCTGCTCGCGCATACCCAGAGGCTCGCCGCCAGCGACCCTGCGGCAGTGCGGCAAGCGAGCCCTGCGGCCGCCGACGAAGGCTTGGACGGGTCGACGCTCACGCGCCGTGCGCCGCCGTCGGCCGAAACGCAGGCCAGCGTCGACAACCTGCTCGACGAACTCGCTGCGAGCGGCCTGCTGAGCGAAACCCGTTTCGTCGAGGCGCGCGTCCGCACCCGCGCCGCGCGGCATGGGAATCTGCGCATCGCACAGGAACTCGCGCGCCATGGCCTGGGGCTTTCCGCCGAAGAGGCGCAAGGCTTGAAGTCGAGCGAGTTTTCGCGTGCGCAAGAGGTCTGGTTGCGCAAGTTCGGCGCCGCCGCCAGCGACGCCAGGGAGCGTGCGCGCCAGATGCGCTTTCTTGCCGGCCGGGGGTTCTCGGCCGAAGTCATCCGGCGCGTGATTCGTGGCGGCACTGACGACGACTGACTGCGGGCGTCGTCGCGATGCAAGCTTGCGGGGTGCTACATTGACCCGCTGACCACTTCATCGCTTGCCGCCCCTTCGGGCGCCTGCCACTCGCCTGAACCGATGCCTCTGCCGAACGCTGCGCCTACCCGAAGCCTCCAGCACCGCCGTAACATCGATGTCGAGCTCTTCTCTCGCGGGGATGGCTTGTGGGAAGTCGATGCCCGGCTCACCGATGTGAAGACACGCGACGTCAAACTCGCCAACGGCACGAGGCCTGCAGGTGAGCCGATCCACGATCTGCTGTTGCGGCTCGTGATCGACGAACGCTTCAATATCCTCGAGGCGGGCTCCCAGTCGTGGGCGGTACCCTATCCCGGCCGGTGCGACGTATTCGCTGACGGCGCGGGCGATCCTGCGGGCAAAAGCGCGGACGAAAGCGCGGGCGACGCCTATCGCAATCTCGTCGGCCTCAACCTGATGCAGGGGTTTCGCCAGGCGGTGCGTCACCGCCTCGGTGGACTGCGGGGTTGCACGCACCTGAGCGAGTTGAGCCAGACGCTGCCGACCGCCGTCGTGCAGGCCTTCGCCGGGTTCGTGATCGACACCCGTGGCGACGGCGAAGGCAGCGAACGGCCGTTCCAGATCGACCGTTGCCACGCGCTGCGCGCCGATGGCGCCGTCGTGCGCGAGCACTACCCGCGCTGGTTCCGTCAAGGCGACGTCAGTTCCGCCGCCGACACTGCGCCGCCGCCAGCGGCATCGCCCCCCCTCCACCCCTCCCCCGAGACCGCGTCATGAAAATCCACGAATACCAGGGCAAGGAACTGCTGCGCAAGGCGGGCGTTCCGGTGCCGCGCGGGTACGCCGCCTTCACCGTGCACGAAGCGGGCGAAGCCGCTCAGAAGCTGGGCGGCCCGGTCTGGGTCGTCAAGGCCCAGATCCATGCCGGCGGCCGCGGCAAGGGAGGCGGCGTCAAGCTCGCCAAGTCCCTTGACGAAGTCAGCACCCTGGCCGGGCAGATCCTCGGCATGCAGTTGAAGACCCACCAGACCGGCCCAGCAGGCCAGAAAGTGCGCCGCCTGCTGATCGAAGAAGGCGCCGACATCCGCCACGAGTACTACGTTGCTGCCGTCACCGACCGCGCGAGCCAGAAAGTCGCCATGATGGCCAGCAGCGAAGGCGGCATGGACATCGAAGAAGTCGCCCACAAGACCCCCGAGAAGATCCTCAAGGTCTTCATCGACCCGCTCGTGGGCATGACCGACGCGCAAGGCCAGGAGCTCGCCCGCGGCATCGGCATCCCCGAAGCCTCGCAGGCCCAGGCGGTGGATGTCTTCAAGAAGCTCTACACCTGCTACATGGACAGCGACGCCAGCCTGGCGGAGATCAACCCCTTGATCCTGCAGGGCGACGGCAGCATCAAGGCGCTCGACGCGAAGTTCAACTTCGACGCGAATGCCTTGTATCGCCACCCCGAGATCGTCGCCTACCGGGATCTGGACGAAGAAGACCCGGCCGAAGTCGAAGCCAGCAAGTTCGACCTCGCCTACATCCAGCTCGACGGCAACATCGGCTGCCTCGTCAACGGCGCGGGCCTGGCGATGGCGACGATGGACACCATCAAACTCTTCGGCGGCGAGCCCGCCAACTTCCTCGACGTCGGCGGTGGCGCCACGGCCGAGAAAGTCACCGAAGCCTTCAAGATCATGCTCGCCAGCCCCAAGGTGAAGGCGATCCTGGTGAATATCTTCGGCGGCATCATGCGTTGCGACACGATCGCCGAAGGCGTGATCGCGGCCTGCAAGGCGACCAACCTGTCGGTCCCGCTCGTCGTGCGCATGAAGGGCACCAACGAGGAGATCGGCAAGAGACTCTTGAAGGAATCGGGCCTGCCCATCATCAGCGCCGACACCATGGCCGAAGCCGCTGAGGCCGTGATGGCCGCACTTAGCGGTAAGCCCCGACGCCGAAGAGAAAGCACACCATGTCGATACTGATCAACAAAGACACCCGCGTCATCACCCAGGGCATCACCGGCAAGACCGGGCAGTTCCACACCCGCATGTGCCGCGAGTACGCCAACGGCAAAGCCTGCTTCGTCGCGGGCGTGAACCCGAAGAAGGCGGGCGAAGACTTCGAAGGCATCCCGATCCACGCGAGCGTGAAGGATGCCAAGGCCGCCACCGGGGCGACGGTGAGCGTCATCTACGTCCCCCCGGCCGGTGCCGCAGCCGCGATCTGGGAGGCCGTGGAGGCCGACATGGACCTGGCGATCTGCATCACCGAAGGCATCCCGATCAAGGACATGCTCATCGTGCGCAACAAGATGAAGCAAAAGGAAGCCAAGGGCGGCAAGAAGACCTTGCTGCTCGGGCCGAACTGCCCGGGGCTGATCACCCCCGAGGAGATCAAGATCGGCATCATGCCGGGGCACATCCACAGGAAGGGCCGCATCGGCGTCGTCAGCCGCTCGGGGACTCTGACCTACGAGGCGGTGGCGCAGCTGACCGACATCGGGCTCGGGCAAAGCACCGCGGTCGGGATCGGTGGCGACCCGATCAACGGGCTCAAGCACATCGACATCATGAAGCTCTTCAACGACGATCCGGGCACCGATGCCGTCATCATGATCGGCGAGATCGGCGGGCCGGACGAGGCCGAGGCCGCCCTGTGGTGCAAGGAGCACATGAAGAAGCCCATCGTCGGCTTCATCGCCGGGGTGACGGCGCCGCCGGGCAAGCGCATGGGGCATGCCGGGGCTCTCATCAGCGGCGGGGCCGATACGGCGGACGCCAAGCTCGAGATCATGGAGGCTTGCGGCTTCACCGTCACCCGCGATCCGTCCGAGATGGGGAAGCTGTTGAAGGCTCGGTTGTAGGCGTCGCCGATCCCCGTCCGGGCAAGCGCATGCCCGCCGTGCCAGGCCTTGGCCCTTACGCGCTCGAATCCGTTATCGCACGCGGCGCGACCAGCGTCGTCCACCTCGCCCTCGACACCCGCAACGGGCGCAGCGTCGCGCTGAAGGCGATCGCGTTGAGCCGCGAGCTGACGGGCCTTGCGCTGAGCGATGCGCGTGCGCGCTTCCTGCGTGAAGCCGAGGCCGCGCGCCGGCTGGACCACCCCGACATCGTGAAGATCCTCGACGCGGGCGAGGACGGCGGCGTCGCCTATCTCGCGATGGAACCGCTCGCCGGGCACGATCTGCAGCGCCACGTCGTCCCCGGGCAATTGCTGCCGGCGCCGCAGGTGCTGCGCATCGGCGCGCGTGTCGCCGATGCGCTCGCGCACGCACACCGCCAGGGCGTCGTCCATCGCGACATCAAGCCGGGCAACGTGATCTTCGATGTGGCGGCCGATCGCGTCGTCGTCACCGACTTCGGCGTCGCGCGCATCGGCGACGCGAGCCACACGCGCACCGGCATGCTGCTCGGCACGCCCGCCTACATGTCGCCCGAACAGCTCGTCGGCCAGCACGTCGATGGCCGCAGCGACCTCTATGCGCTCGGCGTACTGCTGTTCCAGCTGCTCTGCGGGCGGCTGCCCTTCGAGGGCGCGACGCTGGCTGCGATGATGAAACAAATCGTCAACGATCCGGCGCCGCCGCTTCGCGAGCTGCGCCCGGATCTGCCCGAAACACTTGCAACACTTCTGGCGCGCACGATGGCCAAGGACCGCGCTTCGCGACCGGCCGACGGCGCCGAAATCGCGCAGGCGCTGCGCGCGATCGCGACCGAGATGGCCACCCAGGAAGGGGTGCCGCCGGGTGCGGCGCGCGGCCCTGAATGAAGCGGTGCGACCGCCCGCGACCCGGCGTTTCCGTGAGGAATTCACGCACCGAACCAAGGCACAATCCGCGCAAGCGTTTGCCTCCCTTTACCGCCCCACCATGACCCTCGAATTCTTCAGCGCCACGGACACCGGGCGCGAGCGCAGCAACAACGAGGACGCGGTGGCGGTGGACGAGGAAGCCAAGCTGGTTGCGCTCGCCGATGGCATGGGCGGCTACAACGCCGGCGAGGTCGCCAGCAGCATGGTCACCTCGTTCATCAAGACCGAACTCGGCCGCTGGCTGCTCGAAGCGACAGATCAGGCCAGCGACACTGAAGTGCGCCGTGCGATGGACATCTGCGTCGACAACGCGAACCGCGCGATCTTCAACGCCGCGAACTCGAACCCGCAGTACGCCGGCATGGGCACGACGCTCGTGCTCGCGGTGTTCCGCCAGGGGCGGCTGATGCTCGGCCACATCGGCGATTCGCGCGCCTACCGGCTGCGCGGCGGGCGCCTGACGCAGGCGACGCACGACCATTCGCTGCTGCAGGAGCAGATCGACGCCGGGCTGATCACGCCCGAGCAGGCCGCGTTTTCTGCCAACAAGAACCTCGTCACGCGCGCCGTGGGCGTCGAAGATACCGTGCTGCTGGAGACGCATGTGCACGAGGTGATGCCGGGCGACACCTACCTCTTGTGCTCGGACGGCCTGTCGGACATGCTCGACGACGAGACCATGGCGCAGGTGCTCCAATCGCACGAATCCCTCGCCGATGCGGGCGCGGCGCTGATCGATGCCGCCAACGATGCCGGCGGAAAAGATAACATCGCGGTCATTCTGGCGCGCGTCGCCGGTGGCAGCAGCACCGCGGCGCCGCCGCGATCATGGTGGCCGTTCAGGCGCTGATTCAACTGGGGGCAAGCATGGGCAAACTGGTCGTATCGCTCGACGGTGTGGTGATCAAGGAAGTGCAGATCACCAAGGACAAGACGACGCTCGGCCGGCGGCCATACAACGACATCGTGATCGACAACCTCGCGGTGAGCGGCGAGCACGCCGTGCTGCAGATGGTCGGCGCCGACGTGTTCATCGAAGACCTGAACAGCACCAACGGCACCTACATCAACGGCAAGGCGATCAAGAAGCAGTTGCTGACGCACAACGACACGGTCGAGATCGGCAAGTACAAGATCAAGTACATGATCGACGAAGGCACCGACTACGAGCGCACGCTGATCCTCAAACCCGGCGCCACCGCAGCGGCGTCGTATCCGGCGCCCGCGGCGTCGGACTTCGGCGGCCTCGGCGGGCCCGAGACGACGGCCGCCCTCATCAAGGTGCTCAACGGCGCTGCGGCCGGGCGCGAAGTGAGCCTGACGAAGGTCGTCACCACGGTCGGCAAGCCGGGCGTGCAGGTGGCATCGATCACGCGCCGCCCGACCGGCTACGTGTTCGCCCACGTCGAAGGCGCGAGCCGCCCGAGCGTCAACGGCAACCCGCTCGTCGGCGAGACCGTCTCCTTGCGCAACGGCGACGTGATCGAACTCGCCGGCACGCAGATGCAGTTCGTGCAGGGCTGAAGCGCGCCGCCCGACAGCGGCGCCAAGATCCGCCAGATCCGCTGGATGCGCCGGGCGTGACGCTTGTCACGCCGCCCACAACGGCGCGCGAACGGCGCACCGATCTCGATCCGAAACGCGACTTCGGCAGCTTGCGCCGCGCGGTAGCGGGCCGCACCATGTCGCCTGGCCGCGCGCGCCGTCGAGGCGCGCGCACTCACCCGACGACCTGATCGCACGCCGCGCCTCATGCGCCCGGCTGCGTCGCACTGCGCAGACACCGATGACGTTTGACACGGCAGCACTGACTCTCCCCCATCTTTCCAGCGCACCCCCTGCCGCTGCATCGAAGTCCACCAGCATCCGCGTGCTCGGCTGTTCCGGGGCGATCGCCGCCGGCAGCCGCACCACCGCCTTCCTGATCGACGACGACGTGCTGATCGATGCCGGCACCGGCGTCGGCGACCTGACGCTCGCCGAGCTCGAGCGCATCGACCACATCCTCGTCAGCCACTCGCACCTGGACCACGTGCTCGCGATCGCGCTGCTCGCCGACAGCGTGATCCGCCGGCGCCGGGCCACGAACCGCCCGCCGATCCAGGTCCATGCGCTGCCCGCCACGCTGGATGCGTTGCAGCAGCACGTCTTCAACGGCGTCATCTGGCCCGATTTCACGCGCCTGCCGAGCCCCGAACAGCCCGTCCTGCAGTTCGTGCCCTTCGCGCATGGCGAGCGCCTGCTGGCTCGGCGGCAAGACGATCGAGGTGCTCCCTGCGCAGCACACCGTCCCCGCCGCGGGCTTTGCCGTGCAGGGCGCCGCGGCGGGTGAGGGCTGGTGGGTCTTTACCGGCGACACCGGCCCGAACCCGGCGCTCTGGCAGCGCCTGCGCGGCATGAAAGTCGCGCAGCTCGTGATCGAGACCGCTTTCGGCGACGACGAACGCGCGCTCGCCGGCATCAGCCGCCACCTGTGCCCTTCCGTGCTCGCCGCCGAGCTGGCCGCGTTCGACGGCCCGCTCAACCCGAGCGTGGACGTCTACATCACCCACATCAAGCCGGGCGAGATGGCGGCCGTGATGGCCGAGATCGCCCGCATCGAAACGCCGCATCGGATTCATCCGCTCGACGCGGGCCAGACGATGTGGCTGCCCGGGCCGGTCGAAGCGAGCCGCGCGCCGGGTGACAAATTGCGTCGCCAACAGCGCCCGAGCGACCGAAGCGGCCCGCCCGATGTGACCGAACGCGTCACATCGCGGCAGGATTTCACGCCGCAAAGGGGTCGAAAAGCTGGCACGGCCCCTGCATTCAAGGGGTTCGCACCCCAACCCATTGCCAAGGAGCAAACCCCATGAAACGAGTCCAACAAGGTTTCACCCTGATCGAATTGATGATCGTCGTCGCGATCATCGGTATCCTGGCCGCCGTCGCGCTGCCGGCGTACCAGGACTACACGAAGAAGGCCAAGATGTCGGAAGTCATCCTTGCCGCGTCGGGCTGCCGCACCAGCATCACCGAGGTCTATCAGTCGATGTCGTCGGGCGACGTCATGCCGGCGCCGACAACTGGGGCTGTGAGAGCAGCCGGCTCGCGACCTCGAAGTATGTCAACGTCGGTCGCCACCGATGCCGACGGCGTCGTCACCGTGACGGCGCAAGGCTTCAACGACGCCGACATCGACGCCAAGACCGTCACTCTGACGCCGTATATCGATGCGGCGGCACGACGGCCATGACGGTCGCGGCAGATGCCGGCAAGCAGGTCGCCGCGTGGAAGTGCAGCCCGGGACACCACGCATCGCCAAGTACCTGCCGGGTTCGTGCAAGTCATCAGTCTTCCGATCTGAAACAAGGGCGCTCTCGGGCGCCCTTTTTCTTTCCAGGCTCCCGCATCCGCACGATGCGCTCCATCACATGCTTCTGACCGGACTTGTTCGCGCTGTGCCTCGCGCTGCTGCTGCCCGGCCACTACCCGCCCTGGGTGTCGTTCCAGCAGCGAATGGCTGGCCGGCGCTCGGCGTGGCGCTGATCGGCGCGAGCGCGGTGCTGGCGGCGCGGGGCGGCGCCGGACGCATCCGCTGGCCAGCGCCGGCGTGGGTGGCTGCTGGCGACGGCGTTGGTGCCGCTGGTGCAACTGGCGGCAGGGCAGATCGTCTTCGCATCCGACGCGGTGCTCGCGAGCCTCTATCTCGTCGGGTTCGGGCTCGCGATCGTCGCCGGGGCCTCGCTCACGGGTCGCGCGCCGCGGCGCGAACTGCTCGACTGGCCTGTGGCGCCGTCTTCATCGTCGCGGGCGACTGTCTCGACCGGCATGGCGTTGTGGCAATGGCTGCACCTGCGTGGCAGCCTGTATCGTCGCCGACCTCGTACCCGGCGCGCGGCCGTTCGCGAACCTCGCGCAGCCGAACCACTTGTCGACCCTGCTTGGCATGGCGCGTGGCGGCCACGCTGACGGGGCGTACGAGATTGCGCCGCATCCGCGGCTGGGTCGCCGCGCTCGCCATCGCCTGGTTCGCGTTCGGCATGCTGATGACGCAGTCGCGCACCGGCTGGCTGTTCGTCGCCGTCGTCGCGATCGGCTGGTTCGCGTTGCGGCGCAAGGCAGGGCTTCGATTGCCCGGGCTGGCGGTGCTCGCCGGCGTGCTCGTGTTCGCCCGTCGGCGTGCTGTGCTGGGCGCGCCTGGGCGATGCCCTGCTGCTACACAACGTTGCGCTCGAAGATCGATTGACGTCGAGCCGGCACGCATGCTGATCTGGCCGGTGCTGATCGATGCGCGCGCGCCAGTCGCCGTGGTTCGGCTACGGATGGAACCAGATCGGTCAGGCGCAACTGGCGACGGCGCTCGCGCACCCGAGCGCAGGACACTGGTACGTCTACAGCCACAACCTCGTGCTCGACCTCGTGCCTGTGGATCGGCGTGCCGCTCGGCCTGCTGCTGAGCGCCCTGCTCGCCTGTGTGGTTCGTGCGCCAGGCTGCGGCGCTGCACCGACCCGGACCGCTGGACGCTGCTGCTCGCCGTCTCGGCCGTGCTGCTGCATGCGATGGTCGAGTACCCGCACAGCTATCTCTACTTCCTGCTGCCCGTGGGGCTGATGATGGGTTTGCTCGAGGCCGTCGCCCGAAGCTTCCGCGAACGCGGCGGGCTGCCCGCGCTGAGCCTGGGTGCTTGCCGCTCGTCGGCGATGCTCGTGATGCTGATCGTGGATCGGCGTCGAATACATGCGCGTCGAGGAGGCGTTCCGCCAATTCCGCTTCGTTCACGCGCGCATCGGCGTCGACAAGGTCGCCACCGCGCCGATCGCCCGAGGTGTCGCTCCTCGACGCGCCGCGCGAGATGCACCGGACGATGATCATCGAGCCGGGCCCGGACTGGACCGCCGGCGCGACCTGCAGCGGATGCGCGAAGTCGCCGAGCGTTTCCCGACCGTGCCGGTGCTGTTCCGCTACGCGCAGGTCGCGGGCTTGAACGGCCAGCCCGAAGAAGCTCGAGAGCGACTCGGGCTTGCTGTGCAAGCTCAACAGTGAAGCGCACGTGCAGGGAAGTGCACGTGGATTGGGCCGAGTTGCAGTCGCGGCATGCCGCGCTGCGCGATATCGCGGGTGTCGGCGTTGCTTCAGGGCCGGCGCGCTGACCGGGTTGGCGCACTCTCGATGACCTGAGGTCAGGTCACCCGGGCACGCGTCACGTGGCGTAGACGACTCGCCGACAATCGCGCGCATGCCGACTCTCGCCCTTCCCGACGACGCCTCGCGCGCCCGTCGCCAGCCTCGCTCGTCCTCGCCTGCATCGCCGTCACGCTGCCGACGCTGATCGCGTACAACCTGCCGCCGTCGGCGACGTTCTTCAACCAGGCCGCGGCGTTCATCGGCTGGGGTGCGTGGCTGCTGGTGCTCGCATCCATGCCGGGCGTGTCGCTCGCCGGGCCGTGGCGCGGCGGCTTGGTCGCGTTGCTGGCGGCGTTCGCGCTGCTGGCGCTGTCGGCTGCGGCGGCGCCGCTGTGGGCCGCGCAGCCTTGGTCGCTGGCGCTGTCGTCGATCGGCACGATCGCGGCGGCGATGCTCGCCGTCATCGCGGGCGCGGCGGTGATGCGCGCGGGCCACGCGAGGCCGGCGTTCGAGGCGCTGTGCGTGGCGCTGCTCGCGGCGGGCGTGATCGGCGCGCTGATCGGCCTGGTGCAGGTTTTCGCGCCGCAGTGGGCCGATGGCGCGGTGATCGCAAACGTGGGCAACGGCCGGGCGGCGGGCAACCTGCGCCAGCCCAACCATCTGAGCAGCCTGCTGCTGTGGTCGCTCGTCGCGCTGGCGTGGCTGGTCGATCAGCGGCGCCTGGGCCGGCGCGCCGGCCTCGGCCTGGGCGTGCTGCTGATGTCGGGCATCGTGCTGAGCGCTTCCCGCACCGGCATGATCGGCGTGCTGATGCTCGGCGCGTGGGGCCTTGTCGACGCGCGGCTGTCGCGCCGCGCGCGGCTGGGCTTGATCGCCGCGCCGGTGCTCTTCGGGCTTGCTGTGGGTCGGCCTCGCGGCGTGGGCGCATCACAGCCATCACCTGTTCGGCGGCGACGCGCAGCTCGGCAAGGGCGACATCTCGAGCTCGCGCTTCGCGATCTGGTCCAACACGCTGGCGCTGATCGCCGCGCACCCCTGGGCGGGCGTCGGCTGGGGCGACTTCAATTTCGCCTGGACGCTGACGCCGTTCCCGGATCGGCCGGTCGCGTTCTTCGATCACACGCACAACCTGGTGCTGCAGTTCGCGGTCGAGCTCGGCCTGCCGCTCGCGGCGCTGGTGCTCGCGTTGCTCGGCTTCGCGCTGTGGCGCGCGTTTCGTGCTGGCGTTGGCGCCGCCGCGCAGACTGCCGACGACGCGACGCGCGTGACGCTGCGCGCGGCGTTCGTCATGGTGTTGCTGATGATGCTGCACAGCCAGCTCGAGTACCCGCTGTGGTACGCGCACTTCCTGCTGCCGACGGCGTTTGCGTTCGGGCTCTGCCTGGGCGGCGTGCGCGCCGAGGCGGCACCCTCTGTGCCGCACTCTTCGCCGCACGGGTCGCGCGCGATCGCCCTCGGCGGCGCGCTGATCGTGCTCGGCGCGCTCGCGGCGCTTGCCGACTACGCGCGCGTCGTCGTCATCTTCGCGCCGCCGGCGAACGCCGCGCCGCTCGAAGAGCGCATCGCCGAGGGCCAGCGCAGCTGGCTCTTCGCGCATCACGCCGACTACGCGGCCGTCACCACGCCAGGCCAGCTGATCGACCCGGTGACGGCCTTCGCGCGCGCGTCGCACTATCTGCTCGACGCGCGGCTGATGATGGCCTGGGCGAACGCAGTCGCCGCATTCGGCGACACCGACAAGGCGAGCTACCTTGCCGCGCGGCTGGCGGAATTCCACAACGAGCAGGCCGTACGCGTTCTTCGCGCCGTGCGACGAGCCGCCCAAGGAAGGCGAGCCGCCGCTTTTCCAGTGCGAAGCGCCGAAGCGAGCGCTGACATACCGCGACTTCAGATGAGCCTGTCCGGCGCATGCGATGGCAGGCGGCGCGGGCGCAACTTGCTCTCGCTCGCGACTTGCCGAATCTCGCATTCAGCGGTATTCTTACCGAAAGTATATCGATGCCACTGAGGTAAGAAATGACTGCCGTCGCCACCCTCTCAGCCAAGTTTCAAATCTCGATTCCGAAGGCCGTGCGCGAAGAGCAGCAGTGGCAGGCGGGGCAGGAGTTCGTCTTCGTTCCCAAGGGCAAGGGTGTGCTGCTGATGCCGGTACCCGAGCTCAAGCATTTGGCGGGCATCGCCCGTGGCGCGCGGGCCAAGGACGTTCGTGATCGCGCGGATCGCTACTGATGATGCGCGTGGTCGACACCTCGGCCTGGATCGAATGGTTCGTCGACAGTGCGCTGGGCCGCAAGTTGGCGACGGAGATCCCGCGACGCGAGGAGTGCATCGTTCCGACGATCGTGCAACTCGAGCTCGCGAAGTGGCTGCGGCGCGAAGCGGGTGAAGAGCAGGCCGACGAGGTCATTGCGTACACACAGAAGTGCCTCGTCGTCATGCTCGACACCCCGATCGCATTGCTCGCCGCAGAGCTGCATCGGGAGCACGGTTTGGCGACAGCGGACGCCATTGTCTATGCGACTGCGCAGGCCCGGTCCGCGGACCTTTTGACCTGCGATGCCCATCTGGCGAAGCTGCCCGGAGTTGTGTACTACCGCAAGACAGGGTGACTCGCACTGACATGTGTCGGCCGCATGGCGGGGCGTCGGTCTCAGGCGGGCGCCACCCACTCCCCCGACTTCCCCCCGCGCTTCTCGATCACCTTGATCTCGCCCATCACCATGCCGCGGTCGGCGGCCTTGCACATGTCGTAGATCGTCAGCAGGCCGATCTGCACCGCTGTGAGCGCCTCCATCTCGACGCCGGTGCGGCCGAGCGTCTCGACCTGCGCGCTGCAGGTGACGTGGCTCGCGACGGCGTCGAGCTCGAACTCGACCGCGACGCGCGTGATCGGCAGCGGATGGCACAGCGGGATCAGCTCGCTCGTGCGCTTGGCGGCCTGGATCGCCGCGATGCGCGCGACGCCGAGCACGTCGCCCTTCTTCGCGCTGCCGCCGGCGATCAGCGCGAGCGTTGCCGGCAGCATTCGGATCGTGCCGCTGGCGCGCGCGACGCGGTGCGTCTCGGCCTTGGCGGCGACGTCGACCATGTGGGCTTGGCCCTGGGCGTCGAAATGCGTCAGGGCAGCGGAATCTTTGGGGGGCGTCATGGACGGAACGAAAGGGGCGGCGAACGAAACAAACGGGCAACGCGGCGCTGGCATGATAGCGGCGCGCCGGCCGGCGTGACCCGCCCGCCTGCCCTCCACTGCGCCACGCGATGAACCACCCCCCGCTCCCACAGATTCGCCTGCCTCGGCCGCCTGCAAGACGGGTCGCCGCGGTCTTGAGTGGCGCGCTGCTCTTCGGCGCGATCGCGCCGCCGGCGGCACTTGCGCAATCGCTCAACACGCTGCCTGCGCTCGGCGATTCGGCGTCCCAGGATCTGAGCTTGGGCACCGAGCGCGAAATCGGCATCCAGATCATGCGCATCGTGCGGCGCGATCCAGCCTATCTGGACGACCCGATGCTGCTCGAGTACGTCAACGAGATCTGGCAACCGATCGTCGCCGCGGCGCGAAGAGTCGGCAACATCACCGAAGAGATCGACCTTCGCTACACCTTCGAGGCATTCCTGGTGCGCGAGAGCAGCGTCAACGCGTTCGCATTGCCGGGGGGATTCGTCGGCGTGCACCTGGGCCTGATCGCGATGACGGTCGATCGAGACGAGCTTGCCTCGGTGCTCGCGCACGAGTTGTCGCACGTGACGCAGCGCCACATCGCGCGCAGCCTTGGTGTCAGCAAGCAGGCGTCCGTGCTCGGCATCGTGGCAACCATTCTCGGCGTGCTGGCCGCCAGCCGCGTCAGCGGGCCGAGCGGCGGCAACGCCGCGGCCGCTGCCGTCACCGGCGGGCAGGCGGCGGCGATCCAGACGCAGCTCAACTTCTCGCGCGACATGGAGCGCGAGGCCGATCGCGTCGGTTTCAGCGTGATGAGCCAGGCCGGCTATTCGCCCGCTGGCATGGCGGCGATGTTCGACAAGCTCGAGAACGCGTCGCGCCTGATGGACGACGGCAACTACCCCTACCTGCGCAGCCATCCGTTGACCGTCGAGCGCATCGGCGAAGCGCGCGCGCGCCTGGGCACAGGCACCGCACCGCTCTACACCGGCAACATACTCGAGCACGCGATCGCGCAGGCGCGCGCGCGGGTGCTGATGGACACGCGCGTGGAATCGCTGCGCCTCATGCAGGATCTCGACGCCGATGCGGTGCGGGAACCGTCGACGACGCTCACCGTGGCGGCGCGGCAGCGCGATGCGAAGGTGGAGCAGTTGCCCGACGTCACCGTGTTTGGCATCGGCAGCGCGACACAACGGCTCGGCGCGGCCTACGCGAGCGCCTTCGCGTCGACGCTGCTGCGCGACTGGAAGCGCGCCGACCGTGCGATCGACATCGCGTACAAGGTCTTGCGCCAGGATGCGGTGCCCGATGCCCGCGCCGCGCGCGCGGTGCGGCTGCTCGAGGTGCAATCGCTGCTCGATCGGCGCGACCTCGACGTGGCGCTCACGACGCTGGAGCCGTTGCGCGCGGAGGTGTCGCGCCCGGTCGTGCTGCTGCAGGCGCAGCTTGCGCTGGCCCTCGCCGAGCGCGACCTCAAGTCGTCAATGAAAGAGGTGCGCAACAGCGAGGATCGGCTTCAGACCTGGGTTGCGAACTACCCGCTCGACGCACTGGCCTGGAGGGCGCTGAGCCAACTGTGGACGATCAACGGGCAAGCGCTGCGCGCGCTGCGCGCCGAGGCCGAGGCGCAGTACGCGCTTGGCGACCTGCCCGGCGCGATCGATCGCCTGCGCGCCGGCCAGCGCGTCGCGCGCGGCAACAGCGCTTCGGACTACATCGAGGCCTCGGTGATCGACGCCCGGCTGCGCGACATCACGACCGAAGTGCGCGCCATCATGGCGGAGCAGAAGAAGGGCCGCGGGCCGGGGGGCTGAGAGGCGCGCCGCGCCGGGTCCTCTGGCATCATCGTGCAATGCACGTGCCGGCTATCGCCCCTCGCACACAGACTGCTGCCGTCGCACTCTGCCTGGCCAGCGTCGGCGCCTGGGCCCAGGGCGCGTCGGTGGATCTGCAGACTTCTCTCTGCGGCGAGCCGGCGCACGCGGTTCAAGCGCTGCACCTGGTGCCGCGCGGGGCGCCTTTCTCGGTCTGGCTTTTCGACGACGCGGCGCTCACGCTGTACGGCAAGGGCCTGCGCGTGCGTCTGCGGGACAAGGACGGCGCGAGCGCCGAACTCACGCTCAAGGTGGCGGATCAGGACTGCAAGGCGTTGCCGAAGGGCGCGATCCCGAACGGCGAAGGCAAGTGCGAATACGACCTGCACGGCGACAGGCTCGCCGGCGCCGCGTCGATCAGCCGCGATCTGCCACTCACCAAGGCGCACGAGCTTGCCGCCGGCCGAGCGCCGGTAGCGGCGGCGCTGAGCGCAACCCAGCAGCAGTTCCTGCAGCGCGCGGGCGCCTGGCCTTTGCCGGAGGGCTTTGCGCCCGCTCGGCCCGACGCGCGTGACGAGCTTTCGCGGCAAGGGCAAACGCGCGATCAGCCTGGACGTGTCGGAGCTGCCGGGCGGCGAGCGCTATATCGAGGCCTCGCGCAAGGTGCGCGAGGCGCACTGGCAGGCCGAGCGAACGCGCTTCGAGACGGACCTGGCGAAGGCCGGCGTGGAGCTCTGCGCCGATCAGTCCGCCCAGGCGGGCAACAAGCTGCGCACCCTCCTCAAGACGCCCTGATCGCGACGCGCGCGGCAACGCCGCAAGGCGTTGCAAGCGATCAGTCGGCGCTCGAGATCACGCCGCCGCCGAGGCAGACGTCGCCTTCGTAGACCACCGCCGACTGCCCCGGAGTGATGGCCCATTGCGCACGTTCGAAGCGCAAGGTGAAACGCCCCTCGTCCGCTGGGCCGGCCCCGCTGTCGGTGAGCACGCACGCTGCGTCCGCCTGCCGATAGCGCGTCTTCGCGGCGTAGCGTTTCGCGGCCGGCCGCTCGCCCGCGATCCAGGCCGCGTCGCCTGCAGTGAGCGCCGTCGCTTGCAGCCACGGGTGGTCGTGTCCCTGCACCACATAGAGCGTGTTGGTCGCCATGTCCTTGCGGGCGACGAACCAGGGTGCGTGATCGCCCGCGCCGCGCGGCGCGCCACGGTCCTTCACGCCGCCGATGCCGATGCCCTTGCGTTGGCCGCGCGTGTAGAACGACAGGCCGACGTGCTCGCCGAGCGTGCGCCCGCGATCGTCCTTGATCGGGCCGGGCGTGTGCGCGAGGTAGCGGTTCAGGAACTCGCGGAACGGTCGCTCGCCGATGAAGCAGATGCCGGTCGAGTCCTTCTTGCGCGCGTTCGGCAGGCGGATCTCGTCGGCGATGCGGCGCACCTCGGTCTTCGCGAGTTCGCCGATCGGGAACAGCGTGCGCGCGAGCTGCGCCTGCGTCAGCCGGTGCAGGAAGTAGCTCTGGTCCTTGAGCGGATCGAGGCCCTTGAGCAACTCGAAGCGGCCGCCGCGCTCGTGAGCCCGCGCACCGTCGGGCGCTGCTGCGCCCGACTCGTCATGACGGCCAAGGGCATCGCCCGGGTTCCACCGAACCCGGGCGTAATGTCCGGTCGCAATGTGCTGCGCGCCGAGCCGCAGCGCATGGTCGAGGAAGGCCTTGAACTTGATCTCGGCATTGCACAGGACGTCCGGGTTCGGCGTGCGCCCGGCCTCGTATTCGCGCAGGAACTCGGCGAACACGCGGTCCTTGTAGTCGGCGGCGAAATTGACGTGCTCGATCTCGATGCCGAGCACGTCGGCAACCGCCGCGGCGTCGACGAAATCGACGTTCGACGAGCAGTACTCGTCATCGTCGTCGTCCTCCCAGTTCTTCATGAAGACGCCGACGACCTCGTGGCCCTGCTGCTTGAGCAGATGCGCCGCAACGGCGGAATCGACGCCGCCCGACAGGCCGACGACGACACGCTCGAGTTTCATGGCGGCAATTCTAGGAGGCTGTCGCCACGGCGACGCGAGGGTCAAGGGCAGCGCCGTAAGATGTCGGCGTTGCAGCGCGAGGGCCTGACCGTCACGCTGCAGCACACGTCTTCAGGGCGGGGTGAGATTCCCCACCGGCGGTATGCGGCGCAAGCCGCGAGCCCGCGAGCGCCCAACGCCTCCCGGCGTTGGGGTCAGCAGATCTGGTGCGATGCCAGGGCCGACGGTTCAGCGGGGTCTTGCGCAGTGGTCGTAGCCGCGGCGCGGGGCACCGTCACAGTCCGGATGAAAGAAGATGTGCCGATGCGTCTGCGGCCGCGCCGTCCCCCGGCGTGGTCGTGGCGCGTTTGCGCGCCCTGGAATGTTTTTCGCCTTTGAGTCATGCGAGGAGCGTTTCAATCATGTCCAACCCCCACCCACCGCAGCGCCGCGCGCTCGTTGCCGCCGCGCATCCGTTTCGCCGTCGATGCCATCCGCCACGGCCGCGCCGTCGTGCTCCAGGACGACGACGAGCGCGAGAACGAGGGCGACCTCGTCGTCGCCGCCGAGCGTCTGACCGTGCCGATGATGGCGACCCTGATCCGCGAGTGCTCGGGCATCGTCTGCCTCTGCCTCGAGGACGAGCAACTCGGCCGGCTCGCACTGCCGCCGATGGTGGCGAAGAACCTCAGCCGCCACGGCACGGCGTTCACGGTGTCGATCGAGGCGCGCGAGGGCGTGAGCACCGGCGTCAGCGCGGCCGACCGCGTGGCGACGATCCGCGCTGCGATCGCGCCCGAGGCCCGCGCCGAAGACCTGGTGAGCCCCGGCCACGTGTTCCCGTTGCGCGCCGCGCCGGGCGGCGTGCTCGCGCGACGCGGCCACACCGAGGGTGCGGTCGAGCTCGCGCGGCTCGCCGGCCTGCGCCCGGCGGCAGTGCTGTGCGAGCTGATGAACGAAGACGGCAGCATGATGCGCGGCGACGCGCTGCGCGCGTTCTCGCGCGCACAGGGCTATCCGATGCTGACGATCGCCGAACTCGTCGCCTTCCGGCGCGCGCTGGTGGCCGAGCCGATCAGCGCCTGAATCAGCGCTTGATCTCGGGCACGTAGACGCTCGCGTCGGTGGTGATCGTGGCTAGCGGGTAGCGTTGCCCGGCCATGTGATCCTCGACACAGCGCAGCACCAGCGGGCTGCGGTGGCGCGCCCGGCTGGCGCGGATCTCGTCGGGTGTCATCCACAGCGAGCGCACGATGCCGGCGTCGAGTACACGACCTGGCTCGGGATCGCTCACGGTGCCACAGAACGCGAAGCGCACGTAAGTCACGTCCTCGCCTTGCTGCGGGCGCGTGAAGCGCGACATGTACACGCCCAGCAGCGCCTCGGGCGTGAAGATGCGTGCCGTCTCCTCGAGCGCCTCGCGCACTGCGGCCTGGAGCAGCGACTCGCCGCCATCCAGATGTCCGGCGGGATTGTTCAGGCGCAGGCCCTCGGGCGTCTCCTCCTCGACGAGCAGGAAGCGGCCGTCGTGCTCGACGATCGCGGCGACGGTGACGGAGGGGCGAAAGCGCTCGGCGGACATCGCGCGAAGATGGTACACGCCCCGCTGCGCTCGGTCGGAGTCGCGTAGCGCCGATGTGTTAGCTTCGCCGTCGCAGACGACAACGACCATCGCGAGGAGACAAGAGCATGCGAATCGGCGTACCCATCGAGACGGCGGATGGAGAGAAGCGGGTCGCCACCGTGCCCGAGGTGGTGGAGAAGCTCGTGAAGCTCGGATTCTCCGTGTCGGTACAGAGCGGCGCGGGCGACGCGGCGAACTTTTCCGACGACGCCTATCGCGCCGCCGGCGCCGAGGTAGTGCCCACCGCGGCTGAGCTCTGGGCCCAGGCCGACATCGTCTTCAAGGTGCGCCCACCGAGCGCGGGCGAGGTGGCGCTGATGCGCGAGGGCGGCACGCTGATCGGCTTCGTCTGGCCGGCGCAGAACCCTGAGCTGATGCAGCAGCTCGCGGCCCGCAAGGCCACCGTGCTGGCGATCGACTCGCTGCCGCGTCAGCTCTCGCGGGCGCAAAAGATGGACGCGCTGACCTCGATGGCCGGCGTCAGCGGCTACCGCGCCGTGATCGAGGCGGCCAACGCCTTCGGCCGATTCTTCAATGGGCAGATCACTGCCGCCGGCAAGATCCCGCCGGCCAAGGTGTTCGTCGCCGGGGCTGGCGTGGCCGGGCTGGCGGCGATCGGCACGGCCGCCAACCTGGGCGCCATCGTGCGCGCCAACGACACCCGCGCCGAGGTCGCTGACCAGGTGGTGTCGCTCGGCGGCGAGTTCGTCAAGGTCGACTACGAGGAAGAAGGCTCGGGCGGCGGCGGTTACGCCAAGGTCATGAGCGAAGGCTTCCTGCAGGCGCAGCGCGCCATGTACGCGCAGCAGGCCAAGGACGCGGACATCATCATCACCACCGCGCTGATCCCGGGCAAGCCGGCACCGAAGCTCATCACTGCCGAGATGGTGCAGAGCATGAAGCCCGGCAGCGTGATCGTCGACATGGCGGGCGAGCAGGGTGGCAACTGCGAACTCACCGTTCCCGGCCAGGCCGTGATCCGGCACGGCGTGACGATCATCGGCTACACCGATCTGGTCAGCCGGCTGGCCAAGCAATCGTCGACGCTGTACTCGAACAACCTGCTGCGTGTGACCGAGGAGCTTTGCAAGACCAAGGACGGCGTCATCAACGTCAACATGGACGACGACGCCATCCGCGGCCTGACCGTCATCAAGGAAGGCAGCGTCACCTGGCCGCCGCCGCCGCTGAAACTGGCGGCACCACCCTCGAAGCCGGCCGCGGCGCCGGCGCCTGCGTCCAAGGGTCACGGTCACGGCGCGGGCGAGCCGATGTCCGCCAAGTCGCTGGCCGCGGTGTTCGGCGCCGGCGCAGTCGTGTTCCTGCTCGTCGGCCACTACGCGCCGGCCAGCTTCCTTGCGCACTTCACCGTGTTCGTGCTGGCCTGCTTCATCGGCTACATGGTGATCTGGAACGTGAAGCCGTCGCTGCACACGCCGCTGATGAGCGTCACCAACGCCATCTCGTCGATCATCGCCATCGGCGCGCTGGTGCAGATCGCGCCGCCGCTGACTGACGCGGCGGCGGCGGATCGGCCGAACGTGCTGATCCTCGGCCTGGCGGTGTTCGCACTCGTGCTCACCGCCATCAACATGTTCGGCGGCTTCGCGGTCACGCGGCGCATGCTGGCGATGTTTCGCAAGTAGGAGACGGACATGACCGCAGGCATTGCCTCCGTCGCCTACATCGGCGCCACCATCCTCTTCATCCTCAGCCTGGGCGGCCTCGCCAATCCCGAGACCGCGCGCCGCGGCAACCTGTTCGGCATGATCGGCATGACCATCGCCGTGCTGGCCACCGTGCTGGGGCCTCGCGTCACGCCGGCAGGCATTCCCTGGATCATCGGCGCGCTCGTCGTCGGCGGCAGCATCGGTCTCGTCGCCGCGAAGAAGGTGCAGATGACGCAGATGCCCGAGCTCGTCGCGCTGATGCACAGCCTTGTGGGCCTGGCCGCCTGCCTGGTGGGCTTTGCGAGCTACGTCGATACCTCGACCGTGTTCCCGTCCGAGACCGAGAAGGTCATCCACGAGGTGGAGATCTACATCGGCATCCTCATCGGTGCCATCACCTTCTCCGGCTCGGTGGTCGCCTTCGGCAAACTGTCGGGCAAGATCGGCGGCAAGCCGCTGCTGCTGCCCGGGCGACACTGGCTCAATCTGGCGGGCCTGCTGATCGTCATCGGGTTCGGCCGCGTGTTCCTCAACGCGGACGGCATCGGCGGCGGCATGCTGGCACTCCTTGTCATGACGGTGGTCGCGCTGCTGTTCGGCGTGCACATGGTGATGGCCATCGGCGGGGCCGACATGCCGGTCGTCGTGTCCATGCTCAACAGCTACTCGGGCTGGGCGGCGGCGGCCACCGGCTTCATGCTCAGCAACGATTTGTTGATCGTCATCGGCGCGCTGGTCGGCTCCTCGGGCGCGATCCTCTCGTACATCATGTGCCGCGCGATGAACCGCAACTTCATCAGCGTCATCGCCGGCGGCTTCGGCACCGGTGGCGGCACGCCCGCCGCCGCCACGGGCGGCGCGCAGCCGGCTGGTGAGGTGACGTCGATCCTGGCCGCAGAAACCGCCGAGCTGCTGCGCGAAGCCAAGAACGTGATCATCGTGCCCGGCTACGGCATGGCGGTGGCGCAAGCCCAGCACACGGTGTTCGAGATCACCAAGCTGCTGCGCGAGAAGGGCGTCAACGTCCGCTTCGGCATCCACCCGGTGGCCGGCCGCATGCCGGGCCACATGAACGTGCTGCTGGCCGAGGCCAAGGTGCCTTACGACATCGTGATGGAGATGGACGAGATCAACGAGGACTTCCCCGACACCGACGTCACGATGGTGATCGGCGCCAACGACATCGTGAACCCGGCCGCGCAGGACGACCCGACGAGCCCGATCGCCGGCATGCCGGTGCTCGAGGTCTGGAAGGCCAAGAACTCGATCGTGATGAAGCGCAGCATGGCTTCAGGCTACGCCGGGGTGGACAACCCGCTCTTCTACAAGGACAACAACCGCATGCTCTTCGGCGACGCGAAGAAGATGCTCGACGAGGTGCTGGCGGCGTTGAAGGCCTGAGAGCCGGCGCCTGCCGGCTCAGGCTGACAACGAGACCAACGAGAGCGTGATGCGCCGGCGGCGATCGGTGCCGCCACCCATCATGTCACCGCGCTGTGCAAGGGTTCATGCCGCCAGCCGCCGCCGCAGCCAGCGCAACACCGCGCCGAGCAGCGGCACACGTTCATACACTTGCTGCGCCGCATCCCAGTAGTCGCGGTGCAGCGTCACGCGGCCGTCGGCGTCGAAGCGCAGATGGCTTGCGCCGTGGATCGACAGCGTTGCGCTATGCCCGTGGCGGCGGAAGCTGAAGTCCCAGGTGAGGAAGCCCTGCTCGGCGTCGCCGAGCGCATCGACGATCTTGAAGCGAGGCTCCTCGAGCGTTTCGAACATGTGTTCGAAGATGGCGCGCAGCGCGGCTTCGCCGCGGACATCGTTGAACGGGTCGACGAAGCGCGCGTCCGCCGCATACACCGTCGCGAGATCGGCGATCGACGCCCGCGTGAGGGTCTCGTAGAACGCGACGACTCGTTCGATATGCGGCGGTCTGCCCGACGTGTTCACGCGCCCGTCACGCGGCGCACCGCGGCGAAGTAGAGCGGGTTGGGCAGCATCCGCAGGAAGCGCATCCAGAGCGTGAATCGTTTCGGAAAGTCGATCTCGAAGCTGCCCTTGCGCCAACCGCGCAGGATGTGATCCGCCGCTTGCTCCGGGGTCTGAAGCGCGGGCATCTCGAAGCCATTGTCGGCCGTGAGCGGCGTTGCGACGAAGCCCGGATTGATGACCGAAACGCCGATGCCTTTCGGGCGCAGGTCGAGGAACAACGCGTCGGCCAGGTGCTGCAGCGCCGCCTTCGTCGGGCCGTAGCCCAGCGCGTGCGGCAGTCCGCGATAGCCGGCGACGCTCGCGACGAGGCTGATGTGGCCTCCGCGCTGCTCGACCATCGCCGGCAGCAGCGCAGCGAGCAGGTGCAACACGCCGACGTAGTTGACGCGCAGGTGCAGGAGCATCTGCTCGAGATCGAAGTGGCTCGCGTCCAACTCCTGGTAGTGCGCAGCGCAGTACATCACGAGGTCGACGCGGCCATGCTGCGCAAGCACCTGTCGCGTGGCATCGGCCACTCCGGCGCGGTCCGTCACGTCGAGCCGGAGTGCCTGGCTGCCGGGGTGCGCGACGGCGAAGCGGTCGAGTGCCGCCTGATCGCGCGCCGACACGATCACGACCGCACCCGCTGCGTGCAGCCGCGTCGCGGTGGCGCGGCCGATGCCGGACGACGCGCCGACGATCCACGCGACGCGGCCACGCCAGTCCTCGATCGGTGGGTTCAGCGACACGGCGTCATGGCCGGGTGAACGACAAGGTGATCTCGCCGACGCGCACGCCGAACTTGCTCATCACCGCCCTGTTGAGCACGACGCGCTCGTCGATGCGGTACATCCAGTCGTCGAACTGGACTTCGTAGACCGAGCCGTCGACCGGCAGCTTGAGCGTGTAGCGCCAGTTGAAGGCGGCGCCCGCGCTCGCACCCTGCGCGTCGCCCACAACATCGTCCGCCGTGCCGACGAAGCGTCCGCCGGGCAACATCTTCACGCGCCACAACCGGTGCTGGCGCTCGCCGTCGTCATAGACGAACTGCTCGTCGAGCGTGCCTTCGTCGCCGACCCAATTGCAGTTCATGGTGACGACGAAGCGGCGCACGACCTTGCCGCTGCGGTCACTCACCATGCCGTGCGCGAGCACGGTGCCGTCGAAGTAATGGCGAAAGTCGAACGCTGGTTTCGTGTCCGCGTAGTCGGCGAGTTGAGGCGCGGCGCAGCCGGCCATCGCGACGGCGCAGACCAAGGCGGTGGCGAAAGCAGCGATGCGCCGTCGAGCGGTATGAAACGAGCACAGCGTCGTCTTCATTCATCATCCTCCAGTGATTTGCGCCAGCGCCACAGCAGTGCGCCGGCCAACGCCTTCAGCGCGCAGGGCACGGCGACGTAGGCCAGCGCCAGCGCGTGGAGCGCGTGCGGATCGCGCGCCCCGGGTGCGTAGCCGGCCAGTGCGAGCATTGGCAGCGCAGCGCCCGCGGCCAGGCCGAGGTTGAGCTTGGTCGCCGCGTTCCACCAGCCAAGGTAGATGCCTTCGCCGCCGGCCCGATGCCCGGCGCGATCGACCGTGCCGGTGAGCAGCGCGCCGGGGATCGTCAGGTCCGCGCCGAGTGCCACGCCGCTTGCGACGCAGACCGCGAAGAAGCCGGCGCCGTCACCGACGCCCAACGCGAGCGCGATTGCAAACGCCATCACTGCGAGAGCGATGCCGGCGAGCCATGCGCGAACGAGGCCGGTGCGATTCACGAGACGCACCCACGCCGGTACCGACAAGGCCGCGGCGGCGAAGTAGCCGAACAGGAAGGCCGGCTCCCACGCCGGCAACTGCAGCCGGTCGCGGACGAAGAACAGCACGAGCGTGGCCGGCACTGCACTTGCGATGCCGTTCAACATGAAGACGCAAATCAGCGCGCGAAATCGCGTATTGCGCCACGGCATCAGCCGGTCGCCTCGCGCACGGGCCAACACCTGCGGCACGCGCGGCGCGCCCGCCAGCAGCGCGACGCCGAGTGCGAGCGTGAGGCCCAGCACCACGCTCGCCGCCCCCATGCCGAACAGCCCGGGAACGACGCTCGCAACGAGCACGCCGACGAGGCCGAAGCCTTCGCGCCAGGCCACGACGCGTGCGCGCTGCGGTGCGTCGCCGCCGAGTCGCGTGCCCCATGCCTGATGGATCACGGTCAGCACGCTGAACGCCAAGTAGGTCAGCATCAGGCTGACGGTGAGCCAGACAAGCAGCCCATCTTTCACCTTTGCCGCGACGGACGCCGGCGGAAAGAACAGGGCCGTGAAGCCGGCGCCGATGATGACCGCGGCGGCCGCAGCGAAGGCAAGCGTCACCGCCGCCGAGCGCGCGAACAGCCGGTCGACGGCGTCGCCGATCAGCGGATCGAGCAGCGCATCGAGCGCGCGCGTCGCGAGCAGCACGGCACCCAAGGTTGCGAGCGGCATGCCGAACTGCTGCGCGTAGTGGCTCGGGAGCACGACGTACAAGGGTAGCGCGAGAAACGCGAGTGGCAGGCCGAGCGCGCCATAGCGCGCGCCGCTGCCGGCGCCGAACCGGCCGACATCCCGCGAAGGCGCCGCTGCGTCCGCGTAGCGGTTTGCATCCGCTGGCGTGCCCCGCACGGCAGTGGCAACGGGCGCGAGCAGGGGCGAACGCGCGGCGTTCACGAAGCCTGCCCGATCAACTCGCGCCGCAAGTCCGGCTCGGAGGTTTGCGGGGAGAGCCAGATGCCGAAGAACAGGCGGCCGAATTCCGGGTCGGCGATCAGCGCGGTCTGTCGGCCGTTGGCGAAGAACCGGGTCGCGCCCTTCGCGTCGCGCAGGCCGGTCAACCGGTCACCTGGCTTGACGTCGGGGATCGCGCGCGTCAACTGCTCGCGCCAGACACGTTCCTGTTCGCGATCGAAGCTGCCGACGCGCCGCATTTCGTCGAGGCTGCGCTGCGTGATCGCTTCGCGATCGAGGCCGCGTGCGTAGCGCAGCTCGAGCGCGAAGGTCTGCGTCGGGTAGCGTTCGGCCGTGAAGGCGGGCGAGGCCCACAACCGCGCCTCGTAGATGTCCAAGCCGACGAATTGCATCGTCGCCGCGCCGATAAGATGCGCGTCCGGCATGACGCTCGCCACCTCGGCAGGCGCCCGCGCTGCTGTGCCGTCGGCCGCCATCGCGGCGCCGGCGAGCCCGCCGCAGCAGAGCAGGGTGCACGCAGCGACGAATGCGCGCACATGCTCTGCCGCGGTGTGAAGCAAGCCGGACATCTATTCGCGCCGCAAGGTGAACTGCACGACATCGGTGTTGCCGTGCAGGAAGGCCGCCTCGCAATAGGCCAGGTAGAACTGCCAGATGCGCATGAAGCGGGCATCGAAGCCGAGTGCGCGCACCTCACCTTCCTTTTGCATGAAGTCGAGCCGCCAACGCCTGAGCGTCTCGGCGTAGTCGAGGCCGAACGCCAACCGCCGCTCGACGCTGAAGCCGGCTCGTTGCGCCTGCGCTTCGAAAGCCGAAACGCTCGGCAGGAGCCCGCCGGGAAAGATGTACTGCTGGATGAAGTCGGTCGAGCGCAGGTAGCGCTCGAACAGGTCGTCGCGGATCGTGATGCTCTGGATGCAGGCGCGCCCGCCAGGCTTCAGGCAGCGGCGCAGCGCGTCGAAGTAGCCGTCCCAGTATTCGCGACCGACGGCCTCGAACATCTCGATCGAGACGATCGCATCGAACGGCGCCGTCTCGTGTTTCGCCGCGAGGTCGCGATAGTCCTCGAGGCGCAGATCGCAGCGGTCGCCGAGGCCGGTATCGCTCATGCGCCGATGCCCCCAGGCGAGCTGCTCGGTGGACAAGGTGACGCCGGTGACGTGCGCGCCGTATTCGCGCGCCGCGACTTCGGCCAGAGCGCCCCAGCCACAGCCGATCTCGAGCACGCGCGCGCCGCGCGTCACGCCAGCCTGTGTCAGCGCGCGCCGCACCTTCGCCCGCTGCGCCTGTGCCAGCGGCTGGTCGAAGTTGCCCTCGAACCAGGCGCTCGAATAGTTCATCGTCGGGTCGAGCCACAAGGCGTAGAACGCGTTGCCGAGGTCGTAGTGGGCATGCACGTTCTTGCTGCTGCCGCGCCGTGAATTGCGGTTCAGCGCGTGGCGCAGCCGGCGCAGGATCGACCCCGACCATGAGCCGTAGACCGCGCCGTCGATCGCATCGCGATTCGCGACAAGCAGCGAAAGCAGCGCCGTCAGGTCGGGCGCATCCCACTCGCCGGCGATGTAACCCTCGGCGAAGCCGATGTCGCCGGACTTGAGCACGCGCGAGAACACGTTCCAGTTGGCGATCTGCGCTGACGCCGCGGGTGCGCCGCGGCCGAAGTGCAGCTTCGCGCCATCCGGGAGTTGCAGTTCGAGGCTTCCGTGCGCAAGCCTCGCGAGCAGGCCGAGTACCGCGCGCGCCGCGGCGGGTGCGCGCGGTGCGGCGTGGGCAAGGGGGGATGCGGGAGCTGGAAGAGAGGTCGTGTTCATCGGCTGACGAAGCGTTCGGGCGCTGCGGGTTGACGGTGAAAGGGCACGCGCTTGACTGCAAGACGCAGCGCGTGCCAGTGGATGCGAACGATGACGCCGAGCGTCATGAGCGGCACGCCGAAGAAGGCGCGTCGCGTGCTGCGCGCGGTCAACGGCTCGAGCGTGCCGCCGACGCTCGTCTGCAGCAGCGGCCCGTCGGCGTCGTCGTGATCGATGCGCGCCAGGGTGTGGCGTGGCGCGAATGCCTCGTCGCTGGACAACTGGAAGCGGAACCGGTAGCGGCCCGTGACGGCGCAGAACGGCGAGACGTGAAACACCTTTGCCGCTTCGACCTCGGCGCCCCAGCGCAAACGCGGTCCGTTCATCAAATAGCAGTGGCGCTCGCCGAAGGTGTTGTTCACCTCCACGACGACCGCGGCGAGCGTGCCGTCGCGCCGGTGCGCGTACCAGAAGCTGACCGGCTTGAAAACGTAGCCGAGCACACGCGGGAAGGTGTGCAGCCAGACTTCGCCCTGCGCGTCCGCGATGCCTTCGCGGGCGAGCAGATCGTCGAGCCAGGCGAGCGCGTCGTCGCCGCCGTCGCCGTGGTCGCGGTCGAAGAACGAGATGGCGCCGAATCGGTTGCGGCGCAGCGCGTCGTCGGCGCGCGCGCGCAGGGCACGCATCGGCAGCATCAGGAAGTAGCTTGGGTGGCTGAACTCGTGCTCGGCAGGCCGCAGCCGGCGATGCCAGATGCGGCCGAAGCCGATCAGCGCGCGCGGGGCCCGGGCCTTGTTCATGCTGCGCCCCGCCAGGCCAGCGGCTCGGTGTGCATCAGCGCATCGGCGACCGCCAGACCCGAGGCCAATCCGTCCTCGTGGAATCCGTAACCGGTCCACGCGCCGCAAAACCAGGTGCGCCGCCGGCCCTGGATCTCAGGCAGCCGGCGCTGGGCGGCAATCGCGGCGAGATCGAACACCGGATGCGCGTAGTCGAACTCGCGCAGCACGCAGCGTGCGTCGGGCTCACGGATCGGGTTGAGCGAGACGATGACCGGTTCGCGCCAGGGCAGCGGCTGCAGTTGATTGAGGAGGTAGTGCAGGCAGACGCGATCGTTGCCTGTCGCACCCGGCTGATCGGCCGCCGCCGACTCGTAGTTCCACGCAGACCAGGCCGCACGGCGCGTCGGCAGGAGTGACGCATCGGTGTGCAGGACCGCGCGGTTGGGCTGGTAGCCGATCGCGCCCAGCACTTGGCGCTCGTCCAAGCTCGCGGTATCGCCGAGCAGTTGCAAGGACTCATCGCTGTGGCAGGCGAGCACGACCTCGTCGAACAGCGTGCTGGAGTCGTCGGTCGCGACGAGCACGCCGGCGTCGAGCCGCTCGATGTGCCGCACCGGCGTGCCGAGTCGAACGTCGGGCAGCGCGGCGACGATGCGCCGGACGTACTCGCGCGAGCCACCGCTCACGGTCCACCATTGCGGCCGGTCGCGCACCTGCAGCAGCCCGTGGTTGTGGCAGAAGCGGATCAGCGTGGCGATCGGGAACGCGAGCATCTGTGTCGTCGGGCACGACCAGATGCAAGCGACCATCGGCAGCAGGTAGGCCTCGCGGAACTCGATGCCGAAGCGGTGTTCCTCCAGGAAGGCGCCGACCGGTTGATCGAGGCGATCGAGCGAGTCATCGCGCGCCAGCCGAGTGGCGAGCGCGTTGAAGCGCGCGATTTCGGAGAGCATCCGCCAGAACGCGGGGCGCACCAGGTTCGAAGGTTGCGCGAAGACGCTTGCCAGATTGCGACCGCCCCACTCGAGGCCGCGTCCGGGAATCTGTACGGAGAACGACATGTCCGAAGGTGCGACGGCGACGCCGAGTTCTTCGAACAGGCGCACCAGCCGAGGGTAGGTGCGCTCGTTGTAGACGAGGAAGCCGGTGTCGACACCGTGCGATACGCCGCCCAGCGTCACGTCCACCGTATGCGCGTGGCCGCCGAAGTGTGTTGCGGCCTCGAACAGCGTGACGCGATGCGCGCAACCCGTCAACCGCCGCGCCGCTGCGAGTCCCGAGATGCCGGCGCCGATGACTGCGATGCGTTTCAAAGCGTGCTCCTCGTCTTTGCGGCTGAAAGGGCGGTTGGGCCGGGCTTGGTGCGTTGTGGCCCGAAGGTGAACTACAGCGTATGCAATGAATACTACACAGTTCACACATGGACTGCAACGTATTTATCGTGAACTAATCAGAGCAATGGCGCTACACTCGGCCTCATGGCGCAGCCTTCGTACAGGGAAAAAGTGCTTCGCTTCCGGGAGGATGCGATCGTCGAGGCCGTCAATCACCTGCTCGTGACGAAGGGCTACGAGCTGATGACGGTGGACGAAGTCGCGGCCGAAGCCGGCATCGCCAAGGCGAGCCTCTACAAGCACTTCACGTCGAAGGAAGAACTGGCCGGCGAGGCAATGGTGCGGGTGCTCGCTCGGGCGATCGCGCAGGCCGACGTGCTGGACGCCGAACCCGAGCGCGGCGCGGTCGAGCGCATCACCGCAATGCTGCGCTGGACGCTGCAAGTGCAACTCGCGGGCCAGATGCCGACCCTGCCAGCCCAGAACTCGAAGCTCGTGGCGGCGCTGCGCACCAACCGTGCCTACACCGACGCGCTGTTCGACCTCAGCGACAGGCTGGGCGGCTGGATCACACAGGCCCAGGCCGAGGGGCAGTTGAATAGCGAACTTCCTGCGGAGATGATTCTCTACACGCTCTACGCGCGAGCCTGCGACCCGGTGCTGGGCCTGCTCAAGGCGTCCGGCAACTACACTGACGCACAGATCATCGAGTGGCTGGTGACGACCACGCTCCGAGGCATCGGCCAGCGCATTGAGGCGGGCCGCGGCCGATAGCGGACGGCACCGGCTTCACGGCCAGGAGTGCGAAATGAAGCGTCTTGATGCCACAGCCCGTGGCGTCTTCCTGATCACCGTCACGCCTTTCACTGCCGAAGGCGCGCTCGATCTTGCGAGCACCGATCGCATGGTCGATTTCGCACTCGACCGTGGCGTCACCGGCCTGACCGTGCTCGGCATCATGGGTGAGGCGACGAAGCTGACGGCCGAGGAGTCGCGGACCTTCGTCGCGCGTGTGCTGGCGCGCGTCGCGGGCCGCGTGCCGGTCGTGGTCGGCGCGTCGGCGCCTGGCTTTGCACCGATGCGCGAACTGACCGAGAGCGTGATGGCGCAGGGCGCGGCGGGCGTGATGGTTGCGCCGCCGCCGAGCGTGCGCACCGACGACCAGATCGTCGCCTACTTCGACATGGTGCAGGCCACCCTCGGCGCCGAGGTGCCCTGGGTGCTGCAGGACCATCCGGTTGCGACCGGCGTGCAGATGTCTGCGGCGGTGATCCTGCGCATCATCGCCAATGCACCCGGCTGTGTGATGCTGAAGCACGAGGACTGTCCGGGTCTCGCCAAGCTGTCGGCGATCCGCGCGGCGAGTGCGCGCGGCGACGCGCGGCGCGTGTCGATCCTCACCGGCAACGGCGGCGGCCTCTTCCTGCCCGAGGAACTGCTGCGCGGTGCGGACGGCGCGATGACGGGCTTCGCCTATCCCGAGATGATGGTCGGCGTCTGCCGCGCGCACGACGCCGGGCGGGCGGAACATGCACAGGATCTGTTCGACGCCTACCTCCCGCTCGCGCGCTACGAGCAGCAGCCCGGCATCGGGCTCGCTGTGCGCAAGCACATCCTTGCCTCGCGCGGCGTGATCGCGTCGGCGCACATTCGCAAGCCCGGCCCGGCGCTTTCCGCGGCCGACATCGACGACATCGCCCGGCTGACCGCGCGCCAGGAGCGGCGGCTGGCGCAACTCGGCGCCTGATCGCGCGACACGCGAAGGACCCCCATGACAAATTCGATCGACATGCAGCTCGACCCGCGCGCCATCGAGGTGCTCTCGCAGGTGACGACCGCGACGCTTACGACGCAGCTGCTGAAGAAGGGCTTGCGCAACGTCTGGCTGCGCGGCCCGCGGCCGATCCGTACCGGCCAGCCGCGGCTGGTCGGGCGCGCGTTCACGCTGCGCTTCGTGCCTGCGCGGGAGGATCTGGCGACACCCGCATCGTGGGCCTCGCCGATCTCGACGCGTGCTGCGATCGAGGACATGCCGGCCGGCTGCATTGCCGTCGTCGATGCCTTGGGTGTGGCCGACGCCGGCATCTTCGGCGACATCTTGTGCGCGCGCATGGCCAAACGCGGCGTCGCAGCGCTCGTCACCGACGGCGTCGTGCGCGACGTCGGTGGCGTGCTCGGCACCGGCCTGCCGGTATGGTGCAGCGGCGTGGCAGCGCCGCCGTCGGTCGCCGGGCTGACTTTTGTCGCCTGGCAGCAGCCGATCGGCTGCGGCGGCGTCGCAGTGTTTCCGGGCGACGTGATCGTCGCCGACGATGACGGCGCGGTGTTGATCCCGGCCGCCCAGCTCGACGCGATGCTCGAAGAAGCGCCCGAGCAGGAACGGCTCGAGGGTTGGATCATGGGCGAGGTCGAGCGCGGTGCAGCGCTGCCGGGACTGTATCCGCCCAACGCCGAGAACACGGCGCGCTACCTGGCAGACAAAGGCGCTCGCTGACACCTCAGAAAAGCGCCTGTCCGGCGGGCCGACGAAGCAGGTAGGCGAGCGGCGCGATCGAACCGACGAGCAGGGCGGCGATCAGCCACGGCCAGAATCTGCGCCCGTACCGGCGTGCATCGTGCCAGACCCACGCCATCACGAGCGCCAGCGACAGGGCAAGGTCGCCCAAGACTTGCCACGCGGCCTTGGAGTTCAGCAGTTCGGCAAAGAAGCCGAGGAGGCCGGTCTGACCGAAGACCCAGAGACTGAAGGCGGTGAATGCGATGAGGGCGGGGGCGACGAGGGTGCGCATGGTGGTGGACTCCTGGGGGTTGGTGATGGCAGCAGTCTGTCGTGCGCTGGGGGCTGGATGCAATGACCTGACAGGTCATCGTCGGCCGCGTCGGATTGCGGCACCATTGGGGCATGAGTTTCACCAGCACCGAATCGCCCCGCAGCGCGGGTGACGCCCTGCGCCGCCTGCGCAGCGAGCGCCGCGTCAGTCAGCTCGACCTGTCGATGAGGGTCGGGGTGTCGCAGCGGCACCTGTCGTGCATCGAGACCGGCCGCGCCAAGGCGAGCCGGGAGATGCTGCACGCACTGCTCGATGCGTTGGAGGCACCGCTTGCCGACCGCAATGACACCTTGCTCGCGGCGGGCTTCGCACCAGCCTTCCGCCGCCGCGCCCTGGGTGATGCGGAGATGGCGCCGGTGCGTCATGCGCTGTCCCAGCTGCTCGATGCGCACGACCCTGCGCCGGCCTTTGTGCTCGACGATGCATGGAACATGGTGCAGGCCAATCGCGGCACCTTCGCGATGATGGGGATGCTGGGCTTCGATCCCGCGGCACATGCCGGCGGTCTGAACCTGCTGCAGGTGATGCTGGCCCCGGGCGGACTTGCGGCCTCGGTCATCAATGTCGACGAGGTCCTCGCCGAAGTCTGGCAACGGGCCCAACGCGAGGCGATGCTGAGCCCTGCTTTGCGGACGATTGTCGAAGCGCTTCGCCCGCAGCTGCCGCGCCGCTTGTCGATCCACCCGGTATCGAGCGCATCCGTGCCCGTTCTGCAGACTCGCTTGCGCACGATCGACGGCGGCGAGCTGAACTTCTTCTCGGCGTTCACCACCTTCGGCGCGCCACTGGATGTCACCGCGGCCTCACTGCGCGTCGAGCACTTCTTCCCGGCGGACGACAGCACGCGACGTCGCATGGCCGAAGCCGTGGCCAGGGTTGCCGACCCGGCCCGCGGTGAAGCCCCGCCGACTGCAGTGTGATCGACGTGCCGATAGACTGAACGGCATGGACGCCCCCACCACCACCCTCAAGATCGACTTCGTCTCGGACGTCGTCTGCCCCTGGTGCGCGATCGGCCTCGGATCGCTCGAGACGGCACTGTCGCGCGTCAACGGCGAGATCGGCGCAGAGATGCACTTCCAGCCCTTCGAACTCAATCCGCAGATGCCGCCCGAGGGCGAGGACATCGTGGAGCACCTTTCGCGCAAGTACGGCATCGATGCGGCGCAGATCGAGCGCAACCGTGAGGCGATCCGCCAACGCGGCGCCGACGTTGGCTTTCGATTCGGCAAGCGCGAGCGCACCTACAACACCTTCGATGCGCACCGGCTGCTGCACTGGGCCGGGCTCGAAGGGAAACAGCATGAGCTCAAGCGTGTGCTGCTCGAGGCCTATCACGGCGATGCGCAGAACCCGAGCGACCAGGAAGTTCTGGTGAACTGCGCGACGCGGGCCGGTCTGGACGCGCAGCGCGCGCGTGAAGTGCTGGCCTCGGGCGCCTATGCCGACGAGGTGCGCGCGAACGAACGCCACTGGCTCGCGCTCGGCGTCAACTCAGTGCCTGCGGTGATCGTCAACGACCGGCACCTGATCTCGGGCGGCCAGCCGCCCGAGGTGTTCGAGCAGGCGCTGCGCCAGATCGCCGCGCAAGGCTGAGTCGATCAACGGTCTTGCCCGGCGCGCAACGGGGCCGCGTGCCGGCGAATCGCTGCGGCTTCAGGCCGGCGGCGCAACGCCGAGCCGCGCGCTCCAGTCGCGCATCTCCTGCAGCAGTGCCGGCTCGATCGGGATGCCGTCGCGCAGCCGCTCGGTCTCGTGGTCGCGTTCGGGATCGCCCGGCATGCGCGGCGCGCCGGGCTCTGCGGCAAGCTCGCGCGCCATCTGCTCGACGGTCGCCGCGAGCGTCGCGCCGCCGCCGAAGCGCGCCGGATCGATGACGACAAAGAACGCGCCGATGCGGCGCGGTTTGTCGAGTTCGCCGAACATCGACGATATGTGGCGGCCGAACGGGTTGCCGAGCAGCGGCCCGCACAGCAGTTCGATCATCAGCGCGAGCGCGTAGCCCTTGTGGCCGTAGCCGGCGCCACCGAGCGGCGTGACGGCCACGGCGGCTTCGGCGTCGGTGGTCGTGCGGCCGGCGTCGTCGATCGCCACGTCCGGCGGCAGCGGGTGCCCCTCGCGCCGTGCGTTCATCACGCGGTTCCATGGGATCGAGGTGGTCGCCATGTCGAGGCACACGGGTTCGCCGCCGGCGCGTGGAAACGCGATCGCGATCGGATTGGTGCCGAAGAAAGGGCGCTCGCCGCCGTGTGGCGAGGCAATGCTGCTGGAGTGCGTGAAGGCGAGGCCGACGAACCCGGCATGCGCCGCCTCGCGGGCATACAGGCCGACGGCGCCGCAGTGCGACGAATCGCTCACGCCAACTGCGGCGAGGCCGTTCTCGCGCGCGATGTCGATCGCAAGTCGCATCGCCTTGTGCGCGACGACGTGGCCCTGGCCCTGGTCGCCTGCCACCTGCGCGGTGCAGGGCCCGGTGCGCTCGACCTGAAGCTCCGGGCGCGCCTTGATCGAGCCGCGCTGCATCCGGTCGAGGTAGTGGGTGAAGCGCGCAATGCCGTGCGAATCGATGCCCCAAAGGTTCGTCTGCACCAGGCTCGCGGCCAGCAGCGCGGCGTCGTCGGCCGGCATGTCCACCACCTGCAGACAGCGCGCGGCCCACTGCCGCAGGGTCTCGGCCTGCACAAGCTGGCTGCCGACAGCCACCGGTTGACTCATCGCGAGGGCTCCTTGTCGGGACGCTGGCGTTGCGCTACATCACGGCGCCGAGTTGCCACGGCACGAACTCGTTCTGGCCGTATCCATGCTGCTCGCTCTTCGTCGCACGACCCGATGCGGTCTCGAGCATCAGTTGGAAGATGCGTTCGCCGATTTCGTCCACCGTCGCCTGGCCGTCGATGATTGCGCCGCAGTCAATGTCGATGTCCTCCTGCTGCTTCTCCCACAGCGCGGTGTTGGTCGAGAGCTTCAATGACGGCGACGGGGCGCAGCCGTAAGCGGAGCCGCGTCCGGTGGTGAAGCAGATCAGGTTCGCGCCGCCCGCGACCTGCCCGGTCGCCGATACCGGGTCGTAGCCGGGCGTGTCCATGTAGACGAAGCCGCGCGCCACCACCGGCGCCGCAAACTCGACCACGTCGACCAGGTTCGTCGTGCCACCCTTGGCGATCGCACCAAGCGACTTTTCGAGGATCGTCGTCAGGCCGCCCGCCTTGTTGCCGGCCGAGGGGTTGTTGTCCATCTGCATGCCGTTGCGCGCGGTATAGGCCTCCCACCACGCGATGCGGGCGAGCAGCTTGTCAGAGACTTCTCGACTGATGGCGCGCCGCGTCAGCAGATGCTCGCCGCCGTAGATTTCGGGGGTTTCGGAAAGGATCGCAGTGCCGCCGTGGCGCACCAGGCGGTCGACCGCGGCGCCGAGCGCCGGATTGGCGCTGATGCCCGAATAGCCGTCGCTGCCGCCGCACTGCAGCCCGACCGTCAGATGGCTGGCCGGCACCGGCTGGCGCTTGACACGATTCGCCTCGGGCAGCAGTTTCCTGATCAGCTCGACGCCGCGCGCCACGGTCTTCGCCGTGCCGCCGCTATCCTGGATGCTGAAGGTGACGAGGCGTGCGCCCTCGGCCAAGCCTTCCTGCGCGATCAGACCCTGAATCTGGTTCGTCTCGCAGCCGAGGCCGACGACCAGCACGGCGGCGAAATTGGGGTGACGCGCGTAGCCGCCGAGCGTGCGGCGCAACACGCGCAGTTCCTCGCCTTCGCTGTCGGTCGCGCAGCCCATGCCGTGGGTCAGCGCGACGACGCCATCGACGTTCGGATAGTCGGCCAGCGCCTCGGGCCGGATGTCGCGCCGGAACTGATCGGCGATCGCGCGCGCCGCAGTCGCCGAGCAGTTCACCGACGTCAGCACGCCGATGTAGTTGCGCGTCGCGACCCGGCCGTCGGCGCGCACGATGCCGTCGAAGGTGACCGGCGGGTCGACGAACGCGGTCGGATGCACGCCGGCCCCCGGCTCGTGTGCACGCTCGAAGCTGCTGAACGCGAGGTTGTGCGTGTGCACGTGCTGCCCGGGCGCGATCGCCTGTGTCGCGTTGCCGATGATCTGGTTGTAGCGACGCACCGGCTCGCCCACTGCGATCGCGCGCGTCGCGATCTTGTGGCCCGGTGGCACGAGGCCGGCGACCGTGATGTCCTCGTCGTCGATGCGCGTGCCGCCGAGCAGCTGGCGGCGCGCGATGACGACGTTGTCGGCCGGGTGGATGCGCAGCGTCGGGTTCACGCCTCGATCCGCGCCGGGTCCCACGCATAGACGGTCTGACGCTGCTCGCCGAGCTTTTCGATCCACAAGTGCATGACGTCGCCGGGCTTGAGGAACACGGGCTTGGGCTTGACGCCGACGCCGACGCCGGGCGGCGTGCCGGTCGTGATCAGGTCGCCGGGGTTGAGCGTCATGTAGCAGCTCAGGTGGGCGACGATCTGCGCGACGGTGAAAATCATCGTGCTCGTGTTGCCCTTCTGGTAGCGGTGGCCGTTGACGTCGAGCCACATCGCGAGATCTTGCGGATCGCCCACCTCGTCGGCGGTGACGAGCCAGGGGCCGACCGGGCCGAAGGTGTCGCAGCCCTTGCCCTTGTCCCACTGGCCGCCGCGCTCGAGCTGGTATTCGCGTTCCGACACGTCATTGACGACGCAGTAGCCGGCGACGTGCTTGAGCGCATCGGCCTCCGTCACGTAGCGCGCCTTGGTGCCGATGACGACGCCGAGTTCGACCTCCCAGTCGCTTTTGACCGAGCCCTTGGGCAGCACCACGTCGTGGTTGCAGCCGACCGCGCAATCGATCGTCTTTGTGAACACGATCGGCTCCTTGGGGATCGGCATGCCCGATTCGGCGGCGTGGTCGGCGTAGTTGAGGCCGATCGCGATGAACTTGCCCATGCCGGTCCACGGCACGGCGAGCGTGCCCTGCGGCACGACGGGCAGCGCGTTCAGATCGAGCGCGCGCAGCGCCGCGAGGCCGGCGGGCGACAGTGTCGCGGGCGTGAAGTCGGCGATCAGGCCGCCGAGGTCGCGCACCTGACCCTTGGCGTCGAGCAGTCCGGGGCGTTCCTGGCCCTTGGGGCCGTGGCGAAGCAGTTTCATGTCTGGAGTTTCCTTTGCTGTTTCAGGGGCCGCTTGCGCGACGGTTCACTTTCACTCGATGCGGTGCGCTGCCCGCGCGCGGCGCTCGATCTCGTCCCAGCGCCAGGCGATGCCCAGGCCCGGATCGTCGGGCGCGAGGGCGTGGCCGTCTTCGATCGCCAATCGGCTGGTCGCGATCGCGTCGAGCTGAGGAATGTATTCGACCCACGCCGCGGCCGGCGTCGCCGCGCACAGCGACACATGCAACTCCATCAGGAAGTGCGGGCAGACGGCGAGGTTGTTCGCCTCGGCGAGATGCGCGACCTTGAGCCACGGCGTGATGCCACCGACGCGCGCCACATCGACCTGCAGGATGGATGCCGCGCCCTGCTGAACATAGGCCGCGAACTGCCCCGGCGAATAGAGCGACTCGCCGACCGCGATCGGCACCGCGCTGGCCGCGGCGAGGCGGGCATGCCCCGCGATGTCGTCGGCCGGCAGCGGTTCCTCGAACCAGGCGATGCCGAGATCGGCGTAGTGCGGCGCGCGGCGCAGCGCTTCGGAGAGCGCGAAGCACTGATTCGCATCGACCATCAGCTCGAAGGCGTCGCCGACCGCGTCGCGCACCGCGCGCAGCCGTGCCACGTCCTCGCTCACATGCGGTTTACCGACTTTGATCTTGGCGCCCTTGAAGCCGGCCGCCTGCGCCGCGAGCGTTTCGGCGACGAGCACTTCGGTCGGCAAATGCAGCCAGCCGCCTTCGGTCGTGTAGACCGGAATACGTGCCTTCGCGCCGCCTGCCGCGAGCCAGAGCGGCTGGCCATCGCGCCGGCAGCGCCAGTCCCACAGCGCGGTGTCGATCGCGGCGAGCGCGAGGCTCGTGATTGCGCCGACGGTGGTGGCGTGCGTCGCGAACAGCAGGTCGCGCCAGATCGCCTCGATCTGCGCCGGGTCGCGGCCGATGAGCCGCGGCGCAAGATGGTCGCGCAGCAGCGCCATCACCGACGAGCCGCCGGTGCCGATCGTGTAGCTGTAGCCGATGCCCGTGCTGCGGTCGTCGCAGTGGATGCGCACGAACGGCGTCTCCTGCGTGACGAAAGACTGGATCGCGTCGCTGCGCGGCACCGGCGGCGGCAGGTCGACGTGCAGGATCTCGACGGATGCAATCCGGGTCATGGCCGGCGACGCCTCAGAACCCCATCGCCCGTGGCAGCCAGAGGCCGATCGCCGGGATGTAGGTCAACACGAACAGGCTGATGAGCAGCGGGATGAGCCAAGGCAGGATCGCCACCGTCGTGCGCTCGACACTCAGCTTGGCGACGCGCGCCAGCACGAACAGCACCATGCCCATCGGCGGATGCAGCAGGCCGATCATCAGGTTGAGCACCATCACGAGGCCGAAGTGCACCGGGTCGACGCCGAGATGGGTCGCAATCGGCAGCAGCAGCGGCACGAGGATGGTGATGGCTGCCGTCGGCTCGAGAAAGCAGCCGACGAACAGCATCAGCAGGTTCGCGAGGAGCAGAAAGACCCAGGCCTTGTCCGTGAAGGCGAGCACCCACTGCGCGATCGCCGCGGTGACGCCGGTGGCGGTGAGCATCCAGCCGAAGATCGACGCGGCGGCGACGATGAACATGACGGTCGCGGTCATCTCCACCGTGTCCAGGCTGACCTTGACGAACATCTTCCAGGAAAGCGTGTGGTACCAGAACAGGCCCAGCACCATCGCCCAGACGCTGGCCGCGATGGCGCCCTCGGTCGGGGTGAACAGGCCGGTGGTCATCCCGCCGATCAGCAGCACCGGGGTCATGATGGGCAGCACGGCCTGGAACTTGAAGTAGCGATCGGCCAGCGAACAGCGCCACCAGCGCGAGCGCGACGGTCAGCTGCGGCTGCGCCCCCATTTGGATCAGCCCATAGACGCCGAGCGGCCAGGCCGCCACCACGGCGAGTTCGATCAGGGCCTTGCCGAAACGCGACGCCGAGAACTTGACGTCTCCGCCCCAGTCGTTCTTGTAGGCGAACCAGGTCACCGTCAACATCATCAGCAGGGCCAGCAGCAGTCCCGGAATCAGCCCGGCCAGAAACAGCGCGCCCACCGAGACGTTGGCCATCATGGCGTAGATGACGAAGGGCAAGCTCGGGGGAATGATGGGGCCAAGCGTTGCCGACGCGGCGGTGACGCCGACCGAGAACTCGGTGCTGTAGCCATGGTCCTTCATGGCCTTGATCTCGATCGTGCCCAGGCCGGCGGCGTCGGCGATGGCTGTCCCGCTCATGCCCGCAAAGATCACCGAGCCGACCACGTTGACGTGCCCCAGGCCGCCCTTGAGCCAGCCGACCAGCGACAGCGCGAAGTTGAAGATGCGGTTCGTGATGCCGGCGTTGTTCATCAGGTTGCCGGCGAGGATGAAGAAGGGCACCGCCAGCAGCGGAAAGCTGTCGATGCCGCCGATCATGCGGTGGACGACGACGAAGGGCGGTACGTCGCCGCTGTAGGCCACGTACACCAGCGACGCGCCGGCCATGGCAATCGCCACCGGTATGCCACCGATCATCAGGAACAGGAACAGGATCTTGAGCATCAGGGGCCTCCGGGCCGCCCGTGCCCAGGCTTGACCTGCGCTTGTACGGGACTGTGAAACGAGTGCTCCTGTGAGGAGCTGCGTGTGAGACGAGTCGGGAGGACCATCAGTTGTCCTCCATGTGGCTCTCGGGCCGCTGCAGCACGCTGTAGCCGCGCCGCCAGTGCCGCACCAAGACCCAGGCCGAACGCAGGGTCATCATCGCCAGGCCGAACAAGCAGGGGCCGTAGACGAGGTTCATCGGCAGGTCGACGACCGCCATCGGCTGCCCGCCCACCTTGCCCATCAGCTGCGCCATCAAGACGACCATCCAGCCGAAGAATCCGACACGCAGCACGTCCACCACCGTCGACAACACGCGGCCGACGCCTTCCGGAAGATAGCGGTACAGGAAATCCACCTGAATGTGATTGTTCTTGGCCACCCCGATCGCCGCGCCGACGAAGACCGTGGCGACCAGCAGGTAGCGTGCAATCTCTTCCGTCCAGGCGGCCGAATCGTTGAGGGCGTAGCGGGTGAAGAACTGGTAGAAAACGACGGCACCGAGCGTCCAGAAGATCCCGAGCGCGATCCAGGCCTCGGTCGTCGTCTTCGACAGATCCACCACTTCATCGACGGCCTGGAATTCGCCGTCGTCGCTCATCACCTTGGGAAGGGCATCGATATCCATCTCAGGCTCTCGCGCTCGACCGCGTTGGAGCGGCCGGTTGACAGGGCATCACAGCGCGGCAGCGAATCGCGCCGGCCTCGCACGGCCAGGCGCGATTCGCGCGGCTGACGGGGCTACTTGAGCGCCTGGAGACGATCGTAGGTCGCCTTGTCCCAGGTCGCGTCGGGGCCGTTGTGGAACTTCTCGAAGGCCTTCGCGAAGGCCGCACGATCCGACTTGACGACCGTCTTGTGGTACTTGGTCGTGAACTCGCCGGCGAGCCGGATCTCGGATGCCTCGATCTCAGCCGTTGCCCGTGCCGCGGCCTCCTTGAAGACCGTCTCGAAGATCTTCTTGTCCGCGTCGGAAAGTTTGGCCCAGGTCTGGCCGCTGACGATCGTGAGCAGCATCTCGGTGATGTGGCCCGTCAGATTGATGTGCGACTGCACCTCGTAGAACTTCTTCGCCTCGATCGTCGGCAGCGGGTTCTCCTGGCCGTCCACCGTCTTGCTCTGCAGCGCGAGGTAGACCTCGGCGAAGGCGATTGGTGTCGCATTCGCGCCGACCACCTTCGGGTACATGACATACAACGGCGCGTCGGGCACACGCAGCTTCATGCCGACCATGTCCTCGGGCTTGACGATCGCCTTGTTGGCCGTCGTGTGACGCACGCCGTAGTAGGTGACGGCCAGCGGCTTGTTGCCGCCCTTCTTGTAGTAGGCCTCCATCAGGTCCTTCAGCAGATCGCTCTGCGAATACTTCTTCCAGTGGTCGAGGTCGCGGAACATGAACGGCGCGCCACCGATCGCGAGCGGTGGATAGGTGCGCGCCGCGAACGCCTGGCCGGTGTAGATGATGTCCACCGTGCCGAGCGTGAGGCCTTGGTTGATGTCGGTTTCCTTGCCGAGCTGCGAGGCCGGGAAGACCTGGATCTCGTAGCGACCGTCGGTGCGCTTCTTGATCTCCTCGGCGGCCCACAACGCGGCCGTGTGATAAGGCTCGGAAACCTCGTAGACGTGGGCGAACTTGAGCTTGGTCTGCGCCCAGGCGGGCACGGCGGCGAGGCCGGCGATCGCCATCGTCGCGACGGTCAACAGGGCTTTCAGGGTTTTGCGTTTCATCGATGTCTCCTTTGTGGTTGGGGTGGGGCGGGGAAAGGTTGTGCGTCAATGCGGCTCGACCTCGAGCGACTTCGGCCAGGCCTCGGCAAAGCGGTCGTGCGAGCGCTGCAGGTGGACGTGCATCGCCTTGCGCGCCGCATCTGCATCGGCGGCGGCGATCGCGCGGATCACCACCTTGTGCTCGGCAACGGCCTTGCGCCAGCTGCCGCGATTCTCGAAGTGCTGACCGAACTGCGCGAACAGCGGGCTGTTGCGCTGGTCGTAGAGCTGGATCACGGTATGCAGCAGCGGCCCGTTGTCGGCTGCCTCGGCGACGCGCAGATGGAACAGCCGGTCGCCCTGGATCGGCATTTCCCCGCCAGCAATCTGCGTCTCCATTTGGATCACGGCGTCGCGCAGACCCTCGATGAGCGGCGCTGTGCTGCCCAGCGCTGCGACGGCGGCCAGCTCACCCTCGACGAGCTGGCGCGCGCGGATGATCTCGAACAGGCCGAAGGCGTCGGGTTCGAGGTTGCGCGCCGAGGCCACCGCCTTGCGCGCGATGACGTAGATGCCGGAGCCGACGCGAACCTCCACGAACCCCTCGACCTCGAGCGCAATCAACGCTTCGCGTACCGAGGGTCGCGAGACGCCGAGCTGCAATGCAAGGTCGCGCTCGGCGGGCAGGCGTTCGCCAAGCGCGTATTCGCCGCTCAGAATCAATTGCCGCAACTGATCGGCAATCTGCCGGTAGAGCCGACGCGGTTCGATGGCTTGCAGGGGCATCCGTGAGGCGGTCAGGTGGTCAGGCCAGTCTGGGCCGCAAGGGTATCCCGTCGGCCGGCCGCCTGCGCCGGTGCAAACCCTAGGCGAGGTCTACTTCGCGGGCGTCAGGCCATGGTCGAAACCGTCGCTGACCCACTGGCCGTCGCGCTGGCGCTGCCGCACGCCACCGCTGCCGTCGTTCTTGATGACGTAGCGAATCGATTCGCAGTCGGCGAGGAGGGGCTTGACGGTGATGACGGTCGCTTCGTCCGTCTTCTGCACGTCAGCGGGCAGGCTGCCCCGGCTGATGCACGGGTCACCTTTGCCCGGCGTCGTCATGTGAAACGTCCAGGCGCCGTCCTTTTCTTCGATCGAAATGGTCGTCGTGCGGAACCGATCCTTGTCGTACTGCCCGTTGCGCGGGTCCTTCTGGTAGGACTTGTAGTCCCAAGTCTGCGCACTGGCGCACGGCGCGGCGAGCATCGCGGCGCACAAGAGTGCGATCGTGCGTGACATCTCGGGGCGAGCGACGCGGCATGAGTGGAAGTCCGAGGGCATGGTGCTCCTTTCGCACGTTGACCTTTGGCAGGGAGGAAGGGAGCATGGCAGGACTTCGTTTCGCTGGGGGTGTGTTCTGCTCGACGCCCCCCGCATTCCAGGGGGGCGCACCCCGGCGCGCCCTACAATCACGCCTCGCCCGAGGAGCGTTGCGACGGCCGCCGGAACACGGTTTTCGGCCGCTGCCAGGCTCGGGCTCGGTGGGGCGGCATTCATGTCGGCCCGCCTGTCAACGGCGCTCACCCGACATCCTCGGTCGCGGTGAGTACCGCGCGCCGGAGACCTGTGCTTCGCCGCCATGACCGAATCCGCCCCAGCCGCCGTTCCGCCAATGAAGCTTTCGGGCCTCGAGCCCGTTGTCATCGGCGAGGCGTCGCTGTTTGTCAACATCGGCGAACGCACGAACGTCACCGGCTCGAAGGCCTTCGCGCGAATGATCCTGGGCGGCGACTTCGAAGCGGCGCTCGCCGTCGCGCGTCAGCAGGTCGAGAACGGTGCCCAGATCATCGACGTCAACATGGACGAGGCGATGCTCGACAGCCAGGCGGCGATGGTGCGCTTCCTCAACCTCGTCGCCGGCGAGCCGGAGATCGCGCGCGTGCCGATCATGATCGACAGCTCGAAGTGGAGCGTGATCGAGGCGGGGCTCAAGTGCATCCAGGGCAAGGGCATCGTCAACTCGATCTCGCTCAAGGAGGGCGAGGAGACGTTCCGCCGCCAGGCCAGACTCGTGAGGCGCTATGGCGCCGCGGCGGTCGTGATGGCGTTCGACGAGAAGGGTCAGGCCGACACCTTCCAGCGCAAGACGCAGATCTGCGAACGCGCCTACCGCATCCTCGTCGACGAGCTCGCGTTCCCGCCCGAAGACATCGTCTTCGACCCGAACATCTTCGCCATCGCGACCGGCATCGAGGAACACAACAACTACGCGGTCGACTTCATCGACGCGACGCGCTGGATCAAGCAGCACCTGCCGGGCGCGAAGGTGAGCGGCGGCGTCAGCAACGTGAGCTTCAGCTTCCGCGGCAACGACCCCGTGCGCGAGGCGATCCACACCGTTTTCCTGTACCACGCGATCCAGGCCGGCATGGACATGGGGATCGTCAACGCCGGCATGGTCGGCGTCTACGACGATCTGGAGCCCGTCTTGCGCGAGCGCGTCGAGGACGTGGTGCTGAACCGCCGCGCCGACGCTGGCGAGCGACTGATCGAAGTGGCCGAATCGGCCAAGGGCCTGGCCAAGGACGACAGCGCGCGGCTCGCCTGGCGTGCCAATCCGGTCGACGAGCGCCTGTCGCACGCGCTGGTGCACGGCATCACCGACTTCATCGTCGAAGACACTGAAGAGGTCTATCAGCGCGTCCTCGCCGCAGGCGGGCGCCCGCTGCACGTCATCGAAGGGCCGCTGATGGCGGGCATGAACATCGTCGGCGACCTGTTCGGTGCCGGCAAGATGTTCCTGCCGCAGGTGGTCAAGAGCGCGCGCGTGATGAAGCAGGCGGTCGCGCACCTGCTGCCCTATATCGAGGAGGAGAAGCGCCTGCACGTCGAGGCCGGCGGCGAGGCGCGCGCGAAGGGCAAGATCGTGATCGCGACCGTGAAGGGCGACGTGCACGACATCGGAAAGAACATCGTCACGGTGGTCTTGCAGTGCAACAACTTCGAGGTCGTCAACATGGGCGTGATGGTGCCGTGCCAGGACATCCTCGCCAAGGCGAAGGCCGAGGGCGCCGACATCATTGGTCTGTCGGGCCTGATCACACCGAGCCTGGAAGAGATGCAGCACGTCGCGGCCGAGATGCAGCGCGACGCCTATTTCGCCGAGCGCAAGACGCCGCTGTTGATCGGCGGTGCGACGACAAGCCGCGTGCATACCGCCGTCAAGGTCGCGCCCCACTACGACGGGCCGGTCGTTTATGTGCCCGACGCGAGCCGCAGTGTCGGCGTTTGCAGCGAGCTGCTGAGCGAGGAACGGTCGGCCACCTTCCTCACCGAGCTCGCGGCCGACTATGAGCGTGTGCGGGCCTTGCACGCGAACCGCAAGACGACGCCGCTCGTCACACTTGCGCAGGCGCGGGCGAACAAGACGCCTATTGCGTGGGAAGGCTTCCTGCCGCCGACGCCGAAGTTCATCGGCCGGCGCGAGTTCCGCAACTACGACCTGGCCGAACTTGCAGCGTGCGTCGACTGGGGCCCGTTCTTTCAGACCTGGGATCTCGCCGGGCGCTATCCGGCGATCCTCGAAGACGAGGTCGTCGGCGACGCCGCGCGGCGCGTGTTCGACGACGCCCAGGCGATGCTCAAGCGCGCGATCGACGGCCGCTGGCTCAACGCGTCGGGCGTGATCGGTCTGTACCCGGCCAACACGGTCGACGACGACGTGATCGAGATCTATGCGGACGCGTCGCGCCGCGAGGTGCTGATGCACTGGGCGCCGCTGCGCACGCAGACACAGCGTCCCGTGATCACGGCCGACGACGGCACCGAAGTCATGCGACCGAACCGCTGCCTGGCCGACTTCATCGCGCCGAAGTCGACCGGCATTGCCGATCACATCGGGCTCTTCGCGGTAACCGCCGGGCTCGGCGTCGAGAAGAAGGAGCGCGAATTCCTCGCCGCGCACGACGACTACAGCGCGATCATGTTCAAGGCGCTCGCCGACCGCCTTGCCGAGGCCTTTGCCGAACGGCTGCATCAACGCGTGCGCACCGACTTCTGGGGCTATGCGCCAGACGAGGCGCTGAGCGTCGAGGAACTCGTCGCCGAGAGCTATGTCGGCATTCGCCCCGCGCCCGGTTATCCGGCCTGCCCGGATCACGGCGTCAAGCGCGACCTGTTTCGCGTGCTGGCCGCGCCTGAAGTCGGCATCACGCTGACCGAGAGCCTCGCGATGCAGCCGGCCGCGAGCGTGAGCGGCTTCTACATGGCCCATCCGCAAGCCTGCTACTTCAATGTCGGGCGGATCGGGCCGGACCAGTTGCGCGAGTGGGCCGCGCGCGAAGGGCGGGATCTCGGCCAGGCCGAACGCGCGCTCGCCGCGCTGCTTTAGCCGCCCGAGCACAAATCGCACCGGCGCTTCGGCGCCTGGCCGCGCACATCCCGTTGCATCCGGTGCGAGGTCGGCCGCGACAGCAACATCGCGTCACGCCTGGACGCTCATGCTTGCATGTGTTGTCACCGATATGCCAACTGTTCACGCCACGCGTGATGTCGCGCGCCGAACATTCGTCTGACGAACTCGAACGTGCATGTCGCACGCCGGGCCGCGGCCAAACAAGCAAAAGCACAAGCGCGAGCGGGGAGACGACCTTGAACCACATGCAATGCGCAGAAGCGCGTGTCAGGCGCCTCGCGAACGCAGCCCTGGCGGCGTTGATCGTTTCCGTTCTCGCAGCCTGTGGCGGTGGCGGCGGCAGCGAATCGCCGGACACCGGTCCGGTTGCGTCCGCGGGGTCCGGCACGGGCACGGGCACGGGTACGGGCACCGGAAGTGGCACGGGCAGCGGCACCAGCAGCGGCAACAGCGGTGGGAGCGGCAGCGGGACCGGCGGAAGCGCCGGCGGTGGCTCCGTCACACCTCCGCCAAGCGAGCCCCCCGCCGTCTTGCTGCCGGCGTCGAAGGCCGAAGCGCGGCGCTTCCTGACGCAGGCGACCTTCGGTCCGACCGAGCCTGAAGTCGATCACCTGATGAAGGTCGGCTACAGCGCCTGGATCGACGAACAATTCGCCAAGCCGCAAAAGCTGCACCGCACCTACTGGGACGCCGAGAACAAGGCGATCAAGGCGGCCAATCCGAACAGCTCGGCCGGTCAGCGCGAGGTGCACGACAGCTTCTATCAGCAGGCGCTCCATGGTGAAGACCAGTTGCGCCAGCGCGTGGCCTTCGCGCTGTCGGAGGTCTTCGTCATCTCGATGGCGGCCGACGGCCTCGGCGGCGACAAGGGCCAGGGCGTCGCCAGCTACCTCGACATGCTGGGTCGCGACGCGTTCGGCACCTACCGCACGCTGATCGAGGACGTGGCGCGCCACCCGATGATGGGCATCTACCTGTCGCACCTGCAGAACAAGAAGGAAGATCCGGCCAAGGGCCGGGTGCCCGATGAGAACTTTGCACGCGAGGTGATGCAGCTGTTCTCGATCGGCCTGTACCAGCTCAATCCGGACGGCAGCCTGAAGCTGAACCTCGACGGCACGCCGATCGAGACCTACGGGCCGAAGGACATCGCCGGCATGGCCAGGGTGTTCACCGGCTGGAGCTGGGACGGCCCCGACACCGGCGACGGCCGCTACTACGGCTGGGGCGCGGAGTGGTCCGACCCCGCGCGCTACTACTCGTCGATGCAGGGCTACACGCAGTTCCACTCGCTGTCGGAAAAGAGATTCCTCGGTGTGAAGGTGCTCGCCCAGACCCGCGCCGATCCGTACGCGAGTCTGAAGACGGCGATGGACACGCTGAGCGCGCACCCGAACGTCGGACCCTTCCTCGGCAAGCAGCTGATCCAGCGCCTCGTCACGAGCAACCCGAGCCCGGCCTACGTCGGCCGCGTCTCGCAGGCCTTTGGCAGCGGCGGCGACATGAAGGCGATGATCAAAGCCGTGCTGCTCGACCCCGAGGCGCGCGACGCCAAGATCGCGGCCGGCAAGACCTACGGCAAGTTGCGCGAGCCGGTATTGCGCCTGACGGCCATGCTGCGCGCGTTCGATGCCAAGTCGGACAGCGCCAAGTATCTGATCGGCTCCACCGACGATGCGGGCAGTCAGCTCGGCCAGTCACCGCTGCGTTCGCCCTCGGTGTTCAACTTCTACCGCCCGGGCTACGTGCCGCCCAACACCAAGGCGGGCAAGCTCGGCCTGACCGTGCCCGAGATGCAGATCACGCACGAGACGACGGTCGCCGGCTACGCGAACTACATGATCCAGGGCGTGATGAACGGCTTCGGCCAGAACGGCGTCGACTGGCAGGCCAAGCGGCGCGACGTGCAGATCGACTACAAGGCCGAGCTGGCGCTTGCCGACAAGAGCGAGGCGCTCGCCGACCAGGTGCTCGCGCGCCTGCTCGGGCCGGCGCCGCAGGACGCGTTGAAGGCGGAGATCGTGGCTGCGATCGATTCGATCGCGATCCCCGAACTCAGGGCCGATGGCAGCAACAAGGACTGGGTCGAGACGACGAGGAAGTACCGCGTGTACGCCGCACTTGCGATTGCGCTTGTCGCGCCGGAATTCCTGATCCAGAAGTGAGCGCCGCAGCATGAGCCAACAAACCTCCAACGCCTCGCGCCGCGAGTTCCTGCGCCGCGCCGGCGCTTTCTCCGCCAGCGGCGTCGCGGCGCCGCTCGCCGTCAACCTGGCCGGCATCGGCAGTGCGGCGGCGCAATCGGTGAGCGGCTACAAGGCGCTCGTCTGCATCTTCATGTATGGCGGCAACGACGCCTACAACATGGTGCTCGCGACCGACACGGAATCATGGAATCACTACCTCGCGGTGCGCGACACGATCGCACTGCGCGAGCCCGGTACGCCGCCGCTCTTGTCCGCCGGCGCCGGCTCGCCCGAGCGTCTGGGCGGCGTGCTCGCGATTGCGCCGGCGCGCGCGCAGGGCCGCAGCTTCGCGCTGCATCCGGTGATGACGGGCGCGCGCGATCTGTTCGACGCGAAGCGGCTGGCCGTCGTCGCCAATGTCGGCCCGCTGCTGCGGCCGACGACGAAGGTGCAGTACCTGGACGACAAGTTCGCGAAGCCACCCAAGCTCTTCTCGCACAACGACCAGACGTCCACCTGGCAGGCCGGTGCGCCCGAAGGCGCGATCGCCGGCTGGGGCGGGCGAGCAGCCGACCTGCTGGCCACGAGCAACCAGCGGCCGGTCTTCACGAGCATCTCGGCCTCGGGCAACGCGGTATGGCTCTCGGGGAACACCGTGCTGCAATACCAGGTCTCGAACCGCGGCGCGATCCGCATCGGCAGCTGGGGCAACACCTTGTACGGCTCGACCGAGGCGCTCACGAGGATGCAAAACGTGATGCGCCGCGCACGCTCGTCGCACTTGCTCGAGCAGGATCATGCGACGGTCGCCGGCCGGTCGATCGACGCCGAGGCGAGCCTCTCCGCCGCGCTGCCGGGTAACGACGTGGCGCCCTACGGCACACCGGGCATGTCCGGCGGGCAGGATCCGCTGCTTCAGTACGACAACCCGCTCTCCGGCGGCAAGTCGACGAATTCGCTCGCGCAGCAATTGCAGATCGTCGCCCGCATCATCGGCGCGCGCGGCGCGCTCGGTGCGCACCGTCAGGTCTTCTTCGTCAGCATCGGCGGCTACGACACGCACAGCGACCAGGGCCGCATGCAGGCCGACAACATGGCGAAGCTCTCGCACGGCCTGAAGTACTTCAACGACACGCTCACCGCGATGGGCGTCGCCAACGGCGTGACGACCTTCACCGCATCCGACTTCGGCCGCACCTTCACGAGCAACGGCGACGGCACCGACCACGGCTGGGGCGCGCACCACTTCGTGATGGGCGGAGCGGTGCGCGGCGGCGACTTGTACGGCAGCTTCCCCGCCTACAGCCAGGCCGACGAAAAGGGCAACTTCGCGAGCCCGAATCAGCTCGGCAACGGCAGCATGCTGCCCGAAGTCTCGGTCGATCAGTACGCGGCGACGATGGCGCGCTGGTTCGGCGTGACCGACGCGCAGTTGCCGGAACTGTTCCCGAACCTGCTGAACTTCAACGCCGGGGTTCGTGATCTGGGCTTCATGACGTCATGAAGGCCAAGGTCACCCTCAACCGACGCTGAGCACCCGCCGGTACTGAATTGCCTCCGCCAAGTGCGCCACCTGGATCGCCTGCGCGCCCTCGACGTCAGCGACAGTGCGCGCGATGCGCAGCACCCGGTGAAAGCTGCGCGCTGACCAACCGAGGCGCGCGGCGGCGGTTTGCAGGAACTTCGTCGCAGTGGGGTCGAGCGCGCAATGCGCATCGAGCGCATCACCGGCCAGATCGGCGTTGCGGCATCCTTGGCGTTCGATCTGTCGTTCTCGGGCACGCGCGACGCGCTGCGCGACGACAGTGCTCGCCTCTCCGTCTGCAATGCCGCTCAGCGCCTCGGGGGCGACGGCTGGCACCTCGACTTGCAGGTCGATTCGATCGAGCAGTGGCCCGCTGATCTTGCCCTGATAGCGTGCAATCAGATCCGGCGTGCAGCGGCAGCTGCGCAGCGGGCTGCCCAGGTGGCCGCACGGACAGGGGTTCATCGCCGCGAGGAACTGGAACCGCGCGGGGAACTCGGCCTGGCGGGCGGCGCGCGAGATCGTGATGCGGCCCGACTCGAGCGGCTCGCGCAACGCCTCGAGCGCGGCGCGCGGGAACTCCGGCAACTCGTCCAGGAACAGCACGCCGTGGTGCGCGAGCGAAATCTCGCCCGGCCGCGGCGGCGAGCCGCCGCCGACGAGCGCGACAGGCGAGGCGCTGTGGTGCGGCGCGCGCAGTACGCGCTGGCGCCAACGCGCGGGATGGAACTCACCGGCCAGGCTCAGCACCGCGGCGGATTCGAGCGCTTCGTCTTGCGTCATCGGCGGCAACAGGCCACCGAAGCGCTGCGCGAGCATCGACTTGCCCGTCCCCGGGGGGCCGACCATCAGCGCGCTGTGGCCGCCAGCGGCGGCGATCTCGAGCGCGCGGCGCGCGCCGGCCTGACCCTTCACGTCACGCAGATCCGGCAGCGCCGCTGTCGCGCCGGCCGGTAGCGCACGCGCGAGTGACAGCGGCTGCGCGGCGTCACCATGGACGAAGGCGCGCACGACGTCGAGCAGATGCCCGGCGGCATGAATCGTGAGGCCCTCGACCAGCGCGGCCTCCTCGGCGCTGCCCGCGGGCAGCACGAGCGCGCGCGACGTGCCATGTCGGCGGATCGCCAGACCCATCGCGAGCGCGCCGCGCACGCGGCGCAGATCACCCGCGAGGCTCAGCTCGCCCGCGAATTCGAAGGCGTCGAGCCGCGCCGCGTCGAGCTGGCCGGTCGCCGCAAGAATGCCGAGTGCGATCGGCAGGTCGAACCGCCCCGATTCCTTGGGCAAATCGGCCGGTGCGAGGTTGACTGTGATGCGCTTGTTGGTCGGAAATTCGAGGCCGCTCGTTTGCAGCGCAGCGCGCACCCGCTCGCGCGACTCCTTCACCTCGGTGTCTGCCAGACCGACGAGCGTGAAGCTCGGCAACCCATTGGCCAGATGCACCTCGACCGTGACCTCGGGTGCGGCCAAGCCGTCGAGCGCGCGGCTGCGGATCACGGCAAGCGACATGTTCTCCCTCGTGCGACTGACGACGCCACGGGCGGTGGGCCAAGCGGCGGCCATTGTGCCTGCGCGGTGCGGCCGGCGATGCACCAAGCCTGAGATTCGCGCGCAGCGAGCCGTCGCGCCGGCCCAAGTTGGTGCATGACGATGTCCATGGCTGAGGAATCTGCCCCGTGACGGGGCGTCGAAGCTCAATGGGTCACCGCGCAGAGCCGTTGGCACGGAAGCTGCGAAGTGAGTGGCAGATCAATCCAACCGGGGAGCCCCTGCCATGAAGAAACACGCGTTTGCGCTTGCTGCGCTTGCCACCGCCGCTTTGCCGGCGTTCGCACAGACCACGACTGAAGCGGCGGCCACCCCGCCGGCCGCAGCGGCGCCCGAATCGCCCTGGGCGTTCACGGCCAACATCGGCCTGTTTTCCGACTATCGCTTTCGCGGCATCTCGCAGACTGACAAGAAGCCCGCGCTGCAGGGCGGCTTCGACCTCTCGCACAGCTCGGGCCTGTACATCGGCAACTGGAACTCCAACGTCGACAGCGCCTTCTACAACGGCGCGAACATCGAGATGGATTTCTACGGCGGCTACAAGCACGCCTTCGACGGCGGCTTCGGCCTCGACGTGGGCGTCATCTACTACTACTACCCGAACTCGGGCTCGAGCCCGGTCGGCTCGACCAAGATCAACAACACCGAGATCTACATCGGCGGAAGCTACGGGCCGGTATCGCTCAAGTACAACTACGCTGTCTCGGACTTCTTCAGCACGCCCGACTCGAACGGCTCGAGCTACCTCGACGCGGGCTTCAGCTACGACCTCGGCAACAACTTTGGCGTCGTCGCGCACTACGGCTACCAGTGGCTCAAGGGCGGCGCGGTCGTCACCCAGATCGACGGCACCACGGCCAACAACATCTCCGACTGGAAGCTCGGTGTCACCTACACGGTCGACGGCTGGGTCATCGGTCTGGCCTACATCGCGACGAACCGCGACTTGACCGGCGGCACTGCCGCACTGACCAACAGCAACATCAGCGGCAACACTGCCGTGGTGTCGGTCGCGAAGACCTTCTGAAGCCCAAACTGCAAGGAGTACAGACCATGAAGATGGTGATCGCGATCGTCAAGCCGTTCAAGCTCGACGAAGTGCGTGAGGCCCTGAGCGCGATCGGCGTGCAAGGCATCACGGTGACGGAAGTCAAGGGCTTCGGGCGTCAGAAGGGCCACACCGAGCTCTATCGCGGTGCGGAATACGTGGTCGACTTCCTGCCCAAGGTGAAGATCGAGGCGGCCGTCGACGACGCGATCGTCGAGCAGGTGATCGAGGCGATCGAGGGTGCTGCACGCACCGGCAAGATCGGCGACGGCAAGGTGTTTGTCGCCGCGCTCGAACAGGTGGTGCGCATCCGCACCGGTGAGACGGGCCAAGACGCCCTCTGAAGCGCGAGGACAACGACATGATGAGAAAACTGCTTGCTCCCGTCGCGCTGAAATTCGCGCTGACGCTTGCGATGACGTTCGCGCTGCTCACACTCGGCAGCCCGCTGTCGGCGTTCGCGGCAGACGACGCGGCCTCGGCGCCGGTGGCCGAGATGGCGGCTTCGGCCGCCGCCATGCCAGCCGCCGCCGAAGCGCCCGCCGCCGCCGCATCGGAAGCGGCCGCCGCCGCGCCGGTCGCCAACAAGGGCGACGTGGCGTGGATGATCGTCGCAACGCTGCTCGTCATCATGATGACGGTGCCCGGCCTCGCGCTGTTCTACGGCGGCCTGGTGCGCAGCAAGAACATGCTGTCGGTGCTGATGCAGGTGATGGTCACGTTCTCGATGATCGTCATCCTGTGGATGATCTACGGCTACAGCCTCGCTTTCACCGAAGGCAATGCCTTCGTCGGCGGTTTCGACCGGCTCTTCATGAAGGGCTTGTTCGATCCCGAAACGGGCGCGTTCGCGATGGGCGCCACTTTCAGCAAGGGGGTCTACATCCCTGAACTGCTCTTTGCCGCGTTCCAGGCGACCTTTGCCGGCATCACCTGCACGCTGATCGTCGGTGCGTTTGCCGAACGGGCCAAGTTCTCGGCGGTGCTCGCCTTCATGGCGCTGTGGTTCACCTTCAGCTATGCACCGATCGCGCACATGGTCTGGTTCTGGATGGGCCCGGATGCCTACACGAGCAAGGAAGTCGTCGATGGCCTGAACGAGAAGGCCGGCCTGCTCTGGCAATGGGGCGCGCTCGATTTCGCGGGCGGCACGGTGGTGCACATCAACGCCGCGGTCGCCGGTCTGGTGGGCGCGTACATGATCGGCAAGCGCGTCGGCTACGGCAAGGAGGCGTTCACGCCGCACTCGCTGACGCTGACGATGGTCGGTGCCGCGCTGCTGTGGGTCGGCTGGTTCGGCTTCAACGCCGGCTCCGCGCTCGAGGCCGGCAACAGTGCCGTGCTCGCGTTCATGAACACCTTCTCGGCGACATCGGCAGCGGTGCTGGCCTGGTGCATCGGCGAGGCGTTGATGCGCGGCAAGGCCTCGATGCTCGGTGCGGCGTCGGGCGCGGTGGCGGGTCTGGTGGCGATTACGCCCGCCGCGGGCAACGTCGGCCTGATGGCGGCGATCGTGATCGGCTTCATCGCCGGCTTTGCCTGCCTGTGGGGTGTGAACGGCCTGAAGAAGATGATGGGCGCCGACGACTCGCTCGACGTGTTCGGCGTCCACGGCGTCGGTGGCATCGTCGGCGCGCTGCTGACAGGCGTGTTCAACACGCAGGCCCTCGGCGGGCCGGGGCTGGTCGGCGACTGGGTCACCGCGAGCGTTGTCTCCAATGGCATCGGCGCGCAGGTCTGGATTCAGCTCAAGGCGGTTCTGTTGACGATCGTCTGGTCGGGAGTCGTCTCCTTCATCGCGTACAAGATCGTCGATGTCACGATTGGTCTGCGTGTGACGGAAGAAGAGGAACGCGAGGGCCTCGATATCGCGGCGCACGGCGAGACGGCCTATCACGGCTGAAGACCACAAGCTCTTCGATCGGGGCATCCCTGCCCCGTGCGAGTGAAACAGGCCACCCTCGGGTGGCCTGTTTCGTCATGAGTGACGGCGAGCAGGCGAGTGTCGACGCGACCCACGTCGGAGGCGCAACCTGCGGCGGGGCGGCGCTCGACGCCGCGGTGGAGTTCTTCGTGTCCCACCCGCCAGGCTTGTGAACCGGACGATCGGCGCCAGATCCCTAGAATGCCCCTGACTTTTCCAAGCGAGTCGCCCGCATGGTCCCGCACCTGATCACCGCCCTCACCGGCCCCATCAACGAGCTCGAGCAGCGCATTCTCGAGTCGCTGCCGGCGATCGAGCGCTGGTTCCGGCTCGAGTGGATGGAGCACACGCCGCCGTTCTACACCTCGGTCGATCTGCGCAACGCGGGCTTCAAGCTGGCGCCAGTAGACACCAACCTCTATCCCGGTGGCTTCAACAACCTGACGCCCGAAATGCTGCCGCAGGCGGTGCAGGCGGCGATGGCGGCGATCGAGAAGATCTGTCCCGAGGCGAAGAATCTGCTGCTGATTCCGGAGCGCCAGACGCGCAGCCCGTTCTACCTGAACAACCTGCAGCGGCTGGTGCGCATCTTTCACCAGGCCGGCCTCAACGTGCGGCTGGGCACGCTCGACGAGACGGTCAAGTCGCCGACGCCGCTCGCCTTGCCCGACGGCAGCCTGCTCGTGCTCGAGCCGCTGGTGCGCTCGCGCGGCAGGCTCGGATTGAAGGGCTTCGACCCTTGCACGATCCTGCTGAATGACGACTTGTCGGCCGGCATCCCGGGCCTGCTCGAGAACCTGCACGAGCAATACCTGTTGCCGCCCTTGCACGCGGCGTGGGCGGTACGGCGCAAGTCGAATCATTTCCACGCCTACGAGGAGATCGCCAAGAAGTTCGCCAAGCTGTTGGGCATGGACCCGTGGTTGATCAACCCGATGTTCGCGCGATGCGGCGAAGTGAACTTCACCGATGGCAGCGGCGCTGATTGCCTGACCAGCAAGGTCGACGCGCTGCTGGGAAAGATCCGGCGCAAGTACAAGGAGTACGGCATCCAGGAGAAGCCCTTCGTCATCGTCAAGGCCGACGCCGGCACCTGCGGCATGGGCATCATGACGGTCCGCGACGCGAAGGAACTGTCGGAGCTCGATCGCAAGGCGCGCGAGAGGATGGGCGTGCTCGAGGACGGCCGGGAAGTCAGCGAGGTGCTGCTGCAGGAAGGCGTGCCGACCTACGAGCGCATCAACGAAGCGGTCGCCGAGCCCGTCGTCTACATGATCGATCGCTACGTTGTCGGTGGCTTCTACCGCGTGCACGCCGATCGCGGAGCGGACGAAAACCTGAACGCGCCGGGTTCGCACTACGTGCCGCTGGCGTTCGCCGAATCGAGCCAGTTGCCGCGACCCGGCGTAAAGCCGGGTGCGAGCGCGCCGAACCGCTTCTACATGTACGGCGTGATCGCGCGCCTGGCGATGGTCGCGGCAAGCTACGAGCTCGAGGCGACCGATCCGCAGGCGGAGGTGTACGAGTAGCAGCGTGCGGGTGCGTCCCATCGCCGTCGTCGCGTGACTCGGCGTTCTTCATCCAGGCTTGCCAGGAGGCCGCGCGTGACCGCTGACGATCTGTTTGTACGCAACGTGACACTGCCCGACGGCCGCAGCGGGCAGGACGTATTGGCGCTCGGCGGGCGCATTGCCGCGGTCGGCCCGGCGCTCGCCGCGCCCGCGGGCACCCCTGAACTCGACGGGCGCGGCCTGCTGCTCGCGCCTCCTTTCGTCGACGCGCACTTCCATATGGACGCGACGCTCAGCGTCGGCCTGCCGCGCGTGAACGAGAGCGGCACGCTGCTCGAAGGCATCGCGCTATGGGGTGAACTGAAGCCCCTGCTGACGCAGGAAGCGCTCGTCGAGCGCGCGCTTGCATACTGCGACTGGGCGGTGGCGAAGGGTCTGCTCGCAATCCGCTCGCATGTCGATGTGTGCGATGTCCGCTTGCTCGCGGTCGAGGCACTGCTGCACGTGCGTGAACGCGTCAAGCCCTACCTCGACCTGCAGCTTGTCGCCTTCCCCCAGGACGGCCTGCTGCGTGCGCCGGATGCGCTCGCCAACCTGAAGCGCGCGCTCGACATGGGCGTGGATGTCGTCGGCGGCATTCCGCACTTCGAGCGCACGATGAACGACGGTGCCGAGAGCGTGCGCATCCTGTGCGAACTCGCCGCCGAACGCGGACTGCGCGTCGACATGCACTGCGACGAGAGCGACGACCCGCTTTCCCGCCATGTCGAGACGCTCGCGAGCGAGACGCAGCGCCTCGGCCTGCACGGTCGCGCGACGGGCTCGCACCTGACCTCGATGCACTCGATGGACAACTACTACGTCAGCAAGCTGCTGCCGCTGATGCGCGAGGCCGGGTTGCACGTGGTCGCCAACCCGCTCATCAACATCACGCTGCAGGGACGGCACGACACCTACCCGAAGCGGCGCGGCATGACGCGCGTGCCGGAGCTGATGGCGGCCGGCATCAACGTCGGCTTCGGTCACGACTGCGTGATGGACCCGTGGTACCCGCTCGGTTCGGGCGACATGCTCGAAGTCGCGCAGATGGGGCTGCACGTCGCGCAGATGACCTCGCAGTTGCAGATGCGCGCCTGCTTCGATGCCGTGACGGTCAACAACGCGCGCATCCTCGGGCTCGAAGGCTACGGGCTCGAGGTCGGCTGCAATGCCGACTTCGTGCTGCTGCAGGCGCGTGACACGATCGAGGCGATCCGCCTGCGCGCGACGCGCCTGGCCGTGGTGCGGCGCGGCATGGTAATTGCGCGCACACCGTCGGCACGCGCCGAACTCGATCTGCCAGGGCGAGCCGGCGCGGTCGATTGGCTGGCGGCGCCGCGCTGAAGGCGCGCTTCCCATCCCGGCGTGGCGGGGTGCTTCGATAGAATCGTTTCGATCCGTCAGCAGGCACAACAACATGAAACTCATCGGAGCGCTCACCAGCCCCTACGTCCGCAAGGTGCGGATCGTGATGGCCGAGAAGAAGCTCGACTACCGCCTCGTGCTCGAGGACGTGTGGGCAAGTGACGCCATGCTCGAGTTCAATCCGCTCGGCAAGGTGCCCTGCCTGGTGATGGACGGTGGCGAGGCGGTGTTCGATTCGCGCGTCATCGTGGAATACGTCGACACGTTGTCTCCGGTCGGTCGGCTCATCCCCGAGCGCGGGCGCGAGCGGGCCGAGGTGCGGACCTGGGAGGCGCTTGGCGACGGCGTGCTCGACGCCGCCGTGCTCGCGCGCCTGGAACAGACCTGGGCCGGGCGCACGGACGCTCAGCGCAGCGGCGCCTGGGTCGAGCGCCAGACGAGCCGCATCATGGCGTCGCTGCGCGCGATGTCCAAAGGGCTCGCTGACAAGCCGTGGTGCGTGGGCACCCATTTCTCGCTCGCTGACATCGCGACCGGCTGCGCCCTCGGCTATCTAGACTTCCGTTTCGCGCAACTCGATTGGCGCGGCGAGCATCCGAATCTGGCGCGCCTGTCCGAGAAGCTCGGGGCGCGCCAGAGCTTCATCGACTCCGCGCCGCCCCGCTGAACCGCGTGCCAGGCGCGGCCGCGCGGCCACTCGCTCCCATGCAATCCGTCGGCGAGGTCACCGCACAGGCGATGCACTTCGCGCAGCCCCTGCAACTGCGCAGCGGCGCCGAGTTGCGCGACTACGCGCTCGCCTACGAAACCTACGGCACGCTCAACGCCGAGCGCAGCAATGCGGTGCTCGTGTGTCACGCGCTCAACGCCTCGCATCACGTCGCCGGCACCTACGCCGGAGACGACAAGAGCGAGGGCTGGTGGGACAACCTCGTCGGCCCCGGCAAGCCGCTCGACACCGATCGCTTCTTCGTGATCGGCGTCAACAACCTCGGTTCGTGCTTTGGTTCGACCGGGCCGACGACGTTGAACCGCGAGACCGGCCGTGTCTATGGCGCTGATTTCCCGGTCGTCACGGTCGAGGATTGGGTCGATTCGCAGGCCCGGCTGATGGACGCCTTCGGCATCGAGCGGCTAGCGGCAGTGATCGGTGGCAGCCTCGGCGGCATGCAGGCGCTCGCCTGGTCGTTGCGCTACCCGGCGCGTCTGCGGCACTGCGTCGCGATCGCGACCGCACCTAACCTGTCGGCGCAGAACATCGCCTTCAATGAAGTCGCGCGACGCGCGATCGTGACCGACCCCGACTTCCATGCCGGCCACTACCGCGAGCACGGCACGCTGCCGCGGCGCGGCCTGCGCGTGGCGCGCATGATCGGCCACATCACCTACCTGAGCGGGAACGCGATGGAGTCGCGCTTCGGCCGTCTGCTCAAGAGCGCGGAGCTCGGCTACACGACGCAGGACATCGAGTTCCAGATCGAAGGCTATCTGCGCCACCAGGGCGACAAGTTCAGCGAATACTTCGACGCCAACACTTACCTGCTGATCACACGGGCGCTCGACTACTTCGACCCGGCGCGCGAGCATGGCGGCGATCTGGCGCGCGCCTTCGCCGCGGCGACGTGCAAGTTCCAGCTCGTGAGCTTCATGACCGACTGGCGCTTCGCGCCCGCGCGCTCACGCGAGATCGTCAAGGCGCTGCTCGATAACCGGATCGACGTCAGCTACGCCGAGATCGACGCGCCGCACGGCCACGACGCCTTTCTGCTCGACGATGCGCGCTATCACGCATTGCTGCGCGCTTGCTTCGAGCGCATCGCGGGAGAGCTTGCGTGAGCGAACGCAAGGACATGGAGCTGATCGCGCAGCTCGTGCCGCCAGGCTCGCGGGTGCTCGACCTCGGCTGCGGCAGCGGCGAGTTGCTCGCGCACCTGCGCGACAAGCGCGGATGCAGCGGCTACGGCGTCGAGATTGCCGATGCCAACGTGCTGGCTTGCGCGCAACGCGGCGTCAACTTCCTCCAGCTCAACCTCGAGGAGGGGCTGGCGATGTTCGAGGACCAGAGCTTCGACGTCGTGCTGCAGCTCGACACCATGCAGCACCTGCGCAACACCGAGAGCATGCTGCGCGAGACGGCGCGCGTCGGGCGCGTCGGCATCGTGAGCTTCCCGAATTTCGCGCACTGGCCGAACCGGCTGCACGTGATGGCCGGGCGCATGCCGGTGACGAAGGTGCTGCCTTATCAGTGGTACGACACGCCCAACATCCGCGTCGGCACGTTCGCCGACTTCGAGGTGCTGGCGCGCAAGGACGGGTTGCGCATCCTCGACGCCTTCGGCATCGAGCGCGGGCAGGCGGTGCGGCGCTGGCCGAATCTGCTGGCCAGTGTTGCCGTATTCAAGTTCGACCGCGGCTGACGCGCGCCGCCGGCGGGACCGCTAGCCTCAGCGGAGGAGCCCGCCCACCGCCCCGCAACGCATTAGGGCCGCAAACTTCGGCCCGTGATCACTTCTCGCGGAAGTTGTCGTGGCAGTTCTTGCAGGTCTTGGCGGTGTCGCCGAACGCTGCCTTGATGAGGTCGAGGTTGCCCGTCTTGGCCGCGGCGTCGAGCTTGACGGCCTGATCCTGCAATCTCCTTGCCCGCAGCCTGGAACTTGGCCGGGTCCTTCCAGATGTCGGCCTTGGCCTTTGTGTCGCCGTCCCATGTCGGTGCCTGGCCCGAACGCCGAGAACGGCAGCATGGACATCACGAGTACGATGTTCGCGTTGGCCTGCCGCCGCCTTGGCGTCGAACGGCACCTTGCCCTGCACCATCGCGCCGAGGCGGCCGAAGTGGGTTCCCATCACCGTCATCACGGACTGGCGGTAGTCGATCGCGTCCTCGGGCTTGGCGAACTGGGCCGCGGCGGGCAGCGCGGCGGCAAGAGCCACAAGCGCGGCGGCCGACGCACAGAATCGGAGTCGAAAATTCATGCAGCTTCTCCCGGGTGATGGGGTTGTGGGGATGCGCCGGTGCGCGCCTAACGGGTCGCGCACGGCGAAGGCAAGTGTAGGGAAGCGCGATGCGGGCACCGGCGCCGCGGCGCGAATGCCCTCGGGTAGCGCTAGGCCATCCGCGTCGCGCGAGGTATCCGGTCGTGCGCGCAACTCGCGCTGGCGCTATCGTTGGCGTGTCGCGGTGTATCGTGAATCGAGCCCAACCATGACGAACAAGACAAACAAGACGCCGGCGCGCAGTGCCCCCGGGCAGATGCTGCGCGCGGTGCGCGTGTGGGACCTGCCGATCCGGCTCTTTCATTGGACGCTCGCCGCGTGCGTCGTCGGTTCGTTTGTCAGCGGCTCGGTGGGCGGCAACGCGATGGAGTGGCATTTGCGTTTCGGCTATGCGGTGTTCTCGCTGCTTGCGTTTCGCGTCCTGTGGGGGATCTTCGGGGGGCGCTGGTCGCGCTTCTCTGCCTTCCTGTACAGCCCGGCGGCATTGGGGCGCTACCTGCGCGGGCAGTCGCGCAGCGACGAGTTTCACGACGTCGGCCACTCCCCGCTCGGAAGCGCGTCGGTGTTCGCGATGCTCGCCTTCCTGGCGCTGCAGGTGGGCAGCGGTCTGTTCGCCGACGACGAGATCACGACCACCGGCCCGCTGGCGCGTTTCGTGTCGAGCGCGACGAGCTCGACGCTCACCGCCTACCACGCGAATATCGGTCGCTGGGTGGTGCTCGCACTCGTCGTGCTGCACATCGGCGCGATCGTGTTCTACCGCGTGCGCAGGCAGCGCGACCTTGTCGGGCCCATGATCCGCGGCGACAAGATGCTGCCGGCGCGGGTCCCTGCCGCTGCCGACGGCTGGGAGTTGTGGCTGTTCGCCGCGGTGCTGTTCATGGCCTGTGCCGCGAGCGTCGGGCTGCTCGTGTGGATGGGCGGCTAGACTCGGGCTTCCCATGATGGCTGCCGCCGCCCGGATGGATGCCCCAGAGATACGACTGGTTGTTGCCGATACGGCGCCGTTGATCGACTCGGCGCGCGAGATCTTTCTCGACTACGCGCGCAGCCTGTCGGTCGACCTGTGCTTCCAGAACTTCGAGGCCGAACTTGCCGGTCTGCCCGGCGACTATGCGGCGCCCGCCGGGCGCTTGCTGCTCGGTTGGGTCGATCACGAACTGGCGGCCTGCGGCGCGTTGCGCGGCTTGGCCGATGTGGACTACGGCAACGCCTGCGAGATGAAGCGCCTCTACGTGCGCCCTGCATTTCGCGGTTTCGGGCTTGGACGCCAGTTGGCGCAGTGGCTGCTCGACGAGGCCCGCACAGAGGGCTACTCGGTGATGCTGCTCGATACGCTCGACGAGATGGAGTCGGCGCGCGAGCTCTACGCGTCGCTCGGCTTCGAAGAGATACCTCCGTACTATTTCAATCCGATCGCCGGTGCGCACTATCTGAAGGTCGAGCTCGGGTGAAGCGCTCGCACGCGCGGCGGTCGCCCGCCGACCAGCCCTGACCGGGGAGTTTCTCGATGAATGCATTCAAGCACCTGCTCAGCGCCGCCGGCGGCAACCCGCCGATCGGCACCTGGATCAGCTCCGCGAGCCCGCTCGTTGCCGAAGCGGTGGCGCATGCCGGCTTCGACTGGGGCCTGATCGACATGGAGCACTCACCGATCGACATGATGGACGTGGTGCACCTGCTGCAGGCGGTGGCGGCCTCCCGGATGTCGCCGGTTGTCCGCATCCCTTGCAACGACGCAACGGTGATCAAGCGCGTGCTCGACGCCGGCGCCACGACGCTGATGGTGCCCTTCGTGCAGGACGCTGCACAGGCCGGTGCCGCGGTCGCCGCGACGCGCTATCCGCCGGAAGGCGTGCGCGCGATGTCGGCTTCGGGGCGCGCCTCGCGCTTCGGCACCGACGCGACCTATTTCCGCACCGCGAACCGCGGGCTGACGGTGATCGTCCAGCTCGAGACGGTACGGGCCGTCGAGCGGCTCGAGTCGATTGCCGCCGTCGCGGGGGTGGATGCGATCTTCCTCGGGCCGGCGGATCTTTCGGCTTCGATGGGCCATGTCGGCCACCCGACCCATCCGGCAGTGATGGACCTGATGGCAGACGTGGTGCATCGCTGCAAGGCGCTCGGCAAGCCGGTCGGCGCGTTCGGCGCGACGCCCGAAGTCGTTGCGCAGTACCGCGCGATCGGCTTCGATTTCGTCGCCATCTCGTCCGATCTGGGGCTGCTGATCCGTGGCGCACGCGAAGCCGTCGCCGCGCTCACGGCACAGGACCGGATGCACGTGCACACTCTGGCCAGCGGCACCCAGACCGGCGCCGAGCGTTGAAGACAGTCGCGCGAGTTGCACTCGCGCAGTTGCAGTTGAAGAGTCAACGGCCACTGGCCGCGGGAGGATCATGACCGACGCGAACGTTACGGAAGATGCGCAGACCTTCGAGCTGCGGGCGGGGGCGCTGCGGTTGGCGCTGCGGCCCGATCTCGGCGGTGCGATCGCCGGCCTCTGGCATCACGGCGTGCCGGTGCTTCGTTCGCAGGAGCCGGCAAAGCTCGCCGCTTGGCGCAAGGCGGCGTCGTTTCCGCTCGTGCCGTACTCGAACCGCATCGACCATGGGCGCTTCAACTGGCAGGGCCGGCCCTACCAGCTCGCGCCAAACTTCGAAGGCAGCCCGCATCCTCTGCACGGTGTCGGGCACCAGAGCGCGTGGCAGGTGGAGGCGAGCCACGGGCCCAGCGGGCCGGCCGAAGTCGCCCTCACGCTCGACCATCGCGCGAACGACGGCTGGCCGTTCGACTTTCAGGCGCGCCAACTGCTTCAGCTCGGGCCGACCTCGCTGCGCGCCGAGCTGAGCGTGACCAACACGTCGGAGCAGGCGGCCCCGGTCGGCCTCGGCTGGCATCCATACTTTCCGAAGCGCGCGCGCAGCCGGCTGCACGTCGAATGCAGCGGACGCTGGGAGCTCGATGCGTTGAAGCTGCCCACGCAGCTCGTGCCGCAGCCCGGCGTCGATGCCGACGTTGCCCATCTTGACTACGACCACGGGTTCGAGGGCTGGAGCGGCCCGGCGCGCATCCGCGACGAACTGTTCGCGCTCACGTTGCGCTCGTCGCTGTCGCGCCTGGTGATCTACACCCCGCAGGACGAGGACTACTTCTGCGTCGAACCGATCAGCCACGTCACCAACGCAATCAACCAGCCGGCGCCGAGCGCGCTCGGCCTCGTCACGCTGCAGCCCGGACAAAGTCATCACGCTTGGATGACGCTCGACATCCGCACGACCCACTGAGAGGTTCGCATCCCGGTGGCTTGGCACGGTCCAGCCGCCGCGCGATGCAACCCGAGTTCGCTGGCGTGACGCTGACGTCCGGTGCTCGCGTCGGGTAACTGCGGGGGGCCGCGCGAGCTTTCGTATAATTCCGAGGCTTTGCAGGCGACGGATCAAGAAATCACCATGAGCGAGCGCATCGATCGTGGCGGTTGGGACGACGAGGAAGAAGATCCACCCGTCACCCCCTTGAGCTCGGCGCAAGCGCAGGCTTTGCGGGAGAGGTATCCCCAGGTGTCGCCCTGGTACGTCGTCGCGGCGCAGGCTGCGTTCGGCGTGGTGGCTTCGGCCGTGGCATGGGGGTTGTTCGGACCCGACGCGGGTCGTTCGGCGCTCTATGGCGCGATCGTCATCGTCGTGCCGACCGCGCTGCTGGCGAGCAGAGTGGGCCGTTTGGCGGGAACCGGACCGGTTGCGGGGGCCTTGGGCTTCCTGGTCTGGCAGGGCTTGAAAATGCTTCTGTCGCTCGTGTTGTTGCTGGCGGCGGTGAAGGTGGTACCCGGCCTGAACTGGCCGGCGCTGCTGGTGGCGATGGTGGTGTGCTTGCAGGTGAACTGGCTCGCGTTGCTGTGGCGGCGCGAAAAGAGATAACGGAACGGACGCGACGAATATGGCAGCAGAAGGCGCAGCAGCAGCACATGCACCGACGGCCGGTGAGTACATCGTTCACCACCTGACGCATTTCGGCACCGGCAAGGCTGCGGGACTGGTCGATTTCTCGATCGTGAATTTCGACTCGGTCTTTCTCGCCGCCGCGACCGGCGTGATCGGCTGCTGGCTGATGTGGCTTGCGGCGCGCAAGGCGACGTCAGGCGTGCCGGGGCGCTTCCAGGCGGCGGTCGAGATCCTCGTCGAAATGGTCGATTCGCAGGCCAAGGGCATCGTGCACAACGCCACGAGTCGCAAGTTCGTCGCCCCGCTCGCGCTGACCGTGTTCGTCTGGATCTTCCTGATGAATGCGATGGACTTGCTGCCGGTGGACCTGCTGCCGCTCATCTGGGCCCAGATTTTCGGTGCCGCAGGGCACGACCCCGAGCACGCCTACCTGCGCGTCGTGCCGACGGCGGACCTGTCGGTGACGATGGGGCTGTCGGTCGCGGTGCTGCTGATCTGCCTGTACTACAACGTCAAGATCAAGGGTCTCGGCGGCTGGATCCACGAGCTGTTCGCGGCGCCTTTCGGCAACCACTGGGCGCTCTATCCGTTCAACTTCGCGATGCAGATCGTCGAGTTCGTCGCCAAGACGGTCTCGCACGGCATGCGACTGTTCGGCAATATGTATGCGGGCGAACTGATCTTCTTGCTCATCGCGCTGATGGGCGGGGCGTTCACGCTGTCCTTCGGCGGTATCCTGCTCGGCCTCGGTCACGTGATCGCAGGGACCGTGTGGGCGATCTTCCACATCCTGATCATCACGCTGCAGGCCTTCGTCTTCATGATGCTGACGCTGGTCTATGTCGGCCAGGCGCACGATTCGCACTGATCCGCGGCATTTCGTACTTTCTTTCCCTGCGGTCCCTTTCTTTCAATTTCAACAGGAGTCTTTCATGGAACTCATCGGTCTCGTCGCGGTAGCTGCTGGTTTGATCATTGGCCTCGGCGCCATGGGCGCTTGTATCGGCATCGGTGTCATGGGCAGCAAGTACCTCGAGTCCGCCGCCCGTCAACCCGAACTCATGGGCGAGCTGCAAACCAAGATGTTCCTGCTCGTGGGCCTGATCGACGCGTCCTTCATCATCGGCACCGGTATTGCGCTGTGGTTCACCACCGCGAACCCGTTCCTGGCGCAACTGGCCGCCCTGCCCAAGTAAGCTGGGCCCGGCAGCCTGCGCTGCATGCGCAGCCCGCCCGCCGCTCGTCGGCGGCTTGCCAGCCAACGTGATTGAGGCACCAAAGTGAGCATCACCGCGACATTGATTTTTCAGATGATCGTGTTCCTGATCCTGGTCGGGTTCACGATGAAATACATCTGGCCGCCCATCACGGCGGCACTGGACGAACGGGCGAAGAAGATCGCCGCCGGCCTGTCGGCAGCCGACAAGGCCAAGGCCGAGCTCGCCGAAGCGAACCAGCGCGTCGAGCAGCAGTTGTCGGCCGCGCGCGACGACGCCTCCAAGCGCCTCGCCGACGCCGAGCACCTCGCGCAGCAGATGATCGAGGAGGCCAAGGGCCGCGCCAACGAAGAGGGCGCCAAGATCATCGCTGCCGCGCGCGCGGAGGCCGAGCAGGAAGCCTTCAAGGCACGCGAGACGCTGCGCGAGCAGGTCGCCGGCCTGGCCGTCAAGGGCGCCGAGGCGATCCTGCGGCGCGAAGTCAACGCCAGTGTGCATGCCGAGTTGCTCGGCCGGCTGAAGGCGGAGCTTTGAGCATGAAGGCCCGTGCGCAGGATCAGTTGCGTGCCGCGCCGCGGCGGGAGGGCTGACGATGGCCGAACTGGCAACCATTGCCCGCCCGTATGCCGAGGCACTGTACAAGGCGGTCGCCGCATCCGACGCGTCGGCGCTGTCTGCGCAGATGAATGCGCTTGCGCTCGTCGCCGCCGACGACAGGCTGCGCGAGTTCGCCGACAACCCGAAAACGCAGGCGGCGCAGGTTTTCGATGTGGTCAGCGCGGCGGTCGGCAGTGCGCTCGACACCAAGGTCGCCAACCTGCTGCGCGCGGTGATCGACAACGGCCGTCTGGCCGCTCTGCCGGAGATGGCGGCGCAGTACCAGACGCTCGTCAACGCGCGCACCGGCGTGTCGGAGGCCACGATCCAGAGTGCGTTCGCGATCGACGACGGACAGCTCGAGCAGGTGATCGCAACGCTCGAGAAGCGCTTCGGCCGCAAGCTCAATGCGCATGTCGAGGTCGATCCGGAACTGATCGGCGGCATTCGCGCCATCGTTGGCGACGAGGTGCTCGACACCTCCGTGAAGGCCCGTCTCGAACAAATGAAAGTCGCGTTAACCGCCTAAGGGTCGCCACCGGCGCCCCGGGCGAGACCCGGAGAACACCATGCAACTCAATCCCGCAGAAATTTCCGAACTCATCAAGTCCCGCATCGAGGGTCTTGGCAGTCAGAGCGACATCAAGAACCAGGGCACCGTGGTGTCCGTCACCGACGGCATCGTGCGCGTGCACGGGCTGTCCGACGCCATGGCGGGCGAAATGCTCGAGTTCCCGCCGACGGCCGACGGCCAGCCGACCTACGGCCTCGCGCTCAACCTCGAGCGCGATTCGGTCGGCTCGGTGATCTTGGGCGAGTACGAGCACATCTCGGAAGGCGACACCGTCAAGTGCACCGGCCGCATTCTCGAGGTGCCAGTCGGCCCCGAGTTGATCGGTCGGGTGGTCAACGCGCTCGGCCATCCGATCGACGGCAAGGGTCCGGTCAACGCCAAGATGACCGACGTGATCGAAAAAGTCGCACCGGGCGTGATCGCGCGGCAGTCCGTGAGCCAGCCGGTGCAGACCGGCCTGAAGTCGATCGACTCGATGGTGCCGATCGGGCGCGGTCAACGCGAGCTGATCATCGGCGACCGCCAGACCGGCAAGACCGCGGTGGCGATCGACGCGATCATCAATCAGAAGGGTCAGAACATGACCTGCGTCTACGTCGCGATCGGCCAGAAGGCGTCCTCGATCAAGAACGTGGTGCGCGCGCTCGAACATGCTGGCGCGATGGAGTACACGATCGTCGTCGCCGCCTCGGCCTCCGAATCGGCTGCCATGCAATACGTTTCGGCCTACTCGGGCTGCACGATGGGCGAGTACTTCCGTGACCGCGGGCAGGACGCGCTGATCATCTATGACGACCTGTCCAAGCAGGCCGTCGCGTATCGGCAGGTCTCCCTGCTGCTGCGCCGTCCGCCGGGCCGCGAGGCGTTCCCGGGCGACGTCTTCTATCTCCACAGCCGCCTGCTCGAGCGCGCCGCGCGCGTGAACGCCGACTACGTCGAGAAATTCACCAAGGGCGAAGTCAAGGGCAAGACCGGATCTCTCACCGCGCTGCCGATCATCGAGACGCAGGCGGGCGACGTCTCGGCCTTCGTGCCGACCAACGTGATCTCGATTACCGACGGCCAGATCTTCCTGGAGACGGCGCTCTTCAACGCCGGCATCCGACCTGCGATCAACGCCGGCATCTCCGTCTCGCGCGTGGGTTCTTCGGCGCAGACCAAGCTGATCAAGAACCTTTCGGGCGGTATCCGCACCGACCTCGCACAGTACCGAGAGCTCGCCGCCTTTGCGCAGTTCGCGTCGGACCTCGACGAGGCAACCCGCAAGCAGCTCGACCGCGGCGCGCGTGTGACGGAGCTGTTGAAGCAGGCGCAGTACTCGCCGCTGCCGATCAGCCTGATGGCGGCGACGCTATTCGCCGTGAACAAGGGTTACATGGACGACATCGACGTGAAGCAGATTCTTCCCTTCGAACACGGCCTGCATCAGCACCTGAAGTCGAGTCACGCCGCGCTGCTCGCGAAGCTCGAAGCCGACAAGGCGATGGACAAGGCCGCCGAGGAAGAGCTCGGCGGCGCGATCGCTGCGTTCAAGAAGTCCTTCACCTGAACCCCGACCAGCGACAAGGAGCATCGGCATGGCGGTAGGCAAGGAACTGCGCGGCAAGATCAAGAGCTTCGAGAACACGAAGAAGATCACCAAGGCCATGGAAATGGTCTCCGCGTCCAAGATGCGCAAGGCACAGGACCGGATGCGCGCGGTGCGGCCGTATGCGGACAAGATCCGCAACATCACGGCCAACCTGGCGCATGCCAATCCCGAATACCGCTCGCCCTACATGCGCAAGGTCGAATCGCGCCAGCGCGTCGGTTACATCGTCGTCACGACAGACAAGGGCCTGTGCGGCGGCCTCAACACCAACGTGCTGCGCGCCGTCACGAGTCAATTGCGCGAGGGTCAGCAAGGTGGCGGTAGTGCGCAGGCGGTGGCGATCGGCAACAAGGGCTACGGCTTCCTCAACCGCATCGGCGTCAAGGTGATGAGCCACGCGACGCACCTTGGCGACGCGCCGCTGCTCGAAAAGCTGATCGGCCCGGTCAAGGTCATGCTCGACGCTTTCGTCTCGGGCGAGATCGACGTCGTCTATCTCTGCTACACGAAGTTCATCAACACGATGAAGCAGGAACCGATGATCGAGCAGTTGCTGCCGCTTTCGGGCGAGCGGCTCGCGCAGACCGCGGCCGAGAAGGCGCAGTACGCATGGGACTACATCTACGAGCCCGATCCCGCGGTGGTCATCAACGAGTTGCTCACCCGCTACATCGAGGCGCTCGTGTTCCAGGCGGTGGCGGAGAACATGGCGTCCGAGCAGTCGGCGCGCATGGTCGCGATGAAGGCCGCGACCGACAACGCCGGCAGCCTGATCGCGGAGCTGCAGCTCATCTACAACAAGACACGCCAGGCGGCGATCACCAAGGAATTGAGTGAGATCGTCGGCGGCGCGGCGGCCATCTCAGGCTGACGCGGCAGGCCGCATCGCACATCGAATACCGTCAAAAGGACTCAAGAAAATGGCACAAGGCAAGATCGTTCAGTGCATCGGCGCCGTGGTGGACGTCGAATTCCCGCGTGACCAGATGCCGCACATCTACGACGCGCTCAAGCTCGACGGCACCGCGCTGACGCTGGAAGTCCAGCAGCAGCTCGGCGACGGCGTCGTGCGCACCATCGCGCTCGGTTCATCGGATGGCCTGCGTCGCGGCCTGATGGTCAACAATACCGGCGCGCCGATCACGGTGCCGGTCGGCAAGGCGACGCTCGGCCGCATCATGGACGTGCTCGGCAACCCGATCGACGAGCGCGGTCCGGTCGACCAGACCCTCACCGCATCGATCCACCGCAAGGCGCCGAGCTACGACGAACTCTCGCCCTCTACCGAGTTGCTCGAAACCGGCATCAAGGTGATCGACTTGATCTGCCCGTTCGCCAAGGGCGGCAAGGTGGGCTTGTTCGGCGGCGCCGGGGTCGGCAAGACCGTCAACATGATGGAGTTGATCAACAACATCGCGAAGGCGCACTCGGGCCTGTCGGTGTTCGCTGGCGTCGGCGAGCGCACCCGCGAAGGCAACGACTTCTATCACGAGATGAGCGACTCGAAGGTCGTCGTGCAGGAGGACCTGAGCCAGTCCAAGGTGTCCATGGTCTACGGCCAGATGAACGAGCCGCCGGGCAACCGCCTGCGCGTCGCGCTGACCGGCCTGACGATCGCCGAATCGTTCCGCGACGAAGGGCGGGACGTGCTGTTCTTCGTCGACAACATCTACCGCTTCACGCTCGCCGGCACCGAAGTGTCCGCGCTGCTCGGCCGGATGCCTTCGGCGGTGGGTTATCAGCCGACGCTCGCAGAAGAAATGGGCCGCCTGCAAGAGCGCATCACTTCGACCAAGGTTGGCTCGATCACGTCGATCCAGGCGGTTTACGTGCCCGCCGATGACTTGACCGACCCGTCCCCGGCGACGACCTTCGCCCACTTGGACGCGACCGTCGTGCTGTCGCGCGACATCGCCTCGCTCGGCATCTATCCGGCAGTCGATCCGCTGGACAGCACCTCGCGTCAGGTCGACCCGCACGTCGTTGGCGAGGAACACTACTCGACGACGCGCGCAGTGCAGGGCACCCTGCAGCGCTACAAGGAACTGCGCGACATCATCGCGATCCTGGGCATGGATGAATTGAGCCCGGAAGACAAGCTCGCCGTTGCGCGCGCGCGCAAGATCCAGCGCTTCCTGTCGCAGCCGTTCCACGTCGCCGAAGTCTTCACTGGCTCGCCCGGCAAGTACGTGCCGCTGAAGGAAACGATCCGCGGCTTCAAGATGATCATCAATGGCGAATGCGATTCGCTGCCCGAGCAAGCGTTCTACATGGTCGGAACGATCGACGAGGCCTTCGAGAAGGCCAAGAAGATTCAATGACGCTTGGCCGTCGCGCCCTGGAGAACTGAAGCATGGCCACCCTACACGTCGACGTCGTCTCCGCCGAAGGCAGCATCTTTTCCGGCGAGGCCAAGTTCGTCGCACTGCCTGGCGAGGAGGGCGAACTCGGCATCCTGCCGCGCCACACGCCCTTCATCACCCGCATCAAGCCCGGTGCGGTGCGTATCCAGCGCGCCGACAACGGTGAGGAAGAGTTCGTCTTCGTCGCTGGCGGCATTCTCGAAGTGCAACCGGGGACGGTGACGGTGCTCGCCGACACCGCGATCCGCGGTCACGACCTCGACGAGGCGGCAGCCAACGAGGCCCGCAAGCGCGCCGAAGAGGACATCCGCAACGCGAAGAACGACCTCGACCTCGCGAAGGCGCAGGGTGAATTTGCTGAGATGGCGGCGCAAATCTCCGCATTGCGCAAGTTCCGCCGCAGCAAGTAGCTTGCCGGAACGGGTGTGTAAGCAAGCGACACGCGCCGAAGTCTGAATCCTTCAAGGCCCGCGCAATGGCAGTTGTGCGGGCCTTTTGTCCACAGCGATCGTCGGCGCGTCGTCAGCGCAGCAGCGGCCTATCCGGCAATTCGTTCGGGTTCGCTTCTCCGGCCGCGAGCGGGAAGTGTTCGCGCAGCGCGTCTGTCACCGCATCCACCGCGGCATTCAAGCCATCCTCGAATCGCCCGGCGCGAAACGCTTCGCTCATGCCGGCCGTGATACGTTGCCAGTGGTCGGCGCCGACGCGCTGGCTCAAGCCCCGGTCGGCGACGATTTCGATGCTGTGATCGGCGAGCAGCAGGTAGATCAGCACACCGTTGTTGGCCTCGGTGTCCCAGACACCGAGCTTGCCGAACATCGTCACCGCCCGCTCGCGCGCCGTCGCGTCCCGCCACAGGTAGGACAGCGGCAGCCCTGCCTCTACGCAGATGCGGATCTCACCGCTGTGCCCGCGTTCGCTCGCCCCCACCCGCTGCTGCAGACGGTCGAGCGCGCCGCTGCCGAGCGCGCGACGCGCATCGGCCTCGTCGTGCCAACGGTGCTTCAGGATTCGCAGCCAGCGGTTCATGCGAGCCTTTTGACGTACTGCATTCTTGCGCCCCCGAGTGCGCCGTCGGATAAGGCATAGCGGTTCGGGGAGCGCATCACCAGCTTCCCGACGCGCCACCGCCGCCGAAGTCGCCGCCGCCGCCCGAGCTGAAGCCGCCGCCGCCGCGCCCGCCACCGCCCCAGCCGCCGCGGCCCCCGCCACCGCCCCAGATCACCGGCCCGCCAGGCCCGCGGCCGGAACTGCCGCCGCCGCGGCTGCCGATGCCGAGCACGCCGACGAGCACCAGTGCCACGAAGCCGGCAACGCCCGCCATCAGCAGGCTCGCCGTCAGCCACCAGCCAATGCCGCCGACCGCGCCGCCGGTCGCAAATGCGCCGAGCTTGCGGCCGAGGACGCCGGTGAGCAGTGCGCCGAGGATGGGCGCACCAACGAACAGGAAGATCGCCATATCCTGCAGATTGAAGCCGTCACCGCCGCGTTGCGCACCACGTCCGGCGTCGGGCTCCGGCAAGCCTTCGTTTGCGATCCGCGCCGCGATGCGGTCGACTGCGGCTGACAGGCCGCCGCCGAAGTCACCCGCCTTGAATGCAGGCGTGATCGCGTCTCGGATGATGCGGCTTGCCGCGAGGTCCGGGACTGCGCCTTCGAGCGTCTTTGCCACCTCGATGCGCACCTTGCGGTCGTTCTTCGCGACGACGATCAGCACGCCGTCGCCGATATTCTTGCGGCCGATCTTCCAGCTGTCGGCCACGCGTTGTGCGTAGGCGGCGATGTCCTCGGGCTGCGTGCTCGCGACCATCAGGATCACGACTTGCGCGCCGCGTTCGGCTTCGAGCGCCGCAAGGCGCGCGTCGAGCGCGGCGCGCTGCTCGGGCTTGAGCGTGCCCGTCTCGTCGATCACGCGCCCGCTGAGCGCAGGCACCGCGTCCTGGGCATGCAGGCCGCTCGCCAGCAACAACCCGAGCAGGGCCGCAAGCAGCGTGCGGCCGAGCCAGCGCAGGGCCACGCGGCGCCTACTTCGAAGCGGCCTTGTCGAAGCTGACTGTCGGCGGGACCGAGATCTGCGCCTCGTTCTGCACCGTGAAGTTCGGCTTCGGGCTGTAGCTGAACATCATCGCCGTCAGGTTGGTTGGGAAGCTGCGCGTGAGCACGTTGTACTCCGCGACCGTCTTGATGTAGCGGTTGCGCGCGACGGTGATGCGGTTCTCGGTGCCTTCGAGCTGTACGCGCAGATCCTGGAAGGCCGCGTTCGCCTTCAGTTGCGGATATTGCTCGACGACGACCATCAATCGGCTCAGCGCGCCGGTCAGTTCGCCCTGCGCCTGCTGGAATTTCTCGAACGCCGCAGGGTCATTGACGAGCTCCGGCGTCGCGTTGATGCTCGTCGCGCGGGCGCGCGCCTCGATCACCTTGGTCAGCGTGTCCTGCTCGAAGCTCGCCTCGCCCTTGACGGTGGCGACGATGTTGGGGATCAGGTCGGCGCGGCGCTGGTACTGGTTCAGCACCTCGGACCATGCGGCCTTGACCTGCTCGTCCAGACGCTGGAATTCGTTGTAGCCGCAACCCGACAGCGAGAGGGCGGCGAGCAGCGCGATGAGCCAGTGCCAACGGGTGCGGATCATGATCGTCCTTCAATGAAAGCGCGTCGGAAGGGCCCGCGCGTGTTGCGAAAATGGGGTGGCGTGTGCCGGGTTCAAGCCTCGATCGACGGCACGAATGCGCTCACTCGACAGGCAGGAAGCCTTCGATCGAAAGGTAGCGCTCGCCAGTGTCGTAGTTGAAGCCGAGCACGGTCGCGCCAGACGCCAGCTCCGGCAGCTTCTGCGCGATCGCCGCGAGCGTCGCACCCGACGAAATGCCAACGAGTATCCCTTCTTCGCGCGCAGCGCGGCGCGCCATCTCGCGCGCCGCATCGGCCTCGACCTGGATCACTCCGTCGAGCAACGCGGTGTGCAGGTTCTTCGGAATGAAGCCGGCGCCGATGCCCTGGATCGGATGCGGGCTGGGCTTGCCGCCGCTGATCACGGGTGAGGCTGTGGGTTCGACCGCGAATACCTTCAGCTTCGGCCACTTCGCCTTCAAGACCTGCGCGCAGCCGGTGATGTGGCCGCCGGTGCCGACGCCGGTGATCAGCGCGTCGATGCCGTCCGGGAAGTCGGCGGCGATCTCGGCCGCCGTCGTGCGCGCGTGGACTTCGATGTTGGCCGGGTTCTCGAACTGCTGCGGCATCCAGCCGCCGGGTGTCGCAGCGAGCAACTCGCTCGCTCGTGCGATCGCGCCGTTCATGCCCTTCTCGCGCGGGGTCAGCTCGAAGCGCGCACCGTAGGCGAGCATCAGGCGGCGGCGCTCGACGCTCATGCTGTCGGGCATCACGAGCACCAATTTGTAACCTTTGACGGCGGCGACCATCGCCAGGCCGATGCCGGTGTTGCCCGAGGTCGGCTCGATGATCGTGCCGCCCGCCTTGAGCGCACCGGAACGCTCGGCGGCCTCGACCATCGCCAGCGCGATGCGGTCCTTGATCGACCCGCCGGGGTTGGCGCGCTCGCTCTTGACGAAGACCTTGTGCGTCGCGCCGAACAGGCGGTTGATACGAATATGCGGCGTGTTGCCGATGGTCTGCAGGATGTCGCTGAAAGGCATGACACTGTTCCTCGAAATGTGCGACCCGTGGAGGAGGGCCGGCTTCATTATGAATCGCCGCGGCCGGCGACCCTCGATGCGTTTGCGACAATCGGGCATGATCGCCGCCCTGCACAACGACACCTTCCTGCGCGCGTGCCTGCGCGAGCCAACGGCACACACGCCCATCTGGCTGATGCGCCAGGCCGGGCGCTACCTGCCCGAGTATCGCGCCACGCGCGCGAAGGCCGGCAGCTTCATGGGCCTGGCGACGAACCCGGATTTCGCGACCGAGGTCACCTTGCAGCCGCTCGAGCGCTATCCGCTCGATGCCGCGATTCTCTTCAGCGACATCCTGACCGTGCCCGACGCCATGGGCCTGGGCTTGAGCTTCGCGCTAGGCGAAGGCCCGCGCTTTGCGCACCCGGTGCGCGACGAGGACGCGGTCGCGAAGCTCGAGGTGCCCGACATGGCCAAGCTGCGCTACGTGTTCGACGCGGTGACGAGCATTCGCAAGGCGCTCGCCGGCCGCGTGCCACTGATCGGTTTCTCGGGCAGCCCGTGGACGCTCGCCTGCTACATGGTGGAGGGCGCGGGTTCGGACGACTACCGTCTCGTCAAGACGATGCTGTACCGGCGGCCCGATCTGATGCATCGCATTCTCGCGATCAATGCCGACGCGGTCGCGGCCTACCTCAACGCTCAGGTAGATGCCGGAGCGCAGGCGCTGATGATCTTCGACAGCTGGGGCGGCGTGCTCGCCGACGGCGCGTTCCAGGCCTTCAGCCTTGCCTACACGCAGCGCGTGCTGCGCCAGCTCAAGCGGGACAGCGAAGGGCGCCGCGTGCCGCACATCGTGTTCACCAAGGGTGGGGGCCAGTGGCTGGATGAGGTCGCAGCGTGTGGCGCCGATGTGATCGGCCTCGACTGGACCGTGAACCTCGGCGCGGCGCGCGCGCGTGTCGGGGCGACCGTGGCTTTGCAAGGCAATCTTGATCCGAACGTGTTGTTCGCTACGCCTGAGCAGGTTGCCGCCGCGGCGGTGGGCGTGCTGGACAGCTTCGGGCCGCCGAAGACGGGGAGCGGGCACATTTTCAATCTCGGTCATGGCATCAGCCAGCACACGCCGCCCGAAAGTGTCGATGCGCTCGTCCAAGCTGTGCATGAACACTCGCGTCGCATGCGCAGATAACAGCGGATCGACCCGGGCGGGCAACGGCCTTCGCTTCCGATGCAACTCGGGTTTCCCCTGTTGTCTAAGTCCTCCTCCGTCGCCTCGAAATCTGAAGTATTTCGGCCCTCGGGCTTGACTTATCCCCAAAACCGGCGCGTTTCGAGCGTGGAATGCAAAGTTCTGCGCTGCACCATCCCAGGCTCGAGCCTTCGCGCTAAGTTATTGATTTCATTGAGATGCGCCGTGCTGCCGCGAAAGCGCGCAATCTTGCCCCGAGGCCGATGGATGAAGGATCTGGCGCCGCGATGCCTAGGTTTCCCACAAAGTTATCCACAGGGTGGGCGAACAGTTCAGAAAGTCGCCTGAAATCATAAACTTAAGCGTGTTGTTTAAGTAAAAGTCGAGCTTTGACGCCTAACTCTCATCGAGCCTGCCGTGACTGAACCGCTTCGCGTCCGCGTCGCGGTCGAGGCGCCGCAGCACAGCGGAATCGCCGGCCCGCTGGACTACACGAGTGAGCAACCGCTTGCCTACGGCACGCTTGTGCGTGTACCGCTCGGGCGCCGCGATGTACCCGGCCTGGTCTGGCCGGACGACACCCTGGAGGGTGATTTGCCGGCAGGGCTGGCGCCGAAGGTGCTGGGGCAGGTGCCGGGACTCGAGTTGCGTGCGGTGCAGCAAGTGCTGTCCTCGGTGCCGCCCTTGTCGGTAAGCTGGTGCGAACTGGTGGCCTTCACTGCGGCGTACTACCAGCGCGGCGTCGGCGAAGTGGCGATGGCGGTGCTGCCACCGGAGTTGCGCAAGCTCGGCGATATCCAATTGCAGCGCCGCATCGTGCGGCTGCACAAGGTGCTCGATGGTGCAGCGCAGCCGCGTGCAGCAGAAGCTGCCCCGAGCGCCGAACCGGTCGCGCTCAGCGACGAGCAAGGCAAGGCCCTGGCGCAGTTCGAGACCTTGGTCGCGGCATCGGTGAATCCTGTCGTACTGCTCCACGGGGCGACTGGAAGCGGCAAGACAGAGGTCTATCTGCGCGCTGCCGAGCAGGTGCTGGCGAGCGGGCGTCAAGTGCTGGTGCTGGTGCCCGAGATCAACCTCACGCCGCAGCTCGAAGCGCGGTTCGCCGCGCGCTTCGGCCGCGGCCCGTCGGCGCGCCGAATCGTTTCATTGCACAGCGGCCTCACGCCGGCGCAGCGGCTGCGTCACTGGCTCGCGGCGCATCTCGGTTTGGCGGATCTGGTGCTGGGCACGCGGCTCGCGGTGTTCGCATCGCTACCGCGGCTCGGCTTGATCGTCGTCGACGAGGAGCACGACCCGTCGTACAAGCAGCAGGAAGGGGCACGCTATTCGGCCCGCGACCTCGCGGTCTATCGAGGTCGGCTCGAAGGTGCGCCGGTGATCCTCGGCTCGGCAACGCCCTCGCTCGAGAGCTGGCAACGTGCACGAGAGGGTCGCTACGTGCGCCTCGACATGCCCGCGCGCATCGGCGGCGGCGTCTTGCCGCAGGTCCGCATCGTCGACATGAACCTGATGCCGCGCGGGAAGGGAGGCGCGCAATCGCACGCGCTCTCTGCGCAGCTTGTCTCCGCACTTCAGGAGCGCGTCGCGCGCGGCGAACAAAGCCTCGTCTTCCTGAATCGGCGCGGTTATGCGCCGGTGCTGCATTGCGGCGCCTGCGGCTGGAAGAGCGCCTGCCCGCATTGCAGCGCGTGGCGGGTGTTTCACAAGCTCGACCGCTCGTTGCGCTGCCATCACTGCGGTTTCGCGCAGGCCGTGCCGCGCGCCTGCCCCGACTGCGGGAATACAGACATCGCGCCGATCGGCCGCGGCACCGAGCGGCTGGAGGAACAGCTCGCGCTCGTGCTGCCCGAAGCACGGGTCGCGCGTATCGATGCCGACAGCACGCGATTGAAGGGCTCGCTCGAAGCGCAACTCGGCGCGGTCCACGCCGGGGAGGTGGACGTGCTCGTCGGCACCCAGATGATTGCCAAGGGGCACGACTTCCGTCGCATCACGCTGGTCGCCGCGGTGAACCCGGACAGCGCGCTCTTCAGCAGCGACTTTCGCGCGCCCGAGCGCCTGTTCGCGTTGCTGATGCAGGCAGCGGGCCGCGCCGGTCGCGAGGCTCGGCAGGCGGCGCAAAGCGAGATGTGGATCCAGACCTGGCATCCGCAACATGCGCTCTACGCTGCGCTGCGCAAGCATGACTTCGCGGCCTTCGCCGCGAGTCAATTGAAGGAGCGTGAGATGGCCGGGCTGCCGCCGTACTCCCACCTTGCCTTGCTGCGGGCGGAGGCCCGCAACGTGGAGGCGGCGCGCGACTTTCTGCAGGCTGCGTCCGAAGCGGCGGCAGAACTTGCCGCTGCGCACGGCGTGACGATCTACTCACCGGTACCGCCAGGCATCGCGCGCGTCGCCAATGTGGAACGCATGCAGATGCTCGTGGAGTCGCCGTCGCGTGTCGCGCTGCAACGCATGCTTGCCGTCTGGTTGCCGCAACTGCATGCCTTGCGTGGCACACGCCGCGGCGACGAGCGCATCCTGCGCTGGGCGGTGGATGTGGACCCGTTGACGATCTGAGTCGGGACTGCCCGGAGCCTCTCTTGGGGGCACTGCCTGTTGTATGCGCGATGGATGGCGTGGCGCGCGGTGGCGCGCACGAGGTGCGCCCGAGGCGCGACAAGCTATCCGATCAAACCTCGCACCTGCCCGGCGAGTGATTGGCGCCGGGCGGTTGCGGTGCCCATGAGGGCGAAGCCGAGCAGTTCGTCATCGGCGGCGCGGAAGTGCGCTTCGAGCGCTTCTTCACCGGGCTGCACGGTCCAGGCGCCGGCGGCGCCGATCGGTGGCGGGCAGACGACGGTCGGACAGGCCGGTGTCTTCACGATGACCGGCATCGCTGGATACTTGAGCGGCGTCGGCGTGCCGGCGAGCGTCGCGCCGAGCGCGCGCGCCTGCTGCATGATCGGCATCACATAGGGCAGCGAATGGCCTTCGACCTCGGCGCAGTCGCCGAGCGCGTACACATACGATGCTGACGTGGCGAGGTGTCGATCGACGACGATGCCCCGATTGACTGCGAGGCCTGCCGCCTGCGCAAGGCCGATGCGCGGACGCAGGCCGATCGCAGACAGCACGAGGCCGACCTCGAGTGCGCCGCCATCGGTGAGTGTGACTCTGTAGCCGTTTGCCACGCGCTCGACGCGCTCGGCGGCAACCCCGAAGCGAAAGCGCACGCCTGCGGCCTCGAGTCGCGCCTGCAGCCATCGGCTCGCCTCCGGTGGTAGCAGGCGCGACAAAGCTACGGGAGCCAGGTCGATCACGATCGGTACGATGCCGCGCGCGAGCAGGTCATTCGCGAACTCGCAGCCGATCAAGCCGCCGCCGAGGATCGCAACCGTCTTCACGCCTTCGAGCCGCTCGGCGAAGCGTGTGTAGTCGTCGAGGTCGTTGACCGACAGCACCTCGATGGCGCCATCCCCCGCGAGGGGCAGCCGGATCGGGTCGGCACCGAGCGCGAGCACGAGGTCGCGGTACGCGATCACCTCGCCGTCGACGCAGTGCACGGTCTGCGTGCCAGTGTCGATGCGCGCCGCCTCGGTGCGCGCGCGAATCACTGCGCCGAGCTCCTCGATCATCTTCTCGACCGGCTTCATGACGAGCATCGCCGCTGACCTATTGCTGGCAAGCGCGTTGGACAGCATCGGCTTCGAATAGAAGCCCGCGTGGTCGCGGCTGACGACGACGAGCGGCGTTGTCTTGTCGAGCTTGCGGAATTCGCGCGCCGCCGAGTAGCCCGCGAGCCCGCTGCCGAGGATGACGACCGGGAGTTCAGCGGAGTCGCTCATTGCCGATCAGATCTCGACCATTTCGAAATCCGCCTTCGCGACGCCGCAGTCCGGGCATTCCCAGTCGGCCGGGATGTCGGCCCAGCGCGTGCCGGCGGCGATGCCCTCCTCGGGCATGCCGATCGACTCGTCGTAGACGAAGCCGCACACGATGCATTGATAGCTCTTCATGGATGTTCCTGTGGATGCGTTGATTGTCAGGCGGCGAGCTTGTCGAGCACAGCCTGGTAGTTGTTGGCGTGGCGCTCCTCGACCTTAGCGAGCGCGGCGAAGCGCTTCGCCGCCTTCTCGAGTACGGCCTTGAACATCGCGGCGTGCTCCTTCGACTCGGCGATCTGCTCGTCGATCTCCTTTACTGCGGCGTCGTGGCCCTCGGCGACGGCGGCGTTGCGAAAGCTCGGGTACATCTCCGTGTACTCGTAGGTTTCGCCCTCGATCGCGAACTGGAGCGCCTTTGCCGGCGTCATGTTCGCTTTCGGAAACAGCAGGTCGGCGTGGCCGAAGGCGTGCATCAGTTCCTGCTCGGCGGTCGCCTCGAACACGGCGGCGGTCGCTTCGTCTCCTGCCGCGCGGCAGAGCTTCGCGAAGTAGCGGTACTTGATGTGGGCCATCGACTCGCCGGCAAATGCGGATTCGAGGTTCTTGATCGTTACCGATGCGGGATCGTGGAAGGGGTTGCTCATGTGGACTCCAGTCACTGCGGCAGGCGCCGCGATGAGGAGAATCATGAGGGCTCAGGCTTCATTTTAAAAGTCAATTAACGTCATCAAGACGATAGTCAATGACGATGAAGCATCCACGGCGATCATGCGGCAGGGGGTGTCCATGCGGCAATGCAAGACAACGCGGCAAGCGGCGCGGTGTCCGCGCGCAGCACGCGAGGGCCAAGGCTCACCGGTGCGAAACCAAAGCGCGTCGCCAATGCCTGCTCAGCGGGGCTCAGCCCGCCTTCGGGACCGCTCAATACGCAGATCGAGGGCTGGCCGTCTGGCGCCCACCCGGCGAGGCTCTTCGAAATGCCGGGGGCCCCCTGAGCCAGGCTCAGCAGCCAGCGCCCACGGCTGGCGTCGGAGGTCACGGCTGGCAGTGCCTGCAGCCAGTCCGCAAGCGACATGACGGGCCTCAATTCAGGCAGCCGCGTCCGCCCGCTCTGCTCGCAGGCGGCGATCGCCACACCGCGCCAATGCGCGAGCTTCTTCGCCGCGCGATCGCCCTGCAGACGGAGCACCGAGCGCTCGCACATCAGCGGCACGATCGCGGCGACGCCAAGCTCGGTCGCCTTTTCGATGACGGTGTCCATGCGTTCGTTGGCCGGCATGCCGAGCGCGAGCGTCACACGGCAAGGCAGTTCGCGGTCAACCGCCTCGTGCGCGCCCACCCGTACGCGCACTTCGTTGCGTCCCATGTGTGTGACGCGCGCGTCCCACTCGGACCCCTCTCCGTCGAACAGCCGCAGCGGCGCACCCGGTTGCAGCCGCAGCACCTGGGCGTGACGCGCAGCGCCGGGGGGCAGGGCAATGTCTGCATCCGTGGGCAGTGGCGGTTCGACGAAAATTCTTGCAGTCATGCGATGCTTCCTTGGCTACAGTTTGCCCGACGGAGGATCAAGCAATGAACGACACCGACGACACCCCGCTTTCCCGACTGGACGAAGCCAACGCCTGTCACGACGACGAACCCGAGCGCGCCGCAGCGCTGTTGCGCGCATTGGACCCGGCGACGCTGCCTTCCGAACGACTGCCGGGCATGGCTTTCCTGCTCAATCACGTGCTGGGCGAAAAGTTCGGCGCCTGGGGCGAGGCGCTTGAACGGCAGACCGCGCTGCTGCGCGCGGCCGGCGACAAACCCGCTGGCGTGCTGTGGCGCCAGGCCGCCGCCGCGGCGCAGGCGGCCGGCGAAGCCGCCGAAGCGCGGCGACTCTGCGGAGCGTTCGGCGATGCGACCGGCGCGTCGCCGCAGGCTGCGCACGACGTCGTCGCCCTGACTGTCGCGATGTATCGCGTGCCGAAGATGGCGCACGGTGCAGCCGCCGAGTGCGTGCACGAGGCGCTGAAGCCCTTGCACGACGACACCGCAACTTGGCGGGACGCGAATCCGCTCGACAGCGCCGCCGCGGCATGCACGAACAACATCGCCTCCGGCCTCGTGGAGCGGCCTCAGCAAGAGCTGGCGCACCCGCCACTGCGCGCCGCCCTGCAGGATGCGGCCCGCCTCGCGGAGCACTTCTGGCTGCGCGCCGGCAATTGGGTGCACCACGAACGCGCGGCGTACCTGCGCGCGATGGTGGGCAACGCACTCGATGAAGCGCCGCAGGCACGCGAACATGCCCTGCGGGCGCTGGCGCTGATCGACGCCAACGACGTCGACGATGCCGAGAAGGTCGATCGCGCATTCATCGAGCTCGAACACGCGCACGCCTGCCGCGCGCTCGAGTTGCTCGACGAAGCGAACGCGGCGCAGGCGAAGGCCGAGTCGATTGCGGCAACGTTCGGCGACGCCTTCCTCGACGACTGGTTCGCGAGCCGGCGCAAGACGCTCGCGGCGCTTGCGTGGCGCACCCCCTAGCCGCGCCTCCTAGCGCGCCACGGGCGCGAGCGCGGCGACCACGATCAGCCGCGTCAACACGCTTGCCACCTCGCGCGTGAAGCGCAGGAAGTCGACGTGCGCGCTGTCGTCGGCGCGGTCGGAAATCACGCGCAGCACGGCCAGCGGCAGGCCGAAATCCGCGCACACTTGCGCCGCCGCGGCGCCCTCCATCTCGACCGCCAGCGCGTCGGGCAGGTCGCGCCGCAGCGCGCCGCTTTCGGCAGCGGTGGCAACGAAGCGGTCGCCGCTGATGACGAGGCCTTGATGCATGCGCGGCTGCTCGATGCCGAAGTCGGCCAGATGCGTCGTGCCGAGCGCGAGCGCCGCATCACGCAGGCAGTCCTCGGTCGCAAGCGCAAGTCGATCGGCGAGCGCGGCGTCCACCGCGAATCGGGCACGACCGGTGAGCGGCACCTCGTAGCGCGGAAACAATGGCGACGCGTCCATGTCGTGTTGCAGCAGTTCGCGCGCGAGCACCACGTCACCCACGCGCACGCCGGGCGCCAAGCCGCCGGCGACGCCGGTGAAGAGCATCGACGAAGGCGCGAACTCGGCGGCGAGCAAGGTGGCCGTCGTCGCCGCGGCCACCTTGCCGATGCCGCTGCGCGCCAGCACCACGCGACTCCCCTGCAGGCGCCCGAGGTGGAACTCGCGCCCGGCGCGCACGATACGCTGCGTGTCGGTCAGCAGCGGCAGCAGGGCGCGAAGCTCTTCTTCCATCGCCGTGACAACGGCCATCGGCGCTTCCATGTGCGTCACGCGGCGGGCCCGGCATCGAGCAGCCAGGCGAGTGCGGAGAAGCTCACGAACGCGATCAGCGTCGACGTCATGATGATGCGCGCGACGCGGCCGTTGTCGGCGCCGAAGCGCTCGGCGAGCAGTGAGACGTTGCTCGCGCTCGGCAGCGCCGCGGCGAGTACGAGCACGGTGAGATTGGTGCCAGTCACTGGCATGCCCACCGCGTTGGCGAGCAAGCCCACGGCGAGCACGAGCAGCGGATGCAGGAACAGCTTGAACAGCGCGACTGGCACGAACTGCGCTGCTGGCGTGCGCGTGTGCGCGTGCTGGCCGGCGCGCCAAAGCACCGCGCCGATCGTGAACAGTGCCACCGGCGTCGCCGCGTCGCCGAGCATCTTGACGATCTGACCGAGTGCACCGGGCAGCGCCCAGCCGGCGAGCGAGAACACCGCGCCGAGCCCGATCGCCCACGGCAGTGGGTTGGTGAGAGCGCCGCGCGCCGATCGTGAGAGGGCAGTGCGCATCGGCACTTCGGGCGTCGGATGATCGGCCGTTGCATCGCCCTCGCCGGCGCGTCGGCGCGGCCGCCGCGTCCGATGTGGCTGTGCATCTGTGCGAGCGCGATGCACAGGGAACTGGTGAGGAAGAGATCGACGAGCAGCGTCGCCACCATCGGGCCCACCGCGCGATCGCCGAACAGCGCGACGAGCAAGGGGATGCCCATGAAGCCGGTGTTCGGAAACGCGGCGACGAGCGCACCGAAGGCTGCGTTCGTCAGATCGACGCCGCCATCACCCGCGCGCCGGCTGAGCGTCGTCACCACGGTGAAAGCGACCATTGCGAGCGCGCAGAAGCCGTAGACCAAGAGCAGCGCCGGGTCGAGCAGATCGGCGAACGGCGTGCCGGCGCCGAAGCGAAACAGCATGCACGGCAGCGCGAAGTACAGCACGAAGGTGTTGAGCCCCGGAATCGCCGACTGCGGCAGCACCCGGAAGTGCGCCGCGAGATAGCCGCACAGCACCAGCGCGAAGAAGGGGACGGTGATGGCGAGGATCGCGGGCATCGCGTGCCGAGTATCGCAAGCCGCGCCAGGCGCAGTTCAGGCCCGAGCAGCCTTGCGCCGCGCGCGCACCGCATCGGCCAACCCTCGCAGCACCGGCAGTGTCTGCGCCATGCCGATGCAGGCGTCAGTCACCGACACCCCCGGCCGCAGTGCTTGGCCGGGAACGATGTCCTGTCGGCCCTCATGCAAGTGGCTCTCGATCATCACGCCGATGATCCGGCTGTCGCCTCCGGCGATCTGCGCCGCGACGTCTGCCGCGACCTCGATCTGGCGCGCGAACTGCTTGCTGCTGTTGGCGTGCGAGACGTCGATCATCAACTGCGTGCGCAGCCCCGCCGCACCGAGTTGCGCGCAGGCGTGATCGACGTCCGCTGCGCCATAGTTCGGTGCCTTGCCACCGCGCAGGATCGGATGGCAGTCGTCGTTCCCACGAGTCTCGAAGATCGCCGCCTGCCCCATCTTCGTCATCCCCATGAAAGCGTGCGGCGCGCGCGCTGCGAGGATCGCGTCGACCGCCACCTTGATGCTGCCGTCGGTGCCGTTCTTGAAACCCACCGGACACGACAAGCCGCTCGCGAGCTGGCGGTGGCTCTGGCTTTCGGTCGTGCGCGCACCGATCGCGCCCCAGCTCACGAGGTCGCTGATGAACTGCGGACTCAGCAGATCGAGGAACTCGGTACCCACCGGGAGGCCGAGCGCGAGCACATCGAGCAGCAGGCGGCGCGCCATCTCCAGCCCCTGGTTGATCGCGAAGCTGCCGTCGAGGTGCGGGTCGTTGATGTAACCCTTCCAGCCGACCGTCGTGCGCGGCTTCTCGAAGTACACGCGCATGACGACGAGCAGCGTCTCCTCGTATGCCAGCGCCTGTTCGCGCAGTTGTCTGGCGTACTCGAGTGCCTCGTCGTGATCGTGGATCGAGCAAGGCCCGACGACCACGAGCAGCCGGTCGTCGTCGCCGCGCAGGATGCGCGAGATCGCCTGCCGGCTCTGCTCGACGAGCGCCTCGGCCGCCGATGGCACGGGCAGCCATTCCTGCAGTAGCGCGGGCGTCACGAGCGGCCGCACGGCGCCTATGCGTGTGTCGTCGATGCGCGTTGTGTCGTGGGTCGTGGGTGTGGGCGTGGGTTGTGGCGGGGCGAGGGGGGCGTGCGCGTTCATGGTCGCGATTTTCGCTCCGTCGCGCTAGCAGCCCGAAGGCGCAAGCCCCCACAATGCGGCCGAAGACAGGAGAGCACGGATGAGCGCGAGCGCGACTGACGCCAAGGTGCAAGACGCGGGTGCGCCACCCGGGACGCCACCTGGCAAGTCGGGGGCGGTCCTCGCGGTGGCCGTGCTCGGCGTCGTCTACGGTGATATCGGCACGAGTCCGATCTATGCCTTGCGCGAATGCTTCGCGGGCAAGCACCCGATCCCGATCACGCCCGACAACGTACTGGGGATCTTGTCGCTGATCTTCTGGACCCTGCTCCTCGTCGTCTCGCTCAAATACATGGTGTTCGTGCTGCAGGCGGACAACCGGGGCGAAGGCGGCACTTTCGCGCTGCTCGCACTGCTCAGGCCCGATCGAAACCAGGACCGCCGCAGGCGGTATGCGCTCATCCTGCTCGGCATCCTCGGCGCTTCCATGCTCTACGGCGGCGCCATGATCACGCCGGCGATCTCGGTGCTCAGCGCGGTCGAGGGCCTGCAACTGGCCGCGCCCGGCCTGCACGACTACGTGGTGCCGATCACGCTTGCCATCCTGGTCGGGCTGTTCGCGGTGCAACGTCACGGCACGGCGGCCGTTGGCGCGGTCTTCGGCCCGCTGACGCTGGTGTGGTTTGTGGTGCTCGCGGCGCTGGGCATTCGTGGCATCGTCGAGGCGCCGCAGGTCCTGCTGGCAATCGACCCGCGATATGCGTGGCGGTTCTTTGCAGACAACGGCATCACCGGCTATCTGGTGCTGTACGCGGTCTTCCTCGTCACCACCGGTGCCGAGGCGCTGTATGCCGACCTGGGGCACTTTGGCCGAAAGCCGATCCGCCAAGTCTGGTTCGTGCTCGTGCTGCCCGCCTTGCTGCTGAACTACTTCGGCCAGGGCGCGATCCTGATCGCCGAACCGTCCACCAGCATCCATCCGTTCTTCCATCTCGCCCCCGGCTGGGCGCTGATTCCGCTCGTCCTGCTTGCGACCGCGGCGACCTGCATCGCGTCGCAGGCCGTCATCACCGGCGCCTATTCGCTGACGCGGCAAGCGATGCAGCTGGGCATGTTCCCGACGCTCACCGTGGACCAGACCTCCGCCGACGCCCATGGCCAGATCTACATGCCGGCCGTCAACTGGATCCTGATGGTGGCCGCGATCGGGCTGGTGCTGGCCTTTCGTTCGTCCGGCAATCTTGCGGCGGCCTATGGCGTGGCGGTGAATTCGACGATGGCCATCACCACGATCCTGGCCTTCAACGTCGCGCGCGAGCGTGGTGGCTGGGGGCTTGCCGCCGCGCTGACCTTCATGGTGGTGTTCCTGCTGATCGACCTGGGCTACCTCGGCTCGAATCTGCTCACCATCCCGGACGGCGGCTGGCTGCCGCTGGCGATCGGCTCCGTGCTGTTCACCGTCATGGTCACGTGGCGCCGCGGCACCAACATGCTGGACGAGCAGATCGCGCATGTGACGCCCAAACTCGAAACCGTCATCGGCCGCATCAAGGGCGAGGACATTCCGCGCATACCCGGAACCGCCGTCTTCATCGCCGGGCGCTTCGAACATGCCCCGCCGTCGCTGCCCAAGCTGATCCGGCATACCGGCGTCGCCTACGAGCAAGTGATCGTCCTGCGCGTGGTCTTCGAGCCGGTGCCCACCGTTGCGCCCAGCGAGCGCATCGAGATGAGCACGCTCAGCGACGGGTTTCACCGGATCGTGCTGCACTACGGCTTCATGCAAACGCCCAACATCCCGTCCGAACTGCGTCGGTGCGAGGAACTCGGGCTGGCGCTCGACCTCGACGCGATCCACTATGTCGTGAGCGGCATCGATCTCCTGGCCGGGCGCAAGCGCGACGGCATGCCGCTGTGGCGCGACAAGCTGTTCGCCTTCCTCGCGCGCAACACGCAGGACGCCACCGCCGCCTATCACATCCCGATCGACCAACAAATGACGGTGGGGATGCGCATGGGCATCTGATGCGATCTGGCCGACGACGCTGATTGCAGAATCTGTTCTCAGTGTCGAGCGGCAGCGAACCGCGGCGTGGTCACTCCAGCGCGTAGGTGAACGTGCTGACGACTCGCAGGCGCTTGAGCCGGGCGCTGCCGTCATCAAAGCCCTCACCGCCGGCGGCGCCGATCTGGATGACACCCTGGTTGGCGCTGCGCAGCTTGCCTAGTTCTGCGCCGGCGTCGGCGGCGAACTTCTGGGCCTGCTCATGAGCGTTTCGGGTGGCTTCGGCCAGCAGCGGCGCCTTCGCCTCGTTGAAGGCGCGCAACTGGTAGCGTGGGCCGGCCGGGCCGTCGTTGGCGCCGCCGAGTTGCACTCCCGCCTGGATCAAAGGGTCCACGGCCAGCGCCGCGGCCTCTACTGCGGTCGGCTTGGCCGACGTCACCAAGACTTGCCCGGTGCCTTGGAAGCGCAGCGGCTGAGTGCCGCTACCGTATTCGCGCGCATAAAGGTCTTGCACCTGGAGCGGGCGCACTTCGATCTCGCTGTCGGTAAAGCCTTGGCCCCTCAGGAAGCTGAGCACGCGGTCGCGGTCTTCGGCGAGTGCGCGCTGCACGACGCCGAAGTCGTTGCCCGCCCGCCGAAAACCAAGCGGCCAGACCGCGTAGTCGGCTTCGATGTCTTTCTCCGCCAAGCCCTTCACCGTCACCGAGCGGTCGCCGGTGCGGAATCGCTCCAAACCCTTGCCCACCCCGAAGCCGCCGGCCGCGAAGCCCAGCGCAATCACTACAGCGGCCACGAAGCCGATCGAACGGGTGCCATCGGTCATCACATAACCCTCCTGAGCCGGATTCTGGCCCACGCCCAGACCCTGAAACAGAGGACGGTCCCGCGCCCTCGCTATCATGCGCGGCCTCGCACGGACGCCCTCGATGGCGGCGAACGCGGGCTTTACCTCATGTCCCGCCCGCCAGATTCCCTCAACCCCGCGCAGCTCGAAGCCGTGCACCATCTCGGCGGCCCCTGCCTCGTGCTCGCCGGCGCCGGCTCGGGCAAGACGCGCGTGATCGTGCACAAGATCGCGCGCTTGCTGCAGGCGGGCTACGAGCCGAAGCAGATCGCCGCGATCACCTTCACGAACAAGGCGGCGCAGGAGATGCGCGAACGCGCGAAGGCGCTCGTCGGCGTGCGCGCAGCGAAGGATCTCGTCGTCAGCACCTTCCATGCGCTCGGTGTGCGCATGCTGCGCAGCGACGGCGAGCGCATCGGCCTGAAGCCGCGCTTCTCGATCCTCGACGCCGACGACGTGCTGGGCGTCTTGAAAGACGCCGGCGGCACGACCGATAACGCGCTAGCGCGGCGCTGGCAGTGGGCGATCAGTCTGTGGAAGAACCAGGGATTCGCGAGCCACCAGGTCGAGCCGGCGAGCGACGACGAGCGCGTCGCGCAACGCGTGATGCAGCGCTACGAGGAGCGCCTCACCGCCTACCAGGCGGTGGATTTCGATGACCTGATCGGCATGCCCTTGAAGTTGCTGCGCACGGACACCGAGGTGCGCGAGCGCTGGCAGCAGACGCTGCGCTACCTGCTCGTCGACGAGGTGCAGGACACCAATCCGACGCAATACGATTTGTTGAAGCTGCTCGCCGACCCGCAGGCGCCGCTCTTCACCGCGGTCGGTGACGACGACCAGAGCATCTACGGCTGGCGCGGCGCGACGATCGAGAACCTCGCCCGCCTGGCGCAGGACTATCCGGCGCTCAAGGTCATTGCGCTCGAGCAGAACTACCGCTCCACCGGCGCCATCCTGCGCGCGGCCAACGCGGTGATCGCCAACAACCCGAAGCTCTACGAGAAGAAGCTGTGGAGCGAATTCGGCGACGGCGACCCCGTCACGCTGATGGAGTGCGACGGCGAGGAGCACGAAGCCGAGCGCGCCGTGGCGCGCGTGCAGGCGCTGCGCGCGAATGTCGGAGCCGTCGCTGGCGCGACGGGAGGCGGCGCCATTGCCGCCGCGCCGGGCGGCAACGCGGTCAGCTACAGCGATTTCGCGATCCTCTACCGCGCGAATCACCAGGCGCGCGCGTTCGAACAGAAGCTGCGCGCGGCGCAGATCCCGTACAAGGTCTCGGGCGGGCAGAGCTTCTTTGATCGCGCCGAAATCCGCGACCTGTGCGCGTGGCTTCGCCTGCTCGTGAACGCGGACGACGACACTGCCTTCCTGCGAGCGGTGACGAGCCCCAAACGCGGTATCGGCCACCAGACGCTCGCCAGCCTGGGCGAATTCGCCGGCCGTTGGAAGACCAGCCTGTTCGAGGCGCTGTTCGCCGACAGCCTTGGCGCTGCGCTCAATCGCAAGGCGATCGGCGCGCTGCACGAGTTCGGCCGCTACGTGAACGAGATCGAGTACCAGGCCCGCCACACCCGGGGCGCTGACGACGCCAAGGCGCTGCTGATGCAATGGTTGAAGGACATCGCCTATGAACAATATCTGCACGACGGGGAAGACAGCGAGAAGCTCGCCGCCGCGCGCTGGTCCAACGTGCTCGATTTCGTCGACTGGGTCGCGCGCCGCTGCGGCGGAGAACTGACCGAGGATGGCGGCCGCTTCGAGTCCGAGGCGAAGAGCCTGCTCGAGGTTGCACAGTCGATCAGCGTGATCGTGAGCCTTGCCGAGCGCGGCGACCAGCGCGACGTGCTGACGCTCTCGACGTTGCACGCTGCCAAGGGCCTCGAGTGGTCGCATGTCGTGCTCGCCGGCGTCAACGAGGGGTTGCTGCCCTTCGCTGGAAAGAGCGCCGGCAAACAGGGCGACGACGGTGAACGCGATGCGCTCACACCCGAGCAGCTCCAGGAAGAGCGCCGCCTGATGTACGTCGGCATCACCCGCGCGCGCAGCACGCTCGCGGTGAGCACGTTGCGCCGACGCAAGCGCGGGCGCGAGACGGTGGCTGGCGTGCCGAGCCGCTTCATCAAGGAGATGAAGCTGAACGAAGTCACGCAAAGGGTCGATCCGCGCGAGCGTCTGAAGGCGCTGCGCGCGGCGTCGGCACTGCGCGTCGAGCAGGCGGCGCGCGACGCAAAGTAACAGGCCGCGTCGCGACGAGCGGTGTCAAGTTGCGGGCCGCCAGGCCGAAAACCGGGAGGAAGTGCGCTTGCTCGCGGGGCGGGTGCGCCCGTTGCGGCACCGACAACCCGAGGTCATGGAGTGAACGAGAGCAAGGCTGAACCGGAGGATTCGCTCGCCGCGCGGGCCGCTCCGCGCGGGCCGCGATTCTGGCTCGATGCGGCGGCCATGCTCGCCGTGATCTTCGCTGGCGACGTGCTCGTGCTCGTCGTTCTGAAGCAATGGTCGCATGGGTTGACGGGTTGGCACGCTGCGCTGCTGGACGCGTTGTCCCTCATGGTGGTGCTGGCGCTGCCGCTTTACCTGCTGCTGCGCTCGGCGCGAGTCGCGGCGGTCGGTACGGGTGCGCACGCCCGCGCCGAGCCGACGTCGGGGACGCATGCGCTCAAACCCTACCGTCAACACCGGCTGCGCGCGGCCCTCTACGGCACGCTGATCGTGATCGGCCTGGCTGCTGGCTGGCAGGTCTGGCAGGCGCACGAGGCCGAGGCGGCACGTCAGGTCGATGCCGAATTGATCACGCTCGCCGGCCACCAGCGCATGCAGAGTCAGCGCATGGGGAGGCTTTCCGCGCTGGCCTCGCTCGCGCCGCGCAACTCCGGGCCGCATCTGGCCGAGATCGAGCAATCGCGCAAGTCGATGGAGAAGGCGTCCAGGCGGATGGCCGAGCTGATAGAGCGCCAGCGCGGCACGAGTGACGCTCCGTCCGACGACATCGCCCACCTCGTGAGCCGCGTCACCGTGCAGCAGGAGTCGCTGTGGGAAAACGCCGGCTACGTCGCCAAGGTGGCGCCGGACATGATGCCGCCGATCGCCCTCGGTCTGCAGGGCGAGGCGGAGGCCTACCTGCGCGACATGGACGCGCTCGCCGCCGGGCTGCAGCTCGAGGCCGACGCGCGCAGCCGGCGCGCGGAGGAGTCGAACCGCGAATGGGCGCTGCTGATGTTCGCGTTGCTCGCCTGCCTCGCGCTCGCCGTGTTCGAGCCGCTCGTGCGCGCGCTGCGTCGCCAGCACGAAAGGCTCGTCGCGCAGGCGGCCGAGAACAAGTACCTCGCGCTCGCCGCGCAGCGTACCGGCAACGGCGTGATCTTCACCGATCGTGAGCACCGCATCGTCTGGGTCAACGACGGCTTCACGCGGCTGTCGGGCTACACGCTCGCGGAAGTGGCCGGCCGCAAGCCGGGGGCGCTGCTTGGCTCCACGCGCACGCCGGCCGAGACGCTGGTGCGTCTGCGAGAGGCGGTCGCTGCGCACCGCGAGATCAAGGTCCCGTTGTGCAACCGGACCCGCGACGGCCGCGAGTACTGGGTCGAGATGGATCTGCAGCCGCTGTCCGACGAGCAGGGCGAACCCAACGGCTACGTCGAGGTGCTCTCGGACATCACCGGCCAGGTGCTGCAGCGCGAGCACATGGCTACGCTGATCGAGGCGATGCCCGTCGGGATGGTGGTGGTCGACGCGAGCGGGCGTTTCGTCGAGTCGAACAAGGCCGCCAGCCGCATCCTCAACATGACCGCCGCCGAACTGCGGGGCCAGACCATCGACGACCCAAGGTGGCGCTGCGTGCACGAGGACGGCACCCCGTTTACCGAAGCGGAAGAGCCGGTGCGGCGCAGCTTGACCGCCGGCGAGCCGGCAAGCGGCGTCGTGATGGGAATCCCCGGCGACGGAGGCAGCCTGCGCTGGATGTCGCTCGACACCCAGCCGCTGCGCGACAGCGTCGGCCGGATCGGGAGCGTGATCGTCTGCTTTGTCGACCTGACCGAAAAGCGCGCCCAGGAAGCGCGGCTCGGGCTGATGGTCGAAGGCGCGGCACTCGGCACCTGGGAGCTGCGCCTGGACAACGGTTCGGCGCGCTTCAACGAGCTTTGGTGCCGGATGCTCGGCTACGAGCCGCACGAGGTCGAGCCTGACGTGAATGGCTTTGCCGATCGCGTCCACCCCGAAGACCTGCCCCGCTTGCAGGCCCTGCAGCAAGCGCATCTGGAGGATCCTTCGGTTCCCTACCGCGCCGAACTGCGCATGCGCCACGCCGACGGCCGCTGGGCGTGGGTCTTCACCGCGGGTGCGGTCGTCGAGCGCGACAGCGCCGGCCGGCCACGCCTGATGGCCGGCGTGCACCTCGACATCGACCGGGCCAAGCGTGCCGAGGCGGCGACACAGGAAGCGCGCGAGAGCGCCGAGCGTGCGCTGTCGGAGCTGCGCGCCTACCAGACCGCGCTCGACAAACACGCGATCGTCTCCGTCACCGACCCTTCGGGCACGATCCGCCACGCCAACGACCGCTTCTGCCAGGTCAGCCAATACAGCCGTGACCAGCTGATCGGCCAGACGCATCGCATCGTCAACTCGGGTGCCCACTCCCGCCAGTTCTGGGCCGACATGTGGCGCAGCGTGGCGGCCGGACGCAGCTGGAACGGCGAGGTCTGCAGCCGCGCGCGCGACGGTTCGCTCTACTGGTCCGACACGACGATCGTGCCGGTGCAGGATGCGCAGTCGCGCGTCATCGAGCATGTCGCGATCCGCACCGACATCACGAAGCGAAAGCAACTCGAGGAGCAATTGCGCAGCGCCGCACTGACCGACGGGTTGACTCAATTGCCCAACCGCGTCTCGGTGCTCGACAAGCTGCACGACGCGGTGCTGCGTGCGCGCCGCCTGCACGACTACCGCTTCGCCGTCCTGTACATGGACTTCGACCGCTTCAAGCTCGTCAACGACAGCCTGGGGCACGACATCGGCGACGAACTGTTGCGCCAGATTGCGCTGCGCCTGCGGCTTGCATTGCGCGAAGGTGACTCGCTCGGGCGTGGAGAGGAAGGCGCCCACACCGCGGCACGCATCGGCGGCGACGAGTTCGTGATCCTGCTCGACGGCATCCGCGGCGTCGAGGACGCGGAACTCGTCGCCCGCCGGCTGCTGTTCGTCCTCTCGCAGCCCTACCAGATCGGCGAGCACGAGGTGCATTCCAGCGCGAGCATCGGCGTCGTCGCGAGCGACACCAACCGGGGCGACGCCGACGCCCTGCTGCGCGACGCCGACACCGCGATGTACGAGGCCAAGCGCGCCGGCCGCGGGCGCTACGTGCTGTTCGACGCCACGATGCACGAACGCGTTGCGCGCACGCTGGATCTGGAGAACGATCTGCGCCGCGCGCTGCAAAACGACGAATTCTTCGTCGTCTACCAGCCGATCGTCTGCCTCGCGAGCGGCGCACTGCGCGGTGTCGAGGCGCTGGCGCGCTGGCGCCACCCCGAGCGGGGTATCGTGCCGCCGCTCGAGTTCATCCCGGTCGCCGAGGAAACGGGTCTCATCACCGCGCTCGGTGCGCGCGTGCTGCGCGAGTCGTGCGATCAGTTCATGGCCTGGCGCGAGACGCTCGGCGAAGCCGCACCGCAAAGCGTCGCCGTCAACCTGTCGCGCGCGCAGCTCTGCCAGGACGACCTGGCCGAGCGCGTCCAGCACGAGCTGTTGCGCTCGGGCATGCCGCCGCAATGCCTGCGACTGGAAGTCACGGAAAGCCTCGCGATGCAGGACGGCAACGCGCTCGGCATGCTGCACCGCCTGAAAGCGCTCGGCGTCAGCCTGGCGCTCGACGACTTCGGCACGGGCTACTCGTCGCTTGCCTGCCTGCACGAGATCCCGGTCGATATCGTCAAGATCGACCGCTCCTTCGTGAGCCAGCTCGGGCAGAACGACCACCGCCGCGTGCTGATCCAGGCGACCGTGCTCGTTGCGCGTGCGCTCGGCATCAAAACCGTCGCCGAAGGCGTCGAGACCGCCGAGCAGGCGCAACTGCTGGAAGACCTCGGCTGTTCGATGGCGCAGGGCTTCCTGTTCGGCCGGCCGTTGACGCCGCAGGAGTTCGCGCAGTGGCAGTGCCCGCTGCTCGAGGCGCCGACCTGGGCTTGAGCCGGCGAAGGGATTACGCGAGCGGGATGCGGGCCTTGTTGGCGGTCAGCCACTGCCTGAAGGTCTGCAGCGCTGGGTTCAGCGCGCGCGTCGCGGCGAGGTCTCGAACGCGGCAGAAATCGTCCGCGAACTCGGTGTTGAACTGGAACATGTTGCCCAGATCCTCCGCGCCCGGAAAGCCGAAGCCGCGAAACTGCGCCGGCGTGATCGCGTTGTAGCGCACCGGCTGACCGAGCACGTCGCCGAGCGTCGCCGCCATCTCGGCGCCCGTCAGGTGTTCACCGGCGATGCCGACGCGCTTGCCGACCAGATCAGCGCCGCGCTTGAAGATGCCGTAGGCCGAGCGGCCGATGTCTTCCACGCCGATGCCGGGAAAGCGCGCGGTGCCGAGCGGCATCGTCCACTCCAGGCCGCCGTCGGCGCCGGGCTTGGGCCCCATGCCGAAAAAGATCAGGTTCTCCCAATAGAACGAGGTCAGCAGGAAGGTCGTCGGCACGCCGGCGTCGGAGAAGAAGTGATCCGATTCGCCCTTGGCGTCGAAGTGCGGCACCTTGTAGCGGCCCATCAGCGTGGGCATGCGCTCGTCGGTGAGCGGCACGAAGCGCCGTGAATCCTCCAGCGTCGACCAGATCACGTGTTGCACGCCAGCTGCCTTCGCCGCCTGCGCCATCGCCTTCGCTTGCGCCACTTCGCGGTCGGGCGAGAAGTGCTCCCAGAAGTTCGTCACGCAATAGACACCGTGCGCGCCATCGAAGGCGCGGCGCAGGCTGGCTTCGTCGTCGAGGTCGGCCGCGACGACCTCGGCGCCGGCCGCTGTCAGCGCCTTGGCTGCGTCGCCCTCGGGCTTGCGCGTCAGCGCTCGCAGCGCGAATCCGCCAGCCGCGTCCGCGAGGATCGCTCGTGCGAGCCCGCCGCCCTGCGCGCCGGTGGCGCCGACCACGGCAATGATTTTCTTGCTGGCCATGATGATCTCCATTGAAACGAACCCGATCGATCGGGCGAAGCCGCGACGTTACGCCCTTCACCCGGTCGGCGGAGCCTACCGGGGCAATCCCTCAGACGGCGTAAGCCAATCCCCGCTAGCGTCGCGAGCACCCCTCGCCGAAGGAGTCGACATGTCCGCCAAGAACTGCGCGTGGCTGCCGTGGGCCGCTGCGCTGACAGCATTGCTCGCGATTGCAGGCAACATGCTGCCCGAGCCGGCGCTCGTCTACGTCTTCAAGCCGGCGACGACGCTGCTCATCATCGCCTGGGCCTGGCCGCGTGGCACCGACGCGCCGGCGGTGCGGCGCTGGGTGCTGGTCGGCCTCGCGCTCTCGCTCGCGGGCGACGTCTTCCTGATGTGGCCGCAGCACGGCTTCCTGCCCGGGCTCGTGTCCTTCCTGCTGGCGCACCTGGCCTACATCGCCGCCTTCACGCGCCGCGTGCGGTTTGCGGCGCGACCGCTGCCCTTCGTGCTCTATGCGCTCGTCGCAGCGGTGCTCTTGTCGCAGCTCTGGCCCGGCGTGCCGGCCGCGCTGCGGCTCCCGGTGCTCGCCTACGTCGCGTGTCTGGCGGCGATGGCGGCGCAGGCGGGCGTCGTCTGGCTTGCCGCGCGCGGCACCGAAGGCGAAATGCTCGCGCGCAACGCTGCGATTGGCGGCGTTCTGTTCATGGCGTCGGATACGCTGCTTGCGTTCAACAGGTTCAGCGCGCCGGTGCCGCTTTCGGCGCTTCTCATCCTGACGACGTACTGGTGGGCTCAGGGATTGATCGCGGCGTCGCTGCGGCCGAAGCGAGTGTGCTGAGAACGCTGAATTCTCGTGCTTCGCGTGGCTCTCGCGTGGCGGGCATTGAGCCCGTCACGCTCGCCGGCCGCTGCGCTGGTCGATCCCCCTGACGGGGGCCCCTCGCCCTTCGCTTCGCGGCCTACATCCCCTTGAACAGTCCCGCGTAGCTGCGGCTGACTTCGAGCTTCTCGGGGTGACCCTTGACGGCGACGAGCTGGCGGCCGCGCAGGTCGCGGCTGACGCCGGCGATTGCCTTGGTATTGACGAGGGTCGAGCGGTGGATCTGCCAGAAGAGATTCATGTCGAGTTCTTCGACCAACTCCTTGATCGGCTTGCGGATCAGCGCCTCGACCTGCGCCGTCTGCACACGCGTGTACTTCTCGTCGCTGATGAAGAACAGCACCTCCTCGACCGGGATCATCTGGATGCTCTGGCCGACGGTCGCCTGGATCCACTTGAGCCGGTTCGTTGCTGCGCCCGGATCGAGCTTTGCGGCGAGCGTGTTCAGCAGTTGCTGCAGTGCTGCCGGCGAGGGTTCGCTCGATGCCGGACCGGACGCTTCGCGCTGCGCCAGGCGGCGCTTGATGCGCTCGACGGTGAGCGTGAGGCGCTCGCGCTCGGCGGGCTTGAGCACGTAGTCCACCACGCCCTGCTCGAAGGCCTCGACCGCGTACTGGTCATAGGCGGTGATGAAGACGATTTCGCAGCCGTCCCAGTCTTCGCCGGTAGGCAGTTGCGCGATCTGGCGCGCCGCCTCCACGCCCGTCATGCCGGGCATCCGGATGTCGAGGAAGACGAGGTCGGGGTGGAGCTTGGCCGTCAGTTCGACGGCTTCGACACCGTTCTTCGCCTCGCCGACGAGTTCGAGATCGGGCCAGACCTCGGCCAGGCGCGTGCGCAACTGCTCGCGCATCAGGCGTTCGTCGTCGGCGATCAGGGCGCGCGTCTTCACAGGTTGATTGTGTTCGATGTGTCGCTGCGGGAATGCTCGGTTCGGGCGGCTCGTGCGTCACGCTCGGCCAGCGCGGCACGCCGCTGTGCGCGCCGCCACAACCAGAACAGGAGCAGCAGCGGCAGCAGCAACGGCGCCATGCCGAGCACGCCGATGCCGAGCGCGAGGCCGACCACCAGCAATACCGCGCCGACGACGAGCAGCACCGGCAGCAGCACACCCAGCAAGAGCACGAGCGGGACCGCAATCGCAAGCGCCGCCAGCCCGAGCAGCAGGCCGAAGCCCCCGCCGAGGATCTGCCAGTTCGACAAATCGGCAAGGTACAGCTCGCGGTCGTTGATCGAGATGTGCACCGCCTCGTGCGGTACGCCGTGCATCGCGAAGATCATCAGCAGCACCCCCGCGCCGCCGAGCAGCGCAAGCACGCCGAGCGTCACCAGCAGACTTCTCATGACGATGCACCTCCGTTGCGAACCTTGGAGCGATACGGCACGGTGATCGTCACGCGCGTGCCGCCCCCCGCATTTTCCGTCACCGCGAGTTGCGCATGCCGGCCGTACAGCAGCACGAGGCGCTCGCGGATGTTTGCGAGGCCGAGACCGGTGCCGGCGGTCGCCGCCTTGCCGAACCCGAGGCCGGTGTCGGCGACGCTCACCTCCAGGTTGCCGTCCACGATCTCGGCACCGACCGTCAGCGTGCCACCTTCGGCCTTCGGCTCCAGGCCGTGCTTGATCGCGTTCTCGACGAGGGACTGCAACATCATCGGGGGGAATTCGGCGGACATCAGGCCGTCGCTGACGCGGATTTCGGTCTGCAAGCGCTCCTCCATCCGCACCTTCAGGATCTCGAGATAGGGCCGGATCACCGCCAGCTCGCGGCCGAGATTGGTATCCGCCTCGCGCAGCGTGGGCATGCTCGCACGCAGGAGTGCGATCAGGTTCTTCTGCATCTTGCTTGCGCGCGCGGGGTCGGTCTCGATCAGATGGTCGATCGACGCCAGCGTATTGAACAGGAAGTGCGGCTCCACCTGCGCCTGCATCGCCGCCATGCGCGCCTCGACGACCTGGCGCTTGAGCGATTCGGCCTCCGCCGTCTCGGTCGCGGCCGCCGCCTTGACCTCCGCCTGCAGCCGCCCCTTGTAGGTGATCTTCAGGATCATCGACGCAATGATGAAAGCGAAGGCGAGCGGCGGCAGGGGTTCACCGAGTTCGACCCGATGAACGCGCGTACGCGGCAGCCCCAGCATGTCGGCCTTGGCCTGTGCCGCATCTGCGCGCGCTTCCTCGGCGTCGGCGGCGGCCTGCTTGGCATCGTTGACGGCTTCCTCGATCGCCTGCCGTGCTTCCTCGACCGCGTCGCGCACGTCTTCCGATTTCACGCTGGATGGCAGATCGATCGAGATCGACGGCAGGTTGCGATGACGCTGCGCCGCATCGCTCGCTGCGCTGGCCCCTTCACCGGCCGGGGCGCTGGCCAGAGCAGTTGCTGCACTGGCCGAAGAGGGTGTCGCATTCGCGCCGCTTGCCGCGGCGGCGGCCTTTTCGCCCTTCGGGCGAATGCGGATGCCGTTGCTGTCGATCGTCACGTCGTAGTGCACCGGCTCGTCCAGCGCGAAGGCGGGCTTGGGCGGCTTAGGCGCCTTGGGCGGACGCGGCGGCAGGCTTTCGATCGTTTCCGACACGCGCCAGGTGAAGGGCGGAATGCTCTGCAGCACGCCCGCGATGATCATCAACAGGACGGACAGCACGATGAAGCGCTTCCAGCTGATGCCGACCAGCCAGTTCGCATAGGCGTGAAACGTGCGCACCGCCCAGGCGGCGAAGCGCTGGGCGTGGCTCGGGGGCGGATTGCCCCTGTATGGAGGTGAGGTGGTGGTCATGGCCGAGGTGGGATTTTCGAGTCACGCCACTCTAGCGAGCGCGCCTTGCAGCGCCCAGCGCGAAGCGACACGCTGCGCAGGCGGCGCGACAGGCCGCACGTCGCGCCGACGGGCTGGCGGCCCGAGGCGACCCGCGTCAAGGCGAACGGCCTTGCACTTGAACCTGCAGCCGCACCTGATCGGCGACGAAGGGGACAAGGTAGTCGATGCCGAAATCGCTGCGCAGCAACTCGCCCTCGAGGTCGCCGCCGCAGACTTCGCGCTCGGCGCGCATCTCGCAACCGAAGCGCAGCGTGCGCAGCACGAGCGGACGGCTGACGCCGCGCAGCGTCAACGTGCCGATCACCTCGGCGAGGCGATCGCCTTCGAAGCGGAACGTCTCGGCGCTGAAGACGGCGCGCGGGAAGTCCGTGCTCGCCAGCAGGTCGCTTCTCCGGATGCGCGCATCGAATACGCGCAGCCCCGTGCTCACCCTGGCGGTGTCGATCTCGATCCTGGCGCTGCCACTGTGCGCCGCGCGGTCGAGCGTCACCTCACCGGTGATCGGGCCGAAGCGGCCGCGCGCCGTCGAGGTGCCGAAGTGCAGCACCTCGAACTGCACGAAGCTGTGCTCCGGCTCGAGCGTGAACACGACCGGCGCGGCGCTGGCGGCGTGGCCCGCGACCAACGCTCCGAGCGCGGCGGCGCAGGCGAGGCGGCGGCGCAGCTTCATTGCTTGATCGCCTCGACCTGGACGAAGAGCCGGATGCGCTCCGGCAAGCCGGTCGCGCCGCCTGCCTCGATGCCGAACGCGGCAGGTTCGACCGTCGCCTCGAAATCACCGCCGCAGACCTCGCGCACCAACAGCAGGTTCGGATAGCAGTTGAAACGTCGTGCGCTGAGCGTCAGCGGCAGCGTCTTGCCGCGCAGCGTCAAGCTGCCGGCAACCTGCGTCGGCAAGCCGCTGCTGCCGAAGCTGAACTGCATCGCGCGGAACGCCGCTTGCGGCTGCGCCTCGCAATCGAGCGCCTCCGGCGCGCACAGTCGCGCATCGAGCGTGGCGACGCCAGTGCTGATCGAACGCGTCTCGATCCGAATCTCGACGCTCGCGCTGCGGCCGAGTCGATCGAACTCGACTTCACCTTGCACGCGGTCGAAGCGCCCGCGCTGGGTCGACAACAAGTTCGGGGCCGGCAGCTCGAAGTAGACGAAGGTGTGCGTCGGGTCGATCGCGTAGGGCGCGGCGTGTGCGAGTGAGCAGGCCAGAGCGGACGCGCTGGCAAGCACCGCCATACGTAGCGCAATACGCAGCGCGACCCAGACGCCGCGAGGCGCCGCCCTCATGGCGTGGCGACGCCGCTGAGCAGCAGTCGAAAACGCACCTGCACCTCGTCGGCGACGAGCGATGTGTCGCCCCAATCGCCATCGCCGATGCGAAAGTCGAGCCGCTTGAGAACGAAGGTGCCGCTGGCGGTGGTGGACGTGCCCGACGCGGCGAGCGCAACGGGGACGACGATCTCACGCGTCACGTCCTTGATCGTGAGCTTGCCGGCCACTTCGAAGCGCCCGCCGCCGAGCGGTTTGACCGCGCTCGACGTGAAGCGCGCGCGCGGCGTTCGCCGGCTGTCGAACCAGCCCGGCTGGGCGAGTTCCGCCTCGGCCTCGCTGCTGGCCAGCGTGACGCTTGCGAGGTCGATGCCGATCCGGATCCGTGCCGCCTCGGGCTGGCGCGGGTCGAACGCGATGTCGGCGTCGAAGTTGCGAAAACGCCCGACGACCGGGACGCCCATCTGTCGGCTCGTGAACGCGATCTCGCTTTGCGCCGCGAGAAGGCGCTGCTGCGCATGCGCCGAGACAGGCGGCGGCGCACGACAGGAGAGCCACGACGGCGATGCGCGAGACTTTCATCTCGCCCGGCTTCCGAGGCCCATGCGGGCGAGCAGTCCGTCGCGATCGACGAACTGGTGCTTGAGGGCCGCCGCCACATGCAGCCCGACGAGCCCGGCGAGCGTGTAGGCGAGCAGTGCGTGCAGCGGCCTGAGCGATTCGGCGAGTGCCTTGTCCGGTGCGACGAAATCGGGCAGCGCGAGCACACCGAACCAGACCACCGGAAATCCGGCCGCCGAGCTGTAGGCCCAGCCGGCGAGCGGCACGGCAATGAACAACAGGTACATCGCCCAGTGCGTCGCATGTGCCGCGGCACGTTGCCAACGCACCATCGGCACATCGGGCGGCGGGCGGTGCGTGAGGCGCCACGCGAGGCGCACGAGCGAGAGCGCAAGGATCGTGACGCCAGCCCACTTGTGCCAGTTCACGAGCTTCAGGCGCAAGGGCGAGATGGGCAGGTCGCTCATGAAGTTGCCCAAAAGCAGGCTCGCCAGAATCGCCGCCGCGAGCAGCCAGTGCAGCGCGATCGCGGCGGCGGTGTAGCGGGGATACTGGGTCACGGCGTGAGCGCCTCGACGTGGAAGGTGCGGATCGGTTCGGCCTTGCCCTTGACCTCGGCGAGCGGCATCGGCGTCAGCTTGAACCGCTCGTCGAGCGCAGCGCGAACCTCCTGCGAGATCAGCACGTCGACCGCGAACCTGCTCGTCAGCCCTTCGATCCGGGACGCGACGTTGATCGGGTCACCGGTGACGCTGAACTTCGACAGCCCTGGCGTGCCGATGATGCCGGCGACAACTTCGCCACCGTGGATGCCGACGCCGAAGCGCAGCGCGGGCAAGCCGCGTTCCTGCAGGTTCAGGTTGTAGCGCGCCAGCTCGGCGCGCATCTCGAGTGCTGCGAGCACCGCGTCGCGCGCCTGCCAGGGATTCGGTTCGAGCGCGCCGAACAGCGCGAGCAACCCGTCGCCGACGAACTCGGTCACGTGTCCGTGGTGCCGGCCGATTGCGATCGTCATGCGGTCGAAGTAGCCGTTGAGCATGCGCAGGGTGACGTCCGGGTCGAGCCGATCGCACAGCGCGGTGAAGCCGCGCAGGTCGGCAAACAGCATCGTCACCTGGCGCCGCTCGGAGGCGATGGGCGCGCTGGCGTCGGTGAGCCGCTCGACGACGTCTGCCGGGATGAAGCGCTGGAACTGGCGCTGCAGGGATTCGAGCTTGTCGTCGGCTGCGGCGAGCAAGCGTCCGAGCTGGCGCTCGCGACGGCGGCCGGCGACCACGAAAGCGGCCGCCGTGCCCCCGAACACCAACAGCCCGGCCAGCGCCCACAGCCCTATGCTCATTCGAGCAGCATCGCCAGGCGCACGGTCGTGTTGGCCAGTGAGGTCGTGCCCACCGCCTCGAGGAAGGCGCGTTCGCCGATGCGGGCACACAGGGCGCGGCCTGCCGCCTGGATCGGCCCGGTCTCGTAGTGCACGGTGTCGCGCGCCCAGGGCAGAAGAGCGTTCTCGTCCGGCGTCAGCCGCGGACACTGCAGGTTCGCGATGGCGCTGTCGATCTCGCCGTCCGAAAGGCCCTCGCGGCGCAGAATGTCGCGCGCCCCCGCCTCGGTGTGACGGCACGCCAGGGCGCGCGCCACGACGGCGAACATCAGCGCCCTCACGCTGCGCGAAAGTACGTCGGAAGTGAACGCCGCGTCCAGCGCTCGCTTCATCACTTCAGCCGCAGGCAAGCCGTCGAGTGTCGCCACCACCGGCGCGAAGACGCCTTCGCGCAGCGCCGCGGGGTCGGGCGGCGGCGGCAACAGGGCGAGCTGGCGCTTGCGTGCGCGTGCCCGCGACAACGGCTCCGTCAAGCCGACGAGAAAACCGATCGGCCCGTTGGCGAGCTTTTCGAAGAACTGTTCCGGCGGGCAGGCGATGAGCGCCGTGACGCGGGTGTGAAACGTCCCGATCGCCACCTGGAACGCCATTTCGTTGACCGTCCGCGGCGCGTAGCCGAGCGCGATCAACGCGTCGCGGTCCGCCCGCGCAGGCCGGGGTCGCGAGCGGGCCAGCTTGCGGCAGAACGCGACATAGCCCTGGGCCTTCGCGTCGAGTTCGGCGACGCGCAGATCGCGTTCGATGCGGCCGATCGTCGATTCCGAATAGCCGAGCATCTTCATCGCCGCTCGCAGCGCGCCGTAGCAATAGCGGCAGGCGTTCTCCTGCGCCGCCACCATCGCGCCCATCGTCGCGAGCCGCTCGGGCACATCCCGCGCGCGATAGGTCAGCACCCACAAACACAGCTCGCGGATCCAGACGCTGGGCGAGACGCGCTGCTCGCACTCGCCTAGCGGCGCACCGCTGCGCTTGATCGTCGCCTCCCACGCCGGGTCGGAGACGCGCGGCAGGATCGGCTCGCTCCATTCGATTTCGTTCAGCAGCAGTGCCATCGCGCAATTGTTGTCCTCTTTTCGCGCGCGCGCATCCACGCCTGCGGGCACGGACTCTGCGACGTCCAGCAGACTGTCTATGATGCGACGCGGTGTGAATCGGCCCATCGCACAGGAGAACTACAGGATGAAGACCCGCGCAGCCGTGGCCTGGAAGGCCGGCGCCCCGCTGAGCATCGAAACCGTCGATCTCGAAGGCCCGAAGGCCGGCGAGGTGCTGGTCGAGGTGAAAGCGACCGGCATCTGCCACACCGACCAGTTCACCCTGTCGGGCGCCGACCCGGAGGGCTTGTTCCCGGCGATCCTCGGCCACGAGGGCGCGGGCGTGGTGCTCGAGGTCGGGGCCGGTGTGACGACGCTCAAGCGCGACGATCACGTGATCCCGCTTTACACGCCCGAATGCCGGCAGTGCAAGTTCTGCCTCTCGCGCAAGACCAACCTGTGCCAGCTGATCCGTGGCACGCAGGGCAAGGGTCTGATGCCCGACGCGACGAGCCGCTTCTCGATCGACGGCAAGCCGATCCTGCACTACATGGGCACATCGACCTTCGCGAACCACATCGTCGTGCCCGAGATCGCGCTCGCCAAGATCCGCACCGATGCGCCGTTCGACAAGGTCTGCTACATCGGCTGCGGCGTGACCACCGGCGTTGGCGCGGTGCTGTTCACGGCCAAGGTCGAGACCGGAGCGAACGTCGTCGTCTTCGGGCTCGGCGGTATCGGGCTGAACGTGATCCAGGGCGCGAAAATGGTCGGCGCCGACAAGATCATCGGCGTCGACCTGAACCCGGCGCGTGAGGCGATGGCGCGCAAGTTCGGCATGACGCACTTCATCAACCCGAACGAACTTGACAAGCGCGTGGACAACGTCGTGGACGCGATCGTGCAGCTCACCGACGGCGGCGCCGACTACAGCTTCGAGTGCATCGGCAACACGACGACGATGCGCCAGGCGCTCGAATGCTGCCACAAGGGCTGGGGGCAGAGCGTGATCATCGGCGTCGCCCCGGCTGGGGCCGAGATCGCGACGCGGCCGTTCCAGCTCGTCACCGGCCGCGTCTGGAAAGGTTCGGCCTTCGGCGGCGCGCGCGGACGCACCGACGTGCCGAAGATCGTCGACTGGTACATGGACGGCAAGATCAGCATCGACCCGCTGATCACGCACACGTTGAAGCTCGAAGACATCAACCACGGCTTCGAACTGATGGAGCGCGGCGAGTCGATCCGCTCGGTGGTCGTGTATTGAGCGCGATGCGGTGAACGCGACCTGCTTGACGCGACGCCGCTATCCTGGCGCCGCCAGCAGGGCGTTTTCCAACTCCTGGAGTTCGGCCTCGGTGGTGTAGCCCGCGACCGACACGCGCACGAAGCGGTGCTCGGCGTGCGTCGTTACCGGCACCTCGATTCGGTGCATCTCGAACAGATGTCGGCGCAGCGCGTCCGCGTCGCGTGTGACAACCGGCAAAGGCACCATCAAGGCGAAATCCTCATCAGGCGCGATCGGCGGCAGCCCGGTGCGCGTCGCCACACGCTGCATCAGCGCTGTCGCCATGGCGTGGCCGCGCGCGCGCACGGCAGGCCCCAGATGCCGGCGGTGGAAGGCAAGCGCCGCCGGCACCGCCAGCCACGCGCTCGGGTCGCGCGTGCCCTGCCACTGCAGCCGGCGCTCCAGCGTCGAGCGGCCCAGGTAGGCGTCGAAGCCGCTGTGGCCGCCGGTGCCCTCGGCGTAGCCCCAGCTCGTGACCGTCGCGTGCAGCCGAGCATGGTGCTCCGGCCGTGCGTGCAGGAATCCAGCGCCCTTGGGCGCACAGACCCATTTGTGCAGGTTGGCGGCATAGAAGTCGGCGCCGATGGCGTCGAGCTGCAGATCGATCTGGCCCGGCGCGTGCGCGCCGTCGATCAGCGTGGGCAAGCCCTGCGCTCGCGCCGCGGCGCAGAGTTCGGCCACCGGGAACACGAGCGCAGTCGTCGACGTGATGTGGCTGGCAAAGACGAGCCGCGTGCGCGGCCCGACGTGCGCGAGCACCTGCTCGACGAAGCGGTTGCGGTCGAAGGGTAGCGGCACGGTCGCGCGGCGGTAGATCGCCCCCCGCTCCGCGCACACGCGCTGCCAGGTGGCATCGCAGGCGCCGTATTCGTGATCGGTCGTCAGCACCTCGTCGCCGGGCCGGAGATCAAGCGACCTGGCGACAACGTTGACCGCGGTGGTCGCGTTGGACATGAACACCAGATCGTCGGCGCGGGCGCCCACAAAGCCACCGAGTGATTCGCGCGCGCTTCGCAGCAGCGCGGCCGAACGCCGGCCGAGGAACTCCACCGGGTTGCGCTCCATCTCGTCCTGCCAGCGGCGCTGATCGGTCAGCACCTCGCGCGGGCAGGCGCCGAAGCTGCCGTGGTTCAGGAAGACAAGCGCCGGGTCGAGCAGGAACTGTTCGCGCATCGCGGCGCAGTTTAGGGGACGCCCGACGACGCGGGCTTAGCATTGCCGACTGGTGCCTGAACGGCGAACCGAAATCCCTCATGAACCGCCACATCGCCACTGTGCTCGAACCCGGCGCGCTGCCTGCCGCCACGGCGCCCAAGAACGCCGCCGCCGCGGTCAAACCGGTGGCGCTCGGCATCCTCGGGGCGCTGAGTGCTTCGCACCTGATCAACGACATGATGCAGTCGCTGATCCTGGCGCTCTACCCGGTGCTCAAGGGCACGTTCGCGCTGTCCTTTACGCAGATCGGGCTTATCACGCTCACCTATCAGCTGACTGCATCGCTGTTCCAGCCCTTGATCGGTCTCTACACTGACCGGCGGCCGATGCCGTATTCGCTGCCTCTGGGCATGACGTCGACGCTGTGTGGGCTGCTGTTCCTCGCCTTTGCGCCGAACTACGCCACATTGCTGCTGGCCGCGGCGTTCGTCGGCTTGGGTTCAGCCGTCTTCCATCCCGAGTCATCCCGGGTCGCACGCCTGGCGTCCGGCGGGCGCCATGGCTTTGCGCAGTCGATGTTCCAGGTCGGCGGCAATACCGGGAGCGCCATCGGGCCGCTGCTCGCGGCGCTGGTGATCGTGCCCTACGGACAGCACGCCGTCGCGTGGTTCGCGCTGTTCGCGTTGCTCGGCATCTTCTTGCTCTCGGGTGTCAGCCGCTGGTATTCAGCCGGCCACGTCGCGAAGGGCCGCGTGCCACCGACACCGGAGGCGTCGCCGTATCCGCGCAGGACCGTGCTCGGCGCCATCGCGGTGCTCTTGGTACTGATCTTCTCGAAGTATGTCTACATCGCAGGCCTCAGCACGTTCTACACGTTCTACTTGACGGACAAATTCGGCGTGTCGGTGCGGGACGCGCAGTTGCACCTGTTCGTGTTCCTGTTCGCGGCCGCGCTCGGGACGCTGCTCGGCGGGCCGGTGGGCGATCGGATCGGCCGCAAGCCGGTGATCTGGTTTTCGATCCTCGGCATCGCGCCATTCACGCTGCTGCTCCCGCATGCGAATCTGTTCTGGACGACCGTGCTCACGGTACTCATCGGCCTGATCCTGTCCTCTGCGTTTTCTGCAATCCTCGTCTATGCGCAGGAATTGATGCCAGGCAAGATCGGGATGGTTTCCGGGCTCTTCTTCGGCTTCGCGTTCGGTATGGGTGGTCTCGGGGCCGCGGTGCTCGGCGTACTGGCCGATCGCACGAGCATCGAATTTGTCTACCAGGCAATCGCCTATCTGCCGTTGCTCGGCGTGGTCGCGGTGCTGCTGCCTAGAAAGCGGGAGGCGCTGCCGACGCCGGCCGTCGCGTAGTGCACGACCGAGCTGCCCTGCAAGAGGGAGTTCAAGCAACAACTTGGCGGCCTGGTCGGAAAGCTATCCCCCTCAGGCGACCAATGGCGGCGCGGGGGACGCTCCCCCCACGGGCGCCGTCGCTTGTCTCAAGCCGCTCGGTGGCCGATCATTGCCTGACGCATCAGGCAGGCCCCAATCCATGCGAATCCTACTGGCCGAAGACGAACGCGAACTTGCGAACTGGCTCGTGCGCGCGCTGCAGCAAGGCGGCTTCCAGGTCGACTGGGTCGACGACGGCCGCATGGTGCGGCGCAGCCTCAAGGCCACCCGCTACGACGCGCTGGTGCTCGACCTCGGTCTGCCCGGCGTCGGCGGCCACGACGTGCTGGCCGACCTGCGCGACGCGGGCCAGCGTCTGCCGGTCCTGATCCTGACCGCGCGCGATTCGCTGATGGAGCGCGTCAGCACCCTGAACGAAGGCGCCGACGACTTCCTCGCCAAGCCCTTCGAGCTGGCGGAGCTGGAGGCGCGGCTGACCGCGTTGATCCGGCGTGCTCGTGGCAGCGAACACCCGCGGCTGGCCTGCGGACCACTCGCATACGACCCGGCGACCAAGCAGTTCACACTCGGCCACGAACCGCTTGTGCTGACGCCGCGCGAGCATGCCGCGCTGCGTGCGCTGATCCAGCACAGCGGCGAACCCCTGACCAAGCAGGAGATCCTCGACCGCGTGTTCTCCGACGAGCAGGACGTCAGCCCCGAGGCGGTCGAAGTGCTGGTGCACCGGCTGCGCAAGCGCCTTGGCGCGGGCCCGGTGCAGATCACGACGCTGCGAGGGCTGGGCTATGTGCTCGAGTGCGCGCAAGAGGGCGGCGCTTGAATCTCGACGCCTGGCACGCGCTGAGCCTGCGCCGCACCCTGTTGCTGGTGCTCTTTCCCGGCCTGCTGGCGGTCGTCGGCGCCGAGCTGGTATTGACCTGGCGAACTGCCTTCGACGCCGCCAACGCGGCCTACGACCGCTCGCTGCTGGGCGCGATCAAGGCGATGGATGCCAACATCTCCACCGCCAGCGGCGGGTTGGGCGTCGAGCTGCCGTACCGCATGCTCGAATTCTTCGAGCTCACCGCCAACGGGCGCGTGTTCTACCGCGTCGCGACCGAGGACGGCCTGGTCGAGATCGGCAATGCCGACCTGCCGCGGCCGCCGCGGCCGCTGGTGACCGGTCAGCCGCAGTTCAGCGACGCCAGCTATTTCAACGAACCGGTGCGCGTGGGCTCCTACGCACGCGTGCTCGATCGGCCGCTGACGGATCGCAAGACGCCGCAGCGCGTCGTGATCCAGGTCGCCGAAACCCTGCAGTCGCGCGAGGCGTTCACGCGCGAGCTGGTTTGGCAGTCGCTGACGCGGGATCTCGTGCTCGTGGTCGCCGCGACCGGGCTGCTGGTAATCGCCGTCGGCTGGGCGCTGCGCCCGCTGGCGCGGTTGCGCGCAGAGGTTCGGGCGCGCACACCCCAGGATCTGCGACCCATCTCGCCGACCGGCATCCCGGCCGACGTGCGTCCGCTGGTCGAGGCCATCAACCACCATGTCGAGCGCAACCGCCAGCAGGCCGAGGCGCGGCGGCACTTCGTCGACGACGCGTCGCACCAATTGCGCACGCCGCTGGCGACGTTGGCGACGCAGGTCGGCTTCGCGCTGCGCGAGACCGACCCGGTGCAGCAGCGGCAGGCGCTGGAGGCAATCCGGCTGCAGCTCGACGAGGCGGTGCGCCAGACCAACCAGATGCTGGCGCTGGCGCGCGCCGACAGTGCCGAGGTCGCCCCCGAGGCGGTCGACCTGAACGAGGCCGCGCGCGCGGTGACGCGCGATTGGTGGAGCGAGGCTCGGGCCGCCGGTATCGATCTCGGTCTGGAGGCCGCGCGGCGACCGCTCCGCGCGATGGCCCAACCAGCGTTGCTGAAGGAGGCGCTGTCGAACCTGCTGCATAACGCGATTCGCTACACGCCGCGCGGCGGACAGGTGACGGTGTCGGTCAAGTCGGCAGGGCCGCGCGCCTGGGTCGAGGTTGTCGACAACGGCCCGGGCATTCCTGCGGAGGAACTCGCTCGCGCCGGCGAGCGCTTCTTCCGCGGCAGCAATGTCGATCAGCCCGGCACCGGCCTCGGGCTGGCGATCGTCAAAGCCATCGCCGAGCGGCTTGGCGGCGAGTTGCTGCTGACACCCGGACACGGTGACCAAGGGCTGCGCGCAACGATCGCACTGCCCGCGCTGGACGACGATCGAACCTAGGGTTATCCCTGAAATTCTGGCGATCTTGCTGAAAGCGGTCTGAAAGTAGCCCGTCGATAGAGTGCCTCCATCCCCAGCCGAACTGTCTGGCAAGGGACCTTTCGCAACCCGATGGAGACACGACGATGAATCACCTCAAGACCACCCTCTCCGCCATTGTGCTGGCCGGCGCCGCCGTTGCCAGCATGGCCGGCCCGCTCGACAAGACCGAGTGCATCGCCCCCGCCAAGCCCGGCGGCGGCTTCGACCTGACCTGCAAGCTGGCGCAATCCAGCCTGATGGAAGGCAAGTTCATCGCCGACCCGATGCGCATCACCTACATGCCGGGGGGCATCGGCGCGGTCGCCTACAACGCCATCGTCGCGCAGCGCCCGGCTGAAGCCAACACCATCGTCGCGTTCTCGGGCGGCTCGCTGCTCAACCTCGCGCAGGGCAAGTTCGGCCGCTACAACGAGAGTGATGTGCGCTGGCTGGCCGCGGTCGGCAGCGACTTCGGCGCCGTCATCGTCGCCGAGAACTCGCCGTTCAAGTCGATGAAGGACCTGGTCGCCGCGGTCAAGGCTGACCCGACCAAGGTCGTCTTCGGCGCCGGCGGCACCGTCGGCAGCCAGGACTGGATGAAGGCCGCGCTGACAGCCAAGGCCGCCGGGTTGAACCCGAAATCGATGCGTTTCGTCGCCTTCGAAGGCGGCGGCGAGGCGATCACCGCGTTGCAGGGCGGCCACGTGCAGGTCTACTCGGGCGACGCCTCCGAGGCCGAGGAGCAGATCAAGGCCGGCGCCAAGATCCGCGTCCTTGCGGTGATGGCCGACAAGCGCCTCGAGGGCAGCCTCGCCGCCGTGCCGACCGCGAAGGAGCAGGGCTTCGATATCGAGTGGCCGATCATCCGCGGCTTCTACCTCGGGCCCAAGGTCAGTGATGCCGACTACAAGATCTGGGCCGACACCTTCGCCAAGATGATGGCCACGCCGGCCTACGCCAAGCTGCGCGCCGAGCGCGGCCTGTTCGCGTTCGACAAGACGGGTCCCGCGCTCGACGCCTACGTCAAGGAGCGTGTCGCCTACTACCGCACGCTGGCGGCCGACTTCGGCCTCAACGTGACACCGGCCAAGTAAGGCTGTTCCGAACGCGCGGGCCCAAGAGCCCGCGCGTCAATCCCAGCAGGAGACATCCATGAGTGACCGCATCCTCGGTGCGGTGTGCGTGGTCGCGGGCGCAGGCATGGCCTTCGCCGCATCGGACTACGCCGCCCCGATCTCGTACGAACCCGTCGGCCCGCGCGCCTTTCCGCTGCTGCTGGCCGGGCTGATGGCGCTCGCCGGCGTCTGGCTGATCGCGAAACCCGGGCCGCAGGGCTTCGGGCTCGCCCGCGACCACGTCAAGCCGATCGGGCTCGCCATCGTCGCGGTGTTCGTCTATGCAGCACTGTTCGAGACGCTCGGCTTCCCGATCGCGACGGCGCTGATGGCGGTGCCCGTCGGCATGGCCTTCGGCGGCAGCTGGAAGCAGTCGCTCGCCGGCGGCGTCGTGATGGGCGTGATGTTCTACGCCATGTTCGACAGACTGCTCGACGTCGTGCTGCCGACCGGCCTGCTCTCGTTCGTCCTCGGAGGCCACTGATGGACACGCTCAACTTCCTGCTCGGCGGCTTTGCCGTCGCGCTGACGCCCACAAACCTGATGGTGGCCGCGATCGGCGCCTTCATCGGCACCATCGTCGGCATGCTGCCCGGCCTCGGGCCGATCAACGGCGTCGCGATCCTGATGCCGCTCGCCTTTGCGTTGAAGCTCCCGCCCGAGACGGCGCTGATCCTGCTCGCCGCGGTCTACATGGGCTGCGAATACGGCGGACGCATCTCGTCGATCCTGCTCAACGTACCCGGCGACGCCGGCGCGATCATGACCGCGCTCGACGGCCACCCGATGGCCAAGAAGGGGCTGGCCGGCGTCGCACTGTCGATCTCGGCCTGGAGTTCGTTCATCGGCTCGGTGATCGCCACCATCGGCATCGTGCTTTTCGCGCCGCTGCTGGCGCGCTGGGCGCTCGCCTTTGGCCCGGCCGAGTACTTCGCGCTGATGTGCTTTGCCTTCGCCTGCATCACCGGGCTGATGGGCGACGCGCCGGTCAAGGCGGCGCTCGCCGCGGTGATCGGCCTGTCGCTGTCGACGGTGGGACTGGACTCGAACTCGGGCGTCTACCGCTTCACCGGCGGCGACGTGCACCTGTCCGATGGCATCCAGTTCATCGTCGTCGTGATCGGCGTGTTCTCGGTCAGCGAGATTTTGCTGATGCTCGAGCAGCACCACAGCAGCAGCGGGCTGATCCAGGTCGCCGGCCGCAAGATCTTCAACCTGAAGGAGCTGGCGCACACCTGGTGGGGCACGGTGCGCTCGTCGGTGGTCGGCTTTGTCGTCGGCGTGCTGCCGGGTGCCGGCGCGACGATCGCGAGCGCCATGACCTACTCGATGGAAAAGCGACTCGCCGGCCCGAGTGGCACTTTCGGCGAAGGCGACATCCGCGGCGTCACGGCTCCCGAGGCGGCCAACAACGCGTCGGCGGCGGGCTCGTTCGTGCCGATGCTGACGCTCGGCGTTCCCGGCTCGGGAACGACGGCGGTGATGGTGGGCGCGCTGTCGCTCTACAACATCACGCCCGGCCCGGCGCTGTTCACGCAGAACCCGACCCTCGTCTGGGGTCTGATTGCGTCGCTCTTCATCGCCAACGTGATGCTGCTCTTCATCAACATCCCGATGGTCGGCGTGTTCACGAAGGTGCTGAAGCTGCCGAACTGGGCGCTGGTGCCGGGCATCCTCGCCGTCAGCGCGGTCGGCGTCTATTCGGTGCACGCCACCACCTTCGACCTGATGCTGATGTCGGGCCTGGGCGTCGCGGGCTACGTGCTGCGCAAGCAGGGCATGCCGATGGCGCCGCTGATCCTTGGCTTCGTGCTCGGCGACCTGATGGAGCAGAACCTGCGCCGCGCGCTGTCGATCACGAACGGCGAACTCGGCATCCTCGTCGAGAGCCCGATCTCGATCGGCTTGTGGGTGGGCGCCGTGGCGATGGTCGTCGTGCCGCCGCTGATGCGCCTGCGCGCCCGTCGCCGTTTGCGCGCCGCGGCGGTCTGAACCTGGAGAACACATCATGCAACTGACCGGACTGCTGCACGGCGCGCCGCTGCTCGCGCACGTCGACTTTCCCACCGCCGAGGTGCTCGGCCCCGACGCCTCCGAGGACCAGATCCTCGACCTGATCAAGCGTCACGGCCAGGTCTTCATCAAGCCGCTGTTCAAGGGCGGCGTCGGCAAGAAGGGCAAGTCGGGCCTGATCGGCCGCGCCACCGATCTTCGCGGCGCGCTCGCCGAGAAGGAGCGCCTCTACTTCGCCGAGCACCGCCACGGCAACGCCACCGCCAAGGCCAACGGCGTGACCTTCGAGGGCGGCGTGCCAGCCGAGCACGAGGTGTACTTCTCGATCACCGACGACACGCGCTATCGCGCGCCGACGATCACGATCACCCACCGCGGCGGCGTCGACATCGAGGAACTCGACAAGACCGAGATCGTCACCGTGCCGTTCGACGCGTTGACCGGGCTGAAAGCGTTCGTCGTCGCCAACGCGCTGGCCGACATCGGCGCGCCGCGCGAGATCGTCTCGCCGCTGGTGCAGCACTTGCCCAAGCTGTGGGAGCTGCTGCACCACTACGGCATGACGACGCTCGAGCTGAACCCGATCCGCATGCGGCCCGACGGCAAGGGGCGCCTGACACCGGTGGCGTGCGACTTCAAGTGTGGCTTCGACCGCGACGACCCGCGCGTCGCGCGCCTCGGCCTGCCGGCGCACCTGTTCGCGGCCGACGTTGGCGCCTTCGAGCAGGAGGTCAACGAGCTGCGCACGCACCAGGGCCAGTCCGACGTGTTCGTCATCAACGACAAGGGCACGATCCTCGCGCCGACCTTCGGCGGCGGCGCCAACAGCCTCGTCACCGAGGTGCTCGGCGAGGCGGCGAGCATCTCTTCCGACTTCGGCGGCAACCCGCCGTACGAGAAGATGAAGGAGGTCGCGCGCATCTGCTACCGCCACTTCCTGAAGCAGAGCAACGTGCTCTTCATCATCGGCGGCAAGTCGAACAACACCGACATCCACGAAACCCTGCGCGCGATGGGCGACGCGCTGCGCGAGCACTTCTCGACGCAGGGCGCGACGCCGCTGTACGTCGTCGTCGGACGCGGCGGGCCGAACCTGATCCGCGGCTTCGGGGCGCTCGCCGACACCTGCGACGCGCTCGGCGTGCCCTACCGCTTCTTCGGCTTCGACAGCGCGATCTCCGAGGTCGTGAACTACGCCAAGAAGATCGACGACTGGATGAAGGCCGGCGGCCGCGAAGCCATTGCGCAAACGGCTCGGCCTGCCCGCGAGCGCCTGAGCGAGGAGACACGATCATGAACGCCCAAGGCCTGCCCGGCTTCCCCTACTACCTCGGCGTCGACGCGCTGTCCGACCTGGCGAGCCGCGGCGACCGCGTCTGCGTCCTCAACATCCTCGGTGGCGAGTCGCGCCAAGTCACGCCGACGAGCCATGCGTTCTCCGGCGGCAACGTCGTCTTCGGCACGTCGCCGGGGCGCGGCGGCCAGAAGCTGAAGACGAGCGTCGGCGACATCCCGGTCTTCAACAACGTTCGCGAAGGGCTGAACGCCGGCCATGCCTTCAACACCGGCGTCGTCTACCTGCCGCCGTCGGGCGTGCGCGACGGCGTCGCCGAACTGATCCGCGTCAACCCGGCGCTGAAGAAGATCGTCATCGTGACCGAGAAGATCGCGGTCCACGACGCGCGCGAAATCCGCGCGATGGCGCAGGGTGCCGGCGTCGACATCATCGGCGGCAACTGCCTCGGTGTGGCCGATTCGTGGAGCCGGGTGCGCATCGGCGGCGCGCTCGGCGGCGACCATCCCGACGAGACGCTGATCCAGGGCACGGTCGCGATCTTCTCCAATTCGGGCGGCTTCACGACGACGATCGCGCAGTACCTTTCCACGGAAGGCTGGGGCACCACGACGCTGGTCTCGTCGGGCAAGGACGTCTACATCCACTACGCGGCGCGCGACTTCGCGCACGCGCTGCGCAACGACGGCCGCTCGCGCGCGGCGGTGCTCTATTCCGAGCCCGGCGGCTACTACGAGCGCGACGTCGACTTCGGCAAGCCGGTCGTGGCGTGTGTCGTCGGGCGCTGGAAGAGCAAGCTCACGCGCGCCGTCGGCCACGCCGGCGCGATGGCCGGCAGCGGCGACAGCGCCGAGGACAAGGAGCGCTGGTTCATGAACGCGTTCGGCGTCGACGCGCTCTACACGCCCGAGAACCCCGTCGTGTCGAAGAAGGGCGCCGTGGTGACCAACATCGCGCACATCCCGGCGGCGTTGACGGCGGTGATGGCGGCGAGCGGCGCCAAGCCCGACTTCGCGCCGCGCGGCAGCCTGTCGCTGAAACCGTGGATGGCCAACGACCAGGGCATCGAACTGCCGGCCGAACTGGCCCTCAAGCCCGTGACCGCGCCCGAGCCCTACGCCGAACAGCTCGCTGGCCTGGCGTCGCAGGTCGGTGCGGTGATCGCGCGCCAGAACATGAAGGACCGTTCGGGCGCGTCGCAGATGGACCCGACGACGCAGGTCACCTCAGTGCACGGCCACACGGTGCTCGAACTCGCGCTGCAGCCGCTGCAGGCCAATTTCGCGCTGCCGCTGGTGCACGAGGCCGCCGGCCCGAACGACCGCGCGATGCTCGACATCGCGGTCGCCGGCGAGGTCAACCTGGTCGGCGATCCGATCCTGGTCGCGGTCGATGCCGCGCGCCAGGCCGGCAATTCGCCGAACACGGTGATGGCCGCGGCGGCGGCGATCGTCGGCCCGAAGCGCGTCGAGCGGGCGCTGGCCTGTACGCGGGCGCTGATCGACCTCTTCGCCGGCAGCGGGCTGCAAGAAGGCCACCATGTCGAGTTCGACCACTCCGGCATCAAGATGGACGACGCGACGCGCTCGCTCTTCATGGCGCGCGACGACGAGTCGGGCGACACGCACCCCGAGGCGATGCTCAAGGCCGTGAAGGCGCGCGGCGCGAAGTCGGTGTTCCTCGACTTCCTGCTGCGACAGGACGGGCGGCTCTCGCGCGACGCGATCCTCGCTGCGATCTCGACGACGATCGCCTGGGGCCCGCTGGTGCGCAAGCGCATCAGCCGACTGACGGCCGAGACGCTGCCGTGGTACCTGCGCTTGTACGGCGTGATGGTCGGCGCGACGATTCCGGCCGAGCGCCACCAGTGGGGCATGCTCGCCGGCATCCCGCAGGCCGAGCGCTATGGTTCGTGGACGATGGCCGACCTGTGTTATCTCGCGATGACCGGCAAGAAGCCGAGCGCCGAGCAGGCGATGCCGTTGCAGATCCTGATCGGCCTCTTGATCTCCAACGGGCCGGGGGCGATCTCGTTGCAGGGCGCCAAGGGGGCGGTCTCGGCCGACGGCCCGCAGACGCCGGGGCGCGTGCAGATCAACAAGGCGATGGTCGGCTTCCTGACGCACACCGGCTACAGCCACGGCGGCAACGGCTTCGAGGGCATGGCCTTCCTGCTCGAGCAGTTCAAGGGCAAGACGCTGAAGGACCCGACCGACCCGAACCACGGCCTCGACCTGAAGGCAATGGCGACAGCGTTTGCCAAGTCGTACAAGGCCGAGAAGCGCGCCGCCAAGGAGGCGGGGCAGGAACTGCGCGCGCTGCCCGGCGTGCACCACCCGGTGTTCAAGGGCAAGCCGGTCAACCACGACCCGCGCGAGCGCTTCATCGCCGACTTCATGGCCGAGCGCGGGCAGTACAACGTCTTTCACGCCTTCTATCGCGAGCTCGCGCAGGCGCTCTACGACGTCGGCGCAACGCCCTATGTGTTCTGCGTCAACATCGACGCGGTGATCGCCGCGCTGCTGCTCGCGCTGCTGTGGACCGACTACAGCGCCGGCGAGCTGACCGAGCGCGACCTCGAGACGGCCGCGTTCACGGTCTTCCTTTACGGCCGCATGATCGGCGCCGCCGCCGAGATCGACGACCACCTGAACCGCGGCCGCAACATGGACACGCGCACGCCGGAGGCGCAGGTCGCCTTCGTCGCCTGAGCAACGCACGCCGAGCCGCCCGATGGACCTGCCCGCGCACCAGCTGACGATGACGGTGTTGATGACGCCGGACACCGCGAACTTCGCCGGCAAGGTGCACGGCGGCACGATCCTGAAGCTGCTCGATCAGGTCGCCTACGCCTGCGCCAGCCGCTACGCCGGGCGCTACGTGGTGACGCTGTCGGTCGATCAGGTCATGTTCCGGCAGCCGATCCACGTCGGCGAGCTGGTGAGCTTCCTCGCGTCGGTGAACCACACCGGCACGACGTCGATGGAGGTCGGCATCAAGGTGATTGCAGAGAACATCCGCACCCAGGACAGCCGGCACGTCAACAGCTGCTTCTTCACGATGATCGCGATGGGCGACGACGGCCGGCCGGCCGAGGTGCCCGCGCTGCGGCCGTTCACGCCCGACGAGCGACGTCGCTTCGCTGCCGCGCAGGCGCGCAAGGCGCAGCGAGAGGCGGCACGCGCTGCCGCGACGCCGCTGGACACTGCCTGACGCGATGCGTTTGCACGTGGACCGCGCCGGCCGCGTCGCCGGTACGCTGGTGCTGGCGCTCGCGGCGGCGCTGGCGGCCGAGCGGCTTCACCTGCCGCTGCCATGGATGATCGGCCCGCTGCTGGCGGTCGCGCTCGCGGGCGTGCTCGGCGCGCGGGTCGATTGCCCGACGTCGCTGCGCAACGCAGGCCAATGGGCGATCGGCACCGCGCTCGGCCTGTACTTCACGCCCACCGTGCTCGCGACCATCGTCACTCTCGCTCCGGCACTGGTGGCCGGCATCGTCTGGGCGATGCTTGCGGGTCTCTTGTTCTATGGGCTGCTCGCGCGCGTGTCTGGCGCGACGAACGCCGAGGAGCGCGCGACCGCGTTCTTCTCGGCCTCCATCGGCGGCGCGTCGGAGATGGCCGTGCTCGGCGAGCGCCACGGCGGCCGCATCGACCGCATCGCGATGGCGCACTCGCTGCGCGTGCTGATCGTGGTCGTCGCGATCCCATTCGGGCTGCAGTGGTCGGGGCTGCACGGCATCGACGCCGCCGCGCCCGGTCCGACGCACGTCCACCTCGGCGGCCTGCTGTTGCTCGGCGCGCTGACGCTGGCCGGAGCGCTGCTGATTCGGCGCAGTGGCCTGCCCAATCCGTTCGTGCTCGGCTCGTTGGGCGTGGCGCTCATCCTGACCGGCAGCGGTGTCGAACTGTCGGCGCTACCGCCGGCGGTGAGCCACACCGGGCAGTTGCTGATCGGATGCGCACTCGGCGCTCGCTTCACCCCGGACTTCCTTCACAGCGCGCCGCGCTGGCTGGCGACGGTGGGGCTCGGTGCCTGTGCGTTGATCGGGCTGTCGGCAAGCTTTGCCTGGGGTCTGGCGGGTCTCGCCGGACTGCCCTGGGCGACCGTGCTGCTCGGCACCTCGCCCGGCGGTGTGGCGGAGATGTGCATCACGGCCAAGGTACTGCAGCTCGGGGTGCCGGTCGTTACCGCCTTCCATGTCACGCGCTATCTCGCCGTGCTGCTGTGCACCGCGCCGCTGTTCCGCTGGCTGGAGCGACGCCGCGTTTGATGTCAAAGTAGGGAAGATCAATCCCATGCGCGTCGTTCGACCGCCACTTTCAGAACCAAACACGCAGCTGCGCTGTCCGTTTCGCTACGGCGAATGCTGGATGACGGCCGACCACGTGTCTCGGTGTCTGGTCCGCCGCTTCAACCGGTCTTTCGCAGCGCGAATCTCTTGACGGTTTGAGCGACAGGTTGTGGCCGAAACCGGGTCTCCAGCGAAGCGCCAGTAAGCTGACCTTGGCGGCCAGGGACACCGCGAAACGAGGGACCGCTTCCTGACGCTGGCGCTGTTCTCCGCTCCCGGCCACTTCCCGTCGTTGGCCAGAGGCAGCTTCCTGACATCTAATCTAGAGTCGCTCCTGCGCCCGACGCGACAAGGGGCCCTCACGAGAAGGTGGACACACATTGGTTGGCAGCCAAGCGCAGGCGACCGAGAGGGCGATTGCGATGCATTACCGCGGCCTTAGGCTCGCGGCCTCTTGACCGCGAATACCAGCAGCGGCACCAGGGCGCTGGCAGCCATCCTGGCCAGCGCGAACAGTTCCGGCCGCTCCGGCACCACCAGCACTTTGACCGTACCCTGAATCACGAAGTGCAGCAGCGCTGGTCCCCAAATGGTATTGTGCCGCCGAGAAATCGAGGACTGTGACGCCGACAACCTGGCCGCCGCACCTGCGCAACGGTGCTGGCCAGCGGCGGCAAACAAAGCGCCGAATGCCAAACAATGCCGGCGCCGCAGCGCCGGCCGGACCTCAAGCGCGCAGCGCTGGTCGGCGACGCCGGGCCACTGCGGCCACGCCTGCCAGCCCCAGGCCGAAGAGCGCCCAGGTGGCTGGCTCCGGCACCGGCGCCAGCGTGACGACGAAGCCTTCGTACGCGTTGTCGAGGCCGTAGAACGTTAGGCCATCGGCCGAGACGCCCATTGGCAGTGCGAGCGTGCGGCCCTGCAGATCGACACCTTGCCCGAGCACATAGTCGGTCAGGTTCGAAATGCCCTGGCCTTCGATCCAGATCGTGCCAACGCCCCAAGTGGCCGGCCCGAAGTCGCGGTCGTAGCCGACGATGACGCTGCCGTCGGCCGAGACGCCGGTGGCGCCCTGGAAGAAGGTGAAGCTGTCATAGTCGCCCAGGTACTCGGTCACGCCGGAGGCGACGTTGTAGCGCCACGTCTGGTGATCGAAGTCGCCGTCGCCCACAATCCACTGGCCATCGGACGAAATGGCGTTTGCCGAGGACAGCATGCCGCCGGACCCATCGTCCATCACCGTCAGCACGCCGTTCTTCCAGTAGGTGCCAGCCCACCAGCCAGATTGTGTCGACCAACCGACACTGATGCTGCCGTCGTAGTTCGTACCGTTCGCACGCGAGTCGGCGGGGGAGCCCAGGTCCACCAGCGTGTCGGACGGCGTCGACTGCACGGCATGCGCGCTTCCGGCGTTGACCCAGCCCAGGCCCACTACGCTGCTGCCGTCGCCTGCGATGCCCCAGCCCGAGCTTTCGTCCGAGTCTGTGGAGCCGCCAATGCCGCCGTAGGTGGTCCACTTGCCGGACGCCACGTTGTAGCTGGCGGCCTGCGTGTTTCCGTTGCTGCCCAGCGCGCTACCGCTGAGGATGCTGCCGTCGGCCGAAACGCTAGCGATACCGCCCCTCCAATTGCCGCCGATATTGACGAGGCCGGTAGCGGGGGTCCACTTGTAGAACGCGTTCTTCAAGCTGGTCGTGTAGGCGCCGACGACGCCTCCGTCGGCCGATGAGCCGGAGGCGGTTATGCCCGCGCCCAGGTTGTAGTAGGTGCCCGTGGCGTGCGCGCCCTGCAGCGCCATGCTGCCGAGCACCAATGCCAACAACCTGGCGTGCTGAATTGAAATTGTCATGGGTCCGGTCTCCTCTTTGGATGGTTTTTACGGTCGGTGTCGTAGCGTCGAACTCGAAGCCATGCGGCACGCGACCTGTCGTTTGAATGTAGCGGTCATGGCCTTTCGTAAACACGAATCGACCGATGAAAGAAAGGAATCGCCTCGGCAATGTCTGCGTCAGCGGCGCTGCTTCGCAGGCGCCTTGCGGGCCTTGGCTGGCGCGCCTTTGCGGGGGGTGGGCAAGGTCTTGGGTGCGGCGGCCTTGCGTGCGCCGCTCTTGGGCGGGGCGGGCGTTGGGGCTGGCGGCTGCGGGGTGCTTCCAGGCCGATCGCCGCGCCGACAGCTGCCCGGCTGCCTCACATTGGCGAGTTGCAGCAGGTGGTCGGCCACACGACGGTGCTCGGCCGCGTGGCGCGGTGTTCCGGCCGCTTCGGGCCGGGCGGCCCAACGACAGCAATGTGGCCAAGACCGTGAGTTCAGTGCCTGGCCACCACTGGCAGCAAACGCTCCTGCACAGCTGCCGCACAGATCCTGAATCCGGATGACGGCTGTGGGTCTAGTCCCGCCGGTCACCGATCGCGAGAGGAGTCGTTCGCGGATCCCCGGCCTGCCGGCATTGGTCCGGTGACCGGTGACGGACGTGGAGCAGTCGTACGACGGGCCGGCGGTCGAGCGACCGGTGACGGCCGACGCTGACATTCATGGTATCGGCCTCGACTGGCTCAGTTCAGTCTGAAGCAGGTACTCGGCGGCCGTCGGCCAAGGTCAGCTGATGGCCGAAACCGGCGACCCACCACTGTTTGCTGGGGCCGCTCGCGCACGCCTTCCGGTGCTCTCAGGCCGCCTGTCGTTGCACCGCCGCGCCGCGCCACGCCGCCATCAAGGTCGCCCACTTCGCGCGGGCTGCGACGAGATGGCGGTCTTTCACATGGCCGTAGCCGCGGATCTCTTCCGGGATGCGCGCGATCTCGACGGCCTGCGCGAGCTTCTCGGCCGACAGCGTTGCGAGGAGTTCCTCGATGCACGCACGGTACTCGCCGATCAGCGCCCGTTCGGTCTTGCGCTCCTCGCTGCGGCCGAAGACATCGAGGGCGCCGCCACGCAGGCCCTTCAGCTTCGCAAGGAAGCCGAAGGCGGTCAGCATCCACGGGCCGTAGGCCTGCTTCACGAGTTCACCCTTGTCGTTGCGCTTTGCCGTGAGGGGCGGCGCGAGGTGGTAGTGCAGCTTGTAGTCGCCCTCGAACTGGGAGGCGATGCGGTCTAGGAAGGCCCTGTCGGTGTGCAGGCGCGCGACCTCGTATTCGTCCTTGTAGGCCATCAGCTTGAAGAGGTAGCGGGCGACCGCTTCGGTGAGCTTCGTGCTCGAGTGCGGCGCTTCGGCCGAGCGGACCTTTTCGACGAACGCGCTGTACTGCTGCGCGTAGGCCGCGTCCTGGTACCCGGTGAGGAAATCGACGCGCTTGGCGATCATCTCGGGCAACCCCGGTTTCTTCGCGAACTGGATCACTTGCGCGGTCGAGGCGAGCGACTGCACGGTCGCTTGCACGCCGGCAGGGTCGTGGGCTGCGCGGCGGCCCCACTCGAACGCGGCCTTGTTGTTGGCGACCTGTACTGCGTTGAGCTCGATAGCGCGCATCAGCGAGGCGTGCGACAGCGGCACGCAGCCCTTCTGCCACGCATAGCCGAGCAGCAGCGGATTGGTGTAGATCGAGTCGCCGATCAACTGCACCGCGAGCTGATCCGCGTCGACGCTGCCGACCCGTTCGGCACCCACCGCGGCTGCAACCGCGGATTCGCACTGCCCCTGCGGGAACTGCCAGTTCGGGTTGCTGACGAAGGCTGCGGTCGGCGTGCCGTGCGTGTTGAGCGCGACGTAGGTGCGGCCTTCGCGCATCACCGCCATCGTCGCCTTGTTGGCGGCGACGAGCGGGTCGCAGGCGATCACCAGATCGGCCTCCGCCGTGCCGACCTTGGTGGTATGAATCGCGTCCCGGTGGTCGGCGATCTGCACGTGGCTCCAGGTGCTGCCGCCCTTTTGCGCGAGGCCGCCGGCGTCCTGCGTGACGATGCCCTTGCCTTCGATGTGCGCCGCCATGCCGAGCAGCTGGCCGATCGTGATCACGCCGGTGCCGCCAACGCCGCCGACGACGATACCGAAGGCCTTCTCGGCCGACGGCAGCACGGGCTCGGGCAACGGCGGCAGCGCGAACGGGTCGGGTCGCGTGGTGTCTGCCTTCTTCGCGGACTTGCGCTGCCCGCCTTCGACAGTGACGAAGCTGGGGCAGAAGCCCTTCACGCAGGAGAAATCCTTGTTGCAGGTGTTCTGATTGATCGTGCGCTTGCGGCCGAACTCGGTTTCGAGCGGCTCGACGGAGAGGCAATTGCTCTGCACCGAGCAGTCGCCGCAGCCTTCGCAGACCAGCTCGTTGATGATGACGGTCTTGGCGGGCGTCGCCATCGTGCCGCGCTTGCGGCGGCGGCGCTTCTCGGTCGCGCAGGTCTGGTCGTAGACGATGACGGTGCAGCCGGCGACTTCACGCAGCATCTTCTGCACCGCATCGAGATCGTCGCGGTGGCGCACCGTGACGCCGGGCGCGAGGTTCTTCACGCCGTCGTACTTCTCGGGTTCGTCGGTGACGACGACGATCTGCTTTGCGCCCTCGGCCTCGAGCTCGCGCGTCATCTCGGGCACGCGCAGCGTGCCGTCGATCGGCTGGCCGCCGGTCATCGCGACGGCGTCGTTGAAGAGCACCTTGTAGGTGATGTTGACCTTGGCCGCGATGCTCTGGCGGATCGCGAGCAGGCCCGAGTGGAAGTAGGTGCCGTCGCCGAGATTGGCGAAGATGTGCTTGTCCGTCGTGAACGGCGCCTGTCCGACCCAGGAGACACCTTCGCCGCCCATCTGGCTGAACGTCACCGTGCTGCGGTTCATCCAGACGGCCATGTAGTGGCAGCCGATGCCGGCCACCGCGCGCGAGCCTTCCGGCACGCGGGTCGAGGTGTTGTGCGGGCAGCCGCTGCAAAAGTACGGAATGCGGTCGCCCGGGTCGGCCGACTTCAGCGTGAGGCTGCGTTCCTTCGCGTCGATGACGGCGAGGTGCGCGTCCATGCGCGCGGCGACGTCATCGGGCACGCCGAGCTTCTTGAGTCGTTTGGCGATGGCGCGCGCGATGATTGCCGGCGTCAGGTCCGCCTGCGGGCGCAGCAGCCAGTTCTGGCTCGGGTTGGGCTGCGACCATTCGCCGCCGCCGCCCTCTTCGCTCTCGTCGAACTTGCCGAGCACGTTCGGTCGGACGTCGGGCCGCCAGTTGTAGAGCTCCTCCTTCAACTGGTATTCGATGACCTGACGCTTTTCCTCGACGACGAGGATTTCCTGCAGGCCCTGCGCGAATTCGCGCGTGATCGTCGCCTCGAGCGGCCAGACAACGTTGACCTTGTGCAGCCGGATGCCGAGCGCGCGACATTGCGCGTCGGTCAGGCCCAGGTCCTGCAGCGCCTGGCGGGTGTCGTTCCAGGCCTTGCCGCTGGCAATCAGGCCGAAGCGCGCGGTCGGCGAATCGACCACCGTGTAGTTGAGCTTGTTGGCGCGGATGTAGGCGAGCGCCGCGTACCACTTGTAGTCGAAGAGCCGCGCCTCCTGCTCGAGCGGGCCGTCCGGCCAGCGAATGTGCACGCCGCCCGGCGGCATCTGGAAGTCCTCGGGTAGCACGATCTTCACCCGATCGGGGTCGACGCTGACGCTGGAGGACGATTCGACGATCTCCTGGATCGTCTTCATTCCCGACCAGACGCCTGCGAAGCGGCTCAGCGCGAGCGCGTGCAGGCCCATGTCGAGGATGTCCTGCACGCCCGAGGGGAAGAACACCGGCAGCCCGCAAGCCTTGAAGATGTGGTCGCTCTGGTGCGCTGCGGTGCTGCTCTTGGAGATATGGTCGTCGCCGGCGATTGCGATCACGCCGCCGTTCGGCGACGTGCCCGCCATGTTGGCGTGCTTGAACACGTCCGAGCAGCGGTCCACGCCCGGACCCTTGCCGTACCAGATGCCGAACACGCCGTCGAACTTCTTCGACTGCGGATAGAGCTCGAGCTGCTGCGTGCCCCAGACGGCGGTTGCCGCGAGTTCCTCGTTCACGCCTGGCTGGAACACGATGTTCTGCGCCGCGAGGTGCTTTTGCGCGCTCCACAGCGCCTGGTCATAGCCGCCGAGCGGAGAGCCGCGATAGCCGCTGACGAAGCCGCCCGTCTTGAGGCCGGCGGCGGCGTCGCGCCGCACCTGCAGCATCGGCAGTCGCACGAGCGCCTGCACGCCGCTCATGAAAGCCTGGCCCGATTCGAGCTGGTACTTGTCGTCGATCGTGACGCTTTCGAGGGCGCGGCGGACGGCTTCGGGCAGGGGGGCGTTCATGCGCGGGATTCCTCGAGACGTGTTTCGCCGGGCAGCGCGGGCCGGAGCAGGCCGCGCAGGCACTGGCAGCAAAAGGGAAGGCGAAGCGCCGCAGTTTAGGCAAAGTAGCGCCCGGAAGTCTTTTCGTTGTTTGCCTAGATTGCAGGCGCGCAAAGCAACATCCTTTCGCATATCGAGCGAAGGTGCTAGCAGATGGCGCTCAAATCACAGATGTCAGGGCAAACCCTAGACACCGACGAGCCGTCGGCGATTCGTCGGCGCTCTTGCGCCGGCGCTCTGCGCCGCACGGCGACCTGCTCGACCGCTACGACGTCGCGATCCTCGCCGAGTTGCAGCGCGAGGCGCGGTTGACGAATGCCGAGCTGTCGGCGCGCATCGGCCTTTCGGCGGCCCCGACCTGGCGGCGCGTCAAATGGCTCGAGCGCGAGGGCTACATCACCGGCTACCGCGCCGAGCTCGACCGGCGCAAGCTCGGCCTCGGCGTGCTCGCCTTCGTGCGCGTCGACGCCGATCGCAACACCGGCGAAGCGACGCGCGAGCTCGAGGACGCGATCCGCCACCTGCCGGAGGTCATCTCCTGCCACTACATCTCGGGTGCGGGCACCTTCGAGCTGCAGGTGATCGTGACCGACTTGGAGGCGTTTTCGCAGTTCTCGATCAAGACGCTGCTGAATCTGCCGAATGTGAAGGACATCCATACGAGTTTTTCTCTCGGCGAGGTGAAGGCGGGCGCGGCCCTGCCGCTTGCACACCTGCGGCCCTCGCCCCCGGATCGATGACATTTACCTCGCACCTGTCCCACGCCTTCGTCGGCACCGACGCGCGGTTGCGGCGTCAGGTGCAGTACTGGGCGATCACCGTCGTGCTGTACGCGGTGAGCGCGCTGCTGCTGGTGTTCGAGGGCGGGGTCGGTGTCGCGGACCCGGATGCAGTTTCAATGATCGTCGCGATCCTCGTTGGCGGCGCGCTGCTGTTCTATGTGCCGGTGCGCATGAGCCAGCGCCTCGCACTGCCGCCGTCGCTGCTGGCGATGGCGCAGGCGGTGTTTGCGATCGCCGTCACGGTTGCGTCTTATGCCGCGATTGGGCCGGCGCGCGGCAGCACGCTTGCCATCCTCGTCGTCGTGCTCGTGTTTTGCTCCTTCGCGCTGACGCCGCGACAGTCCTACGCGATGAGCGCATTTGCGATCGTGCTGCTCGGCGTCACGATGGTGGCGATGAACCGGATACAGCCCGAGCGCTACGCCGCCGGGCTGGAGTTCGTGCACTTCACGGTGGCCGCATCCATGCTCGTCGTGGTCACGTTCCTGACCGGGCAGTTGAGCCAACTGCGCGACAAGCTCAAGAAGCAGCGCACCGAGCTCGCCCAGGCGCTCGCGCGCATCCAGGAGATGGCGACGCGCGACGACCTGACGCTGCTCACCAACCGCAGGCACATGAACGAGCTGCTCGCCTACGAGAAGGAGCGCCACGACCGCAAGGGCCATGCGTTGTCGCTCGCGCTGCTCGATATCGACTGGTTCAAGCGCGTCAACGACCAGCACGGCCACGCTGCCGGCGACGACGTGCTGCGCGCCTTCGCGCGCCAGGCGCTCTCAGCGGTGCGCAACACCGACGTGCTCGCGCGCTGGGGCGGCGAGGAGTTCCTGCTCATGCTGCCCGATACAGAGCCGCAAGCCGCCGCAATGGTGCTCGAGCGCATGCGCTCGCGGATGGCGGGGCACACGTTCGCTGCGGGCAGTGCGCCGCTCAAGGTCAGCTTCTCGGCGGGTCTGACCGTCGCGCGCAGCGGGGAGACGATCACCGAGGCGATTGCACGTTCGGATGCCGCTCTCTACGCGGCAAAGGCCGCTGGGCGCGACCGCGTCATCAGCGCATGAAGCGCCGCGTCGGCCGCGCAATTCGATGTGGGGCTGCGGCCGCGCTGCTTGTTCAGCTCGCGCTGTTGCCGGGCTGGGGCGCCGCCGCTCCGCCTTCACGGACCCTTTGTGTCGACTTGCGTGAGGCCGGCGCCGATGGGGCGATAGGCACCGACACGGCGGGCGGCTGGCAGGTCAGCAGTGCCGACGCGCGCGCGGCGCGGGAGCAACCGCCGCAGCGCGTGTGCATGCAAAGCGGCGAGCGTGCGGCGATGAACTTCGGCGTCACGCGACCGGTGCAGGTGTGGCAGGCCGTGCCGGGCGTGGTGTTGCCGGTGCCGGTGCCGACGACGCAATGGATTCCGGCCGGGCAGCATGTCGCCGTGCGGGCCTTCTGGGGCGGAGGTCGCGAGCCGGTGCAACTGGAAATCGATGCTCGGGCGAGTCGTTTCGACCCGAGCGTCGCATCCGGCAGCAGCGAGCCGCCGTCACGCGCCGAAGCCGGTGTGCAGACGACCCTGCGCGTACCGCTCGACGCCTGGGTCACGATCGCCTCGGCTGGAGGGGGCGCCGACGACGTCGGTTCCGTCTCGACGCAGCAGGCGCGTGCCGGCTATCGGCTGCAGGTGCGAGTCAGCGTCGCACCCTGATCCGGGTCGATAGCCGCGGACGGAGGCCTACGGCCGCGGCCAAAGCACCCACATCGCAAGCGGCTGCTTCATGCGCCCGGCCTGCTGCTCGGCCGCCTCACCCCAGCCCCAGAAGTAGTCGGCGCGCACCGCGCCGGTGATCGCGCTGCCGGTGTCTTGCGCCATCGTCAGGCGCCGCAGCGGCGTGTTGCTCAGGGGCTCGGTGGACGCGAGCCAGACCGGAGTGCCATAGGGAACGCTGGACGGGTCGACCGCGATCGAGCGCCCCGGCGTGAGCGGCACGCCCTGCGCGCCGTTCGGGCCGACAGCCGGGTCGGGCAGCGGCGCTTCGCGGAAGAACACGTAGCGCGGGTTGCTCCACAGCAATGCATTCACGCGCGCCGGGTTGCGCGCTGCCCAGGCGCGGATCGCGGGCCAGGAGGCTTCGCCCGGCTTCAGCGCGCCCTGCTCGATCAGCCAGCGCCCGACCGATTTGTAGGGGTGGTCGTTGCTGCCCGCGTACGAGACGCGCACGAGTTGCGCGCCGCCGTCGACGCCACGGAACACCAGTCGCCCCGAGCCCTGGATGTGCAGCACCAGGGCGTCCAGCGGATCGTCGAGGTAGGCGATCTCGCGGCCCTTGAGCGAGGCCTTGCCGGCCGGCGTGGCGTCGATCTGCTGGCGCGTCCAGTACGGACGGCGGGTCGTCAGATCGGGCGGCGCGGCGTAGAGCGGAATGCGAAATGCGCCGCGCGGCTGACGAGTGGCATCGAACTGAGGTTCGAAGTAGCCTGTCAACAGGCCGTCGCGAGACCCTTCCAGCGACTCGACGCGATAGGCCTGCATCCGCTGCTGCAGCCAGGCGCGCCGCGTCGCGTCATCCGCGTTGGCGAGTTGGCTTGCTTGCTGGCACAGCGCTGCCCATGGCGCCGCCGGGCGCGCGCAGCCGCGCAGCAGCGCCGGCCACCATTCGCGCAGGGGGTCTGCCTCCCAACCGGGCAGTTCGGCAAACGGCACGGCGACCCAGCGCGCGTTGGCACGTTGAATGACAGCGGGTGAGGCTGCGGGCGGCGGCACCGCGGCGGTCGCAGGCGGGGTCGTCGCAGCTTGCGGCGCCGGCTCGGGGCCGCTGCGGCAGGCGGCGAGCGCTCCTAGAATCGTGCACAACATCATGCGGCGCAACGCGCGCATGCCGCGGCCCGTGGGGGCGGCACGCCGGAGCGCGAAGCGTCGCTGGGGAATCCGACCATGTGGATCATCGTGCTGGAAGCGTTCGGCGCCGGGCTCGTGCTGGTGCTGATCGTGTGGTGGACCATGTTCTCGGGCCGCAAGCGCGGCGAGCGGCGCCCGCCGCCGGAATGAACAGCATTGCGCGCGCGGCGCCGCAAGCGAGCGTCGCGTCAGTGCAGCGCCGACGCGAGCGCGAGCGCGAACTCACCCACCGCCGCATCGAACGGCACTGCCTCGTCGGTCATGCAGAAGTAGCTGCCCTGCATCGTGCCGCTCGGTGTCGGCAGGCGCAGCCAGCTGGTGTATTCGAAGGATTCGCCGGGCTGCAACATCGGCTGCTTGCCTACGACGCCCAGGCCGCGCACCTCCTCGATGCGGCCTGTGGCGTCGGTGATGATCCAGTGGCGGCCGATCAGTTGCGCCGCCACATCGCCACTGTTCGTGATGCGCACCGTGTAGGCGAACGCATGGGCACCGGCATCGGGCTGCGACTTTTCAGGCAGGGGGCGCACGCTGACGCTGCAGCTGAATTCTGGTTTGGACATGCGTGCATTATCCGGGCTGCCCCGGCGACGCGCGGTGCGCCTCCTAGAATCGCCGCAAGCCCGCCCTGCCAGCAACCCATGCGCCAAGCCCTGATCGCCCCCAGCCTGCTGTCCGCCGATTTCGCCCGCCTTGGCGAGGAGTTGCGCGACGTGATCAGCGCCGGCGCAGACTGGATTCATTTCGACGTGATGGACAACCACTACGTGCCGAACCTCAGCTTCGGCCCGATGGTCTGTCAGGCACTGCGCAAGCATGCGGTGCGCAGCCGACGGCGTCCGCGTGCCGATCGACGTCCACCTGATGGTGCAGCCGGTCGACGCGCTGGCGCAGGCATTTGCCGATGCAGGCGCGGACGGCATCAGCTTTCATCCCGAGGCGAGCCTGCATGTGGACCGCACCTTGCAGTTGATCAGGGCCGCGGGCTGCAGAGCCGGCCTCGTATTCAATCCGGCGGCGTCGCTCGATGTGCTCGAGTGGGAAATCGACAACATCGATCTCGTGCTCGTGATGAGCGTGAACCCGGGTTTCGGCGGCCAGAGCTTCATCCCGGGTGCTTTGAAGAAAATCGAGCGCGTGAGGAAGTTGATCGACGCCAGCGGGCGCGACATCCGCCTCGAGGTCGACGGCGGCATCAAGGTCGACACCATCCGCGCCGCGTTCGACGCCGGAGCCGACACTTTCGTCGCCGGCAGCGCGATCTTCGGCCAGAAGGACTACAAGGCCGTGATCGCGGCGATGCGGGCCGCGATCGCAGGTTGACGCGGCACGCGCCAACCTTCCAACGATAGCCAGCTGGCGGTAGGGGCATTTCGGCGGCGGCATTCGTGATGGGTGGCCGAGGCCCACCATCAGCACGCCGTATCGTCGGCCGCACGAAAGGACCAACCCGATGAATCCCAAGATCATTCCTTCAGCCATCGTCACCTTGATGCTTGCAGCCGGCTCCAGCTTGGCATGGGCGACCGATCTGAAACTCAGCGGCGCGCAGGAGGTGCCGCCGGTCACCACTTCAGCGGCGGGCACTGGCTCCATCACCGTTGCAGCAGACGGCGCAGTCAGCGGCAGCGTCACGACGACCGGCTTGGCGGGCACGATGGCGCACATCCACCTCGCGGCCATGGGCAAGAACGGCCCCGTCATCATTCCGCTGACGAAGACGGGTGACGGCGTATGGTCGGTGCCGGCCGGCGCCAAGCTGAGTGCGGAGCAGATGAAGAGCTACGAGGCGGGCGACCTCTATGTCAACGTGCACAGCGACGCCAACAAGGGCGGCGAAATCCGCGCCCAGATGAAACCGTAGCTGCACGTAGCGGCGCGCCCGACGTCAGGGGCCGTCCACGGGCCGAGAGCGGCGCACCTCACGCTGCATGTAGAGGTAGAGCGACTCGACCTTCTCGCGCGCCCACGGCGTCTTGCGCAGCAGCTTGAGGCTCGACGCGATGCTCGGTTCGCTCGCGAAGCAGCGCAGCGCGATGCGCTCGTGCAGGCCCTCCCAGCCGTAGTGCTCGACCAGCGCGGTCAGGATCGCCTCGAGCGTCAGGCCGTGCAGCGGGTTGCGCGCCTGTTTGGGCGTGGCGGCGGGCGGTGGCATGAGTGGATTCTGGCTTGAACTCGCGCAAGTGTCTCCGCGATAGGAACCGACCGGAGGGTCGATCGCGCCGCCGGCTGTCAGAATCCGATGCAACCCACGAACCTCGCAGCGACATTTGTCCACGCATCTCAGCCCGCTACCGCTTCAAGCCGCGATCGTCGATCTCGACGGTACGCTCGTCGACACGGTGGACGACTTCGTCGCTGCGTTGGCTGCAACGCTTGCGGCCTTCGGTCTGCCGACGGTCGGCCGCGCGTTCGTTGCGCGCACGGTGGGCAAGGGCTCTGAATATCTGCTGCGCGCCACGCTCGCCGAGGTGGGCGGCTCTCCCGACCTGTACGACGCCGCAATGGTGGGCTACCAGCAGGCGTACGGCACCATCAACGGTCACCAGGCGCGCGTGTACCCCGGCGTGGCCGAAGGGCTCGCGCGCCTCGCGCAGCGCGGCCTCGCGCTCGCCTGCGTGACGAACAAGCCGACCGCGTTCGCGCGTGAGTTGCTGCGGACCAAGGGCCTCGTGGCGCACTTCAGCCACGTCTTCGGTGGCGACGCATTCGAGCGTCGCAAGCCCGATCCGCTGCCCTTGCTCGAGACCTGCCGCTCGCTCGGCAGCGAGCCTCGGCGCACGCTGATGGTGGGCGATTCGCGCAACGATGCGCAGGCCGCGCGCGCCGCGGGCTGCCCGGTCGTGCTCGTCACCTACGGCTACAACCACGGCGAGCCGGTGCGCGAAGTCGATGCCGACGGCTTCGTCGATCGGCTCGACGAGATCGATGTCGAAGCGCTCGCACGGTACGCCACGCGGCGCGATTGAAGCGCGGTTCAGGCGCAGTTGCTGCCTGCTACACTTTTCGCATGTTCAGCGCGCGCAAGTTCACGCACAGGTCGCATGACCGGGGAGCCTGGCCCTGGCGTCGGCCCGCCACGCCGGTCTAGGCGTTGGCGGATCGCGCACCGGCGAACCTTCGCCGCGACGCGATCCCCACCTTACCGGGCCGAGTTGCCTCGGTCCCTGATCGAATCGCATCATCCCGCGCACCGCGACATTGCTTCGTGGCGGGGATCGTGGAAGGTCTTCCCGCCGTGATCACTGAACTCGAATTCAAAAGTCTTGCGCAGCAGGGCTTCAATCGCATCCCGTTGCTCGTCGAGGCGTTCGCTGACCTCGAGACACCGCTCTCGCTCTACCTGAAGCTCGCCTACGGGGATGGCAGCGGCAAGCACAGCTTCCTGCTTGAGTCCGTCGTCGGCGGCGAACGCTTCGGCCGCTATTCGTTCATCGGCCTGCCGGCGCGCACGTTGCTGCGCGCGAGCGGCTTCAAGACCGAAGTGGTCACCGACGGCGCCGTCGTCGAAACGAACGAGGGCAACCCGCTCGACTTCATTGCCGCCTACCAGCAGCGCTTCAAGGCGGCGCTGCGGCCGGGGCTGCCGCGCTTTTGCGGCGGGCTGGCCGGCTACTTCGGCTACGACGCGGTGCGCTACATCGAACCGAAGCTTGCAAAGACATGGAAGGCGGGCGGCATCGCCACGCCCGATATCTTGCTGCTGCAATGCGAAGAGCTCGCCGTGATCGACAACCTGTCGGGGCGGCTGTACCTGATCGTCTACGCGGACCCGGCGGAGCCGGAGGCCTACTTCAAGGCCAAGCGAAGGCTCGCCGAGCTCGGCGACAGGCTCAACACCAGCGTCATCGCGCCGCAGGTCAAGCGCGTCGCCGCGCAAGGCGTCGAGCGCGAGTTCGCAAAGGACGATTACATCGCCGCCGTGCTGAAGGCGAAGGACTACATCGCTGCCGGCGACATGATGCAGGTGCAGATCGGCCAGCGTCTGAAGAAGCGCTACACCGAAAGCCCGCTTTCGCTGTACCGCGCGTTGCGCTCGCTCAACCCCTCGCCGTACATGTTCTTCTACGACATGGGGGATTTTCAGATCGTCAGCGCGAGCCCCGAAATCCTGGTCCGCCACGAGCGTGTGCCAGAAGGCGAGAAGGTGACGATCCGCCCGCTGGCGGGCACCCGGGCGCGTGGCGCGACGCCCGAGCAGGACAAGGCACTCGAAGCCGAACTGCTCGCCGATCCGAAGGAGCGCGCCGAGCATCTGATGCTGATCGACCTCGCCCGCAACGATATCGGCCGCATCGCCAAGACCGGCAGCGTGAGGGTGACCGAGTCCTTCGTTGTCGAGCGCTATTCGCACGTGATGCATATCGTGAGCAACGTCGAGGGACTGCTGAAGGACGGCATGACGAATCTCGACGTGCTGCGAGCGACCTTCCCCGCCGGCACGCTGACCGGCGCGCCCAAGATCCGCGCGATGGAGATCATCGACGAGCTGGAGCCCGTCAAGCGCGGCATCTATGGCGGCGCGTGCGGGTACCTCAGCTTCGCTGGCGACATGGACGTCGCGATCGCGATCCGCACTGGCATCGTCAAGGACGGCATGCTGTATGTGCAGGCGGCGGCCGGCGTCGTCGCCGACTCGGTGCCCGAGCTGGAGTGGCAGGGAGACCGAAGCGAAAGCGCGGGCGCTGATCCGCGCGGCGGAACTGGTCGAGGAGGGGTTCTGATATGCCCCCAAGCCACATTCGTTCGCTGCCCCCGCGGGGGCGCAGGCCCCCAAGTTCAAGCGCAGCGCAGGACAAGCCCGCGCTGCGGCGACCCTGCAAGGAGCCTGACATGCTGCTCATGATCGACAACTACGACTCGTTCACCTACAACCTGGTGCAGTATTTCGGTGAGCTCGGCGAAGAGGTGCGCGTGTTTCGCAACGACGAGATCACGCTCGAAGGCATCGCCGGGCTGAAGCCCGCGCGGCTGGTGCTCTCGCCAGGGCCGTGCACGCCGGCCGAAGCGGGAATCTGTGTACCGGCGATCGCGCACTTCGCGGGCAAGCTGCCGATCCTGGGCGTGTGCCTCGGGCACCAGGCGATCGGCGCCGCGCTCGGCGGCAAGGTGGTGCGCGCGCAGCGGCTGATGCACGGCAAGACGAGCACGCTGACCTGCGACGGGCGCGGCGTCTACGCCGGGCTGCCGAAGGCATTCAACGTCGTCCGCTACCACTCGCTCGCGATCGAGCGAGAGTCGCTGCCGGCGAGCCTCGAGGTCACGTCCACTTCCGAAGACGGAGAAATCATGGGTGTGCGCCAGCGCGATCTCGCTGGCACTGCGACGCCGCTCGAAGGCTTGCAGTTCCACCCCGAATCGATCCTGAGCGAGCACGGGCACGCGATGCTGAAGAACTTCCTGGAGCTGCGCCCGTGAGCGTCCTGAACCGGAGCTGTAAATGAAGTCGATCGATCTGCGCAGCGACACCGTCACGCGTCCGACGCCCGCGATGCGCGAGGTGATGGCGCGTGCCGAAGTGGGCGACGACGTGTTCGGCGACGACCCGAGCGTGAACGCGTTGCAGCAGCGCATTGCCGAGTTGCTCGGCTTCGAGGCGGCGCTTTTCGTGCCGAGCGGCACGCAGAGCAATCTGGTTGCGATCATGAGTCATTGCCAGCGCGGCGACGAATACATCGTCGGCCAGATGGCGCACACCTATCGATGGGAAGGCGGCGGCGCGGCGGTGCTCGGCAGCGTGCAGCCACAACCGATCGCGCATCAGACCGACGGGACGCTTGCGCTTGCCGACATCGACGCGGCGATCAAGCCCGACGATGCGCACTTTGCGCGCAGCCGGTTGCTGTGCCTCGAGAACACGCTCGGCGGCAAGGTGCTGCCGATGGCGTATCTGCGTGAGGCGACGGCGCTCGCGCACTCACGCGGCCTCGCGACGCACCTCGACGGCGCTCGTCTCTTCAATGCGGCGACCGCGCTTGGCGGCGATGCAAGGCAGCGTGCGCGCGAGATCGCGCAGTGCTTCGACAGCGTTTCGGTGTGCTTTTCCAAAGGCCTCGGCGCGCCGGTCGGCTCGGCCCTGTGCGGCAGCCGCGAGTTCATCTCGCGCGCGCACCGCTGGCGCAAGATGGCGGGCGGCGGGATGCGGCAGGCCGGCGTGATCGCGGCGGCGGCGTTGCATGCGCTGGAGCATCATGTCGATCGGCTCGCCGAGGACCACGCGAACGCACGCCGCTTCGCTGCGGGACTCGAAGGACTGCGAGGCGTGACAGTCGAACCGCCGCAATCGAATATCGTGTTCGTCGATGTGACGGCTGACCGAGCAGCGGGCCTGCTCGATCACCTGAAGTCGCGCGGCGTGCTCGCGACCGGCTTGTACCGATTGCGCTTCGTGACGCACCTGGACGTCGATGCCGATGGCATCGCCCACGCCGTTGCGGCGATGCGCGAATACCTCGCCTGAGCGGATGAACCAAGGACAGACAGCATGACGATCACCGACAACGAGGCGCTGACCCGCGTCATCGAGCACCGCGAAATCTTTCACGACGAAATGCTCGCGCTTGTTCGGCGCATCATGGGCGGCGAGATGTCGCCGACGATGATGTCCGCGCTGCTGATCGGGCTGCGCGTCAAGAAGGAGACGATCGGCGAGATCACGGCGGCGGCGCAGGTGATGCGTGAGTTCGCGACCAAGGTTGTGGTTGCTGATCGCACCCATCTGGTCGACATCGTCGGCACCGGCGGCGACGGCTCGCACACCTTCAACATCTCGACCTGCAGCATGTTCGTCGCCGCGGCGGCTGGCGCGCGCGTGAGCAAGCACGGCAACCGCGGCGTGTCGAGCAAGTCGGGCAGCGCAGATGTGCTGGAAGCCCTCGGCGTGCCGCTGACGCTGACGCCCGAGGCCATCGCGCGCTGCATTGCAGAAACCGGCATCGGCTTCATGTTCGCGCCGAATCACCATCCGGCGATGAAGAATGTCGGCCCAGTGCGGCGCGAACTCGGCGTGCGCACGATCTTCAACATCCTCGGGCCGCTGACCAACCCGGCCGATGCGCCCAACATCCTGATGGGCGTCTTCCACCCTGACCTGGTTGGCATCCAGGTGCGCGCGCTGCAGCGCCTGGGCGCCGAACATGCGCTCGTCGTCTACGGGCGCGACGGCATGGACGAAGTGTCGCTCGGCGCGGCGACGATGGTCGGCGAGGTGAAGGACGGACGCATCGAGGAGTACGAGATCCACCCCGAGGATTTCGGCCTGACGATGGCGAGCAACCGAGCGTTCAAGGTCGAGACGCCGGAGGAGAGCAAGGCGCTGTTGCGTTCGGTGCTCGACGATGAACCCGGCCCGGCGCGCGATATCGTCGTGCTCAATACCGGCGTCGCGCTCTATGCGGCGAATGTTGTGCCGTCGATCGCCAAAGGCATCGCGCTTGCGCGCGAGGCGCTGAGTCTCCGGCAATGCGCTGGCGAAGATGCAGGAGTTCGTCGCTGCTGCGAAGAGCGCTCGCGCGCGAAATGAGCGACATCCTCGAACGCATCGTCGCCGTCAAGCGAGAAGAAGTTGCGGTCGGCGCGCGCGGCAGCGCGACTTCGCTTCGCTGCGGCGCGATGCGGAGGCGCTCGGCGGTGTGCGCGATTTCGTTGGCGCGCTGCGCTGCGAAGATCGCCGCTGGTCGCCCGGCCGTGATCGCCGAAGTCAAGAAGGCGAGCCCGAGCAAGGGCGTGCTGCGCGAGCACTTCGTGCCGGCCGAGATCGCGGCGAGCTACGAAGCGGGCGGCGCGGCGTGCCTGAGCGTGCTGACCGACGCCGGGTTTTTTCGGGGATCAACTGCCTACCTCGGTCAAGCACGCGCCGCCTGCACGCTGCCGGTGCTGCGCAAGGACTTCATGATCGATGCCTATCAGGTCGCCGAGGCGCGTGCGATGGGCGCCGATGCGATCCTGCTGATCGTCGCCTGTCTGGACGACGCGCAGATGGTTGATCTGGAAGCGCAGGCACACGCGCTCGGCATGGTCGGTGCTCGTCGAGGTGCACGATGGCGCCGAACTCGATCGCGCGCTGAGGCTCGCGACGCCGCTCGTCGGCATCAACAACCGCAACCTGCGCAGCTTCGAGGTGACGCTCGAGACGACGCTCGGCCTGCTGCCACGGCTGCCGGTGGACAAGTTGCTCGTCACCGAGTCGGGCATTCTTGCGCGCAGCGATGTCGAGCGCATGCGCGGGGCCGGCGTCAACGCCTTCCTCGTTGGCGAAGCGTTCATGCGCGCCGACGATCCGGGTGCCGCGTTGCACGGCTTGTTCGACGCATGAGGGCAGGCGATCTGGCGGCGGTCGTTCGACGCGCTGCCGCCTGCCTGGGCGGCGGTGTTGCCAGGGTGGACGTCCGAGCGGCGCGCGGAAGTCGTCGAGCGGGTCCGCGCCGTTTCGGCCGATCGGGCGATCGCGCCGGACGATCCGTTTCGCGCGCTGCGCCTTGTCGGGCCGCAAGACGTTCGTGCTGTCATCCTTGGCCAGGACCCATACCCGAAGCCCGGGCAGGCCGATGGTCTGGCCTTCTCGGCCGGGCAGGGCAAGCCGGCGTCGTTGCGACGCGTATTCCAGGTGCTCGCCGCAGACCGGCCCGACTTTGCGCCACCCAAGGTTTGGAAGCTGGACGCCTGGGCTCGCCAGGGCGTGCTGCTGTTGAATCCGACATTGACGATCGAGGTCGGCCGAATCGGTAGCCACATGGGGTGTGGTTGGCAGGCGCTCACTTCCGAAATCGTGCGGCATCTGTCAGCGCGCGAAGCCTCGCCCGCCTTCTTGCTCTGGGGCGCCAAGGCGCAGGCCTTCTTCGACGCCGCGTGCGCACCGGGCGCTGACGTGCGGGTGCTGCGCACGCGACATCCGTCGAACGACATGCGCCGAGACTTCATGCGCGAAGGAAGTCAGTTCCTGCGGACGGCCGATCTGGTCGACTGGTGGGCGCTGTGAGTTCCACGCCCCCGCCCGTCCCGGCGCAGGGCGTCACCGCATGTTCGGCTGTGCTATCATCACAGGCTCTGCGTGGAGGGGTGCCCGAGTGGCTAAAGGGGGCAGACTGTAAATCTGTTGGCTTACGCCTACGCTGGTTCGAATCCAGCCTCCTCCACCAAACCCGAGGTTGATTGATGGCACTCGACGTCCCCGGAAATGGTCGCGCAGGAGGTATCCCGGGCGGGAGTAGTTCAATGGTAGAACCCCAGCCTTCCAAGCTGATGACGCGGGTTCGATTCCCGTCTCCCGCTCCAGTGAGGCACCGTCCGCACAGGCCTGGCGGTGGCATCGTCGCCGCCAGGCCTGTGTCGACAGTATGTTGAAGGCCCATGTGGCTCAGTGGTAGAGCACTCCCTTGGTAAGGGAGAGGTCGCGCGTTCGATCCGCGCCATGGGCACCACTCGCGATCGGAACGTAAACCCGTAGGGCTTGCCCGGCAAGTCCGATGTCCAGTTGGAGATCTAGGAAATGGCAAAAAGCAAATTTGAGCGGACCAAGCCACACGTGAACGTGGGGACGATTGGTCACGTTGATCATGGCAAGACGACGCTGACGGCGGCGATCACGACGATATTGGCGGCCAAGTACGGCGGCGAAGCCAAAGGCTACGACCAGATCGACGCGGCGCCGGAGGAGAAGGCGCGCGGCATCACCATCAACACCGCGCACGTCGAATACGAGACTGCCAACCGCCACTACGCGCACGTTGACTGCCCCGGGCACGCCGACTACGTCAAGAACATGATCACCGGCGCAGCCCAGATGGACGGCGCGATCCTCGTCGTCTCGGCCGCCGACGGCCCGATGCCCCAGACCCGCGAACACATCCTGCTCGCGCGCCAGGTGGGCGTCCCCTACATCATCGTCTACATGAACAAGTGCGACATGGTCGACGACGCCGAGTTGCTCGAACTCGTCGAGATGGAAGTACGCGAACTCCTGGACAAGTACGACTTCCCCGGCGACGCCACCCCCATCATCCACGGCTCGGCCAAACTCGCCATAGAAGGTGACAAGGGAGAACTCGGCGAAGGCTCCATCATGAAGCTCGCCGAGGCCCTGGACAGCTACATCCCGCAACCCGAGCGTGCGATTGACGGCGCCTTCCTGATGCCCGTCGAAGACGTGTTCAGCATCTCCGGACGCGGCACCGTCGTGACCGGTCGAGTCGAGCGCGGCGTCATCAAGGTCGGCGAAGAAATCGAGATCGTGGGCATTGCCCCGACCCAGAAGACCACCTGCACCGGCGTCGAGATGTTCAGAAAGCTGCTGGATCAGGGCCAGGCTGGAGACAACGTCGGCATCCTGCTCCGAGGCACCAAGCGCGAAGACGTGCAGCGCGGCCAAGTCCTGTGCAAGCCCGGGTCGGTCAAGCCCCACACCCACTTCACGGCCGAGATCTACGTCCTGTCGAAGGACGAAGGTGGACGCCACACGCCCTTCTTCAGCAACTACCGGCCGCAGTTCTACTTCCGCACGACGGACGTGACGGGAGCGGTGGAGTTGCCCAAGGACAAGGAGATGGTGATGCCTGGGGACAACGTGAGCATCACGGTCAAGCTGATCAACCCGATCGCGATGGAAGAGGGCCTGAGGTTCGCGATCCGCGAGGGCGGCAGAACCGTCGGCGCGGGCGTCGTGGCTAAGATCATCGAATGAGCTTTTGCGTGGCGCTCTTGCGTCGCGAATGCGCGGCCGTGAACCTTTGCGGCCGACGATCAACCAACCCGACATCGCAGACACGAATTTCCGTCAGGCCACAGGGGCGTAGCTCAATTGGCAGAGCGCTGGTCTCCAAAACCAGAGGTTGGGGGTTCGATGCCCTCCGCCCCTGCCACCCAAGGGTGCAATGGTCTGACCTGCCGCCGCTGGCGGTAGCGGAAACTCAGGCGACAGCAAGAGCCGCTCGCGGCTGCAAGTTGAAGTGAAACAGATGGCGAACGCTCCACAAATCGAAACCGTGTCCACCGGCGCCGACAAGGCCAAGCTGGCCGCCGCCGGCGTGCTCGTCGTCGGGGCGGTCGGGGCCTTCTATGCGCTCGCCAACCAGAGCCTGTGGCTGCGCGTCGTCACCTTGTTTGCCTTGCTGGCGCTTGCGGTGGCGGTGTTCTTCACGTCTGAGAACGGCAAGGCGCTGATTGCCTTCGGGCGCGACGCGGTGCGCGAGATCCGCAAGGTCGTCTGGCCGACGCGCAAGGAAGCGATGCAGATGACGGGCTACGTGTTCGCCTTCGTCTTCTTCATGGCCCTGTTTCTGTGGCTGACCGACAAGACGCTCGAGTGGGTGCTGTATGACCTGGTGCTCGGCTGGAAGCACTGACCAAGGATGGGAGCCATGACTGAAGACATCGCAAGCGACGCGACACCGGCTGTCGAGGCCGCGCCTCCCGAGGCGAGCGCGCCCGCTTCGACCAAGCGCTGGTTCGTCGTGCATGCCTATTCGGGCATGGAGAAGACGGTCGAGCGAAATTTGCGGGAGCGCATCGATCGTTCGGAGATTGCACACAAGTTCGGCAGGATCCTGGTGCCGATGGAAGAAGTGGTCGAGCTCAAGAACGGCAAGAAGTCGGTCTCGGAGCGGCGCTTCTTTCCGGGCTACGTGCTCGTCGAGATGGACATGGACGATGACAGCTGGCACTTGGTGAAGCACACCGCCAAGGTCACCGGCTTCGTCGGCGGCGCCAAGACCCGGCCATCGCCGATCTCCGAGGCCGAAGTTCAGAAGATCGTGCACCAGATGCAAGAAGGCGTGGAGAAGCCTCGCCCGAAGGTCGAATGGGTGGTCGGCGAACTGGTGCGCGTCAAGGACGGCCCGTTCACCGATTTCAACGGCGCGATCGAGGATGTGAACTACGACAAGTCAAAGGTCCGAGTGTCGGTCACGATCTTCGGCCGCTCGACACCCGTCGAACTCGACTTCGCGCAGGTCGAGAAGATTTAGGGCACGGTGGGAGGCCCGCGGCGGCTTAGCGGCCACCGCCCATCCCACCCGTTGCTGCCGATGACGTGATATCGGCACGAGGAGCAAAGGTAGCCAGCCCTTTGCGTTTGCACTCAAGGGCCCATCGCGTAAGCGGTTCAGGGCCTGTCATTGGAGAGCCATCATGGCCAAGAAGATAGTCGGCTTCATCAAGCTGCAAGTCCCGGCGGGTAAAGCCAACCCGTCGCCCCCGATCGGTCCGGCGCTCGGGCAGCGCGGTTTGAACATCATGGAGTTCTGCAAGGCGTTCAACGCCCAGACGCAGAGCATGGAGCCGGGCCTCGTGCTGCCGGTCGTGATCACCGCGTTCGCCGACAAGTCCTTCACCTTCGTGCTGAAGAGCCCGCCGGCGTCGGTGCTCATCAAGAAGACGCTCAAGCTCGACAAGGGTTCTGCGAAGCCGCACCTGGAGAAGGTGGGCAAGCTCACGCGCGCGCAGGCTGAGGACATCGCCAAGATCAAGATCAAGGACCTGACCGGCGCCGACCTAGACGCCGCGGTTCGCACGATTGCGGGCACCGCCCGCTCGATGGGCATCACGGTGGAAGGAGTCTGAACATGGCCAAGCTGACCAAACGCCAGAAGACTTACGCCGGCAAGGTGGAGAGCACCAAGCTCTATGCGCTCGACGACGCGCTCGGCATCGTGAAGGCGTGCGCCACGGCGAAGTTCGACGAGTCGATCGACGTCTCGGTGCAACTCGGCATCGATGCCAAGAAGTCAGACCAGGTGGTGCGCGGAGCTGTCGTGATGCCCAACGGCACCGGCAAGACCAAGCGCGTGGCAGTGTTTGCCCAGGGCGCGAAGGCCGAGGAGGCGAAGGCCGCTGGCGCCGACATCGTCGGCATGGACGATCTGGCCGCAGACATCAAGGCCGGCAACATGAACTTCGACGTCGTGATCGCCTCGCCGGACACGATGCGCATTGTCGGTACGCTCGGCCAGATCCTGGGGCCGCGCGGCCTGATGCCGAATCCGAAGGTCGGTACCGTGACGCCCGACGTGGCGCAGGCGGTGAAGAACGCCAAGGCCGGCCAGGTGCAGTTCCGCGTCGACAAAGCCGGCATCGTGCACGCGACGATCGGCCGTCGCTCGTTCGAGTCCGACAAGCTTGTCGGCAACCTGCGCGCGCTGATCGAGGCGTTGAACAAGTCCAAACCGGCCACCAGCAAGGGGGTCTACCTGCGCAAGGTGGCGCTGTCCTCGACGATGGGCGTTGGCGTTCGGGTGGATTCGGCGTCGATCAACGCTGCGCCGGCGCAGGCTTGAAGTGATTGATGACCGGCCCGGAACGCTGAAAGGCGCTGCCGGGGCGGATGAGAGTTGGTGGGTCGCGGCGGCAGGAAAGGGCTGCCGCGGGTCATCGAAGACCGCTGGTGTGACCTTCGAGGTCGCTCAATGGATGGCAAGGCTTTCTCACGAGAGCGGCGCCTGAAGCCAGCGCAGATGGCGGTCCCGCCGGGAAGAAGGATTTGTTCCCTTGTCGGCAAGGTCGCTGAAACCCGTGGTGTCCGAAGGCTCACAAGAGTCCGAGGGCACGTTTTAGTGAGGAGCAGACCTTGAGTCTCAACAAGAGCGAGAAACAGGTCGTGGTGACGGATGTGGCGGCGCAAGCAGCGCGGTCGCAGACCTTGGCGTTGGCCGAGTACCGTGGCCTCACCGTGGCTCACCTGGATGTGTTGCGCCGGCAGGCGCGCGACAAGGGCGTGTACCTTCATGTACTGAAGAACTCGCTTGCCCGTCGTGCGGTCGCTGGCACGCCATTCGAGTGCGCCTCGGAGAGCATGGTCGGCCCGCTGATCTACGGCTTTTCCGAAGACGCTGTCGCCGCGGCCAAAGTCATTGCCGACTTTGCCAAGGGCAACGACAAGCTGATCGTCACGGCGGGCGCATACGCCGGCAAGAAGCTCGACGCCAATGGCGTGAAGGCGCTCGCCGCGATCCCTGCCAAGGAAGTGCTGCTGTCGCAGTTGCTCGGCCTGATGAAGTCGCCCATCACCCGCCTCGCGGGCGTGCTGGCGGCGCTGGCCGAAAAGCGCGGCGAAGGCACGGCTCCGGCCGAGCCGGTTGCAGCAGACGAAGCAGCGGCAGCTTGAACCGATCCGACGACATCAAATCTTTCTTTATCCAACATCTAGGAGCCTGACATGGCATTCGACAAAGACGCATTCCTGCAATCCCTGGACAGCATGTCCGTCATGGACCTGAACGACCTCGTGAAGGCGATCGAAGAGAAGTTCGGCGTGTCCGCCGCTTCGATGGCCGCACCGGCCGCCGGCGGTGGCGGTGGCGCGGCAGCGGCCGCGGTCGAGGAGCAGACCGAGTTCAACGTGATGCTGCTCGAGGTCGGCGCCAACAAGGTGTCCGTCATCAAGGTCGTGCGCGAACTGACGGGCCTCGGCTTGAAGGAAGCCAAGGACTTGGTGGACGGCGCGCCCAAGGCCGTGAAGGAAGGCATCGCCAAGGCCGATGCCGAAGCGGCGAAGAAGAAGCTCGAGGAAGCCGGCGCCAAGGCCGAGCTGAAGTAAGCAAGTGAGCGGGGTGGTGGCGCAGGTCGCCGCCATCCCTTTCCGGTGCGAGTGCAGCGCAAAGCCGAACAAGTGTTCCGGCTTTGCAGTGTTCTCTGATCCGACTGCAGAGAGCGGGTTTGGTCGGGCTCCGGTGCAATGCCGGGGTTGTCCGCCAGCGGCAGGTAGTGGCCTGCCACCAAGCGTCAGACGCAAGGTCTGAGAAGCCAGTCGCCGACGGAAGCGTTCCACCCTGCCTGGGTGGGGCTTCCCGACACGGAGTGTGAAACCACCTATGGCGCAGCAAGCTACCCCCTACAGCTACACCGAACGCAAACGCATCCGCAAGAGCTTCGGCAAGCGTGAAGGCGTTCTCCCGGTCCCTTATCTGCTGACGATGCAGAAGGAGTCCTACGTCGCCTTCCTGCAAAAGGACGTGCCACCCGCCAAGCGCAAGCCGGAAGGTCTGCAGGCAGCCTTCCTGTCGGCCTTCCCGATCGTCTCGCACAACGGCTTCGTCGAGATGAAGTACCTCGAGTACAACATCGCCAAGCCGCCGTTCGACACGCGCGAATGCCAGCAGCGCGGCCTCACCTATGCGGCGGCCGTGCGCGCGAAGCTGCAGATGATCATCTATGACCGCGAGAGTGCGCAGGCCAAGACGGTCAAGGAAATCAAGGAGCAGGAGGTCTACATGGGCGAGGTGCCCCTGATGACCGACTACGGCTCGTTCATCGTCAACGGCACCGAGCGCGTGATCGTCTCGCAGCTGCACCGCTCGCCAGGCGTGTTCTTCGAGCACGACAAGGGCAAGACGCATTCCAGCGGCAAGCTGCTGTTCTCTGCCCGCATCATTCCGTATCGCGGCTCGTGGCTCGATTTCGAGTTCGACCCGAAGGACATCCTGTTCTTCCGCGTCGATCGCCGCCGCAAGATGCCGGTGACGATCCTGTTGAAAGCGATCGGCCTCAATCCGGAAGCGATCCTCGCGCACTTCTTCGTGTTCGACTCGATCCGCCTGATGGACACCGGCGCGCAGATGGAGTTCGTGCCCGATCGCCTGCGTGGCGAAATCGCCCGCTTCGACATCACCGACAAGGACGGCAATGTCGTCGTCGAGAAGGACAAGCGCATCACCGCGCGCCATACGCGCCAGCTCGAGCAGACCGGCACCACCTTCGTCAGCGTCCCCGAGGACCTGCTCGTCGGCCGCACGCTCGCGCGCAACATGGTCGATGCCGAAACCGGCGAGATCCTCGCCAAGGCGAACGACGAACTGACCGAGGCGCTGCTGAAGAAATTGCGCACCGCCGGCGTCAAGGAGCTGCAGTGCATCTACACCAACGAGCTCGACGAAGGCGGCTACATCTCGCAGACGCTCGCCGCTGACGAGACCGCCGACCAGCTCGCCGCGCGTGTTGCGATCTACCGCATGATGCGCCCTGGCGAACCGCCGACCGAAGACGCGGTGGAAGCCCTCTTCAATCGCCTGTTCTACAGCGCCGACACCTATGATCTGTCGCGCGTCGGGCGCATGAAGTTCAACGCTCGCGTTGGTCGCGACACGCCCGAAGGTGCGATGACGCTGTCGAACGACGACATCCTCGACGTCGTCAAGATCCTCGTCGAGCTGCGCAACGGCCGCGGTGAGGTGGACGACATCGACCACCTCGGCAACCGTCGCGTACGCTGCGTCGGCGAACTCGCCGAAAACCAGTACCGCTCGGGCCTGGCGCGGATCGAGAAGGCGGTCAAGGAGCGGCTCGGCCAAGCCGAGACCGAAGCGCTGATGCCGCACGACCTGATCAACTCCAAGCCGATCTCCGCGGCGCTGAAGGAGTTCTTCGGAGCGAGCCAGCTCAGCCAGTTCATGGACCAGACCAACCCGCTGTCCGAGATCACGCACAAGCGGCGTGTCTCGGCCCTCGGCCCGGGCGGCCTGACTCGCGAGCGTGCCGGCTTCGAGGTGCGCGACGTGCACCCGACGCACTACGGTCGCGTCTGCCCGATCGAGACGCCGGAAGGCCCGAACATCGGCCTCATCAACTCGCTGGCCCTCTATGCGCAGTTGAACGAGTACGGCTTCCTTGAGACGCCGTACCGGCGCGTCGCCGACGGCAAGGTGACGAACCAGATCGACTACCTGTCGGCGATCGAAGAAGGCAAGTACGTGATCGCGCAGGCGAGCGCGACACTCGACACCGACGGCAAGCTGGTCGACGAGCTGGTCAGCGCGCGCGACAACGGCGAGTCGATCCTGACCTCGGCCGAGCGCATCCAGTACATGGACGTCGCACCGACGCAGATCGTCTCGGTGGCGGCCTCGCTCGTGCCCTTCCTGGAGCACGACGACGCGAACCGCGCGCTGATGGGCGCCAACATGCAGCGCCAGGCGGTGCCGGTATTGCGGCCCGAGAAAGCCTTCGTCGGCACCGGCGTCGAGCGCGTCGCCGCGAAGGACTCGGGCACCGTCGTCGCCGCCAAGCGCGGCGGGGTGGTGCACTACGTCGATACGAACCGCATCGTGATCCGCGTCAACGACAAGGAGACGGTAGCGGGCGAGGTTGGCGTCGACATCTACAACCTCATCAAGTACCAGCGCAGCAACCAGAACACGAGCATTCACCAGCGCCCGATCGTCAAGCGCGGCGACGTTGTGGCGGCCGAGGACATCATCGCCGACGGCGCCTCGACCGACCTCGGCGAGCTTGCGCTCGGCCAGAACATGCTGGTCGCGTTCATGCCCTGGAACGGCTACAACTTCGAGGACTCGATCCTGATCAGCGAACGCGTCGTCGCCGAAGACCGCTACACCTCGATCCATATCGAGGAGCTGGTCGTGATGGCACGCGACACCAAGCTCGGCTCGGAAGAAATCACGCGCGACATCCCGAACCTGTCGGAGCAGCAACTCGCGCGCCTCGACGAATCGGGCATCGTCTACGTCGGCGCCGAAGTGAACCCGGGCGACACGCTGGTCGGCAAGGTCACGCCCAAGGGCGAGACGACGCTGACGCCGGAAGAAAAGCTCCTGCGCGCGATCTTCGGCGAGAAGGCTTCCGACGTGAAGGACACGTCGCTGCGCGTCAGCCAGGGCACGAACGGCACGGTGATCGACGTGCAGGTCTTCACCCGCGAAGGCATCCAGCGCGACAAGCGCGCGCAGCAGATCATCGACGATGAACTGAAGCGTTACCGTCTCGACCTGAACGACCAGTTGCGCATCGTCGAGGCCGACGCGTTCGACCGGATCGAGAAATTGCTTGCCGGCAAGATCGCCAACGGCGGCCCGCAAAAGCTCGCCAAGGGAACGACGATCGACAAGGCTTATCTGGCAAGCGTCGAGAAGTTCCACTGGTTTGACATCCGTCCGGCGGATGACGATGTGGCCAACCAGCTCGAGAGCATCAAGAACTCGCTCGAGCAGACGCGCCACAGCTTCGACCTCGCGTTCGAAGAGAAGCGCAAGAAGCTGACGCAGGGCGATGAGCTGCCTGCTGGCGTGCTGAAGATGGTGAAGGTGTACCTGGCCGTCAAGCGTCGCCTGCAGCCGGGCGACAAGATGGCCGGCCGCCACGGCAACAAGGGCGTTGTCTCGAAGATCGTTCCGGTCGAGGACATGCCCTACATGGCCGATGGCACGCCGTGCGACATCGTGCTCAACCCGTTGGGCGTGCCTTCGCGCATGAACGTCGGACAGGTGCTCGAAGTGCACCTCGGCTGGGCCGGCAAGGGCATCGGCCAGCGTATTGGCGACATGCTGCAACGCGAAGCCAAGGTGGCCGAGCTGCGCAAGTTCCTCGACGAGCTCTACAACAAGTCGGGCGGCAAGAGCGAGCGCATCGATCCGATGAGCGATGCCGACGTACTCGAGATGGCTGGCAACCTCGCGACCGGCGTGCCATTCGCGACGCCGGTATTCGATGGCGCGGCGGAAGAGGAGATCCGCGGCATGCTGAAGCTCGCCTACCCCGAAGATGTCGCACGGGCCAAGGGCCTGACCGCGACGCGCACGCAGGCGACGCTGTGCGACGGACGCACCGGTGACGCCTTCGAGCGCCCGGTGACGATCGGCTACATGCACGTCTTGAAGCTCCACCACCTGGTGGACGACAAGATGCATGCACGCTCGACCGGCCCGTACAGCCTCGTCACGCAGCAGCCGCTCGGCGGCAAGGCGCAGTTCGGCGGCCAGCGCTTCGGCGAGATGGAAGTCTGGGCGCTCGAGGCCTATGGCGCGAGCTACGTGCTTCAGGAGATGCTGACTGTCAAGTCCGACGACGTGAACGGTCGCACCAAGGTGTACGAAAGCATCGTCAAGGGCGAACACGCCATCGAAGCCGGCATGCCGGAATCGTTCAATGTGCTGGTCAAGGAAATTCGTTCCTTGGGCATCGACATTGAACTCGAACGCAACTAAGGAGCAGATGCATGAAGGGACTACTCGACCTTTTCAAGCAATTCACCCCGGATGAGCATTTCGATGCCATCAGGATCGGCCTCGCTTCTCCGGAGAAGATCCGCAGCTGGTCGTTCGGCGAGGTGAAGAAGCCCGAGACCATCAACTACCGCACCTTCAAGCCGGAACGCGATGGCCTCTTCTGTGCCAAGATCTTCGGCCCGATCAAGGACTACGAGTGCCTGTGCGGCAAGTACAAGCGCCTGAAGCACCGTGGCGTGATCTGCGAGAAGTGCGGCGTCGAGGTCACGCAGACCAAGGTGCGGCGCGACCGCATGGGTCACATCGACCTCGCCGCGCCGTGCGCGCACATCTGGTTCCTGAAGTCGCTGCCGTCGCGTCTGGGTCTCGTGCTCGACATGACGCTGCGCGACATCGAGCGCGTGCTGTACTTCGAAGCCTATGTGGTGGTCGACCCGGGCATGACGCCGCTGAAGAAGTTCAGCATCATGACCGAGGACGAGCACGACAAGCAGCGCGTCGAATACGGTGACGAGTTCATCGCGCTGATGGGCGCCGAGGGCGTCAAGAAGTTGCTGGAAGAGATGGATCTCGACGTCGAGATCGAGAAGATCCGCAACGACATGACGGGCTCAGAGCTCAAGATCAAGAAGAACGCCAAGCGCATGAAGGTGATGGAAGCCTTCAAGAAGTCGGGCATCAAGCCCAACTGGATGGTGCTCGAAGTGCTGCCCGTGCTGCCGCCGGACCTGCGTCCGCTCGTGCCGCTCGACGGCGGGCGCTTCGCAACGTCCGACCTGAACGATCTCTATCGTCGCGTCATCAACCGCAACAACCGCCTCGCGCGGCTGCTGGAGCTGAAGGCGCCGGAGATCATCGTGCGCAACGAGAAGCGCATGCTGCAGGAGGCTGTCGATTCGCTGCTCGACAACGGCCGCCGCGGCAAGGCGATGACGGGTGCGAACAAGCGCGCTCTGAAGTCGCTCGCCGACATGATCAAGGGCAAGAGCGGCCGTTTCCGCCAGAACTTGCTGGGTAAGCGCGTCGACTATTCGGGCCGTTCGGTCATCGTGGTCGGCCCGACACTCAAGCTGCATCAGTGCGGCCTGCCCAAGCTGATGGCGCTCGAACTCTTCAAGCCGTTCATCTTCTCGCGTCTCGAGGCCATGGGCATCGCGACGACGATCAAGGCGGCGAAGAAGGAAGTCGAATCCGGCACGCCGGTGGTCTGGGACATCCTTGAAGAGGTGATCAAGGAGCATCCGGTGATGCTCAACCGCGCGCCGACGCTGCACCGCCTGGGCATCCAGGCCTTCGAACCGGTGCTGATCGAGGGCAAGGCGATCCAGTTGCATCCGCTTGTCTGCTCGGCGTTCAATGCCGACTTCGACGGCGACCAGATGGCGGTCCACGTGCCGCTGTCGATCGAGGCGCAGATGGAAGCGCGCACCCTGATGCTCGCCTCGAACAACATCCTGTTCCCGGCCAACGGTGAGCCGTCGATCGTGCCATCGCAGGACGTGGTGCTCGGCCTGTACTACGCGACGCGCGACCGCATCAACGCCAAGGGCGAGGGCATCATCTTCTCCGACGTGGCCGAGGTGCAGCGTGCGCTCGACAACGACATGGTCGAGATCACGAGCCGCATCAGCGTGCGGCTGACCGAGTACACGCCGGACAAGACGACCGGTGAGTTCACGCCGCACACCCATCTGGTGGACACGACGGTCGGCCGCGCGCTGCTGTCGGAGATCCTGCCCAAAGGCCTGCCGTTCTCGAACCTGAACAAGGCGCTGAAGAAGAAAGAGATCTCGCGCCTGATCAATGCGTCGTTCCGCAAGTGCGGGCTGAAGGAGACGGTCGTGTTCGCCGACAAGTTGCTGCAAAGCGGCTTCAGGCTCGCCACCCGCGCCGGCATCTCGATCTGCATCGACGACATGCTCGTGCCGAAGCAGAAGCCCGGCCTGATCGAAAAGGCCGAGAAGGAAGTCAAGGAGATCGAGCAGCAGTACGTCTCGGGCCTCGTGACCTCCGGCGAGCGCTACAACAAGGTGGTCGACATCTGGGGCAAGACCGGCGACGAAGTCGGCAAGGTCATGATGGCCCAGCTCTCGAAGGAGAAGGTCACCGATCGCCATGGCAAGCAGGTCGATCAGGAGTCGTTCAACTCCATCTACATGATGGCCGACTCCGGCGCGCGCGGTTCGGCGGCGCAGATCCGCCAGCTCGCGGGCATGCGCGGCCTGATGGCCAAGCCGGACGGCTCGATCATCGAGACGCCGATCACGGCCAACTTCCGTGAAGGCCTGAACGTGCTGCAGTACTTCATCTCCACCCACGGCGCCCGCAAGGGTCTCGCGGACACGGCGTTGAAGACGGCGAACTCGGGCTACCTGACGCGTCGCCTCGTCGATGTCACGCAGGACCTGGTCGTCACGCAAGACGATTGCGGCACCTTCGACGGCATGAACATGCGCGCGCTGGTCGAAGGCGGTGAAGTCATCGAGAGCCTGCGTGACCGCATTCTGGGTCGCGTCGCGGCGGTCGATGTGATGCACCCCGAGACGCAGGAAGTGCTGCTTGCGGCCGGCGAGATGCTCGACGAGGACGTGCTCGACACGCTCGAGACGGCTGGCGTCGACGAGGTGAAGGTACGCACGCCGCTGACCTGCAAGACGCGCTTCGGCATCTGCGCGAAGTGCTATGGCCGCGACCTCGGCCGCGGCGGGCGCGTCAACATCGGCGAGGCGGTCGGCGTGATTGCCGCGCAGTCGATTGGCGAGCCGGGCACGCAGCTGACGATGCGGACCTTCCACATCGGCGGCGCGGCGTCGCGCGCGGCGGTGGCCTCGAGCGTGGACGCGAAGTCCGACGGCATCGTCGGCTTCAACCCGACGATGCGCTACGTGACCAACGGCAAGGGTGACCTGATCGTGATCTCGCGCTCGGGCGAGATCGTGATCGCGGACCAGCACGGCCGCGAGCGCGAGCGCCACAAGCTGCCCTACGGCGCGACGCTCAACATCAAGAGCGACCAGCAGGTCAAGGCCGGAACCGTACTCGCCAACTGGGATCCGCTGACGCGCCCGATCATCACCGAATTCGCCGGCAAGGCGAGGTTCGAGAACGTCGAGGAGGGCGTGACGGTCGCCAAGCAGGTCGACGAAGTGACGGGTCTCTCGACGCTCGTCGTGATCGACCCGAAGCGGCGCGGTGCGGCCAAGGTCATTCGACCGCAGGTCAAACTGCTCGACGTCGCTGGCAACGAAGTGAAGATCCCTGGCACCGACCACTCGGTGACGATCGGATTCCCTGTCGGCGCGCTGATCCAGGTGCGTGATGGGCAGGATCTGATGCCGGGCGAGGTGCTGGCGCGTATTCCGGTCGAAGGCCAGAAGACGCGGGACATCACCGGCGGTTTGCCGCGCGTGGCCGAATTGTTCGAGGCGCGCACGCCGAAGGACACCGGCACGCTCGCCGAGCTGACCGGCACGGTGTCGTTCGGCAAGGAGACCAAGGGCAAGAACCGCCTGCAGATCACGGACCCGGAAGGCAAAGTCGAGGAAATCCTCGTGCTCAAGGAGAAGAACATCCTGGTGCACGAGGGCCAGGTCGTGAACCGCGGCGAGCTGATCGTCGATGGCGCGGCGGATCCGCAGGACATCCTGCGCCTGCTCGGCATCGAGGAGCTTGCGCGTTACATCGTCGACGAGGTGCAGGACGTCTATCGCCTCCAGGGCGTGAAGATCAACGACAAGCACATCGAAGTGATCGTGCGCCAGATGCTGCGCCGGGTGCAGATCGCCAATCCGGGCGATACCGGCTACATCGCGGGCGAGCAGGTCGAGCGCTCGGAGTTGCTCGACACCAACGACCGCATGCTCGCCGACGGCAAACTGCCGGCGACGCATCTGGACGTGCTGCTGGGCATCACCAAGGCGTCGCTGTCCACTGACAGCTTCATCTCGGCGGCTTCGTTCCAGGAGACGACCCGCGTGCTCACCGAGGCGGCCATCATGGGCAAGCGCGACGAGCTGCGGGGTCTGAAGGAAAACGTCATCGTTGGCCGCCTGATTCCGGCAGGCACGGGCATGGCCTTTCACGAAGCTCGCAAGGCAAAGGAGGCGATGGACGATGCCGAACGCCGCGCGATCGCGCAGCAGGAAGCGGAGGAGCTCGCTTCGGCGCAGCTGGCCAGCCTGGACGCCGAAGGAGCGGGCGAGGCCGCCGCGACCAGCGAAGAGTGATCAGGGGCGTTTGCCCCGTTTCGCAAAGGCCGCCTTCGGGCGGCCTTTTTCATGCCGACGTTCGTTAGCGGTGCAACGCAGGCGCCACTTGCCAATCGGCGGGGCGCAACACGCACACGCCGAGACCGCGCGCGCGCGGCGCAAGGCGCAAGAGCGCCTTGTCGCGCGTGAACAACCAGCGGGCACCGGCCGCGACTGCGAGGTCAATGAACATCTGGTCATCGGGATCGGCGCATCGCAAAGCTGAGCTGGCGGCCACCTGCGCAGGATGCGCAAGGCGCGTCACAGGCGTCGCGGATCGCAGACCGATCGGGCAACCAGGTGGCGGCGACGCCGCGATCCAAGACGTGCTCGATCTCGTCCAGCATAGCCTGCGAAGCGAGCCAGCGCACACTTCCGTTGTCAATGGCGCGACCTACCACGAGTGCGGCGGCATCGCGAAAGACGAGCCAATCGAGCACCACCTGGGTATCGAGCACCACCCACTCGGCCGGGCTCGCGCCGGCCTGGACAGGGTGTGCGGGAGGTGTCATCGGTTCGGGACGGATGCTGATGCGAGTCTGCCGTGATGCCGAAGCCACGTCGCGTCAAGCGCCGAACTTGCGCCGCGCACGATCCGCTTGCGGCCGGGGGTTCACCCGAATATAATCGAGGGCTTTTCGGCAGACTCTGCTGCGCTCTTTGTCGGGCGGCTTTCCGGTCTGGCCGGCGTTTTTACGCCTCGGCCCTCGCGCACCGGCTTCAAGCCTGTCTCAGCTCCAAGGCGCCCGGCTTCTCCCGAAATGAACTGAAACAGCGTCGACCGGGCGGTTGGCGCGAGCGTGACTTCAAACGGGAACAAGTTACCTATGCCAACCATCAACCAACTCGTGCGTCACGGCCGCAAGGTCGAGACCGTGAAGTCCAAATCGCCGGCGATGGAGAAAAGCCCCCAGCGCCGTGGCGTCTGCACGCGCGTCTACACGACGACGCCGAAGAAGCCGAACTCCGCGCTGCGCAAGGTTGCCAAGATTCGCCTCACGAACGGTTTCGAGATCATCTCCTACATCGGCGGTGAAGGCCACAACCTGCAGGAGCACAGTGTCGTGCTCGTGCGCGGCGGCCGCGTGAAGGATCTGCCGGGTGTGCGCTACCACATCGTGCGCGGTTCGCTCGACCTGCAGGGCGTGAAGGATCGCAAGCAGTCGCGCTCCAAGTACGGCGCGAAGCGACCCAAGAAGGCGTAACGCCGCTTCGGCAAACAGAAAATCCGGCCTGAAGGCCGGAATGTCGTTCGACGGGCTCTGGCCCTGTCGAGTAAGTGGAAGGCCCGAATGCGTGGTCTTCCGAGGTGTCGGCCGACCGTGGCCGCCGCCAACTGAAGCAAAAGGAAGAGTGAAATGCCTCGTCGTCGCGAAGTTCCCAAACGGGAAATCCTGCCCGATCCGAAGTTCGGCAGTGTCGATCTGTCCAAGTTCATGAACGTGGTGATGGAGTCCGGCAAGAAAGCCGTTGCCGAACGCATCATCTACGGCGCGCTCGAACAGGTCGAGAAGAAGTCGGGCAAGGACCCGCTTGAAGTGTTCATCGTCGCCTTGAACAACGTCAAGCCGATGGTCGAAGTCAAGTCACGCCGCGTGGGTGGCGCGAACTACCAGGTTCCCGTGGAAGTTCGTCCGGTGCGTCGCGTGGCGCTCGCGATGCGCTGGCTGAAGGAATCGGCCCGCAAGCGTGGCGAGAAATCGATGGCCCTGCGCTTGGCCAACGAGCTGCTAGAGGCCGTCGAAGGCCGCGGCGGCGCGATGAAGAAGCGCGACGAAGTGCACCGCATGGCCGAAGCCAACAAGGCGTTCTCGCACTTCCGCTTCTAAGTTCTCTGTTTGATCTGCCCGGCCGGTCCACGAGACAGGCCCGGGCGGCCGTTCGTATCTGGAGTGACATCATGTCCCGCAAGACCCCCATCGAGCGCTACCGCAACATCGGTATCTCGGCCCACATCGACGCCGGCAAGACGACGACGACCGAGCGCATCCTTTTCTACACCGGCGTGAACCACAAGATCGGTGAGGTGCACGATGGCGCGGCGACGATGGACTGGATGGCGCAGGAACAGGAGCGCGGGATCACGATCACGTCAGCGGCGACGACCTGCTTCTGGAAGGGCATGGAGCTTGGCTTCCCCGAGCACCGCATCAACATCATCGACACGCCGGGCCACGTCGATTTCACGATCGAAGTCGAACGCTCGATGCGCGTGCTCGACGGCGCGTGCATGGTCTATTGCGCGGTCGGCGGCGTGCAGCCGCAGTCTGAGACCGTCTGGCGCCAGGCCAACAAGTACAAGGTGCCGCGGCTCGCGTTCGTCAACAAGATGGACCGCACTGGCGCGAACTTCATGAAGGTCTACGAGCAGATGAAGGTTCGCCTGAAGGCGAACCCGGTGCCCATCGTGCTGCCGATCGGCGCCGAGGAAAACTTCACTGGCGTGATCGACCTCGTCAAGATGAAGGCGATCATCTGGGATGAGGCCTCGCAAGGCATGAAGTTCGACTATCGCGAGATTCCGGCCGAGATGCTCGAAGACGCCAAGAAGTGGCGCGAGAACATGGTCGAAGCAGCCGCCGAGTCGAGCGAAGAGCTGATGAACAAGTACCTCGAATCGGGTGAGCTGAGCGAGGACGAAATCATCAAAGGCATCCGCACCCGCACGATCGCGGCCGAGATTCAGCCGATGCTGTGCGGCACCGCGTTCAAGAACAAGGGCGTTCAGCGCATGCTCGACGCGGTGATCGAATTCATGCCCTCGCCGATCGACGTGCCGCCGGTGCCGGGCCACGACGACGACGACAAGGAGGTCGTGCGCAAGGCCGACGACAGCGAGAAGTTCGCGGCCCTGGCATTCAAGCTGATGACAGACCCCTACGTCGGCCAGCTCACCTTCGTGCGCGTCTATTCGGGCGTGCTGAAGTCGGGCGACTCCGTCTACAACCCGATCCGCGGCAAGAAGGAGCGCATCGGCCGCATCCTGCAGATGCACGCGAACCAGCGCGAAGAGATCAAGGAGATCCTCGCCGGCGATATCGCCGCCTGCGTCGGCCTGAAGGAAGTGACGACCGGCGAGACGCTGTGTGACCCGGCGAGCGATCATCACCCTCGAGAAGATGGTGTTCCCCGAGCCGGTGATCTCGCAGGCGGTCGAGCCCAAGACCAAGGCCGACCAGGAGCGCATGGGCATCGCACTCGGCCGCCTGGCGCAGGAAGATCCTTCGTTCCGCGTCAAGACCGACGAGGAATCCGGCCAGACGATCATTTCGGGCATGGGTGAGTTGCACCTCGAGATCATTGTCGATCGCATGAAGCGCGAGTTCGGCGTCGAGGCCAACGTCGGCAAGCCGCAGGTCGCGTATCGCGAGACGATACGCAAACCGGTGCAGGACATCGAAGGCAAGTTCGTTCGCCAGTCGGGCGGCAAGGGCCAGTACGGCCACGTCGTGCTCAAGCTTGAGCCGCAGGAGCCGGGCAAGGGCTTCGAGTTCGTGGACGCGATCAAGGGCGGGGTCGTCCCGCGCGAGTTCATCCCCGCAGTCAAGAAGGGCGTCGAGGATTCGCTGCCCAACGGCGTGCTCGCGGGCTATCCGGTGGTGGACGTCAAGGTCACGCTCACGTTCGGCTCGTACCATGAGGTGGACTCGAACGAGAACGCGTTCAAGATGGCCGCGTCGTTCGGTTTCAAGGATGGCTGCCGCAAGGCGAGCCCGGTCATCCTGGAGCCGATGATGGCGGTCGAGGTCGAGACGCCCGAGGACTACGCCGGCTCGGTGATGGGCGACCTGTCGTCACGCCGCGGCATGGTGCAGGGGATGGACGACATGCCCGGCGGCGGCAAGATCATCAAGGCCGAGGTTCCGCTGTCGGAGATGTTCGGCTATTCGACAACGCTGCGCTCGATGAGCCAGGGCCGCGCGACCTACACGATGGAGTTCAAGCACTACAGCGAGGCGCCCAAGAACGTTGCCGACGCGATCATCACCGCGCGCGGAAAGTAAGCACGGGAGCCGCGGGGGTCAGCCTCGCGATTCCTTCATTGATCGGTCTTCTGCGGGGTGCCGCCTGCTGCCAGTGGCAGGCGAATCAAGGCCCCGCAGGAAACCTTAAACCTCTCACTGGCATTGCTCTTTATCCGGAGAACTGAAATGGCAAAAAGCAAATTTGAGCGGACCAAGCCACACGTGAACGTGGGGACGATTGGTCACGTTGATCATGGCAAGACGACGCTGACGGCGGCGATCACGACGATATTGGCGGCCAAGTACGGCGGCGAAGCCAAAGGCTACGACCAGATCGACGCGGCGCCGGAGGAGAAGGCGCGCGGCATCACCATCAACACCGCGCACGTCGAATACGAGACTGCCAACCGCCACTACGCGCACGTTGACTGCCCCGGGCACGCCGACTACGTCAAGAACATGATCACCGGCGCAGCCCAGATGGACGGCGCGATCCTCGTCGTCTCGGCCGCCGACGGCCCGATGCCCCAGACCCGCGAACACATCCTGCTCGCGCGCCAGGTGGGCGTCCCCTACATCATCGTCTACATGAACAAGTGCGACATGGTCGACGACGCCGAGTTGCTCGAACTCGTCGAGATGGAAGTACGCGAACTCCTGGACAAGTACGACTTCCCCGGCGACGCCACCCCCATCATCCACGGCTCGGCCAAACTCGCCATAGAAGGTGACAAGGGAGAACTCGGCGAAGGCTCCATCATGAAGCTCGCCGAGGCCCTCGACAGCTACATCCCGCAACCCGAGCGTGCGATTGACGGCGCCTTCCTGATGCCCGTCGAAGACGTGTTCAGCATCTCCGGACGCGGCACCGTCGTGACCGGTCGAGTCGAGCGCGGCGTCATCAAGGTCGGCGAAGAAATCGAGATCGTGGGCATTGCCCCGACCCAGAAGACCACCTGCACCGGCGTCGAGATGTTCAGAAAGCTGCTGGACCAGGGCCAGGCTGGAGACAACGTCGGCATCCTGCTCCGAGGCACCAAGCGCGAAGACGTGCAGCGCGGCCAAGTCCTGTGCAAGCCCGGGTCGGTCAAGCCCCACACCCACTTCACGGCCGAGATCTACGTCCTGTCGAAGGACGAAGGTGGACGCCACACGCCCTTCTTCAGCAACTACCGGCCGCAGTTCTACTTCCGCACGACGGACGTGACGGGGGCGGTGGAGTTGCCCAAGGACAAGGAGATGGTGATGCCTGGGGACAACGTGAGCATCACGGTCAAGCTGATCAACCCGATCGCGATGGAAGAGGGCCTGAGGTTCGCGATCCGCGAGGGCGGCAGAACCGTCGGCGCGGGCGTCGTGGCTAAGATCATCGAGTAGAGAGGGAGTCCACGGCCGCATAGTCAAACGCGGCCGGCCCCGAAGGGGGTCGCTAGCCGGCTTGAAGCCACCCGATGCTCTGCCGGCGGACGCTCCGCTCAGACTCCTATCCAAATTCTGCGGCCCTCGCGTCGCAACGCTCTTTGAAAGACCGTCATGCAAAAGCAAAAGATCCGCATCCGCCTGAAGGCGTTCGACTACAAGCTGATTGATCAATCGGCGCTTGAGATCGTCGACACCGCCAAACGCACCGGCGCCGTGGTCAAAGGCCCCGTTCCCTTGCCGACGCGCCTCGAGCGCTTCGACATCCTGCGCTCACCGCACGTCAACAAGACTTCGCGTGACCAGTTCGAGATCCGCACCCATCTGCGCCTGATGGACATCATCGACCCCACCGACAAGACGGTCGATGCGCTGATGAAGCTAGACCTGCCGGCTGGCGTAGACGTCGAAATCAAGCTGCAGTGATGATCACGCCGGAATGCGTGGCGTTGCGCGTTCGCGTCCAACTGCTATAATTTTCGGCTTACCTCGCTTCACGCTGATTCGCTCAGCACGGAGCGGGAATCGCCAGGCGCCTAGCGCAGGGTGAACAGTCAGCCCGGCCAATCGATGTCGGGCATTCGAAACAAAGGCGCCGAACTCGTGTCGGGGCTGGAGAAGAACCATGAGTCTTAGCAACCACCTCGGGCTGCTGGGCCGCAAGGTGGGCATGATGCGCATCTTCACCGACGACGGCGACGCCGTGCCGGTGACGGTACTCGACGTGTCCAACAACCGCGTCACCCAAGTCAAGACCGAAGCGACCGACGGTTACAACGCCCTGCAAGTGGCGTTCGGCGCGCGCAAGGCGTCGCGCGTCACCAAGCCCGCGGCCGGCCACCTCGCCAAGGCGGGTGTCGAAGCCGGTACCGTCCTGAAGGAATTTCGCGTTACGGCCGATGTCGTCGCCGGCTACCAGCCGGGCGCGCAGCTGCCGGTCGCGATGTTCGCCGTCGGGCAGCAGGTCGACGTGCAGGGCACCTCGATCGGCAAGGGCTTCACCGGCACCATCAAGCGCCACAACTTCAAGTCGCAGCGCGCGTCGCACGGCAACAGCCGTTCGCACAACGTGCCGGGCTCGATCTCGATGGCCCAGGACCCGGGTCGCGTGTTCCCCGGCAAGAAGATGTCTGGCCATCGTGGCGACGTCACGAAGACGATCCAGAACCTCGATGTTGTGCGCATCGACGAGGCGCGCCAGTTGCTGCTCGTGCGCGGCGCGGTGCCCGGCGCGAAGAACGGCCATGTGGTCGTGCGCCCTGCGGTGAAAGCCAAAGCCACGAAGGGAGCCCAGTGATGCAGCTCGAGCTCCTCAACGATCAAGGCCAGGCGACGTCCAAGGTCGACGCTCCCGACACCGTCTTCGCGCGCGATTACAACGAAGCGCTGGTGCATCAGGTCGTCGTCGCCTTCCAGGCCAATGCCCGTCAGGGCACGCGGGCCCAGAAGGACCGCACGATGGTCAAGCACTCGACCAAGAAGCCGTGGCGCCAGAAGGGCACCGGCCGTGCACGTGCGGGCATGACCAGCTCGCCGTTGTGGCGCGGGGGTGGACGGATCTTCCCGAACAGCCCGGACGAAAACTTCACGCACAAGGTCAACAAGAAGATGTACCGCGCCGGTATGGCTGCGATCTTCTCGCAGCTCGCCCGTGAAGGGCGCTTGGCGGTGGTTGATTCGATTGCTGTCGATTCGCCCAAGACGAAGGCCCTCGCCGCCAAGTTCAAGGCGATGGGGCTTGACTCGGTGCTGGTGATTGCCGAGCAGGTCGACGAGAACCTGATGCTTGCATCGCGCAATCTCGCCAACGTGCTTGGTCGTCGAGCCGCGTTATGCCGATCCGCTCTCGCTCGTGCATTACAAAAAGGTCCTCGTGACCAAGGGCGCGATGGAGCAACTCAGGGAGATGCTGGCATGAGCGCAGTACAAAAACTCAACGAAGGGCGCCTGGCACAGGTGCTCGTCGCGCCGATCGTGAGCGAGAAGGGCACGATGGTCGCCGAGAAGCACAACCAGGTGCTCTTCAAGGTGTTGCGCGACGCGACCAAGCCGGAGATCAAGGCCGCGGTCGAGTTGATGTTCAAGGTCGAGGTCGAATCGGTGCAGACCGTGCAACACAAGGGCAAGGTCAAGCGCACCGGCAAGTCTGTTGGCCGCCGTGATCACGTCAAGAAGGCCTATGTCTCGCTGAAGGCGGGGCAGGAGCTGAACTTCGTCGGGGAGGGCGCTTAAATGGCCGTCGTCAAAGTCAAGCCCACCTCGCCCGGCCGCCGCGCCGTCGTCAAGGTGGTGCACGCGCATCTGTACAAGGGCCGCCCCGAGGCGTCGCTGCTTGAACCGCAGATGCAAAATGCCGGCCGCAACAACAACGGCCACATCACGATTCGCCACAAGGGCGGTGGTCACAAGCACCACTACCGCGTGGTCGATTTCGTGCGCAACAAAGACGGCATTCCGGCCAAGGTCGAGCGCATCGAGTACGACCCGAACCGCACAGCGCACATTGCGCTGGTGTGCTACGCCGACGGCGAGCGCCGGTACGTGATCGCTCCGCGCGGGCTGGAAGTGGGCGCCACGCTGCTGTCCGGTGCCGAGGCGCCGATCAAGGCCGGAAATACGCTGCCGATCCGCAATATCCCGGTCGGCTCGACAATCCATTGCATCGAGTTGCTGCCCGGCAAGGGTGCGCAGGTCGCGCGCTCGGCCGGCACTGCCTGCACGCTGCTGGCTCGCGAAGGCACGTACGCCCAGGTGCGCATGCGTTCGGGGGAGGTCCGTCGCATCCACATCGACTGCCGCGCGACGATCGGCGAAGTCAGCAACGAAGAGCACAACCTGCGCCAATACGGCAAGGCCGGTGCCAAGCGCTGGAAGGGCATCCGTCCGACGGTGCGTGGTGTCGCGATGAACCCTGTCGATCACCCGCACGGCGGCGGCGAAGGCCGTACCGGCGAAGGCCAGGTGCCGGTGTCACCGTGGAACACGATGACCAAGGGCTATCGCACGCGCAACAACAAGCGTACGCAGACGTTCATCGTCTCGCGTCGCAAGAAGTAAGGAGAGTGGCATGACCCGCTCACTCAAGAAGGGCCCGTTCGTCGACCATCACCTTCAGGCGAAGGTCGAGAAGGCGGTCGCCACGAAGGACAAGAAGCCGATCAAGACCTGGTCGCGCCGTTCGACGATCCTGCCCGATTTCATCGGCATCACGATCGCCGTGCACAACGGCAAGCAGCATGTGCCGGTCTACATGACCGAGCAGATGGTGGGTCACAAGCTCGGTGAATTTGCGCTCACGCGCACCTTCAAGGGCCACCCGGCCGACAAGAAGGCCAACAAGAAATAAGGGAATGACGACGATGGAAACCCGTTCAATCGTTCGTGGCGTTCGCCTCTCGGCCGACAAGGGCCGGCTGGTGGCCGACCTGGTGCGCGGCAGGCCCGTCGACCAGGCGCTCAACATCCTGACGCTGACCCCGAAGAAAGCCGCCGGCATCATCAAGAAGTGCCTTGAGTCCGCGATCGCGAACGCCGAGCACAACGACGGCGCCGACATCGACGAACTCAAGGTCAAGACGATCTTCGTCGAGCAAGGTGCCACGCTGAAGCGCTTCTCCGCGCGCGCCAAGGGCCGCGGCAACCGCATCAGCAAGCCGACCGCGCACATTTACATCACCGTCGGCAACTAAGGGCACGACATGGGACAAAAGATTCATCCGACCGGCTTTCGCCTGCCAGTCACCCGCAACTGGTCCTCGCGCTGGTACGCGTCGAGCAAGAACTTCGCCGGCATGCTGGCCGAAGACCTCAAGGTGCGCGAATTCCTGAAGGCCCGGCTGAAGAATGCCGCCGTCTCCCGCATCCTGATCGAGCGTCCGGCGAAGAACGCGCGCATCACGATCTACTCGGCTCGTCCGGGCGTCGTGATCGGCAAGAAGGGTGAGGACATCGAGAACTTGAAAGCTGAGCTGACGCGCCGCCTGGGCGTGCCGGTCGCCGTCAACATCGAGGAAGTGCGCAAGCCCGAGGTGGATGCGCAATTGATCGCCGACAGCATCACGCAGCAGCTCGAAAAGCGCATCATGTTCCGCCGCGCGATGAAGCGCGCGATGCAGAACGCCATGCGCCTCGGTGCGCAGGGCATCAAGATCATGTCGTCGGGCCGCTTGAACGGCATCGAAATCGCGCGTTGCGAGTGGTACCGCGAAGGCCGCGTGCCGCTGCATACGCTCAAGGCCGACATCGACTACGGCTTCTCGGAAGCCAAGACAACGTACGGCGTGATCGGCGTCAAGTGCTGGGTCTATCGTGGCGATCGCCTCGCCAACGGTGATTCGCCCGGCCTCGTGGCCCGACCCGACGCCGAGGGCGATGATCGCCGTCCGCGTCGCGGCGCACGTCCTGGCGCACCGGCCGGTCGCGGCCGGCCAGGTGCCGGCGCTCCGCGCGCCGCCGCGCCGACCGATGTTGCTGCAACGCCGGCGGGCGCCGCGGATGCGCCCAAGACCGGTACCGTCAAGCGTGTGCGCAAGGCAGTGGCGCCGGTCGCGCCGGCCGCTGCCGAGCCGAAAGGGGAGTAAAGAAACATGCTGCAACCAGCACGTCGCAAGTTCCGCAAGGAACAAAAAGGCCGCAACACCGGCATCGCCACGCGTGGCGCGCTCGTATCGTTCGGCGACTTCGGCCTCAAGGCCACCGAGCGCGGCCGTATCACGGCGCGCCAGATCGAAGCTGCGCGTCGCGCGATCTCGCGCCACGTCAAGCGCGGCGGCCGAATCTGGATCCGCATCTTTCCGGACAAGCCGATTTCGCAGAAGCCCGCCGAGGTTCGCATGGGCAACGGCAAGGGCAACCCGGAGTACTACGTCGCCGAGATCCAGCCCGGCAAGGTGCTCTACGAGATCAACGGCGTCCCCGAAGAGCTCGCGCGCGAAGCCTTCCTGCTCGCCTCGGCCAAGCTCCCACTGCGCACGACGTTCGTGTCGCGCCTGGTCGGTGCCTGACCCGAACTGAGAGACAAATCCATGAAAGCATCTGAACTGCGCGGCAAGGACGTTGCCGGCCTGCAAAAGGAAGTGTCCGAACTGCTCAAGGCCCACTTCGGCTTGCGCATGCAAAAGGCCACCCAACAACTGAACAATCACTCCGCGATCGGCAAGACGCGGCGCGACATCGCGCGTGCCAAGACGGTGCTTGCCGAGAAGAAGAGGGCCGCCAAATGACCGAAGCAACCCAGGCGGCCACCGCGCCGGTGAAAAACACGCGCACGCTCGTGGGCAAGGTCGTCAGCGACAAACGCGCGAAGACGATCACGGTGCTGATCGAGCGGCGCACCAAGCACGAGCTGTACGGCAAGATCGTGGCCCGCACGAGCAAGTACCACGCGCACGACGAGAACAACGAGTGCAAGTCGGGTGACGTGGTTGAGATCTCGGAGTGCCGCCCCATCTCCAAGACAAAGGCTTGGGTCGTCACCAAGCTGATCGAGAAGGCGCGCGTGGTCTGATCTACCCGCACCGCTCGCGCTGCCCCGAAAGGGTCATTCGCGGGGCGCTCGACACGACGGCCGGATCGCTGACATATTGAGCGACCGGCCGTTGCCCATTGCGGGCAACGCGGGGCGCGTCCCGCAAACCAACACAAGGAGAAGCTCTCATGATCAAGATCGGCGACAAACTACCCGCAGGCAGCCTGCAGGAATTCATCGAAGTCGAGGGCAACGGCTGCTCGCTCGGCCCGAACAGTTTCGACATTGAGAAGGCCACCGCGGGCAAGAAGATCGCGATCTTCGGCCTGCCTGGTGCCTTTACGCCCACCTGTTCCGCCAAGCACGTGCCGGGCTATGTGCAGATGGCGCCGCAGCTCAAGGCGGCGGGCATCGACGAGATCTGGTGCGTGTCGGTCAATGACGCCTTCGTCATGGGCGCCTGGGGGCGCGATCAGAAGGCGCAAGGCGCGGTCCGCATGATGGCCGATGGCAGTGCCGATTTCGCGCGGGCCACTGGCCTCACGTTCGACTTGACTTCGAAGGGCATGGGCGTGCGCGCGCAGCGCTTCTCAATGCTTGTCGACAATGGCGTGGTGAAGACGCTCAACATCGAGGCTCCCGGCAAGTTCGAGGTCAGCGACGCAGCGACGATGCTGAAGCAGGCCGAGGCCTGAGGCAGCTCGCGCACAAGTTGGCGCGGCACCGCGACGGGCCGCGCAATCGAAAGCGAAGCAAAGTGATTGACGCGGCGCTTCCTTTCGTGGCATAATCCAAAGCTTCGCCGCAATATCGCCCCCTTACCACGAGGGATTCGAGACAGCGGCTCCGCCCATACCGCCAGGAAGTCCCATCGGGGTGACTTGGTGACGGGCCCAAGACTGACCAACGCGCTGGCGCCGTGACGCTCACGGCAAGCGCGATGGGACAAGTTGGGGACTGACATGATTCAAATGCAATCGCGACTCGACGTCGCGGACAACACTGGCGCCAAGTCCGTCATGTGCATCAAGGTGCTGGGCGGCTCCAAGCGGCGCTATGCAGGCATCGGCGACGTGATCAAGGTCTCGATCAAAGAGGCCGCGCCGCGTGGCCGGGTCAAGAAGGGCGAGATCTACAGCGCCGTTGTCGTGCGCACGGCCAAGGGCGTGCGCCGCCAGGACGGCTCGCTTGTGAAGTTCGACGGCAACGCCGCCGTGCTGCTCAATGCCAAGCTCGAGCCGATCGGCACGCGCATCTTCGGCCCGGTGACGCGTGAGCTGCGCACCGAGCGTTTCATGAAGATCGTTTCGCTCGCACCCGAAGTGCTCTGAGCGCAAGGTCAAAGGACTGTCCATGAACAAGATTCGCAAGGGCGACGAGGTCATCGTGCTGACCGGCCGAGACAAGGGCAAGCGCGGCAAGGTGCTCGCGCGCGTCGATGCCGATCACTTGAGCATCGAAGGCATCAACGTTGTCAAGAAGCACGTCAAGCCCAACCCGATGAAGGGCACCACGGGCGGCGTCATCAGCAAGACGATGCCGATCCATCAATCCAATGTGGCGATCTACAACGCGACGACGGCCAAGGCCGACCGCGTCGGGATCAAGCTGCTCACCGACGGCAAGAAGGTTCGAATCTTCAAGTCCAGCGGCGAGCAGATTGCGGCATAAGGGGCTCGCACATGGCTGAACAACAACGCGCCCGTCTGCAGACGGTCTTTCGCGATCAGATCGCGCCCGAACTCATGAAGAAGTTCGGCTACAAGTCCGCGATGCAGGTGCCGCGCCTCACCAAGATCACACTCAACATGGGCGTGAGCGAGGCGGTGGCGGACAAGAAGGTGATGGACCATGCGGTGTCCGACCTGACCAAGATCGCCGGCCAGAAGCCCGTCGTCACGAAGTCGAAGAAGGCGATCGCCGGCTTCAAGATTCGCGACAACGTCCCGATCGGTTGCATGGTCACGCTGCGCGGCCTGCAGATGTACGAATTTCTCGATCGCTTCGTCACGATCGCGCTGCCGCGCGTGCGGGACTTCCGCGGCATCTCGGGGCGCTCGTTCGATGGCCGCGGCAACTACAACGTCGGTGTCAAGGAGCAGATCATCTTTCCGGAAGTCGACTACGACAAGATCGACGCGCTGCGCGGCCTGAACATCAGCATCACGACGACCGCGAAGTCCGACGACGAGTGCAAGGCACTGCTCGCGGGCTTCAAATTCCCGTTCAAGAACTAAGAAGGGCAGACCGTGGCCAAGACTTCCCTGATCCAGCGCGAACTCAAGCGCGACGCGCTCGTCGCCAAGTACGCGAAAAAATATGCCGAGCTGAAGGCAACCGCGAATGACGCGAAGAAGTCGGACGAGGAGCGCTACGCCGCGCGCCTCGAGCTGCAAAAGCTTCCGCGCAACGCCTATCCGACGCGCCAGCGCAATCGCTGCGCGCTCACCGGGCGCCCGCGCGGCACCTTCCGCAAGTTCGGCCTGGGCCGCAACAAGATCCGCGATCTTGCCTTCAAGGGCGACATCCCCGGCATCATCAAGGCCAGCTGGTAGTCGGGCCGATCAGGAGATATTCGCATGAGCATGAGTGATCCTATCGCCGATATGCTGACGCGCATTCGCAACGCGCAGGCGGTGGAAAAGACCGTTGTCGCGATGCCGACGTCGAAGCTGAAAGTGGCGATTGCCCAAGTCCTGAAGGATGAGGGATACATCGACGATTTCGCCGTCCGCGGCGAGACCGCCAAGCCGCAGCTCGAGATTGCGCTCAAGTACTACGCCGGGCGTCCGGTGATCGAGCACATCGAGCGAGTGAGCCGTCCCGGCCTTCGCGTTTACAAGGGCCGCCACGAGATCCCCAACGTGATGAACGGCCTGGGTGTCGCCATTGTCACCACACCGCGCGGCGTCATGACGGACCGCAAGGCCCGCCAGGTCGGCATCGGCGGTGAAGTGCTGTGCTACGTCTCGTGATCGACGTCGACACGCAAAGATTGACCGAAGAGAGGCTGCAATGTCCCGCGTAGGAAAAATGCCGATCGCCGTCCCGCAGGGCGTGGACGTTTCGATCACCGCCGAGCAAATCAGCGTCAAGGGCGCGCTCGGCACGCTCGCGCGCGCCGCGAACCCGCTGGTTTCTGTCAGCAAGCAAGACGGCCAGATCGTCATTGCGCCGGTGAGCGACGCTCCTGGGGCTGATGCGATGTCGGGAACGATGCGTGCGCTGCTCGCCAACATGGTCAACGGGGTCAGCAAGGGTTTCGAGAAGAAGCTCACGCTCGTCGGCGTCGGCTTTCGTGCCCAGGCGCAAGGCGCCAAGCTCAATCTGCAGATCGGTTTCTCGCATCCGGTCGTCAAGGACATGCCGGCTGGCGTGACGGTGACGACGCCTTCGCAGACCGAAATCGTGATCAAGGGTGCAGACATTCAGGCGGTCGGCCAGATCGCCGCTGAAGTGCGCGCGATCCGTCCGCCCGAGCCTTACAAGGGCAAGGGCATCCGTTACGCCGACGAGAAGGTCTCGCTCAAAGAGACCAAGAAGAAGTAAGGAGCCGCACCATGTTGACCAAGAAAGAGCAGCGCCTCCGCCGCTCGCGCTCGACGCGAACCCGCATTGCCAAGCAACGGGTAGCCCGCCTGACGGTGTTTCGCTCCAACCTGCATATCTACGCCAGCGTCATCTCCGACGACGGCGCTCGCGTGTTGGCCAGCGCCTCGACGTCCGAAGCCGAGTTGCGCAAGGAGCTGGGAGCTGCCGGCAAGGGCGGCAATGCGTCGGCTGCCGAGATCGTCGGCAAGCGCATCGCCGAGCGTGCCAAGGCCGCGGGTGTGGAGAAGGTTGCCTTCGACCGCGCCGGCTATGCCTACCACGGCCGCGTGAAGGCCCTGGCCGAAGCCGCGCGTGCGGCCGGCCTGCAGTTCTAAACGCTCGCAACTGACTCGCAATAGAGGCGATCAAGGAATTCAACAATGGCAAAGTTTCAACCCCGTGCGCCGACCGAGGCGAGCGAAGATGGCCTGAAGGAAAAGATGATCTCGGTGAACCGGGTCACCAAGGTCGTCAAGGGCGGGCGCATTCTCGGCTTTGCCGCGCTGACCGTGGTCGGCGACGGTGACGGCCGCATCGGCATGGGCAAAGGCAAGTCCAAGGAAGTGCCGGTCGCCATGACGAAGGCGATGCAGGACGCGCGCCGCAACCTGATCAAGGTTTCGCTCAAGGACGGCACGATTCACCACCGCGTGGTGGGTGAACACGGTGCCGCGCACGTGCTGGTCGCGCCCGCGCCCCCCGGGACCGGCATCATCGCCGGTGGCCCGATGCGCGCGGTATTCGAGGTGATGGGCGTGACCGACATCGTCGCCAAGAGCCTCGGCTCGACCAACCCCTACAACCTGGTGCGCGCGACGCTCGATGCGCTCAAGCGCACGAACACGCCGGCGGAGATCGCCGCCAAGCGCGGCAAGACGGTCGAAGAGATCTTCGGCTGAGCGCTGAACGGAGAAGGAACCGGAGAACGAAGATGAGCGAGAAGAAGACAGTCAAGGTCAAGCTGGTGCGCAGCGTTGCCGGCACGCGCGAGTCGCATCGCGCGACGGTGCGCGGCCTCGGCCTGCGCAAGCTCAACAGCGTTTCCGTCCTCGAAGACACGCCTGCTGTGCGCGGGATGATCAACAAGGTCGACTACCTCGTGCAGGTGCTCTGAACCGCACTGCAAGACTGGACACGAACATGGAACTCAACACGATCAAGCCAGCCGATGGCGCCAAGCACGCCAAGCGCCGCGTCGGGCGTGGCATCGGTAGCGGCATCGGCAAGACCGCGGGACGCGGCCACAAGGGCCAGAAGTCACGCGCCGGCGGCTACCACAAGGTCGGCTTCGAAGGTGGCCAGATGCCACTGCAGCGGCGCCTGCCCAAGCGCGGCTTCAAGTCGCGCACGCTGCGCTTCAACGCCGAGATCCGTCTCTCCGACCTCGAGCGCCTGCCGGTCGCGGAGATCGACGTCCTGACGCTGAAGCAAGCCGGGCTCGTGCCCGAGCTCGTGCGCGCGGTCAAGGTGTTCGCCTCGGGCAAGCTGACGAAGAAGGTCACGCTGACCGGCATCGCCGCGACCGTGGGCGCCAAGGCCGCGATCGAGGCGGCTGGCGGCTCGGTCGCCTAAGGCGGCGAGAGCCCTTCCAAGGAACCTGACTCCACGTGGCAACCAACGCGAATCAACTGGCGAAGAGCGGAAAGTTCGGCGACCTGCGTCGCCGCTTGACGTTCCTGCTGCTTGCGCTCGTCGTTTATCGCCTGGGTGCGCATATCCCTGTGCCGGGCATCGACCCGGTCGCGCTGCAGCAGCTCTTCAAGGGCCAGCAGGGTGGCATCCTGAGCCTGTTCAACATGTTCTCGGGCGGCGCGCTGTCGCGCTTTACCGTGTTCGCGCTGGGCATCATGCCCTACATCTCGGCGTCGATCATCATGCAGCTCATGAGCTACGTGGTGCCGACGCTCGAGGCGCTGAAGAAGGAAGGCGAAGCCGGACGCCGCAAGATCACGCAGTACACGCGCTACGGCACGCTCGGTCTGGCGCTGTTCCAGTCGCTGTCGATCGCGATCGCGCTGGAAAGCTCGCCGGGGTTGGTCATTGCCCCGGGCTTCGGCTTTCGCATCACCGCGATGGTGAGCCTGACGGCGGGAACGATGTTCCTGATGTGGCTCGGCGAGCAGATCACCGAGCGTGGCTTGGGCAATGGCATCTCGATCCTGATCTTCGGCGGGATCGCTGCCGGGCTGCCGAACGCGATCGGCGGCCTGCTCGAACTTGTGCGCACTGGCGCGATGAGCATTCCGATCGCGATGTTCATCGTCCTCGTCGTCGCCGCGGTGACCTACTTCGTCGTCTTCGTCGAACGTGGCCAGCGCAAGATCCTCGTGAACTACGCCAAGCGTCAGGTCGGCAACAAGGTCTACGGCGGTCAGTCGTCGCACCTGCCGCTGAAGCTCAACATGTCGGGCGTGATCCCGCCGATCTTCGCGTCGTCGATCATCCTGTTACCCGCGACCGCGGTCGGCTGGTTTGCGACCGGCGAAAGCATGCGCTGGCTGAAGGACCTGGCAGGGCTGCTGTCCCCAGGTCAGCCGATCTACGTGATGCTCTATGCGGCGGCGATCGTGTTCTTCTGCTTCTTCTACACCGCGCTCGTCTTCAACAGCCGCGAGACGGCGGACAACCTGAAGAAGAGCGGAGCCTTCATTCCGGGCATCCGGCCGGGCGACCAGACGGCGCGCCACATCGATCGCATCCTGTCACGGCTCACTCTCGGCGGCGCGATCTACATCACGCTCGTGTGCCTGTTGCCGGAATTCCTGGTGCTCAAGTACAACGTGCCGTTCTATTTTGGCGGCACCTCGCTGCTGATCATCGTGGTCGTCACGATGGACTTCTGGGCCCAGGTGCAGTCCTATGTCATGTCGCAGCAGTACGAGTCGCTGCTGAAGAAGGCAAATTTCAAGGCCGGCTGAAAGCCGATCGACCCGACCACCACGTAGCCACGGAACCAGCAGAAACCCAAACGCATGTCGAAGGACGACGTCATCCAGATGCAAGGCGAGATTCTCGAGAATCTCCCGAATGCGACGTTTCGCGTCAAGCTCGAGAACGGCCACATCGTGCTCGGTCACATCTCCGGCAAGATGCGCATGCACTACATCCGCATCCTGCCTGGCGACAAGGTGACAGTGGAGTTGACGCCGTACGACCTGAGCCGGGCACGCATCGTGTTCCGGGCCAAGTGAAGCATTGAATATCGAGAAAGACCCTTCGCAGGGTCGAGGAGAAGCAAATGAAAGTCGCAGCATCCGTCAAGAAAATGTGCCGCCACTGCAAGGTCATCCGGCGCAAGGGCGTCGTGCGCGTGATCTGCACCGACCCGCGCCACAAACAGCGTCAAGGCTGAGGCCGCTCGAGGGAAGGTCGTGGACGACCACTCCCGGGCTGTCGAACGAAACCGCAGCGCTTCACGCGCGAGCCGCTAGGACATAGAGGACATAAAACATGGCACGCATTGCCGGTATCAACATCCTGCCTCACAAGCACACCGAGATCGGCCTCACCGCGATCTACGGCATCGGACGCTCGACGGCGCAGAAGATCTGCACCAATGCCGGCGTGCCCTTCGACCGCAAGATCAAGGATCTGAGCGACGCCGATCTGGAGCGCATCCGCGAAGAAATCGGCCGCATCGCGATCGAGGGCGACCTGCGGCGCGAGATGTCGATCAACATCAAACGCCTGATGGACCTCGGCTGCTACCGTGGTTTCCGTCATCGCCGCGGCCTGCCGGTCCGCGGTCAGCGCACGCGCACCAACGCGCGCACCCGCAAGGGTCCGCGCAAGTCCGGCGCCATGGTCAAGAAGTGACCATTCGTCGATGCGTCAAGAAGTGATGACCATTCGTCAACGCACAGAGAACCGATAGCGCCGGCACCGTCAGAAGGAAAGCCCAAAATGGCAAAAGCACCCAATACCGCCGCCCAGCGCGTGCGCAAGAAGGCCCGCAAGAACGTTGCGGACGGCATTGCGCACGTGCACGCGTCGTTCAACAACACGATCATCACGATCACCGACCGTCAGGGCGGCGCGCTGGCCTGCGCGTCGAGCGGCGGGCAAGGCTTCAAGGGCTCGCGCAAGTCGACGCCGTTCGCGGCACAGGTCGCCGCCGAGATGGCCGGCCGCGCGGCGCAGGAGCAGGGCATCAAGAACCTCGACGTGCGCATCAAGGGCCCGGGCCCGGGGCGCGAGTCGTCGGTGCGTGCGCTGGCAGCGCTCGGCATCCGCATCAATTTGATCTCGGACGTGACGCCGGTGCCGCACAACGGCTGCCGTCCGCAAAAGCGTCGTCGCATCTAGCCTGACGGCCAGTTCGCTCGCCGGCTGGTGCGCTTTCCGCGCCTGCCGGCGGTTTCGTTGAAGCCCGATGGCAAGAGGCAGAGGGTTTCACAACGCCAACGTTCGAGCGCCCCATAACAACACGCGCCGAACTCGCGCAGGAGCCGTTAGGCCCGCTGCGTCAGATTGAAAAGGACATCAAGTGGCACGTTATCTCGGCCCCAAGGCCAAACTTTCCCGCCGTGAAGGCACCGATCTCTACCTCAAGAGCGCGCGCCGCCCGATCGGCGACAAGTGCAAGTTCGAGGCCAAACCCGGCCAGCACGGTCGCACCTCGGGTTCGCGCACGTCCGACTTCGGCCTGCAGCTTCGCGAGAAGCAGAAGGTCAAGCGCATGTACGGCGTGCTCGAGCGCCAGTTCCGCCGCTACTTCGCCGAAGCCGAGCGCCGCAAGGGCAACACCGGCGCGAACCTGCTCGCGCTGCTCGAATCGCGCCTCGACAACGTCGTCTATCGCATGGGCTTCGGCTCGACGCGCGCCGAAGCCCGCCAGCTCGTCGGCCACAAGGCGCTCACCGTCAATGGCCAGGTCGTGAACATCGCCTCCTACATGGTCAAGGCGGGCGACGTGGTTGCGGTGCGCGAGAAGGCCAAGGCCCAACTGCGCGTGACGGAGTCGCTCAAGCTCGCCGAAGCGCAGGGCATGCCGGCGTGGGTTTCGGTCGATCCGTCCAAGCTCGAAGGCGTCTTCAAGAAGGCGCCTGACCGCGACGAGTTCGGCGCCGAGATCAAGGAAGCGCTGATCGTCGAGTTGTATTCGAGATAGCGCCTCGCGAGACAAGACAGCGGGGCACCGGCCGTCGGCCGGTACCCCTAGCAAGTGGCGCTTCGCATGCCGGCACGAAGCGACAAGATCCCACAAGACCGGCGCGGTCCATCAGCCTTATCGGTGTAACGAGCCGAGGGTATTGAAACGAACAGGACTTCAATGCAAACCAATCTGCTGAAACCCAAAGCCATCAACGTCGAACCGCTTGGCGGCAATCGCGCCAAGGTCACGCTCGAGCCTTTCGAGCGCGGCTATGGCCACACGCTCGGCAACGCTCTCCGGCGCGTGCTGCTCTCTTCGATGGTCGGCTACGCGCCGACCGAAGTCACGATCGCCGGTGTGCTGCACGAGTACTCGACCGTGGACGGCGTCCAGGAAGACGTTGTGCACATCATGCTCAACCTGAAAGGTGTCGTCTTCAAGCTGCACAACCGCGACGAAGTCACGCTCGTGCTGCGCAAGGAGGGCGAAGGCCCGGTGACGGCGGGCGATATCCAGACCCCGCACGATGTCGAGATCATCAACCCCGAGCACGTCATCGCGCACCTGTCGCAAGGCGGCAAGCTCGACATGCAGATCAAGGTCGAGAAGGGCCGCGGGTATGTGCCCGGCACGATGCGCCGCTACGGCGATGAGCCGACCAAGTCGATCGGCCGCATCGTGCTCGACGCGTCGTTCTCGCCGGTGGCGCGCGTGAGCTACACAGTCGAGAGCGCGCGTGTCGAGCAGCGCACCGACCTCGACAAGCTCGTCATGGAGATCGTTACCAACGGCGCGATCAGCCCCGAAGAGGCGATCCGCGCGTCGGCCAAGATCCTCGTCGAGCAGATCGCTGTCTTCGCGCAGATCGATATCGGCGAGCAGGTCGACTTCGGCAGCGCGCCGCAACCGCGCCCAGGCACCTTCGATCCGATCCTGCTGCGCCCGGTCGATGAGCTCGAGCTCACGGTGCGCTCGGCCAATTGCCTGAAGGCCGAGAACATCTACTACATCGGCGACCTGATTCAGCGCACCGAGACCGAACTGCTGAAGACGCCGAACCTCGGCCGCAAGTCGCTCAACGAGATCAAGGAAGTGCTCGCCTCGCGCGGGCTCACGCTTGGCGGCAGGCTCGAGAACTGGCCGCCGCAAGGCCTGGACAAGCGATAGAAGGGCTTCGGCCCGGTGCACCCGGCAGTACCTGATACGGCTGCCGGCTCATAAGCAAGTGAAAGGAAACCCGCACCATGCGTCACCGTAACGGACTCCGCAAACTCAACCGCACGTCGGAACATCGCCAGGCGATGCTTCGCAACATGTGCAACTCGCTCCTCACGCACGAGGCGATCAAGACCACGCTGCCGAAGGCGAAGGAACTGCGCCGCGTCGTCGAGCCGCTCATCACGCTCGCCAAGGAGCCGACGCTTGCGAACCGCCGCCTCGCGTTTGACCGCACGCGCGATCGCGCCGTCGTCACCAAGCTCTTCGCCGAGATCGGCCCGCGCTACAAGGCGCGCCCGGGAGGCTACACGCGCATCCTGAAGATGGGCTTTCGCGTCGGTGACAACGCACCGATGGCTTTCGTCGAACTCGTCGACCGTCCCGAGGTCGCCGCCGAGCCGGTGGCCGACGCCGCCGAGTAAGGCGCAGTGCGGCGCACCGCGCCGCCTGCCGCGCGCGTCGCCGCGGTGTGGCCGTCGGTTGCCCTGCGGGTCAAGGCTCAGCTCAGGGTGGCCGGCACGATCGAGCTGAATCGCTTGCGTGCCCAGACCAGGGAACCTATCGTGCCTGGGTCACTCCGTCAGAATGGCCCTCACCGCGCGACCCTGCTGCCTGTCTGAAGCACCAATGCACGCGCTCCCATCCCTTCGCGTGTCGTCCATGCACGCAATGATTCTTCGCGCCGTGCTGATCGCGATGCTGCTCGCCGTCTTCGGCGCAGCGCGCGGCGCCGAAGACTTTCTCGAGCCCGAGCGCGCGTTCGCACTGTCCGGCCGCGCGCTCGACGCGCGCAGCGTCGAGATCCAGTTCGACATCGCGCCCGGCTACTACCTCTACGGTGACAAGTTCAAGTTCGCTGCCGAGGCGGCGACGCTCGGCAAGGCAGTGCGTCCGCCCGGAAAGATCAAGTTCGACGAGACCTTCCAGAAGGACGTCGAGACGCATCGCGGCATGCTGCGCATCGTGCTGCCCGTCGAGCAGGCACCGGCCGATTTCAAACTCCAGGTCACGAGCCAAGGCTGTGCCGACCAGGGGTTGTGCTATCCGCCGCAGGAGCAGGAGCTTGCGGTCAGCCTTGTGGGCTTTGGCGGCAACGGCACGGTGCGGCTGCTGGCAGCGGCCGGACTGCCGGGTCAATCGCGCGAGGCGTCGTTGACGCAGGCGCCGGGAGCGTCAATCGCGATCGCGCCAGGAGATGCGTCTCCATCGGGCGACCACATAGACAACGCGCTGCGCGGCGGGCGCTTCTGGACCATCGTCGGCGTCTTCTTCGTCGCCGGCGTGTTGCTTTCCTTCACGCCCTGCGTGCTGCCGATGCTGCCGATCCTGTCTTCGCTGATTGCGGGCCAGGGTGCGAATATTTCCCGGCGTCGCGGCTTCATCCTCGCTGCGAGTTATTCGCTCGGCATGGCGCTCGTGTACACCGCGCTGGGCATTGCGGCCGGCCTGGTTGGCGAAGGGCTGGCGGCCGCGCTGCAGACACCGTGGGTGCTGGGGCTGTTCGCGATCGGGCTGCTCGTGCTGGCGGCCTCGATGTTCGGCTTCTACGAGCTTCGGCTGCCGCACGCGGTACAAGGCCACGCGCATCGCGCCAGCAGCAAGCTGCCCGCCGGTCGCGTCGCCGGCGTGTTCGCAATGGGCGGCATTTCGGCGCTGATCGTCAGCCCATGCGTTGTCGCGCCGCTTGCCGGGGCACTCGTCTACCTGAGTCAGACGCACGACGTGCTGCTCGGCGGCACCGCGCTCTTCTCGCTCGCTTGCGGCATGAGTGTGCCGCTGCTGGTGCTCGGCGTGTCGGAAGGCGCGCTGCTGCCGCGCGCGGGCGCGTGGATGGAAGGTGTCAAGCAGTTCTTCGGTGTGCTGCTCGTCGGCGTCGCGATTTGGACCGTGCAGCCCGTACTGCCGGGCGAACTTTCGCTTGCGCTGTGGGCGGTGCTGCTCGTCGGCAGCGCAGTGGCACTGTTCGAGTTCCGACGCAGCGGGCGCCGGCCCTTGTGGCGGCTGATCTCAGCCGCGGTTGTGGGCATCGTCGGCGCAATGCAGTTCATCGGCGCTGCCTCGGGCGGCACCGATCCTCTGCAGCCGCTGCAACACCTGCGCGGGTCGACGCCCGCGCAGGTGTCCGCGCTCCGCTTCGCGCCGGTGCGAAGCGCAGCCGAGCTCGACGCCGCCTTGAGCGGCGCCGGCCGCCCGGTGATGCTCGACTTCTATGCCGACTGGTGCGTCTCGTGCAAGGAAATGGAGCGCTTCACTTTTTCCGACCCAGGCGTGCGGGCAAAGCTCGCAGGCGCGCTTCTTCTCAAGGCCGACGTCACCGCCAACAACGCGCAGGACCGCGAGCTGTTGCGACGCTTCAATCTATTCGGTCCTCCAGGGACAATCTTCTTCGACGCGAAAGGTAACGAAATCACCGGCACGCGTGTGATCGGCTACCAAGACGCTGAGCGCTTTGCGCAGACGCTGACCTCGGTCGGCCTGTGAGCTTCGCTGACGCAAGCCCACCGAGGCGTCCCGGTCCCGGCGCGACCTGCTATACTCACAGGCTCAGTCGCGGGGTGGAGCAGTCTGGTAGCTCGTTGGGCTCATAACCCAAAGGTCGCAGGTTCAAATCCTGCCCCCGCAACCAAAATTCTCGAACAAAAACAACAACTTGGAATTGTCCGACGCCGGCCCGCAAGGTCGGCGTTTTGCATTGTGCCCATCCTGTGCCCGTTTCGTGCCCTGGCCGTGCCCTTCGGATTTCAGCGCAGCATCGAATTGACCGTTGGGCGCCGTGCCCGGACCCAATTTCCGCGGCTGCAGCGCTGACCATTGGGAAACGGGTCCAAGGGTCAGGCGGATCTGACCATTGGGTTCAAACCGCCCGCCGTGCCCAGTTGAAGTCGCTTGATGACATCCTGTGCCCACGCCGTGCCCAAACCGCCCGATGAGGCGATTTCCGACCATTGGAAAGCCGTGCCCGTGCCCTATCGTGCCCTGAATGGGAGCACTGGCCCGATCCGGGTGCCCGCGTGACCGCAATGCAGCGGTTGCTGCCCCTGACCGCCAGCCTTCGGACTCACGGTCTTGGACGCATTGCAGTCGGTCAGGCGCGCACTCGGCCCCGACGCCAGCGGCCGCTACCGAGGTACTGCTGACCTTGCCGGCGTTGGCGGCAGCGCGAGGCAGGCGCCATCAAATCCGCGTCGAGCATCGTCCCGGCCAGTTCATTCGAACGACTGCTCCTCTCAGGCTCGGCGGATCACTGCCGACCCATACCAGCCCGCCGGGTTTCTCCAGAGCAGCCTAAGGTTCCGCTCCGGCTTCTTTGTGTTTCGCATCTACGAAACAGCCGTTCGCGATCTTCAGTAGTTGGCCAGAAGCAACTGTGCCTCCCCCTGCGGCGGAATCATCACTTGCTCTGCCCTCGCCGCCGTCCGCTGCCACCGCCGCGGCGATCCTAATTGCGCTCGCCTTACGCGATTTATTCGATCGTCAGCACGGTCGACTGCAGGCCGCGCTGGTTCGCAGCGGCTTGCATCGCCGCCGGGAGCGCGCCCAGGGCAAACGTCGAGATGTCGACCGCATCGAGGGCCAGCGCGCCGGAACGCGCGAGACGCAGCAGGCGCGTGATCGTTTCGCGCGGGTACATGAATCGGCCCTGGATAGCCCAGTCGTTTATCAGCACCTCGCCGTAGGGCAGTGGGAGGGGCACATTCATGCTGCCCATCAGGGACAGGCGGCCGCCTCGGCGCAACGCGCGAAGCGCGGCGAGCGTGGCGCCTGCGTCGGCCGCGCGGCCAACGAGATCGATCGCCGCATCCGCGCCGCCGCCTGCGGCCTCGCGCAGCGCGGCGACGTCGCGCGGCATGTCGCCAGAGAGCACGACCGCTACGGCACGCGGCCCGGCCTTTGTCACGACCGCATCGATTGCGCTCGCGTCGCGGCCGGCCGCGACGACCCGAGCCAGCCGAGCGCGACACCGAGCAGCACCGCTGCTGAGCCGAAGTTGCCGCTCGCGCCAACCACAATCAGCGTGTCGCCAGGGCCGACGCCGATGTCATGAAGGCCGCCGTACGGCACCGCGAACTTGCCGAGCGTCGCGAGCCGCTCGGGCGGCAGGCTGCTGTCGGCAGGAACCTTTGTCAGCACCGACGCCGGCATATGGGCGACTCAGCGAAGGTCCCGTCGGGCCAGTCGGCCTGCATTGCCGCCGAGTCGGGCGAGATCCGTGTAAGGCCGATCAGGATCTGCGCCGGTTCGATGCCGATCTCGCTTGCCAGGAAGTGCGGATTGAGCACCACACCGTCGCCTGCTCGAAGCCCGTAGACACCACGTCCAACTGCGATCACCTCGCCGTAACCGTTGGTGCCCGGGGTGAACGGCTGCGCAGGAAACGTGTACGTGGCCAGCTTGCCGGCGATCAAGTCGGTCATGTAGGTCAGCACCGGCGTGGCGCGCATACGCACCGTCACGCCGCCCTCGCGCGGCTGCGGCACAGGCCGTTCTTCCAGCGCCAGCGCACCGCCCGCGCCGGCCAGACGCCATGCCTTCATGGTTGCGCTCCTTTGCCGCAAGTGCACGGAAGTCGTGCCTGCGCATTGTGAATGGTGACCGGATTGTGTTGTATCGACGATGCTTGATGGCTCGCCTGAGGCAGGACGGTTCATTCCGTCCCGAGTTCGTTGCCGAAAAGCGGCCTTTGACATTGCGCCTCGCGGAACCTGCCGTTCGTCACTGGACGTAGACGACCCATTGCAGCCCAACGGCCCACGACTCTTGCTGCAGAGAGTGGCCCATGCCCACCGCGGTGCAGCGGGGCGCCTCCTCGAGACGGCAGCCGCCAAGGGCTCGGGGCGTTCTTACGGCATGAAGTGTCCCGTCTTGCGAAACAGCAACGTCAACGGGTTCGCTGAGACCCGCCTGGCGTTTTCGAACACCCGATGAGCATCATCAAGCGTCGTCGAAGAAATATGCCTCTCTGACCTTGCGTTCTTCGTCCAGGAAAAGCACGTACGACCCCGTCGCGACGGTCGAAGCGTCCCGGACGCGCGTCATTCGCCAATCGAGTTTGACGACGCCGGGCCGAAATCGTGACCATTGGGCGAGAATCTAACGGTCAGGTGAATCCATGACCATTGGGGCGCTGGCCCATGTTGTTGGGCCACAGGCGGCGTGCTGAGGGCATAAACGGGGCCTTGGCCCGCGGCAGACTCGTACGGGCCCGCAGCAACGATCGGACCGCGCTCGGGGCCGCCGGCCGAAATCGCGCACGACTGCATGGGCCATGCCATTGGATTCGTGTTCCGGCCAGCTCATCGCTTGCATTCGTATCAGGTTCTTGAACGCACCAGGGCGGCTTCGGTTGGAATGGCGACGCGCTGGCCGGCCGACAGGAGCAGATTGGGTGCTGCCACTCAGATATGGGGGGACGAATGGCGGCGGCTGCCGAAAGCTGCCGCTCGGCTTCGCTTGGCTGATCGACCGCTCCGCCACATAAACCTGCCGCTCATCGACAGCTTTGCGGACGGGCGACGACGCTGCGAAGACGCGGGCGCCCAACGACCGCTTCCTTGATGTCGGGAACTCACGCTGCCGACCCAAACCGGCCTGCCGGGTTGCTCCGGAGTTGCCGGACGGCGAGCCATCGCTTGCCTGAATCCGCGTCTACGAAACGGCCGTTCGTGATCGCACACACCCGGCCACAAGCGGCCGTACAGGTAGCCGAACAATCGCATCGCTACCGACCGCTTCCGAGGTTAGGCAATCGTCGGTTGGCGCAGTCGAAATCCCGAAAGCAGCCGCTCGATGCTCGTCGATGCCAAAGACAGGTCGACCGTCCGCTACTCACGACGCTGAACAGGCGCAGCCAACCCAAATCGGGTATCCGGTTCCGAGCCTGACACCCGCGAAGCGGTCGTTGGCGGATGTAGTCGCCGCTTATGTGCCAGCGCCGCCAGCCGCGCCAGGAACTCAAGCGGCGATATCACCACGTACGTGCTGCTGTCGCTCCGGAAAACTACCTTCAGGAAAAGCCGCCTTACAGAGTCGTCGCCGCTATCGGCCTTGGTGGCCCGCCCGCGCGCTGAACAGCGAACAGTCTTTGCCCAGAGGCTGCAAGGTGGCATCGGTCAACGGTAGCCGATCAGCCGCCCCAGGCCGAGCGCCATCAGCCAGCACAGCAACGAAACACCGCAGGCCAGCCGCACGCGCCGATCGGGCCGGTTGCGCGCAACGGCGATGCCCCAGGCCCCGCTGCGATACAGGAAGGCGATATTCAGGAGCGCGAGCCCGATGAAGCCCAGCTTGAGCTGGAACAGCGTGTTGAAGGCGTAGTCCAGCGGTCGTGCCACGAACAGCAGCAGCCCCGCGAGCACTGCCAGCGCGAATCCGCCGCGCGCGGCCGGGAGCAGGACCGTGTCCAGCACCGATTTCCGGCGCCGTACGCAGGCGCAGCAGGCGCCAGTCCAGGATCAGAATCGGCCCGATCAACAGCGCGATGCCCACGATGTGCAGCGTGTTCACCAACGGTTTCAGCCACTCCGAAGCGCGCAGGCTGACCGACAGCGCGCTGAGCTCCAGCGCCGCAAAAATCGTCTGCACCGAACTCACGCGGGGCCAGAGGGCTGGCGGCTACTTCTTGCCCATCGGGCAGGCGTTCCGGGTACAGGTCGAAGTTCTTGCCGTCGATGATGACGCGTTCGGCCTTCATGCGCTTTTCTTTCAGATCAGACGAGCGCTTGCCGACGATCGTCAACGTGACACCCTTGACCATCATCTCGTCGGTCAGGCCGGCGCGTTCGTTGCGCCAGGGTTGACCGACCTCGACCTGCCGCTTCGAGCCTTCCGCATCCATCGTCAGGACACCGTGCGGGTTGCCCAGCACCCGCTTGCTCGACCCTGGCTGTCAGCTCGAACTGTCCATCGTCCGTCCAGCGCCAGCCATGGTGAGCGAAGGCCGTGCCCCGACTTGGCGCCCATCAGCAGGAGTCCTGTCAGGCAGTGACGGAGCAGTCGGGGCGTGTGCATGGGGCCTATTTGGTTAGAACTTGAGAGTTCATTCTGTGCGCGGGCCCTGGGGCTGTCAAAAAAACACGGCCGCCAGTACCACTTGGTAGAAGAGCAAGGCCAAGGTGCTGCCCCGCAACCGCACAGCCAATACTCGCCGAACCGCAGGGCGAGCACCCGCAGATCAGCTGAAGGATTACCGCGGCATCCTGCAGGCCGACGCCTATGGCGGCTACGCGAAGATCTACGCCACGGGACGTGTCCAGGAAGCGGCTTGTTGGGCTCACGCGCGACGACCGTTCTGGGACATGTACGAGAACCAGGGCCGAGTGGCCGGCTCCATCGCGGAGCAGGCGCTGCAGCGCATCGCGGCGCTCTACGCGGTCGAGGCCGACATCCGGGGTCAACCGCCTGACGTGCGGCGGCGAGACGACAGGCCCGCGCCGGACCATTGCTCAAGGAACTGCGCGCCTGGCTCACCAGCATGGTCGGCAGGGTGTCGGCGAAGTCGGAGCTGGCCCGCGCGATCGGCTACTCGCTCACGCGGTGGCGGGCGTTGACGCGCTACCGGGGCGACGGTCGCATCGAGATCGACAACCACGCCGCCGAGCGTGCGCTGCGCGGAGTTGCCCTTGGAAGAGGCAACTACCTGTTCATGGGTTCGGACGCGGGCGGCGAGCACAAAACGTGGAAATAATGTGTGGTCGCCCAGGCCAAGCTCAATGGGCTCGACCCGCAGGCCTACCCGCCCCACTCTGCGTAAGTCCGACATGGAATCCAACACCAACGCTGTTCATCGCGTGCCGTGGAACAAGGGCAAGATCGTTGGTCAGAAGGCGCCGTTCAAGCCCAAGGACATCTGGGCCCTTCGCGTTCGCCTCCAGATGGAGAGCCGGGTACGGGAACTCGCGCTCTTCAACCTGGGAATGGACCGCAAGCTTCGGGGCTGCGACCTCGTCAGTCTGAAGGTCCGGGACATCTGCCACGGCGACCAAGTAGCCACTCGAGCGGTCGTGATGCAGCACAAGACCCATCGCCCAGTTCAGTTCGAGATTACACTGGCCACGCGCGATGCCGTGCAGAAGTGGATCAGGCAAGCGGGGCCGAAGTCCGATGACTTTCTGTTTCCGAGCCGGATTCACGACTCGCCGCACCTGGGGACCCGGCAATACGCCCGCATCCTCGAGGGCTGGGTGGAGGAACTCGGTCTTGATCCCGCCGACTACGGCACACACTCGATGCGGCGCACCAAGGCGACGTTGATCTACCGGCGCACGAAGAACCTGCGTGCCGTGCAGCT
>CAWBXT010000023.1:0-85366 GCA_963792765.1 uncultured beta proteobacterium | reverse complement strand
CCTGCGGCAGATGCAACTTTCTGGCCTAGTTGCGACTCCACTGACGAGACCCGAATACTTATACTTGAACCCTCACCTGTGTTTCTCGAAGCGGAATCTCCCATGAGTTCGAAATTGAAAGTCAGCGGCTGGATCGCGATCGGTGTCGTCGCCGGCGCGCTGGGCGCCATTCAGCTGCAGGCGATTGCTCGCAATTCGGTTTCCCAGCTTCCGCTCGAAGAGCTGCAACAGCTCGCCGCCGTGTTCGGCATGGTCAAGTCGGACTACGTCGAGCCGGTCGATGAGAAAAAGCTCATCAATGACGCGATCGCGGGCATGGTCGCCGGGCTTGATCCGCACTCGCAGTACTTCGACAAGAAGTCGTTCAAGGAATTCCGCGAGGGCACGACCGGCAAGTTCGTCGGCGTCGGTATCGAGATCGGGATGGAAGACGGCCTCGTCAAGGTCATCTCGCCGATCGAGGGAACGCCCGCGTATCGGGCCGGCTTGAAGAGCGGCGACCTGATCACGAAGATCGACGATTCCGTCGTCAAGGGCCTGACCCTCGACCAGGCGGTAAAGAAGATGCGCGGCGAACCGAACACCAAGGTCACGCTGACGATCTTTCGCAAGGCCGAGAGCCGCAGTTTCCCGGTGACGATCACACGCGAGGAAATCCGCCAGCAAAGCGTTCGCGCGAAGTTCATCGAGCCCGGCTACGCGTGGATCCGCTTGAGCATCTTCCAGGACCGCACGGTCGATGACTTCGCGCGCAAGCTTGAGGAGCTCTACAAGCAAGACCCGAACATCAAGGGCATCGTGCTCGATCTGCGCAACGACCCGGGCGGCTTGCTCGAAGGCGCAGTTGCGATCTCTTCGGCCTTCCTGCCGAACGACGCCGTCGTCGTGACGACCAACGGTCAGATCAGCGACAGCAAGTCGACCTTGAAGGCATCGCCCGAGTTCTACATGCGCCGTGGCGGCGCCGACCCGCTCAAGCGTCTGCCGGAGGCGATCAAGCGCGTGCCGCTGATCGTGCTCGTCAACGAAGGGTCGGCGTCTGCGAGCGAGATCGTCGCCGGCGCGTTGCAGGACCACAAGCGCGCCACGATCATGGGCGCGCAAACCTTCGGCAAGGGGTCGGTGCAGACGGTTCGCCAGCTCTCGCCCGACACGGCGCTCAAGATCACGACCGCGCGCTACTACACGCCGTCGGGCAAGTCGATCCAGGCCAAGGGCATCGTGCCCGACGTGATGATCGACGAGACGGCCGACGGCAACGTGTTCTCGGCGCTGCGTGTGCGCGAGGCCGATCTGGACAAGCACATCACGAGCGGTCAGGGCCCGGAGCAGGAAGACAAGGCGCGCGAGAAGGCGCGCGAAGAGGCACGCAAGAAACTCGAAGACGAGATCGCGAAGAATGCGTTGCCCAAGCCGCTGCCCGAGTTCGGCAGCGACAAGGACTTTCCGCTGACGCAGGCGCTCAATCGCCTCAAGGGCCAGCCCGTGCTCGTCTCCAAGACGATGGTCGAGCGGCCACCCGAGACCGGCACGAACTGAGCGCGTACCGCGCCCTTGCCAACGCCCGCCTGAACCGCGGGCGTTTTGCATTGACGCTCGGTCACCGGGGTTTGTAGATATCCTGTAGCGATGAACGACGACCAGCTGCTGCGCTATTCGCGTCACATCCTGCTGGACGATATCGGCATCGAGGGCCAGCAACGCATCCTTGCCGGACGCGTGCTCGTGATCGGTGCTGGCGGGCTGGGCTCACCAGTTGCGCTTTACCTGGGCAGCGCCGGCGTCGGCAGCATCACGATTGCGGACGGCGACGTTGTCGACCTGACCAATCTGCAGCGCCAGATCGCGCACCGGCTTGGCCGCGTTGGGCAGCCGAAGGCGCAATCCGCCGCGCGCAGCATCGCCGAGATCAACGCCGATGTTCTGGTGCATCCCCTGGAGCAACGCGTCGATGCGGCGTCACTCGCACCGCTTGTCGACGATGCCGACGTTGTCATCGACTGCAGCGACAACTTCTCGACGCGCCACGCCGTGAACGCCGCTTGCGTCGAACACGGCAAGCCGCTGGTGTCTGGCGCGGCGATCGGCTTCGACGGCCAGGTGTCGGTCTACGACACGCGTCGCGGCCCGTGCTACGCCTGCGTGTTTCCCCACGACGCGACGTTCGAGGAGGTGCAGTGCGCGACGATGGGTGTCTTTGCGCCACTCGTGGGCATCATCGGCACGGTGCAGGCGGCCGAAGCGCTCAAGCTGCTCGCGGGCATCGGCACCTCGCTCGCCGGGCGGCTGCAGATGCTCGACGCCCGCACGATGGCGTGGAGCGAATTCAACGTCGCCCGACAGCCCGGCTGTGCGGTGTGCGGCCACCTTCAATGACGCGCAAAGCGGTCATCCCGTCCAGTTAAGCTCGGGTCTTTGCCGAAACCAAACGACCGCATGGACAAACGCAAGGATCTCACGGCGCGCAATTTCCCGAGCGCGCAGCAGGAGGCCAAGGCCGTCGCCCCGCTCGCGCGTTACGACGGGCCGGAGAGCGCCTACAGCCTCGCCTTCACCGATACCGAATTCCTGCTGCGCGAAGAGTTGCGCCCGGTGCGCATGCAGCTCGAGCTGCTCAAGCCCGAGATGGTGCAGGCCGAGCAGGGCATCGTCTCGACGATCGTCATCTTCGGCAGCGCGCGCATCCTGCCGGCCGACGTTGCCGCGAAGCAGTTGCGCGACGCGCAGGCGGGAGGTGATGCCACGGCGCTCAAGCGCGCCGAGCAGCAAGTGCTGATGTCGCGCTACTACGAGGAAGCGCGCCGCTTCGCCGCACTCGTGACGCGCAAGTCGCGCGAGCTCGAGACGCCGATCTACGTCGTCACCGGCGGCGGCCCCGGCGTGATGGAGGCCGGCAACCGCGGCGCGTTCGAGACCGGCGGCAAAAGTATCGGCCTCAACATCGTGCTGCCGCACGAGCAGGCGCCCAACCCCTACATCACGCCCGAGCTGTGCTTCCAGTTCCACTACTTCGGGTTGCGCAAGATGCACTTCCTGATGCGCAGCATCGGCCTGGTGTGCTTTCCCGGCGGCTTCGGCACGCTCGACGAGTTGTTCGAGACGATGACGCTGGTGCAGACCGGCAAATGCCGGCGCCGCCCGATCCTGCTCTTCGGTCGCGATTTCTGGACGCGGCTGATCAACTTCGACCTTCTGGTCGAGACGGGCATGATCAGCCAGCAGGACCTCGGACTTTTCCATTTCGTCGAGACTGCCGAAGAAGCGTGGGAGTTGCTGGCCGCTGAATACGCATTCGACCTGCCGCAAACCCAGACCGGCGAATTCGCGCTCGACATCTGACCCGCAGCAACATCTCTTTGCCGTGAACGCCATCACACCTCCGACCATCAGCCTGATCGGCGCGCCGACCGACATCGGCGCCGGCTCGCGCGGCGCGAGCATGGGGCCGGAGGCACTGCGCGTCGCCGGCATCCAGAGAGCACTCGAGGCGCACGGCATGACGGTTGTCGATCTCGGCAACCTGAGCGGCCCGATCAACCCCTGGCTGCCGCCCGTCGACGGCTACCGCCACCTCGACGAAGTCGTTGCCTGGAACCAGACGGTGCACGAAGCGGTGTATGCGGAGCTGAAGGCCGCGCGCCTGCCGGTGCTGCTCGGCGGCGACCATTGCCTTGCGATCGGCTCGATCAGCGCCGTCGCGCGCCATTGCCGCGAGGCGCGCAAGAAGCTGCGCGTGCTCTGGCTCGACGCGCATGCCGACTTCAACACCAACCTGCTGACGCCGAGCGGCAACACGCATGGGATGCCGGTCGCCTGCCTGTGCGGCAATGGTCCGCGGGCCCTGATCGAGATTGGCGGCACGACGCCCGCGCTCAACCCGAAGTGGGTGCGCCAGATCGGCATCCGCAGCGTCGATGCGGGCGAGAAACGCCTTGTGAACGAGGCCGAACTCGAAGTCTTCGACATGCGCTACATCGATGAGATGGGCATGCGACACGCGATGGAGCTTGCGCTCGCGACAATCGACACCAACACGCACCTGCACGTGAGCTTCGACGTGGACTTCCTCGACCCCGACATCGCGCCCGGCGTCGGCACCACCGTCAAGGGCGGCCCGACCTATCGCGAAGCGCAACTGTGCATGGAGATGATCGCCGACACGGGACGCCTCGCATCACTCGACGTGATGGAACTCAACCCCGCGTTCGACGACCACAACCGCACCGCCGAAGTCGCGCTCGATTTGGTCGAGAGCCTGTTCGGCAAGTCCACGCTGATGCGCAAGTAGCGCGAGACGGGGATGCCTGGGGACGCGAGCAACTCGCCATCCCCCGCGGTGGTCCGGTGGTCAGTGTGCGGCGCGCCTCGGCCGCACCGCTTCCACCAACTCACGCGCGAGCCGGTTGTGCCGCTCGATCAGGCGCGGCAGTTCCACCGACGTGAGCCGCCCATCGCGCACGACGACGCGGCCGTTGACGATGCTGTGCTTCACGCGCGGCACGTGGCAGAAGAAGAGTGCGGCGAGCGGGTCATGGTGCGCACCGGCAACACCGATGTCGTCGAGGGGGATCGTCACGATGTCGGCGGCCATGCCGGGCGCTAGCGCGCCGATGTCGTCGCGGTTGAGCACCTTCGCACCGCCGAGCGTCGCGATCTCGAGCACCTCGCGCGCGGTCATCGCTGATGGGCCTTTCACCGACCCGTGCGCCACGCGCTGCAGCAGCAACGCGAGCCGCGCCTCGCCGAGCATGTGCCCGCTGTCGTTGCTCGCCGAGCCGTCGACCGCGATCGAAACCGGCACGCCGGCATCGCGCATCGCACGGATCGGTGCGATGCCCGAGGCGAGGCGCATGTTCGACCCCGGGCAATGCGCCACGCCGGTGCCGGTGCGGGCGAAGAGTTCGATGCCCGCTGCATCGAGCTTGACACAGTGCGCATGCCATACGTCGGGGCCAACCCAGCCGAGCTGTTCGGCATACTCGGCCGGCGTGCAGTCGAACTTCTCGCGCGTGTAGGCGATGTCGTTGTCGTTCTCGGCGAGGTGGGTGTGCAGAGACACCTTGTGTTCGCGCGCGAGCAGCGCAGCGTCACGCATCAACTCGCGACTGACCGAGAACGGCGAGCACGGCGCGACGACGATGCGCAGCATTGCGAAGCGCGCCGGGTCGTGCCAGCGTTCGATCAAGCGCTGGGTGTCCTCGAGGATGGCTGGCTCGCGCTCGACGACGTGGTCGGGCGGCAAACCGCCCTGGCTTGCGCCTACGCTCATCGCGCCGCGCGCGGCGTGAAAGCGCATGCCGATCTCTTGCGCCGCTTCGATGCTGTCGTCGAGCCTCACCCCGTTCGGGAAGATGTAGAGATGATCGCTCGTCGTCGTGCAGCCCGACAACAGCAATTCGGCCATGGCCGTCTGGGTACTCACCTGCACCATCTCCGGCGTCAGCCCGGCCCAGATCGGATACAGCGTCTGCAGCCACTTGAAGAGCTCGCAGTCCTGCGCCGGACCGATGACGCGGGTGAGCGTCTGGTACATGTGGTGGTGCGTATTGACGAGGCCTGGCATCACGACCTGGTCGCGCGCATCGATCACCTCGTCGGCCGACTGCGGCAGCGTCGCGCTCGCGCCGACCGCCTCGATCACGTTGTCGCGCACGAACACCGCGCCGCCGGCGATCTCGCGCCGCTGCGCGTCCATCGTGACGAGCAGCCGCGCGTTGCGGATCAGCAGCGTCGGCACGGTCGGGGACCCAGCGCGGGGCCGAACCGATTCGGCGCCGGGTCGCCCCAAGCCGAATCGGCTCCCCTCGCCCCGCCAGCGGGACGGCGACGCCGAAGGCGTCTTGGGGCCGTCATCTAGTGCGCCTCGGCCGCCTTGGCCGCTTCGACTGAGCCGGCCGCGTCACCCTTCGCACCGTTGAAGAACAGATTGAGCAGCACTGCCGCGATCGAGGTCAGCAGAATGCCTGACTCCAACAGCGGGTGCAGGCCGTGGGCCATTTGCTGCATCCAGCGCGGCGCGACGAGCGGAATCAGACCGAAGCCGATCGCGAGCGCGACGATGTAGAGGTTGTTGCGGTTGCCCTTGTAGTCCACGGTCGAGAGGATGCGGATGCCGGTCGCCGCGACCATGCCGAACATCACGAGCCCGGCGCCGCCGAGGACGAACTGCGGGATCGCCTCGACGAGCGCGCCCATCTTCGGCAGCAGGCCGAGCAGGATCATGATGATGCCGCCCGCCACCGTCACGTAGCGGCTGCGTACGCCCGTCACGCCGACGAGGCCGACGTTCTGCGAGAAGCTCGTGTAGGGAAAGGTGTTGAACAGGCCCCCGATCAGCGTGCCCAGGCCGTCGGTGCGCAGGCCCGCCGCCAGCTCGGGCTGGCTCAGCTTCTTGCCGGTGATGTCCGACAGCGCGAGGAACATGCCGGTCGACTCGATCATCACGACGATCATCACGAGCGACATCGTCAGGACCATCACCCAATCGAAGGTCGGCATGCCGAAGGCGAGCGGCGTGACGATGTCGACCCAGGCCGCCTTGCCGACCTTGTCGAAGTTCATCTGGCCCATGCCGAAGGCCAGGATGCAGCCGGCGATGATGCCGAGCAGCACTGAGATGTTGGCGAAGAACCCCTTCGCGTATTTCACGAGCAGCAGCACGATGACGAGCACGAAGGCGGCCACCGCCATGTGGCCGAGATCGCCGTAGCTCGGGTTGTCGATCATCGGGATCGGCCCGAGCTTGATGTCGGAGGCCGCACCCGACGCGGCCAGTGCGGCGGCCTTGGCTTTGTCCACCATCTCGACCAGCTTCGGTACATCGGTGCGCTGTGCAAGAAATGCCGGCCCACCTACCGCCCAGCCGACGCCGACGCGCATCAGGCTGACGCCGATGATCGTGATGATCGTGCCGGTGACGACCGGCGGGAAGAAGCGCAGCATCTTGCTGACGACAGGCGCGATGAGCATCGCAACGATACCGGCGCCGATGATTGCCCCGAAGAGGGCACGCGCGCCGTCCTCACCCGGCACCGCATTGGCGATCGCCACCATCGGCCCGACGGCGGCGAAGGTCACGCCCATCATCACCGGCAGCTTGATGCCGAAGTACTTCGTCATGCCGAGCGACTGGATCAGCGTGACGATGCCGCAAGCGAACAGGTCGGCCGAGATCAGCAACGCGACGTGCTCGGGCGAAAGCTTCAGCGCCCGGCCGACGATCAGCGGCACGGCGATCGCGCCGGCATACATCACCAGCACATGCTGCAGGCCGAGGGCCGTGAGGCGTGGCAGCGGCAGCTTCTCGTCCACCGGGTGGACAGTGGTTGCGTTCATCGGATCTCCTCTGTCGAGTTTTCTCATTCGGCAGCGTCCAGCAGATGTCCCACTGACGCTCCCTCGATACGCGATCGGTTACTTGACTGGCGCGCCTTCCTTGAACCAGCGCCCGATCAGCGCGCGCTCGGCATCGGTGATCTGGGTCGCGTTGTTGAGCGGCATCGTCTTCAGAATGACGGCCTGCTGATTGATCATCTGCGCCTGCGTCGCCAGCGTCTCCGCCTTGGTCAGATTGACGTTCTTGCTCGCGAGCTGGTCGTTGTGGCACATCACGCAGCGCGCGTCGAGCACCTGCCGAAGCTCGGCATACGTCACCGGCGCAGCCGCCTCGACCTTGGGCTGCGGCGGCGGCTTCAGCCACACCGCGAGGGCGAGGATCATGACGGTGCCGATCACCGCGTAGCGCCAAGGCACCGGCTTGCCCTGCACCAGCGCTTTGTGTCGGGCGACGAAGGAGTGGCGGATCAGCGCGCCGGCGACCATCAGTTCGACAAGCACCATCCAGTTGTTCGGCGCACCGTACAGGAAGCCGTAGTGGTTGCTCAGCATCGCAACGAGCACCGGCAGCGTGAAGTAGGTGTTGTGCACGCTGCGTTGCTTGGCACGCTGGCCGTGCACCGGGTCCACCGGCTCGCCGGCCTTGAGCTGCGCGATCACCTTGCGCTGGCCGGGAATGATCCAGAAGAACACGTTCGCGCTCATCGACGTGGCCATCATCGCGCCGACAAGCAAGAACGCCGCGCGCCCGGGAAACAGATGGCAGGCGAGCCACGACGCGAAGACGACGAAGATCGTCACACCGATGCTGACGATTCGATCACCCTTCTCGCCCTGACCGAAGACGCGGCAGATCGCGTCGTAGACGAACCAGAACACGACGAGAAAGCCGATCGACGCCGCACCCGCCGCCACGGGGGACCAGTCCACCAGATTCTTGTCGATGAGAAAGCTGCTCGCCTGGTAGAGGTAGAGCACGGTAAACAGCGCGAACCCGGTGAGCCAGGTCGAGTAGCTTTCCCAGTAGAACCAGTGCAAATGTTCCGGGATCTTCTTCGGCGCGACCGCGTACTTCTGCGGGTGGTAGAAGCCGCCGCCGTGGATTGCCCACAGTTCGCCACTGACGCCCTTCTCCTTCGACAACGCGTCGGTGGGCGGCGTCAGGCTGTTGTCGAGAAAGACGAAGTAGAACGACGAGCCGATCCACGCGATCGCGACGATGACGTGCGTCCAGCGCAGCAGCAGGTTGACCCAATCGAGAACATACGCATCCATGCAGTCACCCTCGGGTTGCCAGGCCGCATCGTATGGGGATGCGATTGGGGCGCCTTACCACTGCGGGCTCTGTAAGGTAGGAATGTCGCGACCCGCTGATTGATCGGGGCTCCGCGGCGACATGCGTACAAACTGTATACACTTTCAATCCAACGGGTATACAGTAAAAACCCTCATGCGACCTGTCCCCTTGCTTCAGCTGCCGCGGTAGGTCGAGTACGCCCAGGGGCTCGCGAGCAAGGGCACGTGATAGTGCGCGGCCGCGTCCGCCAGGCCAAAGTCGAGCGGCACGGCGTCGAGGAACGGCGGCTCCGGCAGCTCGACGCCGCGCGCGCCGAAGTACGCGGCGACATCGAACATCAGCCGGTAGCTGCCGAGGGTGAAGGCGTCGCCTTCGAGCAAAGGCGCATCGGCCCGGCCGTCCTGGTTCAGCGTCAGTTCCTTGACGAGCGTCGTCGCACCGCCCTTCAGCCTGTAGAGGCGAACGCGCATGCCTGCGGCGGGGCACCCGTTCATCGTATCGAGCACATGCGTCGTGAGCTTGCCCATCGTGGTTCTCCATCGTGGCGCACGGCCAGCGGTCAAATTGGGGTTGCGGAATTCCAAAAAGTGTATACAGTTTAGACCGAAGCGCAAGCACAATTTGACGATCACTCTCTCACCCGCCATGGCGACATCGACACGCAAACCGCATGCCACCGCGCTCGGTCCCGCGCAGGCTCGACGCTCGGCCGAACCGTCCCGGCCCGACAGCACGCGTCAGATCGTCGAGTCGATCACGACCGCGATCGTCGAGCGCAGACTGATGCCGGGCACCAAACTCGCCGAGCAGAAGATCGCGGACATCTTCAAGGTCTCGCGCACCCTCGTTCGCCAGGCACTCAACCAGCTCAGCCGCCATCACCTCGTGACGCTCGAAGCGGCGCGCGGTGCACGGGTGGCCGAGCCGAGCGTCGAAGAGGCACGCCAGGTGTTCGAGGTGCGCAACATGCTCGAAGCCGCCATGATCCGCCGCCTGTGCGGACGTCTGACGGCGCCGCAACTGGCCGAACTGCGTGCCCATCTGCGCGACGAGAAGGCAACGCTTGCGCGCACCGACATCACTGGCCGCACCCGTCTGCTCGCCGACTTCCACATCGTCCTGGCTCGAATGCTGGGCAACGAGGCGCTCGCGCAGATGCTCGGCGAACTCGTGTCGCGCTGCTCGCTGATCGCGCTGATGTACCAGTCGGCGCACTCGGCCGAGCACTCGTATGAGGAGCATGTGGCGATCGTCGACGCGCTCGAGCGCGGCGACGCGCGGGGTGCTGTCAAGCTGATGGAGGACCATTTGCACAACGTGGAGCGCAACCTGCAGCTCGACCCGCGCGTGCCCGACCTGCGGCAAGTGCTGCGCCCCGTCAACTGAAAGCCGATGCACGATCTGCCATGACCACCACCGACTATCCGCGCGACCTGATCGGCTACGGCCGCAACCCGCCGCACGCCCGGTGGCCCGGCGGCGCGCGCATCGCCCTGCAGTTCGTGCTGAACTACGAGGAAGGCGGCGAGAACTGCGTGCTGCACGGCGACCCGGTATCGGAGACCTTCCTGTCCGAGATCATCGGCGCGCAGGCGTTCGAGACACGTCACCTGTCGATGGAGTCCATCTACGAGTACGGCTCGCGCGTGGGTGCCTGGCGCCTCTTGCGCGAGTTCGAGCGGCGCAGCCTGCCGCTGACCGTGTTCGGCATTTCGATGGCGCTGCAGCGTCACCCGGAACTGACGCAGGCGTTCGTCGAAGCGGGCCATGAGATCGCCTGCCACTCCTGGCGCTGGATCCACTACCAGCACATGGGCGAGGCCAAGGAGCGCCAGCACATCGACATCGGCACCCGCATCATCCGCGACATGACGGGTGGCGCATGGCCGCTGGGTTGGTACACCGGGCGCGACAGCCCGAACACCAAACGCCTCGTCGCCGACTATGGCGGCTACGAATACGACAGCGACTACTACGGCGACGATCTGCCGTTCTGGATGCCGATCACGAAGACCGACGGCAGCACGCTGCAGCGCCTGATCGTGCCCTACACGCTCGACGCGAACGACATGCGTTTCGCGTCGATGCAGGGCTTCAACACCGGCGAGCACTTCTTCCAGTACCTCAAGGACTCGTTCGACGTGCTCTACGAAGAGGGCGACCCGCAAGGCCAGGACCGGCCGAAGATGATGAGCATTGGCATGCACTGCCGGCTGCTTGGCCGCCCAGGGCGCTTTCGCGCGTTGCAACGTTTCCTGGACTACGCGCAGCAGCACGACAAGGTCTGGATCTGCCGCCGCATCGACATTGCGCGCCACTGGGCCGCGACGCATCCTGCGCCGGGCACTGGCGCCCCGCAACAGAGCCAACCATGAACACGACAACGATCACGCTCACCCAGCTCAACGCCGCATCAAGCGCACAGGCACTTGCCTGGCTCGACGGCCTGTATGAGCACTCGCCCTGGATCGCGGAAAAGGCACTCGCGGCGCGACCGTTCGCGAGCCTCGCGCAGCTCAAACACGCACTCGTCACTGTCGTTCGCAACGCCGGGCGCGAGGCGCAGGTTGCGCTCGTGCGCGCGCACCCGGAGCTCGCCGGGAAAGCGGCCATCGCAGGCGCGCTGACAGCAGAATCGACGAACGAGCAATCCAAGGCCGGCCTCGGCGCGTGCAGCGCCGAGGAGTTCGCCCAACTCACGCAACTCAACGCCGACTACAACGCCAAGTTCGGATTCCCGTTCATCCTCGCCGTGCGCGGGCCACGTGGGCTCGGGTTGTCACGCCAGCAAATCATCGACACTTTTGCGCGCCGTCTCGAAGGCCATCCCGATTTCGAACTCGCCGAGTGCCTGCGCAACATCCACCGCATCGCCGAGATCCGCCTCAACGACAAATTCGGCGTCACGCCCGAGCTCGGCAACCTCGTGTGGGACTGGGCCGAGCAGCTCGCCGCCGAAAGCGACCCGGGCTACAAGGAGCAAGGCCAGCTCACCGTCACCTACCTGACGGCCGCGCACCAGGCCTGCGCCCTCATGTTGCAGCGCTGGATGAAGGACTGCGGCTTCGATGACGTGCACGTCGATGCGGTCGGCAACGTCGTCGGCGTCTATCAAGGCAGCGACCCGAAAGCCAAGCGCTTGCTCACGGGATCGCACTACGACACGGTCAGGAACGGCGGCAAGTACGACGGCCGCCTGGGCATCCTCGTGCCGATGGCCTGTGTGCGCGAGCTGCACCGCGCCGGACGACGCTTGCCCTACGGCTTTGAGGTCGTCGCTTTCGCCGAAGAGGAGGGCCAGCGCTACAAGGCAACCTTCCTCGGCTCGGGGGCGCTCACCGGCCACTTCGACCCGGCCTGGCTCGATCAGCGCGACGTCGACGGCATCAGCATGCGCGATGCCATGCGGGCCGCCGGCCTGCCCGGCACGCTCGAGACGATCGTCGCCATGCAACGTGACCCGGCGCACTACCTCGGCTTCATCGAGGCGCACATCGAGCAGGGCCCGGTGCTGAACGAACTCGACCTGCCGCTCGGCGTCGTCACCTCGATCAACGGCAACGCGCGCTTCGTCGGCGAGGTCATCGGCATGGCGAGCCACGCCGGTACCACGCCGATGGATTGCCGGCGGGACGCCGCGACCGGGGTCGCCGAACTCGCGCTCTACGTCGAGAAGCGCGGTGCCGCGGTGCCGCACCTCGTCGCGACGATGGGCATGTTGCAGGTGCCGTCGGGGTCGATCAACATCGTGCCGGGCCGCTGCCAGTTCAGCCTCGACATCCGCGCGACGACGAACGAGGTGCGCGACGCCTGCATCGACGACGTGCTCGCCGAACTGAAATCCATCAGCGAACGCCGCGGCCTGCACTACCGAATCGAGGAGACCATCCGCGCCGCCGCCGCGCCGAGCGCACCCGAAGTGGCAGGGTCGCTGGGAGAAGGCGGTCGCGTCGACCGGCCTGCCGGTGCACCGCATGCCGAGCGGCGCCGGCCACGATGCGCAAAAGCTGCACGAGGTGATGCCGCAGGCGATGCTATTCATGCGCGGCGGCAATTCCGGCATCAGCCACAACCCGCTCGAAGAGATCAGCAACGACGACACCGAGCTGTGCGTGCGCGCGTTCCAGAACCTGCTCGAACAACTTGCGCAAGAACAAGCATGAACACCCCCCACCAACAACTCGACGCCTGGGTCGATTCGCACTTCGATGAGGAGGTGCGCTTTCTGCAAGCACTCGTCCAGGTGCCGACAGATACGCCACCGGGCAACAACGCGCCGCACGCGGAGCGCACTGTCGAACTCCTCGCCGCCTTCGGTCTGGAGGCCGAGCGTCACCCGGTGCCCGCGCAGGAAGTGAAGGATTACGGCCTCGAATCGATCACGAACCTGATCGTGCGCCGCCGCTACGGCGATGGCGGCAAGGATGGGGAGGACCCCGTCCAAGGTCCCGTCATCGCGCTCAACGCGCACGGCGACGTCGTGCCGCCGGGCGAGGGCTGGACGCACGGCCCGTACAGCGGCGAGATCGCCGATGGCAAGCTCTACGGCCGCGCGTCGGCGGTCAGCAAGAGCGATTTCGCGACTTTCACTTTCGCGCTGCGCGCTCTCGAATCGCTCAAGCCGCAACTCAAGGGCGGCGTCGAGTTGCACTTCACCTACGACGAGGAGTTCGGTGGCGAGCTCGGGCCTGGCTGGCTGCTGAAGCACGGTCTCACGAAACCCGACCTGCTGATCGCCGCCGGCTTCAGCTACCAGGTCGTCACCGCGCACAACGGCTGCCTGCAGATGGAAGTGACGGTGCAGGGCAAGATGGCCCACGCCGCCATTCCCCACACCGGTGTCGACGCGCTGCAGGGCGCGGTCGCCGTGCTCAACGCGCTGTATGCGCAGAACACGCTCTACAAACGCGTGACGTCGAAGGTGCCCGGCATCACGCATCCCTACCTGAACGTGGGACGGATCGAGGGCGGCACGAACACGAACGTCGTCCCTGGCAAGGTCGTGCTCAGGCTCGACCGCCGGATGATCCCGGAGGAGAACCCGGCCGAGGTCGAAGCCACGATCCGCCAAGTGATCACCGACGCAGCGGCCGGGTGCCCCGGCATCACGGTCGACATCAAGCGCCTGCTGCTTGCCAATTCGATGCAGCCGCTCCCTGGCAACAAGGCGCTCGTCGAGGCCTTGCAACGCAACGGCGAAGCGGTCTTCGGCGAGGCGATACCGACCTCCGGCACGCCGCTCTACACCGATGTGCGGCTGTACAGCGAGCGCGGCATCCCGGCCGCGATCTACGGGGCCGGGCCACGCACGGTGCTTGAATCCAACGCCAAGCGCGCCGACGAGCACCTGGTGCTCGAGGACCTGCGGCGCGCGACCAAGGTCGTCGCGCGCACGCTGTTCGACCTGCTCGGCCGCTGACGGCGCGTCGCTCCGCAGCCTCGCAGCGACGTTGTTCGCGGCAGCGCTTGCCGGCGTTGATCGTCTGCCAGGCTGCCGAAGGCGGGTGTCGCGCAGAAAAGCGCCCATGGCGCCAGCCTTGCGTTTCCTGGCGTGTCTGACATAGCATGTCCCGCGGACAAGCGCGCACCGACGCGCGTCCGCTGGAGATTCGGTCGTCGAACTCCAAATCGACACCCGTGAGGAGACATGCATGGTCAAGTTTGGTCGTTCCACCCTTTGCTCGGTTTCGACGCTGGCAGTCGCCGCGATGCTCGCCTTCACGGCGACGCAGTCCGTCGCGCAGGAAAAGAAGAAGCTGGCCTTCGTCGTCAACGCGTCCTCGGATTTCTGGAAGCTTGCCGAAGCCGGCGTGAAGAAAGCGCAGGGCGAGTTGCCCAAGTACGAGCTTCAGTTCAAGTATCCCGCCCAGGGCACCGCGGCGCTTCAGAACGCGCTGATGGACGACCTCGTCGCAGGCCGGCACCGATGCGATCATGATTTCCTCGGTCGATCCGAAGACGTCGATCGATGCGTTCAATCGCATCGCGAAGCAAGTGCCACTGTTCACGACCGACAGCGACGCACCCAACAGCAACCGCATCGCCTATCTCGGCTCGTCGAACACGCTCGCCGGGGTGCAGGCCGGCGAGATTGCGGTGAAGGCCTTGCCCAAGGGTGCCAAGTGCATGGGCTTCGTCGGCTTCCTCGGCGCGGACAACGCCAAGGAGCGGATCGCCGGCTTTCGGCAGGCCGTCAAGGGCAAGGGCATCGAGCTCGTCGATGTGCGCGGTGACGATGTCGACTTCGCGAAGGCGCGCAGCAACGTCGACGACGTGCTGGCGGCGAAGCCGGAGATCAACTGCATGGTCGGGTTCTACTCCTACAACCCGCCCAAGATCTACGAAGCGCTGAAGGCCGCCAACAAGCTCGGCAAGATCACCGTGATCGCCTTCGACGAAGACCCGATCACGCTCGGTGCTGTCAAGGAAGGCACCTTTGCCGGCACGGTCGTGCAGCAGCCGTACGAGTGGGGTTATCAGGGCATGAAGCTGATGGCCGCTTATCTCGAAGGCGACAAGTCCAAGATCCCGGCGAACAAGCTCATCATCGTGCCGACAAAGGTCATCGACAAGGCGAACGTCGACGCATTCTCGGCCAACCTGAAAGCGACCCTGGGCAAGTAGCCGGCCGCCTGGAGCAAAGCCGGTACGGGTGACTGTGCCGGCTTTGCTTTGTCCTGTCGGGACCGCGGGCAACCCCAATCGCACGATGACCGAGCCCTTTCTTCGACTTGTCGGGATCACCAAGTCCTATCCCGGCGTGACGGCGCTCGACCAGGTCTCGCTCCAGGTTCGCCACGGCGAAGTCATTGGCCTCGTCGGAGAAAACGGCGCCGGCAAGTCGACGCTGATGAAGGTCCTCGGTGGCGTCGTCGCGCCGTCTGCGGGCGTCATTCATATCGATGACGGCCAGTTCGACGCGTTGTCGGTGGCCGATGCGATCGACGCCGGAATCGCCTTCGTGCATCAGGAACTCAACCTGTTCGAGAACCTCGATGCAGCGGCCAATGCTTTCATCGGGCGCGAGCCGCTTTATGGCGGCATCCTGAAGCTGGTCGATCGCAAGAAGCTGCATGACCTGACGCGCCCCTACCTCGCCGCGCTGGGCGTGGACTTCGCGCCCGACACCCTCGTCGCCGAGCTGTCCCTCGCGCAACGCCAGTTGCTGGAAATCGCCAAGGCCCTGTCGCTCAATTCGCGCCTCGTCATCATGGACGAGCCGACGTCCAGCCTGACGCTGGCCGAAACGGACCGGTTGATGCAGGTCATCGCCGATCTGAAGGCCAAGGGCGTCAGCGTCATCTTCATTTCCCACCGCCTGAACGAACTGACCGAGTGTGCCGACCGGGTCGTCGTCCTGCGTGACGGCAAGGTCGTCGGGGAATTGGCGAAGCAAGAGATTTCGCACGCGGCGATGATCCGGATGATGATCGGTCGCGACCTCAAGGCACTCTATGTGCCGCCTGCGGCGCCGCCGGGCAAAGGTGTGCTGGACATCGCCGAGGCACAGACCGAGGCCTATCCCGGGCGCCCGATCTCTCTGAGCTTGCGACGCGGGGAAATTCTGGGCCTGGCCGGCTTGATCGGCGCGGGTCGCACCGAGCTCGCCCGCGCCATTTGCGGCATCGACAAGTTGATTGCCGGCACGCTGACGCTCGACGGCCAGCGGGTCGACTTCGCCATGCCGCGTGATGCCATCACACGCGGAGTCTTCCTGGTGCCGGAAGACCGCAAGCGCTGCGGATTGCTGCTCGACGAATCGATCTGCGAAAACATCCTGCTGCCCAATCTTGGGCAGTGTTCCGCTGCCGGCCTGGTCCAGGAAGCCAAGTCGATCGAGATTGCCGAGCGACAGAAGCAGAGGCTCGCGATCCGTGCCACGGACGTGCAGGTCGACGCTGGAACGCTGTCGGGCGGCAATCAGCAGAAGGTCGTGCTGGCCAAGTGGTTGGCCATGAACCCGCGCGTGCTCATCTGCGATGAGCCGACGAGAGGCGTCGATGTCGGCGCCAAGAGCGAGATCTACCGGATGCTGCGCGAGCTGGCCGACGCCGGGGTCGCCATCCTGATGATTTCCAGCGACATGGAGGAGGTGATCGGCGTCAGCGATCGGATTGCCGTGATGCACGAAGGTGCCATCAGCGGCTTCGTCGAGCGACCCGAGTTCAGTGAACAGAAGATCCTTCGGCTTGCCGTCGGCGACCGGAGCCATTGAGGACCGCGCAGATGCAAAAAAAGGACATTGGCCTGCTCGTGCTCATCCTGGTGGTCGGCACAGTTGTCGCGCTCATCAACCCGCTGTTCATCTCGCCCATCAACCTGGCGAACACGGCCAATCTCGTCGGCCTGTTCGGCATCTTCGCCATCGGGCAGGCGTTCGTCATCATCACGGGCGGCATCGAACTGTCCGTCGGCTCGATCATCGCGCTGCTCGGCGTCCTGTTCGTCGATCTCATCGCGAACCACGGCGTTCCTTGGCCGATGGCGCTGCTGCTCATGCTCGCGCTCGGCGCCGTGATGGGGCTCGCGCACGGCCTGCTCATCACCAAGCTGCACCTGCAGCCCTTCATCGTCACGCTCTGCGGGCTGCTGATCTATCGCGGCGTGGCGCGCTTCTACACCGCCGACGGCACGGCGGGATTCGGCTTCGGCGTCAGTTTCCCCACCCTGGAATGGCTCACGACCGGCCGGACCTACGGCGTGCCGCATTCGCTGATCGCCCTGGCCGTGGTGGCGTCGGTCATGTGGGTGGTGCTGCACCGATCGGTGTTCGGGCGCTATCTGTATGCCGTCGGCAAGAACGAGGAGGCGGCCCGATATTCCGGCGTTCGCACGAGTTCCGTGATCGTTGCCTCGTACATGATCTGCGGTGTCTTGACGGCGATCTCGGCCATCTTCTTCGCGATGTACACGCGTTCGATATCGCCATCCTCGCACGGCAATTTCTACGAGCTCTATGCGATTGCCGCATCCGTGCTGGGCGGCTTTTCATTGCGCGGCGGCGAAGGCTCCATCGTCGGCGTGGTGCTGGGGACGATCCTGCTTCAGGTCTTGCAGAACCTCGTCAATCTCCTGGGCATTCCCAGTTCCTTGAACTTCGCCGTCATGGGATCGGTCATCCTGGTCGGCGTCCTCGCCGATACGCAGTTCGCGGCATTCCGCAAGCGAAGGGCAGCGGCAAAGGGAGCCCAGGGGCACTCCGATCCGAACCCGCATCGATGAACTATCGCGTGGTGGCCCCGCAACCCTACGGTTACGCATGCGTCCTCGGCCGCCCCCCGCAGGCCGTTACCTGTTCTTCGACCTTCGTACGCCGCAGGCCAGTGGCATAGCGCAAGCCCCGATTCCTCGCGCGCATCGCTGCGCACAGAATTTGCTAGCCCTTAGCCAGCCGTCTGGCGAAGTCATGAATCACTCCGGAGAACCCTCGATGTCGCTCTTTGCCCCCACCCGCCGCCTTGTCCTCGGCGTGGCCGCAGCGGCAGCCACGGCGCTGCTGCTCGCGCCCGCTGCCCAGGCCCAGGAAACCCCCATCAAGTTCCAGCTCGACTGGCGCTTCGAAGGCCCGGCCGCGATGTTCCTTCTGCCGGCCGCCAAGGGTTACTTCAAGGCGGAGAAGCTCGACGTCACGATCGACGCCGGCAACGGCTCCGGCGGCGCCGTCACGCGCGTCGCGTCGGGAACCTACGACATCGGTTTCGCCGACCTCGCAGCGCTGATGGAGTTTCACGCCAACAACCCGACGGCGCCGAACAAGCCGGTCGCGGTGATGATGGTCTACAACAACACGCCGGCCGCGGTGATGGCGCTGAAGAAGTCGGGCATCAAGACGCCCGCCGATCTGAACGGCAAGAAGCTCGGCGCACCGGTGTTCGACGCCGGGCGCAAGGCCTTCCCGATCTTCGCCAAGGCGAACAACATCAGCGGCGTCACCTGGACCAGCATGGACCCGCCACTGCGCGAAACCATGCTCGCGCGCGGCGACGTCGACGCGATCACCGGCTTCTCGTTCACTTCGCTGCTCAACCTCGAGGCACGCGGCGTCAAGGCCGACGAGATCGTCACCCTGCCCTACCCGCAATACGGCGTGAAGATCTACGGCAACGCGATCATCGTCGGCGAGGAGTTCCTGAAGAAGAACCCCGAAGCGGTGAAGGCCTTCCTGCGCGCCTTCAGCAAAGGCATGAAAGACCTGGTCGCCGACCCGAAGGCCGGCATCGCCACCGTCAAGGCGCGCGACGGCATCATCAACGAAGCGCTCGAGCTGCGTCGCCTGAATTTGTGTTTGGACGCGACGATCCTCACGCCCGACGCCAAGGCCGAGGGCTTCGGCAACGTGCAGGCGCCACGCCTGAGCCTGATGGCGAGCCAGGTGTCGGACGCCTTCGCGACCAAGGAGCGCATCAACCCGGTCGCGGTCTGGAACGGCACGTTGCTGCCGAGCGCCGCCGAGCGCGACATCTTCGCCGTCAAGCGCAAGTGACCCATCGCGCCCGCCTGCGCCTGCCTGCGCCGCGATGACTGCATTCGTCGATTTCGAAAACGTCTGGCTCGCCTACAACGAGGAGTTGCTGGCGGCCGGCCAGTTCGCGGTCGAGGACATCTCGCTGCAGGCGGCAGAGGGCGCGTTCATCGCGATCGTCGGCCCTTCGGGCTGCGGCAAGTCCACCTTCATGAAGCTGACGACGGGATTGAAGATGCCGTCGCGCGGCAGCGTACGCGTCGACGGCGCAGCGGTCACCGGCCCGCTCAAGATCAGCGGCATGGCGTTTCAGGCGCCCTCGCTGCTGCCCTGGCGCACGACACTCGACAACGTGCTGCTACCGCTCGAAATCGTCGAGCCCTATCGCTCGCAATTCAAGGCCAGGCGCGAAGAGTTTCGCCAGCGCGCCAGCACGCTGCTCGAGACGGTCGGGCTCGGCGGGCTCGGCGACAAATTCCCGTGGCAGCTGTCGGGCGGCATGCAGCAGCGGGCGTCGATCTGCCGCGCGCTGATCCACGAGCCGAAGATGCTGCTGCTCGACGAGCCCTTCGGTGCGTTGGACGCCTTCACGCGCGAGGAACTCTGGTGCACGCTGCGCGATCTGCATGCGGCGCAGCGCTTCAACGTCATCCTCGTCACCCACGATCTGCGCGAGAGCGTGTTCCTCGCCGACACCGTCTACGTGATGAGCAAGAGTCCGGGCCGGATCGTGGTGCAGCGCGAGATCGATCTGCCGCGGCCGCGCGACATCGAAGTGACCTACACCCCGGCCTTCATCGACATCGTGCATGAATTGCGCGGCCACATCGGCGCGCTCCGCCAGGGCACGGCCACCGCGGGGTCGGTCGCGTGAGCATCAACCAGAAGCAACTGCAGCGCTGGGCGCCGTGGGCGCTGCTCACCGCGACGCTCCTGCTGTGGCAGGCGGTGTGCAGTCTGTTCAACGTGTCGGAGTTCATCTTCCCGAGCCCGTGGCGCATCGCCGAATCGCTGGTCGAGTTCCGCGAGGCGATCTTCGGCCACGCGCTGCGCACCTTCTGGGTCACGATGGTCGGCTTCGGCATCTCGATCGTCGTCGGCGTGCTGCTCGGCTTCCTGATCGGCAGCTCGCGCATCGCCTATGCCGCCGTCTATCCGCTGATGACGGCGTTCAACGCGCTGCCGAAGGCGGCTTTCATCCCGATCCTCGTCGTCTGGTTCGGCATCGGCGCCGGGCCAGCGATCCTGACCGCGTTCCTGATCTCGTTCTTCCCGATCATGGTCAACATCGCGACCGGCCTCGCCACACTCGAGCCCGAGCTCGAAGACGTGTTGCGCGTGCTCGGCGCGAAGCGCTGGGACGTGCTCGTGAAAGTCGGCCTGCCGCGCTCGATGCCCTACTTCTACGGCTCGCTCAAGGTCGCGATCACGCTGGCTTTCGTCGGCACCACGGTATCGGAGATGACGGCCAGCAACGAGGGCATCGGCTACCTGTTGATCTCGGCGGGCTCCTCGATGCAGATGGGCCTGGCGTTCGCCGGCCTGGTCGTTGTCGGCGCGATGGCGATGGGCATGTACGAGCTCTTTTCGCTCGTCGAGAAGCGCACCACCGGCTGGGCTCATCGCGGCTCGAACGCCACGTGATCGACGGGCGCAGCTTGAGCGCGGCATGACGGCCTTCACCAATCCGGACCCGAGCAGCGAGCAGATGCAGCGCCACCTGCGTCGCGCCAACGAGGTCGCGCGTCGCGCGATGGCGCTCGGGCGTCATCCCTTCGGTGCGCTGCTCGTCGCGCCCGACCATGAGACCGTGCTTGCCGAGCAGGGCAATGTCGACAGCGTGAACCACGCCGAGGCCGTCTTGGCGCGCACCGCGGTGCTCAACTTCGCACCCGACTATTTGTGGAACTGCACGCTCGTGACGACGGTCGAGCCCTGCTGCATGTGCGCCGGCACGCAGTATTGGGCGCAACATCGGGCGACTCGTCTACGGCCTGGAGGAGCGCCGCCTGCTGCAACTCACCGGCAACCACGCGGAGAATCCGACGATGGACTTGCCGTGCCGTGACGTGTTCGCACGTGGCCAGAAGCCGATCCGCGTCTGGGGCCCGGTGCCCGATGTCGAAGCCGAGGTCGCCGCCCTGCACGCGAGCTTCTGGCGCACACCCCACGGCGGCCCGGCCTGATGGCCTGGGGCGCGTCCCTCACGCTCGACTTTCGCGCCGATGCCTGGCCCGACGGCGGACGCCGCAGCGTCCTGTTCGATCGCCACCGCGGCCCCCTGCGGGTGCTCGCGAGCCTCTACCCGGAAGGCCCGGCCGTCTGCCACAACGTGATCGTGCATCCGCCCGGCGGCATCGTCGGCGGCGACAGCTTGGCGATCGAGGCGAACCTGAGCGACGGCGCGCACGCGCTCATCACGACGCCGGGCGCGACGCGCTTCTACCGCAGCGCGGGCGAGCCGGCGATTCAATCGGTCGATGCGCGTGTCGGGTCGGGCGCGCGCCTCGAGTGGCTGCCGCTGGAAACCATCGTGCACACTGGCGCGCAAGGCGAGAACCGGCAGCGCTTCACGCTCGCACCCGGTGCCGAGATGATCGGCTGGGATGTGCTCGCGCTCGGCCTGCCGGCATCCGGCGAAGCGTTCACCGCCGGCCACTTCACGCAGCACATCGAACTGCCCGGCGTGTGGCTGGATCGTGCCCGGATCGATGCGAGCGACTCAAGGCTCCTCGACTCCCCGCTCGGCTGGGGCGGGCACCGCGTGCTCGCAACGCTGTGGTTCGCCGCCGGCAGCGCCATCGCCGCCGCGCGGCGCGACGCCCTGCTGGACGTTGCCCGCGAAGCCAGCGCAGGCAGCGCGCTGGCCGCCACCGCCGGCGCGACTTCGGCGCATGCCGAGGTGGTCGCGTTGCGCTTGCTCGCACCGCGCGTGGAGCCCGCGGTCGCGTTGATGAGTACCGTCTGGGCGCGCTGGAGGAAGCTGGCCTGGGACCTCGCGCCGTGCGCGCCGCGCGTCTGGCGGACTTGAAAAGGCCTCGATCAGCGCGCGGTTCAGCCCGGCACCAACAGAAACGACAGCAGCGTGGCGATGCCGAGGAAGGAAAAGAATCCAACGACGTCGGTCACGGTCGTCAGGATGATCGACGAGGCGAGCGCCGGGTCCTGCCCGAAGCGCTTGAGCAATACCGGCACCAGCGCGCCGGCGAGGCCGGCGACGAGCATCGAGATCGTCATCGACAGCATGCACACCAGCACGAGGCCGGTCGAGCCGCTCCAGAAGTACACGCCGAGGCCGGCCGTCACCGCGACCGCGAGGCCGTTGACGAGGCCGACCACCGCCTCTTTGCCGAGCACCCGGTGCCAGTGGCGCAACGTGATCTCGCGCAGCGCGAGCGCGCGCATCGTCACCGCGAGCGCCTGCGCGCCGGCATTGCCCGACTGCCCGGCAACCACCGGCAGCAACACCGCAAGCGCGGTGAACTTGGCGATGGTGCCTTCGAACAGGCCGACCACGGCCGCGGCGAGGAAGGCCGTCAACAGGTTGATCTGCAGCCATGGCAGCCGGCGCGAGACGGCGAATGCAGGTGTCGACAGCGCGCGCTCGTCGCGGCTCGCGCCGACCATCGCCTGCACGTCGAGGCTCGTCTCCTGCTCGACCGCGGCGACGAGCGCGGCCTGGCGGATGACGCCGACGAAGCGGCCTTCGATGTCGACCACCGGCAGTTCGGTGATCGGCTGCTGCTGCAGGCGGTCGACAAAATCCTCGCGCGGCTCGAGGTCGTTGGCGACCGCGAGCAAGGGCTTCATCAGCACGGCAAGCGCGGTCGCGTCATCGGTGATGGCGAGATCCTGGATCTCGACGCGGCCGATCAGGCGCGCCTGATCGTCGACAACGAACAGCTCGCGCAGTCCGCGCGTCGAGAGCGACTTCAGCCGCTGCAGCGCGACGCCGACCGTCATGTCGGTGCGCAGCGGTGCGACGCGCGGATCCATCAGGTGACCCGCCACATCGCGTGGGTACGACATCAATTCCCGCAGCTCGCGCTCGACATCAGCCTGCAGGCTGGCGAGCAGTGCCTCGCGCGGCGCCTCGTCCATCTGCGATAGCGCGGCGGCGCTCGCGGCCGGCTCGGCTTCGGCGAGCACGAGCGCGGCGGCGTCGGCGGGCAAGGCTTCGAGCAACCCCGCAGCGACGTCCGACGCGATCGACTCCCACACCCGGACGCGCACCGCGCCGGGCTGCTGCGCGAGAAGCCGCGCGGCAGCGGAGAGCGGCAGGCGCTCGATCTGCTGCGCAGCTTCGCGCGGGAAGTCGAGCAGATAGCGCCTGCCGAGCGTCACTGCCGCGGCATGCAACTCGCCGATCGGCGCCGTGCCGGCCGCAATGCTCATCGCTTCACTCATCGCGGTGCCTTCGCGTCGATGAGCAGCACACCCAGCAGGCTCTGGATCAGGGCAGCGACCGCCTGCCAGTAGCCCGCCGCCGCAAGGCCGACCGCCGTCGTGCTGCCTGCGCCCGGGCGCGCGGCCAACGCGCTCACCGCGTCGCGCAGATCGGCAAGCGTGACGGTGCCGAGCAGGCGCCCGCCATGTTCGACGACGGCGGCGATCGGCTCGCGTTCGAGAGCAGACTCTTCGAGCGCGGTCGACACAGGCATCAGCGCCGGCAGGGTGACGATCGGCCGCAGCAGCCCTGCGAGCGCCACGGTGGCGGGCGCCTTGAGCAGATGCCCGGCACTGACCCAACCGCGCAGCACGCCCGCATCGACAACGAAGACGCCCTCGCTCGGCGAGCTTTCGCGACGCAGTGCGTCGAGCGCCTGCGCGGCAGTTGTTGCGGCGTCGAATACTGCAATCTCGGTCTGCGCACGCGCGCCCACCGAATCGTCCGGGTAACGCAGCAGCGCGCGACAGGCGAGCGCCTGCGCGCTCGGCAATCGCTCGAGCAGCGCGGCGCGACGCGGCTGCGGCACATGACGCAGCGTCGCGGCGACGGCGCTCGTGCGCAGCGCGCCCAGCACCAGGGCCGCGCGTTCGGCATCGAGCGCGCCGATCGCCTCGGCACCAGCGCGTGGCTGCATCTCGGCGAACACCGGCGCGATCACGCGCGCCGGCAACGCATCGAGCAGCGCGGCCGTCTCCGCCACCGGCATCGCCTCGAGCTCACGTGCCGCCTCGCGCGGGTGCGCATCGAGAAACGCGACCGTCAGCGTGTCGAGTTCGTCATGCATCGCCCAGACCTTCCTCGCGCGGCGCCAGCAGCACAACCGGGTGCAGGCTGAAGAGATGCCCAGGCACGTTCACGCGGCCCTTGTCCGCTTCGAGCAACGCACCCTGGTCGTCGATCTCGAGGATGCGGCCCTCGATCTCGCCAACGCGGATCAGCTGGCCGGTCGCGAACTGGCGGCGCGCCTGCTGCGCCCCGATCAGGTTGGCCACGTGCTGGCGTGCGCCGAGGCTGATCGCGATCACCGCGCCGCCGGCCACGGCCGCCGCAATCGCGCCGACGAAGATCGCGAGGAAGGTGACCTTCACGCCCATCTGGTCGGCACCGACGAGCAGCGCGCCGGCAAGAATCGCGACCTGTGCAGCGCGCCCGGCGACGACGCGTTGCGCCATCGGCAACGCGCTCGCATCGAGTACCAACTCGGCGACGAAGCGCGACAGCAGATAGCCGCCGGCGATGATCAGCACGCCCGCGAGCAGCGTCGGCAGGTGATCGAGCAGCCGCGCGATCCAGGCGGTGAAGGCGTCTAGCCCAAGCAGCTGTGTCGCGGTCGCGATGAAGAACAGCATCACGGCCCAGAACACAACGCCGCCGAGGAATCCGGCCGAACGCCCGAGCCGGATACGCGCCGCGCGGCCGGGTCCGAGCAGGCGCTCGAGCGCGCTGTCCGCCCACTGCAGCAGGCGGTGGCTGAACGCGCGCAGCAGGCGGGCAAGAATCCAGCCAACCAGCAAGAGCAGCAGCGCGCCGAGCAGACTGGGCGCGAGCGTGACGGCGCGCTCTACCACCGTCTGGCCCATCTGCAGTACCTGATCCTTCAAGGTCAGCGCTTCGTTCATCGGTCGCCCTCATGACGGACCCCGGCGCACCGGCTGCGCACTCGGGCTGCAACCATTGTCCACGGAATCGCCCGCAGAGCCGACGCGCGGGGCGCCAGCCGTTCCCCGATGAACATCGCGCCACCGCATGTCGAGATGATGGGCGGCTCGGACAAGAGCATCGCCAAGGGCAGAGAACTGAACGGCCAGGGCAAGTACAACGAACGGTCGGAGATCCTCATCAAATTGGTGTTCGCGCAACCCGGGAACCGGGCGGCAAGGATCTGCTCGCGGACGCATTCGAGCAACTCGACGACCAGAAGGAAAGTCCGACGCTGCGCAAAATCCTTCTGCAGGGGACGCCTACGAGCTGCGCATCGGAAACCCCGGCGGCACGCCCGTCAGATCGTCAGATGCGGACACGATTCGGGCGATGTCTACCGAGAACTGGCTCGACTTCATTGCCATCCGCACGGACCCGCGCAAGGCTGGTGGGTTTGCTCGTTTCGTTGCTGCCTGCCGCGTGACGCCCTTGCCCGCCGCTCAGGGCAGCATGATCGTGATCGACTTGTGCGCCTGCGCGTAGTGGATGTAGCTGTAGCCGTCGATCACGCGGTCCCATACGCCCAGGATGAAGGTGTGCGCGCAGCGGCGCGAGGTCGGGTCGCCGGCCACTGTGGCCTGCCAGGCGGGCGTCGGCACGCTGCCGCTGGTGCCGCCCCACAGCTTGGACGGTGTCACGTGCGCCGCATAACTGTCGCTGGCGATGGAAGCGCTCTTGTTGTCGCCCCAGAGCGCCGTCAGGCTCCAGCTCAGCAGGTGCTGCTGCGGGTCGTCAGCGACGATCTCGAAGCTGAACTTGTCGGGCGCCGTGGTGACGATACCGCAGGTGCCCACCGGCACCGCGTCGTGGAAGATGGTTGTGATGGCGGCCGTCGGCACCGAGTTGTCGATCATCAACTGGCAGCTTCGCTTCACGCCCGGCAGCACGAGGATTTGCGTCTTCGCCGCGTTGTAGATGCGCACTTCAAGGTTGTGCAGGCCGTTGGCCAGATCGGCGGTGTTGCGCGCCAGGCCGAGCCACGGCGTGTACCAAAGTTCACCGGGCTGGCGCACGGAAAAGAAGTGGCCCGCATCGGCCGTGATGGCAACGAACTCGAAGCGGTCGGTCACGGTGGACCACTTGTAGTCGCCCCAGGGCGCGTCCGCCTCCACACCGTCGATCAGCACCTTGTAGTAGCGCGCGCCCATCAGCCGCGCCCGCTCGTGGTTGAACATCATCGGCAGCGTGCCGCCGAACGGGCTGTCCTTGACCTGGAAGAAGTACGCCGGATCGACCGACGTGTCGGCATAGCCGCCGACGATGCGGTCCACCGGCACGTGGCCAATACCCAGCAGCAGCGGGCCGCTGCCGACAAGCACGCCCTGCACCAGGTCCACCGACGACAGCACGCCGTCGCTGCAGACCACGAGTTCGGTGCCCGACAACAGCGCCACGCTCGACGGGCGGGAGGGCAGGCCGCTCGCGACGACGTGCGACGACACCGGGTGCGTGCCCAGATCGATCAACGACACGCGATTCGCTGGGTCGCGTTCGGCGATCAGCACGGCGCTTTCGGAGGCGTTGTTGAAGGTCATCATGAACGGCGCCGTGAGGCCGCCGATGACCGGCTCGATGACACCTGACGACAAGTCGACCCGGCGTACCCGCCCGCCGGCGGCGGACTGCTCGCTGACCAGCGCGTGGTGGTGGTCGCCGGTGACGAGCAGGCCGACCGCGTGGTCGAGGTTGAACGCAACGTTCGTCTTCGCGCCGGTGGCGAGGTTGACCCGCACCAGCTTCCCGGCCGCGGCGTATTCGACGACATAGGCGCAGCCGGCGTCCTCGCGCAGCGCAATCTGGTGCGGCGCCGTCAGCCCGCTCGCGACCACAACGGCGGCGCTGCGGTTGGGCGGAATGGCGGTGTTCAGCGCCACGCGCAGCAGGCGGCCGCCGCGCTCGGTGATGTAGGCCTTGCTGCCGTCGGCGCTGACCTTCACGTCCTCGGGCGCGGTGTAGCCGGTACCCAGCACCTTGTAGGCCGGCTTCAGGCGGTAGGTGGTCAGGCGGATCGCCAGGTTGTAGCCATAGGTCACCACGCGCACCTTGGCGTAGTTGCCGGCGTCGGTGCGCACCGCGAACACCGCGCCCGCGACGAGCTTGTTGCTTGCGTTGTTGTCGCCGACGATGGGCGTGTTGCTGTAGTTCAGCGCTTGGAGCTGCGCGGTGCCGAGCAGTGCGAACTGCAGCGGTGTCATCACCCCCAGGTACGCGATCTGCGCGCCGTTTCTGGGCACCATGCGCCGCTTCACGGCGTTGATCTGCTCCCACCACACGTCGCCACCGGTCGAGGTCAGCACGCCGGTATCGAGGTTCATCAGCCACGTGCCCTTGAGCGTGCGCGCAACGTTGTTCAACAGGGTCACGTCGGGCGGGCGCACGAAGTCGTAGCGCGACAGCTTGCCGCCGTATTCGACGAAGTAGAGCCGGTTCGAGCTGCCGTGATAGTGCGAGCCGATCGCACCGGCCAGGCCGGTCGCGAGCGTGGTGATGGTGGGCATGGGATGTCTCCAGTGGGGTTGCGGTCTTGGGCTCCGCAGGGGGTCACACTGTAGAAGTCCGGCCGGGAATTGGCATCCCTAGAAAGCGAGCCACGCCCTGGCCGAGTGCAGGGCGGCGGCTTGGCCGTTTCGCCTTGAGCGCCGCCCCGCAAAATACCCGCCGCGCCGCGCCAGCAAGGGTTCATCGGATCCTCGATGTCAAGTTCGCGCGCGGCGCGGTGGAGGTGAAGGCCGCAGCCGCCCGAGCGGCCATTCTGTTTGGTGGATGCGCGCATTCGAAGCGTGAGGTCGGCCCTCGATAATCGGCCGTGGCCTCCTCAACGCCCGCCTCCATGTCCTTGCCCCGACGCCGCGGGAAGACTGCACCGCATTTCGCCACCATTCGCCGATCGATCCGTGCGACAGCCAGGAGCGGATGGCGCCCCGGTCGAGGCGCCGCTTGGCCGGCCGCGCTTTTCGTCCTGACACTGCTTGCCGCCTGCGGCGATTCATCGGTGCGGCTGATGCCGACGCCAGTGAGCTTTCGCAGCGGCGACGTCGATCCGTTCGAGCACGCCGGGGCGACGCTGCACGGCACCGAGGTGCCGGTGTTCTACGTCACCAACCGCGGCGCGGTGATCGAGAAGCCGGAGCCGGTGTACACCATCGTGCCCAGCGAACGGCTGCGCATGGGAGTGGCCCACGTCCGCATCGGCGACGACACACTCGACTGGGAGACTCTTCACCGCCTGTCGACCAGCGACGACCCGGACGGGCGCCCGCTCGTGAAGCTCGAGCGCCTGGAACCGATGGCGACACTGAACCCTGGCGACACCGTGAGCGGGTCGCCCGACTTGACGGCCTTCTTCGCCCTTGTCGACAAGGCGCTCGCTGCGAGTCAAAGCCACGAGTTGCTGGTCTACGTGCACGGCGCCAACAACACGGTGGCGCTGGCCGCGGCGCAGGCGGCGCAACTGCGCCATTTCACCGGCCGGCGCATGGTCGTGGTGGCGTTCCTGTGGCCATCCGCCGGTTCAATCGTGAAGTACTTCACCGACGTCGGGAACGCCAGGGCGTCGGTCGAGCCGTTCGCGCGGCTGATCGAGTTGCTGGCCGCCAACACGCACGCCTCGGCGATCGACGTGCTCGCCTACAGCGCCGGCGCGCAGATCGCGAGCCCGGGGTTGGCCCAGTTGCGCACGGCGAGGTCGGGCGAATCAAACGAGCAGTTCCGCCGCGAGATGCGGCTCAAGCACGTCTACTTCGCGGCACCCGACATCGACACGCGGCGCTTCGTCGACGAGCTGGGTCGCTACATCGATGTCGTCGACCGTGTCAGCATCGCCGCCAACTTGAACGATTCCGCACTGCGCTTCGCGTCCGCGGTCCACCGGGCCTCGCGCGCCGGCCGGCCCAACCCGACCGAGCTCGACGCCGAGCAATCGGGCTTCATGATCGACGCCTCGCGCAACCTCGGCTTCGACCTGATCAAGGTCGACCCCAACGACATCCCCAACCTGCCGCTGCGATCGCACGACTTCTGGTACGAAGACCCGTGGGTCAGCGGCGACCTGCTCGGGCTCCTGCTGCTGAACGCTGACCCGGCGCGGCGCGGCCTGGACGGGCAAGACGCCGCCAACGGGAGCCGCTACTGGACCTTTCCACCGGACTTCAGCGACCGCGTGGTGCGGCTGTTCGTGCCGGCGCCGCGCTGACCCGCAACACTGTGCTCAGATCGAAACGCGCGCCCTCACCTCTTCAGCCTCCATGTCGCAGCCGCGGCCGCGCTGGATGATCTCGCCGCGCTCCATCACCAGGTACTGGTCGGCGAGCTCGGCCGCGAAGTCGTAGAACTGCTCGACGAGCACGATCGCCATCGGTTTGCCGTTCATGCCGCGGTCAGCGAGCATGCGGATCACGCGGCCGATGTCCTTGATGATGCTCGGCTGGATGCCCTCGGTCGGTTCATCGAGAAGGAGCAGCTTCGGGCCGGCGGCCAGTGCGCGCGCTATTGCGAGCTGCTGTTGTTGGCCGCCCGACAGATCGCCGCCACGCCGCTGCAGCATCTGCTTGAGCACCGGGAAGAGTTCGAACAGCTCGGCCGGGATCGGCGTGCTGCCAGGCTTGTACGCGAGGCCCATGCGCAGGTTCTCTTCGACCGTCAGGCGGCCGAAGATCTCGCGCCCTTGCGGCACGTAGCCGACCCCTTTGCGCACCCGTTCGAAAGGCGGGTCGTTCGTGATGGCCTGGCCGTCGAGCAGCATGCTGCCGGTCTTCACGGGCACGGCGCCCATCAGGCTCTTGAGCAGCGTCGTCTTGCCGACGCCGTTGCGGCCGAGGATCACGGTGACCTCGCCTTGCCGCGCCTCGAAGCCGACGTTGCGCAGGATGTGCGAGCCGCCGTAGTACTGGTTGATGCCTTCGACTGCGAGCATCGTCACCGGCCCAAATAGACTTCGACCACCTTCTCGTTCGCCTGCACCTCGGCGAGCGTGCCGTGCGCGAGCACGCTGCCTTCGTGCAGCACCGTCACCTTCTTGTTGGGCTTGCCCTCGGTCAGCGCCTCGATGAACTTCATGTCGTGCTCGACGACGACGAGCGAGTGGCTCCCCTCGAGCGTCAGGAAGAGCTCCGCGGTGCGTTCGGTCTCCTCGTCCGTCATGCCGGCGACGGGTTCGTCGAGCAGCAACAGCTTCGGGTCCTGCATCAGCAACATGCCGATCTCAAGCCATTGCTTCTGCCCGTGCGAGAGCAGCCCCGCCGTGCGCTGCGCGCTGTCCTTCAAGTGGATCAGTGTCAGCATGGAGGCGATGCGGTCGATCTGACCGCTGTCGAGGCGAAACAGCATCGAGGCCCGAACGCCGCGGTCCGCCTTCAGCGCGAGCTCGAGGTTCTCGAACACCGTCAGATGTTCGAACACGGTGGGCTTCTGGAACTTGCGGCCGATGCCGGCCCGTACGATCTCGTTCTCGCGCATGCGCAGCAGATCGATCGTCGAGCCGAAGAAGGCTTCCCCCGCGTCCGGTCGGGTCTTGCCGGTGATGACGTCCATCATCGTCGTCTTGCCCGCGCCGTTGGGCCCGATGATGCAGCGCAGTTCGCCGACGCCGATGTTGAGCGAGAGGTCGTTCAAGGCCTTGAAGCCATCGAAGCTGACCGTGATGTCGTCCAGATACAGGATGCCGCCGTGCACCACGTCGAGTACGCCCGGCTCGTGCACACGGGCATAGCTTGCGTTGCGCCCCCCGGAAGTGACGGCGGGGCTCTTCGCGGCATGTGCCTCTCTTAGCTTGGCACCCGCCTGCAGCAGCTCAGGCGTCATGTCCGCTCGCCCTTGTGGCGCAAGCGCCTCACAAGGCCGACGATGCCCTGCGGAAGGAAGAGGGTGACGGCGATGAACAAGGCCCCGAGGAAGTAGAGCCAGAACTCCGGGAAGGTCTGCGTCAGCCAGCTCTTCGCGCCGTTGACGAAGAAGGCGCCAACGATCGGCCCGATGAGCGTCCCGCGGCCGCCGACGGCGGCCCAGATGGCGATCTCGATGCCCGCCGCGGGCGACATCTCGCTCGGGTTGATGATGCCCACTTGCGGCACGTACAGCGCGCCGGCCACGCCGCACATCACGGCCGATATGACCCAGATGCTGAGCTTGTAGCGCAGCGGGTCGTAGCCGGTGAACATGACGCGCGACTCGGCGTCACGGATCGCCTGCAGCACGCGCCCATACTTGGTGTTGACGAGCCAGCGCGCGGCGAGGAAGAAGCCGATCAGCGTCAGTCCGGTGATGACGAAGAGCGTCATGCGCATCGACGGTGTGGCGATCGGCACGCCCAGGATGCGCTTGAAGTCCGTGAAGCCGTTGTTGCCGCCGAAGCCGGTCTCGTTGCGAAAGAAAAGCAGCATCGCGGCGTACGTCATCGCCTGCGTGATGATCGAGAAGTACACGCCCTTGATGCGCGAGCGAAACGCGAAGTAGCCGAACACGAACGCGAGCAGCCCTGGCACGAGTACGACGAGCAGCATCTGCGCGATGAAGGAATCGCTCAGCGCCCAGTGCCATGGGTACTCCTTCCAGTTGAGGAAGACCATGAAGTCGGGCATGTCCATGTGGTACTGGCCGTCGCGCCCGATCTGGCGCATCAGGTACATGCCCATGCCGTAGCCGCCGAGCGCGAAGAACAGGCCGTGGCCGAGCGACAGAATGCCGGTGTAGCCCCAGATCAGATCCATCGCCAGCGCGCAGATCGCGAAGCACATGATCTTGCCGACGAGCTGCACGGCGTAGTCGGAAAGATGAAATGCGCTGGTTTCCGGGACCACGAGATTGAGCACCGGCGAGGCGACTGCGACCGCGAGGAACGCGATCGAAACGCCTGTCCAGCCCTTGGCGCTGAAGAGGCCGCGGCGCGGCGCCGGCGGGAGTGCGAGCGGCGAAAGGACCGCGCTCATGCTTCCGCCGACCTTCCCTTCATCGCGAAGATACCCTGCGGGCGCTTCTGGATGAAGACGACGATGAAGACGAGGACCATGATCTTGGCGAGCACGGCGCCCTGCCAGCCTTCGAGCAGTTTGTTGAGCACACCCAGACCGAGCGCGGCATAGACGGTGCCTGCGAGCTGGCCGACGCCACCGAGCACGACGACCATGAACGCGTCGACGATGTAGCCCTGACCCGAGATCGGGCCCGACATTGCCGACCTGGCTCAACGCACAGCCGGCCAGCCCCGCGATGCCCGAACCGAGTGCGAACGCGTAGGTGTCCACGCGCACCGTGTTGACGCCCATGCACGCTGCCATCGGGCGGTTCTGCGTCACGCCGCGCACGAACAATCCGAGCCGCGTTCTCGCGATCACCAGCGCCACGCCGGCCAGCACGAACGCCGCGAACCCGATGATCGCGATGCGGTTGTAGGGCAGCGTGAGATTGCTCATCACGTCGACGCCGCCCGACAGCCACGATGGGTTCTCGACCGGCACGTTCTGCGCGCCAAAGATGTTGCGCACCGCCTGCTGCAAGATCAGGCTGATACCCCAGGTTGCGAGCAGTGTCTCGAGCGGCCGCCCGTACAGCCAGCGGATCACGCCGCGTTCGAGCACCGCGCCGACCAGCGCCGCGGCGAGGAACGAGGCCGGGATCGCGGCCAGGATGTAGGCATCGAACGCGCCTTCGGGCAGAAACTGCCGAAACAGGTTCTGCACGACGTAGGTCGCATAGGCGCCGATCATCATCAGCTCGCCATGCGCCATGTTGATGACGCCCATCAGCCCGTAGGTGATCGCAAGGCCGAGCGCGACGAGCAGCAGGATCGAGCCGAGGCTCACGCCGGTGAAGATGACGCCGAGGCGTTCGCCCCAGGCGAGCCTCGATTCGATCTGCCCCAATGCGACGCCGAGCGCCGCCTTCACGTCGGCCTCGGTCTCGACCTTCTGGCGATCGAGGAGGAGCGTCTTGGTGGCGGGCGTCCCGCTCGCGCCGAGCGCCTCGGCGGCTTCGAGCCGCTTGCCCTTGTCCGCGCTGCCCAGCAACAGTGCAAAGCGCAGTTGGGCGAGCGCTTCCTTGATCGCTGGCACCTTCTCCGTGGCGTAGGCCTTCTGGATCAACGCCAGCTTTGCCTCGTCGGGTTCGGCAGCGAGGGTCTTGACGGCTTCGAGCCGCGCCGCGTCGTCAGGGGACGAAAGGCGCACCAGTGCCAGGGCGGCGTCGAGTTCGCCGCGCATCTGGTTGTTGTTGATCACGTCTTCGGCAGATGCCGGCAGCGCGATTTCGGCGCCAGTGACGGGATCGAAGGCCTTGTCGTCCCTGACGATGAAGACGGCCGAGCCGTTGAACTTGACGGCGTCCTCGGAAAGGGCCTGGATCAGAGCAACGGTCTTGGCGTCGGGCGCGCCGGCCAGCACCTGTTTGAGGGCCGCAACGCGCGACTCGCTTTCGCCCACAGCGAGTGCGCGCGCTTCGGCCTGCGTCAGTGCTTGCGCCGGTGCTGCAAACACCAGCGCAAGCCACAGCAGCGCGATGAAACGCATGGCCTTCAGACGTCGTTCGTGCTGTCGGCCAGGCGCCGCCTCACTTCTTCGCCATCACCGCCGGCTCGTCCTTCTTGCCCTTGTTCTCGGGGATGAACGGGCTCCACGGCTGGGCGCGCACCGGGCCCGGCGTCTTCCAGACGACGTTGAACTGGCCATCGGCGCGGATCTCGCCGATGAAGACGGACTTCCACAGGTGGTGGTTCTTCTCGTCCATCTTCGAGGTGATGCCGCTCGGCGCCGGGAAGGTCTGGCCGCCCATCGCCGTGATCACCTTGTCGACGTCGGTCGTACCCGCCTTCTTGACCGCCTGCACCCACATGTTGAAGCCGATGTAGGTCGCTTCCATCGGGTCGTTCGTCAGCGGCTTGTCCTTGTGGCCCGCCACGTTGTTGGCCTTGGCGTAGGCCGTCCACTTCTTGATGAACTCGGTGTTCGCCGGGGACTTGATCGACATGAAGTAGTTCCATGCCGCGAGGTGGCCGACGAGCGGCTTGGTGTCCACGCCGCGCAGTTCTTCCTCACCCACCGAGAAAGCGACGACCGGCACGTCCTTGGCCTTCAGGCCGGCGTTGCCAAGTTCCTTGTAGAAGGGCACGTTGGAGTCGCCATTGATCGTCGACACGACCGCCGTCTTGCCGCCGGCGGAGAACTTCTTGATGTCGGCGACGATCGTCTGGTAGTCGCTGTGGCCGAACGGGGTGTAGGTCTCGACGATGTCCTCGTCCTTCACGCCCTTGCTGTGGAGGAAGGCGCGCAGGATCTTGTTTGTCGTGCGCGGATAGACGTAGTCGGTGCCGAGCAGCACCCAGCGCTTGGCGCCGCCGCCTTCCTTGCTCATCAGGTACTCGACGGCGGGGATGGCCTGCTGGTTCGGCGCTGCGCCGGTGTAGAAGACGTTCTTCGACAGCTCCTCGCCTTCGTACTGCACCGGGTAGAAGAGCAGGCTGTTGTACTCCTCGAAGACCGGGAGCACCGACTTGCGGCTCACGCTGGTCCAGCAACCGAAGGTCACGGCCACCTTGTCTTGCGTGATGAGCTGCTTCGCCTTCTCGGCGAACAGCGGCCAGTTCGACGCCGGGTCGACGACCACCGCCTCGAGCTGCTTGCCGAGCAGGCCGCCCTTGGCGTTCTGATCGGCGATCATCATCAGCACCGTGTCCTTGAGCACGGATTCGGAAATCGCCATCGTGCCCGACAGCGAATGCAGCACGCCGACCTTGATCGTGTCGGCCGCATAGACGTTGACGGAAAGCAGACTGGCGGCGGCCAGGGCAGCACTGACGCCCTTGAGCGCATGGCGACGATTCATCGTGAACTCCTCTGGATGGTGAATGGGTGCGCGAGCGATCCTCGCGACACGAGCCTTGCTCGCAAGCCCTGTGCCAAGCGCCCTTTGCGTCCCGCACAGCGCGCATTGCGGGCGAAAGACCATGCTGAAACCTTTTGTTGCCACGCGCACCGCACTGTGCAGCGACGCACCGAGTTGGAGCGCTGGGAAGCCGTTGCACGGCGCTGCGAGCGTCCTGCGCGGACTCGGCTCGGCGCCGGATTCCCAAGCCGGTCCCGACGACCTGGCCGATCGCACGCCCCGATGACACGAAGCGGGTCGCTATGCACCAATCGATGGCGTGCCGAGACAGGCGGGGGCTAGCCGCGGGCCTCCCGCTGCGGCACCATCGCCACTTCATGTCCTCGCCAACCGTTTCATCAGAGAGCACCGCCGCGGCCACTACCTTCTACGCTTCGGTCACGGCTTTCGACCGCTTCGAGCAGGTCGCGAACACCGCGCTCTACACCCCCCTGCCGGAGGGCTGGGTGATCGGCAACGCCGACATCGTGAAGTCGACCCAGGCCAAGGCCGACGGGCGCGGCAAGGCGGTGAACATGGCCGGCGCCGCAGTGATCGCGGGGGTGACGAATGCGCTCGCAGGGGAGGACATTCCGTATGTCTTCGGCGGCGACGGCGCGAGCTTCGCGGTCCCGGCGCGGCTCGCCCATGCAGCCGGCGCGGCGCTTGCCGAAGTCGCGGCGTGGTCCACCCACGAGCTCGAGCTGCCGATGCGCTGCGGCATGGTGCCGGTCGAGGCGATTCGCGCTGCCGGACTCGACGTGCGGGTGGCGCGCTACGCCGCGTCGCCAAACGTGAGCTACGCGATGTTCGCCGGTGGCGGCCTGCGCTGGGCCGATGGCCAGATCAAGGCCGGCCGCTTCCAACTCGGGCCGGCGACGCCCGACGCACGCCCCGATCTGACCGGGCTGTCCTGCAACTGGGAGCAGGTGCCTACCTCGCTCGGCACGATCCTGACCATGATCCTCATACCGCGCGGACGAGCCGACGAGCCGCGTTTCGCCGAACTCGTCGCTTCGCTGAACGCGTTGCTCGCCGATACCACGCAAGCACGCTGCCCGCTGCCTGCTGGCGGTCCGCCGCTGCGGTGGCCGCCGACAGGGCTCGATCTGCTCACGCGCGTACGGCGCCGGCGAGGCGAGTCGGCGCTCTGGCTGAAGGCGAAGCTCGCGCTCGAGACGCTTTTCGGCGCGGTGCTGTTGTGGACCGGCTGGAAGGCGGGGAACTTCGACCCCGCACGCTACCGGCGCGAACTCGTCGCGAACGCCGACTTCCGCGGCTACGACGACGGCCTTCGCATGACACTCGACTGCACGCTCGCGCAGGCCGAGCGCATCGAGGCGCTGCTCGCCGACGCCCGCGCGCAAGGCGTCGCCCGATACGGCACGCACCGCGAGGACGCGGCGCTGATGACGTGCATCGCCCCACTGCCCTCGCGCTCTGACCACGTGCACTTCATCGACGGTGCGTCGGGCGGATACACGTTCGCGGCGATGCAGATCAAGGCTGACACGGCCGACACTTGAGGAGCACGCTATCCTGCTCTTTTCGCGTCGACTGCGTCGCCGCGATCCGGCAGGCACGTGGCGAGTGCGCCGCTGCCCCAACCTCTCCCTGAGTCCTGGAGCCCTTCGATGACCCGTGTCTTCAATTTCAGCGCCGGCCCGGCCGTGCTGCCCGAACCCGTGCTGCGCCAGGCGGCCGACGAGATGCTCGACTGGCACGGGTCGGGCATGTCGGTGATGGAAATGAGCCACCGCGGCAAGGAGTTCATCTCGATCCACGCCGAGGCCGAATCGCTGCTCCGCGAGTTGCTCGCGATTCCCGCCAACTACAAGGTGCTCTTCGTGCAGGGTGGCGCGATCGGCGAAAACGCGATCGTGCCGATGAACCTGCTGCGCGGCAAAGCTGGCGCGGACTACGTGAACACCGGCGAGTGGTCGAAGAAATCGATCAAGGAGGCGAAGAAGTACTGCACCGTGAATGTCGCCGCGTCGTCCGAGTCGAACGGCTTCACCGGCATCCCGCCGCGCGCCGAGTGGAAGCTCGACGCGAACGCCGCCTACGTCCACATCTGCTCGAACGAGACGATCGGCGGCGTCGAGTACCACTGGACTCCCGACACGGGCGACGTGCCGCTCGTCGCGGACATGTCGTCGAACATCCTGTCGCGCGCGATCGATGTCTCGAAATACGGACTGATCTACGGCGGCGCGCAGAAGAACATCGGCCCCGCCGGATTGACGATCGTGATCGTGCGCGACGACTTGCTCGGCCGCGCGTTGCCCGTCACGCCCTCGGCCTTCGACTACACGCAGCAGGCCGAGAACGATTCGATGCTCAACACGCCGCCCACCTACGGCATCTACATCGCCGGGCTCGTCTTCAACTGGATCAAGGCGCAGGGCGGCCTGGCGGCAATGGAAGCCCGCAACCGCGCGAAGGCGGCGCTGCTGTACGACTATCTCGACGCTTCCTCGTTCTATGCGAACCCTGTCGCGAAAGCGGACCGCTCGCTGATGAACGTGCCGTTCAAGCTGAAGGATGCGTCGCTCGACGAAGCCTTCCTGAAAGGCGCACAGTCGCGTGGCATGTTGCAGTTGAAGGGCCACCGCTCGGTCGGCGGCATGCGGGCATCGATCTACAACGCGATGCCGATCGAGGGCGTGCGCGCGCTCGTGGCCTACATGAAGGAATTCGAGGCCGCGCATGCCTGAGCGGTTCAAGCTGCTGGTGCTCAATGCCATCTCGAGCGACGGCCTGAAACGCTTGCCCGCCGAGCACTACGCCACGGGCAAGGACATTGCCGAGCCCGATGCGATCCTGTTGCGCTCGGCCGATCTGCATGCGGTCGAGATCGCGCGCAGCGTGCGAGCGATCGGCCGCGCGGGCGCGGGGACCAACAACATCCCGGTCGCGGCGATGAGCGCCCGCGGCGTGCCGGTGTTCAACGCGCCGGGCGCGAACGCGAACGCGGTGAAGGAACTCGTGCTCGCCGGCATGCTGATCGCGGCGCGCAACATCGCGCCCGCGCTGCGATTCGTCGCCGCGCTCGACGCGAACGCGCCGGACATGGACAAGACGGTCGAGAGCGGCAAGAAGGCCTTCGCCGGCTACGAGCTCGCGGGGCAGACGCTCGGCGTGATCGGCCTCGGCAAGATCGGCTGCCTCGTCGCCGACGCTGCAATCAAGCTCGGCATGAACGTGCTCGGCTATGACCCGAACATCACCGTCGACGCCGCATGGAGCCTGCCGGCGCAGGTCAAGAAGGCGGCGAGCGTCGCCGAGGTGCTCAAGCAGGCACAGTTCACGACGCTGCACGTGCCGCTCGTCGCCGCGACGCGCGATCTCGTGAACGCCGACCTGCTCGCCTCGGTGCGCCCGGGCAGCGTGCTGCTGAACTTCTCGCGCGAGGGCGTCGTCAACGAGGCCTCCGTGCTCGCGGCGCTCGAAGCTGGGCGGCTGGGGGGCTATGTGTGCGACTTCCCGAGCGCGGCAATCAACCAGCACGCGCGCGTCGTGGCCCTGCCGCACCTGGGCGCGTCAACGCGCGAGGCGGAGGAGAACTGCGCAGTGATGGTCGTCGATCAGCTGCGCGACTATCTGGAACACGGCAACATCGCCAACGCGGTCAACTTCCCCAATGTCGCAATGGCGCGCGAGTCCGCCCATCGCGTTGCGATCGCCAACGCCAACGTGCCCAACATGCTCGGCCAGATCTCGACCGCGATGGCGAGCGCGGGCCTGAACATCCACAACATGGTCAACAAGTCGCGCGGCGACATGGCCTACACGCTGGTCGACGTGGACAGCCCGGTCGCGGCCGGCGCACTCGCCGAGATCGCGGCGATCGAGGGCGTGCTGTCGGTGCGCTACCTGCCGCTCGCAGGTTGATCGCGAGCCGGCGTCGGCGCGCCGCTACTCCCAGGACTTGGGCAGCGGAAAAACGAGCGTGAACATCAGCGCCGAGTTGCCGAGCAGGTCGAGTTCGCCGTAGATCCGGTCGGTGAACTGGTAGCCGATGCTGGGCACGAAGCCGGGCGAGAACCCGTTGTTGTTGAACGGCACCTTGTCCTTGAATTCGCCGACGTAGCCATAGAGCAGCCCGCCCGTCCACTGCAGATACCACTTCTTCCAGCCGAAGGGCTCCACGTAGCGCTGTCCGACGAATGCATAAGCGCTCGGCTGGCCGAAGGAATTGGAGAACGCGATCGCGCCGGCGACCCAGTTGTTCTCCAGCCGGCGCAGCAACCCCGCCGAATAGACGTACTTGTGATCTTCGCTGTAGTGGAAGTGATAGGTATAGGGGCTGACGATCAGGTCCCAGTTGCCACGCGGTTCGGCGTCCTGCGCCACCGCCGGTTGCACGGCGCCGAACGCGCCGAGCGCGACGAAGGCCAGCGCGCTGACAATGCGTCCGAATCGTTGTTGAATCGACTTCATGGGTGGATAAGTGTTGGATGCAAAGCGGACGAAGCGGTGGTTTGTCGTGGTCGCCGCCGCGGCATGGATTGTCGCGGCAAACAGCGGCTGCGCCTGGATCGACACCCAGCAACGAGCGAAAGTCTACAAGCCCACGGCCGGCACGATGGCCGACTGGCAGCCGGTCAGCGCGCATGACGAGGCGTTGTGGATCGAACTGCCGGCAAGCTCGGCAAGCCAGACAAGCGATAGCGTCGTCGCACCGGCCACCGCGCCCGAGAGGCTGCGCGCGATCTGGATTCCGGCAGACGATCCCGATGCCCCGGCCGTGCTCTACCTGCACGGCACGTTTCGCAACGTGTACTACAACCGGCCGAAGATCGCCGCCATCCACGACGCGGGTTTCTCGGTGCTCGCGATCGACTATCGCGGCTGGGGTGAAAGCACGAAGCTGCTGCCCTCGGAGCAGTCGATCATGCAGGACGCCGAAGCTGCGTGGGTCGAGTTCATACGCCGCGTGCCGCAGCCGCAATCGCGCGTGATCTTCGGCCACTCGATGGGCAGCGGCGTCGCGGTCGAGCTCGCGGTGCGCCATCGCGATCCGCTCGCCTACGGCGCGCTCGTTCTCGAGGCGGGCATGACCTCGATGCCGGATCTTGTTCGCGACATCAATCCCCTGGGCGTGCTCCTCGTGCCGCTCGTGACGCAGCAGTTCGCGTCGGTCGACAAGATCGGTCGCATCGATGCGCCGAAGTGGTTTCTGAGCGGCACCGCCGACAAGACGGTGCCGCCGCAGCAAACGCAGCGCCTCTATGACGCGGCGCACGAACCCAAGCATCTGGACTGGTTCGAAGGCGGCTCCCACAGCGGGCTGCACAAGGAGTTCGCACAGCGATACCGCGCGGTGTGGCAAGACGTCGCCGCGGCGCTGCGCGAAGAGTCCGTCGCGCGAGGCACCTCCGTCGCGGCGCCCGCGCTGGCGCCGGCGCGCTGACTGCCACAATCCGCAGACTCCCCCACCCTCCCCCCAAACATGCTCACCGTCAACAAGTTGCTGGCCCGAGGCCGCGGCCTTGCACCCGCGCTCGTCGCGCGCGCTGCCACGCTCACGCTCGACTGGGACACGCGACAGAAGAGTCGCTTCGACGGCGAAGACTCCAGTGGCCGCGCGCTCGGCGTTTTCCTGCCGCGCGGCACACCGCTGCGCGGCGGCGATGTGCTCGTCGCCGAAGACGGTTCGCTGGTGCGCGTCGCCGCGTCGCCGCAACCCGTGCTGCTGGTTCAATCGCCCGGGAGCGACGCACTGGACTTGCTGCGCGCCGCCTATCACCTCGGCAACCGCCACGTCCAGCTCGAAGTGCGGGCCGATCGCCTGCAACTCGAGCCCGACCACGTGCTTGCCGAGATGCTGCGCCGCATGGGCCTCGACGTGAGCGAAGTGCTTGCGCCCTTCGAGCCCGAGGCGGGCGCGTATGCGGCCCATTCTGGGCACGCCCATCCGCATCACGGCAGCCACGACCACGAGCCAGGTCACGCGCACGATCAAGCATCGGCACCGGCCCCCACGCACACGGGCCTGACTGCGGCCATGAGCACCACTGAACCGACGCCAGCGCTGAGCGAGCGCGAAGCCACGGCCCGGCTGCAGGTGATGTGGCTCGCCTCGCCCGCCCTGCCGGTGGGCGGTTTCAGCTACTCGGAAGGCCTCGAGGCGGCGGTCGAATCGGGCCGCGTTTCCGGCGAGGTCGAGGCCGGCGACTGGCTCGAAGACCAGTTGCACTTGTGCCTCGCACGCGCCGAGCTGGCGGTGGTGGCGCAGGCGATGGCCGCCTGGCGGGATCACGACACGGCACGCGCCGCCACGCTCAACGACTGGATGAGCGAGACGCGCGAGTCAGCCGAGGCGCGCCTGCAGACCGAGCAGATGGGGCGCTCGCTGACCGAGTGGCTGCGCAACGGCGGCGCCGGCACCGATGCCAGCGATCCACGCATCGAGCAACTCGCCGCGCTGCGCCCGGCGCCGACCTGGCCGGTCGCGTTCGCGCTCGCCGCGTCGCTCGGCGCAGCAGCGCCGGCCGATGCCCTGCTCGCCTACGCCTTCGGCTGGGCCGAGAACATGGTGCAGGCGGCAATGAAGGCGGTGCCGCTCGGCCAGGCCGCGGCGCAGCGCATCCTCGCGCGGCTGGCGGCGGCGATCCCGGCCGCGACAACGCACGCCGCGCGGCTCGATGACGCCACGCGACAGGCGAGCGCGCCGCTGCTCTCGATCGTCTCTGCGCAGCACGAAGTGCAGTATTCGCGGCTGTTTCGTTCGTGACCGACACACCGCCGATGGCCCGCAATGTCGAGATCAAGGCCCGCGTTGCCGACCGGACCGCGTTGGAGGCGCGCGTTGCGCACCTCGCCGACAGCGGGCCGACGTCGATCGCGCAGCGCGACACCTTCTTCCATTGCGCGCGCGGACGACTGAAGCTGCGTGACTTTGGCGACGGCAGCGGTGAACTGATCGCCTATCAGCGATCGGACGACCGTGGGCCGAAGCTCTCGACCTACCTGCGCGCGCCGACCGCCGACCCCGAAGCACTGCTTGCGGCGCTCGCAGCGGCATGCGAAGTCCGTGGCGAGGTCCGCAAACAGCGCACGCTCTACCTGATCGGTGCGACCAGGGTCCATCTGGACACCGTCGATCTCCTGGGCCACTTCGTCGAACTCGAGGTCGTCCTGCGCGAAGATCAGAGCCCCGCCGACGGCGACGCCATCGCAACGGCAATTGCTCGATACCCTTGACATCGACTCGGCTGCGCTCGTCGCTGCCGCCTATATTGATCTGCTCGAACACAAGGACGCGACCCAATGAACGCACTTCATTCCATCCCTCACCGCAGCAAGCGGCTGCCGCCACTGCGTGTCGGCGTCGGCGGCCCGGTGGGCTCGGGCAAGACGACACTCGTCGAGATGCTGTGCAAGAGCCTGCGCGAGCGCTACGACCTGGTCGTCGTGACGAACGACATCTACACCAAGGAAGACCAGCGTCTGCTGACCGTCGCCGGCGCGCTCGAAGCCGAACGCATCATGGGCGTCGAAACCGGCGGCTGCCCGCACACCGCGATCCGCGAAGATGCGTCGATCAACCTCGAGGCGGTCGATCGCATGCTGGAGAAGTTCCCCAACGCCGACATCGTCTTCATCGAGAGCGGCGGCGACAACCTCGCCGCCACCTTCAGCCCGGAGCTCTCCGACCTGACGATCTACGTCATCGACGTCGCCGCCGGAGAAAAGATCCCGCGCAAGGGCGGCCCGGGCATCACCAAGAGCGACCTCTTCGTCATCAACAAGACCGACCTCGCGCCCTACGTCGGCGCCGACCTGGAGGTGATGCGCGCGGACACGACGCGCATGCGGAGCACGGCGAAGGGCCTGCGGCCGTTCGTCATGACGAACCTGAAGACACAGTCCGGGCTCGGCGAGGTGATCGACTTCATCGAGCGCAAGGGCATGCTGGGGCAGGAACGCTAGCGCGGCGACCGATCGCGGCCAGCGCTGCAGTCGCGCCACGCTTGCCCACTCTGTTCTATCGAGCCGAGCTGATTCGAACGCCAGCATTGGCATCCGCGCTCTGCGACGGCGCTCGCGCTGCCGGCATCCGCAGCGCCGCCTGTTGCTGCGCGCGCAGCGCAAGACCGCGGTCGATCGAGAGGTTCAGGGTGTGGACGTACAGCGCAAGCAGGACGGTCGCGCAGATGCCAGCCATCAACAGGACGACAACGCTGACGCCGGTGCCTCGCTCGAGCGCCCGGATAAAGTTTCGTGTCGATTGATTCATGGTGGGCGCCTGGGGATGCCGAATTGCGCCCTATGGTGCCGAGCAGTTGACGCGTGATCTGTAGTCGAGTGCTGACATCGCGTGTAGGACGGGGCCCGGGTGCGGATCCCGGTTCCGGCGGCCGGGCAGTTCACGCGAGCGATGTCGGCACCCTCGGAGTCGCAACTGCGGCCTTGTCCTACACCGGCGGCGTCACGCGAGCGCAACACTGCTCTTCACATCCCGCACCAGGAGGACAGCATCATGCGCACCCTGCAACGATTCACCTGCGCCCTCGTCCCGACTCTCGCCCTTGCCGCCTGCGGTGGCGGCGATGCGTCCGACCGCCTCAACCTCACCGATCCGGCTGTTCGATTCGTTCATGCTTCGCCGAACTTCGGCGCGCTGACGCTGTATCGCGACTCCGATCCTGCACCGGACGCGACCAACGTCGACTACAAGTTCGCGTCCGACTATTTCGACGTCCGCATGGACAGTGCAGCCTGGTCAATCAAGTCTGCCGACGGCCGCACGACATACGGCAGTGTCGATATCGACCCGTCGCGCGGGGAGAAGTACACGCTGGTCGCCGTGCAGCATGCCGGTCCGACCATGGACGCCACCCTGATCCGCGATCCGTTCAACCAGCCCATCGGCTCGTCGACGGCGCGCCTGCGGCTGATGCAGGCCGCGTTCAACACTGACCAGGTCGACGTCTACATGAACGCTCCCGGCACCGACATCGCACTCCCTGGCGTCAACCCGTTGATCGCAGCGACGGCGTTCAACGCCGCCGGGCCGGCTTCGGGTGAAGACTCGGTGGCCATCCCCGGCGGGGAGTACCAGCTGACGATCACACAGGCCGGGACCAAGACCGTGATCTTTCGGGGGCTCACATCCTTCGAGGACAACCGGGACGTGTTGCTCGTGACGGTTCCCGCGCCCTCGATGCTGCGCGACTGCATTCGCACGCTCGTCAAGGTCGACAAGGTGGAAGGCGCAACCGAGATCGCGGCGACCGGTGTGCCCTACCGCGCGTGCATGGAACCGCTGTGAGCGAAATGAGGCCTGCGGCCTGAAGCCGACCAAAACGCGGCGGGATGCCGTCGAGGTGGCCGAAGGCGAAGGGCCGAAGGGGCGAGCTTCGCGGGGAATTCCAGAAGCCGGGCTCCGCAACACCGGATGATGGCGGCGGCCCCGGTGTTGCCGCTCTCGGGGGTTGAGGCGTTTCAGTCGGCGGGAACCGTCGTCACGTATTCCTTCAGCACGCCACCGCCTTCGACCGAGCCCGAAGCAGTCCCACCGCCAAGCGCCATCTGTTGGCAGGCATGACGGTCGGCGGCGGGCACCCGCTCGCATCGGCGAAGTGCGTTCGCTGTCAGGCTGGCCTGGTCGGGTTCGGGTGCCTTCCCGTGCCGCGCCTCGGCGCGTGCAGCAGCGGCTTCCTTCAGACAGGTTTCGCGCGGCTGTGAAGAGTTGCCGGCCAGACACGCGGCCTGCTCGCGCGCAGAGGTCTCACTTGCCGCCGCCTTCGACGGATCGGCGGCCCACGCCGCCCCCACGCTCAACGCCGCAGCCACTGCGGCGATCAGGTTGCGGGTTGCGACGTAACGCTGAGGTGACTTGTTCATTGGGAATCCTTGCTTGCATGTGCGGGTTTCGCGCCGGTGACCGCTCGCGGCGCGCCTGCACGTGACCCATGCTAGGGCGATGGATTCCCGACGACCCCGGGACAACGCGCCGTCACGGGGTAGGACAAGGCCGATAGCGTGTGCCCCGGCAGGCGGCCCGACCGGCACGTCACCCGGACGGCGCACAGGGGCAAGCGCAGCCTCAGCGCAGGCCGATGCTGCCCTGCAAGGCGCGCGCCGCGCCGGCGCCGACGGACGTCCCAAAGCGTCGGGCGAGTCGCTCGGCGATGTTCTCGCGTGGCGTGTAGTCGATGACCTCCTCGGCCTTCACCACTTCGCGCGCGACGTAGTCGAGGTTGCCCAGGTGATCGACGAGCCCCTGCTGCACGGCCTCCTCGCCATTCCAGAACAGGCCGGAAAAGGTCTCGGGCGTCACTTTCAGCCGATTGCCGCGACCCTCCTTGACCACGGCGATGAACTGCTCATGGATCTGGTCGATCATGCTCTGCGCGTACGCGACCTGCTTCTCGTCCAAGGGCGAGAACGGGTCGAGCATGCCCTTGTTGCTGCCCGCCGTCAGCAGACGCCGCTCGACACCGACCTTGTCCATGATGCCGGTGAAGCCGAAGCCATCCATCAGCACGCCGATCGAGCCGACGATCGAGGCCTTGTCGGCGTAGATCTCGTCGGCGGCGACGGCGATGTAGTAGGCGCCAGAGGCACAGGTGTCCTCGACCACCGCATAGACCTTCTTCTTGTGCAGTGCCTTCAGACGCCGGATCTCGTCGTTCACGATGCCCGCCTGCACCGGACTGCCCCCGGGTGAGTTGAAACGGAGCACGACCGCACGTGCGCCCGGATCCTCGAACGCGGTCTTGAGCGCGGACACCAGGTTTTCGGCACTTGCCTCCGTGTCGGAAGCGATCTCGCCGCGCACCTCGATCAGCGCGGTGTGCGGGCCGCTGGTCGCCGTCGCCAGGTTGCGTTGCATGACGAAAGCCCAGGCGAGCGCGCACACGATCGCCAGCCAAACCAGGCGAAAGAAGATACGCCAGCGGCGCTCGCTGCGGCGATCCTTCAAATAATCGCGCGCGAACTGCTCGGCGAGCCGGTTCCAGCCGTCGCCACCTGCAGCGGCCGGTGCATGCGCAGAAACGGGAACTGCCGGATCGGTCTGCGCGCGCGCAGCCGCTTCGAACGGGTTTTCAGGGGTGCTCATGGGGGGCTTTCATTGGCGAGCGCCGTGTCGTCGTCGAAGACGGGACGCGTGTCGCGGGAAGGATACCAATAGACATCGCCGTCACGCTCCTCGACCTGCAGCATCGTCAGGCTGCCGCGCCCGCACGGGCCGGCGGCGCAACGTCCGGTGAGCGGTTCGTAGGCGGCACCGTGCGTCGCGCACAGGATGAACTCCTGTCGGCTGTCGAGGAACTCGCCCGGCTGCCAGTCCATCTCTGACGGCACATGCACGCAGCGGTTGAGGTAGGCCACGACGCGCCCTTCGAAGCGCAACGCGAAGGCGCGCGCCGGCTGGCGCCACTGCAGCACATCGAAAACGAAGGCAAGGCCCTTCTCGGCGAGCTCGTCGCTCGCGCAGAGGCGCACCGGTGCCGCGGGTCGAGGCTCAGCCATTGGCCAGCAACCAGCGCTCGAGCTCGGCGACGCTGTGCACGATATGGCGCGGCGCAAGTTGCCCCAGCGCGTCGGACGGATGCGCGCCGTAGCTCACCGCGAGGCTGGCCGCACCGGCGTTCGCGGCGAGTTGCAGGTCGTGCGTCGTGTCACCGATCATCAGCGTGCGGCCGGGCTCGGCGCCGAGTTCTTCCATCAGCTCGTGCAGCATCTTCGGGTCGGGCTTGGACGCAGTTTCGTCGGCGGTTCGCGTCGCATCGAACACGCCCTGCATGCGTGCCGAAGCCAGCGCTTCGTCGAGCCCGACGCGCGATTTGCCGGTCGCCACTGCGAGCAGATGGCGTCGCGCCTTGAGCCCGCCTAAAAGCTCGAACGCGCCGTCGAACAGCAACAGCTCGTGCTGGCGCGCCTGGTAGTGATGGCGGTAGCGCAGCGCAAGCTCGCGATAACGTTCACGCGGCAAGGTCGGCGCGGCATGCATCAGCGCATCCTGCAACCCCATGCCGATCACGTAGCTCGCGTCGCCGTGGCTCGGCATCGGCAGGCCGAGATCGACGCACGAATCCTGGATGCAGCGCGCGATCTGCGTCGTCGAATCGAAGAGCGTGCCGTCCCAGTCGAAGACGATCAGATCGAAGTTGCGTTCAGCCATGTTCGGGCACGATGACGATTTCGGTCAAAACCGAGGCGGCGAGAAAGCACTTGTCGTGCGCCTCGTGGTGCAGGGCGTCGAGCGCGTCGCGCGACGGCTGCGTGGCGGGATCGAACCCGGCCCTCGGGCGCAGCGTGATTTGCGTGATCGCGGTCCGTCCTTGCGCGTTCTTCGCCATCACACCGGAGGCGGCATCCTCGTAGCTGGTGACGCGAAAGCCTGCGCGCGCTGCGATATCGAGAAACCACAGCATGTGGCAACTCGCGAGCGAGGCGACGAAGGCTTCTTCGGGATCGACCGCCGCCGCATCCGACATCGGCAGAGGCACGACCTGCGGGGAACTCGACGCTCGTACTTCGGCACCGCCGTCGAAGCGCCAGACGTGCGCGCGGCTGTAGCGATGGGCGAGAAAGTCGCCGCCCTCGCATTGCCAATGGATCGTGACCTGATGGTGTGACATCGAATGGTCGGAAGCTATCTGGAGGAAACGCGCGCATCGGACGCGCCGGGATTCGAAGCCGCGTCGACGTCGAGCGCGGCCACGAAGGCTTCGCATTCTGCCGGCAGTGGCGCATCGAGTTCGATGGCCTCGCCGCTCGTGGGGTGCTCGAAGCCGAGCCGCCGCGCATGCAGGAACATGCGGTCGAAGCGCTGACCTGCAACGCCTGCACCGCGCGCGAGCGCATGGTTGAGCGCGAAATCGCCGTACTTCGGGTCGCCCACGATCGGATGACCTTCGTGCGCCAGGTGAACGCGGATCTGGTGCGTGCGTCCGGTCTTGATCGTCACATCGAGCAGTGAGAACGCCGGCCAGACCTGCACGAGCCTGACGAGCGAGATCGAGCGCCGGCCGTCCGCATGATCTGCATCGACGACGCGCACATGACGTTCGCCGCTCGCGTCGAGGCCCTTGTGCAGCGCCAGGTCGATCACCTTGTGAGCCTTCGGCCAGACGCCGTGCACGAGCGCGGCATAGGTCTTGCCCGTCTCTCGGCGACGGAACTGGTCCTGGAGCGCGACGAGTGCAGCGCGCTTCTTCGCGACAAGCAGCAGGCCGGAGGTCTCGCGGTCGATCCGGTGCACGAGTTCGAGAAAGCGTGCCTCGGGCCGCGCTCTGCGCAATTGCTCGATGACGCCGAAGGCAACGCCACTGCCGCCGTGCACGGCGACGCCAGCCGGCTTGTCGATCGCGATCAGCGCCTCGTCTTCCCACACGATCGGGAACTCGCGTGCCGGCGTCGTGGCGAGCGCCGCGGGTTGCGCCGCCGTGCGCACCGGCGGCAGGCGCAGTTCGTCGCCGAGCGCGAGCCGCGTGTCGGCCGCCGCGCGGCCTTTGTTGACGCGCACCTCGCCGGAACGGATGACGCGGTAGACGTGCGTCTTGGGGACGCCCTTCCAGTGGCGGATCAGGAAGTTGTCGAGACGTTGGCCCGCGCCTGCCTCATCGACGCTGACGCGTTCCACCGCAAACGTTGGCGCGGGCAACGGCGACGCGGAGCGCGACTGCGAGGCCGATTGCAGGGCATTTGCAGCGCTTTTCCGCGCAGCCGCCTGGCTGCCATTGCCCCCTATAATCCGTGGCACCGCGAATGCGTCCTAAGTGATTGATTTATCAGAGTTTACCCGGAGGCTGAGGGCCTTCATCTCTGACGCAAAGGTCGCGCGGTGATGCGATCGGGTATGTCCCGACCGCACCCAGGTGATGCAACGCTGGCCCTGCGCGGCGGGCTTCGGACTCAAAGGGACGAAGCAGTCGGGCGCGGCAGGCGGCAGAGCAAACGAATGAAAAGAACCCCCGCGCGATCGCCTGGCGACCGGACGGGAAGAACAAGGTTTCCAAAGAGCAGGAGGCAACGGTCGAACCGATGGTGCAGAGTGCACCCCGGTGTCTGGATTCCGTCACCTTCTGCCCGCGTCAAGTGATCCTGCGAATGTTGCCCCCGGCCCTCGCCAACCCTCCCCTGCCAAGCCAGCTGCGCCCGCGTCCTGCGGCATCGCGCTGCGCAGCTCTGGGGAAGCGGCGCAGCCGATCGGACAGCCGCCACGTCACGACCACGCATGCGCCAACGCTGAGCAGCCCGCCGATCGATTGATCGATTGACGCGGCCCAGTCCAGGGCGATTCCTTCCTAAGTTCCTTTCCCGTTTCTCGTGCATCTGATCGTCGCCTGCCGGCCCAGCCGGTGCGCGACTGAGGTGAAAGGCGCTCGGGCGCCGCGCGCAATGCGCGTGCGTCCCGGCGCACAGGAGAGCACATGAAACGCATGCTGATCAACGCGACGCAGCCCGAAGAGCGTCGCCTTGCGATCGTCGACGGCCAGAAGCTGATGGACTTCGAGACCGAGATCGAGGGTCGCGAGCAGCGCAAGGGCAACATCTACAAGGCAATCGTCACCCGCGTCGAGCCCTCGCTCGAGGCCTGTTTCATCGACTACGGCGAAGACCGCCACGGCTTTCTGCCGTTCAAGGAAATATCGAAAAACTACTTCCGCGAAGGTGCAAGCGCGCGTGACGCGAAGATCCAGGACGTGATCTCGAACGGCCAGGAGTTGCTGGTGCAGGTCGAGAAGGAAGAGCGCGGCAACAAGGGCGCCGCGCTCACGACCTTCGTCAGCCTCGCCGGTCGCTACCTGGTGCTGATGCCCAACAACCCGCGCGGCGGCGGCGTCAGCCGGCGCATTGAAGGCGAGGACCGCGAGGAGCTGAAGGAAAACCTCGACCAGCTCGAGTACCCAAAGGGCATGAGTCTGATCGCCCGCACCGCCGGCATCGGCCGCACTGCGCCCGAGCTGCAGTGGGACCTGAACTACATGCTCAAGCTGTGGGACGCGATCGACGGCGCGGCGAAAGCCGGCAAGGGCGCGTTCCTGATCTACCAGGAGTCGAGCCTCGTCATCCGCGCGATCCGCGACTACTTCACCGCCGACATCGGCGAGATCCTGATCGACACCGACGACATCTACGATCAGGCCCAGCAGTTCATGAGCCACGTGATGCCGGAAACGGCACACAAGGTGAAGCGCTACCGCGACGACGCGCCGCTGTTCAGCCGCTTCCAGATCGAGCATCAGATCGAGACCGCGTTCTCGCGCACCGTCAACCTGCCTTCGGGCGGCGCGATCGTGATCGACCACACCGAGGCACTCGTCTCGGTGGACGTGAACTCCGCGCGCTCGACGCGCGGCAGCGACATCGAGGAAACGGCGACGCGCACGAATCTGGAAGCTGCGGATGAGATCGGGCGCCAGATGCGCCTGCGCGACCTGGGCGGTCTGATCGTCTGCGACTTCATCGACATGGACGAGAGCAAGAACCGGCGCGAGGTCGAGATGCGACTGCGCGACGCCATGCGCCAAGACCGCGCACGCGTGCAGCTTTCGGCCATCAGCAAGTTCGGTCTGCTCGAGATGAGCCGCCAGCGCCTGCGCCCGGCGCTGTCCGAAGGCAGCCATATCACCTGCCCGCGCTGCAACGGCACAGGCCACATTCGCGACACCGAATCCTCCGCGCTGCAGATCCTGCGCATGGTTCAGGAGGAGTCGATGAAGGACAACACGGCCGCCGTGCACGTGCAGGTGCCGGTGGAAGTGACCTCGTTCCTGCTCAACGAGAAGCGCACCGAGATCACGAAGATCGAGCTCAAGCAGCGCATCACCGTGCTGCTGGTGCCCAACAAGAACCTGGAGACGCCGAACTACCGGCTCGAGCGTCTGCGCCACGACGATCCGCGCCTCGAGAACCTGCAGGCGAGCTACACGATGATCGACGACCTCGACGAAGAGGTCGGCATCACGCGGCGCGAGAAGGGCAAGGACAAGCAGGAGCCAGTCATCAAGGGCATCCTGCCCGAAACGCCGGCGCCAGTGGCGACGCCCAAGGCCGAACCGGTGCCGATCGCAGAACGCGCGAAGCGGGAAGAGGCACCCGCGCCCGTCGTCACCCCTGCGGGCGGCGGCTTCTTTGGCTGGATCAAGAGCCTGTTCGGCAGCGCACCCACGGAGCCCCTGCCCTCGAGGCAGCCCGCCGTGAGCCCGGTACCGGCGACGCCGAGCGAAAAGCGTGAGGGCCGAAGTGGCGACGGCCGGGGAGGACGCGGTGGGCGCAACGGCGAACGCGGCGGACGCAGCGGAAGAAATGGTGAATCGCGCGGTGAACCGCGCAGCGAGCGCGCCGAAGGGCGTGGCGAGCGCGGTGGCCGCGGGCGACGCGGCGAGCGTGAGGAACGCGCTGAAGCGCCGGTCGCGGCAACCGAAGAAGGCCACGCCGAACCGCGCCGCACGGCTCGTGGGGAGCGAGGGGAACGCGGCGGGCGTGGCGGCAGGGGAGGCGGCGACAGCGACCGCTCCGAGAGCACAGGCAGCGCGGCCGACCGCGTCGACGCGACGAGGATCGATGCGGCTGCCGGCGGCGACGCGACCGCGGCCGCGGCCGTGGCCGCGAGCAGCTTCGCCGACACGCAGCCGGGCGTTACCGTCGAAGGCAACGAGGGCCGTGCAGAGCGCGGACGCCGCCGTCGCCGCCGCGGCGGACGCGACCGTGACGACGCGACGAGCGATGCGAGTGCCTCGGCCGATAACGGCGACGCGGCGCAGTCCGCCACCAGTGCAGGATCCGGCGAAGGAGCCGTGGAAGGCCCCGCAGCCGTGGTTGGGGCGGCATCTGCCACCGACGCCACGCTGGAGAGCCCGGCAGAGAGCACGGCCGAGGCCGTCGTCGAGCGCGAAGGCCGACGTCGTGGTGGCCGCGGGCGCCAACGGCGCGAGCCCCGCGAAGCGGCGGAGACGACCGCCGATCTGGTGAGCGACGCCGAGTTCCAGGGCGCGCCCGACGCGTCCCCCGAAGCGACTGCTGATGTGGCCGGGCCGTCAGACCGCACGCCTGCGCACGAAGCGCCCTTCGATGCCATTCAGGTGCCGACAAATGGTGCGCAGGAAGATCTTTCACCTCGGGCGTTTGCGCCGCAGCCTCTGCCTCTCGCTGAATCGCCGACCACGATCGAAGCGGGTCCGACCGCACGGGAAGCCGCGCCGGCCCTGGCCGAAGGATCGCCCGGACGCGTCGCCGCGGAGTTCGTGCTCGACGCCGCGCAACTGCAGGCCGTCGCGGCCCGGGCTGGGTTGCAGTGGGTCGGCTCCGATGCCGCGAAGATCGCCGCCGCACGCGAAGCGATGGCGCGCGAGCCGAAGCCGGCGCACGTGCCACGCGAGCCCAAGGCGGTCGAGACCGTCGACGAAGGCCCGCTGGTCCTGGTTGAGACGCGCAAGGACCTGTCGCAGATCCGCTTGCCTTTCGAGGCCGCTACCAACCCGCAGGACCACGCGCCAAACTGACCGGCGCCGCCCGGTCGACCTCGACGCCAGCCCGCTGTCAGGGCAGGCGTTCGAGGGCGCGCTGGTAGGCCGGGTGGTGCATCAGATCGTCCCAACCCAGCGGCAATGACTGGGGTAGCAGCGCGCGGCGACGCGCTTCGCTGTCGGGATCGGCATGCCACAACCCGTGAGCGCGTGATCGTTCGAGGCCGTCGAGCCAGACGTCGAGCACATCGCTGCCGGCGGCCGACTGGTTGCACAGCAACACCAGGTCGCATCCCGCGTCGAGCGCGACGCCAGCTGCTTCGGCAAAGCTCACTGGCGCGCCGGCGATGTGGCGCGCCCCTTCCATGCTCAGGTCATCGCTGAAGATCGCCCCGGCAAAGCCGAGCTGCAAGCGCAGGATGTCCTTCAGCCAGCGCGCAGAGAAGCCGGCGGGCAGCGCATCGACTTTCGGGTAGACGACGTGCGCCGGCATCACGCTGGCGAGCGTCGTGCCCAGCCATTCGTAAGGCCGCGCGTCGTCGGCAAGGATCGCCTTCAGGCTGCGGTTGTCGCGTGGAACCTCGTGGTGGGAGTCGCCACGCACGAAGCCGTGCCCGGGGAAGTGCTTGCCGCAATTGGCCATGCCGGCAAGCGCGAGGCCGTGCATCAGGCTCTTCGCGAGCAATGTCGCGACGCGCGCGTCGCGGTGAAACGAGCGGTCACCGATGACGCCGCTCGGCCCGTGGTCCAGGTCAAGCACCGGCGTAAACGACAGGTCGACGCCGCAGGCACGGAGTTCGGCACCGAGCACATAGCCGGTCGCGCTCGCAGCGTCGGTCGCGCTCATGGCGCCGCTGCCCGCGCCGCGGTTGCCGTCGTGCATCCACATCTCGCCGAGCGCGCGCATTGGCGGCAGATGCGTGAAACCGTCGGTGCGAAAGCGCTGGACGCGACCGCCTTCGTGATCAACGCAGATCAGCAGGTCGGGCCGCAGCGACTTCGCCTCTGCGCACAAATGCGTGAGCTGGTTGCGGTCCTGCCAATTCCGCGCGAAAAGGATCAGTCCGCCGACGAGCGGATGGGCGAGGCGGCGGCGATCGTCGCCACTGAGCGCGAGGCCGGCGACATCGATGATTCCAGGCGCGTGCTCGCTCGCCACGGGCAACGGTGCGGCATGTCTGCGTTTCGATTTCATGCTGAAGATTGTGCCGCCTCGACGACGACGAACGCGACCGCATAGTCCGACTCGTCGCTGACCGACACTGTTGCGCGCAGTCCGCGCGCATCGAACCAGGCAGCCAGTTCGCCGCGCAACTCGATCACCGGTTTGCCGCCCGGCGCGTTGAGGATCTCGCACGCGCGCCACGTCATCGGCATGTGGATGCCCAGGCCGATCGCCTTGGCGAACGCCTCCTTCGCGGCGAAGCGCGTTGCGAGATAGCGCACGCCGCGCACCGCGACACGCTCACGACGTGCATAGAAGACCGGCAACTCGCGCGGGCCAAGCACCCTTTGCGCGAAGCGATCGCCGCGGCGCGTGAGCACGGCCTCGATGCGACGGATGTCGCAGATGTCGGTGCCGATGCCGCTGATCATCGGCGTGGAGCGCGACAGATCGCCGGACAACGACTCAACGCGGCTGCCCCGCGTGAATGCAGCGCAGATACTCGCGCACGGTTTCGGCATAGCCGAGCTCGAGCGCGTCGGAGATGAACGCATGGCCGATCGACACCTCGAGCACGCCCGGCACGGCGGCGAGGAAATCGGCAAGGTTCGTGCGATTCAGATCGTGCCCCGCGTTCACGCCGAGCCCAGCGGCCTGCGCGGCGCGCGCCGCCGCAGTGAACTGCGCGAGCTGGTGCGCCTGTTGCGGCGAGCCGTGGGCGGCGGCGTAGGGCTCGGTGTAGAGCTCGACGCGATCTGCGCCGAGTGCGCGCGCGGCTTGCATCGCATGCGGATCGGCGTCCATGAAGAGGCTGACACGCACCCCCAGCGCGCCTGCCTCGTCTATCAGGGGCGCAAGCCGCGCGGCGTCGCGCCGCAGATCCCAGCCGTGGTCGGACGTCGCCTGCCCCTCGTCGTCCGGGACGAAGGTGCACTGCGCCGGACGCCACTCACGCACGAAGTCCATCAGGTTGTGGAACGGGTTGCCTTCGATGTTGAACTCGGCGGCTGGCCAGTCCTTCAGCAACGCGGCCAGTTCACGCACGTCGTCGGCGCGGATGTGGCGCGCGTCGGGCCGCGGGTGCACCGTGATGCCACCCGCGCCGGCCTGGAGCACTTGAGTTGCCGCCTGCGTCACGCTCGGGATGCCGAGCGCGCGGCGGTTGCGCATCATCGCGACGAGATTCAGGTTGACCGACAGCGCAGTCCCGCTGCCGCGCGGGTCGAGCCCGGTCGTGACGAGGGGGTTCATAGGGTTTGCAGATCGAGCATCACCTGCCGCGTGCGCATTGTGGGTGTGCCCAGATGATAGTGAAGCAGCGCGCGCAGCGCCGTCTTGAACGCCGGAAGCGCGCCGGCGCAGACCTGACGCAGCGCGGCCATGCTGCCGTGATCGAGGGCGGCTTGCGCGGCGATCAGCGCGCCGCCGGGAAGGCCGGATTCGCTGCCCACTGCAAGCGCCACGCCCGCCTCGGGCCGCAGCACGAGCAGGTCACCGTCGCGCACCGCGCGCTGCGTAGCGGTGACGACGCTCAGGTCAGGCAGCAGGCCGATCTCGCGCAGCAACACGAGCTCGAACGCGCGCAGCGCAGCCTGCACCTGGGCGTCGTCCGCGCGTGCGAGCATCGGAAGCGTCTGTTCATAGGCGTCGAAGAGGCGCGGATGCGGGTCGTTGCGGGCCAAAAGCTTCATCAGCAGTTCGTTGCAATGGAAGCCTGCAAAGAGCGCCGCGCCGGTCAGCATCGCAGCGCCCCCGGCCCACTCGGCGCCGCGCAAGGTCTGCACGTCCGGCGGCGCCTCGTCCTCGGCACCGCGACGCGGGCGGGAAAGCGCGACCTGCACCTGCTGGAACGGCAGCAAGACGGCACGCAACTGCGAGTAGGGACGCTTCGCACCCTTGGCTGCGACGGCCAGTCGCCCTTGCTCTCGGGTAAACAAGTCGAGGATCAGGCTCGACTCGCTCCAGTCGTAGCGATGCAAGACGTAGGACTGCAGGGAGGCCGGCTGGCGCACCGGGGCCATCGTGAGCTTTCCGTCTCCTTGCGCCGGCTATTCGTAGCCGTAACTGCGCAGGTGCGCTTCGTCGTCGGCCCAGCCCGACCGCACCTTGACCCACAGCTCGAGGAACACTTTCGCGCCGAGCAGAGTTTCGAGCTCGACGCGCGCCTGCGCACCGATGCGCTTCAAGCGATCGCCGCCGGCGCCGATCACGATGCCCTTGTGCGCCTCACGCTCCACGATGATCGAAGCGGCGATGCGCCTGAGTTCGCCCTCTTCCTCGAACTTGTCGATGACGACAGTCGAGGTGTAGGGCAGCTCGTCGCCGGTCAGGCGAAACAACTTCTCGCGGATGAGTTCGCTCGCGAGGAAGCGTTCGCTGCGGTCGGTAAGCGCCTCTTCGTCGTGGAACCAGGGCTGCTCCGGCAGATAGGGTTTGACGATCGCGAGCAGTCGCTGGGTATCGGCCGCCCTGCGTGCCGACAGCGGCACGAACTCGGCGAACGCATAGCGCTCCTGCATGCTGCGCAGCCACGGCGCGAGTTCGGCGCGGCGGCGCACCTCGTCGAGCTTGTTGGCCACGAGGATCACCGGCCGCGCGCCCTCGCCGGGCGCCGGCATCAATGCCAGCACCTTGGCGTCATCCAGGCTGAAACGGCCCGCCTCGACGACGAACAGCACGACATCGACATCGGCGAGCACGCCCTTGACAGTGCGATTGAGCGTGCGGTTGAGCGCCGCGCCATGCTGCGTCTGGAAGCCTGGCGTGTCGACGAACACGAACTGGCTTTCGCCGGCCGTGCGGATGCCGGTGATGCGGTGGCGGGTCGTCTGGGCCCTGCGCGAGGTGATGCTGACCTTTTGCCCGACGAGCGCGTTGAGCAGCGTCGATTTGCCGACGTTGGGCCGCCCGACGATCGCAACCAGGCCGCAGCGCGGGGCCGGACCGGCCTGGTTCGCGAGATCGGCGGGCGCCGCGGATTCGGTCATCGACTGGCGCATCAACTGCGCAGAGGGCCGCCGGGCGTGTCGCTTGCCTTGAGCAGTTCGAGCAGATGGCGCGCCGCCTCCTGTTCGGCCTGGCGGCGCGAGCGGCCTTCGCCACGCTGCGCCAGACCAAGCGCCGCGGCGCTGCATTCGACCTCGAAGGTCTGCGCGTGCGCCTGGCCGCGGGTGGCGCAGATGCGATACACCGGCACCGGCAGGCGGCGCGCCTGGAGCCATTCCTGCAACTCGGTCTTGGCGTCCTTGGTCCAGGACTCGACGTCCGATGTCGCGATCAGCTCGCCGAACAGCCGCCGCACGAGCGCCTGCGCCTGATCGAACCCGCCTTCGATGAAGGTGGCGCCGATCACCGCCTCGAGCGCATCGGCAAGGATCGAGGCGCGCTGCGCGCCGCCGCCGCGCGCCTCGCCCTCGCTGAGCCTGAGCACGTCGGGAATGCCGAGTTCGAGCGCCACGCGGTGGAGGCTGTCCTCGCGCACGAGGTGCGCGCGAACCCGCGTCAGATCGCCTTCATCGGAACCGGAGAAGCGCTCGAAGAGCAGGCCGGAGACGGCGGCGCTCAGGATCGCGTCGCCGAGGAATTCAAGCCGCTCGTTGTGGTCGGCACCGAAGCTGCGATGCGTCAGCGCGCGCGTCAGCAAGCCGGGCTTCGCGAAGCGGTAGCCGATGCGTTCCTGAAGCGCTTCGAGCTTGCGATCCACCCCTACTGGCCTGTCACTGCGACACCGGCTTCGAGCGGCCGGAGTACTTGATCAACAGGTAGACCGGGCTTGCGAGCTCGATCTCCTTCTCGTAGTCGAAGCGGATCACGACCTTGTCGTCTTCCTTCGTGATCTTCAAGTCCTGGCCGCCGATCGAGGAGATCGAGTACTCGATCTCCTTCTGGCGCTCGAACGCGGCGCGGATTTCGGGAACCGTCGTGAGCCCTTCGGCCGCCACACGGTCCACCGAGCGCTGGATGGTCAGGTACTCGTTGATCGTCGGGAGTACGCGAAGGGCGACGAGCGCGATCATGCCGATCACGATCGCCCACGTGAGGAGCCCGAGCAGCGTGATGCCGCGTTGCCGGCGGGACGAATCACAAACCATGCGTCAGTGCTCCCTCAGTTCGATGCGAATCCACGTCCTGCTGCCCAGGCGTCAGTTGAACGAGCCGATGCGCTTCAGATCGCCGAAGTTCATCCAGACGAAGAATGCCTTGCCAACGATGTTTTCGTCAGGCACAAATCCCCAGAAACGCGAGTCCAGCGAGTTATCACGGTTATCGCCCATCATGAAGTAGTGGCCCGGCGGAATCTTGCAGGTCAGCCCTTCGACGTTGTATGTGCAATTTTCTCGAACCAGCGCATTGCGCTGCTCATCCCCGCCATAGAACGGCTGCACCTTCGGGTTGACCAGAATCCGGTGATCGGCATTTCCAAGCCTTTCCTTAAATTGCGGCGCGTAGCGCATGCTCTCTTCGTCGTAGTACTCGGGCAACGGCTCGGTCGGCACCCGCTCGCCATTGACGTACAGCTGTTGCGAACGGTAACTGATGACGTCGCCCGGCACACCGACGACGCGCTTGATGTAGTCCACGCTCGGATCGGGCGGGTAGCGAAACACCATCACGTCGCCGCGCTCGGGATTGTGGTTGGCGATGATCTTCTTGTTGATCACCGGCAGTCGCACGCCATAGTGGTACTTGTTCACGAGGATGAGGTCACCCACCATCAGCGTCGGGATCATCGAACCCGAAGGGATCTTGAACGGCTCGAAGAGGAAGGATCGCAGCAGAAAAACGACGAGGATGACGGGAAACAGGCCCGCCGTCCAATCGAGCCACCAGGGCTGTGCGAGAACGGCGCGCTTGGCAACGGATACGTCGCCGTCGACCTTCGAGATGCCGAGTTGCCCAAGCTTGTCGCGCCGCTGTACGTCCTGCGCCTCGAGCGATGCCGCAGCGGCTCGGCGACGCGGTAGGAACACGAAGCGCTCGGCCAGCCAGTAGCAGAAGGTGACGACGGTCAGGACAAACAGCAGCAGCGAGAAATTGCCGCTCCAGTAGCCGAAGTACCAGCCCCCGAGAAAGAGGCCCAGGAAGGCGTAAAGCAGTCCGGTCAATGAACCCATCGGCACTCAGTCGTCCACTTGAAGTATGGCCAGGAAGGCTTCCTGCGGCACCTCGACAGTGCCGATCTGTTTCATGCGCTTCTTTCCGGCCTTCTGCTTCTCGAGCAGCTTGCGCTTGCGAGTGATGTCGCCGCCGTAGCATTTGGCGATCACGTTCTTGCGCAGCGCCTTGATTGTCTCACGCGCGATGATGTTGGCCCCGATCGCGGCCTGGATCGCGACGTCGTATTGCTGGCGCGAAATCAGCTCGCGCATCTTGGCGACCACCGCGCGGCTGCGAAATGCGCTCTGGCTGCGATGGACGATGATCGATAGAGCATCGACGCGATCGCCATTGAGGAGGATGTCGACCTTCACGACATCGGCGGCGCGATATTCCTTGAACTCGTAGTCCATCGAAGCGTAGCCGCGCGAGACGCTTTTCAGCTTGTCGAAGAAATCGAGCACGATCTCGGCGAGCGGCATCTCGTAGGTGAGGTGCACCTGCCGGCCGTGGTACGCCATGTTGATCTGCACGCCACGCTTCTGATTGGCCAACGTCATCACGGGGCCGACATAGTCCTGCGGCATGTAGAGCTGGACCTTGACGATCGGTTCACGGATCTCGCGAATGCGCCCGAGGTCGGGCATCTTCGACGGGTTCTCGACCTGCAGCACCTCGCCATTGTTCAATTCGACCTGGTAGACGACCGACGGCGCGGTGGTGATCAGGTCCTGGTCGAACTCGCGCTCGAGCCGCTCCTGCACGATCTCCATGTGCAACAGGCCGAGAAAGCCGCAACGAAAGCCGAAGCCGAGCGCCTGGCTCACCTCGGGCTCGTAGCGCAGTGACGAGTCGTTGAGCTTCAACTTTTCCAACGCGTCGCGCAGTTGGTCGTACTCGCTCGCCTCGGTCGGGTACAGCCCGGCGAAGACCTGCGGCTGGATCTCCTTGAAGCCAGGCAACGCCTCGGTCGCGGGGCCGAGATTGTTCGGGAGCTTCTTCTCGACCGTGATCGTGTCGCCCACCTTTGCGGCCTGCAGCTCGCGAATGCCGGCGATGACGAAGCCGACTTCACCGGCGCTCAATCGGTCGCGCGCGACCGACTTCGGCGTGAACACCCCCAGGCTGTCAGCGGCATAGACGGCGTCGCTCGCCATCATCCGGAAGCGCTCATCCTTGGACAGCGTGCCATCGACGACGCGCACCAGCATCACGACGCCAACGTAGTTGTCGAACCAGGAGTCGATGATCATCGCCCGCAACGGCGCGTCGACCTTGCCACGCGGGGCCGGCATGCGGGTGATCACCGCCTCGAGGATGTCGTCGATACCTTCCCCCGTCTTGGCGCTGCAGGGGATCGCGTTATCGGCGTCGATGCCGATCACGTCTTCGATCTCGGCCTTGGCATTGTCCGGATCCGCCTGCGGCAGATCCATCTTGTTGAGCACAGGCACGACCTCGACACCGAGTTCGATCGCGGTATAGCAGTTCGCCACCGTCTGTGCTTCGACGCCCTGGCTCGCATCGACGACGAGCAGTGCACCCTCGCACGCGGAGAGCGACCGGCTCACCTCGTAGCTGAAGTCGACGTGGCCGGGCGTGTCGATCAGGTTGAGTTGATAGACCTTGCCGTCGCGCGCTGTGTATTCGAGGGAGGCCGTTTGCGCCTTGATCGTGATGCCACGCTCGCGCTCGATGTCCATCGAATCGAGCACCTGCGCTTCCATCTCGCGCTCAGAGAGACCTCCGCAGCGATGAATCAGCCGGTCCGCAAGCGTCGACTTGCCATGGTCGATGTGGGCAATGATGGAGAAGTTGCGGATGTGATCCATGCTTACTGCGATGGTTTCGGAGCGCGCCTTGTCGAGGAAGACACAACGGCGAAGCCGTTGCAGCGCAAGCTCATATCGCGTAGCGATGAGAAGGCGCGAAGCGCCGTGCTGAAGCTAAAAAAAAGGCACGTCGAACGATTGACGCGCCTTCCAACAAAATGTTTGGCAACTGCTTGTTGGGCTTTCATTGTAGTCAAAACGTCGTGGCTGCAAACCGCGCCGTTGCTTGATTTCACGCCGTTGCACGTCGCCAACAGGAATTTTTATCAACAGGTTATCAACAAGTTCATGTGGACGACCTGGGGATACATCGTCGATCGGCCGCTCGTTTAGCTTAGCGCCTACAAAGAACATCAGCCGGCATCACATTATATGCAGCGATCGACTCAATCGGACGAGGACGACCCGTTTGTTTGCGCTTACTAACATACTGGCTGTCGCCCGACGCTCCGATCTGAATGGACTTGCACGGCCGCCACCGCACCAACGCTCCCACATCGCGGAAATCAAGACTCGCGCTACTTGACAAGCGGGATGCGAAGAAACTGCGCCCATTCGCCGCGCAGCACGGTGACCGGAAGCGCACGCGACTTGTCGGCCTTCGCGATCACGGCGTCGAACTGCTTCAGGTCCGCCACATCGGCCGCGCCAACGCCGAGGATGACGTCGCCTTCGCGCATGCCCACGGCCTCGGCGCCGTCGGCAACTTCCATCACTTTCACGCCGCCAAGGCCTCGCAATGCGCGGCGCTCGGCGTCACTCAGATTCGCCACCGTCAGGCCCCAGGTCTTGGCAGCGCTCGACGCGCGCCGATCCGGCGCGATCGGTTCAGAGCGATCGGTCGCCGCTGTCTGCTGATCGGCCTCGGTAAGGACAACTTTGAAGTCCATCGCCTTGCCGCGGCGATTGACTTGGAGACTGACTGCCGTTCCGGGCTTGAACCCGCCGAGCGTGCGGCGCAGGTCTGCGGCACCTTCGACGGGGTGCGCGTTGACCGACACGATCACGTCACCCGGCTGGATGCCGGCCTTCTCGCCCGGCGCACCCGGGACGACGAGGCGCACGAACGCGCCGCTCGACTTGTTCTTGCCAACGCCGAGCCCGTATTCCTCGGCGAGTTCGCGCGGCACATCGGTCGGCTGGATGCCGAGATAGCCGCGCACGACCCGCCCGCCGCTGCGCAGTTGATCGACGACGCGCATCGCCTCGTCGATCGGGATCGCGAAGGAGATGCCGATGTAGCTGCCGATCGGGCTCAGGATCTGAGAATTCACGCCCACCACCTCGCCGCGCGTGTTGATCAGCGGGCCACCCGAGTTACCGGGGTTGACCGCCACATCGGTCTGCAGGAGGGCAACGTCCGTGCCGGTTTCGCGCTGTTTTGCGCTGACGATGCCCGCGGTGACGGTGCTGTCGAGGCCAAACGGCGAGCCGATCGCCAGCACCCATTCGCCGACGCGCAGATGGCTGACGTCGCCTGTTCGTACCGTCGGCAGGCCGGTCGCCTCGATCTTGACCAGGGCGACGTCGGTCCGGACGTCGGCGCCGACGATCTTGGCCTTGAACTCTCGCTTGTCGGTGAGCGTGACGAGCACTTCGACGGCGCCATCGACGACATGCGCATTCGTGACGACATAGCCATCGGCGCTGATGATGAAGCCCGAGCCTTCGCCACGCGGCGCCTCGCCGCCGGGTGGCACCGGCATCCGGCGGCGAAACGGGGACGGCCCCCCGCCCTCATCACCACCGCGCTCGGTGGTGCGGATATTGACCACTGCCGGCGCGACCTTCTCCACCAGGTCGACGAAGTCCGGCAGGCCCTGTGCGGCGAAAGCGCCTGCCGCGGCGCCCAGCATTGCAACGAACACGAGCGCAGCTGGCAAGAAGCGCAGGCGCGCTGCGCCGGACCCGAGGAGTTGAAGAAAGCGCATGGGCAAATGACCTCAGCCGATAGATGATCCGGACAACGCGCCGGCGCGGGGAACTGATGCAGCACGCGAGCCGTCGGCGCAGGCGAGACCGGGAAGGCCGGCACCCTGACTATTTGGTGCGTGTCATTCCGGTCGCGAAGTCGCGCAGGGTCGCCGCCGGCACGTCGCCCACCAGCGTCACCCACCAGTCGCCGTCGCGCCGCATCATGGTTTGGGTTGCGCCGATCGACGTCTGCATACCGGGGCCGTGTCGCCGCTCATCATACGGCTCGATGAACACCGACACCGTTGCCAGGCCATCGGAATAGATCGCCTGCAATACCTTCCCGGGCGCATCGGGCGCGCCGTCCCCCGGAGCGCTCATCTGCCGCTTGACGCAACCGACCTGTGCGAAGCCGGGAACGCTCTTGCTTAGGCGCCACCCTTCGGCCTCGAGATCGGCCGGCGCCAGCTTGCGTCGGGAGATGCGGTAGCCCTCGAGCTGACCCCGCGGCGCAAGCACGCCCTCCGTCGGCGCCTTTGCGCCAATGGCGAGTTCCGAGAAGGCGGACGATTCGAGCACCGTGCCGCGACTGTCCAGGACTTCGGCGCGCAACAGCAGGCCGCTCGACTGATCGGCCCAGAGGCGATAGGCGTAGCGTCGGTCATCCTTCGGGCTGATCGACAACACGTTTGCAGCGCGCCCGGCGACCCGCTGCACGCCTTCGGTACGCACATCGTAGTGATCGGCAATGTGGTCGCCGCCGGATTGCAGCAGCGCCGGAAAACGCGACTGCAGATCACGCTGCTCGATCAAGGCAATGCGACTCTCCGGCCACAGGGTATAGACGAGATTGTTGTGCCGCAGCACGTTGCGCGCGTGACCGTCGAGCGCCTCAATGTTCTCGTACTGATCCGCTCCGAGGCAGTAGTGCGAAATGCGCGCGCTCGATATAGCACCGCCTGCGCTGACGACAAACGTGCCCTGGTAGTTGCTGCTGCTCGCGGCCTTGTGGATGCGCATGAGCCAGGCGCGAACCTCGCTCGCATCGACCGGTGCGCTGGCCGCGGTCGCCGCGGTCGCGGTGAAGTGGCTGGTCGCGCAGACGAGCGCGAACAGCATGCGGCGGAACGAAACGCACATCAGCGATCCGGCGTCCGGGTTGTCGCAGCGCGCAGGAAGCCCGACGGCGCGCCAAGTGCAGAACTGCCGCCGAATTCCATGTGCGCCGCAAGATAACGGTCAAGGCGTGCATCGCGCACGAGCTTCCCGTCGGCGACCAGGGTCTGCGGTTCGACGATGCTGTCGGCCACCGCAATCTGGGAACCCGCGCGCGCTGGCGCCGCCGTCGCGATGATGCTTCGGCGCTCGGGCGCCGCCTTGGCGAGTGTGGCCCCTTCGCTGCCGGGCGCGGCGGGATTGATCTGCGTCAAGACCAGCACGCTCGCCAAGGCCATGAAGCCGGCCGCCACCGCGGCGGGCGCAAGCCACGCCCAGCGCGTTGGCGCGCGGCGGGCAGGTGCGGCGGACTCCGGCGACGCGAGTGGCTGCGGCGCGAGCACGGCCGGCTCGGCGGCCAGGCGCTCGCGCAGCCGGCGCAGAAATCCCTCGTCATGTTCAGCGGCTGACGCCAGCGCGTCCGAGCGCAACACGTCGCCGATCAAGTGATAGGCATGCCAGCTGACGCGGGCATGAACGTCCTCGCGCCAGCGCAGGCAGGCGTGATGTATCGCCTCAGTATCCAGTTCGCCATCGACCAGCGCCGAGAGGGCGTCCGTCGGGTGTTCAGCTTCGTTTCGCATTGTTCTTCCCTCGACACCGTCGCGGCCCGCCGTCCTGTTCCGTTCGCCTCACCACCGCTCGCCCGCCTGTGTATCCAGCAACGGACGCAACCGCAAGGCAATCGCCTCGCGGGCACGAAAGATGCGCGACCGGACGGTGCCGATCGGGCAATTCATGATGTCCGCGATGTCTTCGTAACTCAATCCTTCGATCTCGCGCAACGTGATGGCCTGACGCAAATCGTCGGAAAGCGCGTCGATCGCCGCGTTCACCGTCTGCGCGACCTGCTTGCTCGCCATCAGTGACTCTGGCGTCTCGCCATCGCTTAGTTCGTTTTCAACCCGTGAAGTTTCGTCTTCCTCGTCGCGCGACGCGAGCGCTGCCTGAGTGACCAGCGGATCGCGTTTGAGTTCCATCAACGCCTTCTTTGCCGTATTCACCGCGATCCGGTAAAGCCAGGTGTAGAAGGCGCTGTCACCCCGGAAGTTGGGCAGCGCACGGTAGGCGCGGATGAAGGACTCCTGGGCGATGTCCGGCACCAAATCCACATCGCGCACCATGCGCCCGATCAGGCGCTCGACCCGGCGCTGGTATTTGACGACCAGCATCTCGAACGCGCGCTGGTCGCCACGCTTGACGCGTTCGACGAGCGGTGCGTCGACATCGACGTTGACGCGCACGGGTTTGTCAGCCATCGGTCGTCGCGCCTCCGGTGCGCGCACGCGGGCGCGGCGCATGGACCGCGCAGCGCAGTTCGTGCCATTGCCGCTCGAGGCCTCGCCTTTGCAAGGCGACCCATCGCGCGCGGCCGCGCGCGGCATCCGGGATGAAGCGCAGCAGCATGAAGCTGCCCAAATCTAGCGCGATCATCACTTCACCGGACTCTGACGGGCCAACGCCGCGTTGCAGTTGCCAAAGCCCACCACGCCGTCGCAGCGCAATCGGCGGCAGGCGCAAACTGGGCAGTGCACCCACGACCGCGGCAACGACGCCAACGGCGCACAGCAGGCTCACCGACATCGGCACCGGCCTCGGGTAGGCCAGCCACCAGGCCGCCATCACCCCGCAGACTGTCGTCGCCAACGCCAGCACAGTCGCGCGCCAGACGCCGAAGCGGACGACTTCGATTTCGAGTGGTGGCGGGGTGCGCATGTCTGCGAAGACAGCACGCTACGGGCCGCGCCGCGACCTGCGTGATCAGACACGCCGCAGGACGAGCGTGCCGTTGGTGCCGCCGAAACCGAAATTGTTCTTCACGGCAATATCGATCTTCATCTCGCGCGCGGTGTTGGCGCAATAGTCCAGGTCGCACTCCGGATCCTGGTTGAAGATGTTGATCGTCGGCGGCGAGACCTGATGGTGCAGCGCAAGCGCGGTGAAGACCGACTCGATGCCGCCCGCGCCGCCGAGCAGATGCCCGGTCATCGACTTGGTGGAATTGACGACCAGCTTCTTCGCGTGGTCACCGAAGGCAAGCTTGATCGCATTCGTCTCGTTCACGTCGCCGAGCGGCGTCGAGGTGCCGTGCGCATTGAGATACTGCACCGCGTCGGCGTTGATGCCGGCGTTGCGCAGCGCGGCACGCATCGCACGCTTCGGGCCGTCGACGTTAGGCGCCGTCATGTGGAAGGCATCGGCACCCATGCCGAAGCCGATCAGTTCGCAGTAGATCTTCGCGCCGCGGCGGCGGGCATGTTCGTACTCTTCGAGCACCATCACGCCGGCGCCCTCGCCCAGCACGAAGCCGTCCCGGTCCTTGTCCCACGGACGCGAGGCGGTTTGCGGATCGTCGTTGCGCAAGGACAGCGCGCGCGCGGCGGCGAAACCGCCGACGCCCAGCGGCGACACGGTCGCCTCGGCGCCGCCGGCGATCATGACGTCGGCATCACCGTCCTCGATCAGCCGGCCGGCCAGGCCGATCGAATGCAGCCCCGTCGTGCAGGCGGTGGCGATCGCGAGGTTCGGCCCCTGGAAGCCGAACTTGATCGACAGATGACCGGAGATCATGTTGATGATCGAAGCCGGCACGAAGAAGGGCGAAATGCGACGCGGGCCGCGCGCAACCAGCTCGGCGTGCGTGTCTTCGATCAGCGGCAGGCCACCGATGCCGGAACCGACGAGGCAGCCGATGCGCTCGGCCTCCTCTTCCTGCAGTCCTGCACCGGTCCGCAGTCCGGCGTCATTCACCGCCTGGATCGATGCCGCGAGGCCATAGTGGATGAAAGTATCCATGTGCCGGGCTTCCTTGGCGGAGATGTACTCCTCCAGCGGGAAGTTTTTGACCTCGCCTGCGAAGCGACAGGCGAAGTTCGCGGCATCGAACTTTGTGATCTCGCTGATCCCGGAGCGGCCGGCGATCAGATTGGCCCAGCTCTCGGCAACCGTGTTGCCCACCGGGCAGATGACGCCCAGGCCGGTGACGACGACGCGACGACGGGTCATGCGCGCAATGTGCCGGCGACCGGGCCGTCAGGCCTTCTGGTGCGCCAGCGCGTAGTCGATCGCGAGTTGCACGGTCGTGATCTTCTCGGCCTCCTCGTCGGGGATCTCGATGCCGAACTCGTCCTCGAGAGCCATCACCAACTCGACGGTATCGAGCGAATCGGCGCCCAGGTCGGCGACAAACGCCTTCTCATTCGACACGTCGGATTCCGGAACGCCGAGTTGTTCGGCGATGATCTTCTTGACGCGTGCTTCTATATCGCTCATGTCTCCTCCAGGAGAGTTGCTTTGAACAGGCCGAGATTCTAAGGCTTGGGCCGCTGCGTCCTACGAACAGGCAGGCCGCTTCAATTCATGTACATGCCGCCGTTGACGTGCAGTTCCGTCCCGGTGATGTAGCCCGCACGCGGCGAGGCGAGGAATTCGACCGCCGCGGCGATCTCGTCGACGCTCCCCAGCCGCCCCAGCGGGATCTGCGCGAGCAGCGCCACCTTCTGCGCCTCGGGCAGGCCTTCCGTCATGTCGGTCGCGATGAAGCCTGGCGCGACGCAGTTGACGGTGATGTTGCGGCTGCCGAGCTCGCGCGCGAGCGCGCGCGTCATCCCCGCAACCCCGGCCTTGGCAGCGGCATAGTTTGCCTGGCCGGCGTTGCCGCTTGCGCCAACGACCGAGGTGATATTGACGATGCGCCCATAGCGCTGCTTCATCATCGGCTTGATGGCCGCTCGGCAGGCACGAAACACCGCCTTCAGGTTGGTGTCGAGCACCGCGTCCCAGGCGTCGTCCTTCATGCGCATCGCGAGCGTATCGCGGGTGATGCCGGCGTTGTTGACGAGCAAGTGAAGGCCCCCGTCGGTAGCGACGATGGCATCGATCGCCGCCTCGACGGCCGGACCATCGTTGACGTCGAGGCGAATGCCACGGCAACCGTCAAAGCCCGCGAGCGAGGCGCCGATCGCCTGCGCTCCGGCCTCCGTCGTCGCGGTGCCGATGACCTTCATGCCGGCGGCGGCGAGTGCGTGCGCGATCGCTTGCCCAATGCCGCGCGATGCACCAGTGACGAGCGCGACCTGCCGCGTCGTGCTGGAGGCTTCGCTCACGAGAGTTGCGCCCGCACTTCGGCAAGGGTTTCAGGATCGAGCACGGTGCCAGTCACGGCATCGGCGTCGATGCGCTTGACCATGCCGGAAAGCGCCTTGCCGGGGCCGCATTCGAAGATGTGCGTGATGCCTTGCGCGCGTATCGCCCGCACGATCTCGACCCAGCGCACCGGCGCGAACGCCTGACGATAGAGTGCGTCTCGGATGAGCTGCGCGTCGGTCTCGCGCCGCACATCGACGTTGTTGAGGACCGGAATCGAGGGCGCAGCCACATGCGTCTCAATGAGTCGCACCTTCAACTGGTCGGCCGCCGGCTTCATGAGGCTGGAATGGAAAGGCGCGGAGACGGGCAATACCAGTGCTCGCTTGGCGCCAGCCGCCTTGAGCGCGACGATCGCCTGCTCGACGCCCGCCTTGCTGCCGGCGATCACCGTCTGCTTGGGGTCGTTGAAGTTGACCGCCTCGACGACCTCTCCGGACGATATCGCCACCGCCGAGCAACCGTCACGCACCGCCTGCGCGTCGATGCCGAGGATGGCCGCCATGGCGCCTTCGCCAACCGGCACTGCATCCTGCATCGCCTGGGCGCGAAAGCGCACCAGCGGCAGGGCGTCGGCCAGGGTCAATGCGCCGGCAGCGACGAGTGCGCTGTACTCGCCGAGCGAATGCCCCGCGACGACCGCCGGCGCGAGCCCGGTTTCGGCAAGCCAGGCGCGGTAGCAGGCGATGCCCGCGGTCAACATCACGGGCTGGGTGTTCGTCGTGAGGTCGAGTCGCTCCTTCGGGCCTTCGTGGATCAGCGCGGCGACGTCCTCCCCGAGCGCGGCCGAGGCTTCGTCGAGCGTCTGGCGCACGGCCGGGTGGTCGCCCCAGGCGTCGAGCATGCCGACCGATTGCGAGCCCTGGCCGGGAAAGACGAACGCGAAAGTGGTCATGTCGGTGTCCTGTGGAGAATCGATTCCGCTCAGTAGTCGAGCAGGACGGCGCCCCAGGTGAAGCCACCCCCCACGCCCTCGAGCAGCAGCGTGTCGCCGCGCGCGATGCGCCCGCTGCGCACCGCATGGTCGAGCGCGAGCGGGATCGACGCCGCCGACGTGTTGCCCTGCTCGTCGACTGTGACGATCAGCTTGTCCATCGGGAGTTTGAGCTTGCGCGCCGTGCTCTGCATGATGCGCAGGTTGGCCTGATGCGGGATCAGCCAGTCGATGTCGGCCTCAACGCGGCCGGCCTTTGCGAGTACGGCGCGCGCCACGTCGCCGAGCACCCCGACTGCGAGCTTGAACACCGCTTGGCCATCCATCTTCAGCAACGGGTCACCGGTGACTCGCCCGCCCGCCACGGTGCCCGGCACGCACAGGATCCCGACATGCCGGCCATCGGCATGCAGTTCGCTTGCGAGCAGGCCGGGGGTTTCGCTCGCCTCGAGCACGACCGCACCGGCGCCGTCGCCAAACAACACGCAGGTCGTGCGATCCGTGAAGTCGAGAATGCGGGAGAAGATCTCCGCGCCAACGACGAGCGCCCGACGCGCTGCGCCGCTGCGGATCATCGCGTCGGCAACCGTCAGGCCATAGACAAAGCCAGAGCAGACCGCCTGTACATCGAACGCTGCGCAACCGTGGACGATGCCGAGCTTGGCCTGCAGGATGCACGCGGTCGACGGGAAGATCATGTCGGGCGTCGACGTCGCGACGATGATCAGATCGACGTCTTCGGGCCTGCAGCCGGCGGCTTCGAGCGCATGCCTGGCGGCGACGAGCGCCATGTCGCTGCACGCGACGCCGTCCTCTGCGAAGTGACGCGCCCGAATGCCGGTGCGCTCGACGATCCACTGGTCCGATGTCTCGATACCCTGCGCGGCCAGCTGGCGCGCAATGTCGTCGTTGCTCAGTCGGCGCGACGGTAGATGGCTGCCGGTGCCGGCAATGCGGGTATGGCGCGCGGGCGAAGCTTCACTCATGCGACGAACGTCAGGTCGGAGTCCGGGGTCGAAGGGTTGTCGCCCGCCTCGGGAAGCGCCTGCAGCGTGTCGTGGATGCGATCATGAACCCGTTCGAGGAGGCCGTTTCGCGCTGCATCATAAGCCCGCGCGAGCGCCTGCTCGAAGGCGAACGCGTCGGCCGAACCATGGCTCTTGAACACGAGACCCCGCAAGCCGAGCAGCGCCGCACCGTTGTAACGGCGCGGGTCCACGCGCTTCTTGAAGTGGTTCAGCACCGGCAGCGCGACGATCGCGGCAACCTTGGCGAAGAGCGTGCGCGTGAATTCCTGTTTGATGAATTCCGACAACATCGTCGCCAGCCCTTCGGAGGCCTTGAGCACCGCGTTGCCGACGAAACCATCGCAGACAACGATATCCGTCGTGCCCTTGAAGATGTCGTTGCCCTCCACGTTGCCGTGAAAGTTGAGCATGCCGTGCTCGGCCGCGCGACGCAGCAGTTCGCCGGCCTGCTTGATCGTCTCGCTGCCCTTGATCGCTTCCTCGCCGATGTTGAGCAGGCCGACGCTCGGCTCGTCCTTGCCGTCGATCGCGCCCGCGAGCGCGCTGCCCATCACGGCAAACTGCAGCAGGTGCTCTGCAGTGCAATCGACGTTGGCGCCGAGGTCGAGCACGGTCGTGAAGGCGTCGCGCTGGTTGGGCATCGCGTAGGCGATCGCCGGCCGGTCGATCCCTTCGATGGTCTTGAGCAGGTAGCGCGCGAGCGCCATCAGCGCACCGGTGTTGCCGGCGGAGACGCAGGCATTCGCCGCGACCGCGCCCGAATCGTCCGCCTTGAGCTGGGCGATCGCGACGCGCATCGATGAATCCTTCTTGCGGCGCAGCGCGACCTCGATCGGGTCGTCCATCTGCACCACTTCGGTCGCCGCAACCAAGGTGCAACGCTGCCAGCCCGCGGCCGGAACGAGTTCTTCAGCCCTGCCGACGAGCAGCAGTTCAGCCTGGGGATGCTTGGCAAGGAAAGCGCGGCACGCAGGCAGCGTGACGCTCGGGCCGTGATCGCCGCCCATGCAGTCGACCGCAATACGCACCGGGGATCGAAGTTCGTGGGGAGCTGTCGTCATGACCGCCTGGCGGGGGCAATGCGAAGCAGCTTAAGGCCTGTACGGCGTACAACGGCTCGGGGTGCCCCGTTGCCGGCGCCGCGGCCCGGATTCAGGCGTCGGCCTTGGACTTCAGCACCTTGCGTCCGCGATAGAAACCCGTCGGGCTGATGTGGTGACGCAGGTGCGTCTCGCCTGTCGTCGGCTCGATCGCCATGCCTGGCGTCACGAGCGCGTTGTGCGAACGGTGCATGCCGCGCTTGGAAGGCGACTTCTTGTTTTGTTGAACGGCCATGGTGTTCTCCTGGATCGACCGGCGCAGCCTGGGTTACGGCCGACCGCAGGGGTGCGTATCGCACCCCGTCTGAATTGAATAGACGAGCGCCGCAAACCTGGGCGCGGGCCCACTGACGAAAAGCCTTGGATTGTAGCATCGTGCCTGCTCAGGACACCCCGGCGCCTGTGCGGCGGAGCTGGCGAGGTCGCTCAATGATGGCCGCGTTTGAGCGCCGCCAGCGCCGAGAAGGGATGGGCCGGCTCGGCCTCGTCGACTGGCAGATCGCCGGCATCGCCATCGATGGCCGGAAGGAGTGGCTGCGGACAGAGGTCGTGCCGCGGCACGAGCGGCAACGCGAGCAGCAACTCGTCTTCGGCCAACGCGTGCAGGTCGAGAGCGCGCGTGCTCGCGAGCACGTCGTCCTCGCTGTCGGCATCGAGTTCCGTGGCCTGCTGCTCGCCTTCGACGAAGTGGAACCAGCGATCGACGGCAAGCGGCGTCTCGACCGGCGCCAGACAACGCTGGCAGACAAGACAAACACTCGCATCCAGTGCGAGCCGCAACCAGGCGTCTGCGCCCCCGCCCGGCCGCCGGCGACGCTCGCCTTGCGCCGACCACCTCACGCCGCCTGTGTCGGCGGTCGGCCGGGTCGGGTCGCACGATGCCGCAAGCCGAGCCATGCCGGAGAGCGGCCAGTCGCCGGTCAGTTCTCCGCCCGCGGTCGCAAAGCGCTCGATGTCGAGCCGGCGGGGATCGTTCTCGCGCCTTTTCATCGGGTCAGTGTAAATCGCAGCCCGGCGACAATCGCCGGGTGCCGACCCGCCCCGAACTGATTCTCGCCTCGACCTCCCGCTACCGGCGCGAGTTGCTCGAGCGATTGCGCCTGCCGTTCGCGGTACACGCGCCGGAAGTCGACGAGACGCCGTTGGCGGGTGAAATGCCGGCGGTGCTTGCGGATCGGCTGGCACTCGCGAAGGCGCACGCGGTGGCCCGGAAGCATCCGAACGCAGTCGTCATTGGCTCGGATCAGGTCGCCGATCTCGATGGCCAGGCGATCGGCAAGCCTGGCACGCACGAACGCGCGGTCGGGCAGTTGCGGGCCATGAGCGGGCGCAGGCTCGTCTTTCACACCGCAGTCGCCGTGGTTTGCCTGACACAGGGCTTCGAGCGACGCGTTTGCGTTCCGGTGACGGTGCGCATGCGCCGGCTGAGCGACACCGAGATCGAACACTACCTGCGCGCCGAGCAACCCTACGACTGCGCGGGCAGCGCGAAGGCCGAGACGCTTGGCATCGCACTGCTGGAGGCGATCGAGTCCGACGATCCGACGACCCTCGTCGGCCTGCCGCTGATCCGCACCTGCGAGATGCTCCGCGCGGCAGGCATCGACCCCCTCGCACCGTGACTTCGCGGTGGCTTCCCCGCTTGGCCAGAATCCTCGCGTTGCACGCCAGCACGGCTTGTCGAACATGAGTGCGAAGACTTTTGGCCGCCTCGTGCTGGTGCCGACGCCACTCGACTTCGGCATACACAGTGACGGCGGAGCGCCCGACCTCCAGGACCAGTTGCCGCTTGGCGTGATCCGCCGGGCCGCCGCGCTGACCCACTGGGTGGCCGAGAACGCAAAGACCGCGCGCGCCTTTCTCAAGCGTGTCGATGCGATCGTTCCGCTCAAGCAGCCGCTGCAGACGCTGACCATTCGCGAATTGCCGCGCCCGCCGAAAGGCGCGGGTAACGCGGTGCCTCCGGACCTCCACACACTGCTTGCGCCCGCCGAGAACGGTCACGACATCGGCCTCGTCTCGGAGGCAGGCCTTCCCGCGGTGGCTGACCCGGGCGCAGGACTCGTGCAGGCGGCACATCGCCGGGGCATCGCTGTCGTCGCGCTGCCGGGTGCAAGTTCGCTGCTGCTGGCGCTCGCTGCGAGCGGCCTCAACGGACAGAGTTTCGCGTTCGTCGGTTACCTGCCGATCGAAGAACAGTTACGCGCGGCGCGCATTCGCGAGCTCGAGGCCGCGTCACGACGCACGGCACAAACGCAATTGATGATCGAAACGCCCTACCGCAACGCGGCGCTACTCGGTGCATTGCTTGCGCAACTACAACCGACGACGCGGCTCGCGGTGAGTTGCGGGCTCAGCTCGCTCGCCGGCTGGAGCCGAAGCGACACAATCGCCGCGTGGCGCGCGGATGCCGTCGATCTGCCTGGCGATGTGCCGGCTGTCTTTGCGTTCCTGGCCGGCTGAACGTTTTCAAGCCGAACCGTGGGTGACGGCCTGCCAACACCGAGCGCTTAATCCGCGGCCTTGCCCCCGAACAGCGCAGCAACGCGGCGCTTGGGTTTGATGTTGGGCGACAGGCCGCGCACCGCGACAGGCGCAGCGCCCGATTTCTCCCAGGCAGGCGTCTGCGACGCGCTTGCCTCGTAGGGTTGATCGAAGAAGGGATCGGAAGACTTGGACGACGCGGTGGCAGCGAAGGTTGATCGTCCGCTACCGCGCCTGAGGTCACCCCGATCGCCATCGTCATCCGGGCGGCCGCGCGGGCGCTCGAAGCGTGGTGGCCGCTCGTCGTCGAGTTCGAGCGCCTCGATGTCGATCTTCTTCTTGATCAACTTCTCGATGTCGCCAACAAGCCGGCTGTCGTCACGCGAGACGAGCGTGACGGCGAGGCCCGACGCGCCAGCGCGGCCGGTGCGCCCGATGCGGTGCACATAGTCCTCGGCGTTGAAAGGCACGTCGAAATTGAACACGACTGGCAAGTCGGCGATGTCGAGGCCGCGAGCGGCGACGTCGGTCGCGACCATCACATCGACCTCGCCGCTCTTGAACGCGTCGAGCGCCTTCAATCGCTCGTCCTGAGATTTGTCGCCGTGCATCGCGGTCGCCTTGAGGCCATCGCGTTCGAGCGATCGCGCCAGCCGCGCGCAGCCGAGCTTGGAGTTGACGAACACGAGCGCCTGCTTGATACCGCGCTGTTTCAGGATGCCGCACACGGCGCGGCGCTTGTCGTCCGGCGCGACGCTGTAGAAGCGCTGCTCGACGTTGGTTGCGGTCGCATTCGGCCGAGCCACCTCGACCAGCACCGGGTCCTGCAAATAGCTTTGGGCGAGCTTTCTGATCTCGGGCGAAAAGGTCGCCGAGAAGAGCAGCGTCTGGCGCGCCTTGGGCAGGTAGGACAGGATGCGCTGCAGGTCGGGAAGGAAACCGATGTCGAGCATGCGGTCGGCCTCGTCGAGCACGACATACTCAACCTGGTTCAACACGCAGTTCTTCGCTTCGATGTGATCGAGCAGGCGGCCGGGCGTTGCAATCAGCACCTCGACGCCTTGCTTCAGGGTCGCGGTCTGCGGCTTCATGTCGATGCCACCGAACACGACCGTGACACGCAGGTTCGAATGCTGCGCGTAGGACTTGATGTTGGCCGCGACTTGATCGGCCAACTCGCGCGTCGGCGCGAGCACCAGTGCGCGCACCGGATGCCGTGCGGGCGACGCGCTGTTGTTCTCGTGACGCAGCATCTTGTGCAACAGCGGCAGCGAGAACGCAGCCGTCTTGCCGGTGCCGGTCTGCGCCGCGCCCATCACATCGCGCCCGGCGAGGACGAGCGGGATCGCCTTCGCCTGGATCGGCGTCATCTGCGTGTAGCCCTGGTCCGCTACTGCCTGTTCGAGCTTGGGCGCGAGGCCGAGCGCGGAGAATTCCATCGGCCCGGTGGGCGCGAGATCGTTGGCTTCCGTCTTCGCGACGGCAGTATCGGGTTCAGCAAAATCAGTTTCACTCATAACCGTTGATTATCGCGCTTGATGCGTGTGCAGTGCAGCAATTCACGTGGGCAATTGGAGCGGCGCCACTAGAATCGCTCGAGGCGGCGCACTCCACGCTCGTAGTCCGCGTCCCCATCACAACGGGGCTGAAGGTATCCGGAATGATCCTCGTGACAGGCGGCGCCGGCTTCATCGGCGCCAATTTCGTGCTCGACTGGTTGGCCATCTGCGACGAGCCGGTGCTCAACCTCGACGCGCTGACCTATGCCGGGAATCGCGAGAGCCTCGCATCGCTGGAGGGCGACGCGCGACATGTGTTCGTGCACGGCGACATCACCGATCGCGCGTTGCTGGACACCGTGTTCGCGCGGCACAGCCCGCGCGCGATCGTCCACTTCGCGGCCGAAAGCCACGTCGACCGCAGCATCCACGGCCCGGGGGCGTTCATGAAGACGAACGTCGAGGGCACGTACACGCTGCTCGAGGCCGCACGCGCACACTGGACGACCTTGCCGGCCGACGAGAAGGCGTCGTTTCGCTTCCATCACGTCTCGACGGACGAGGTCTACGGCTCGCTCAGTGCAAGTGATCCGGCATTCACCGAAACGCATGCCTACGAGCCGAACAGCCCCTACTCGGCGAGCAAGGCCGCAAGCGACCATCTGGTGCGCGCCTGGCATCACACTTACGGCCTGCCCGTACTGACGACCAACTGCTCGAACAACTACGGGCCGTTTCACTTTCCGGAGAAGCTCATCCCGCTGATGATCGTCAACGCGCTCGCCGGCAAGCCGCTGCCGGTCTACGGCGACGGGCAGCAGGTGCGCGACTGGCTCTATGTGAAGGACCACTGCGCGGCGATCCGCGAGGTGCTTTCGCGTGGCCGTGTCGGCGAGACGTACAACATCGGTGGCTGGAATGAGAAGCCCAACATTGAGATCGTGCAGACCGTGTGCACGCTGCTCGACGAGTTGCGCCCCGACCCCGCCGGCCCCTACGCCCGCCTGATCACCCACGTCGCCGATCGCCCGGGGCATGACCGGCGCTACGCGATCGACGCGCGCAAGATCGAGCGTGAACTCGGCTGGCGACCGGCCGAGACCTTCGGCAGCGGCATTCGCAAGACCGTGCAGTGGTATCTCGACAATGCCGATTGGGTCGCCCACGTTCAAAGCGGCGCCTATCGCGATTGGGTCGCGACGAACTACGTCGGCCGCAACGCTGCATCATGAGAATCCTGCTCTTCGGCAAGAACGGTCAGGTCGGCTGGGAGTTGCAGCGCGCACTCGCGCCGCTGGGAGCGGTCATTGCGCTCGACTTCGACAGCCCGGGCGAACTCAAGGCCGACTTCACGCGACCCGAGACGCTTGCCGCCACCGTGCGCGCCGTCGCACCACAGCTGATCGTCAACGCGGCGGCCCACACCGCCGTAGACAAGGCGGAGAGCGAGCCCAATCATCGCGCGCACGATCAACGCCGAGGCGCCCGGCATCATTGCCCGCGAAGCGGCGGCGCTCGGCGCGTGGCTGGTTCACTACAGCACCGACTACGTGTTCGACGGCAGCGGCAGCGCGCCGTGGCAGGAGGACGCGCCCACCGGCCCGCTCAACGTCTACGGCCGCACCAAGCTCGAGGGCGAGCAGGCGATACGCGCGTCGGGCTGCAACCACCTGATCCTGCGCACCAGCTGGGTCTATGCGGCGCGCGGCGGCAATTTCGCGCGCACGATGCTCAGGCTCGCGGCGGAGCGCCAAACGCTCGACGTGATCGACGATCAGGTCGGCGCCCCGACCGGTGCCGATCTGCTGGCCGACATCACCGCGCATGCGGTTCGCGCCGTGCAATCAAAACCGAATCTCGGCGGGACGTATCACGCCGTCGCGAGTGGCGAGACGAGCTGGTGCGGCTATGCGAAGCATGTGCTGGCGTTCGCGCGTGACGCAGGGCAGGCGCTCAAGGCAACCCCCGACACCATCAATCCCGTGCCGACAAGCGCCTACCCGACGCCCGCCCGCCGGCCCAGAAATTCGCGGATGGACACTTCGAAACTGCGCTCGGCGTTCGGCCTCGCGCTGCCCCCTTGGCAAATCGGCGTCGAGCGCATGCTCGCCGAAGTGCTCGCGCACTGACGCGACGGCAATCGCACCGAACCCCAACAAACCCCATGAAGCGCAAAGGCATCATTCTCGCGGGCGGCTCCGGCACCCGATTGCACCCTGCCACGCTCGCGCTGAGCAAGCAGTTGCTGCCGGTGTACGACAAGCCAATGGTGTACTACCCCCTGTCGACGCTGATGTTGGCGGGTATCCGCGACATCCTGCTCATCAGCACGCCGCAGGACTTGCCGCGGTTCGAGGCGCTGCTCGGCGACGGCGCGCGATGGGGGGTGAGCATTGCCTACTGCGTTCAACCGAGCCCCGACGGGTTGGCTCAAGCCTTCATCCTCGGCCGGCGCTTCATCGATGGTGACGCGAGCGCGCTCGTGCTGGGCGACAACATCTTCCACGGTCATGACTTGCAACCCCTGCTGCATCGCGCCGCGGCGCGCGAAGCCGGTGCAAGCGTCTTCGCCTATCACGTGACCGACCCGGAGCGCTACGGCGTCGTCGCGTTCGATGCCCAGCGGCGCGCGCAGAGCATCGAGGAAAAGCCGAAGGCGCCAAAGAGCAACTACGCCGTCACCGGGCTCTACTTCTACGACGCGCAGGTGTGCGACATCGCCGCAGCGATACGCCCGAGCGCGCGCGGCGAGCTCGAGATCACCGACGTCAACGCAACCTATCTTCGTCAAGGTCAACTCGGCGTCGAGATCATGGGCCGCGGCTATGCCTGGCTCGACACCGGCACCCACGACAGTCTGCTCGAGGCGAGCCAGTTCATCGCCACGCTCGAGCGTCGCCAGGGCCTGAAGGTCGCCTGCCCCGAAGAGATCGCGTGGCGCAGCGGGTGGATCGACGACGCGCAGCTTGAAAGCCTTGCGCAGCCCATGCTCAAGAATGGCTATGGCCAGTACCTGATGCACTTGCTGCGCGACGGAGCATTGCGTTGAAGCTCGTGCCGACGGCGATCCCCGGCGTGATCGTCATCGAGCCGGCCGTGTTCGCCGACGATCGCGGCTGGTTCACGGAGAGCTTCAACGAGGCGCGCTTCCATGCTGCGCTCGCCGAACTCGGGCTGCCCGCGCCGCCGGCCTTCGTCCAGGACAACCACTCGTGTTCGCGGCGCGGCGTTCTGCGCGGCCTGCACTTCCAGCGTGCGCCCCATGCGCAGGGCAAACTCGTGCGGGTGGTGCAAGGCGCAGCGTTCGACGTCGCGGTCGACATCCGGCGCGGCTCGGCGACCTTCGGCCGTTGGGTGGGCGAGGAACTGAGCGCTGGCAACAAGCGCCAGTTGTGGATCCCCGAGGGCTTCGCGCACGGCTTTCTGGCGCTGCAAGACGAGACCCACTTCCTCTACAAGACGACGGACTACTACCACCCAGCGAGCGAAGCCTCGATCCTGTGGAGCGATCCGCGACTCGGCATCGACTGGCCGGGCGATCGAAGTCAGTTCATCGTAAACGCGAAGGATGCGCGGGCCCCATCGTTCGCCGCGGTATGCGACGGGCTGGGCTGACGAGCGGCGCACCTCTCAACGCACAAGAGTTCAGCACAACATGCAACTGCCTTCTCCCACCGTGGCCGTGGTCGGCCTGGGCTACGTCGGCCTGCCGCTCGTCGTCGAGTTCGGCAAGCCACACGCGGACGATCGGATTCGACATCGTCGACCGGCAAGGTCGCGCAATCGTGCGCTCGGTGGTCACGGACCCGTCCCGCGAAATTCCCGACGCCGACATGGCGCTCGCCAGTGCACGCCGAGTACACGAGCGAGCCCGCTCGCGCTGCGCGAAGCGGACTTCATCCTCGTCGCCGTGCCGACGCCGGTGGACATCGCCCACACGCCCGACTTCGGCCCGCTCATCGGTGCGAGCCGCGCGATCGCGCCGCACCTGAAGCCGGGCGCGACCGTGATCTACGAATCCACCGTCTATCCCGGCGCGACCGAGGAGGTCTGCATCCCGGTGCTGGAGCAGCACTCCGGTGGACGCTGGAAGCGCGACTTCTTCGTCGGCTACAGCCCGGAGCGGATCAACCCCGGTGACCGCGAACACCGCCTGACGAATGTGATCAAGGTCGTTGCCGGCGACACGCCGGAAACCCTGGACAAAGTGGCTGCGCTCTATGAGCTCGTCGTCGCGCCCGGCGTGCACCGCTGCAGCAGCATCAAGGCGGCCGAGGCCTGCAAGGTGATCGAGAACACCCAGCGCGACCTGAACATCGCCCTGATGAACGAGCTCGCGATCATCTTCGACCGGATCGGCATCGACACCACCGAAGTGCTCGAGGCCGCGGGCACGAAATGGAATTTCCTGAAGTTCCGCCCCGGCCTTGTCGGCGGCCACTGCATCGGCGTCGACCCGTACTACCTGACGCACAAGGCGGAGACGCTCGGCTACCACCCGCAGGTGATCCTCGCCGGCCGGCGCATCAACGACGGCATGGGCAAGTACATCGCCGAGCAAACCATCAAGCAGATGATCGCCTCGGGCAGCACGATCAAGGGCGCCAAGGTCAATGTGCTTGGTCTGACCTTCAAGGAAGACTGCGCCGACCTGCGCAACAGCAAGGTGGTCGACATCATCAACGAGCTCAGGACCTACGGTGTCGAGGTCGCCGTGCACGATCCGCAGGTCGATCCGGCCGAGGCGCTGCACGAGTATGGCGTGTCGGTCGTCCCCTGGGAGGCGCTGCCGCGCGCCGACGCGATCGTCGCCGCAGTGGCGCACAAGGGGTTCAAATCGCTACCTGTCGAAGAACTCGCGAGCAAGCTCGTCGCCGGAGGTTCATTTGTCGACGTCAAGTCGGCGTACGACGAAGAGGCGCTGCGGCAGGCGGGGGCCAAGGTCTGGCGCCTCTAGATCGCCGGTACCGGCGAGCGACGCGCTACCGTTTGGAGACCAGCCAGTCCGGTACCCTGAAGCGGATGATCTTCACGTAGAGCACCGTGTAGGTCAGCGCGAAGAGCACGATGCAGATCCCGATGACGCGCGAGTTGTCCCAGAACAGAATCGCCGGCACGACGGCGAACATGCTGAGCAACCACAAGTAAGGCGCGGTACGCGAATTGCGTTTCATCATCGCCGCCGCGTCCTGCCGGCCAATCGCCCAGCGCAGCATGCGACGGTACACGAGGCTGTGCAGGTGCAGGCCATCGGGCATGCCAACCGAGCGACCGCGAATCACCTTGCGCCGGTACATCGAGAACACCGTCTCGAACACAGGGTAGATGCACGTCAGCAACGGGAAGAGCGGTGAGACCTGCGGATTGCGCTGCAACAGCAGAAGCGCCACCTGCGCCGCCAGAAAGCCGACGAAGTACGCCCCGCCGTCGCCGAGAAAGATCAGCCCTGCGGGGTAATTCCAGACGAAAAAGCCGAGCACCGCCCCGGCCCCGGCAAGCGCGAGCGAGAACACGAGCGTGTCGCCGACCTGGAAGGCAACATAGGCGATGGCGAGAAAGATCATCGCCGAGCACATCGACGCCAGGCCGTTGAAGCCGTCGATGATGTTGATCGCATTGGCGATGCCCGAGACGGCGAACACGGCGAGCAGCACCGCGCCGGGCGCAGTGGACGCGATCCAGTCGAGCCCCCAGATGTCGGTGCGATCGATCACCGTGCCAAGCACAAGCGCCGCCAGCAATGCCGATATCGCCGCGGCGCCGAGCCGGCTGATCGGCGAAACGCGCTTGGTGAGGTCTTCGAGCAGCCCCATCGCAAACACCGGCAGTCCGCAGGCGAGCAGCAGCGCAAGCTCTTTCGCAAGCGGGGCATCGACCCACCAAGATGCCAGCGTGAGCACGCTGAGCGCGCCGACCACCGCGACGCCCCCCACGCGCGCCACCGTCTTGCCGTGCACCTTCTGGGGGCCGCTGCGGTCATGATCCTTGGTGGCCGACCCGCGATGGCGCAGCAGCCTGACGACCAGCAGCGTCAGCGCCGCCGAGAGCGTGAAAGTGAGCAGGAAGACGATCATCGGGCGGCGAGTCTAGCAAGCGTCAATGCGCGCGTACCGAGGCACGACGGCGCGCTCAAGCACAATACGCGGTCTTTGCACCGCCCATGCAGATCCAGAGCCTTCCATCGACGCCGCGCAGGCGCGACCCGGTCAAGATTCAGCGCGCCGTGCTGTTCGCGCTGGTCGTGCGCGATCTACGCGCGCGCGTTCAAGGGCGCTGGCTGAGCCTGCTGTGGATGGTCTTCGAGCCGCTGGCCCATGTGCTCGCTGATCATCGGACTCATAGGCGCGCGCAGCAACCTCTTCCTGGTCAATGTCGACTATCCCGGTCTTTCTCGTCACCGGCATGCTGCCCTTCTTCCTCTTTCGCAACCTTGCCCGCAGGCTGCCCAGCTGCGATCAGTTCGAACAGGAGTCTGTTTGCCTACCGGCAAGTCATGCCGATCGACGCGCTGGCGGCGCGCGCCATTGTCGAGATCGCGCTGTACAGCGCGGTCTATCTGATCGCGCTTGTGTCTGCTCGGCTGGCTGGGCTATCACAGCGTGCCGCATGCGCCTCTCGAATTGATCGTGGTCAGCGCTGGTCCTGCTGCTGCTCGGCGTCGGCCTCGGGCTGCTGTTCTCGGTGCTGACGCACCAGCGGCCCAAGGTCAATACCGTGATCGGCCTGATGTTCTATCCGCTCTACTTCGCCTCCGGCGTGATATTCCCGCTTCACAATGTTGCGCCGAACATCCGCCACGTGGCTGCTGTACAACCCGGTGCTTCACCTGGTCGAACTCTCACGCGCTGTACTTCATCCCGAACTACGTCGCGCTGCCCGGCGTTTCGCTCGCCTATCCGGCAGCTTGGGCACTCGCCGTCGCCGCGCTCGCGATGAGTCTGTACCGCGTCTACCGGCATCGGTTCATCACGGTCGGCTGAAGCAGCATGCTGGAACTGCGCAACCTCACGAAGTGGTACGCCACGCCACGCGGGCGCCGCTATGTCTTTCGCGACCTGAATTTCGTGTTCCCGCCCGACGCGAGCATCGGCCTGATCGGCCGCAATGGCGCCGGCAAGTCCACACTGCTTCGCCTGCTCGGCGGCATCGACATGCCCAATGCAGGCGCCGTGGTCACCGACGCGCGCATCTCCTGGCCGGTCGGACTCTCCGGAGGCTTTCAGACGTCGCTCACGGCACGCGAGAACGTGCAGTTCGTCTGCCGAGTGCACGGCGCCACGGGCCGATCGATGCGCCGCATCGTCGACTTCGTCGCCGACTTCGCCGAGATCGGCGAGTACTTTGACCTGCCGATGAATTCGTACTCGTCGGGCATGCGGTCTCGAGTCGCGTTCGGCATGAGCATGGCATTCGACTTCGACTACTACCTGATCGACGAAGTCACCGCCGTTGGCGATCCGCAGTTCAAGAGCAAGAGCCAGGCCATTCTGAAGGAGCGCCTGAAGCGCTCCAAGGTCATCATGGTTTCGCACGCGATGCCCGAGATCGCGAAGTATCTGCGACGTGGTCGTCCTCGTCGATGGAGGCAACACCGTGCTCTACGAAGACGTCAAGAAGGGCATCGCGGCCTACCAGCGCCAAGCGGCGACCCCGAAGCCAGCTCGGCCGGCTCGAACACGCCAGCGCCGCCGGCACAGCAGTCCGACCATGCAACCGGCGGCAACGCTGTCGTCAAGCGCGGCGCCATCATCCAGCATCGACCGACCCAAACATGATCGAACTGAAGGACTTGACGCCGCGACGGCTGCAGATCGTCATCATCGCGCTGCCGATGCTGTTGGCGACGCTGTACTTCACGGTGTTCGCTGCCAATCGCTACGTCAGCGAATCAACGGTGGCGTTGCAACAGGCGGGCAACGACATGTCCTCGCTCCCCGGCGCGGCGCTGATGCTCGCCGGACTGAGTTCGCCTTCTCGCGGCGAGACCTTGTATTTGCTGCAGTACGTGCAGTCGCTCGCGCTGCTGAAGGAACTCGACGCCAAGTTGAATCTTCGCAAGCACTTCGAGGCAGAGCGGCTCGATGTGTTCGCGCGGCTGTGGGGCGGCGCCTCGCAAGAGCAGTTTCTGGACTACTACCGCAGCCGGGTGGAGGTCGTGCTCGACGATGCTTCGTCGACGCTGACCGTGCGCGTTCAGGGCTTCGATCCAGCCTTTGCCCAGCAGCTGAACAAGGCCATCCTCGAGGCGAGCGAGCGATTCGTCAACGAAATGTCGCACTCGCTGGCGCGCGAGAAGCTCAATTTCGCCGAGCAGGAACTCGAACGCTCCGCGCAAAGGCTTCAGGATCGCGCGAACCGATGTCCTCGCCTTCCAGACCAAGAACGGCTTGCTCGACCCCTCCATTCAGGCCGAGGCGAGCGGCGCGCTCAGTGCGCAGATGCAGGCCTCGATCTCCAAATCGGAGGCCGAGTTGCGCGGCTTGCGCTCGTTCATGACGGAAGACGCCCCCCAAGTGAAGGCCCTGCGCGCACAGATCAACGCGACGCAGGCGCAACTCGAAGTCGAACGCGCACGAGCCACGGGCACCGGCGCGCAGAGCGAGCGGCTTGGCGCCTTGACGCTCGACTTTCAAGGGCCTGCGGATGAAGGCCGAGTTCGCGCTCGACGCTTACAAGGTGGCGCTTGTCGCCATCGAGAGCGCACGCATCGAGGCCACGCGCAAGGTCACAGAGCCTGGTCGTCATCCAACCGCCCACGCTGCCCGAGACTGCCGAATATCCCGCGGCGGCTGTATGACCTGGCCACCCTGCTCGTCGTCTGCCTGCTGATCTACCTGGTCACCCGCCTCGTGATCGCAACCGATTCGCGAGCATCAGGACTAGGTCGCCGCGCTACCGTTGCATGCCTTGCCGAGCGCGATGCGTCGCGCCCCCGCTAAGTGTGGGCCGCTGCGATAATGCGTGGTTTCCCGCAGCCACCCGTCAAGGGAGCGAATGAAAGTACTGACCGTGTTCGGCACCCGGCCGGAAGCCATCAAGATGGCGCCGCTGGTGAATCATCTGCAGTCGCGTGCCGGACATCGAATCGAGGGTGTGCGTGACGGCGCAGCACCGCCAGATGCTCGATCAGGTGCTCGAGTTGTTCGAGATCGTTCCCGACCACGACCTCGATCTGATGCGCCCGGGCCAGGATCTGTACTCCGTGACGTCGGACATCCTGTTGGCGCTCAAGCCCGTGTACGAGGCCGAGCAGCCCGGACATCGTGCTCGTGCACGGCGACACGACGACGACTTTCGCCGCGACGCTCTCGGCCTTCTACCAGCGCATCCCGGTCGGCCACGTGGAGGCCGGCCTGCGCACCGGCAACCTGCTGTCGCCCTGGCCCGAGGAAGCGAACCGTCGGCTGACCGGCGCGCTGGCGCGGCTGCACTTCGCGCCGACCGCCAGGTCGCGCGACAACCTGCTGCGCGAGAACGTGCCCGAGGCTCACATCATCGTCACCGGCAACACCGTGATCGACGCGCTTGCTGCTGGTTCGCGCGAAGCTCGAGCGATCACGCCGGCGCTGAGCGCCGCCACTGGCGGCGCAGTTCCCCTTCCTGCGCGACGGCGCGCGACTGCTGCTCATCACCGGCCACCGGCGGGAGAATTTCGGCGATGGCTTCGAGCGCATCTGCCAGGCGATCGCCACAGCTCGCGCGCCGCTATCCGGATATGGATCTCGTCTATCCCGTGCACCTGAACCCGAATGTGCGCGAGCCTGTCGGCCGTCTGCTGAGCAGCATCGCCAACGTGCACCTGATCGAGCCGCTCGACTATCTGCCCTTCGTCTACCTGATGACGCGCTCGACGGTGATCCTCACCGATTCCGGCGGCATCCAGGAAGAAGCGCCGTCGCTCGGCAAGCCGGTGCTCGTGATGCGAGACACGACCGAGCGCCCCGAGGCGATCGAGGCCGGCACCGCGCGCCTGGCAGGCACCGATGTCGAATCGATCGTCGGCGGTGTGTCGCTCCTGCTCGACGACGCCGACGAATACCGGCGCATGAGCATCGCCCACAACCCCTACGGCGACGGGCACGCTTGCGAGCGCATCGCAGAGACGCTGCTGTCCTTTCGCAGCTGAACTCACGACCCACTCTCCATGAACGAAGCAAAAGCCTTTTCTACCGTCGCGATGATCGGCCTCGGCTACATCGGTCTGCCGACCGCGGCAATGTTCGCTGCGCGCCGCGTCAAGGTGATCGGTGTCGACATCAACCAGCATGCGGTAGACACGATCAACCGTGGCCGGATCCACATCGTCGAGCCCGAACTCGACATGATCGTGCACAGCGCGGTGACCGAGGGTTTCCTGCGCGCGACGACGAAGCCCGAGCCGGCGGACGCGTTCCTGATCGCGGTACCGACGCCTTTCAAGGGCGAC
>CAWBXT010000022.1:0-13754 GCA_963792765.1 uncultured beta proteobacterium | reverse complement strand
CGCACGCAGTTGTTGCGCGCAATCTTCCAACGTGTTCATGCGCGCGCGAAACACCTCGCCGCCGGGCAGACCGCGCACCGCCCAGCCGATGTGCTTGCGCGCCGTGCGCACGCCGGCGAACTCGCCGTACAGCGCGTAGTGGTCATGCAGGTGTTCGATGAGCCAGGCCTTGACGTCGCGCACCTCGGGCGAAGGCCGATGCGTGCCGGTGGCGAGGTAGTGGGCGATGTCGCCGAAGATCCACGGTCGCCCTTGCGCCGCGCGGCCGATCATGATGGCGTCGGCACCGGTGCGCGCGAGCACCTCGGCCGCCTTGGCCGGTGAAGTGACATCGCCATTGGCCGTGACCGGAATCGCAATTGCCGCCTTCACCGCGGCGATCGTGTTGTACTCCGCATCGCCTTTGTAGCCTTGCTCGCGTGTGCGCCCGTGCACCGCGATCATCGCCTATGCCCGCACTTTCGGCGCGCGCGCCAGCCGCACCGCGTTGCGCTCGGTTGCGCGCCAGCCGGTGCGCATCTTGAGCGTGACCGGCACGCCAAGCGGCGCGCATGCCTTGACGACGGCGTCGATGATCTCGAGCGCGAGCGGCTCGTCCTGCATCAGGGCCGAGCCGGCCCACTTGTTGCACACCTTCTTGGCCGGGCAGCCCATGTTGATGTCGATGATCTGCGCGCCGCGTCGATGTTGTAGGCCGCCGCCTCGGCCATCATTGGCGCGTCGGTGCCGGCGATCTGGACTGCGATCGGCGCTGTCTCGCCGTCGTGATTGGCACGACGCGAGGTCTTCAGGCTGCTCCACAGATCCTTGCGCGCGGTCACCATCTCACTCACCGCATAACCCGCGCCGAGCCGCTTGCACAACTGGCGAAACGGCCGGTCCGTCACGCCGCCATCGGCGCCACGAACAGACGGTTGGGCAGATCGATGGCGCCGATACGCATGCTTTGCAGTTCTAGAGGAGTGCTGAAAAAGGAGGCAGCAGTATAGCGGCCAACCGCTGCGCCACAGCGTCAAAACGTTGCACAACCGTGGTGCGGTCGCCCCCGGATAATGCGTCGCATGCCACCGTGGATGGAGTCGCTGATCGCGTTGCTTGCGCTGCCCAAGTTCGGGCTGAGCACGGTGTTCATCATCTCGTTCGTCTCGGCGACGTTGTTGCCGCTCGGCTCCGAGCCGGCGGTGATCGGCCTCGTCAAGCTCGACCCGTGGCTGTTCTGGCCCGCGGTGCTGGTGGCGACGGCAGGCAACACGCTCGGCGGGGCGCTGACCTACTGGATGGGCTACGGCGCCGAACGGGCCTACGAGCGGGTGTCGTCGCACAAGGCGGAGGCGCGCGCGCTGCAGTGGCTGCGTCGCTTCGGTGCCAAGGGCTGCCTGTTGTCGTGGTTGCCCATCGTCGGCGACCCGCTGTGCGCCGTCGCCGGTTGGCTTCGGTTGCCGTTCTGGCCGTGCGTGGTCTACATGGCGATCGGCAAGTTTGCGCGCTACGTGACGATGACGGCCGCCGTGCTCTGGTTGTTTCCCGGGCAGTTCACCTTCTGATCGAAGGCGGATTGCCGGGCACGCCGCCGCGCAAGAGCCGCGCTACTGGATCCCGTCGCGACCCGCCGAGGCGAAGCAGGTCGAGCCTTCCTGGTCCGGGCACAGCACGACATAAGTCGCACGCTTGCCGCATCCGCTGACGCCGATCGTGTATTCGGCACGCAGGACGCCGAAGCGAAACGAGATCGGTTGCAGTGTCTCGCGGCTCAACATTTGCGCTGTCGCCGCCGGGCAGTTGAACTCGAAGGCCGCGCGACGCTGGGCGATCGTCATCGCTTCAGGCTGCGCCTGGTCGATGAACGGCGGGCCGGAGGCGCAGCCTGCAAGCGCGAACGTCATCAACAGCCATGAAGCGGGAAGCATCTTCACAGGCATTCTCCTGTTCGGTATCGGGTGGAGACGAGTCCTCGTTGAACCCGTCGACGCCCGAATGATATTGCAGGCAGTTCCCCCGCGGAGCGGCGGCCGCGACCGTCCCCAAGCCCGCTCGCGCGGGGCAATCAGGCCGCGCGCCCTCGAGCGCCACATCCAGGTCGTTGAGCACTTCCTCGAGTCGGCGTACCGCGCGTACTGCGGGTCGGCGCTTCGCGCTGCGCTTGTCGAGCAGATGCCGATGCGCGTCGTCGAGCATGGCGTCGTTGATTTGGATGCCGTGCGGCGCGAACTGACGCGCCAGCACGCTGCGGCGCGAACGCAGCATGCGCCGCGTCTGCTGGTAGGCATGCTCGGCGAGCGCGCGGCGCTGCTTGTAGCCGAAGGTGTTGGCGAGGAAGAGCTCGGCGTCGCGATGATCGGGCTCGAACAGCACGATCGTCGCCTCGGGATGGCTGCGCTCGTAGCCTTTGAGGCCGAGTTCCAGGCGCGAGTGGATCAGCGAGCGGAAGGTCTGCGACAGCACGACGGGCAGGCCGCCATCGACGAGCCGCGGGATGCGCTCCTCGCCGCTGCTCATCACGCGATGGCCCGGCGCGGCACTCGCGTCGAAGGGCACGAGCGGGTTCAGGCAGATCAGCAGATCGATCCCCTCGTCGAGCAAAACGGAGGCGTGCAGCGTTTTCTTCAGCGCGCCGTCCACGTAGTGCTTGCCATCGATCTCGACCGGCGGAAACAGACCCGGCAACGCCGCGCTCGCCTGGATCGCGCGCGAGATTGGCACATGATCCCAGCCCGGTTGGCCGAAGGGAGCGGCCTCGCCGGTATCGAGGTTGGTTGCGACGAGCACCAGCTTGCGCGACAACTCGCGGAAGTCGTTGCTGCGGCCTGGCGCGCTGAAGACCCGGCGCATCTGTGCTTCGAGCTGATGGTTCGAGAACAGGCCCGAAGGCAGCGCCCGTCCAAGATGCTCGAACGCGACGAGCAACGAGCGTCGGTCGACGACGTAGCGCCAGGCCGCCTGCGCCAGCAGCGCGGGCAACATTGCGAGGCGGTGGGCGTATTCGCTCCAAGCAGGGCGCATCAGGCTGGCCGGATGCAGGATGTCCTCGGCGGCGCCGACGTTCTCGATGAACGCGCGGCAGAGTGCGTGCGGCGAAATGCCGTTGGCAAGCGCCGCAGCGATGAAACCACCCGCCGACACGCCGACGTAGCCCGTGCACTCCGTCAGCTTCAACCCATCGAGCGATTCCTCGAGCGCGCACAGGGCGCCGATTTCGTAGATCGCGCCCAACGGCCCGCCGCCCGCGAGAGCCAAGCCGACGCGCGACCGTGCCGCGGCAACGGGCCGTTCGTCATGACCGCCCTTGGGCGAGCGCTGCGCAGCAGCGGCTCGGCCGCCGCCCGCGAGAGCCAAGCCGAAGCGCGACGGCGTCTTACGCGCTCGCGGTCTTGCGGGTGGCACGCTTCGCAGCAGGCTTGGCAGCCTTCTTCGCGGCGGTCTGCTTCGCCGCAGGCTTCTTTGCAGCGGGCTTCGCAGCGCCAGCCTTCGTGGGCGCGCCCGACAGCTTGGCGACGCTCGCGCTGAGCGCGTCGATGCGCGCCATCAGCGCGTCCACGTCTTTCGCCGAAGGGACACCGAGCCGATTGAGCGCCTTGGCGACGCGCTCCTCGAAGATCGTCTCGAGCTTGTCCCAGTGTTGCGTCGCCCGGCCCGACAGGTCGCCAGCCATGTTCGTCATCTTGCTCGTCACTTCGGTGATCTTGTCTTCGGCGACAGTCTGCGTCTTGCGCTGTAGCGAGACGCCTTCGCGCACGAGGGTCTCGAACACCTTGCCACCCTCGGCCTGCGCCTTCGAGAACGCGCCCAGGCCGGCGAGCCAGATCTGTTGCGCGGAGTCCTTGACCGTGCTCGCAAGCGGGCTGCCGAGCAACCCCGCAGGGCCGCTGGCCTGCTTCTCGCTGAGAGCTTTGAGTTTCTTGACCATGATCGATGCGCCTTTGTCGTGTCGCGTCGCTCCCCCGTGGAGCGACGAGCCGGAGACAACTATAGGCAGTCGGCGTGGAGAGGGCAGCCTAATTCAGCCGGTGAAGCGTGACGGCCGCGCGCGAGCGGCTTGGCGGCAACCCCACGCGGCGACCCCGGGAAAGCGCGCGTTGGGGGTGTCGCGTCATGGGTAAGAATGCACCTTCGATCGCCAACCGCCACAGGAGACCCCCATGCAGTATTTCGTCACCGGCGCGACCGGGTTCATCGGCAAACGGCTCGTCAAGATGCTGCTCGCGCGACGCGGCGCGACCGTGCACTTTCTCCTTCGGCCGGAAAGTGAGGGCAAGGTGACCGAACTGCTGGCGTACTGGGGCGTGACGAAGGCGCGCGCAGTACCCGTGCTCGGCGACCTGACGAGCAAGAAACTCGGCGCGAGTGCCGACGACATCAGGAAGCTCAAGGGCAAGATCGACCACATGTACCACCTGGCCGCGGTGTACGACTTGTCGGCCGACGAGGAAAGCCAGGTCAAGGTCAACATCGAAGGCACGCGCAGCGCGATCGAATTCGCCAAGGCGATCGACGCCAAGCACTTCCATCACGTGTCGTCGATCGCGGCTGCGGGCCTCTATGAAGGCGTGTTCCGCGAAGACATGTTCGACGAGGCGGAAGGCCTCGAGCACCCGTATTTCATGACCAAGCACGAGAGCGAGAAGATCGTGCGCAAGGAGTGCAAGGTGCCGTGGACGGTGTACCGCCCGGCGATGGTCGTCGGCGACTCGACCACCGGCGAGATGGACAAGGTCGACGGGCCGTACTACTTCTTCAAGCTGATCCAGCGCATGCGCCAGTTCTTGCCGCCGTGGATGCCGTCGGTCGGCCTCGAAGGCGGGCGCGTCAACATCGTGCCGGTCGATTTCGTCGTTGCCGCGCTCGACCACATCAGCCATCAACGCGGGCTCGCGAGCGGTAGTTGCTTCCATCTCGTCGACCCCGTGGGCTACCGCGTCGGTGATGTGCTCGACATCTTCAGCAAGGCGGCGCACGCGCCGAAGATGAACCTGTTCGTGAATGCCGCGCTGTTCGGCTTCATCCCGAAGAGCGTGAGGAAAGGGATGCTCGCGATCGCGCCGGTGCGGCGCGTGAAGAACGCGGTGATGAAGGACCTCGGCGTGCCCGAAAGCATGATGGCCTTCGTCAACTACCCGACGCGCTTCGACTGCCGCGATACGCTCGCCGCCTTGAAGGGAAGCGGCATCGAATGCCCGAACCTGCGCGACTACGCGTGGCGGTTGTGGGACTACTGGGAACGCCACCTCGATCCTGCGTTGTTCGTCGACCGTTCGCTGCGCGGCGCCGTCGCCGGCAAGGTGGTGCTCGTCACCGGCGGTAGCTCGGGGATCGGCTTGTCGGCGGCGTGCAGGTTCGCCGAGGCCGGCGCGATCACCGTCATCTGCGCGCGCGGCGAAGACAAGCTGGTCGACGCCGTCAAGCACATTCGCGAGGTGGCGGGCAAGAACGCCCAGGTGTTCAGCTACGCGGTCGACATCGCGGACGAGGCGAGTTGCGCCGAGTTCGTGCGGCTGCTGCAGCAGGAACATGGCGGCGTCGACTACCTGATCAACAACGCCGGGCGTTCGATCCGGCGCGCGATCGAGTCGAGCTACGACCGCTTCCACGACTTCGAGCGCACGATGCAGCTGAACTACTTCGGCGCGCTGCGCGTGACGATGGGTCTCCTGCCCGGCATGGTCGCAAGGCGCAAGGGCCACGTCGTCAACATCAGCTCGATCAGCGTGCTCGTCAACGCGCCGCGTTTCTCGGCCTACGTCGCGAGCAAGGCGGCGCTCGATGCCTGGACGGCGTGTGCGGCCAGCGAATACGCGGATCAGGGCATCACCTTCACCACCGTCAACATGCCGCTCGTGCGCACGCCGATGACGGCGCCGACCAAGATCTACGACAACATGCCGTTGCTCGACCCGCAAGAGGCGGCGGCGATGATCGTCAATGCCTGCATCGACAAGCCGGTGCGCGTCGCGACACGTCTTGGCGTGTTCGGCGCGGTGCTGCACACGGCCGCGCCACGCATCACGCAGATCATCATGAACACGACCTTCCGCATGTTCCCCGACAGTTCCGCAGCCAAGGGGGACAAGAGCGGCAAGCCGCAGCTCTCGGCCGAGGCGATCGCGATGGCGCAGATGATGAAGGGCATTCACTTCTAGGCGTCATCGGGCCGCACCCGGCCCGACCGCGAGCGCCGCGCCCGCGTTGCGATCCGTCAGCCGAGCTCGCGACCGAAGAAGCGCAGCGTGCGGTCCCACGCCAACTGCGCCCAGGCGGCGTCGTACTGCGTCTTCGGGATGCGTCCGCGGCCTATGGCTGTCTCGTTGGCGAAGCCGTGATGCGCGAGATAGCGGTGCCCCTGGTAGGCGACACCCGCGGTTGCGAGTTTCTCCTCCAGCGCATCGACGTTCGCGATCGCGAAGAATTCGTCCTGCGTCGCCCAATGCGCGAGCACCGGTGCCTTGATCTTGGCCGCGTCGATGTATTCGAGCGGCGGCATGCCGTACCAGGAGACACCGGCATCGACTTCGGGCACGTTGGAGAGGGCGAGCCACGTCAGCGCGCCGCCCATGCAGAAGCCCGTCACGCCGACCTTCGAGCCACGGGCCTTCAGATTCAGCACCGCGCCGCGAACGTCCTGCGTCGCGGCGTCACCGAAATCCAGACCCGTCATCAGGTGGTGCGCCTCCTCGGCCTCGACGGTCGACTTGCCGCGGTACAAATCCGGCACGAGGGCGACGAAGCCGGCGTCGGCGAGCCGGTCGGCGACGCCGCGAATCTGATCGTTCAGCCCCCACCACTCCTGGATCACCACGACCCCGGGGCCGCTGCCGCCGACGGGTTCGGCCAGGTAGCCCTTCACGCTTGCGCCGTCGGGACGCTGGAAATCGATCATCTGGGCCATGGCACTGACTCCTGCTTGCTTCGATCGGTCGAGTAGAAGCGAGGCTCGGGGGTGCGTCAAGTTGGCACGCCGCCGCCTCGCGCCGTTGAGCGGCATCGGTTGATCTCGAGAGTCACGTGTTCCAGGCTGGCCAGCCCCTCCAGCCGTGCGCGATAGGCGTCGGCACTGACCGGCGCGTCGGCGACCAGCGTGACGGCGCAGGCGAAGGCGTCGCTGCCGACGCGCCACAGGTGCAGGTCGGCGACCTTGGCGTCGCCGTCGCTCTCCAGTCGCTGGCGCAATTCGGCCGCGAGCGGATGGTCCATCTCGCGGTCGAGCAGGATGGTCGAGCTTTGCACGATCAGTCCGCGCGCCCACCACGCGATCAACGCCGCGCCGACGAGGCCGACGAGCGGGTCGAGCACGAGCCAGCCCATCCACTTGCCCGCGACGAGCGCGCCGATCGCGAGCACCGAAGTCGCGGCGTCGGCCAGCACGTGGGTGTAGGCGGCCTCGCGATTCAGGTCTCTGTCGGTGGGCGGCGGCGCTGTTTCAGCAGCGCCATGCGTGTGCGAATGCGCGTGCGAATGCGTGTGCGCAGGAGCGGGGCTGTGGGCGTGTACATGGGCCGGCGCGTGACCGTGCACGTCATCGTGCGCACCCTGGCCCGCATGCAACAACCGCGCGCAGATCAGGTTGACGATCAGGCCGATCGCCGCGATCGCGAGCGACTCGTCGTAGCCGACTGGCTCCGGCCGGTACAGGCGCACAAGCGACTCGGCCGTGACGCCGACAGCCACCACCGCGAGCAGTACAGCGCTGGTGTACGCCCCCAGCACCTCGACCTTCCACGGCCCGAGACTGAAGCGCGCATCGCGCGACCAGCGGCGCACGAGCCAGTAGGTGATGCCGGTGACGCCGATCGCCACAGCGTGCGTGCCCATGTGCCAGCCGTCGGCCAGCAGCGCCATCGAGTTCCACCACCAGCCGGCGCTGATCTCGGCAGCCATCATCGCAACCGTGATCGCGACCACGATCCACGCTCGGCGCTCGGTGGCGCGCCGGTCGTTCGCGAAATTGTGGGCGTGTTGCCAGGGGGCGAGGTCGTGCTGGTGCATGGCTGGGTGAACTTGACGCCAGTGACTTTAGCGGTGCAGGGTGAGCTTTGCCGACCGAGTGAAGCTCTACACTCCCGCCATGGCCTCCGTGTCGCGCATCCTCCTCATCTGGCTCGCCCTGGCGATTCCGCTTCAGGGTGCGGCCGCAGCGACGATGCAGTTCTGTGCGTCCAGTGATAACGCCCAGGCGGCGGGCCGGCTGGGAGCAAACCACCACGCGTCGGTCGCCGCGACGGACCACGCGCACCACGCCGAGCGCCACGCCGCACCTGGCGACGGGAGCGACCTGCAGGGTGAGGCGACGTCGAAGGCGAAATGCAATGTTTGCGCGGCGTGCTGCATCGGCTCGGCCCTGCTGCCGAACGGCCTGACGGTGCCGGTCGTCATGCCGCTGCGCGAAGCTCCCCGCCTCGTGTCGACACCCTATGTCGGCCCGGTCGCGTCGTGCCTCGAACGCCCCCCCAGACCCGAACTCGCCTGAGCTTCGCACGCGCTCCCTGAACAGGGCTGCGCTGCGCCTGTGGCGTCGCCTGCGGTGACGCCGTTTGCGGCTTACGAGGTTCGATCATGTTCAAACTTGCTCCAGCGAGGCCGCTGCTGTTGTCGGCCGCCGTCGCCTTGGCGTCGATCGGCGCTGCCCGGGCCGACATCCGGCCCGACCCATGCGATGCCGCTGCGCGCGTGCCGGCCGTTCGCTACACCTCTGCACTCGCCGGATTCCGTGGCCTCGGTGACGTCCAGCCCACGCCCTGGCGCGAGGCGAACGACACCGTGACACGCATTGGCGGCTGGCGCGCGTACGCTCGCTCGGCGCGCGAACCAATGGCTGCCGCTTCGGCGGCACCCGCCACGGGTTCGCCGCAGGGTCACGCCGGACATGACGGCCCGGTGAAGCCATGAGGGCCGACTCGAAAGTGTGCGGCGCCGTGCGGCGCGCGGGGCTGGCGCTTGCCGCGGTCGTGCAGGTCCTGGCGGGTTGCACCACGTTCAGCCCCGATGGCGGCTTCGGCGTCGTCGCACAGGCGGCGAGTGATCGCCTCGGCAAGGAGGTGCACCTGACGACGTCGGATGCCGACCGCGAGCTGGTCGCGTCGCGCGTCGGCGAATTGCTCGCCAAGCCACTCTCGGCCGACGACGCGGTGCAGATCGCACTGCTCAACAACCGTGGCCTGCAGGCGTCGTTTCGCGAGCTCGGCGTTGCCGAAGCCGACCTGGTGCAGGCCGGGCGCCTGCCGAACCCGGGGTTCGCCTTCGCGCGCAAGACGCAGGGTAGCGAGCTCGAGATCGAGCGCCTGTTCGCGCTCAACGTCGCCCGCGTGATTGCGATCCCGCTGGCGACGGAAATGGAACGGCGGCGCTTCGAGCAGACCCAGCGCCGGGTGACGATGGAGATGATCGGGCTGGCCTCCGAGGTGCGAAGGGCTTACTACATGGCCGTCGGCGCCCAGGAATCGGTGCACTACCAGCGCCAGGTGATGGTCGCGGCCGAGGCCGGCGCCGAGCTCGCCGGGCGCATGGCGCAGGTCGGCAACTGGAGCAAGCTGCAGCAGGCGCGCGAGCAGAGCTTCTATGCCGACGCAGCGCTCAACTTCGCGCGCGGCACGCAGGCTCAGACGGCGGCGCGCGAGCGACTGACCCGCCTGATGGGGCTCTGGGGCACGCAGGCCGCCTTCGAGCTTGCCGAGCGCCTGCCTGACCTGCCCCTCAAGGCCGACGATCTGCCCGATATCGAGCAGACCGCGATGGCGCAGCGCCTCGACGTTCAGGCCGCAAAGCTGGCGACCGAACAGCTCGCCGCCAACCTCGGGTTGACGAAGGCGACGCGCTTCATCAACGTGCTCGAGATCGGCGTCATCAACAACACCTTCAACAGCGGCGCCCCGAACCAGCGTGGCTATGAGATCGGCCTCGAGCTGCCGATCTTCGACTGGGGCGACGCGCGCATCGCCAAAGCCGAGGCACTCTACATGCAGGCGGTGGACCGCACCGCAGAGGCCGCCGTCAACGCGCGCTCGGAGGTGCGCCAGGCGTACCTGACCTACCGCTCGGCCTACGACATCGCGCGCCACTATCGCGACGAGATCGTGCCGATGAAGAAGCGCATCGCCGAAGAGAACCTGCTTCGCTACAACGGCATGTTGATCGGTGTGTTCGAACTGCTCGCCGACGCGCGTTCGCAGATTGCGAGCGTCAACGGCTACATCGATGCGCTGCGCGACTTCTGGCTCGCGCGCGCCGAACTCGACATGGCGCTCATCGGCAAGCCCGGTCTGAGCCTGACCGCACCGGTGGCCTCTGCTGCGATGGCCGAAGCCAGCGCGCACTGAACAAGGACGAACCGACCATGGTTTCCCGACGAGACTTCTTCCACGGCGCCGGCGCTGTCACGGCGGCGGTCGCTTCCGCCTCCGTCAGCCGTTTCGCGCTGGCCGCATTGCCCGAACCGATGCTGCAACTCAAGCCCGACACCATGCCGCCGCTCGTGCCTGCGAGTGGCCCGCCCTACAACCCGGTGGTCACGCTCAACGGCTGGACGCTGCCCTGGCGCATGAACGGCGGCGTGAAAGAGTTCCACCTCGTCGCTGAGCCGGTCGTGCGCGAAATGGCGCCCGGCTTCAAGGCGCACCTGTGGGGCTACAACGGCCAGTCGCCGGGGCCGACGATCGAGGTGGTGGAGGGCGACCGTGTGCGCATCTTCGTCACCAACAAGCTGCCCGAGCACACCACCATCCACTGGCACGGCCAGCGCCTGCCCAACGGCATGGACGGCGTCGCGGGGCTGAACCAACCGGCGATTCCGGTCGGCAAGACCTTCGTCTACGAGTTCGTCGCGCGCCGTCCCGGCACCTTCATGTACCACCCGCATGCCGACGAGATGACGCAGATGGCGATGGGGATGATGGGCTTCTGGGTGACGCACCCGCGCGCGCCGTCGGCGCTGATCGAGAAGGTCGACCGCGACTTCTGCTTTCTGCTCAACGCCTACGACATCGAGCCGGGCGCCTACACGCCCAAGATCATGACCATGCTCGACTTCAATCTGTGGAGCTGGAACAGCCGCGTCTTCCCAGGCATCGATACGCTCAACGTGCGTCAGGGCGACAAGGTGCGCATCCGCATCGGCAACCTGACGATGACCAACCACCCGATGCACATCCACGGTCACGAGTTCGCGGTCACCGGCACCGACGGCGGCGCGGTGCCGCCGAGCGCGCGCTGGCCCGAGGTGACGACCGACGTCGCGGTCGGCCAGATGCGCCAGATCGAGTTCGTCGCCAATGAGCCGGGCGACTGGGCCTTCCACTGCCACAAGAGCCACCACACGATGAACGCGATGGGGCACAACGTGCCGACGATGATCGGCGTCGATCAGCGCGGCATCGCGAAGAAGATCACTGGCCTCATCCCCGACTACATGGTGATGAGCGAGCGCGGCATGGCCGACATGGCCGAGATGGAGATGCCGCTGCCCGACAACACCGCGCCGATGATGACCGGCGAAGGCCCCTACGGCTCGGTCGAGATGGGCGGCATGTTCAGCGTGCTCAAGGTGCGCAAGGACCAACCGCGAGGCGACTACAAGGACCCGGGCTGGTTCAAGCAGCGGGCCGGCACGCAGGCCTTCGAGTGGACCGGTGCGTTGCCCGACCCGAAGCGCTTCGCCACCGACGGCGCCTCGGCGATGCGGGCGCAGAACATGCCGGCCGCCGAGATCGAGGTGCAGGTGCGCAAGCCCAAGGGGCACGCCGGCCATTGAGCCTTAGGCCTCAACGATTGAACAACAGGATGCAACCCATGACGCCGAACTCCAGTCTCTTCACCGGCACCTTGGTGCTGGCGCTCGTTTCCGCCGCCCTGATGACGTCGCCGCAGATCGCCTGCGCGCACGGCGACGAGACCCATGCCGCAGGGCCGGCGAGCAAGGAGCAAACGCCCTGGGGCATTGCCGGCTCCCCGCCTGCAATGGCGCTCGCCGCCGAGATGACCGACGGCGAGGTACGCAAGGTGAACAAGGAGACGAACAAGATCACGATCAAGCACGGCGAGATCAAGAGCCTCGACATGCCGCCGATGACGATGGTGTTCCAGGTCAAGGACGCCGGTCTGCTCGACAAGGTCAAGCCAGGCGACAAGGTGCGTTTCGCGGCCGAGAAAAGCGCGGGCGGCGCGCTCGTCGTGACAGAGATCGAGGTGACGCCATGAGCCGCGGCGTGAATGCCGGAACCTCGGCTTCGCGTTCGTTGACGCCGCGATCGGCGTGCCGCTCGCCGCAGGCGTTCTGTTTCTCTTCACCGGCTGGTTGCTGTCGCCGGTGATCGCTGCATTGGCGATGAGCCTGAGTTCCTCGTCGCTGATCGGCAATGCGCTGCGGCTGCCTCCCGCCCGGCTCAAGCCGCCGCACTCCGCGCGTGGCCTGCGTTTCCTACAATGCCTGCACGTTCACCCTCGGCCTCGACCATGACCCACCCTGTTCGTGACGCGAGCGATCATTCCGCGACCCACATTTCGCCGCGCGACAAGGCCGAGATCCTGGCGCAGGCGTTGCCCTACATCCGCCAGTTCCACGGCAAGACGATCGTCATCAAGTACGGCGGCAACGCGATGACCGACCCCAACCTGCAACAGGACTTCGCTGAGGACGTGGTCCTGCTCAAACTCGTCGGCATGAACCCGGTCGTCGTGCACGGCGGCGGCCCGCAGATCGAGGAGGCGTTGTCGCGGCTCGGCAAGAAGGGCAGCTTCATCCAGGGCATGCGCGTGACCGACGCCGAGACGATGGAAGTCGTGGAATGGGTGCTCGCCGGCCAGGTGCAGCAGGACATCGTCGGCCTCATCAACGTCGCTGGCGGCAAGGCAGTCGGGCTGACCGGGCGCGACGGCGGGCTGATCCGGGCGCGCAAGCTCAGGATGGTCGACCTGAAGGACCCGAGCATCGAGCACGACGTCGGGCAGGTGGGCGAGATCGAATCGATTGACCCGGGCGTCGTGCGCGCGTTGCAGGACGATCAGTTCATCCCCGTCATTTCGCCCCTGGGCTTCGGCAAGGACAACGAGAACTACAACATCAACGCCGACGTCGTTGCCGGAAAACTCGCCGAAGTGCTGAAGGCCGAGAAGCTGATGCTGCTGACCAACACGCCCGGCGTGTTGGACAAGGACGGCAAGCTGCTGACGAACCTGTCGGCGCGCGAGATAGACGAGCTGTTCGCCGACGGCACGATCAGCGGTGGCATGCTGCCCAAGATCGCTTCGGCGCTCGACGCTGCCAAGAGCGGCGTCAACACGGTGCACATCATCGACGGCCGCGTGCCGCACGCGATGTTGCTGGAAATCCTCACCGATCAGGCCTACGGGACGATGATCCGGTCGCATTGAGCGGGGCACCCGGTGGGCGGCTATCGGCCATCAAGAGACGGTCAGCGAAGTCGGCTATGCAGTGATCCTCCGCGGGGCTATGGCACAAGCACCAGCCGGCGTTCGTTGGGAGCCTCCCAGTGCGCCGCAACCTCTGACAACGGCCGCATCGCGGTAGGGAGCGACAGCGCGCCCGAAGCGGCCGCGCCGAGCACACCGGCTATCGACTTGGTGCCCCAGAGATAGTCGAGCACGACACCGATGCCGCGGTGGAAGTGAGCCTGCAGCTCGCGCTCGAAGGCGTCACCATCATCAGGACGCCGGCTGGCTGCGGAAGTGCGGGGCAAGTTGGCCGATCGCGAATGTGGCCCTGGACCATAGCGCCTATGGTCCGTGTCCCCTAGGCACCGGCAACGATGCGA
>CAWBXT010000021.1:0-364981 GCA_963792765.1 uncultured beta proteobacterium | reverse complement strand
ACACAAGACGTGGATGTGCATGTGACGTCCCTCATCCGCGTGGTTCATGCACGCAAAAGCGATACGCCAACGGTCAGATACAGAGCAATGAATATGACTGGGAACACTCTCTGAAGTCGACTTAACCGAATGTATTTGACGTTCTTGAACTTCTCTTCCCACTCGTACTTGAAGGGTCTCAGGGGAAGATGCTCTTCAATTTCTTGGACAACTTCCATCTTGACCGATACCGCCTTGGAATAGGAGATGTTCGTCAGGATCCACATTGTGGCGAACCAGACAGCTGCAACGGTGATGGCGAGGAGTACCAGTGAAGGCAGGACCACCCGCTCTTTCAGAAGAAAGACAAATCCTGTCAGCATCGCTGTATTCAGTCCGGAGTAGAACTTCTCTGACTCGGCGGCTAGTCGATCCCAGTCAGAGATTGATTTCAAGTACTCCTTGTAGATTTCGAGGACAGCCTTGGAGTCGACCTCACTTGTCCCAGAAGCGTTCGACCCCACGACCAACGGCCACTTGGAGATTTCGCGATTCATCCTGCTTCTCCTGTGGGGCATAACGAATGAAAGGGACTTCCCCGTCCCGAGGTGCCCGCTGAGAAGCGGAGTACGGCATCGAAGTGCCACGATGGGAAGCGTTCGTTTCCATCAACCACCTGCGAGAGGGGAAGTCATGGCCATTTTGCATATCGGCATTGATCTTGCCAAGAACGTATTTGCGCTGCACGGCGTGAACGAAGCCGGCAAGCCTGAGTTGCTCCAGCCCGGGTGCCGCGCGCCAAGCTGCATGCGCTGGTGGCCGCGCTGCCGCCGTGCACCATCGGCATCGAAGCCTGCTCCGGCGCGCACCACTGGGCCAGGCTGCTCCGAACCCATGGCCACACCGTGCGCCTGATCGCACCCAAGCTCGTCACCCCGTACCGAATGAGCGGCAAGCGCGGCAAGAACGACGCCGCCGATGCGGCTGCCATCTGCGAAGCCGTGCAGCGGCCCACCATGCGCTTCGTGCCGGTGAAGACCGAAGAGCAGCAATCACGCCTGATGGTGCACCGCGCACGCCAAGGCTTTGTGGAGCAGCGCACCGCGACCTTGAACCGCATCCGCGGGTTGCTCAGCGAGTTTGGCATCGTGCTGCCATTGAAGGCCGAAGTCGTGCGCCGCGAAGCGTGCAAGCACCTGGAGGACCTGCCGGGCTACGCCAACACCGTGATCGGGGACCTGCTCAGCGAAGTGCATCATCTGGACGAGCGCATCAAGCAATACGACGTGCACATCCGCACGATGGCCAAGGACTGCACCGCCGCCCAGCAACTCATGCAACTGACGGGTGTGGGCGAGACCACGGCCACCGCGATCGTGGCGATGGTCGGCAACGCCCGGGAGTTCGACACGGGTCGCCAGTTCGCCGCCTGGATCGGCCTGGTGCCGGGGCAGTACAGCTCGGGCGGCAAGGCGCGCCTCGGGCGCATCACCAAGGCTGGCGACGCCTACTTGCGCAGCCTGCTGGTGCTGGGCGCCAGGGCGGTGCTCAACGCGGCGCCCAACAAGACCGATTCGTTGAGCCGCTGGGCGACGGCGTTGCGCGAGCGCAGGGGTTACTGGAAGGCCGTGGTCGCCATCGCGGCCAAGAACGCTCGCATGGCCTGGGCAGTGCTCACCAAGGGGGAGTCGTTCAGGCTGCCGGCGTGAGGTGAAGCGATGAGCACCCCGCTGCTGCACCGGCCCGCGGTCTGGCGCCAACTGATTGCGCCGCCGTGAAGTTCGAAGAATTCCAGACCACCGCGTGATGACAAGCGTTGATGAGCAAAGGTTGGACCTGCGCGGGGAGTGACCGGTTAACTCAATGAGTCTCTGGCGTGCCGACAGCACGTCAAACTCGGCTAACGAATGGGTCCCCCGCGCGCGTCTTTCATCAGGGTCCGCAGCAGCAAAGCTGCATCAATGACCGGTTGTAGTTTCGCCAGTCCGCACCTTGCTCGCGCTCTCAGCGCGTCGCCACCGGATCGGTGGTCGAACGAATCAAACAGCCATCCTTGATCGAATCGCTGCGCGATCCGTCATGGCCAGCTCTTGCTTGACAGAGAGGGAAGCCCTTGTAGTGATATGGGGCGCAAAAGTGACGGATAACCTGGGCCATTGCGCCCTGACTTGGCTGGCTCGGCTGGCCCTCAAGGCTCATGGACATTGAGTTCCCGGTCGTGCGCCCGCACTTTCACCCCCCACCAAACGCCGCGCAAAGCGGCAGCCGCGGTATCGCATCTCCGCGTGGCGCTGGCGCTGCATCCGCCGCCCGTACTTTGCCGTGAACGTCGCCGTGCCGAGCTTGTTGGCGTTGAGCATGTAGCCGATCAGCGCGGCGGTGGCGTCGGCGGGCACGTCGAGCTTGTCCACCTTGAGCGCATAGACGGTGAAGATGTAGCGGTGCGGCTTGTCGCCCTTCGGCGGGCATGCGCCGCCGAAAGCCTGGGCGCCGAAGTCGGTGCGGCCGTGGAGGGCGCCTGCGGGCAGGCCCTTGCCATCGGCCGCGCCTGCGCCTTCGGCCAGGCCGGTGCTGTCGGCCGGCAGGTTGATGACGACCCAGTGCCACCAGCCGGAGCCGGTCGGCGCGTCGGGGTCGTAGACCGTCACCGCGAAGCTCTTGGTGCCGGCCGGTGCGCCGCTCCACTTGAGTTCGGGCGAGATGTTCTTGCCGGTGCAGCCGAAGCCGTTGAAGACCTGCGCGTCGGTGAGCGTCGCACCGGGCTTGATGCTCGGGCTCGTCAGGGTGAAGCCGGCCGCGTGGGCGAGGCCGGCGGCGCCGATCGACAACAGCAGGGCGGCGAACGAGGTACGGATGTGCTTGTGCATGAAGGCGCTCCGGTGCGGGCTGATGAGGCAGCAATCATGCGGCAGCGGTGATGGGCGACGCAAGCCGTGGTTGCGCTTTGCCGGCACTGCCCGGGCGGCGAAGCGCCGGCGTCAGAGGATGCGTCGCGGGTGCGCCAGCGCCTCGTGCGCCGCGTGCAGGCGGCGCACCAGCACGCGGATGAAGGCATCGTCGAACAAGTGGCGGCAGTTCGGGCCGACCTGCGCGAGCGTCTCCGGTGTGAAGGAGATCGTCGTCACCGGCTTGCTGACGACAACGTCTGCGCTGTGCATGCGCAGTTCCGCACTCGGCGCGAGGTAGGCCATTTCGCCGACCGACGTGCCGGCGCCGAGTTGGGCGACCTTCTGGCCGTCGCGGAACACCTCGACCTCGCCCTGGGCGACGATGTGAAACGTGCGGCCCTCCTCGCCCTTGCGGTACAGCGCGTGGCCGTAGCCCAGACGCTGCCAGCTCGCGCGGTGCACCACCTCCCAGAGCTCGACGTCGCCGAAGCGGGAGAAGAACTCCAGGCTGCGCAGCAGCGTGAAGCGCTCGGAGTCGAGCACGCCCTGTAGCTGCCCGCGCGGTACTTCGCGGTTCGTGATCAGCGCCGAAAGCGCCTGCGAGAACTCGTCCCAGTCCGCATACCGGTCCTCTGGCTGCTTGGCGAGCGCACGCAGGATGACGGCGTCCACCCCGGCGCTCACGTTCGCGCGCAGCGCGCTCGGTGGCACCGGCGTCTGGTGGTAGATCTGGTTGACGAGCGCGGCCTGCTCCTGCGCGCCGAACGGCGGCCGGCCCGTGATCAGGTGGTACAGCACGGCGCCGAGCGAATAGATGTCGGCCCGGCAGTCGAGCGTGCTGCCATCGAGCTGCTCGGGGGACATGTAGGCCAGCGACCCCACGCGGTACACCTGCGTCACGTCTGACCGGGTGTTGAGCACGCTGCCGAAATCGGTCACCTTGACGTCGGTGATGCTGCCTTCGCTCAACGTGACGAGCAGGTTCGCGGGCTTCACGTCCCGGTGGATCAGGCCCTGGCGATAGACGTAGCCGAGCGCCATGGCGCACTTGAAGCCGAGCTCGACAACGAGTTCGAGCGACTGCAGGCGGTCCGCGCGGCAATACGGTCGCAACGTGCTGCCCTCGACGTACTCCATCACGATGTAGGGCTCGTGCGGATCGGCCACGGCGTCGAAGATCTGCACCACGTTCGGGTGCTCGAGGCGGCCGACGAGGGCGGCCTCAGCGGCGAAGAAGCGTTCGTAGTAGCGCCCGTCGGTGGCGTCGGCCAGCGCGCTCGCGCGAACGCGCTTGACCGCGACGTCGCGGCCGAGGAAGTCGTCGCGGCCGAGGAAGACCTCGCTCGTCGCGCCCTCGCCGAGCCGGCGCAGGATGCGGTACTTGCCGATGCGCTCGGGCAGCGCCGACAGCTCTGGCGCGGTGATGGAGGTGGTGGACATGGTGGGGCGCGTGCGAGGCCGTGGCCGGGGCCGAAAGTGCGGCCGGCCCGTGGATGATTGCATCGGCGGGGGCAACGCATTGCGGCGAACTGCACGGAAAAGGCGGCACAGTCCGCGGCCTCCGTGCAGCAAGTCGCAGTGAAGCCCAGGCCCGACGTTGCGCGATGGGCGAAACGTAGAATGCGGCGCATGTCCGGCTTCTTCACCTCTTGCACTCGCCCACCCGGCGGGCAGTGGGCCGCCTGCTGATGCTCGCGGTCAAGCAGGCTTTGCTGCAGGCCCTGGCGCAGGCGCTCGAAGATGTCGCTCCCGGTCACGGCTTGACGCCGGCCTTCGAGTCGCCCAAGCAGGCGTCGCATGGCGACTTCGCCTGCACCGCGGCGATGCAACTCGCCAAACCGCTGAAGCGCAACCCGCGTGAGCTGGCACAACAGCTCGTCGAGGCGCTCGCGCGCCAGCCGGCCGTGGCGCAGTGGGTCGACGCGATGGAGATCGCCGGTCCGGGCTTCATCAATCTGCGGCTCAAGGCGGCGGCCAAACAGGCGGTGGTTGGTGAAGTGTTGGCGGCGGGCGATCAGTTCGGCCGCGGGGCGCCACCGGCCGGCGAGGCGCCAAAGGTGATCGTCGAGTTCGTCTCTGCGAACCCGACCGGCCCGCTGCATACGGGCCACACGCGCCAAGCCGCGCTAGGCGACGCGATCTGCAACCTGCTCGAATGGCAGGGCTGGGACGTGACGCGCGAGTTTTATTACAACGACACCGGCGCGCAGATCCCGACCTTGACGGCGTCGGTGCGGGCACGCCTGAAGGGCTTCAAGCCGGGCGATGCCGAATGGCCCGAATCGGCCTACAACGGCGACTACATCGCCGACGTGGCGGCCGACTTCGCAGCGAAGAAGTCGGTGCATGCGGATGACCGTCAATTCACCGCGTCCGGCGACGCCGACGATCTGGACGGCATCCGCCAGTTCGCCGTCGCCTACCTGCGCCATGAGCAGGACTTGGACCTGAAGGCGCTGGGCGTGCGTTTCGACAACTATTTCCTCGAATCGAGCCTGTATACGAACGGCCGCGTCGAGGACACCGTGCGCCGGCTGATCGCGTCCGGCAAGACCTACGAGGAAGACGGCGCGCTCTGGCTGCGCACGACCGACTACGGCGACGACAAGGACCGCGTGATGCGCCGGTCAACGCCCGCGGGCAGCGATCCCGCGGCTTCCGAAGTCAGCGCCTACACCTATTTTGTGCCTGACGTAGCCTATCATCTCACCAAGTTTGAGCGCGGGTTCACGAAAGCGATCGACATCCAGGGCGGCGACCATCACGGCACCGTCGCACGCGTGCGGGCCGGCCTGCAGGCCGCTGACATGGGCGTTCCCAAGGGCTACCCCGACTACGTGCTGCACAAGATGGTGACGGTGATGAGGGGCGGCGAGGAGGTCAAGATCTCCAAGCGCGCCGGCAGCTACGTCACGCTGCGTGACCTCGTCGACTGGACCGGCCGCGATGCCGTGCGCTTCTTCATGCTCAGCCGCAAGGCCGACACAGAGTTCGTCTTCGACGTCGATCTGGCGGTCAAGCAAAGCGACGAGAACCCGGTCTATTACGTGCAGTACGCCCACGCGCGCATCTGCTCCGTGCTGGCCCGCAGCGGTGCCGGCGCACAGGAACTCGCATCGGCCGATCTGTCGTTGCTCGTCGCGCCGACCGAAGCCGCGCTGATGATGGCACTCGCCGAAGCGCCGGCGATGCTCGCGCGCGCCGCCGCCGACCTCGCGCCGCACGATCTGGCCTTCTACTTGCGCGATCTGGCCGCCGCCTTCCACAGCTACTACGCAGCCGAGCGCTTTCTGGTCGAGGATGCCGCACTTGCACGCGCGCGCCTCGCGCTGCTCGCAGCAACGCGCCAGGTGCTGGCCAACGTGCTCGCGCTGCTGGGCGTCGATGCGCCGGAAGCCATGGCGCGCGATGTCGAAACCCCAATGGAGTCAGAGGCATGAGACTGCCTGCATCCGCCGCCAGGCGCTCGAGTCAGCGTGGTGGCTTCATCGTGGGCCTGATCGTCGGGCTGCTCGCCGGCCTCGCCGTGGCGCTGGGTGTTGCGCTGTACGTGACGAAGGTGCCGGTGCCCTTCATCAACAAAGTGCCGCAGCGCAACGCCGAACAAGACGCGGCGCAGGCCGAGAAGGATCGCAACTGGGATCCGAACGCGGCGCTGACTGGCAAGAGCACGACCAAGGCGGCGGGTGCGGCCAGCGGCGTCGCCATGCCGGGCACGACGGACCGGTCGACTGCCGCACGCGGCGCGCAAACACCTGGCGTACCGATTCCGGGCGCCACGGCGACCGATAGCACCGCTGCCGCGAGCGCGGTCGCCGCCGTCCTGCCCGTGACCTACTACGTGCAGGCGGGAGCCTATGCGCGCAGCGACGATGCCGAGCAACAGCGCGCCAACCTCGGATTGCTCGGATTGAGCGCCAAGGTGACCGAGCGCGAGCAGGCCGGCCGCACCGTCTACCGCGTGCGCGTCGGCCCGTTCGAGCGCAAGGAGGAAGCCGATACGGCCAAGGAGCGACTGACCGGCGCCGGCGTCGATGCCGCGCTGGTGCGCGTGCAACGTTGAACCAATCGCGCGCCGGGCGAGTCGATAGGTTTCATTTCATCAAGGATCAAGCATGAAGCGTCGTGAATTTTCGACCGCCGTGGTTCGCACCGGCCTCACCGCCGGTGCGCTCGCAGCGGGCCTGCCGTTCGCCGCCGCGCAGGGCGGCGCGCCCGTCGAGGGCAAGGCTTACATCAAGCTCTCGCCACCGGTGCCGACGCCGGCGAACGGCAAGATCGAAGTGATCGAGTTCTTCTGGTACGGCTGCCCGCACTGCAACGCTTTCGAGCCCACGCTCGAAGCCTGGGTGAAGAAGCTGCCGGCCGACGTTTCCTTCAAGCGGGTGCCGGTCGCGTTTCGCGACGAGCCCTTCGTTGCTCACCAACGCATCTACTACGCGCTCGAGGAAATGGGCCTTGTGGATGCCATGCACCGCAAAGTCTTCGCGGCGATCCATGTCGATCATCAGCGCCTCGACAACCCGGCCGAGATCTCCGCCTTCATGGCGAAGAACGGCGTCGATGCCGCGAAGTTCATGAGCTTCTACAACGGCTTTTCGGTGCAGACCAAGGCGCGTCAGGCGGCGCAGCTGGCGCAAGCCTACAAGCTCGACGGCGTGCCTTCGATCGGCATCGCGGGCAAGTACTTCACCTCGGCGACGCTCGCCGGCTCGCCGCAGCAATCGCTCGCGGTGGCGGACTACCTGATCCAGCAGTCGCGCGCGAAGACCTGAGCGTAGCCGCAGTTCGCTTCGGTCGATTCGGATCGATGCGGGTGGTCTGCGCGCCTTGAGGAGGCGGTCAGCTAGAATGGCCTGCAATTTTCGTGCCCTATGCCCCAGGCCCTCCGCAATCGCCTCAGCAGCCGCTGGCTGCACCCTTTCCTTCCGGCCCTGGCCTGCGCGCTTTTGGCGATGTCCGCGTCCGCGGAGAAGTCGGACAAGGACAAGCCGCTCAACATCGAGGCCGATGCCGGACGCTACGACGACCTGAAACAGGTCGGCAGCTTCACCGGCAACGTCGTCGTGACCAAGGGGTCGCTCACGATGCGGGCCGCCAAGATCGAGGTGCGCCAGACTCCTGACGGCTACCAGCAGGGTGTGGCGACGGCCCTGCCCGGGGATCTCGCCACCTTCAGTCAGAAGCGCGACGGCGTCGATGAGACGATCCGCGGCGAGGCCGAGCGCATCGAATACGACGGCAAGGCCGATACGGTGCGCCTCGTCAATCGCGCCGTGATCCGTCGCTATCGCGGCGCGACGCTGGCAGACGAGACCGCCGGCAGCCTGATCACCTACGACAACACCTCCGAGGTGTTCAGCGTGACGGGTGGGCCTTCGGCCGCGACCCCGGCGAATCCGGCGGGTCGCGTGCGGGCGACGCTTGCGCCGCGGGAGGCGGCCAGCGCGGCCGCGTCCCAGCCGGGCGCCGGATTGCAAACAACGCCGGCGCTCGGTGCCTCGGCGCCGGGAGCGAGCCGGTGACGGCCGGCGAGGCGACGACAGACCGCCTGGAAGCCAGCGGTCTGAAGAAGAGCTACGGCACGCGCGTCGTCGTCAAGGACGTTCACGTCGCGGTGGGCGGCGGCGAGGTGGTCGGCCTGCTCGGGCCCAACGGTGCGGGCAAGACGACCAGTTTCTACATGATCGTCGGCCTGGTGCGCGCCGAGGCGGGCCGCATCAGCATCGGCGGACAGCGCGTCGAGCGCATGCCGATTCATCAGCGCTCGCGGCTTGGCCTGTCCTACCTGCCACAAGAGGCGTCGATCTTTCGCAAGCTCAGCGTCGAGGAAAACATCCGCGCGGTGCTCGAGCTTCAGATCGGCGCCGACGGCCGCGCGCTGAAGAAGGACCGCATCGAAACGCTGCTGGACGGCCTGTTGCGCGACCTGAGCATCGAGAAGCTGCGCGAGAACCCTGCGCCGTCCCTCTCCGGCGGCGAGCGTCGGCGCGTCGAGATCGCGCGCGCGCTGGCCACGCAGCCGCGCTTCATCCTGCTCGACGAGCCCTTCGCCGGCATCGACCCGATCGCCGTGATCGAGATCCAGCGCATCATCGGCTTCCTCAAGCGGCGCGGCATCGGTGTCCTGATCACCGATCACAACGTGCGTGAGACGCTCGGCATCTGCGATCGCGCCTACATCATCAGCGACGGCGAGGTGCTGGCCGAAGGCACACCGGGCGAAATCGTCGACAACGCCGACGTCCGCAAGGTCTATCTCGGCGAACACTTCAGGATGTAGCGCCGTCCCGCGATGATCATGCCCCGTCTGGCGGCTTCACGGTTCTTGCGATGAAGCCCACTCTTCAGGTTCGCCTCTCGCAGCATCTGTCGCTCACGCCGCAGTTGCAGCAATCGATCCGCCTGCTCCAGCTCTCGACGCTCGAGCTGCAGCAGGAGATCGAGCAGATGCTCGAGCAGAACCCCTTTCTCGAGGTCGACGACGAGACCGGGGGTGATGCGGCGCCCGGGCCGGCCAGCGAGCCCGCTGCCGGCGCCGAAAGCCAAGCCGAGCGCGAAGTGCAGCGCGACGAGGCCGAATTGCGCGACGAAGCCGGCGCGCCCGAAGACGCCACGGGCCTGGACGGCGCCGAATTCGGCACGCCCGAACGCGAGGACTGGGAGAACGGCACCGAGCACGAGGACTTCGACGGCATCGCCGAGTCGCCCCTGTCTTCCTCGTCCGCGAGCGGGGCGAACGCCGACGGCGACGAGTTCGAATACGCCGAACGAGGCGCGCCTTCCGATTCCCTGCCCGATCACCTGCGCGCGCAGCTCGTGGGCATGCGGTTGTCGCAGGAGGACGCCGTCGCACTTTCCGTGCTGATCGAATCGCTCGACGAAGATGGCTATCTCGCCGACTCGCTCGAAGACATTGCCGAGCGCCTGGCGGGTGACGACGAGGAAGCGCGCGAGGAGTTGCTGGCGCGGCTGAACTGCGCGCTCAAGTGGCTGCAAAGTCTGGCGCCGACCGGTGTCGGCGCGCGCGACCTCGGCGAGTGCCTGACGCTGCAACTGCGCGCGCTGCCACGTTGCGAGGCGCAGGCGATCGCGATCCTGATCTGCCGTCAGCATCTCGATCTGCTCGCCCGGCGCGACATGAAGAAGCTCGCCGCCGCGACCGGCGCCGACGAGGAGCTGCTGCGCGAGGCGCAGGCGATGATCGTCCGGCTCGAGCCCAAGCCGGGGCGGCCGTTCACGAACGCCGAAGCCAACATCATCGTGCCCGACGTCATCGTCCAGAAATCCGGCCGTGGCTGGAAGGTGGTGCTCAACCCCGACGTCATGCCCAAGCTGCGCATCAACGACTTCTATGCGCAGGCGATCCGCGGCACCCGCGGCGGCGCCGGTTCGCCGCTCGGCGCGCGGCTGCAGGAGGCACGCTGGTTCGTGAAGAACATCCTCCAGCGCTTCGACACGATCCTGCGCGTCTCGCAGGCGATCGTCGAGCGTCAGAAGAGCTTCTTCACGCACGGCGCGATCGCGATGAAGCCGCTCGTCTTGCGCGAGATCGCCGACGAACTCGGGCTGCACGAATCGACCATCTCGCGCGGCACGACCTCGAAATACATGGCCACGCCGATGGGCACCTTCGAGCTGAAGTACTTCTTCGGCTCGTCGCTGAATACCGAGACCGGCGGCAACGCATCGAGCACCGCAGTGCGGGCGCTGCTCAAGCAACTCGTCGCCGCCGAGGACCCGGCCAAGCCACTGTCGGACAACGCGCTCAGCCAGATGCTCGACGAGCAGGGCATCCAGGTTGCGCGCCGCACCGTCGCGAAATACCGCGAGGCCCTGAAGATCGCGCCGGCCAATCTGCGGCGCGCGATGTAGCGCGGGCGTGCGACCTCACCCATGAGCCAGGCCCCTCTCTTCCTCCCGTGCGCGGCGGGCGTCGAATCGCTGCTCGCCGATGAAGTCGGGCGGCTGATGCCCGGTGCGCGGGTCGATGTGGCGCGCGGTGGCGTGGGCCTCGAAGGCGGGCTCGACGAGGTGATGCGGCTCAATCTCGAGAGCCGGCTCGCGCAGCGCGTGCTGGTCGAGGTGGCCGAGGGTGCTTACCAGCGCGAAGACGACCTCTACGCGCTGGCACGCGACGTGGATTGGCTGCTCTGGATCACGCCGCGCCACACGTTGCGTGTGGACGTCACGGCGCAGCACTCGCCCCTGCGCAGCCTGAACTTCGCCGCGCTACGCATCAAGGACGCGGTGTGCGACGTGCTGCGCGACGCGACCGGTGAGCGCCCGAACGTGGATACGCACCGGCCCGATCTGCAACTCGTGCTGCACCTCGGGCCCGAGCGCGCGATCCTCTATGTCGACACTTCCGGCGAGTCGCTGTTCAAGCGCGGCTGGCGCCAGGACAAGGGCGACGCCCCGCTGAAGGAGACGCTCGCCGCCGCGATGCTCGCCGCTGCCGGCTGGCGCGGCACGCCCGAAGCCGGCGGGGCGCTGCACGATCCGTGCTGCGGTTCGGGCACGATCGCGATCGAGGCGGCGCAGATCGCCTGTGGCATCGCGCCCGGCTTGCAGCGCCGCTTTGCCTTCGAACGGTTGCTGCCCTTCGGATCGGCAGAGACACGCGCGCAATGGCAGCGCACGAAAGACGAAGCGAAGGCGCGGGTTCATGCGAGCGCGGTGCCGATCTTTGCGAGCGACGTCTCGTTCCGGATGGTGGACTTCGCGCGCCGCAATGCCGAGCGCGCGGGCGTTGCGCACGCGATCGTGTTCAACGGGGGCGATGCGCTGGAGCGACCGGCGCCAGCGCTCGCGCCCGACCTTGCGGGAACGCTGATGCTCAACCCGCCCTACGGCGAACGCATCGAGGTGCTCGGCAAGGCCGCTTCACAACGCGCGCCGCGCCACGCGCCGCGGCCGTCGGCCGAAGATCGCAGCACGCCGCCGGACTTCTTCCCGCGGCTCGCCGCGCACTGGAAGCGCGCCTACACGGGCCGGACGCCGGGCTGGACCGCGTGGGTGCTGAGCCCCGACATGAAACTGCCCGGTGCAATGCGCCTTGCGGCAGCGCGCCGCATGCCGATGTGGAACGGGCCGATCGAATGCCGCCTGTACCGCTTCGACCTCGTCGCGGGCTCGATGCGCGCCTGACCCGGTTTGCGGGGGCGTTTGGCACGCTCGTCGCGCGGTGCACAATCCCCGCTCCCCTGAAGCTGCTTCCCCTCGAGTGAGTCAATCCTCCTCCAGCCGCAAGTCCGGCCTGCTCACGCTCACGCTCGGTGCCGTCGGCGTGGTCTACGGCGACATCGGCACCAGCCCGCTGTACGCCCTCAAGGAGGTCTTCGCGCACGGCCATGTGCCGCTCTCGCCGGGCAACATCTTCGGCGTACTGTCACTGATCTTCTGGACGCTGACGGTCGTCGTCAGCTTGAAGTACGTCGTCCTCATCCTGCGCGCGGACAACAACGGCGAGGGCGGCTTGATCGCGATGCTCGCGCTCGCTTCGACGGCGGTCGCACACCGGCCGAAACTGCGCCGTCGGCTGCTGTTGATCGGCATCTTCGGCACCGCCATTTTCTTCGGCGACGGGGTGATCACGCCGGCCATCTCGGTGTTGTCGGCGGTCGAAGGACTCGAAGTCGCGGCGCCGGGCTTGCACCGCTACATCGTGCCGGTCACGCTCGTCGTGCTGACGGCGCTGTTCATCGTGCAACGCCATGGCACGAGCGGTATCGGCCGCTTCTTCGGGCCGGTGACGGTGGTGTGGTTTCTGGTCCTGACGCTGCTGGGCGTGACGCACATCATCGAGAACCCGGCCGTGCTGTGGGCGCTCAGCCCGCACTATGCGCTGGAGTTCATCGTCGGCCACCCCGGCATCGCGTTCATCGCGCTGGCCTCTGTCGTTCTGTGCGTTACCGGCGCGGAGGCGCTCTATGCGGACATGGGCCATTTCGGCAAGCGGCCGATCCGCCTGGCCTGGTTCGGCCTGGCGATGCCCGCCCTCGTGACCAACTACTTCGGGCAGGGCGCGATGCTGCTCGTCCACCCGCAGAACGCGCGCAACCCGTTCTACGAGATGGCGCCGACCTGGGCGCTGTATCCGTTGATCGCGCTCGCCACCTGCGCCACCGTGATCGCGTCACAGGCGTTGATCACGGCGGCTTTTTCCGTCACCAAGCAGGCGATGCAGCTGGGCTACCTGCCGCGCATGCGGGTCTCGCACACCTCGGTGCGCGAGACCGGGCAGATCTACGTGCCGTTCATCAACTGGTCGCTCTACGTCTGCATCTTCGCTGCCGTCGTGCTGTTCGGCACCAGCAGCAAGCTCGCCGCGGCCTATGGCATCACGGTCACGATCGACATGCTGATCACGACCACGATGACCTTCTTCGTCATCCGCTACGGCTGGAAGTACCCCTGGTGGGTGTGCATCGCGGCGACGGGCTTCTTCTTCGTCGTCGACACGATGTTCTTCGCCGCCAACGTCGTCAAGGTGCTCGACGGCGGCTGGTTCCCGCTCGTGCTGGGCGCTGCGATGTTCCTGCTGATGATGACCTGGAAGCAGGGCCGCCGGCTGATGGCCAACAGCCTGCGCGACGACGCCATCGAGTTGCCCGGCTTCCTCGAAGCCGTTTTCACCAGCCCGCCGACACGGGTGCAGGGCACGGCGGTCTTTCTCGTCAGCGAGCCGGGCTTCACCCCCAACGCGCTGCTGCACAACCTGAAGCACAACAAGGTGCTGCACGAAACCAACCTCTTCGTCCACGTGAAGCACCACGAGGTGCCCTGGATCGGCTTCGACAAGCGTTGCAAGATCAAATCCCTGGGCCACGACTGTTGGCAAGTCACGCTCAGTTTCGGCTTCAAGAACGACCCCGATGTGCCGCAGGCACTCAGCCTGCTGAGCAGCCGCGGCGTGCAGCTCGACGACATGGACACGAGCTACTTCCTGTCGCGCGACATCGTGATGCCGACGATCGGCAAGGGCATGTCGGTGTGGCGCGAGAAGCTCTTCGCGAGCATGCACCGCAATGCCTCGGGCGCAGCCGACTTCCTCTACCTGCCGACGAATCGCGTCGTCGAGCTCGGCTCGAAGGTGGAAATCTAGCCACGGGCGCCGTACGCGGCCGCGCCGACCCGCGACGCGTCGCTGCTCGATTTGTGCAACAGTGACGATCCTGTCCACAGGGACCGCACGACGCGCGTTGCGCGCGCGGTTCGTAAGAGGAATTGCTCGATGAAACTGCTCTTCGTTTGCGACCCCCTCGCAGGCTTCAAGACCTACAAGGACACGACCTTCGCAATGATGCGCGAGGCGGCCGCGCGTGGTCACACGCTGCACGTTTGCTTGCCGCAGGGCATCAGCTGGCAAAGCAACGCGCGTGTGAGCGCGCGGGCGAGCAGCATCGAACTCACCGGCGATGCGCACGACTGGTATCGAGCCAGCGAACCGGCGGCAGCGGCACTTGCCGAATTCGGCGCCGTGCTGATGCGCAAGGACCCGCCATTCGACAGCGAATACTTCTACGCCACGCACCTGCTCGAGCAGGCCGAACGCGAAGGCGCGCGCGTCATCAACAAGCCGCGCGCGCTGCGCGACCACCCGGAGAAGCTCGCCATCCTCGAGTTCCCGCAGTTCATCCCGCCGACGCTCGTCACGCGCGACGAGGGCGACGTGAAGCGCTTCCACGCCGAGCACCGCGACATCATCCTGAAGCCGCTCGACGGCATGGGCGGCATGGGCATCTTTCGGGTCGGGCCGGACGGCCTGAACCTCGGCAGCATCACCGAGACGCTCAATCGCGGCGGCGCCCAGACGATGATGGTGCAGAAGTACCTGAGCGAGATCGTGCACGGCGACAAACGCATCATCACGATCGCCGGCAAGCCGGTGTCGCACAGCCTCGCGCGCATCCCGCAGGGCAGCGAGATCCGCGGCAATCTTGCGGTCGGCGGCAAGGGCGTCGCGCTGCCGCTGTCGGCGCGTGACCGTGAGATTGCCGAAACCGATCGGCCCGGTGCTTGCGGCGCGCGGCTTGCTGCTCGTCGGGCTCGACGTGATCGGCGACTGTCTGACTGAAATCAACGTCACGAGCCCGACCGGCTTCCAGGAGATCACGCAGCAGACGGGCGTCGACGTCGCCAAGCTGTTCGTCGATGCGCTGGAGGCGACGATTGCGGGTTGACCTTCGGTTTCGACGCGCGCCTCGATAATCGACGCTTTGCCTTGCGGATGCCGATGAATCGGCAGCGCGGGCCGCACGCGCATCCATGGCTGTCCTCTCGCTTTCCAACGCTCACCTCGCCTTCGGCCACGTCGCGCTGCTCGACGGCGCGGCGTTTTCGCTCGAAGTGGGTGAGCGGCTCGGCCTGATCGGCCGCAACGGAGCGGGCAAGTCCTCATTGCTCAAGATCGTCGCCGGGCTCGAAAAGCCGGACGATGGGCTGCTGCAGCTGACGCAGGGCTTGCGGATCCGCTATGTCGCGCAGGAGCCGGCCTTCGACGCCGAAGCGAGCGTGTTCGACATCGTGAGCGAGGGCGTTGCCGAGGCGCGTGCGCTGCGCGAACAGTACGAGGCGCACGCCGAAGGCACCGATCTCGACGCGCTGCAGACGCGCATCGAGGCGCTCGACGCCTGGACCTGGGAGCAGCGGGTCGAGACGACGCTGCACCAGTTGCAGCTCGAAGGCGCGCGCCGCGTGGGCGATCTCTCGGGTGGCATGAAGAAGCGCGTCGGGCTCGCGCAGGCGCTTGTCGCGGTGCCCGACGTGTTGCTGCTCGACGAGCCCACGAACCATCTCGACCTCGATTCGATCGCCTGGCTGGAGGAACTGCTGGTCGGCTTCAAGGGCGCGCTGATGCTGATCACGCACGACCGCGCCTTTCTCGACGCGGTCGCGACGCGAATCCTCGAACTCGATCGCGGCACGATCCGCAGCTACCCGGGCAATTTCAGCGCCTACGAACGGCTGAAGGAGGAGCAACTCGCCTCCGAGGCGCTTGCCAATGCGCGCGCCGACAAGCTGCTCGCACAGGAGGAAGTGTGGGTGCGCAAGGGTGTCGAGGCACGCCGCACGCGCAGCGTGGGCCGCGTTCAGCGCCTGCAGGCGCTGCGTGCGCAACGCCAGGCGCGGCGCGATTCGCTCGGGCAGGTGCGGCTCGAAGTCGACGCGGGCGCGCCGAGCGGCAAAATCGTGGCCGAGTTGCGCGACGTGTCTTTCGGCTTCGGCGACAGACGAATCGTCGACCACTTCAGCGCCACGCTGCTGCGCGGCGACAAGGTCGGCCTGATCGGCCCGAACGGCTGCGGCAAGACGACGCTGCTCAAGCTCATCCTCGGCGAATTGCAACCCGACCGCGGCAGCGTGCGCCAGGGCACGCGGCTGGAGGTTGCCTACTTCGACCAGATGCGAAGCAAGCTCGATCTCGACGCCACGCTCGCCGACACGATCAGCCCGGGCAGCGAGTGGGTGGCGATCGGGGGTGCGACAGGCGGTGCATCGGGCAAGGGCGGCAAGCACGTGATGAGCTATCTGAACGACTTCCTGTTCTCGCCCGAACGGGCGAATTCGCCGGTGCGCACGCTGAGCGGTGGCGAACGCAACCGCCTGCTGCTTGCGCGCCTGTTCGCACTGCCGGCCAACGTGCTGGTGCTCGACGAGCCGACCAACGACCTCGACATCGACACCCTCGAACTGCTCGAGGAGTTGCTGCAGGATTACGCCGGCACGGTCTTTCTCGTCAGCCACGACCGACGCTTTCTCGACAATGTCGTGACGAGCACGATCGCGTGGGAGGGCGAGACAGCGCCCGGCCAGTGGCGCGAGTACGAGGGCGGCTACGAAGACTGGGTTTCGCAGAAGGCCCGTGCTGCCACGCTGCGGATCGCGTCGGCGAAGGCTCCCTCCGGCGCGAAGGCTGCGCCCGCCGGGGCCCTGGCCGCGCCGGCGCCGGCGCTGGCAAAGCCGCGCAAGCTCAGCTACAAGGACCAGCGAGAGCTCGACGCGCTGCCGGCCTTGATCGAAGCGCTCGAATCCGAGCAGCGCGAAATCGGCGACCGTCTCGCCGGCAGCGAGATCTATCAGGGCGACCCGGCCCCGCTGGCGCAGGCGCAGGATCGCTATGCTCAGCTCGAGGCCGAGCTCATGGCGGCTCTCGAGCGCTGGGAGACGCTGGGGTCGGCCTGAATCCGGGCCCGATATTCGCCGGCTAGCGTGCCGCGTTCGCGTCGACGACGGTCAGTGCCGTCATGTTGACGATGCGACGCACCGTCGCCGAGGGCGTCAGGATGTGCACCGGCTTGGCGGCGCCGAGCAAAACCGGACCGATCGCTATGCCGCCGCCGCACGTCGTCTTGAGCAGGTTGTAGGCGATGTTCGCGGCGTCGATGTTGGGCAGCACCAGCAGGTTGGCCTCACCTTCGAGCGGGCTGTCGGGCATCAGCCGGTTGCGGTAAGGCCCGTCGAGCGCGGTGTCGCCGTGCATCTCGCCATCCACCGGCAGCCAGGGTGCGCGTTGCTGAATCAACGCGAGCGCGTCGCGCATCTTCACCGCCGACGGCTGGTTGCTCGAACCGAAGTTCGAGTGCGACAGCAGCGCCGCGCGCGGTTCGATGCCGAAACGCTGCATCTCCTCGGCGGCGAGGATCGTGATCTCGGCGATCTGTTCGGCGCTCGGGTCGTAGTTGACGTGGGTGTCGACGAGGTTGACGAGTCGGCCGGGAAGAATGAGGCCGTTCATGCAGGCGTAGGTCGTTACGCCCTCGCGGCGGCCGATCACTTGCTCGATGTACGGCAAGTGCATCGCGGCCGTGCCCCAGGTGCCGCACAGCATGCCGTCGACCTCGCCCTTGTGCAGCATCATGGCCCCGATCAGCGTCAGCCGCCGGCGCGTTTCGATCTTCGCGAGTTGCACCGTCACGCCCTTGCGCGCCGTCATCGCGTGGTAGGTCTGCCAGTAGTCGCGGTAGCGGTGATCGTTCTCGACGTTGACGAGGTCGTAGTCGCGTTCGGCCTCGAGGCGCAGGCCGAACTTGCGGCAGCGTTCGGCGATGATGGCCGGACGGCCGATCAGCGTCGGTCGCGCCAGGCCTTCGTCGACCACGACCTGCACCGCGCGCAATACGCGTTCTTCCTCGCCCTCGGCGTAGGCGACGCGCTTGTTCGGCGCGCGCTTGGCGAGGTTGAAGATCGGCTTCATCGTCGTGCCCGACGCGTAGACGAAGGTCTGCAGCTTCGCTCGGTAGGCGTCCATGTCCGTCACCGGGCGGCTGGCGACGCCCGAATCCGCCGCAGCCTGTGCGACCGCCGGCGCGATGCGCATCATCAATCGCGGATCGAAGGGCTTGGGGATCAGGTACTCCGGGCCGAAGCTCAGCGCCTCGCCGAGGTAGGCCTTGGCGACGACCTCGTTCTGTTCGGCCTGCGCGAGATCGGCGATCGCGTGCACGGCCGCAATCTCCATCTCCGCCGTGATCGTCGTCGCACCTGAATCGAGCGCGCCGCGAAAGATGTACGGGAAGCACAGGACGTTGTTGACCTGGTTCGGATAGTCGGTGCGGCCGGTCGCAATGATCGCGTCGGGGCGCACTGCCTTCGCTGCCTCCGGCGCGATCTCGGGCGTCGGGTTGGCGAGCGCGAGGATCACCGGCTGCGTCGCCATCGTCGCGACCATCTCGGGCTTCAGGACGCCGCCTGCCGAAAGGCCGAGGAAGATGTCGGCATCGGGCAACACTTGCGCCAGCGTGCGCAGGGACGTGGCTTGTGCGAACACCGCCTTGTCCTCGTCCATCAGTTCGGCGCGGCCGGTGTAGACGACGCCCGCCAGGTCCGTCACCCAGATGTTCTCGCGCGGCATGCCGAGTTTGACGAGCAGCCCGAGGCAGGCCAGCGCCGCCGCGCCCGCGCCGGACGTGACGAGCTTGACCTGCTTCAGGTCCTTGCCGGTGACCTTGATCGCGTTGAGCACCGCCGCGCCGACGACGATTGCCGTGCCGTGCTGATCGTCGTGGAAGACGGGGATCTTCATGCGCTTGCGCAGCGCGCGCTCGACGTAGAAGCAGTCGGGCGCCTTGATGTCTTCGAGATTGATGCCGCCGAAGGTCGGCTCGAGCGCCGCGATGGTGTCGATCAGCTTGTCGAGATCGTTCTGTTCGAGCTCGATGTCGAAGACGTCGATGCCGGCGAATTTCTTGAACAGCACCGCCTTGCCTTCCATCACCGGCTTGGCGGCCAGCGCACCGATGTTGCCGAGGCCGAGCACCGCGGTGCCATTGGTGATCACGCCCACCAGGTTGCCGCGCGCGGTGTAGCGAAACGCGTTCGCCGGATCGGTGACGATTTCCTCGCACGCTGCGGCGACGCCGGGCGAATACGCGAGCGCAAGGTCGCGCTGATTGACGAGCTGCTTGGTCGCCGCGATCGCGATCTTGCCCGGCACCGGGTACTCGTGATAGTCGAGCGCGGCCTTGCGAAGCTCGGTTTGCTGCAGGTCGGTTTGGGACATCGCGCAATCTCCTGGCGGCGCGCCGACGGCGGCAGGAGTGTCGCGGACTCGGCAAGCGGGAAGCCATTGTAGGAGGCAGGGTGTCGCCCCAAGCCTGCGGGCAGTGCACGCGTCCGCGTTGCGATGGCCGAGAATGCGGCCCGTGAACCCGCACACCGCTTCGCCTCATGCCGCTCGGTGAGTTTGACCTCATCGCACGCTACTTCTCGCGCCCCACACGCCGCGCGGCGCTCGGCGTCGGCGACGATTGCGCACTGCTCGCGCCGTCTGCCGGGATGCAGCTCGCGACGAGTTGCGACATGCTCGTCGAGGGGCGGCATTTCCTGTCCACCGTCGCGCCGGACCGGCTCGGCCACAAGGCGCTCGCGGTGAATTTGAGCGACCTCGCGGCTTGTGGTGCGGCGCCGCTCGCGTTCACGCTCGCGCTCTCGATGCCGCGCGCCGATGAGGCCTGGCTGGGGGGCTTTTCGCGCGGGCTGTTCGCGCTCGCCGACATGCATGGCTGCGAACTCGTCGGCGGCGACACGACGCAGGGGCCGCTCAACATCTGCATCAGCGTGTTCGGCGAAGTCCCCGCCGGCCAGGCGCTGCTGCGCTCGGGCGCTCGTGCGGGTGACGACCTGTACGTCAGTGGCACGCTCGGTGATGCGCGCCTGGCGCTCGAAGCCTTTCGCGGCACGCTCGATCTGGCGGGCCACGCGTTGACCCTGGCGCGTGTGGCGATGGAGCTGCCGCAGCCCCGTGTGGCGCTCGGCGTCGCCCTGCGCGGCGTGGCGACGAGCGCGATCGACGTTTCCGACGGGCTGCTCGGCGATCTGGCGCACCTGCTCCGACTGTCCTGCGTCGGCGTGCGGCTCGACATCGACACGCTGCCACGCAGCGCGACGCTGGCCGCGCAGCCCCTTGCCGTGCAGCGCGAATGCACGCTCGCCGGTGGCGACGACTACGAACTGCTCTTCACCGCGCCCGCTTCGCGTGCCGATGCGGTGCGGGCGGCCGCCGCAGGGGCCGGCGTGGCCGCGACGCGCATCGGCCGCATCGAAGCCGACCCCGGTTTGCGCCTCGTCGATGCCGAGGAACGCGCACTGCCGAACACGTGGGGCAGCTTCGACCACTTTCGCTCATGAACAACCCGGTGGACGAAACGCTCCTCACGCCACCTCGGGCCAGCGCGCCAACGCGTGCGACCTGGCGCTTCATGCTCGGCAACCCGCTGCACCTGGTCGCGCTCGGCTTCGGCAGCGGCCTCGCGCCGCGCGCGCCGGGCACGGTCGGCACGCTGTGGGCGTGGGTGGCGTTCATGCTGCTCGGGTCGCGCTTGAGCGATCCGCAATGGGCGGCCGTCCTCGCGATCGGCTTCGTGCTCGGCTGCTGGGCGAGCGCCGTCACTGCCCGTCATCTCGGCACTGCCGACCCTGGCTGCATCGTGTGGGATGAAGTGATCGCGTTCTGGCTCGTGCTGTGGCTCGTGACGCCGGCGAGCCTGCTCGCGCAAAGCGTCGCCTTTGCACTCTTCCGCGTCTTCGATGCCGCCAAGCCCGGCCCGGTCGCGTGGGCCGACGCCTTGTTCAAGCCCCGGCGCAGCGCCGAGGGCGCGCCGCGCATCGGGCTCGCCCAGGGCTTTGGCGTCATGCTCGACGATCTCGTCGCTGCCTTGTGCGCACTGCTCGTCATCGCGCTATGGAGGTTCGTGTGGTGAACGACACATCCGAATCCGACGCCGCGGTCGCGGCGCTGGCCGACGTCCTGCGGGCGCGTGGCGCGACGATCGCGACCGCCGAATCGTGCACGGGCGGCATGATCGCCGCCGCCTGCACCGCGCTCGCCGGCTCGAGCGACTGGTTCGAGCGCGGCTTCGTGACCTACAGCAATGCGGCCAAGACCGAGATGCTCGGCGTGCCGGCGCCGCTCATCGCGCAGCACGGTGCGGTGAGCGAAGAGGTCGCCTGCGCGATGGCCGAAGGCGCGCTCGCACACTCGCCGGCGACGCTTGCCGTCGCGGTGACCGGCATTGCCGGTCCGGCGGGGGCGACACCCGGCAAGCCGGTCGGCACCGTCTGGCTCGCCGTGGCGCGCCGCGGTGACGTGGCACGCGCGCAGCGGTTGCAACTGGATGGCGATCGCGCCGGGGTGCGCGCGCAGACGGTCCGCATCGCGCTCGACAGCTTGCGCGATGCGGCGACCCGATCCGACACGCTGTCGTCGTGACCATCCTCCTCGCCGCCGACTTCACGCCCGAGGAGTGGGACGAGTGGCTGCCCGCGCTGGCGCATGCGATGCCTGGCGAACCGCTCCTGCGTGAGCGCGGCACATCGCCGAACGCCATCGACGTTGCGATCGTCGCCAACCCGCCGCGCGGCGCGCTCCAAGGGCTGCCGGGATTGCGGCTGATCCAGTCGCTGTGGGCCGGCGTTGAGAAGATTCTGGACGATCCGACGGTGCCAGCCGACGTACCGCTCGCGCGCATGGTCGATCCGGCGATGAACGAGGCGATGGCCGAGACGGCGCTGTGGGCCGTGCTCTCGCTGCAGCGCGATGCCTTCGACTATGCGCGCCAGCAGCGCGAGCTTCGCTGGCTGCAACGTCCCCAGCGCGCGGCGCGCGATGTGACGGTGGCCGTGCTCGGGCTCGGCCAGATGGGACGCGCGGTCGCGCTACGCCTGGCGGGCAACGGCTACCGCGTCATCGGCTGGAGCGGACATCCGACGCAACTCGACGGCGTCGAGACGCGTGCCGGCAACGCCGCGTTGGCCGCGGTGCTCGGCGCAGCCCAGATCGTGGTCAACCTGTTACCGCTGACGCCTTTGACGCGGGGCCTTTTCGATGGGCGCACGCTGGCGCTGCTGCCGCGAGGTGCGAGCCTCGTGAACCTGGCGCGCGGCGCTCACGTCGTCGAGGCCGATTTGCTCGCCGCGCTCGACAGCGGCGCGCTGCGCCATGCGGTGCTGGACGTGTTCGGTTCCGAGCCGCTGCCCGCCGCGCACCGCTTCTGGTCGCATCCGGGGGTGACCGTCCTGCCGCACGTCGCGGCGCAGACCGATCCGCGCAGCGCATCGGCCGTCGCTGCCGCCAACGTCGCGGCGCTGCGCGAGGGAACGCCGTTACAGCATCTTGTCGACCGGGATCGCGCGTACTGACGCGCCTCGATATTTCGCGGCCTTGCCTATCCCGTCAATGCAAATCGCAAGCCCTTGCCGCCCGGCCGTCGCGTCGGTGCGGCGCTTGCTCGCTCGCACACCATCAACGCCAGGCGCTGCAAACCGCCCCACGGATCGTCTGGCCAGTTGGGGTGTTTGAGTCCCTTGACGAGCCCGTCGCAGACCTGCGCCGCCTCGACGAGTTCGGCGACCGACGTCATCGTCAGGACCGGGAGCAAACGCTCGAAGAGCCGCTCCTTGACGCCCCATATGCGGTTCTCGCGCAGCGCGAGCGGCATCGGTCGTCCGGCGGCGATGGCGTCTTTCACACGCTTGAGCGCCAGGATGTCGCCCGCCAACGTGTAGTGCACGAGTACCGCTGCAGCGCCTTCGGCCTGCAGGCCGTCGAGCATGCGCAGGGTGCGCGCCGTGTGGCCGGCGAGCACCGCTTCGCCGAGCTTGAAAACGTCGTAGCGCGCGACGTTGAGCACCGCGGATTCGATCTGCTCGAAGCTGAGTTCGCCGCCCACCTCGTCGGCCTCGGCATCTCGCCCGTAGAGCAGTCCGAGCTTGGTGATCTCCTGGTGCGCGGCGAGCAGGTTGCCTTCGACCTGGTCGGCGAAGAAGGCGAGCGCACGCTGCCCCGGCTCTCCGCCCTGCACGCGCTGGCCCTGCGCGGCGAGCCGCCGCGCGATCCACTGCGGCAGCGCAGCGCGTTCGATCGGATCGACGCGCAAGGTGACGCCGGCGCCGTCGAGTGCGGCGAACCAGGCGCTCGACGTCTGGGTACGATCCAGCTTCGACAAGCTGACGATCGTGACGACTTCGTCGGCGAGCGAAGCGCAGTAGCGCTGCAGCGCTTCGGAGCCGTCCTTGCCCGGCTTGCCGGAAGGAATGCGGATCTCGATCAGCTGGCGCTCTGCGAACAGGCTCATCGCCTGCGACGCGCCGATCAGCCCGCTCCAGTCGAAATGCGCGCCGACAACACTGTGCACCTGGCGTTCGGTGTGGCCGGCAACGCGCGCCGCGGCGCGGATCGCGTCCGCGGCCTCCTGCGCCTGCAACGGCTCGTCACCGTGGATCGTGTAGACACGGCGCAAACCCTTGGCCAGGTCCGCCTGAAGCTGATCAAGGCGAATCTGCATCAGCAGCGAGCCTCGGGGACGAACCGTGCGGCACGCGAGAGGCGATCCGCCATCATGGCGCGGGCACCGCGGCCAGGCGGCGCATCACCTGCGCAACGATATCGCTCTGCATGGCCTTGAACAGGCTCGACTCTTCGTACTGCTTCGCAAGCGCGACGCCTTCGTTGTAGCTCAGGTCCCGTATCTGTGTCAGTTCGGTCGGCGGGATCAGCTCCTTGCCACCCGGCGTGCGCAGCTGGAACTTGAAATGCATGCGCAATTCGAACTCGCGCACCAGGCCGGTCGCGGTCGAGCCGACGACGCCACGATCGCGCGAGTCGGTCAGGGCCTCGAGCACCACCTGGGCCTGCGCAGCGCTTTCGACGACGCGTGTGTTGGGGCTTGCATCGATGCTCTGGCGCAACTCCTGCGCCAGCGGCGAGTTCGCCGCGAAGCCCTTCAACTGCACGCTCTGGAAGTGCATCTCCGGTGCTTGCCTCAGCGCGAAACCGCAGGCGGAGAGCACGGCGGACGCAGCCCAGGCCGCGACTGCGAGCAGCAACTTGCGGCGCGGCATGAACGCCGCCCGCGAGACTCGCATCACAGCACCACGTTGACAAGCCGCCCCGGCACGACGATCACGCGTTTCACGGCACGGCCTTCGGCAAAGCGTGTGAAATCGGGGCTCGCAAGCGCCGCCGCTTCGATAGCGTCTGCGTCCGCCTCGGCCGGCACCGTGATCGCGCCGCGCAGCTTGCCGTTGACCTGCAGCACGAGTTCAATCTCGTCCTGCGCGAGCGCAGCCTCCTCGACTTCGGGCCATGGCGCGTCGAGCAGGTCGCCGTGTTCCTCCGCATAGCCGAGTGATTCCCACAGCGCATGCGTGATGTGCGGGCAAGCCGGATAAAGCACGCGCAGCAGGATGCCGGTGCCTTCACGCAGTGCCGGCGCGCCGGTGCCTTTGAAGGCGTCGAGCGCGTTGAGCATCTTCATCGCGCCGGAAACGACCGTGTTGTACTGCATGCGCTCGTAGTCATAGTGCACCTGGCGCAGCACCGTGTGCACCTCGCGCCGCAGCTCGCGCGCGGCGGGCGAGAGCGGCATCGCGATCGGCCCCGCTGAACGCACCTGCGCCTCGTTGCGCATCGCGAACGCCCACACGCGGCGCAGGAAGCGATTCGCGCCTTCGACGCCGGCATCGTTCCATTCGACCGTCTGCTCCGGAGGAGAGGCGAACATGACGAACAGGCGTGCGGTGTCGGCGCCGTAGCGGTCGATCACGGCTTGCGGGTCGACGCCGTTGTTCTTCGACTTCGACATCGTCGTCCAACCTTCGCACTCGACTGCGAGGCCGTCGTGTCGGGACTTCGCCGAGATCACCTTCTGGTGCTCGTCGCGCACGATGTCGAGGTCGTGCTCCCAGAAGTACTCGCGGCCTCCTCCGGCACCGGTGCGCGCGAAGGCTTCGTTGAGCACCATGCCCTGCGTCAGGAGTTGGGTGAAGGGCTCGTCGACCGTGACGAGCTTCAGGTCGCGCATCACCTTGGTCCAGAAGCGCGCGTAGAGCAGGTGCAGGATCGCGTGCTCGATGCCGCCGATGTACTGGTCCATCGGCATCCAGTAGGCCGTGCCGTCGCCCACCATGGCCTTTTCGTTCTTCGGGTCGCAGTAGCGCATGTAATACCACGACGAATCGACGAAGGTATCCATCGTGTCCGTCTCGCGCCGTGCCGCCTTGCCGCACTTCGGGCAGGCGACGTTGAGGAAGGCCTCGCACTTGTTGAGCGGGTTGCCCGAGCCGTCGGGGATCAGGTCTTCGGGCAGCACCACCGGCAGGTCGCGCTCGGGCACCGGCACGACGCCGCAGGCTTCGCAATGGATGATCGGGATCGGCGTGCCCCAGTAGCGCTGGCGGCTGACGCCCCAGTCACGCAGGCGCCAGGTCGTCTGCTTCCCGCCCAGGCCATGTGAATGCAGTGCCTTGGCGATCGCATCGGTTGCCTTCGCGTGGTTCAACCCACTGTAGAGATCAGAGTTGACGGTGAAGCCGCGCTCCTTGTCGGCATACCAGTCCTGCCAGTGGTCGTAGCTGAAGTGCTCGTCGTCGATCGCGATCACCTGCGTGATCGGCAGGCCGTACTTCTTCGCGAATGCGAAGTCGCGTTCGTCGTGCGCCGGTACGCCCATCACCGCGCCGTCGCCGTAGCCCATCAGCACGTAGTTGCCAATCCAGACCTCGACGCGCTCGTGGCTCAGCGGATGCGTGACAAAGAGGCCGGTGGCCATCCCGAGCTTGTCGCGCGTCGCCAGTTCGGCCTCGGTCGTGCCGCCAGCGCGGCATTGCTCGATGAACGCGGCGATCGCGGGATTGCCCGCAGCCGCATGCGCGGCGAGCGGATGCTCTGGCGCGACGGCGCAAAAACTCACGCCCATCAGGGTGTCGGCGCGCGTCGTGAAGACCCACAGCTTCCCCTCCTGGATCAGGCGGCCCTCGGCGTCCTTGATCTCGTGCGGGAACGCAAAGCGCACCCCTTCGCTCTTGCCGATCCAGTTCTCCTGCATCAGCTTGACGCGCTCGGGCCAGCCCGGCAGCTTGTGCTGAACATGGTCGAGCAACTCTTCGGCGTACTGCGTGATCTTCAGGTAGTAGCCGGGGATCTCTCGTTTCTCGACCGGCGCGCCGGAGCGCCAGCCGCGGCCGTCGATGACCTGCTCGTTGGCGAGCACGGTCTGGTCGACCGGGTCCCAGTTGACGAGCTGGGTGCGGCGCTCGGCAATGCCGGCATCGAGCATCTTCAGGAACAGCCACTGGTTCCACTTGTAGTACTCGGGCGAGCAGGTGGCGACCTCGCGCGACCAGTCGATCGCCAAGCCCATCGCCTGCATCTGGGCCTTCATGTGGGCGATGTTCTGATAGGTCCACTTTGCGGGCGGCACCGCATTCTTCATCGCCGCGTTCTCGGCCGGCAGTCCGAACGCGTCCCAGCCCATCGGCATCAGCACGTTCATGCCCTTCATCCGCAACTGCCGCGCGAGCATGTCGTTGATCGTGTAGTTGCGCACATGGCCCATGTGAAGCTTGCCGCTCGGGTAGGGCAGCATCGAGCAGGCGTAGAACTTGGGCCGGCTCGGGTCCTCCGTCACGCGATAGGCGTCGGACGCCTGCCAGTGCGCCTGGGCGGCTTGCTCGACAGCCTGAGCGTCGTAGCGGTTGGTTTCTGGCGTGCTCATGGGGTTGGCCGTGCGCACGGGACGGGTCGCGATGCGCGTGTTGGGGGGTGGTCGATTATAGGAATCGACCCCTCGCAGCGCTGAGTTGTGCGTGGGCTACGGCCGCGACGGCGGGGCTGCGTCGGCCCGCGGCACCGCGTCCGCTGCCTCGGTCACGAAAGCGATGCGGTTCAGCCCCGCTTTCTGTACGCGGCCGATGAGCGCGGCGACCTCGCCGTAGGGCGTGCGTTTGTCGGCGCGCAGCTGCACCTCGATGTCAGGCGCCTGGCGTGCCGCCTCGGCGATGCGATCGTCGAACGCGGCCGGGGCGAGCTTCTCCTCGCCGATGAACAGCTCGCCAGCAGGCGTGATCGCGACCGCGATGAATTTCGGTGTGTCGCTCGGTTGCGCGGCGTCGCTCCTGGGCAGCTCGAGCTTGAGGCTGCTCGACATCAGCGGCGCGGTGATCATGAAGATCACGAGCAGCACGAGCATGACGTCGATCAGCGGCGTCATGTTGATGTCGCTCATCGGCTGCGGGCCGGCGCTGCGCTCGAGGCGGCCGAAGGCCATCGATCAGCCCTCGCCAGCCACCGGCTGCGTCGCCGCGTCGGTCACCATCTCGCGCAGGTCGAGCGCAAAGCCCTCGAGCTCGGCCTCGCAGGCTCCGACCATCTTGCCGAAGATGTTGTAGGCGAGCACGGCCGGGATCGCGACCGCGAGGCCGGCTGCCGTCATCACGAGCGCCTCGCCGACCGGCCCGGCGACCTTCTCGATCGTGATGGCGCCGCCTGCCGAAATGCTGAGCAACGCGTGATAGATGCCCCAGACGGTGCCGAAGAGGCCGATGAACGGGGCCGTGCTGCCGATCGACGCCAGCAACACCTGGCCGGATTGCAGGTGCGCGAGCGACACGTGCAGCGCGCCGCGCAGACGCCGTGTGAGCTGCGATTGCAGTTGCCCACGCCCTTCGAGCGCACGCCCGTCGGCCGCCTCCGTCGCCGCGGCGAGCAGCGGCTGCAGCAGGCCTTCACGGTCGAACACCGCCAGTTGCTCGCGCCCGTCAGCGACCGTCGGCGCACCCCAGAAGGCGGGTACCGCGCGCTCGATGCCGGCGCGCGCGCGGCGCAGCAGCCAACCCTTCCAGAAGATCGTCACCCACGCGCTGACCGACATCGCCAGGAGCAGCAACGCGACGGCGCGCGTGATCGCATCACCCTGTTCCCAGAAGGCGTCGAAACCCGTCACCGCGCGCGATCCTTCAGCCCGAGCACATCCTGCATGTCGAACAGGCCCTTCGAATGCTGCGCCAGAAAACGAGCTGCGCGCAGGCTGCCCTGCGCGTAGGTGGCGCGGCTGCTCGCTTTGTGAGTGATCTCTATGCGCTCGCCAGTGCCGGCGAAAAGCACCGTGTGATCGCCGACGATGTCACCGCCGCGGATCGCCGCGAAGCCGATCGTCCCCGCTTGGCGCTCGCCGGTCATGCCCTCGCGCGCGTAGACCGCGCAGTCCTTGAGCGCGCGCCCCGTCGCGGCGGCCGCGACTTCGCCCATCTGCAGCGCGGTGCCGCTCGGCGCGTCGATCTTGTGTCGGTGATGGGCTTCGACGATCTCGATGTCGTAGCCCTCTGCGAGCGCGCGTGCCGCCATGTCGATGAGGCGCAACGCGACGTTCACGCCGACGCTCATGTTGGGCGCCATCACGATCGCCACGTCGCGCGCGATCGACGCGATCTCGGCCTTCTGCCTTTCGTCGAACCCTGTTGTGCCGATGACCGCCTTGACGCCGAGCTCGCGGCACACCGCAAGGTGCGCGAGCGTGCCTTCGGGGCGTGTGAAGTCGATCAGCACGTCGGCGCCGGCGAGTCCGGCGCGCACGTCAGCGACGATCGGCACGTCACTCTTTCGCCCGAGGAAGGCGGCTGCATCCTGGCCGAGCGCCGGGCTCGCCGGCACGTCGAGCGCGCCGCACAGCACGCAGTCGTCGGCCGCGGTCACGGCTTCGATCAGCATCCGGCCCATCCGGCCCGAGGCGCCGGCAACGGCGACTCTCATCGGACTGCGCCGGCAACGGCGACTCTCATTGGACAGCGCCGGGATTGGCGACGCTCAGCAGGGCTGAGGCGGTCTTGGCGACGCGCTTCAGCTCGGAGTGCGCCAGAGGTTGCGCCCGCGAACTCATCCCTTTTGTTCGAGCGGCGGATAGCTGCGCGCCGGGCCTTCGGGCGCCGAAGCCGCAGGTGCAGGCCTCGGCGGCACGGGCAGCGCCTGGATCTGCTCTTCGGTCAGCGCCAAGACCGGCACGTCGCCGCGCGGCCGGTAGGTCTGAATCAGGGCCAGGAACTCTGCCTCGGTCGGCAGGTCCGGGGCGTCCAGGCGCGTGAGCTGGTCGCCCTCGAACCACGCGACGACGACGCGCAGTTGCGTCGGCGTGCCCGGGCGATTGAGGAGGAAGGTGTAGTCCCAGCGGTTTGCATGAAAGACGTCGGTCAGCAGCGGCGTGCCGAGAATGTCGCGCACCTGAGCGCGGGTCATGCCAGGCGTGACGCGCTCGGCGCGCTCTTTCGTGACGACGTTGCCTTGCACGATCTCGACCCGATAGGGCCGGAAGACGTTCACGAGGTAGAACGAATCGAAAGAGCCGCAACCCGCCAGTCCACCCGCGACGAGCAGGGCGCCGGCCGAGAGGATGACGCGCCGCAGTTCGGGGCGCGAGGACGTTGGGTTGAACAGCATGTGTGAAGGGCCGCGCCGGCCGGGACCGACCTCGATATGATGGCGAATTCTAGCGGCCGCTACGCTCCATGTTGCGCCGCCCCCGCCAACCTGGACCTGCGATGACCAGCAACGCCGACGAACTGAAGAGCTCGGGCCTGAAGGCCACGTTGCCGCGCATCCGCATTCTCGAGATCTTCCAGAAGGGCGAGCAGCGCCACATGGCCGCCGAAGACGTCTACAAGGCCTTGCTGCTCGACGGATCGGACATCGGGCTGGCAACGGTCTATCGGGTGCTGATGCAGTTCGAGCAGGCGGGGCTCCTCAAGCGCAATCACTTCGAGTCGGGCAAGTCGGTGTTCGAGCTGAACGAGGGCTCGCACCACGACCACCTGGTGTGCCTCGATTGCGGCTGGGTGGAGGAGTTCTACGACGCCGAGATCGAGCAGCGCCAGCGTGCCGTTGCGCGCAAGAGCGGCTTCGAGCTGCAGGAGCACGCGCTCTCGCTGTACGCGACCTGCACCAAGAAGGACTGCCCGCACCGGCCGCGCCCGCAGCGCTGACGCCAAGCCCCGACGCTCACTCCTGCGGCTTGCTCATCGCCTTCTGGTGGCGCGCGATGAACTCACCGTAGGTATCGATGCCACGCAATTGCAGGATCGAGTTGCGCACCGCCGCCTCCACCAGCACCGCGAGGTTGCGACCGGCATCGACGGCGATCACCGCTTTGCGCACCGGCACGTCGAGGATGTCTTCGTAAAGCGGCTCGTAGGGCAGGCGCTCGAACTCGCGCTCCATCGTCTCCTTGCGCACCAGGTGCACGATCAGGTGCAGGCGCATCTTGCGACGCACCGCGGTCTCGCCGAAGATCGCCTTGATGTCGAGCAGGCCGATACCGCGCACCTCCAGCAGGTTCATGAGCAGCTCGGGGCAGCGCCCCTCGATCGCGGTCTGCGACACGCGGTACAGGTCGACCGCGTCGTCGGCGACCATGCCATGCCCGCGTGAGATCAGCTCCAGACCGAGCTCGCTCTTTCCCAGTCCGGACTCCCCCGTCAGCAAGACGCCCAGGCCGAGGATGTCCATGAAGACGCCGTGGCGCGTCGTGCGCTCCGCGAAATGCCGGCTCAGGTAGCTGCGGACGACGTCGATCACGTGGCCGGCAGGCTCGGCAGTGACGAACAGCGGGATTTGGGCCCGCTCGCACATGCTGACGAGCCGCTCCGGTGGCACTTGGCCGTCGGCGATGACGACGACAGGCGGCTCGAGGGTGACGATGCGCTGAATGCGCCGCTCCTGATCGTCTGGCGCCGAGGCGAGCAGATAGGCCACCTCGCGCATGCCGACGATCTGCACCCGATACGGGTGGATGTAGTTCAGGTAGCCGACCAGGTCGGCCGCCGACTGCGCGTCGCGCACGGCGGCCTCATCGAAGCGGCGCTCAGGATGGGCGTGGCCTGCGAGCCACTGCCAGTGCAGCGCGGTGCGGTGTTGCTCGAAGAGCGCCTCGGCGCTGATGACGGTCGGTTTCATCGGGCCCCTGCGCTTTGGCCGTGCAGGCCGGCGATGCAGACAGCGCCGGCCTTGCGACGCGCCGAGGCCGCCATCAGGCGACGGACTTCATCGGCTCCCAGTTGGCGATCAGCTCGTGAATCCGGGCGGCGTCGCCCTCGGTCTTGAGCCGCTCGCGCAACTCGCGGTCCGAGAGCATCTCGGCGATCTCGGACAGGATCTCGAGGTGGCGCTGCGTCGCCGCTTCAGGGACCAGCAGGAAGATCAGCAGGCCCACAGGCTCGTCGTCGGGAGCGTCGAAGGGGATCGGCTGCTGCACGCGCAGCGCCGCGGCGAGCGGATTCTTCAATCCCTTGATGCGCCCGTGCGGAATCGCCACCCCATGACCGAGGCCGGTCGAACCCAGGCGTTCGCGCGCGAACAGGTTGTCCGTCACCGTCGCGCGGGCGATCGAATGCTGGTTCTCGAACAGCAGGCCGGCGTGCTCGAACACACGCTTCTTGCTGGTGGCTTCCACGTTGACCAGCACGTTGCCGGGGGGGAGGATGGCGGCGAGACGGTTCATCGGTTCGCGGCGACGGTTTCAGACCGGTAGGCCCGAGCCTTCGCTGGCAAGGTGATATCGAGGCGTTGAATTATAGGAATCGGGTGCGAAAGCGCTCGGGTACATGCCCGATAGGTGTGTCAATTGTGCGATTGTTGGTGCGACGCAGCAACACTATCTGCATCCCGCAAGCCGGGGGGTCCCGCCGCGGTCTGCAACGACCACGAGAAAGCGGCCCGTGGGCCGCTTCGATTTCCGTGATTGCCGCGGGGTTTCCGCGGTTCAGGAGGAGATCGCGTCCTGCCGCTTGGGCGAGCGGTGGTGGTGATCCTGCACCATCTCCTTGTGGCGACAGACTTGGCGATCCAGCTTGTCCATCAACTGATCGATTGCGGCGTACAGATCCTCGTGGCTGTTCTCGACGAAGATGTCCTTGCCCTTGACGTGCAGCGTGACCTCGGCCTTTTGCCTTCGCTCCTTCTCCTTCAGCTTCTCGACCGACAGCAGCACGTTGACGTCGACCACTTGATCGAAATGACGCGTCACACGATCCAGCTTGGTGAGCACGTATTCGCGCAGCGCTGGCGTGACTTCGAGATGGTGGCCGCTGATCGTCAGATTCATGAGTCTTCCTTTGCAGGGATTGGGGGCGCTGAAGCGGTGGCGTGTCGCAGGCGCCGGCCGGGACGAGCGCAGTGGCCGGCGCCGGACCAGTGTGCGCTCGAAATCGGGCACTGACAAGCAAGCGCCCGCCGAGCGGCGGGCCTTGTCGCGATGCGATAATTCCGAGGTCATCATCGCGAAGACCGAATTGGACCGCTCACACCCTCTGTGACCGTCCGCTCCAGTGAACATGGGGTGCGACGGTCGTGATCCGCCACCCCACCCGCGCCGCCGGCAACGCTCCGGAAGACGCCGGAGAGTTCGATGCTGAACGTGTTCACGCTGGTCAACGGCCGCCTGTTCCAGGAAGAGATCGCGAGCGCCGAGGCGCTCACCAACGTCGCACCGGTCTGGGTCGACATGGACGCGCCGACGGCGCAGGAAAAAGGCTGGGTCAGCGCGCGTTTCGGCGTCACGATTCCGGACGACATCGTCGACGATGATCTTGAAGAGTCGGCCCGCTTCTACGAGGAGGACAACGGCGAACTCCACATCCGCTCGGACTTCCTGATCGACGACGAGGAGAACCCGCGCAACGTGCGTGTCGCCTTCGTGCTCCACAACAAGATGCTCTTCTCGGTACACGGCGAGGACTTGCCGGTGTTTCGGCTTCTGCGGTTGCGTGCGCGCCGCATCCCGGCACTGATCGAGGACGCGAAGGATGTGCTGCTCAAGCTCTACGACGCCGACGCGGAGTATTCGGCCGACGCACTCGAGAGCATCTATGACGCACTCGAGGCCGTGAGCAACAGCGTGCTCAAGCGCAACGTCAACGACGAGGCGGCCGGCGATGCGCTGTCGGCCATCGCGAAGGAGGAGGACCTCAACGGCCGCATCCGCCGCAACGTGATGGACACGCGCCGTGCGGTGAGCTTCATGATGCGCAGTCGCATGTTGAATGCCGAGCAGTTCGAGGAGGCGCGTCAGATCCTGCGCGACATCGATTCGCTCGACAGCCACACCACCTTCCTGTTCGACAAGATCAACTTCCTGATGAACGCGACGGTCGGCTTCATCAACATCAACCAGAACCGCATCATCAAGATCTTCTCGGTCGCCAGCGTCGCGCTGCTGCCGCCGACGCTGATCGCAAGCGTCTACGGCATGAACTTTCGCTTCATGCCCGAAGTGAACTGGGACTATGGCTACCCGTTCGCGCTGGCGCTGATGGCGACGAGCGTGATCGCGCCGTTCTGGTATTTCCGGCGCAAGGGCTGGCTGTAGGGCGCGCAGCGAAGGACGAGGCTCATGCGAGCGTCTGCCTGCGAAGATCGCGCGTCGCGTGCTAGATTTCGCCGCCGCGAACTGCAGCGCCCCAACACCCTGGAGATCCTCACGATGAAGTCTCGCCTCATTCTTGCCATCCTCAGCACGGCCCTTGCCGCGGCGGCGCATGCACAGCCTGTGACGGGTACGCTCAAGAAGATTACCGAGTCGAACACGATCGAACTCGGCTACCTGCCCGATTCGGTGCCGTTCTCGTATGCCGACAACGACAAGGTCCCGTCCGGCTATTCGGTAGACCTGTGCAAGCGCGTGGCGGCAGGCATCCAGCAGCAACTGGCGCTGCCCAAGCTCGAAGTCAAGTGGGTGCCGATCACGCTCGCCAACCGGTTCGAGATGCTCAATGCGGGCAAGATCGATCTTGAGTGCGCGACCAGCACGAACACGATCTCGCGCCAGAAGATCGTCGACTTCAGCCTGATGACCTGGGTTGATGGCGGCAATTTCGTGACCAAGGGTCCGACCCCCGCCAAAGGCATCGCCGATCTCGCTGGCAAGAAGGTCGGCGTCGTCCAGGGCACGACCACCGAGAAGGCGCTGCAGACCGCGATGCAGCGCGCCGCCGTCAGCTTCGAAGTCGTCCCGATGACCTCGCACATCGAGGGCATGAAGATGCTCAACGACGGCAAGATCGATGCCTACGCCGCCGACCAGACGATCCTGATCGGGCTGATCATCGCCAGCGGCGACCAGATCGTGGTGCGCATGGCGGAGCAGAATTTCTCGTTCGAACCCTACGGCCTCGTGGTGCGACGCAACGACGCCGACTTCAAGCAAGCCGTCAATCGCGTCCTCGCGCAGCTCTATCGCACGGGTGAGGTCAGCACGATTTACGACCGCTGGTTCGGCAAGCTCGGCAAACCGACGCCGCTGCTCACCGCGATGTTCATCCTGAACTCGCTGCCTGAGTAGCACCCCGCTCGGCGAGCGGGCAGCACCGATTAAGATGGGGACTACTTCAAGGGCCCGCCATGCTCTATCCCGAACTGTTCAAGCAACTCGAGGCCGTGCGTTGGAACATGGAACGAGACATTCCCTGGTCCTCGTTCGACGCGAGCAAGCTCAGCGATGAGCAGGCGCAGACGATCAAGATGAACGCGATCACGGAGTGGGCCGCGCTGCCCGCGACCGAGATGTTCCTGCGCGACAACCGCGACGACAGTGACTTCTCGGCCTTCATGAGCGTCTGGTTCTTCGAGGAGCAGAAGCATTCGCTCGTGCTGATGGAGTACCTGCGGCGCTTCCGCCCCGACCTCGTACCGACCGAAGCCGAGCTGCACGAAGTGCGCTTCGAGTTCGATCCGGCGCCGGCGCTGGAGACGTTGATGCTGCATTTCTGCGGCGAGATCCGGCTCAACCACTGGTACCGTTGCGCCGCCGAATGGCACTCTGAGCCGGTAATCCAGGCGATCTACGAGACGCTCGCGCGCGATGAGGCGCGCCACGGGGGCGCCTACCTGCGCTATATGAAGCGCGCGCTCGGCAAGTTCGGTGACGAGGCGAAGGCAGCTTTCGCGAAGGTCGGCGTGTTGATGGCCAGCGCTCGGCGCACCGCGCAGGCGCTGCACCCGACCAACCTGCACGTCAGCCAGGCGCTCTATCCGCGCGATACCGTGCAAAGCCGACTGCCCGATCCGGCGTGGCTCGAACAGTGGCTCGATCGCCAGATCCGCTTCGACAGCGTGTGGGAGGGCAAGGTCGTCGAGCGCATCCTGCACAACATGTCCTTGCTGATGGAGCGTAGCTTCGCGAGCGTGCAGGAGCTCAACCGCTACCGCAAGGACGTGGTGCAGTCGCTGGCGGCGGCGCGCGGCGCCGCGGCACAACCGGCCTGAGCGGCAGGCCGCGTTCGACGGTCGTGCGCGTCAACGCGCAGACGGCCGTGCACGTTGTCTTGAAGTGAGCTGCCCGGCGCAGGCCGTAGACCGTCAAGGTGCGCCGAGAGGGTTGGCCCAAGGCCGTCGGGAGCGCCGTCGGGCATCGTCCGACGTTTCGGACGATGCAGGGAGGTTGCCGATGTCCCGTCTCTTGATGTTGTTCGCCAGGCCGTTGGCGGCGTTGGCTCTTGTGGCGCTTGCGTTCGGGAGCGGTGCATCGCGGGCGCAGTCGGGGGGCTTGGTGCCGCCATTCAGCCAGCAGGTATTGGATGAATTGCTAGCACCGATCGCGCTCTACCCGGATCCGTTGCTGACGCAGGTGCTGATCGCATCGACCTACCCGCTTGAGGTGGTCCAGGCGGCGCGGCTGGTCAATCGCAGCAACGACCTGGCGCCGGATGCGCTCGTCAGCGTCGCCGAAGCGGAACCGTGGGATCCGAGCGTCATCGCGCTCGTGCGCTTCCCGTCGGTGCTCGCGATGATGGACGAGAAGCTCGACTGGACGCAAAAGCTCGGCGATGCCTTTCTCGCGCAGCAATCCGATGTGATGGACACCGTGCAGTCATTGCGTGCAAGGGCGCATGCGGCGGGCAATCTCGCCAGCAACGCGCAACAGACGGTGGTGATTCAGGAACGCGTCATCGTCATCGAACCCGCACAGCCGCAGTTCGTCTACGTTCCTTTCTTCGATCCGATGTTCGCCTACGGCAACTGGTGGTGGGCGGCACCGCCACGCTGGGTCTGGGCGCCGCCTCCGAGATACTGGCCGCCGGGCTGGCGGCCGGGCTGGGGCCCGGGTGTCGGGTGGGGTCGCCCGATCGGCGCCCCGCCTGGGATCTGGCACGGGCGCGGCCCGAACTGGCAGAACCGCAACATCGTCGTCAACAACACGACGATCATCAACAACAACACCGTCGTCAACAACGGCGGACGGGGCTCGCAGGTCTGGACGCACAGCCCCGGGCCGCGCCGCGGCGTTTCCGATCCGGGGAGGCCCAGTGGTATGCCGCCCGGCGCAACCCGCCCGACCGGGCCCGATCGCACCCGACCTGGCGGCCCGCAGCAGACCCCACCCGCAACGCGACCCGCGCCAACGCGGCCCGGCACCGTCGGCAATGCGCCACCGCAGACAACCCAGCCCTCGACGCCGCCGGGGGACGCGAATGGGCGTCCGGGGTCGCGACCGGGTTCCCGCCCGCAGCCCGGGGAGGCGACACCTCCACCCGGCAACCGGCCCCCGAAGGCCGGCGAACCCGCGGCGAAACCGGACGAAGGTCGCCCGACCCGCCCCGCACCCAAGCCGGTACCGCAAGCGCCTGCCGCCGCCGCTCAGGGCGAGCCCAAAGCGCGGCCGGCGCCGCCCGAACGCAGCCGTGGCGAGGGTGGTGAGCGCGGCGAGCGTGAATCGGGAAGCGCGCGGCCGGGCGGGCAATCGCCTGCGCGCGCAACGCCCTAGGTTTTGGCCAACTGCGCCTGCGCCGCCTTGCGGTCGGCATCCACTTTCTGCGCGCTCGGCCGCGTGCCGATCAGGGCGGTGTAGGCCTTCCAGTCGATGCCGCCAGCGGCAAGCAGGTCTTCGCCCAACGCGATCCTGCTCGCCAGTGCGACCAGAGGCAGGCTGACGTAGGCCGCGCAATCGGCCTGCGTGAATGTGTCGCCGCCGACATACGGCGCGAAGCGGGCCAGGCGCTTGAAACCCGCGATGTTCTTCACGAGTTGCTTGCGGATGCGGTCTTTGTTGGCGTCCGACAGTGGTTCGCCGCCGAAAAAGGCCTGGCCGTAGAGCTGGCGGGCGACGAGCTCGAGGTGCAGGTCGACGAAGATGACGAGCTCCTGCAGCTTGGCGCGCTCCCAGGCATCGGCCGGCAGCAGCGCGGGCGTGGGCCAGGTCGCCTCGATGTAGGCCATGATCGCCTCGCTCTCGCACAGTGCGCCGCGCTCGGTGCGGATGAAGGGCACCTTCCCTAGCGGCGTGCAGGAGAGCACCGCTTCGTCGCGGCTGCCGGTCTTGCAGACCTCCTCGGTGAATGGCACGCCCTTTTCGAGCAGTGCGAGCTTGACCTTGTTGTAGTAGTTCGAGAGCGTGATGCCGCACAGGGTGATCATGGTCGGGTGCCTCCTTCGCGGGAGTGTGTAGACGGGGCGCCAGTCTATGCCGCAGGTGCCGGTCCCGGCTGCCACGCAGGCGACAATCATGCATGGCCGCCTTCCTCGACAAGCTGTGCTCGCGCGCCGAACTCGCGGCGCGCCTGCGCGACCTCGCGCGTCCGGTGGTGTTCACGAACGGCGTGTTCGACATCCTGCACCGCGGTCACGTGAGCTATCTGGCCGAGGCCCGCGCGCTCGGCGCGAGCCTCGTCGTCGGCCTGAACAGCGACGCCTCGGCGCGCGGCCTGGGCAAGGGGCCGGATCGGCCGCTCAACGGCGAAGCCGATCGCGCCTGCGTGCTTGCCGCGCTGGAGAGCGTGAGCCTCGTCACCCTTTTCGACGAGCCGACGCCGGTCGAGCTGATGCGACTCGTGCGGCCCGATTGGTATGTCAAGGGCGGCGACTACGAGATCGAGACGCTCGCGGAAACGCGCCTCGTGCGAAGCTGGGGCGGGCAGGCACGCGCGATTGCATTCGTCGAGGGTTACTCGACGAGTGCGCTGCTCGCGCGCGTGCGCGGCGCGGCTTGACGTGCAGGCGGGACACAGCAGATGCCACCACGCGCGCTGATCCTGGCCGCCGGCCGCGGCGAGCGCATGCGGCCACTGAGCGACAACACGCCCAAGCCCTTGCTCGTCGTGCGCGGCAGGCCGCTGATCGAGTGGCATCTGCTCGCGCTCGCGCGCGCCGGCGTGCGTGAGGTCGTCGTCAATACCGCCTGGCTCGAGGACAGAATCGTCTCCGCGCTCGGCGATGGCGCGCGTTTCGGCGTAACGCTTCGCTACTCGATGGAGGGACGCGACCATGGCGGCGCGCTCGAGACGGCCGGCGGCATCGCCAAGGCACTGCCGCTGCTCGTCGACGGCGATGCAGACCCCTTCTGGCTTGTTTCGGCCGACATCTACGCGCCCGCGTTCGACTTCGGCGCCGATACAGCCCCCTTCGCGGCGAGTGACGATCTCGCGCACCTCTGGCTTGTGCCCAATCCGCCGTATCACGCGGCGGGCGATTTCGCGCTCGACGCCGCCGGCCGCGTCAGGCACGCCGCCGCTGCGCGACCGTGGACCTACGCCAATATCGCGCTGTGCCGCGCCGCGCTGGTGGACGGCGTGGCGCCGGGGACGCGCGCCGCGCTCGGCCCGCTGCTGTTTCGCGCCGCCGACGCCGGCCGGGTGTCCGGCGAGGTGCTCGCCGGCGAGTGGCACAACATCGGCACGCCGCAGGACTTGGCGGTGCTGGGCTGAAGCGACGAGGTTGCGCCGCAAGGCCGGCCTCGACCGGCGGCGAGATTCCGTCCGATGACGCGGGGGCGAGCGCCAGATCAACCCGCCAGGCTGAGCGTCAGCGCGTCGATCCGCTCCAGGACCTCGGGTGTGAGCTTCGGCGTAAGCGCGAGCGCGCCGAGGTTGTCCTGCAGCTGCGCGAGCTTGGATGCGCCCAGGATCACGGTGCTGACGCGCGGGTTGCGATTCACCCATGCGATCGCCAGCTGCGCGACATTGCCGCCGAGATCCCTGGCGATCGGCTCGAGCTTGGCGACGGCCGCGTTCTTCTCGGCGTCGGTCAGACCCTCGACCAGAAAGCTCATGTTCTCGAGCGCGCCGCGGCTGCCGTCGGGCACGCCGTTGCGGTACTTGCCCGTCAGCAGCCCGCTCGCGAGCGGGCTCCAGGTCGTGAGGCCGAGGCCGATGTCTTCATAGAGCCGCGCGTATTCGTGCTCGACGCGCTTGCGATGGAACAGGTGGTACTGCGGCTGCTCCATCACCGGCTTGTGCAGGTGGTGACGCTCGGCGATGTCCCACGCTGCGCGGATATCGGCGGCGCTCCATTCGCTCGTACCCCAGTAGAGCGCCTTGCCGCGCGTGATCATGTCGCTCATCGCCCACACTGTCTCCTCGATCGGCGTTGCCGGGTCGGGTCGATGGCAGTAGACGAGGTCGATGAAGTCGAGCCCCATACGCTTCAACGAGCCGTCGATCGCCTGCGTCAAGTACTTGCGATTCAGCGTGTCCTTGCGGTTGACCGCGCTCCCCTCGCGATCGAGCCCCCAGAAGAATTTGGTCGAGACGACGTAGTTCAGGCGCGGCCACTTCAGCGCCCGAAGCGCCTCGCCCATCACGATTTCGCTCTTGCCGCCGGCGTAGATTTCGGCGTTGTCGAAGAAGTTGATGCCCCCGTCCATCGCCGCGGCGAGCATCTCTGTCGCGGCCTTGACGTCGACCTGGTTGTGATAGGTGACCCAGGAACCGAGCGAAAGCTCGCTGACTTTCAGGCCGCTTCGGCCCAGACGACGGTATTGCATGAGTGCGCCTCACATGAATTGACGGGAAGGCGGTAAGAGTAAACGAATGCGGCCTGACGCCGCGGACCGCGCCGGGAGGCCGCACCCCACACCTCAAGTCAGCATCGTGCGCGCCGATAGAGTGCCGATGCCGAACTTCCCGCGTGCCGATTGATGCCGCAGACCCTGGACTGGACCTCGCGGATCGACCTGCTTGCCGCGGCGGCAGCGGTCGCCGTGCTCGCCGCGTTCGCGACGCTCGCGTTGTGGAACGGCGTCGCGCGGGCGGAACGTGGCGCCCGTCTCAGACGCGCGATCAGCGCCGGCCTGGCACTTGCTACCGGTGCCATGTCGGCCCACTTCATCCTGATGTCGGGGCAGACCCTTCCGGGATCGCCGGCGCATGACGGGCTGACGCTGATCGCCGCGTTCGCATTGGCCGCTTTCGGCGCACACGTCGCGCTTGCCCTGACAGTGCAGGCTTCGACTTCGAGAGTCCTCGGTGCTGCCGGCGTGCTTGCCGCTGCGCTGTGCGGCGCGTCCGTGCTCGGGATGCACGCGCTCGCCTTCGAGCCGCGCGTCGGTTGGCATCTCCTCCCGTTGGGGGCGGCGTTTGCCATCGGCAGCGCCGGCATCGCCGCTGCGTTCTGGCTGCTGGCCGCCCGGCGCCCTGGCGCTCGCCTGCATCGCACCACACCGCCGGCGCTGCTGCTGGGCCTGACGCTGGCGGCGCTCGACGCCATGGTGATCGGCGCGACGATCCTGCCTGCCGGCGTCCGGGTCGACCCCGACGTCGTCGGCGCCATCGGCGGCGAAGCGCTCACGATCCTCGCCTTGCTCGGCGGCCCGGTCGTGCTTGGGTTATTGCTGCTCGGTGCGACGCTGGAAGACCGCTTCAGCGGCCTGCTAGCGCGCGCCCGTGACGAACTGCAGCGTGCCACCTACACGGATCCGCTGACCCGGCTGCCCAACCGCTTGATGTTCGAGGACCGACTCAAGCGTTGCGCGCATCGCGCCGACCGCGCCGATCAGCGCCTCGCGCTGCTGTTCATCAATCTCGATGGCCTCAAGGGGGTCAACGAGCACTACGGCCAGCACGTCGGTGATGCGCTGCTGCGCATCGTGGGGCAGCGCTTGGGGGCGCTGTGCGGAGGGCGCGAGGTGCTCGCGCGCGCCGGCGGGGATGAGTTCCTGCTGCTGATCGACGACAACCCCGACATGGAAACCGCCGCGCGCCGCGCCGCGACGCTGCTCGCGGAGCTCGCCCGGCCCTGCCAGGTCGAGCAACGCGATCTTTCGATATCGGCGTCGATCGGCATCGCGATGTACCCCGAGCATGGCGCCCTGTCACGCCTGATCCCGCACGCTGCCGCCGCGCTGAGCGCGGCCAAGCACCAGGGCGGCGCGACGCATTGCTTTTTCGAGGCGGGCATGCAAAGCGGCAAGCGCGACGAGCTGGACATGCTGCGCGACCTGCGGCTGGCGATCGAGCGCGGCGAACTCGAACTCTTCTATCAACCGAAGATCCACGCGCCGAGCGGCGAGATCACCGGCGTCGAGGCACTGATGCGTTGGCATCACGCGCAGCGCGGCACCGTCAGCCCCGAGGTCTTCATTCCACTGGCGGAGCGCTACGGGCTGATCCATTCCATCGGCAACTGGCTGGTCGACGACGCCTGCCGTCAGATCCGCGCCTGGCGCAACCAGGGCCTGCGCATGCGGGTCGCGATCAATCTGTCGGTGCACCAGTTGCACCAGCCCGACCTCGCGACGCGCATCGGCGCCGCCTTGCAGCGCAACCGGCTCGAAGCGCAGGTGCTGACTTGCGAGATCACCGAGACACTCGCGACCGACGACAGTCACGACGCGCACGGCGTGATCGACGAACTTGCGGCGCTCGGCGTGCATCTTTCGATCGACGATTTCGGCACCGGCTATTCGAACCTCGGCCGGCTGCGCAAGCTGCCAGCCGAGGAACTCAAGATCGACCGTGGCCTGGTGCTCGATCTCGGGACGAGCAGCGACGCGCATGCGATCGTCGACGCCGTCGTCAAGCTCGCCCACGCGCTCGGCCTGAAGGTGGTGGCCGAGGGCGTCGAAACCGAGACGCAGCAGCAGTTGCTGCGCGAACTCGGCTGTCACGAGTTGCAAGGCTATCTCTTCGCGAAGCCGATGTCGGCGCGCGCACTGGCGCAGTGGGCGATGAAGCAGGAAGGCCCGCGGGCGCTCGATTTCCGAGCCTCGCTGTTCGGCGAGACACGCGCCGTCGAACTGATCTGACGGCGCCCGCCAAACCCCCGCCGGCCGGCAGGGCGCAGGGGCTTCCTACAATGCGTCGATGAACGAGCGAGCCTATACCCGCGGCGCCGCGCTGGCGGCCATCCTGCGCGAGCGCATCGTGATTCTCGATGGCGCGATGGGAACGATGATCCAGCGCGCAAAGCTGTCCGAAGCCGACTATCGCGCTGCGCGCTTTGCCGACCATCCGAAGGATCTGAAAGGCAACAACGAGTTGCTGCAGATCACGCGGCCGGACGTGATCCTTGCGATTCACGAGGCCTACCTGCGCGCCGGCGCCGACATCGTCGAGACCAACACCTTTGGCGCGACCTCGGTCGCGCAGGATGACTACGGCCTCGCCGCCGTCGCGCGCGAGATGAACGTCGCCGCGGCGCGGCTCGCGCGCCAGGCCTGCGACGCGGTGGGCACGCCCGACAAGCCGCGCTTCGTCGCCGGCGCGCTCGGCCCCACGCCGCGCACCGCGAGCATCAGCCCGGACGTGAACGACCCGGCCGCGCGCAACGTCACGTTCGACGAGTTGCGTGACGCCTACCGCGAGCAGGCCGAGGGGTTGCTCGAAGGCGGCTGTGATCTGTTCCTGGTCGAGACGATCTTCGACACGCTCAATGCGAAGGCGGCGATCTTCGCCCTCGACGAGTTGATGGAGGCGAGCGGCGAACGCCTGCCGGTGATCATCTCCGGCACCGTGACCGACGCCTCCGGGCGCATCCTGTCAGGGCAGACGGTGGGCGCGTTCTGGCACTCGGTGCGCCACGCGCGGCCCCTCGCGGTGGGCCTCAACTGCGCACTCGGCGCGGCGTTGATGCGGCCGTACCTCGAAGAGCTCGCGAAGGTTGCCGACGACACCTTCATCAGTTGCTACCCGAACGCCGGCCTGCCCAACCCGATGAGCGAGACCGGTTTCGACGAGACGCCCGAGATCACCGCCCGGCTGATGGAAGACTTCGCGCGCGCGGGGTTTCTCAACATTGCCGGCGGCTGCTGCGGCACGACGCCCGAGCACATCGCGCAAATCGCGCAGCGCGTCGGCACCTTCGCGCCGCGCTGCCGTCATGCGCAGGGCCTGCTGACCGAGCTGATCGACGCCTGACCGGGCGCTGCCCGCTTGCTTTCCCGAGCCGCGACCGATCAGGCCAGGCTCAGCAGCTTCTCGAGATTCAGGCGCAGTCGCACGTCCTGCGGCGCGACGCCTGCGGCCACCGCGTGGCGGGCGACGCGCGTGTCGCGTCGCGCCGGTTCGCCCAGCGGCATGCCGGCCGCACTGATCACGCTCGCGACCACTGGCTCATTGGCGAGCCGCCCGCGGCGCAGCACGACTGCGATCTCGTCGCTGGCCAGTCGCACGTAGCTGCCGGGCGGGTAGATGCCGGTCGCCTTGATGATCGCGGTGCCCGCCTCGTCCGCCTGCTGGTTTTCGTCCAGATAGGTCGCCTTCGCGGCCGCCATGCCCGACAGCGCGTTGCGCGTGCGCCGCCGGCTCAGGCGCGCGGCGAAGATGTCGGCGCGTTGAATGAGGCGCGCGAGCTGTTGCGCCTCCGCGAGGTCGGAGAGCTTGCCGGGACGCGTCGCATGGTGCTGCGCGACGGCCTCGAGCCACAGCGCGTCGGCGATGCCATAGGCGCGCAGGCGCGCCGCGCCGAGCGCGCTATGGCCGTCGATCAAAGCCCGCTGCTGCAAGGTCGGTGGCGTTTCCTGCAAGGCGAGTGCGTCTTGCAGCGTCGTCATCGCGATGTTCATCGTCAGCGCCGCGCAGCGCAGCGGCTCGCGCCAGGCGGCGGGCCAGGCGACAAGGTGGCGGGCCGCGAGTTCGCTGACAACGGCGACGAGCAGCGCGTGACCGACGCTGTAGTTGCGTGATTCACCCGTGGTGCCCTGGATCAGGATCAACAGCGCGAGGTCGGTGTCGCGTTCGAGAAGATCGAGCAGGTCGGCCTGCAATGCGGCCAGGCGCGGCGCGAACGCGTCTTGCGGCGACTCGTGCAGCAGCACGCTGGCGCGCATCTGCAGGCTGCTCCAGGCGGCGAGCGGGTCGTCGACGCGGCGCGCCGGGCCGGCCACCGCTGCGCCGTCGGGTCGTGCCTGGGCGATCTTTCCGAGCAGGGCGCCCTGACGCATCAGCGAATCGACCTTGCCGTTGACGGCGCGGGCGAAAGTCTCGCTGTCCTGCTCGTCGAGAAAGAGCTCACGTTCGGCCAATGACTGCAGCTGCGCGTCGGTGCGGATGACGACGCCGCGCGCCACGATCAGCGCACCGTGGGCGTCGCGCAGCGCAAACGGCAACGCGACGCCGACTTGCAGGGTCTCGGGCGAAATCTGATGAAGCGTGGCGACGGTCAAGGCGGGCGGTGCGCGATCGCGGTGCGGGAATTCCCTTGTTTTCGACCTCGACACGGGCGACTTGAGCTGGCGCGCGCCGCTATCGAAACACCCGATGCATGTGGCGTCAGGTATGCGTCAGAATCGACTGAAGTGGAGGGGATGATGGAAAAGACTTGGCTCAAGCACTACCCTGCGGGCGTACCTGCCGAAATCGACGTCGCGCAGTACCGCTCGCTCGTGGAACTGCTCGAAGAGAGCTTCAAGAAGCACGGCGCAGCGACCGCCTACCGCTTCATGGGCAAAGCGATCGGCTTCGCGCAGGTGGACCAGCAATCGCGTGCCTTTGCCGCCTATCTGCAGGGTCTCGGGCTCGAGAAAGGGGATCGCGTCGCGATCATGATGCCCAACGTGCCGCAGTACCCGGTCGCGGTCGCGGCCGTGTTGCGGGCCGGCCTCGTGGTGGTGAACGTGAACCCGCTGTACACACCGCGCGAGCTTGAGCACCAGTTGAAGGACTCGGGCGCCAAGGCGATCGTGATGGTGGAGAACTTCGCCAGCACCTTCCAGGCCGTCGCTGCCAACGTCCCAACGAAGACCGTGATCCTGACCGCGCTCGGCGACATGCTCGGGTTTCCGAAGTCGCTGATCGTCAACTACGTCGTGCGCAACGTGAAGAAAATGGTGCCGGCGTTCGACCTGCCCGGCGCGGTGCGCTTCAACGACGCAGTCAATCAAGGCCGCGGCAAACCGGTGCGCGCGGTGTCGGTCGGGCCGGACGACATTGCCGTGCTGCAGTACACCGGCGGCACGACCGGGGTGAGCAAGGGCGCGGTGCTGCTGCACCGCAACCTCGTCGCCAACATCCTGCAGGCCGAGGCCTGGTACCAGCCCGCGCTGAAGAAGATTCCGGCCGGGGAACAGATCGTGACGATCTGCGCGCTGCCGATCTATCACATCTTCGGCTTCAACACGAACATGATGCTCAGCATGCGCATGGGCGGCTGCAACATCCTGATCGCCAACCCGCGCGATCTGCCGGCCGTGTTCAAGGAACTCGCCGGACTGAAGTTCCACAGCTTCCCAGCAGTCAACACGCTCTTCAACGCGATGGCGCACCACCCCGGGTTTGGCAGCGTCGATTGGAGCGGCCTCGTGATCTCGGTCGGCGGTGGCATGGCGGTGCAAAGCGGCACGGCGAAACTCTGGCTCGAGAAGACGGGCTGCCCGATCATCGAGGGCTACGGCCTGTCGGAGACTTCGCCGTCTGTCACCTGCAACCCGGTCGACAGCACTGCCTACAGTGGCAACATCGGCCTGCCGATGCCCAACACCGAGCTCACCCTGCTCGACGACGACGGCAACGAAGTGCCGCTCGGCACGCCCGGTGAGATCGCCATTCGCGGTCCGCAGGTCATGGCCGGCTATTGGCAGCGCCCGGACGAAACGGCCAAGGTGATGACGGAAGACGGCTTCTTTCGCAGCGGCGACATCGGCACGGTCGACGAGCGGGGCTACTTCAAGATCGTGGACCGAAAGAAGGACATGATCCTGGTGAGCGGCTTCAACGTCTATCCGAACGAGGTGGAGGACGTCGTCTCGCAGCTGGAGGGTGTGCTCGAATGCGCGGCCGTCGGCGTGCCGGACGCGAAGGCCGGCGAAGCCGTCCGGCTTGTCATTGTGCGCAGCAAGCCCGAACTTACCGAAGCACAGGTGCGCGCGTTCTGCGAAAAGAACCTGACCGGCTACAAGCGGCCCAAGGTCGTCGAGTTCCGCACCGAGCTGCCGAAATCCAACGTCGGCAAGATCCTGCGTCGCGAACTGCGCACGCCGGCCTGATCCAGGCGAACTGCCGCCACCTGCACGCGGCCCGGGCCGCGGGCGTTCAGGCGCCCGCGTGAATCCCAGATCGGGCAGCGCGCAGCTCTAGAATCGCCGCGTTGGTGCTCGCGACAGCCTTCTGCTGTCCGGGATAAACGGGAAGCAGAGTGGCCGATGCGCGAGCAGACGCCTAGCCTGCGCTGCCCCCGCAACGGTGAGTGGACGGCGTCGACCACAAGTCGCGCCAATCTCGATGCAGATGCCACTGGAAGGCGACTTCCGGGAAGGCCATCGAGTCGTCTGCCAGCCCGTATACCGGCCAACAAGCGGGGACGGCCATTGCGCCGTTCTCATGTCGCACGTGGCCGCGGGGAAGCGGCGCTCGTGCCTTGGTCGAGGTCGTCCTCATCATGTTTCCCTTTCGCACTTCCTTGCGCGCAGGCCGTCTTGCGCGCAGCCTCGGCATGGCCTTGTTCTCCCCGGGTCTCGTCGTGGCACAGTCGCAACTCGATCGCGTTGTCGTCACCGGCACGCGCGAACCGCAACCGCTGAGCCAAAGCGCGGCCGACGTTGTCGCCATCACGTCCGAGACCATTCGCGACTCGACCGCCGATTCCGTCGAGGATCTCTTGCGCATCGAGGCCGGCATCCAGCTCGCCCGCAGCGGCGGACCGGGGCAAAGCTCCGGCTACTTCATCCGCGGCGCGAGCACGAATGGCAGCGTCGTGCTGATCGACGGTGTGGTTGTCGGGTCGGCGTCGCTCGGGCAGGCCTCGTTCGATGCCCTCACTCTCGATCAGATCGACCACATCGAAGTCCTGCGCGGGCCGGCCTCGAGCCTTTATGGCGCGAACGCTGTGGGTGGCGTGATCCAGATCTTCACGCGGCGCGGCGAAGGCGGGACGCGCGTCACAGGCCATGCCGCGGGGGGCAGTTACCGCTCGTACCTGGGTGATGTCGGCGTGAGTGGTTCGCAAGGCGCGTTCGACTATGCGGCGATGATCGGTCGCGAGGCGAGCGACGGCGTGTCGGCGATCCGTCCGAACGACCGCTTCGGCAACTTCAATCCGGACGACGACGGGTTCGGTCGAAACTTCGGCAACCTGAAGCTCGGATATTCGCCGGCCAGCGGGCACCGCATCGGCATCAACGTCGTCGCCTCGAGGGTCGACGCACGCTACGACAGCGCGGAATACAACCCGCCCGACTACCTGCCCGACCCCTCCCCCGATTTTCACAATCACCTGCGTTCGTCGATTGTCTCGATCGACTACCGCGGCGTCATCTCCTCGTTGTGGACGACGACCCTGCAGGGCTCGCAAAACATCGACGATGCGAACAGCGGCGGCTCGATCTTGAGCGCATTCAAGACGCAGCGCGAGCAAGTGCTGTGGCAGAACGCGCTGCAGTTCAATCCGGATCAGCAGATCTTGCTCGCGTACGAGTACCTGCGCGAAAAGGTTTCCGGTGATGTCTTCGCCGACGAGCCCTCGCGCAACAACAATGGTTTCGTGCTCGGGTATGCAGGTCGCTTCGGCTCGGTCGGCCTCCAGGGCAGCGTTCGATTCGACGACAACTCCGTCTACGGCAACAACACGACGGGCAGCGTTGGAACGACCTATCAGGTGACGCCGCAGTTCAAGTTGCGCGCACTCGCGGGTACGACGTTTCGGGCGCCGACGTTCAACGATCTCTACTATCCGGAATACGGCGTGTCCACGATCAAGCCCGAGGAGGGGCGCAGCATCGAAGTCGGCGCGGTGTGGCAGGCGGGGGGTACCAGCGTCTCGGCGACCGTCTACCGTAACGACGTGAGCGACCTGATCGGCTACGACCCGGACCCGAACGGAACCCGCTGCCCGCCCGGTTATTTCGGCTGCGCAGGCAACATCTCGAGTGCGCGCCTGCAGGGGGCCACGCTCACTTTCGGGCAGCAATGGGGCGGGTTCGACATCAACGCGACGGTGGATTTGCTCGACGCGACGGACCGGGATACCGGTGAGCGACTGCCCCGCCGCGCGGCGCACCAGGAGTCGCTGGCCGTCAACTACACGTACGGCGCCTGGACGGTGGGTGCGTCGGTCCTCGGTGTCGGCTCGCGACCCGATGGCGGAGTCACGCTCGGTGGCTACGGCGTGCTCGACCTGCTCGCTTACTGGCGGTTTGCGCCGCAGTGGCGCCTGGAGGCAAAGCTTCTGAACGCGCTGGACAAGGATGTCGAGCCGATTCGCGACTATCAGGGCCTCGGCCTGCAGGCGTGGATCGGCATCCGCTTCGACGCGAACGGCTTCTGAGCTCTCAAGCTCTTGGGCGAGCTGATCCTTGGTGGCAATGCGGTGGCGGATTGCGCCGTGCTGCGGCACGTGCGAATCCCTCATGCATACTGAAACGATGCCAGCCATCAGCGATCGAGCGTTCGAAAAGCGGCTGGGCCCGCAGCGCATCGTCTGCCTGACCGAGGAACCTACCGAGGTGCTGTACGACCTGGGGCGCGAGGACCTCATCGTCGGCATTTCCGGCTTCACGGTGCGGCCGGCGCGGGCGCGCCAGGAGAAGCCGCGTGTCTCCGCTTTCACGTCCGCCAAGGTCGACCGCATCCTTGCGCTCCAGCCCGATCTGGCGATCGGCTTTTCGGATATGCAGGCCGACATTGCCCAGGCGTTGGTCAAGGCCGGCGTCGAGGTCTGGATTGCGAACCACCGCAGCATCGACGGCATCCTCGGCTATGTGCTGCGCCTGGGCGCGCTGGTCGGTGCCAGCGGCGAAGCCGTTGCGCTTGTCGAACGCATGCAGCGTCACATCGACGCCGTTCGCGCCGAGAGCGAGCAGGCGCCGCGTCGCCCTCGCGTCTATTTCGAGGAGTGGGACGTGCCCCGCATCAGCGCGATCCGCTGGGTCAGCGAACTCATTTCCGTTGCGGGCGGCGACGACATCTTCCCGGAGCGCGCGATGCAATCCCTCGGCCGCGACCGCATCGTTGCCGACGATGCCTCGATCATCGAGCGTGCGCCCGACCTCGTCATCGGATCATGGTGCGGCAAGAAATTTCGCGCCGAGCAGGTCGCGGCACGACCGGGATGGAGCGACGTGCCGGCCGTGCGCGACGGCGAACTTCACGAAGTGAAGTCGCCGCTGATCCTGCAACCGGGGCCGGCCGCGCTGACCGATGGCCTCGATGCGCTGCGGCGCATCGTTCGCGGCTGGCAGGAGCGCCAAGCGCGCGGCGGCGCCGCTCAGGCCTTGCGCTTGGGGGGAGGCCCGTAGACGACCTTCGGCTTCTCTGCGCGTTCGTAGATCGGCATCACGACCGGCAGATTCGCCTCGATATCCTTGATGCGCGAGCCGCCGCTCGGGTGCGTCGACAGCCACTCCGGCGGCGCACCCTTGGCCGCAGTGGCCATCTTCTGCCAGAGCGTGATGCCGGCGCGCGGGTCGTAGCCGGCGCGCGCGGCGAGTTCCATGCCGACAAGGTCGGCCTCGCTCTCGTCGTCGCGGCCGAACTTGAGCGTCACGAGTTGTCCGCCCATGTCGGCGAGGTAGCGCCCGCCCGAGCCGAGGCCGAGCAGCGCGGCGCCGATCTCGATCGCGCCGCGCGTCGCGGCCGTCTTGCCGAGCCGTTCGCGCGCATGCTCGCGCAGCGCGTGCGCGATCTCGTGGCCCATCACCATCGCGACTTCGTCGTCGCTCAGCTGCAACTGGTCGAGCAGGCCGTAGAAGAAAGCGATCTTGCCGCCGGGCATGCAAAACGCATTGACCTGCTTGCTGGCGAACAGGTTGACCTCCCACTTCCATTGGCGGGCGCGGTCGTTCCACTCGTAGCTGTACGGAATGATGCGTCCGGCGATTGCGCGCAGTCGGACGAGTTGCGCGTTGTCGCGCGGCGCGAGCGCCTTTTGTTCGGCCGCCTTCTGCTGCATCTGGCGGTATTGCTGCAGCGCAGCCTGCTCGATCTGATCCGCGGGAACCAGCCCGGCGACCCACGACTTCTTTCCGACATCGACGCCTTCGCGCGCGTGCACCGGCAGCGCCAGCACGCTCGCCAGCAGCACGCCGAGCAGCAACCGTATTGACTGCCTGGGTTGGCGGTTGCGCACTGGTGACGCGAGGCAGCGGGAGCCGGAATCGACATAGGCGCGATGGAGCACCGCGCGGCCGGCAAGTTCAGGCTGTTACCTGTCACCTTGAATCCGACGCCGCCAACATGCGCCGCACCTGCGGCAGCAACAGATAAGCCGGAAAGCTGAGCCAGAAGGTGAGGAAGAAGTACGCCGCGTAGCCCATCTCCTGCGCGCCGATGCCGCCCGCCCAGCCGGCGACGGCCCGGCTGAAGGCGAAGATGCTGGACAGGATCGCGTACTCCGTCGTCGCCCGTTCGCGGCTCGTGATCGCCATCAGGAAGGCGAGGAACGCGCCGGTGCCGAGGCCGCCGGTGAGGCTCTCGAGGCCGCTTGCGGCATAGACCGCGAACTGATGCGAGAGTGCGATCTCGCTGCCCTGCGCTGCGAGCGGTACGGCGTGCGCCGCCGCCGCATAGCCGAGATTCGACAGCGCCTGCCACAGCCCGAGCACCCACAGGCCCCGAAAGATGCCGACCTTGTCCACATACCAGCCGCCGAGCAGGCCGCCGGCGATCGACAGGGCGAGGCCGAGGTTCACGCTGACGAGGCCGATCTGCTGGTTCGTGAAGCCGGAATCGACCCAGAACGGCTTGACCATGAAGCCCATCGCCGCGTCGCCGAGCTTGAAGAGCAGGATGAAGAGAAGGATCGCCACCATCCCCGGCCGCGCGAGCAGTTCGACCCAGGCGCCGAACACCGGCCCCTCGCGCATCAGCGCAGCACGCGGGCCGCGCGCGGCCCGCACCATCAAGAGCGCGCCGGCAAGCATCAGGCCGACCGGCAGTGCGCCCTTGAACCACCACGCGCCGCTGGCCGCAACGACGGCGGGCCAGTCGAGAGCGCGCGCGAGCGGCCCGAGCACCGGCCACAGCAGCCCGCCGACGACGAGGCCGAGCGCGGCGACCCACAGCGGCTGGTCACGCAGCAGGACGAGCTCGCGCTTCACCGTGCCCGTCGATCCGATGCGCGCTGGCTCACGCGGCGCCATCAGCACGAGCGTCGCGTTGACCGCGAACACGCCCGCGCCGAGTGCATAGGCCCAAGCCCAGCCGTACCAACCCGAGAGCATCAGCACGACGCCCGCGAACAGCATGCCGACGCGATAAAAGCCGATCCGGATGCCGTTGGCGAGACCGTATTCGCGTTTGTCGAGCAGTTCGATCGTGTAGCCGTCGGTCGCAATGTCGTTCGTTGCCGAGAGGAAGGTGAAGGCGCCGATCGCGACCCACAGCCAGGCGCCGGGGGTGGCCGGGCCGCCGCCCGCATGCAGCGCGAAGTACGCCATCACGCCGCCCATGCCGAGGTTCGCTGCGGCGATCCATCGGCGATGGCGGCGCGCCCAGTCGATGAGCGGGGCCCACAGGAACTTGACTGTCCACGCCAGGCCGAGCAGGCTCAAGAGGCCGATGTCGGCCAGGTTCACGCCCTGCTGGCGGAAGTAGACCGGGAAGATGTCGTAGAACACACCGAGAGGCAGCCCCTCGCTGAAGTACAGCAGCGCGACCCAGAACATCTTTCGCTTGTAGGCGGGCAGCGCGGCGCGGGCGTCGGTCATCGGGCGATTCTAGGGACGAGGTTGCGACGCTCCGGACGCGGGAAATGCCGATCCCGCACAATCGTTGACATGCCCGCCGTGCCCGCGACCCACAAGGCCCGCAAGCCGACCTTCTCGTCGCCCGACTTTCGCGCTGCGCTGGGCATGTTCGCCACCGGCGTCACGATCGTCACCGCGCGCGACGCGAACGGGCGGCGCGTCGGGCTGACCGCAAATTCGTTCAATTCGGTCTCGCTCGCACCGCCGCTCGTGCTGTGGAGCCTTTCGCGCCGGGCCGGCGCGCTGGCCGCGTTTTCCACCGGCTCGCATTACGCGATCAACATCCTCGCTGCCGATCAGCGTGCGCTCGCCGATCGCTTCGCCGCGCGCAGCGCCGACCGCTTCGAGGGCGTGGCGCTGCGCGACGGCCTGTGCGGCGCGCCGGTGATCGAGGGCGCGGTGGCGGTGTTCGAATGCTTCAACCGCAGCCGCTACGAGGAGGGCGACCACGTCATCTTTGTCGGCGAAGTCGAACATTGCGAGCATCGCGCCGGCGCCGTGCCGTTGATCTTCCACGGCGGGCGGTACTACGCCGAGTTGCCGCTCTGAGCGATGACGGCGAGCAACGCAGCAACCGTCCCTGCGCCTGCGGCCTTGCAGGGGGTGACCTTCATCGAGCGTGGCTGGTTGTCGTCCAACAACGTGCTGCTGCACGGCGCTGTCGGGCGAGGGCGCGACGCTCGTCGATACCGGGCATTGCCTGCACGCGCAGCAGACGCTCGCGCTGGTGCGCCGTGCACTGGGCGACGAGCGCCTTGCGCGCATCGTCAACACGCATCTGCACTCCGACCATTGCGGCGGCAACGCGCTGCTCCAGCGCGAGTTCGGCGTGCCGGTTCACATTCCCCCCGGCTTGTGGGACGCCGCGCGCGCGTGGGACGAGGACGCGCTCTCGTACCGCCCGACGCGCCAGCGCTGCGAGCGCTTCACGCCCGACGCACGCATCGTGCCCGGTGAGCGCCTGGCCGTTGGCGAACGCGTCTGGGACGTGCTTGCCGCGCCGGGCCACGACCCCCATTCGGTGGTGTTGTTCGACGACCGTCACGGCGTGCTGATCTCGGCGGACGCGCTGTGGGAAAACGGCTTCGGCGTCGTCTTTCCCGAGCTCGAGGGCGCGTCTGCGTTCGACGATGTCGCCGCGGTGCTCGACCTGATCGAGCGCCTGCCGGTGCAATGGGTCCTGCCCGGACACGGCTCGGCGTTCAGCGATGTGGGTCAGGCGCTGGTGCGGGCACGCTCTCGCTTGGCGGCGTTTCGCGCCGACCCGGCGCGGCACCACCGCCACGCGGCGAAGGTGCTGCTGAAGTACCACCTGCTCGAGGAGCAGCAACAATCGATTGCGGCGCTGCACGAGTGGTCTGCTGCCGCGCCGCTGATGCAGAGTACGTGGCAGCGCCTCGGTGCGCCAGACGGCAGCTGCGAAGCGTGGTGCGACGCGTTGCTCGGCGAACTCGTGGCCGCGCAGGCGCTCGCGGTGCGCGACGGCGTCGTCTCCAACGCCTGATCGCTGTCGGCAGACCTGGCCGCAGGCCGGGACGTCAAGCGCCGATTCGCGCGATCTCCCCGTAGGCGTGATTCAGCCAGAGTTTCAGGCGCTGGCGCTCCATCAGGCCGAGCCCGGGACCGTCGACCGCCCCGCCGTGTCGCGCGGACCAGAAGCTCGCGTTGCGGGCGTCGATCTTCTGCACCACCGTGTCGTGCAGGTGCTTGATCGTGATGACGCTCGCGCCGAGACCGGTTGCGCGTTCGAGCTGGCCCGAGCGTTCGAGCTGGCCGAAATCGTCGCCGCGCAGCTGGTTCTTCACGATCACGTAGTGCACCCGCTGGCCGAATCGATCGAGCAAGCGCACCAGAAGATCGACCGAGTCGCGCCCCGAATCCATCACGTGCCAGTAGTGCAATGCGATACCGGAGAGATCGGCCATGTCGAGCACGCCCGATTCGTCCATCCACTTCACGAGCGGCTCGTGCGTTTGCGCAGCGAGGTCGACGAGCACGCGGCGGCCGGGCTCCTCGAGCGCACTCTCGACGATCTGATCGAGTGCTTCGTAGCGGTCGACGAGCGCGGGCGAGGCGTAGTCGGCGTAGAAACGCATCAGCGCGCCGTGCGAGCGGTCGGTATCGAAGCCGATGAAGGGCAGTTCGTTGTCGATGAAATACTGCGCGAGCAGGCGCGACAGCATCGACTTGCCGACGCCGCCCTTTTCCCCGCCGATCAGGTGAACCTTGGACGTCGCTTGGGTTTGCAGGGTGGGCACGTTCATGGGCGGTATTCGGATTGGCGATCGGGCGATTGTGCCGTCTGTCGGGCCTTCGTCCCCTGTTCGAGGGGTGGGTTTTCACTGAAGGCGCGTCGAACGGCGATTGACAGCGTGCAGGCGTCTGCTAGCTTCGACCATCCGGCGCCTCACGGAAAGCCGATCGCCCGATCGGCGAGCGCCGGCAACTCTGGAGCAATGCATGACCACGCTACGCAAACTGTTCGTCACCGCCGCGCTGGCGGGCCTGACGAGCGCCGCCTCCGCCTACAGCTTCGACGGTCTCTACATCTTCGGTGACAGCCTGTCCGACTCGGGTAACAACGCCCTGGTGATCGGCGCCGATCCGACGCAGGTCATCACTGGCAACAGCTACATCCCGTCGCAACCCTATGCGTCGCAGCAGTACACGAACGGCAACGTCTGGGCCTACACCTTCGCTTCGGCGATCGGCCTCGGCGCGTACGCCGCGCCGTCGCTGGCTGGCGGCGGCAACTGGGCCTACGGCGGAGCGCGCACCAGCATTGACGGCTCTTACTACGGCTTCCCGCCGAGCCTGATGACGCAGGCGGCCAGCTACCTGAATTCCACCGGCAACGTGGCCTCGGCAACCGGCCTTTATGTGGTGGCCGGTGGCGGCAACGATGCGCGTGATGCGCTTCAAGCCGCCGCAATGGACCCGGGCAACGCCGCAGCCATCATCGCGGCCGCCGCGGCGACGTACGCGGCCGACACTGGCGCGATCGTCGATTCGCTGCAGGCGGCGGGTGCCCAGCACATCGTCGTCTGGGACGCGCCGAACATCGGTATCGTGCCGGCTGTGCTGGCGCAGGGGCCGATGGCGAGCTTCCTCGGCAGCCTCGTGAGCTCGTCGATGTCGGCGGCGCTCGCCGCCCGCATGAACGGTGAGGCGGGCGTGACGCTGTTCGACATCTATGGCCTCGGGACGGCCTGGGCGTCCAACCCTGCAGCTTACGGTTTCACAAACGTTGTCGATGCCTGCGGCGCGAAATTCGTCTGCGACCCATCGACCTATGCGTTCTGGGACGGCATCCACCCGACATCGGGCGGCCATGCGCTGATTGCCGAAGCGATGCTCGCGGCTGTCGTGCCTGAGCCCGAGACCTACGCGTTGATGTTTGTCGGCCTTGCGCTTGTCGGGTGGCGGGTGCGTCACCGCGCCTGAACGCGTTCCGCCCTTGTCGTGCAACGGCCGGCGTAGCCCGGCCGTTTTGCTGCGCGTTGGAAGGCGTCTGACCGGCGCCTAGGCTGATGCCTGCAGCGTCGGATCGACGTCCATCAAGCGCCAGCTCCGCCCTTGCCCGGTGAACGTGTTGCGGTGGTAGCCGATCACCCATGGCTGCGCGAGGTCGGTGTAGATGCGGTGGACGTGGATCTTGAACGGCATGTAGGCGACGACGAGCTTCTTCGCCTCGGTGATCTTCGCTTGTCGTTCAGGCCCGTCGGGCAGCACGCGCTGCGCTTCATAGGCCGCGTTGTAGGCCGGCAGATCGAACCGCGCCTTGTTCGACTGACCCTTGTTGGGCCCGTAGGCGAGCACCATGAAGTCCTCCGCGTCGGGCGTGCCGGCGGTCCAGCCGACGCCCCACATCATCAGCTTGCCGGCGGTCGAGGCCTTCAGGTTCTCGGGCCATTTGGCGGGCTGGAAATCGATGCGGATGTTGATCGCATCCATGTTCTTCTTCCACTGCTCTACGAGCGCACGTGAGGCCTGGTCTGGCTGCGTTGCGTAGCGCAATACGAGCGGTGAGCCGTCGGGCTGGTCGCGCCAGCCGTCGCCGTTCTTGTCGACGTAGCCGTAGAGGTCGAGCAGCGCTTTCGCGCGCGCGCGGTCGAAGGTGCTCATCTCGCTCTTGAATTCAGGGTCGTAGCCCCAGACGCCGGGCGCAATGTGCGACTGTCCCGGCACCGCCTGGTTGCGCCGTACGAGGCGGATCTCCTTGTCGACGTCGATCGCGAGGCCGATCGCGCGGCGCAGTGCCACCTTCTCAGGCGTGTAGCCGCCGACGACCGGGTCTTCCATGTTGAAGTAGGACAGCGACACGTCGGCGCGCGGGTAGCGCAGCATGTGGATGCCGCGCTTCTTCAGGTTCGGCGCGAGTTCGTTGTTTGGCATCGCGAGGTCGGCATAGTCGGCCGGCACTTCGTCGAGCAAGTCGAGCTCGCCGTTCAGGAACGCCAGCCACCGCGGCTGGTTCTCTTCGATGATCGCGATCTCGATGCGGTCGAGCATCGGCAGCGTACGGCCGGTGAGCGCGTCGGTGGCGGTGCGCGCGAGCCTGTCGCCTTCGGGGGCCTCCTCGTCGTAGACTTCGTGCCGGTAGCCAGGGTTGCGCTCGAGCACGATGCGCGACGCGCGGCGCCACTCGCCGAGGCGAAACGGGCCGGTGCCGACGGGATGCTCCATGATCGCGTCGTCGTAGAAATCGACCACCTCGCGCGCGACCGCGGCCCACGAGACATCGGCCATCTGTAGCAGGAAGCGCGGCGACGGTTCGGCCAGACGGATGCGGTAGGTGTAGCGGTCGAGCGTGCGCGCGCCTTCAACCTCGCGCGCGTAGTCGAACGCCTTCTTGCCCGCGATCGCCTCCCGCCGCAGCTCGCTCAGGCCCAACAATCTTGCGGCCTCGAGGCGGTAGACGTTGTTGCTCTTCCAGCGCGGGTCGTAGTGGCGCTTGAGGGCGTAGACGTAGTCCTCGGCGACGAGTTCGCGCCGCTTCCCCTTGAACGCAGGATCGTCGGTGAAGTAGATGTCCGGCTTGACCCGGAAGGTGAAGGTCCGGTAGTCGGCCGAGACCTCAGGCATCGCGACGAGCGTTGTTGCTCGCAGCCGGTACGGACGGGCGAGGAATTCGAACTCGAGCGGTGAGTCGAAAATCGCCGCCGCGACGGTTCGCGAATACAGATCCGAGATCTGCGCCGGATCGAAACCGGTTTCGGCGATGCGAAACGAGGTGCGCAGCACACGTGCCGGCGCCGCGCGCGACACCATCGGCACGCCCGCCAGCGCACCGCCGGCCAGGCCGATCGCAGCCTGGATCAAACGGCGCCGTCGCGTCATCGCGTTCCCCTTGTGCATGAGCCCTGCGGAAGTCTAGGCCGTCAGCGGCCGCGCCGCCATGCGAGCGTGCCCGAGTGTCCGGAGGCGAGGGCAAATGCGGGGCAGCCGTCGGGTGCAGTGGTCCTAGACTGGCCGCTCGATGCTTCGACACGGGAGAGAAGACGCTTGGCGGCCTACCTGATCCGACGCCTGTGGCAGATGGTGCCGACGCTTTTCGGCGTCGTGCTGCTCGTGTTCTTCCTGTTCAAGACCTTCGGCGGCGACCCGGCCGAGATCCTCGGCGGCCTGAACGCGACGCCCGAGCAAGTCAACGCGATCCGCGAGCAACTCGGCCTGAACGAGCCGCTGTGGGTGCAGCTCGGCATCTTCCTCAAGCAGGTCGCGACCTTCGACTGGGGTCGCAGCTGGGCGACCAATGAATCGGTCGCGACGCTGTTCGCCACGCGCCTCCCCGCGACGCTGACGGTGATGACGCCGATCCTGCTGCTCGACGTGCTGCTCGCGATCCCCGGCTCGTTGGCCGTTGCCTACGTGCGCGGCTCGCTGACCGACCGCGCGATCATGATCATCTCGACCCTAGCGCTGTCGATCTCGTTTCTCGTCTACGTCATCGTCGGTCAGTACGTGTTCGCCTTTCAGCTCGGGTGGTTTCCGGTCCAGGGCTGGAGCAACAGCCTGTGGACCAACCTGACCGTCTATGCGCCGCTGCCGGTGATGCTCGCGGTGCTCGTCGGCATGGCGCCGCAGACGCGCCTGTACCGCAGCTTCTTCCTCGACGAGATCGGGCAGGACTATGTGCGCACCGCGCGGGCCAAGGGCATGACCGAGCCGGTCGTGCTGCTGCGTCACGTGTTGCGCAACGCCCTGATCCCGATCCTCACGAACCTGGCGGTCGCCCTGCCGGGCATCTTCGTCGGCTCGTTCCTGATCGAGGTCTTCTTCTCGATCCCCGGCCTCGGCCGCGAGGTGCTGCTCGCCGTCAATCGCAGCGACTATCCGGTGATCCAGGCGGTGACGATCTACCTTGCTGTGATCACGATGGCCGTCAACCTGACGACCGATGTGCTCTACACGCTTGTCGATCCACGGGTGGTGCTGAAGTGAAGGCCATGGACTCACGCAACGAAATCGGACGCAGTCCCGGCAAGCGTGCGGTCGGTTCGCGTGGCGAAGGCCCGCCGGGTACTGCCTGGTTCGAGGCAGCCAAATGAGCGCCGTCCTCCCGGTAGCGCTTCCCGCGACGCGGCCCGGCCCCAGCGACGGCGTCTGGCACGCCGCGTGGCGGCGCTTGCGCAGTGATCGCGTCGGCATGTCGTCGCTCGCGATCGTCGCAGCGTTCCTGTTGTTGATCCTGCTGTCGTCGCTCGGCCTCGTTGCCGCCGATTGGCAGCAGGAGACGGCATTGCCCGACGCGCCGCCGACGTTCATGGGCCCGAAGGCGAAGTCGGTGCACACCGACATCTCGCAACCGAGCGGGCCGGACGTCGACTTGTCGGCGATCGATCCGCTCGCGCCGCGCTACGAAGAATGGGCCGCCGGCGTCGCCAAGTACCGCACCACCGAGGCGGTAAAGCTCGAAACACTGCCCTTCGGCGCCGACCGTCTCGGTCGCGACGTGTTCGCCAAAGCGGTGAAGGGCTCGCAGATCTCGATCTTCGTCGGTGTGCTTGCCGCGCTGCTCGCGACACTGATCGGCACCCTGCTTGGCGCGTTCGCCGGCTTCTTCGGTGGCAAGGTCGGCGATGTACTCGAGTGGGTCTACAACGTCTTCACCTCGATCCCGAGCATCCTGCTGATCTTCGCCTTTGCGGCGGTCGCGGGACGCGGCGTGCAAAGCGTCGTGCTGATTCTCGGACTCACAGGTTGGACCGGCATCTACCGTCTGGTGCGCGCAGAATTCATCAAGCACTCGGCGCGCGAGTATGTGCGCGCTGCCGAGGCGATCGGCGCCGGCACGCTGTCGCGCATGTTCCGCCATATCCTGCCCAACGTCAGCCACGTATCGCTCGTGCAGTTGTCGATCGCCGTCGTCAGCTTCATCAAGGCCGAGGTGATCCTGTCCTACCTCGGCCTCGGAGTCGGCGTCGATCAGGTGTCCTGGGGCACGATGCTGGCCGAGGCGCAGGGCGAATTGATCCTCGGCCACTGGTGGCAGCTCGCGGTGGCGACTGTTTTCATGGCGCTCTTCGTCACGGCGTTCTCGCTCTTCACCGACGCGCTGCGCGACGCACTCGACCCCAAGCTGCGGGGGTTGGAATGACCTTGCTCGGCATTCACGACCTGCGCGTCGACTTCCGCCTTGGCAAACACCATGGCGTGGTGCAGCGCGTGCCGGCGGTCGGCCGCGATGTCATGGGTCAGAGCGTTGGCGTGAGCTTCGAGATCGCCGAGAACACCACCGTCGCGCTGGTCGGCGAATCGGGTTCGGGCAAGAGCGTGACGGCGATGGCGATCCTCGCGCTCTTGCCCGACAACGCCGAACGCCGTGGTCGCATCGAGTTCCTCGGCCGCGATCTGCTCGCCGCGTCGCGCGCCGAATTGCAGGCACTGCGCGGCAAGGACATCGCCTGCGTATTCCAGGACCCGATGAGTTCGCTCAATCCCGTCTTCACGGTCGGGCGCCAGATCTGCGAGCCGCTGCAGCGCCACCTGGGCCTCTCGCCGCGTCAGGCGCTTGCGCGCGCCGCAGCGCTGCTCGAAGAGGTCGGCATGCCCGAGCCGAAGCGGCGTTTGTCGGCCTATCCGCACCAGCTCTCGGGCGGCCAGCAGCAGCGCGTGATGATTGCGATGGCGCTCGCCTGCGAACCGAAGCTGTTGATCGCCGACGAGCCGACGACCGCGCTCGACGTCACGATCCAGCGCCAGATCCTTGAACTGCTCGCGAGCCTGAAGGTCAAGCACCGCATGAGCATGCTCTTCATCAGCCACGACCTCGGCGTCGTCGGCGAGATCGCCGACCAGGTCGTCGTGATGCGCGAGGGCACGGTGCGCGAGCAGGGGCCGGTGGCGCGCATCTTCGCCGACCCGCAGGACGCGTACACCCAGGCGCTGCTCGCCTGCCGCCCGACGCTCGCGCAGCGTGGCGCGCGGCTCCCGGTGATTGCCGATCACATCGCCGGCGCGAACGCGGCGACGGTCGCCAAGGCGAAGGACCCACACGCACCAGTCGTCATCACCGCGCAGGCCTTGACGAAGAGCTTCTGGCTGCGCAAGGGCGTGTTCGGCCGCACCGAGTTCAAGGCTGTCGGTCGCAACGGCGAGGGCGTGAGCTTCGAATTGAGACGCGGCCATACCCTCGGCGTGGTCGGGGAATCGGGCTCGGGCAAGACGACGATGGGCCTGGCGCTCCTGCAGTTGCACGAGCCGAACGGCGGACCGGCGGGGGGCGAGGTGCTGTTCGACGGCCAGGATCTGCTGAAGCTGGACAAGGCGCAGTGGCGGCCGATGCGCCGGCGCATCCAGATCGTGTTCCAGAACCCGTACGCGTCGCTCAACCCGCGTTTCACGATCGGCCAGACGCTCATCGAACCGATGACGATCCACGGCATCGGGCGCGACGCCGCCGACCGCGACGCGCGTGCCCGCGCGATCCTGCAGCGGGTCGGGCTCGACGCTGACGCGGTCTTCGCGAAGTACCCGCATGAATTCAGCGGCGGCCAACGCCAGCGCATCGCGATTGCGCGTTGCCTGACGCTGGAGCCCGAGGTGCTCGTGCTCGACGAGGCGGTCAGCGCGCTCGACGTGTCGGTCCAGGCGCAGGTGCTCAATCTGCTGAAGGACTTGCAGGACGAACTCGGCCTGGCCTACGTCTTCATCAGCCACGACCTCGCCGTCGTGCGATTCATGGCCGACGAAGTGCTCGTGATGCAGAACGGCGATGTCGTCGAACAGGCGAGCGTCGCGGACATCCTCGAGCATCCGCGCGAGGCCTATACGAAGCGCCTGCTCGGCGCCGTCCCGCGCGGCTACGCGGGCAGGAGCGCCGCCGCGATCTGAGGCCTGGCGACAGGCGTGGCCCTCAGTCCGCCGTCGGTCGGCGCCTGAACATGCCCCAGCCGCGCATGTCGAGCACGACCGTGCCGTCCTGGTTCATCACTTCCCAGCGTGACTCCACCAGGCCCGCCTCAGGCCGACTTTGCATGACGCGCGCGGCGAGCACGGTCAGCCGCACACCCAGCGTGTCACCGGGGCGAACCGGCGCCAGCCAGCGCAGACTGTCGAGCCCTGGGGAGCCGAGGCTGGCGCTGTCGAGCAGGTATTCGTCGCACATCATGCGCATCGCCATCGCGGCGGTGTGCCATCCGCTCGCGATCAGGCCGCCGTAGGGCGTGTCGCGAGCGGCCGCGTCGTCGAGGTGGAAGGGCTGCGGATCGAATCGGCTCGCGAAGTCGATGATGTCCTCGCGCTTGACCGTTGCCGCACCGAACTCGCGCACCTGGCCGACATGGAAATCCTCCCAGAAGATCGTTATCGGGCGGCGCGCCCGGTCGGGGAAATGGGCGGTGTTCATGGGGCAGTTCCTGCTGGCATCTTGACCGCGGGATGATAGGAGCGTCGGCGGCGTGTTTCGCGTCACGGGTACGGCCCCTGTCGCGCAGCAAGGGTCAGCACTGGGCAAATAGGGTCTCAAGTCCCGCCGCGCGCTCGCCGATATCGGTTCGATGGCTTTGACCTCGCTCCTGCCCCACGCCCGCACCCCGGCCGCGCCAGGGCGGTGGCGCGCTTGGTTGCTGGCCCTTGGTCTGGGCCTGGCGGTGGTCGCTGCGCCCGCGGGTGCCACGCCGGACGAAACGGCAGCGCAGTTGCTCGACTTCGAGCGCGCCGGCCGAGCCCAGCCACGCCTGGTCGCGGGACGGCTCGCGAATTTCATCTCGACGAACCAGGGCGACGCGGCGACCCAGCTCGACGCGCTGACCTTGCAAGGTTGGTTGCTCGCGAGCATTCCTGCCGAGGACGAGGCCGAAGCGGTTGCGCGCGCGCTCGACGAGCGCTCGCGCCGCGACGGCAATCCCCTGGCGGGCGCCGCAGCGCTGCTGGTACGGGCGCGGCTCGCCGAGCTGTCGGGCAACGGGGCCCGCGCCGATACGCTGATCGATGAGGCGATGGGGAAGCTGCCGGCGAATGTGACCGAACTCACGAGGCTGCGCTTTCTCGTCGCGCAGGCGCACATCCGCAACAGCGCAAGCAAGCTCGAGGACGCGATCCGCATCGGCCATGAGGCGCTCAAGCTCGCCGACGCGCGCAGGGAGGCGTGGCGGCAGGCCGAGATCCGTGCCGAGCTGGCCTACAACTACTACCAGGCCAAACAGCTCAAACGCGCGCTCAGCCTGAACGAAGAGGCGCTTGCGCTTGCCAAGGCCGACGGTGACGCAATGACGCTCGCGCACGTCAGCACCTCGATGGCGATCGTGCTCGAAGCGGTGGGCGACATCCAGGGCGAGAAGCGCTGGATGCAGGCGGCGATCGAACATGCGCGCTCGGCCGGGGCGAAGATCGAGGAGGCGCTCTACCTCGCCAATCTCGCCGACTTCTATCTGAAGAATGGCGAGCCGGCGACCGCGCTGCGCTATGCGCAGCAGGCGCTGCCGTTGACGCGCGAGCTGAAGAACCTGAACGGCGAAACGGTGGCGCTCGCCAACATTGGTCTGGCGCAGATTGCGCTGCGCGATATCGACGCCGGCCGGCGCAACCTGCGCGCGTCGATAGACATCGACGAACGGCGTGGCTCTCTCACCGGCATGGCGCAGACCTACCTTGAAATGGGACAGGCGCTCGAACGCGCGGGCGAGTTGCGCGTTGCCGTCGAGGCCCTCAATCAGCACCGCACCCTGGCCGATCAGGTGCTGCAACGCAGCCAGCAACGATCGATTCTCGAGATGCAGGAGCAGTTCGACAACGACCGCCGCACGCGCGAACTCGAGTTGCTGCAGCGCCAGAGCGCGATCAGCGGCGAGCAGTTGCGCGCGCGCGAATTGCAGCAGCGCCTGTGGGGGCTGGTCGCCGCCTGCGGCCTGCTGTCCCTTGCGATCGCCGCGCTGCTGATGCGCCGGGTGCGAGATACCAACCGGCGCCTCGCCGACAGCAACGCGCAGCTCAAGGCGCACGCCGAGATCGACCCGCTGACGGGCCTGGCGAACCGGCGCCACTTCCAGACCGCGATGCGCCAGCTGGCCGCTGACGGCAAATTCAGCGGCACCGTCTTCCTGGCCGACATCGATCACTTCAAGCGCGTCAACGACTGCTGGGGTCACGCGAGCGGCGATGCGGTACTCATCGAGATCGCGCGCCGCCTGCGGGCCGTGCTGCGCGAGCCCGATCTGATCGTGCGCTGGGGCGGCGAGGAGTTCCTCGTCGTCGTGCGCGCGCTGAGCCCGGAGGCGGTCGAGGCGCTTGCGCAGCGCATGCTCGATGCGGTCGGCGCGACGGCGGTCACGCACCAGGGGCGGGTGATGCCGATCACCGCATCGATCGGCTATGCGACCTTCCCGATCGAGCCGACGCTGCTCGCTGTCTCGTGGGAACGCGCGATCAACCTGGTGGACACGGCGCTGTACCTGGCAAAGGCGCACGGCCGCAATCGCGCCTACGGCGTGCGCATGATCAATGCCAACGACGAGCAGCAGTTCGACGTGGTGGCCCGCACGCTAGAGGCTGCGTGGCGCGTAGGCGACGTGGCGCTGACCTTGCTGCAGGGGCCCGGCTGCGCCGAGGAAGCCTCGCCCGGCGCGCTTGCCGAGGCGGCATGACGATGGACAGGCCAATCTTCCCCGCGTTGCGCGCTGCCGAACGGCGGGCCCCGGTGCGCAGCGCGCCTTCGAGGGTACGTTGCGTCCTTGCGCTTGCTGCCGTCCTGCTGGTGGCAAGCGCGTTGCCGTCTCAGGCGAACGAGGGCACTGTGGGCTCGCAAGCCGCATCGGCCGAAGCGCACTCGTTTCAGAGCCATATCGACGGCTGGCTGAAGCACGGCTACGACCGGCCCGACGAGGCGATCGCGGGCCTGCGAGCGATGGACCCTGGAGACGCCGCGACGAACGCGCAGCGGATCGCGCTGCTGCAGGCACGCGGCCTGGTGCTCGCGCAAAGTGGACGCACCGCGGACGCGCAGCAATGGATTGACGCTCTCGACGCGCTGCACGAGCCGCGCGCCGACGCCGGCGCGATGGTGATACGCGCGATGCTTGCCAACACGGCGGGACGGATCGACCTGGGCGAGCCCCTCGCGCAGTCGGCGCTCGCGACACTGCGCACCGCCTGTCCGGCGATGCCCGATGGCAGCGCGCAGGGGACGGGCGAAGCCTCGATCGCGGCCGACCCGCCGGCGGCCTACGAATGCAACTTCCGCGCTGCCTGGGAGGCGGCGCGCATCCTGCAGCGCTACTGGCAGGACAAGGGCGTGCCGGCGAACGCGGCCGCACAGGCGCGGTCGGCGCGCGATCTGGCGTTGTGGGCGGCGGACAACCCGCGCCTGGCCATCTCCAGTGCCGATCTGGCCTGGCTGCTCGCGCGCGGTGACCAGCTCGACGCCGCGCAGCCACTGCTGCGTCAGGCGCAGCGGCTTGCCGCGCGCTTGGGCGACCCGGCGCTGCAGGCGCGCGTCAGGATGGCCGAGGCGATGATCGCGCACTGGCACCAGGATTCCGATGCCGTGCGACGCCTCGCCGACGAAGCGCTGCCGCTCGCGCGCGAAGCCAACTCCCCACGACTGGAGGCCGTGCTGCTCGGCTTCCTGAGCGATGTGTACGCGAAGCAGCGACGCCCGGCCGACGCGCTGCGTGCGGCCGAACAGGCGCTGCCCGTGGTGCGTCAGTACAAGGATATGCGCCAAGAGCTCGTGCTGACCAACAACGCCGGTCTCGCCAAGATCGGCCTCGGCCGCATTGCCGAGGGCAAGCGTGATCTGGCGCGTGTCGAACAGCTCACACGCGAGGCCGGACTCACGGGGAAACAGGCCGAAGCGCTGCGCGAATTCGACGCCGCGCTCGCGGCGGCGGGCGACTATCGCGGCGCGCTCGAGCTCTACCACCGCGAGCGCGAACTCAATGCGCAGACGATGGATCTCGCGCGCGAAGCGGCGTTGAAGGAACTGCGCCAGCGCAACGATCGTGAGCGCAAGCAGCGTGATATCGATCTGCTCGGGCGCGACAACGAACTCAAGGGCGCCGAACTTGCGAACCGCGATCTGATGCTGCGCATCTGGGCCGTCGCCGGCGTCGTTCTCGCGCTCTCCGCGGCGACCGTTCTGCTGCTATACCGCCGCGTGCGGGCGACGAACCGTCAGCTCGTCGCGAGCGAGGCGCAACTGCGCGTGCAAAGCGAACGCGACCCGCTCACGAATCTTGCGAACCGCCGCCAGTTCCTCTCGGTGATGCACGCCGAGCAGGCCAGAAGCGGCGGCGAGGCGGGCTTCGAAGGCGCGCTGCTGCTGGTCGACATCGATCATTTCAAGCACGTCAACGACGGCCACGGTCACGCTGCCGGCGATGTCGTGCTGTGCGAGGTCGCGCGGCGCTTGAACGAGGCGGTGCGGGGCGACGACCTGGTCGTGCGCTGGGGCGGCGAGGAATTCCTCGTTCTTGCGCTGAAGGTCCCCGCGACCCAAGCCGAGCAGCTCGCCGAGCGCGTGCTGAAAGTGATTGGTGAGCGGCCGGTGATCGTCGACGGCCGGCCGGTCGCGATCACGGTGTCGATCGGCTACGCGCGCTTCCCGTTGCCACCGCACGTGCTGCCGCTCGGCTGGGAGCAGGCGATCAATTTGACCGATATGGCGCTCTATACAGCGAAGAGCCAGGGCCGCAACAAGTCGGTCGGCATCGTCGCCGCAGACGCGCCGGCCGAGCCCGCGCTGCGCCAGATCGAGGCCGATTTCGAGCGTGCGTGGAGCGAGGGCCGGGTGACGCTGAAGATCGCGCCCGGGCCGCTCGCACTCGCGTAGCCGGCTTCGACCTTCAGTCGGCTCGGGCCGCGCGGCGACCCATGGGCCGCCCGGCTCAGTGCAGCACGAGAGGCTGCTGCATCAGCGGCACGTAGCGGCCGATGAATTCGTCGAGCGCTTCTTCGGTCGGCGTGTTCTCGATCAGCGCCTGCACCCCGAGCTTGAACCCTTCGGCGAGCGCGCCTTCGATGTAGATTTCCTTGCGCGCGAACTTGTCGACGATCTCGTAGCCGCCGCGCGATGGTGTGCCGGGCAGGGTGCCACCTTGATCGACGGGTACGTCGAACTGCATGACGGTGAAGTTGTCCGAGTTGTAAAGCATGTTCATCCTGGATCCTCCCGTCGTTGCAGGTGAGGGTGGTGGCCCACAGTTCAAGGCCCTGGCGTTGGGCGGCGGGCACCGCAGGTGGCCCGGAAGAGGTCATGGCGCAGGCGCGTCACCCCGCCACTGCAATTGCATCGAGCCGCCACCGTTGGACCAGCGGACGCGCACCGGCAGATAGTGGCGCGCAGGATCGAGCCACACGTCGGCGCGGGTGTCGTAGGCGCGCTGCGGCAATCGTTGCAGGTGCAGCGTCGGCGTTGCGTCGCCGACCACATCGAGGCTTTCCAGTCCGCGCGGCTCGAAGGTCCAGTCATCGGCTTCACCGTGAACGCCGACGACGCGCATCGTCACGCCGCCGCCCGTCTCCACGCGCGACGGATCGGCGGCCGCGATCGCGGCAAGCTGCAGCAGCCAGCTCAGGCTGTCCTGTGCGCCGGGCGCGAGCGGGTGTGCGATCTGCGGACCGGAGAAAGTGATCTTGCCGGCGTCGCGCTGGAAGTTCGCAGCCAGCGTGCCGCGCCCGGGGCGGCGGTCGGTGTAGCGCAGCGGCGCGAGGCCGGCAGCGTCGAAGCGGCCCACGCTGTGCCAGGCGAGCGGGCCGGTGTCCCCGATGCGGCCCTTCAGGCTCGACTCGTAGCTCCCGTCGCCCGGTTGCCAACGCCATTCGACCTCGCCGGTGGCGGTGCCGCGCTGGATCGAATAGAGCAGCGCGAATCCCGGCGGTGGGCGCGTCGGATAGATGGGCGGATCGGATGCCTCGCCGATGGACTCGGCGGGCATCGCGCGTTCGACGGAGGCAACCCTCACCGAGTCGTGAGGAGTCGGCGTTAGCGTCTCGCGTGATCGGCGGCTTGCGCCGCGCCTCGCGGGCACCTGCCTGACTTGTCGAAGGGCCCGCAGTCGACGGTGTCGTCGCCTGCCCGGCGAGGGCTTCGCCGGGCAGCAGTCCTCGATCCGGCGCGCGCACGAGCATCGCTCGATCGAAGGCTCGCGCGACCGAGGCGTCAGCTTTGATCGAAGGTGCCCGTTGAGCGGCGCCGCGCAGCATCCACGCGTGCAAGGCGAGCACGCCGAGTGCGAGCAGCGTGAGACGCGTCGCGCTCAGTCGCGTGTTCTGCATGCCAGTCTCGACTCGGCGCGGTTGCTTCGATCGGCACTGCATGCACAGCGCCGACGACAATAGCGCCCTTCGGCGATCGACCCGGTGCCATGCTCGGTCATCGCGCTCACCCCCTGGACCCCGACCATGAAAATCGCAAGCTACAAGGATGGTTCGCGCGACGGGCAACTCGTCGTCGTCTCGCGCGACCTCGCATCGGCCCATTATGCGACCGGCATCGCGACCCGCATGCAACAACTGCTGGACGACTGGAGCTTCGTCTCGCCCCAGCTCGAGGACCTCTCGCACACGTTGAACCAGGGCCGCGCCCGTCACGCCTTCGCCTTCGATCCGGCGATGTGCATGGCGCCGCTGCCACGCGCTTTCCAGTGGGCCGACGGCTCGGCCTTCATCAATCACGTGGAGCTTGTGCGCAAGGCGCGCGGCGCCGAGGTGCCGGCCTCGTTCTACGAAGACCCGCTGATGTACCAGGGCGGTAGCGACGATTTCCTCGGACCGCGCGACGACGCGCCTTTCGCGAGCGCCGACTGGGGCATCGACTTCGAATCGGAGGTCGCCGTCGTCACCGGCGACGTGCCGATGGGCGCGAGCGCCGACGCCGCGCTCGAAGGCGTGCGTCTGCTGATGCTCGTCAACGACTGGAGTCTGCGCAACCTCATCCCAGCCGAACTCGCAAAAGGCTTCGGTTTCGTGCAGGGCAAGCCGGCGACCGCGTTCGGTCCGGTCGCGGTGACGCCGGACGAACTGGGCGGCGCGTGGCGCGGCGGGCGCGTGCACCTCAATCTCGAATCGACCTGGAACGACAACCGTGTCGGCCTGTGCGATGCAGGCGACGAGATGACCTTTCACTTCGGCCAGTTGATCGCGCACGTCGCGAAGACGCGCAACGTGCGCGCCGGCAGCATCGTCGGCAGCGGCACGGTCAGCAACAAGGACTGGAGCCGGGGCTATTCGTGCATCGCCGAGAAACGTGCGATCGAGACGATCGAATCCGGCGCGCCGAAGACCGCCTTCATGCAGTTCGGCGACACGATCCGCGTGGAGATGAAAGGTACGGATGGGATGAGCGTCTTCGGTGCGATCGAACAGCGCGTCGCGCCCAACGCGTGAGCGACCGCCTTCCATCGCCGAATGCGTCACGCCGATCATCGCGCTGGCGGCCGAGGCGTTCGATGTGGATCGCCAACGTTTCCTCGACGCCGGCATCTCCATCACGTCGCCAAGCCCTTGCAGGCTGGAAGGCTCTACCGCGTCCTCGCGCAGTGGTTGGGCGCGACACCGTGACCCACCCGACTACCGGCGCGGGGCGGCGCGGCGCCCGATGAGTGACTTCCCCCACACGCTGAAGATCGTCACCGTCTGGGGCCTGCTAGGCGTCGCGCTGTTCCTTGGGCTTCAGTTCTGGCAGGCGCGTGAGCAGCGCACGCGCTTCGCGATCGCGGCCGATGGCGTGATCGAGATCCGTCGCGGGCCTGACGGCCATTACCACTGGCCGGGCCGCGTGAACGACGTCGCGGTCGACTTCCTCGTCGACACCGGCGCGAGCTCGACCGCGCTGCCGCTTGCGCTCGCCGAGCGTGCCGGGCTGCGCGCCGAAGGCCGCGTCACGTCCTCTACCGCGGGCGGCACGGTGCACGGCACACTCGCGCGTGCCGACATCGTGCTCGACGGCGGCGTGCAGGCGCAACGCCTGCGCGTCGCGGTTCTGCCGGAGCTGGCGGCGCCGCTGCTCGGCATGGACGTGCTCAGTCAACTGCACTTTTCGCAGAGCGACGGCGTGCTGCGGCTCACGCCGAGGCCGGCGCGACCGTGAAGGCGGCACGCGAATCACCGTGTCGAGCCGGCGCGCTCGAACGCGAACGTTCGCTGGGAAGCGGACAGCTCTTGTTCGACGTCATCGCAAGGTTTGTCGGCGTCGTCTTGGCCTTGCTGTTCGCGTCGTCGGCGGCGCACGCCGCAGCGCCTGCGGACTGCCCGCCGCAAGCGCAGGCGCCGAGCGCCGATCAGATCGAGGCTGCCGGGCACGAGGCGCGCGATCGCGGCTTTCTCTGGCGCATCGAGCGCGGCGGGCGCGTCTCCTACCTCTACGGCACGATTCACGTGGCGCGGCCGCAGTGGATGTTCCCCGGTCCGGTCGTGCGCGCGGCGATCGCCGCGAGCGACAGCATCGCGCTCGAACTCGACCTGCAGGACGCCGACGTCTTGCACAGCTTGGCCGAGGGCATTCGTGCGCTGCCGTCCGAGAAGTTGCCCGACGCGCTCGCCGCGCGTCTGCGGGCAAGACTCGCCGCTGAGTGCCTGCCGCTCGAAGCGATGGCGCAGATCGCCCCCGCGATGCAGCTCGCTACGCTGATGACGTTCGCCGGGCGCCGCGACGGGCTCGATCCGGCGTTCGCGATCGATGGCGTGCTCGCCATCCTCGGGCGCACGCTCGGCAAGCCGGTGATCTCACTCGAGACACCCGAGTTGCAGATCGCGCTGCTGCGCGGCGACCCGCGAACCGCCGACGAGCGGCTCGCCAGCGGGCTTGCCGACCTGGAGCAAGGCAAGGTCCGGCCGATGCTGCTGCGCGTGGCGAAAGCCTGGGACGAAGGCCGCGCCAGCGAACTCGAAAGCTATGAAGCATGGTGCGAGTGCGCCGACACCGAGGCCGACCGCGCCGAGCAGCGGCATCTGCTCGACGATCGCAATCCCGCGCTCGCCGATCGCATCGCCGCATTGCACGCCGGCGGAACGAGCGTGTTCGCGGCGGTCGGCGCACTGCATCTATTTGGCGAGCAGGGTTTGCCGGCCTTGCTGGCGAAGCGCGGCTTCAAGGTGGAGCGTGTCGAGTTCGCGCGCTAGCCTTGGGCGCGGCACAATGGACCGGCGCGCCCTGCGCTGAGGAGACATCATGGCAGCCACCGCCGACTTCGCGAAACTCGTCCCCGGCTTCGACTTCCTCGAAAGCCTGGTGAAGAACGCCGGTGCGGCAATGCCGGGCATCGGGCAGTGGGTCGCGCCGACGATCAATCCGGAGGAGCTCGAAAAGCGCATCAACGAACTGCGCACGGTGCAGTACTGGCTGGAGCAGAACTCGCGCATGCTGGGCGCGACGATCCAGGCACTCGAGGTGCAGCGCATGACGCTGTCGACCCTGAAGACGATGAACGTGCAGATGGACACGCTGCGCGATTCGATGATGTTGAAGATGCCGCCGGGCACGCCAGACAGTGAGCCGGAATTTGCCAAGGCGCCGAAGGTGCAAGCCGCGCCGGCGCCCGCGGACGAGGCGCAGGCCGCACCCAAAAGTGAGGCAGCATCCGCACCCGAGCCCGCTACGCCGCCTGTCCCGGGCGCGGTCGATCCGCTGCAATGGTGGGGCGCGCTGACGAAGCAGTTCAGCGAACTCGCGAGCGCAGCGCTCAAGGACGGCGCCACCGCGGTCGCGCGCGCGCCCGGCGTATCCGGTGCCGCGATGTCGGCCGGAGCAACCGAACCCGCCATCAAGAAGGGCGCGCGGCGAGCGCCCGCGAAAAAGCGGCGGCCCGCACCACGCGCAGCGCGCAAGACGGGCTGAGTCGACGCAAATGGTCGAGCGCCTGACGCGCCACCGGGCGTCGCCATGAGGCTCTTTCTGCACGCCCATGCGACGCATCCGGACTGGCGCGTCGCGCTCGCGCTCGCCGCCGCTCAAATCGACGCGCAGGCCGCTGCGCTGACGGGTGGCACCGACAGGCGCGAAGGCGACAGCGCTGCAAACTTCACGCTGGGCTGGGTCTATCTGACCGACCTCTACGCGAAAGACGCCGAAGCGCTGTTCGGCGAATTGCGCCGGCGCTGGCCGACGGTGAGCTGGGTCGGCGCGGTGGGCGTTGGCGTCGCGGCCAACGGCGTCGAGTACTTCGACGAACCGGCCCTCGTGCTGATGCTCGGGAATCTGCCGCGCGAGCGCTTTCGCGTCTTCTCGGGGGCGCAACCGCTGGGCGGGTTTGCGGGGCACACGGCGCAGGTGCATGCAGATCCTTCGACCCCTGACTTGCCGCTGCTGTTGCATGAACTCGCCGACCTCACCGCGACCGGCTATCTGTTCGGCGGCCTCGCGTCATCACGTGGGCTGGCGCTGCACATCGCTGACGGCGTGTTCGAAGGGGGTGTCTCGGGCGTCGCCTTCGACGCCGATGTGGCGCTTGTTTCGCGCGTGACGCAGGGCTGCCAGCCGGTCGGCCCGGTACGGCGCATCACGCGTTGCGAACGCAATCTCGTGCTCGAACTCGATGGCGAGCCAGCGCTCGACGTGTTGCTCGGTGACCTGAAGCTTGACCGCACGGCGCCCCACGATGCGATCGACCGCCTGCGTCAGACGCTTGCGGGCTTGAGCGATGCAACCGACGTAGCGCTTGCGCGTCCGGGCCAGTTCGGTGCCGATACACGTGTGCGTCATCTGATCGGCATCGATCCCGCACGCCGCGGCGTCGCCGTCGGCGACAGCGTCGAGCCCGGCATGCGGCTCGCCTTCTGCCAGCGCGACACCGAGGCCGCGCGGCGCGACCTGGTGCGCATTTGCGCCGAGATCCGGGAGGAGCTCGAGCCCGAGATGCTGCCGCTCGCCACCGCGCTCGCGCTGCAGGGCAGCGATGCCGAGCATCAGCCGCACCCGGCGCGGCGCATTGCCGGCGCGATCTACGTCAGTTGCAGCGGGCGCGGCGGGCCGCACTTCGGCGCACCCTCGGCCGAGCTCGCGATCCTGCGTCACGCGCTCGGCGACGTGCCGCTTGCCGGCTTCTTCGCCGCCGGCGAGATCGCGCGCCGGCATCTGTACGGCTACACCGGCGTGCTCACCGTTTTCGTGGCTGATTCCGTGGCCGATGCGTGAGCACGGGCAGACGCTACAGTGCGCCCATGCTCCCTGTGAATTCCGGCGAGGATCGACGGCATGAACGCGCCGATACCTGAAGCGCTGGCATCGAAGGCCGACGAGCGCGCCGCTCGCGCGGTACGCCAGACCGAGGTGGTCGCCGCGCTGAGTCCGCTGCTGCCGGCGCGCGCGCTGCTGTGGCAGTCCGAAGACGTGACACCCTACGAGTGCGACGGGCTGACCGCCTACCGCACGCATCCGCTCGCGGTCGCGCTACCTGAGACTGAAGAGCAGGTTGCGGCCGTGCTGCGCGCGTGCCATGCACTCGCCGTGCCGGTCGTCGCGCGCGGCGCCGGCACCGGGTTGTCGGGCGGCGCGATGCCGCATCGACTCGGCGTCACGCTGAGCCTCGCAAAGTTCAATCGCATCGTTCGCATCGACACGCTCGCGCGCACCGCGACCGTCCAATGCGGCGTGCGCAACCTCGCGATCAGCGAGGCGGCTGCCCCGTTCGGCCTGTACTACGCACCGGACCCGAGCAGCCAGATCGCCTGCACGATCGGCGGCAACGTGGCCGAGAACTCGGGCGGCGTGCACTGCCTGAAGTACGGGCTGACGCTGCACAACGTGCTGCGCGTGAAGGGCTATACCGTCGAGGGCGAGGAGGTCGTGTTCGGCAGCGAGGCGCTCGACGCCGCGGGGCTTGACCTGCTGCCGCTCATCGTCGGCAGCGAGGGCATGCTCGCGGTGACGACCGAAGTCACCGTCAAGCTCGTGCCGAAGCCACAACTTGCGCGCTGCATCATGGCGAGCTTCGACGACCTCCGCAACGCCGGCGACGCGGTCGCCGCGATCATCGCCGCCGGCATCATCCCGGCCGGACTCGAGATGATGGACAAGCCGATGACGGCCGCGGTCGAGGATTTCGTGCACGCCGGCTACGACCTCGACGCCGCGGCGATCCTGCTGTGCGAGAGCGACGGCACGCCGGAGGAAGTGGACGAGGAGATCGCTCGCATGGAGGCCGTGCTGACCGGCGCCGGCGCGACCCGGCTCGAAGTGAGCGAGGACGAGGCGCAGCGCCTGAAATTCTGGAGCGGGCGCAAGAATGCGTTTCCAGCGTCGGGCCGCATCAGCCCCGACTACATGTGCATGGATTCGACGATCCCGAGGAAGCGCCTTGCCGACATCCTGCTCGCGATCCAGCAGATGGAGGTCAAGTACGGCCTGCGTTGCTGCAACGTCTTTCATGCCGGCGACGGCAACCTGCATCCGCTGATCTTGTTCGACGCCAACGACGCCGACGAGCTGCACCGCTGCGAGCTGTTCGGCGCCGACATCCTAGAGACGAGCGTTCGCATGGGCGGCACCGTGACCGGCGAGCACGGCGTCGGCATCGAGAAGCTGGGCTCGATGTGCGTGCAGTTCACGCCCGAAGAGCGCGAGCAGATGTTCGCGCTGAAGCGCGCCTTCGACCCCCGCGAGTTGCTCAACCCGGGCAAGGTGGTTCCGACGCTGCAGCGCTGCGCCGAGGGCGGCAAGATGACGGTGAAGAAGGGGCTGCTGCCGTTTCCTGAACTGGAGCGGTTCTAGCCAAGTATGTCGGACGCCGCACTCGAAACGATCATCGACCGGGTGCGCGCGGCACGCGCCGACAAGACCGCACTCGACATCCGCGGCGGCGAAACGAAATCGTTCTACGGCGAGGCGCCGCGCGGTGAACCGCTCGACGTGCGGCCGCTGTCGGGCATCAGCAGCTACGAGCCGAGCGAGCTCGTCGTCACGGTGCGCGCCGGCACGCCGCTCGCCGAGCTCGAGGCGGTGCTCGCCGAGAAGGGACAGTGCCTGCCGTTCGAGCCGCCGCGCTTCGGAGCCGAAGGCACAGTCGGGGGCATGGTCGCCGCGGGCCTCGCGGGTCCGGCGCGTTCGTCTGCCGGCGGCGTGCGCGATCACGTGCTCGGCGCGTCACTGCTCAACGGCCGCGGCGAGGTGCTGAGCTTCGGCGGGCAGGTCATCAAGAACGTCGCCGGCTACGACGTCTCGCGCGCGCTCGCCGGGTCGCTGGGCGTCCTCGGCGTGATCTGCGAGGTATCGCTCAAGGTGCTGCCACGCAGCGCAGCGATGCAGACGCTGCGCTTCGAATTCGATGAATCCGCCGCGTTGCAGCGCATCAACGAGTGGGGCGGCCAGCCGGTGCCGATCAATGCCAGCGCGTGGTGGCGCGGCATGCTTGTCGTGCGCCTTGCCGGCGCGGAGGCTGCAGTGCACGCCGCACGCGCTCGACTCGGCGGCGAGGCGATCGAGCCGGCAATGGCCGACGCATTCTGGGCCGGCCTGCGTGATCACACCGACGAGTTCTTCACTGCCGCGTCGGCGGCTGTTGCTGGCGGCGCGAGCCTGTGGCGGCTCTCGGTGCCGCAGACGGCCGCGGCGCTCGGCCTTGCGGACGACACGCTCGTCGAATGGGGCGGCGCGCAGCGCTGGGTTGCGAGCAGCGCGGCGGCACAGCAGGTACGCGATGTGGCGACGCGCGCTGGCGGCCATGCGACGCTGTTCCGTGCGCAGGACAAATCGGCCGGCGTGTTCGCGCCGCTCTCGCCGCCGCTCGCGCGCATCCACCGCGAGCTCAAGCGTGCGTTCGACCCGGACGGTGTATTCAATCCCGGGCGTCTCTATCCCGATCTCTGACCGCGCACGATGCAGACCGACCTGGCCCCCGAATTCAAAGGCACGCGCGATGGCGACGCGGCCGAGGCGATCCTGCGCAAATGCGTGCACTGCGGCTTCTGTACCGCGACCTGCCCGACGTATCAGCTGCTCGGTGACGAACTCGACGGGCCGCGCGGGCGCATCTACCTGATGAAGCAGATGCTCGAAGGCGTGCCAGTGACGCGCAGCACGCAGCTGCACCTGGACCGCTGCCTGACCTGCCGCAATTGCGAAACGACCTGCCCATCGGGCGTGCAATATGGGGCGCTGGTCGACATCGGCCGCAAGATCGTCGAATCGCGCGTGCAACGGCCGCTCGGCGAGCGCGTGCTGCGCGGCGCGTTGAAGCACGGGCTCACATCACCACTCTTTGGCCCGGCGATGAAGCTCGGCCAGCTTGTACGGCCGCTGATGCCTGCTGCGCTCAAGAACAAGGTGCCGCCGCGCGCCGGCGCCGCTGCGCACCAATGGCCGACACGCACCCATCCGCGCAAGGTGCTGCTGCTGATGGGCTGTGTGCAACCGTCGATGATGCCCAACATCAACAGCGCCACCGCGCGCGTGCTCGATGCGGTCGGTGTTCAGACACTGGTTGCCGACGATGCCGCTTGCTGCGGCGCGATCCGTACGCATCTGGGCGACACCGAAGGCGGGCGTGACGACATGCGCCGCAACATCGATGCCTGGTGGCCGACAGTTTCTGCCGGCACGGTGGAGGCGATCGTGATGAACGCGTCGGGCTGCGGCGTGACGGTGAAGGACTACGGCCATGCGCTCGCGCACGATCCTGAGTACGCCGACAAGGCACGGCGCGTCAGCGAGCTGACGCGCGACCTGAGCGAGTTGCTGCCCGGCCTCGTGCCCGCGCTGCAGAAGCGCCTGGCCGTCGCGCGTCCCGTTGCACGAACGACAGCGCCGCGTGGCAATGGCGACGCGTCGTCCAGCACGGCGGTACCCCTCAAGCGCCTCGCGTTTCATCCTCCGTGCACCTTGCAGCACGGCCAACAGTTGCGCGGCGGGGTCGAGTCCACGTTGCGCGCGCTCGGCTTCGAGGTTCATCTCGCGGCCAACGAGAGTCATCTGTGCTGCGGCTCGGCGGGCACTTACTCGGTGCTGCAGCCGGCGCTCGCCTACGAACTGCGCGACCGCAAGCTCGCGAACCTCGCACCGCTCGACGCCGACGCCATCGTCTCGGCCAACATCGGCTGCATCCAGCATCTGCAGACCGGCACCGCGACCCCGGTGCGGCACTGGGTCGAGGTGCTCGACGAGGCACTCGGCCCGCAGTTGCGGTAGAGGCGCGCGGCGGGCGCTGCGTGGATTCTCAGGCCGCGCTACGACAGGCGTTTCACGCCTTCCAGCCTGCACGCATAGACCGCGTTGCGCAGCGCGGCGATTGCCTCGTAGCGTGGAAAGCTGCGCCGCCACGCGAGCACGACGCGCCGCGTCGGCACCGGCGGCTCGAACGGCAAATAGACGACATGCGGCTGCTTGTCGCGCGGGATCGACAACTGCGGCACGACGGTGATGCCCATGCCGGAGGCGACCATGTGCGTGATCGTCTCGAGCGACGAACCCTCGAAGGTCTTGCGGATGCCCTCGGCGTGGCTCGAGAAGCGCGCGTATTCGGGGCAGGCCTCGAGCACGTGGTCGCGGAAGCAGTGCCCGGTACCCAGCAGCAGCATCGTTTCGCGCTTCAGCTCCTCTGCGCTGATGCCCTTGCGCGCCGCCAGCGCATGGGTGCGCGGCACGGCGATCATGAACGGCTCGTCGTAGAGCGGCGCAAGCGCGAGTCCGGCGTCGGGGAAAGGCTCGGCGAGGATGGCGCAGTCGAGCTCGCCGCTGCGCAGCATCTCGAGTAATTTGGCGGTGAAATTCTCCTGCAGCATCAGCGGCATCTGCGGCACGCGCTTGATGACCTGGCGCACCAGCGCCGGGAGCAGATACGGTCCGATCGTGTAGATCAACCCCAGGCGCAGCGGCCCGGCGAGCGGGTCCTTGCCGCGCTGCGCCGTTTCCTTGATGCCGGCCGCCCGCTCGAGCACCTCTTGCGCCTGGCGCACGATCTCCTCGCCGAGCGGGGTGACGCTGACCTCGGCACCGCCACGCTCGAAGAGCTTCAGGTCGAGCTCTTCCTCGAGCTTCTTGATCGCGACGCTGAGCGTCGGCTGCGAGACGAAGCAGGCTTCGGCCGCGCGGCCGAAGTGCTTCTCGCGGGCGACGGCGACGATGTAGCGCAGTTCGGTCAGGGTCATGAGGGAGGCATTGTGCCGCTCTCAAGACTGTTGGACAGCGCCGCGCCGGCGCCGGATTCACGCGGCCAAGGTCCCAAGCGGGGCGTTCGCGGCGTGGGCAACGATGCCCCTGATTTCCAGTTCGGCGCTGGCCAGCGCGCGGGCCTTGGCGGCATCGCCCATCGCCACGCCTTCGGCGCGCACCACGCGCAGGTCGGTGACGCCGAGGAAGCCGAACACGGTCCGCAGGTAGCTCTCCTGGTGGTCGAGGCCGGCCAGCGCCGGGTTGGCGGCGTACATGCCGCCGCGGGTTGAGGCGACGATCACCGTCTTGCCACCCGCAAGGCCTTGCGGGCCTTTGTCGGTGTAGCGGAAGGTGCGGCCGCTCTGGGCGACGCGATCGATCCAGGCTTTGAGCTGGCTCGGCACCGAGAAGTTGTACATCGGCGCCCCGACAACAACCACGTCGGACGCCAGGAACTGGCTGACGAGACGCTCGGAAACCGCGTTCTCGCGCCGCTGTACCTCGTTGGCGCCTACGGCGCCCGGGGCGAGCCGAAAGCCGAGGGAATCGCGCGACAGGTGGTTGGGCGCGTCGACGGCCAGGTCGAGGTGCTCGACGGCGGTGTCCGGATGCTGTGCCACCCACTGCGCGACCAGGCGAGCGGTGAGTTGGCGCGAAACAGAGTCCGCCCCCAGGGGGCTGGAATCGATGTGGAGCAGTTTCTTCAAGCTTCTCTCCTGCAGTTGCGGCTGGACTGCCGCCGGGATTGAAGTATTCAATGAGGCTAATGCCTTGATAAGTCGCTAGATTCGCGATAGATTGTTCCATCAACGGGACAATAAGCGGTGGACATGCAAGATCTCAATGACATGGCGTACTTCGCAGAGGTGGTCGATCAAGGCGGATTTGCTGCCGCCGGGCGCTCGCTCGGGCTGCCCAAGTCGCGGCTGTCGCGACGGCTGGCGGAACTCGAATCGAGGCTCGGCGTGCGCCTCCTGCACCGGACCACGCGCAAGTTGTCGCTGACCGAAGCCGGTGGGCTTTTTTACCGGCACTGCGTGACGGTGCGCGAGGCGGCCGAGGCGGCGGCCGAAGCGGTGGCGATGGTGCAATCGGACCCGCGCGGCACGATCCGCGTAACCTGCCCCGTGACGCTGGCCCAGACCGCGCTGGGGGAGTTGTTGCCGCGCTTCCTGGCCCGCCACCCGCAGGTGCGCATCGAGCTCGAAGTCAGCAACCGGGTGGTCGACCTGGTGCAGGACGGCGTCGATGTGGCGCTGCGCGTACGGAGCTCGCTTGACGACAGCGGCAGCCTCGTCGTCAAGCGGCTCGGCGACGCGGCCACGAGGCTCGTTGCCAGCCCTGCGCAATTGCAACGCGAGGGACAGCCCCAGGCGGTGGACGAACTCGTCAGGCTCAGCACCGTTGCGATGTCGGCACTCGACGGTCAATCCCGCTGGGTGCTTCACGGCCCCGGCGGTCGCGCATTCGAGTTCAACCATCGCCCGGTACTGGTCGCCGACGACCTGCTGACCCTCAAGTTCGCGGTGCTGCAGGGCACCGGCATCTGCCTGCTGCCGGACTACATGTGCAGCGAAGAGCTGGCCGACGGCCGGCTCGTCGTCGTGCTGCCCGGCTGGGCCGCGCCGGCAGGCATCGTGCATGCCGTCTTCCCGTCACGCCGCGGCATGGTGCCGGCGGTGCGCCGCTTCCTCGACTTCCTGGGACAAAACATGGAGGGGGACCGACCCGCCGCGCACCTGCGGCCGGTATGAATCCGGACCGGGTGAACCGGCCGGGGCGCGGGCCCGCTTGTAAAGTTTTGCTGCCCTGACCACCGAAGCGACGCCTCCCACGTTAGAAGCGCAGGGCGTCGGCGTTCAGTCCGAACGTCGAGCCCGAACGGCGAGCCGGCCTTGCCGGTGACGTTCAACGTTCATAGGAGCCCGCCATGCTGAAAAGATCTGTTGCCACCGCAACCGTCGCTGCGATTGCGATGGCCACCCTCTCGACCACCGCTTCGGCGCAGGCCGATCCAGCGCTCGGCGCCTTGATCGGTGGCGGCATCGGCGCGGTGATCGGCCACTCGGTGAATGGTGCGAACGGCGCGGCCGTCGGCGGCGTGATCGGCGCGATCACCGGGGCCAGCATCGCGGCCAGTTCCGGCCCTGCCTACGTCGCGGCGCCAGCCTACTACCCGCCGCAAACGGGCTACGTCACTCCCGCGCCTGCCTACTACGGGCCGCCAGCGACCTATGTCGCGCCAGTGCCGGCCTACTATCCGCCCGCAGTCGCCTACTACCGACCGGTGCCGGTGTTCTACCGCGCGCCGCAGGTCGTCTACGCGCCTCGCCCGGTCTACCGGGTGCGGCCCGCACCCGTGCCGGTTTGGGGTCACGGACACTACGGCAAGGGGCGCGTCGTCGTCGTGCAGCGTTAGCCGCACCGACGCTGCGAGCGCCTAGGCCTTCAGGAACTCGGCGCGGCTCGCGAGCCAACGCGCCACGTGGCGCGCGGCAGCGTCGGGGTGGTGCTGCAGCAATCCTGGTGCGACGGCGCGCGCGCGCATCAGCAGCGCGTTGTCCTCGGCGAGGTCGGCGAAGCGCAGCAGCGCGTCCCCCGATTGGCGCGCACCCATGAATTCACCCGGGCCGCGGATTTCCAGGTCGCGGCGCGCGATCTCGAAACCGTCATGCGTCTCGAGCATCGCCTTCAAGCGTGCCTTCGCCGCGGCGGCGAGCGGCCCGGTGTAGAGCAGCACGCAGGCGCTCGCCACAGCGCCGCGCCCGACGCGGCCGCGCAGCTGATGGAGCTGCGCCAGTCCGAAGCGCTCGGCATGTTCGACGACCATCAGCGACGCGTTCGGCACGTCGACGCCGACTTCGATCACCGTCGTCGCGACGAGGACACCGAGCTGCCCCGCCACGAACTGCGCCATCGTGGTCGCCTTCTCAGCGCCCGGCAAGCGGCCGTGCAGCAGGCCGACCTCGATGCCAGGGAGGGCCGCGCACAACTCGGCGTGCGCCTCGGTCGCGTTCTGCAGGTCGAGTGTCTCGCTCGCCTCGATCAACGGGCAGACCCAATAGACCTGCCGACCGCGCTCGACCTCGTCGCGGATGCGCGCGATGACCTCGTCACGGCGCGTGTCGGCAAAGAGCTTCGTGATGACCGGCTGACGCCCGGGCGGCAGCTCGTCGATCGTGCTCACCTCCAGGTCGGCGTAGTAAGTCATCGCCAGCGTGCGCGGGATCGGCGTCGCGCTCATCATGAGGAGGTGGGGTTCGAGTGGGGCTGAAGCACTCGCCTTCAGGCGTGCCCCGACGCCGGCCCTCTCTTCTTCGTCGCCGGGCGCGGCATGCTCGGTGAGCTTTCGCCGCAGAGCGAGCCTCTGCTCCACGCCGAACCGATGCTGCTCGTCGACGATCGCAAGACCGAGCCGCTGGAACGCAACATCCTCCTGAATCACAGCGTGCGTGCCGACGACGAGTTGCGCGCTGCCGTCGGCAAGGCTCGCGAGCATTGTCTTGCGCGCCTTGCCCTTGCGGCTGCCGGTGAGCCAGGCGACCTTCAGGCCGAGCGGCTCCAGCCAGCCGACGAGTTTCCCGAAATGCTGCTCGGCGAGCAGTTCGGTCGGCGCCATCAGCGCGCATTGCCAGCCGGCGTCGATCGCGATCAGCGCCGCGAGCGCAGCGACGACGGTCTTGCCCGAGCCGACGTCGCCTTGCAGCAATCGGTGCATCGGCTGCGCGCGTGCGAGATCCGCGGCGATTTCCTCCGCGACGCGCCGCTGTGCAGACGTCAGCGCGAAAGGCAGCGCAGCAAGCAGCTTCTCGTGCAAGCCCGCGCGATGTGTCGCGAGCCGCGGCGCGCGCAGTGACGCGCGCTCGTGATGCGCCTGCAACTGCGACAACTGCTGCGCGAGCAACTCGTCGAACTTCAATCGCTGCCATGCCGGATGGCTTCGGTCTTCAAGCGCGGCAAGGCTCGTTTGAGCGCTCGGGTGATGCAGGAAGGCGAGCGCCTCGCGCAGTGGCGGCAGGCCCGGCGGCAGCGTGCCTTCGGGCAGCAGTTCATCCAGCGACGCGCGCGCGAGCGCCGCGCTGACGGCCTTGCGCAGATAGGCTTGCGGCAACTGGGCGCTGGTGGGATAGACGGGCGTCAAGGCGGCCGCAAGCGGCGTGCCCTCGTCGACCGTCCTGAAGACGGGGTGCACCATCTCTCGGCCGGCGAAACCGCCGCGCACCTCACCGCGCACGCGCACGCGCGCGCCGACGGCCAGTGTCTTTTGGTGCGACGGATAGAAGTGCAGGAAGCGCAACAGCAGTTCGTCGCTGCCATCGTCCAGGCGGACGATCAGCTGGCGCCGCGCACGCTGTTCGATGTGGCTGTCGATCACGCGGCCCTCGACCTGGGCCGTGTCGCCGTCGCGCGTGTCGGCGATGCGCGCCAGCTGCGTCTCGTCCTCGTAGCGCAGCGGCAGGTGCAGCGCGAGATCGATGTCGCGCCGCAGGCCAAGCTTTTCCATTGCGCGCTGCGGGCCGGGCTTGGGCTTGTTCTTCGTCTCGATGGGCGCGGCGGCGGGCATGGAACAATTCTGCCTCCGACTGCTTATGCCGCCCAACTACACGCTCGCCGACTTCGATTTCGCGCTGCCCCCCGAACTGATCGCACAGCACCCGGCGCCCGAGCGCAGCGCGTCGCGACTGCTCGATGGAAGCGGGGCGGCGCCGGTCGATCGCGTATTCATCGACCTGCCAGCGCTGCTCGCACCCGGCGACCTGCTCGTCGTCAATGACACGCGCGTCATCAAGGCGCGGCTGCTGGGCGCGAAGGCGAGCGGAGGCGCGGTCGAAGCGCTCGTCGAGCGCTTGCTGCCGGACAACGTCGTGATGTGCCATCTGCGCGCGAGCAAGTCACCGAAGCCGGGCAGTGTCGTCGTGTTCGAGGCGCCCGGCCGCGAGCACAGGGGCGAGCGCATGCAGGCGGAAGTGCTCGGCCGCGGCGGACCCGACGACGCGTTGTTCAAGCTGCGCTTTCCCGACGAGCCGTTGGCCTTGCTCGAACGCTTCGGCCATGTGCCGCTGCCACCCTACATCACGCACGCCGACACCGCCGACGACGCGCAGCGCTACCAGAGCGTGTTCGCCCAACGCCCCGGCGCGGTCGCGGCGCCCACCGCGTCGCTGCACTTCGATACGGCGCTGCTCGACGCGATCGCGGCGCGCGGCGTGGCGCGGGCAAGCGTCACGCTGCATGTCGGCGCGGGTACCTTCCAGCCGGTGCGCAGCCAGAACCTTGCAGAACACCGCATGCACAGTGAATGGTTCGACGTGCCGGCAACGACCGTCGCCGCGATCGATGCGGCACGCGCACGGGGCGGTCGCGTCGTCGCGGTCGGCACGACGACGCTGCGCGCGCTCGAATCGGCGGCACTCTCGGGCCGTGTGCAACCGGGTGCGCGGGAAACCGACATCTTCATTACGCCGGGCTTCGAATTTCGGGTCGTCGATCGGCTGGTGACGAACTTCCATCTACCGCGCAGCACGCTGCTGATGCTCGTCAGCGCGTTCGCCGGTCACGCACACATGCATGCGTTGTACGCACACGCAATCCGCGAGCGCTATCGCTTCTTCAGCTACGGCGACGCGATGCTGCTCGCGCGGGCCGGATGAGTCAGGCCTTGGTCAACTCCGCCAGCGGCGTGCGGGGGTCGCTCAGGTCGCGCGTGACAGCCTTGAGCAGCACGCCGAGGTCGTCTTCGAGCCGCTGCAAGGTGGCGGGCGGCAAGGCGGCGAGCGCCTCGGGCAGCACGCCGCTGAATGGCCCTGGCGTCTTGCGCAGCAACTGCCGGCCCGCGGCCCTGATGTAGAGCTGCACCGCGCGCTTGTCCGGGCCGTCCTTGCGGATTTCGATGCAATCCTGTTCGACGAGCGAGCGCACCAGGTTGCTCGCCGTCGGCTGGCGGACGTCGATCGCGCGGGCCAGCTCGTTCACGCCGATGCCGGGCCGTTCGCGGATGATCGACAAGGCCCAGATCTGCGCGCCGCCGACGCCGGTAAGTTTCTCCATCTGCTGGAAGTGCGTTTTCACGCCGTTGAAGACCTGCCGGAACTGGCGCAGGACGCGGATCACGGGGTCCGGCGGCGGCGCGTGCACGACGGCGTCCTCCAGTGGCGCTGGTACGGGCGCGTGTCGCGGGCTGTCGAGAGGGGCTTTCGCAGTGGGCATGGCGGGTCTCGGGTTTGTCAATGCGCGGCGTGGCGATGCGAGATCGAGGCGCACAAGCCGGACGGCGCGCCACGGCGAAGCAACGAAATCCCGGTGACGAAAGTATATTTGTCTCAATTCAAATCGTCCAGTTGGCGCGGGTGCGCGTGCGTGGTGCGCGTTGCAGGCGCGTCTGCGCGGCGGCCAGACTAGACTCGCCCGTCATGGCGCCCATCGCGGTGCCCATCAACGGCAGGATATCCGACATGAGCACAGAACGCGTCCTCTTTGCCTTCGTCATCGTTTTGGCGTTGACGCTCAACGTCGGCTTCGTCACCGGCGAGATCGCGGTGATCGGGCACCACAATGTCTATGAGCTGTTCGCCGCGATCGTCGTCAACCTGATCGCGACGATCATGAAGTTCGGCGATCGTTCGGCGCTTGGCTCGACGATGCTCGCAACGAGCCTGGTCGCCGACTTGCAGCTCATCGCCGCTGCCGTTGCGTGGGGCGTGTACGCCCAGTTCGGCATGGGCCTGACCGAGCACCAGAGCGCGACCGTCGTCTCCCTGGCCACCGGCGCGCTGGTCGCCAACGTGGTGTCCGTCGTACTTGCTCGTGATCGAGATGGCCAGCCTGCGGCGATGAACATCGTCGCGGGCCGAGATCGCTACGGCCTCTTCATCCTGCTGCGCCGGCTGCGCTTTCCGCTCGCCAATCTGGTGCTTGTCTATGCGGTTGTGCGTGTTTGGCTTCACGCTGGTGCCGGGCATCGACCCCAACGGCCGGCCGTGGACGATGAGCTTCCTCAACGCGTTCTACTTCGTCAGCTTCCTGGGCACGACGATTGGCCTGGGCGAGATCCCGCATCCATTCTCCGATGCCCAGCGCTTGTGGGCTACGGCGGCGATCTATGCCACCGTCGTTTCGTGGCTGTATGCGGTGGGCGCACTCTTCAATGCGCTGCAGGACCCGGTCTTTCGCCGCATCCTGCACGAGGGCCACGTCGAGCGACTCGTGCGCCGCCTGCACGAACCCTTTCACCTGATCTGCGGGTATGACGATGCCGGGAGTCGCGTGGTGCGCGAACTGACCGAAGACGGCAGGCGCTCGGTGGTCGTCGAGATCGACGCCGCGCGCGCCGACGCAGTCGACATCGAGGACCTGACGATGCAGGTGCCGGCGATGGCGGGCGACGCGAGCGACCCGAAGACGCTGATGCTCGCGGGATTGACGCACCCACGATGCGCCGGCGTCGTCGCGCTGACCGGGAGCGATTTTGTCAACATCAAGATTGCGCTCACCGCGCGGCTCCTGAATCCCGAGCTGCCGGTGATCTGCGCGGTGCGCGATCACGCATCGCACGCGCGCATGGCGGCGGCCGGCGCAGACTACTTGATCAATCCGTACGACACCTTCGCCGAACGCATCGCACTGTCGATTCGCACGCCGAGCCTGCATGTGATCTACGAGAGCCTGACGACGCAAAGCGGCACGGCGGTCGACGACGTGCCGCAACTGCCGCGCGGACGCTGGGTGCTGTGCGGCTTCGGCCGCTTCAACCGCGCGTTGCGGCGTCATCTCGAGCGGCTCGATGTCGAGACCGTGGTCGTCGACACCGAGCTGGATGACAGCTGCGATGCCGGCAACAGCGTGCGCGGCGACCCGACCGACCCGGCCGTCCTGCGTCGCGCGGGCGTCGAGGATTCCACCGCACTTGTCGCTGGCACGCCGGTCGATATCGACAACCTGGCAATCATCCTCGCCGGGCGAGGGCTGAACAAGCGCATCTTCATCGTTGCGCGCGAGACGCAACGGCGCAATGCGGCGGTGTTTCGCGCAGCGCCGGCGGATCTGGTGACGCTCAGTGGCTATGTCGTCGCTGGCGAGGTGCTGCGCGTGATCCGCGCACCGCAGCTCGCGACCTTCCTGCGCCAGGCGCGCGATCAGGAGGAAGCATGGGCGGCGGCGTTGCTCGCGCGCATGCGCGAGGTGATCGGCGACGAGGTCGTCGAATCGTGGTCCATCGATTGCACGCCGAACGCCGCGCCGACCGTCAGTTCGGCGCTCGAGCACCGCGAAACCGTGACGCTGCATCGACTGATGATGCGAGCCGATCACAGTGACGCGGAGGAGCGGGCGATTCCGCTGTTGTTGCAGCGCGGGCAGACTCGCGTGCTGCTGCCGGCGCTGGAGACGGAGTTGGCCCCCGGCGACCGCGTGCTCTTCTGCGGTCGCGCACGGGCGCGTTGGGCGATGCGTCGGCTCGTGGTGTCGCACGCGTTGCCGGCCATGGCGCCGGACGCGCCGTCGCGTCCGCTGGAGCTGGCGTGAGTACGCAGGTGGGCAGAGCGCTCATCCCGGTGCGCACAGCGCGCGGGAGCGTCCGATGACGGGTGCGGCAGGCGTCTTCGGCAGCGGCCTCAGCGCGCACGGCGTCGTGACGCTGGCGTTCGCCGTGCTCGTGTTCGGCTTGTTCATCTGGGACCGCTTGTCGATCACGACGGTTTGCCTCGTGATCCTCGTCACGTTGCCGCTCGGCTTCGAGCTCGCGCCGCTGCAGACGGCGCAGGGCGAGGTCGACCCGATGCGCTTCTTTGCCGGCTTCGGCCATCCGGCGCTGGTCGCCATTTGCGCGCTGATGGTCGTTGGCAACGGCCTCGTCGTGACCGGCGCGCTCGAGCCTGCGGCGCGCCTCCTGTCCGCCTGGGTTTCGTCGAGCCCGCGTCTCGCGCTGCTCGCCGTGCTGGTCGGCGCGTTCGCAGTGAGCGGTCTCGTCAATGACACGCCGGTCGTCGTGCTGTTGATCCCGCTCATTCTGGCCGCGGCAGCGCGCGCCAAGGTTTCGGGCGGCACGATGTTGATGCCGATGAACTATGCGGTGCTGATCGGCGGCATGGCGACGACGATCGGCACCTCGACCAACCTGATCGTCGTCGCGCTCGCCGCCGGTCTGGGCGTCGCGCCGTTTGGCCTGTTCGGCTTCTATCCGATCGTCGCGGCGGCGGCGGGGCCGGCGCTGCTCTACCTTTGGCTCGTCGCGCCACGCCTGCTCGCCCATGTGCATCCGCCCGTGGAAGAGTTGTCGGAACAGGTGTTCGATGGCGAGATCTGGGTCGATGAAGGCGCCTGGCTCGACGGTCGCCATCTGCGCGAAGCCTTGACGGCGACCGGCGGGCGCCTGCATCTGGTCGAGTTGCGGCGCAACGGGCGCGCACTGGCCCGGCTGCCTTCGGTGACGCTGCGCGCCGGCGACCGCCTGCTGGTGCAGGACACTGCGGCCAACCTGAAGGACTTCGAATCGAGCCTGCACGCCGCGCTGCACGGTGTGGATACCGAGGACGAGAACGGAGCGAAGGAGGAGGCGCGCAAATCAGAAAGCGCGGCCACGGCGGACAGCGGGACGGGGTCCGAGAAGTCGGCGCAGTCGGAGGAATCGAAGAAGGAGGACCAGGAGAGCGAGTCCGACAAAGCGGGGGGGGCGGCGAAGACGGAGAAGGCGGAGAAGGATGAGAAGGCGCCGAAGTCGGCCGTGGTGGCGCAGATGATCGTCACGCCCACCTCGCCGCTCGTCATGCGCAGCGTACGTCAGGAGCGTATCGCCGAGCGCTACGGCACGATCGTCGTGGGCTTGCGTCCACGACTGTTGCACGAGGGCTTTCAGCGCGAGAACCTGACCGAGCGGCGCATCAATGCTGGCGACATCCTGCTGCTGCAGGGCGAAAGCGATGCGATCCGTCAGGTGCAGCGCGACGGCTACGGGCTGCTGCTCGACGAGCGCTACACACTGCCGCGGCAGGACAAGGCGGGCTTGGCGCTGCTCGCAATGGTGGCGGTCGTGCTGCTCGCGGCGACCAAGACAATGCCGATCTCGCTCGCCGCGCTCGGCGGGGTGCTGTTCCTGCTCGCCACGCGCTGCCTGTCGTGGCAGGACGTGACGCAGTCGCTCTCGGTCAAGGTCATCCTGCTCGTCGCCGCGAGTCTCGCGCTTGGCGACGCGCTCGAGCTCACCGGCGGCACCGCCTGGCTGGCGCGCCAGCTCGCGTCGGCATCGAGCGGCCTGAGCGCGGGCTGGGTACTTGCGCTGCTGATGGCCTTGATGGGCTTGTTGACGAACTTCGTTTCCAACAATGCGGCGGCGGCGATCGGCACGCCGCTCGGCGTCGAGCTCGCGCGCTCGCTGGGCGTGCCGCCCGAGGCCTTTGTCCTCGCCGTGCTGTTCGGCTGCAACCTGTGCTACCTGACCCCGATGGGCTACCAGACCAACCTGCTCGTGATGAACGCGGGCGGCTATCGTTTCGCCGACTTCGTGCGCGTCGGCACGCCGCTTTTCCTCATCATGTGGGCCGGGTTGTCTTACGGCCTCGTGATGCGCTACGCTTTGTAGCGACCGGCCGCCGCCGGGCGGTCGCGTCCGACCATCCGACGCCGGAGCGCGCGCCATGCAAAGCCAGTTATCGCCCATCGGTCGCTTTGAGCGGCTGCTGCTTGCCACCGACGGCACGCGCTGCAGCGCCGATGCCGAAGGTGTCGCGATGACGATGGCGCAGCAGTGGGGCGCGACGCTGCTCATCGCTTCGGTCGTGATCACGAGCCCGATCGCCGAGGAAGTCGCCTTCGATCTGGCCGAGAACGCCCAGGACGATGTGCAGATCCTGCTCGAAAGGCTGCACGCCGACGCCCGAGCGCGCGGCATAGCGGTCGAGACGGTGCTGCTGAGCGGCCGCGACCCGCTGGAGCGGATCGTCGACGCGGCGGAAGCGCATCGTGCTGACCTGATCGTCATGGGCCGGCACGAAAAAGGGCGGGCCTGCTGAGCCGCATCGTCGGCACGACCACGACCAAGGCGATCGGCAGCGCCCGCTGCAGTGTGCTGGTCGTACCCGAAGGCGCTGCGATGTGGCGCAAGCGCATCCTGCTCGCGACCGACGGCTCGCGCTTCTCGGATGCGGCCGCAGTGGCCGCCGGCAAGATCGCGGCGTTATGCCGCCTGCCGGTGTCGGTGATCTCGACGGTCCGGACCTCTTTCACTCAGGAACGCGCGGCGCAGGCAGGTGATGCGGCGGCGCGCGTGCACGATCTGCTCGCCGCGCAGGGCGTCGAGGTCGACAAGGCTGTGCTTTACGGCGAGCCCGATCAGCTGATCTTGTCGACTGCAACGGCGCGCGACGCCGACCTGATCGTGATCGGCACGCATGGCCGCACCGGGTGGGAGCGCCTTGTCGTCGGCAGCGTGACCGAGGCGATCGTCAAGGCGAGCAACCTGCCGGTGCTCGCCGTGAAGCTCTGAACGCGGCCTGAATGGACGCCGGCGCACCCGCGCTGGCGAGAATCAAGCGGCGCGTGCCTTGGCTGCAGTGCGCCGTTGCTTGCCAGGTGCCAGCGTGCGCGCCGCCCTGGCGGTCCGCATCTTGTCCGCCCGCTTGCACACCAGCACCGGCACCGAGGCGAATGTGATGACGCGCGTGACGACGCTACCGAACATCAGCCGTTGGATCGCGCTGCGGCCGTGCGAGCCGATCACGATCAGCTGACATCGATGCTGCGATGCGGCACGCGTGATGCAGTCGGCGGCATCGGCGTCGGCGCCGACATGGCTGCTCGTTGCGAGGCCGAGCGCTGCGGCGCGCTGCTGCGCGGCGGCGAGCACCCGGCGCGCCACGCGGTGCACCGCCTTGCGGTGCTGCTCGGGGCCGAGCGTCGCCACCGCGGGCATGTCAGGCAGGGGCAGCACGAAGTTGGGCAACACGTAGAGGAACACGACAGAGGCCGCATGAACCCGCGCCAGCGCGAGACCCTCATCGAGCGCCGCACGCGCGATCGCGCCCTCGTCGACGACGATCAGGATGCGTTCGTACACGCGGCGCGCTCAGGAAGAGGGAGCGGCAAGGTCGAAGCAACTCGCGACCGAACGCACCTGCTGCCCCTCCGGCGGCGGTTCCATGATCTTCAGCACCACCGCGTCCGAACCGACTTCTCTTCGGGCCAAGGCGACTGGCCGTTCGGTGTACTTGATGTTTTCGCGCGTCACGCCGAGGGCCTGCACGCAGTCCCGCAGCCCGCGCAGGCGGGCGGTGCGCCGAACCCCCTCGCCGCGCGGGCCGGTCAGCCCCATGACGACCACGCCTTGCGGCCGCTCGATGAGCCAGCGGCCGATCCAGCGTTCGAGCACGACCCGTTCCGTCGGCGGCAGGTGATCGCTCTCGGCATCGAACTTGAGCACGATTTGCTCGGTATGCCTGGGCCGCGTGCCGCGGCGCGTGGCGCTGCGTCGAGCGCGGCTGCCGACGCTCGCGCCAGCCGCAAGGGGATTGATGGTCATCTGGTGTTCTCCGTTGAGTGTGCCGCGGCGCAACGGCAGCCGCATTCAGTGAACAGACAAGTATATATATTTGTATCTATGTTGTCAATGCGATGGCTTGGCGGACGCCTGGATCAGATGCACATCCCGCTGGGGGAATGGAATGCTGCAACCGCCGGCTTCGAGCGCCTCCTTGCAGCGCTTGAGGAGGTCGAGCTTGGTGGCCCACCAGTCTGCGCGGCCGGTCCAGACGCGAAAGAGGATGTTGACCGCGCTGTCGCCCAGCGACTCGACGGCGATCAGCGGCGCCGGGTCCTTCAGCACGCGAGGTTCTTCGGCAGCGATCGTGTTCAGGATCGCCATCGCCGCATCGATGTCGTCCCCGTAGGCGATTCCGTAGGTCTCGTCGATGCGGCGCCGGTCGCCGTCGGTAACCGACAGGTTGACGAGCGTCTGGCCCCAGATCTTCGAGTTCGGGACGTGCGCCGACGGACCGTCTGGCAGGTGCGCCTTGCACAGGAACAGGCCTATTTCGTCGATGACAAAGACGTCGCCTTCGATCTTCACCGCGTCGCCGACCTTGAATGGGCGAAACACCAGAATCATCACGCCGGCGGCGACGTTGCTCAGCGTGCCCTGCAAGGCCAGGCCGACGGCCAGGCCCGCCGCGCCGAGTACGGCGATCAGGCTGGCGGTCTGCACCCCGAAGCGGTTCAACACCGCGATCAGGGTGAAGACGATGATGGCGCCGCGCACCAGCTTGCCCGCCAGCGGAGGGAAGACCGGGTCGATCGTCTCCGAGCGGCGCATCGCACGCGTCGTCGTCCGGCCCAACCAGCCGGCGGCGATGAAACCGCCGATCAGCATCGCAATCGCCGCCAGCAGATTCATGCCATAGGTGGCCAGCAGGGCCGGCAACGCGTCGAGCAGCTTGTCGAAATGTTCGTTCATGGGAATCGGTTCCTCCATTCGTTGCCGCGCGGCGGCTGGTTGCGGACCTGCGAGGGTCCAGCGGCGCTGGCACCTGCACCGGGGCAGGGTCGCAGCCTGCGGCATGCGAGACGCATCGTGCCGATGGGCAGCGGGCGGTGCCGGTGGCAGTTCCCGCACGAGCGCGACAGCCACGCCTCGGGCGCCGCAGCATCACCGAACATACAGCATCGCTGTGGCCGAGGTCGAAGGCCCGTAGGCGCGAGCAGGAGGCAGACGCGCGGCGCCCTGTCGGCCGACTGCATGGAGCTTGATCCGCGCCGAACAAGCCGGCGCGCACCTCAGGCCGGCGGATCGGGTTGGTCTACGGCGGTGGCCGTGCCGGCCGAAGCCGGTGCGGGGCCTTCGTTGCGCACCCGCACGTCGAGCACCCCCGAGCGCACATGCAGGTCGCGCTGCGGGAACGGAATCTCGATCCCGCGGCGCGCGAGTTCGTCGTCCAGCGCCCACATCAGCTTGGCGTGCGTCGAGGCCGGATGCGTCGTCAACGCGCGATCGGCCCAGATGATGAGCTCGTAATTGACCGAGTTGTCGCCATAGCCAGTCAGCCACACTGCGCTTCGCCGGCCCGCGCGATCCAGGATGCCAGTGACGGTCGCGGCGGCCGCGAGGCCGGCTTCGCGAACCCTTTCCTTCGGCGTTCCGTAGGCCACGCCGAACGGCACATGCATGCGGCGGTCCGATTCGTCGAGCGTCCAGTTGCTCACGCGTCCGTTGATGAACTCCGAGTTCGGCACCAGCACGTCGAGCGAGTCGTTTGTCGTCACGCGCGTGTAGCGCATCGCGATCTCACGCACGTGGCCGCGCACGCCCGATTGCAGGTCGACGAAATCACCCACTTTCAGGCTGCTTTCGAGCAGGATGATGATGCCCGAGGCGAAGTTGCTGAACACCGATTGCAGCCCGAAGCCGAGGCCGACGGCGAACGCGCTGCCGAGCAGCGCGATGTTGGACAGGTCGATGCCGACATAGTTGAGGCCCACGATCGTGCCGATCACCCAGACGCTGTAGCGCAACAGGCGGCTCAACATGTGGATGCGTGCGTTCTTCCACGGCTCGTCGGCGTAGCGCTGCGTCAGGCGGTGGACGCTGCGTTCGAGCAGTCCCGCGAACCACCAGATGCCGACGACGAAGACGATCGCCATCAGCATGCCGCCGATGGTGATCGGTTTGCCGCCGAGCGAGAACAGCGGATGCGCGAGCCAAGCGATCGGGATGTCGTTCACGGTTTTCGCCTCAAGCGGATTCGCCGGCCGGCGCTTGCGGCACCGATTCGGGATTGTCGGGGCCGTCGACAGAGGCCGCGGCACGGCCGGCATCGCCGGACAGGCGCAGCGCCACTGCGGCGATCGGCGGGCCGATCGTCTCGAACAGCGCGACCGACGCGAGCACGATCGCCGACACCTGCGCGCCGAGTTCAGGCAATAGCCCGCTGGTCGTCTGCACCAGGCCGATTGCGAGGCCCGCCATCGGCAGCAGCAGCATGCCGGCGGAAATCGCCTGGCGGTGCGGGTGTCCGAAGGCGAGGCCGCAACCGTAGACCGACGCCGTCTTCGCGACCGAGCGTGCGAGCACGAAGGCGAGCGCGACGGGCGCGTACTTGATCATCTCGTGCACGTGCAGATTCGCGCCGGCGAAGACGAACAGGATGATGAAGAAGACATCGGCGCCGCCGCCGAACTGCACCCGCGTCAGGCGCGAGCGCCCCTGCAGCCAGCGGCAGGCGATGCCCAGCGTGAGCGACGCGAAGAGGCTCGACACCTTGAACGCAAGTGCGAGGCCGAGCGAGAGCATCACCGCGCCGACGACCAGCGCAAAGCGGAAGTGATGCTCGTCGCTGCGCGTGAGCAGCGCGATGCGCGTCACGACCCAGGCGACGGCGACACTTACCGCGATCGCGCCGAAGGCCTGATACGCGGGCAGCAGCAGCGAGGTCTCCAGGCCGACCTTTGAATCGTGCAGCGCGAATGGCAGCGCGAGCGAGAACAGCAAGAAGGCGAGCACGTTGTTCATCGCGACGAGCGCTTCGGCCGCGTCCACCGTCGGCCCTTCGGCGTGCAATTCATGCGCGACGTGCATCAGCACCGCGGGCGACGAGGACACCGCGATCGCCGCTGCGAGCACTGCGACCACCGGCGGCGAACCGATCCACAGCATCAGCGCGAGGATCGCGGCAAAGGTCGCGCCGCCTTCGACGAGGCTCGTGACGACGAGCGTGCGGTTGCGCAGTGCGATCCAGGGATGCACCGTGACGCCGAGCTGAAACAGGATCAGCCCGAGCGCGATGTCGACCAGCACTTTCGCGCCATCGAGCGCTTCGCGCGACAAGAGCCCGACGCCGCTCGGTCCGACGATCAGGCCGATCGCCATGAAGCCGGTGATCGTCGGCAGCCAGCGCACGCGCGCAGCGAGCAGGCCACCCAGCGTGCCGAAGGAGAGCAGTACGCCGAAGACGAGCAGCACGTTCATCGCCGGCAGGCCATGGGGCAACACGCTCAACGACGTGGCGACGTCGGTGTTCACGAGGCGTCGGCGCGACTGCGCACGGCTTGCAGAAATGCGTTCATCAGGGGCTCGGGGTCGAGGCGGTCGTTGCGCCGCCAGTGGAATTCGGGGTGCCATTGCACGCCGGCGACATAGAGTGAGCCGGTGGCGCGGATGGCCTCGACGATACCGTCTTCCTCGCTGCGTGCCTCGACCATCAGGTCGCTGCCGAGTCGATCGACCGCTTGGTGGTGGATGCTGTTGACGAGCGGCGCCTCCGCGTCGCCGTAGGTGCTCGCCAGACGGCTGCCGGGCTCGAAGCGGATGCGGTGCGAAAGCTCGTCGTAGAGCACCGGATCGACGTGGGTGCGCGCCTCGGGACGCTGGGTCGCGATGTCCTGGATCAGCGTGCCGCCGAAGGACGCGTTGATGAGTTGCGCGCCGCGGCAGATGCCCAGCACAGGCTTGCCGGCCGTCATGAAGCCCTCGATCAGCTCGATCTCATAGCGGTCGCGCACGATGTCGCCGGCCCAGTCGGGGCGCAGCGGTTCCTGCCCGTAGGTGCTGGGGCTGACATCGGCGCCGCCCTGCAGCACGAGCGCATCGAGCACTTCGGTGTATTCGCGTACCGACACCTTGCGGCGGGAGATGCCGGCGTCGTAGCCGAGCGTCGGCACCGCCATCGCGAGCGCGCCGTGCGCCATGATCCAGTGGGCGATCGACTGCTCCAGGTAGAGCAAGGTCTTGCCGCGAAAGCCGAGTTCGGCAGGCGGCATGTGCATCAGCCGCGCCGACAACCCGATCCGCAAGGGCCTCACGCTCAACGCGCCAACCCGCGCCAGCGTCGCGTCTGCTGGCGCACCACCTCGGGCAGCAGATGCTCGCGGTGGTGCAGCTGGCGGATCCAGGTCGCGTCGTTGCCGGTGCCGAGGATCTCCGCCCGAAGCGACGCGATCGCCTCCTCGGCGCGCAGCTCCATCGCGTGCACCTCGAGCTTGTCGAAGGTCGCGAGCAGGTCGTCGCGCAGCACGCGGTGCTCGCCCGTGCCGGGGTCGACATAGGTAGCGTCGAGGCCGAATCGGCATGCCTGGAAACGATTGAAGGCGTAGGGCAGGTAGTCGTCCTCGCTGAGCACGAACGGGCGCTCGACGCGCAGCCAGCGGGCCAGGCACTGGATCAACCCGGCGAGCGCCGCCGCCTTCTCGATCGTCAGCGGCGTGTCGAGCACGCGGACCTCGATCGTGCCGAACTCGGGTTTCGGGCGAATGTCCCAGTAGAAATCCTTCATGCTCTTGACGACGCCGGTTCGCCTCATCCTGGCGAAGAAGAGCTCGAAGTCCTCCCACCGCTGGACGAACGGGGATCGCCCCGACAGCGGAAACGCGAATACCGAATTCAGGCGCGCCGAGTGAAAGCCGGTGTCGCTGCCCTGCACGAAGGGCGACGATGCGGCGAGCGCGATCAAGTGCGGAATGAAGCGGGAGAGGCCGTGCATCAGCACCAGCGCCTGATCGGGGCCCGGACAACCCACATGCACGTGCTGGCCGAAAATCGTGAACTGCTTGGACAGATAGCCGTAGAGCGCCGAAAGCTCGTGGAAGCGCGGCGCGTCGTAGATCCGCCTGCGACTCCAGTCCTGGAACGGGTGGGTGCCACCGCCGCACAGCCTCACGTCGAGCTTGTCCTCGCAGTCGATGAGCTGGTCGCGGATCTCGCGCAGTTCACCGAGTACCTGCGTGTAACCGCCGCACACGCCGGTGGAGATCTCGAGCATGCTGCTGGTGATCTCGGGCTTGACGTCGCCCGGGATGCTGCGGCCTTTCATCAGGCGCATCAGATCGCCGGCCGCGGTCGAAAGATCGTAGTCGTGCGTGTTGACGATCTGCAGCTCGAGCTCGACGCCGAGCGTCAGCGGGCGCGACGTGACGAAGGGTTCGAGACTCATCGCAGCTCCTTCGCCTGCGGCGCGATGGCGGGCGGCAGGTCGCCTGCCAGCGTGAGCGCGGCCTGGACGGCGATCGGCCCCAGCAGTTCGAGTACCGCCACGGCGGTCAGGATGATCGGCGTGACGCCGGTCGCGACCGCCGGCGCCGTGGCGTAAAGGTCGCTGAGCATCACAAGCGCCGTCGCTGACAACGGTGTCAGCGTCACCGCGAGCGCGAAACCCTGGCGCAAGGTCGCGCCCGCCGGTCGCGCGAGCATGACGACGGCCACACCTTTCGCCAGCCCGCGCACCACCACGAGTGCGAGCGCCGCGAGGCCGCCCGCGGCGAGCACGGCCGGCGACCACGATGCGCCGACGATGACGAACATCATCAGCACGACGACGCCGCCCGCGGTTCCGAAGTGTCGCGGCCAGACCCACGGCCGCTCGGTCACGTTTCGCAGCAACAGGCCGGCGAGCAGCGGCACGAGCAGCGTCGACAAACTCGCCGCACGGGCAGCACCGATGGCGAGCACGACGAGACCGAGCACGAGCAGCACGGCACTTTCGTTGCGCAGGTCGAGCCGCCGCGCGACGACCGCCACCACCGCCGCGAGCAGCGCGGCGAGCGCCAGCGAGCCGAAGAAGGATTGCGCGAGCTGGATGAGCGCGGTCGGCACATCGGCCGCTTCGCCCGCGTGCCACCAGGCCTTCAGCAAGGTCAACGCCAGCACCGCGAACAGCGTGTTGAGCGCGGTGAGCAGGATCATGCGGTCCGTCACCTGACCTTCGGCGCCGAGTTCCATGGCCACCCGCCCGGCAACCGCGGCGGACGACGGGATCGCCAGCACGGCGCAGAACGTCGCCGTCGGGATCGGCACATTGAGCCAGTACAACACTGCGAACACCGCGGCGCCGCTCAGCGCCGCCTCTGCAAGGCTGGTCCAGAACAGGGCGAGGTTGAACCGCAGCCAGCGCAACCGCACACGGCTGCCGATCTCGAACAGGAGCAGCGCCAGCGCTACATCCACCACCAGGCGCGCCGTGCCCGCAAGCGGCATACCCGGGCCGAGCCCGGCCCACGCGGCCAGGCAGCCGGCGGCGGTGTAGCCGACCACCCTCGGCAGCCGCGTCGTGCGCGCGATCACCTCGCCTGCAAGCGCCCCGGCCACCAGCAGCAAGGCGGCCCAGAACACCGTGTCCGGCGCCTGCAGGCCCGCCGGCCAGTCGATCGCCGCAAGCGACTCGAAATTGAACATGGTGTCTCCTCGAACGACCTGCAGTGTGACCCGGGCAGAGCCGCGCCTCACCGCCTCCTATCCAACGCGGCACCCGATTGTCGCCAGCAGGCGGGCCTGCATTTTGCACGGCGCTGCGTCCGTGTCGTCGTCCCCCAGGGCCGAGGCGCATCGGGGTCGTGCGGCGACAATCGCGCGATGCTTCAGTTCGAACTCCTGCGCAGTGAAGGCGACGCGCGCCGTGGCCGCCTGTCGCTTGCCCACGGCGTCGTCGAGACGCCCGTCTTCATGCCCGTCGGCACCTACGGCACCGTCAAGGGCGTGCTGCCGGCATCGCTCGAAGCGATGGGCGCGCAGATCATCCTCGGCAATACCTTCCACCTGTGGCTGAGGCCGGGCGTCGAAGTGCTCGCCCACTTTGGCGGGTTGCACCGGTTCGAAGGCTGGTCACGGCCGATCCTCACCGACAGCGGCGGGTTCCAGGTCTGGAGCCTCGCCAACGCCGACGGCAGCGGGCGCAAGATCAGCGAAGAAGGCGTGCGGTTCGCTTCACCGGTGAACGGCGACAAGCTGCTGCTGACGCCCGAGGTCAGCATGCAGATCCAGCGCGCGCTCGACAGCGACATCGTGATGCAATTCGACGAGTGCACGCCGTATCAGACGGCCGGCCGCCTGACGTCGGAAGCCGAGGCGCGCGCGTCGATGGAGCTGTCGCTGCGGTGGGCGACCCGCTGCCAGGCCGAGTTCGTGCGGCTCGAGAACCCGAACGCGCTGTTCGGCATCGTGCAGGGCGGCATGTTCGAGTCGCTGCGCGAGGCCTCGGCCGACGCGCTCGCGGCGATGGACTTCCCCGGCTACGCGATCGGCGGCGTCAGCGTCGGTGAGCCGAAGGCCGAGATGCAGCGCATCGTCGCCCACACGCCGCACCGGCTGCCCGCACACAAACCGCGCTACCTGATGGGCGTGGGCACGCCGGAGGATCTGGTCGAGGGTGTCGCCGCCGGCGTCGACATGTTCGACTGTGTGATGCCGACACGCAATGCGAGGAACGGCCACCTCTTCACCCGCTTCGGCGATCTGAAGATCCGCAACGCGCGGCACAGGATGGACGAACGACCGCTGGACGAAACCTGCGCCTGCCACACCTGCAAGCACTTCAGCCGCGCCTATCTGCACCACCTCGACCGCTGCGGCGAGATGCTCGGGCCGATGCTGGCGAGCATCCACAACCTGCACTTCTACCTGAACCTGATGCGCGAGATGCGCGAAGCGCTCGACGCGGGAGGCTTCTCCGCGTTTGTGGCCCGCTTCACGCGGGATCGCGTGCGCGGCGTGTAGTTCGCCCCCGCAGAGGGCCTACCAGAAGGCCCAATGCCCGGTGCGCACGACCCAGATGCCGAGCGCGCCATTGGTCACGGCGTGCGCGATCACGGGGACCCACAACTTCCCGGTGAAACGGTAGAGCAGGGCATACGCGAGGCCGGCGATGATCGCCGCCAGCCACATCGTGTGCGCGAGGGTGAACACGAAGGTCGAGAGCACGATGGCTTTCACGCCGACGCGGCGCGGATCGACCGATTCGAAGACCGGGTTCTCGACCCAGCGCATCAGGAACGAGCGCCAGAACAGCTCCTCCATCACCGGCACGAGCAATGTCGCGCCGATCCAGCGCACCGCGATCAGTGGCCACAGCAGCGCGCCGGCCGCGTCCACGGGCACGAAGCTCGCGCTCGGTGTGCCAAGCACCATCCACGGCGCGTCGAGCGCGATCCAAAGGCCGAACACGGCCAGGCCGACGATGATGGCAAGACCGAGCTCGCCGGCCGAAGGCCAGTTCTGACGCGAGAGCTCGCCGTATTCGCGCCAGCACCACAAGAGCACACCGCCGACGAGCAGCGTGGACAGGCCGTAGATCCAGCGCAGATCGAAGCCGAAGCCCTCAGGTAGGCTGCCGCGTGCCGCAAGCAGAACCATGAAGAGCGCGAAGGGAATGATCCGCACGTAGGCCGAGCGGCTGAGGGAAGCGAGCATGGCTTTGCGTTTTTGTTTGGCGCGCAGTATCGCCGCCCCGGCGCGGTTGCGCCAGCGCGACGTGCAGGCACCGCGCTACTTTCGCAGTGCTTTCATCACGCTTTCGGTGTGTTCGCCGAGCGCCGGCGCGGGCGATCCGATGTGCCCGGGCGTCAGGCTGAGCTTGGGCACGATGCCCGGCACATCGAGCGCGAGGCCATCGCGCGTCACGATGCGTTCGATCATGCCGCGCGCGCGGTAGTGCGGATCCTCGGCGATGTCCTTCGCGGTGTAGATGCGCCCGGCCGGCACCTGCGCGGTGTTCAGCACGTCGAGGACTTCGGCCACCGTTCTAGACGCAGTCCATTCGCCAATGGCGGTATCGATTTCATTCACGCGCGCCACGCGCCCGGCATTGCCGGCGAGCTGCGGGTCGCCGCCGAGGTCGTCGCGCCCGATGGCCGTCATCAGCCGGCGAAAGATCGAATCGCCATTGCCGGCGACGAGCACGTGGCCGTCGCCGCACGCATACGCGTTGCTCGGCGCGATGCCGGGCAGCGCCGAGCCGGCCGGCTCGCGCACCGCACCGAAGGCGCTGTATTCGGGCAGCAGGCTTTCCATGCAGTTGAAGACGGCTTCGTAGAGCGCGACGTCGATCACCTGCCCACGCCCTCGGGGCGCGTCAGCGCTCACGGTCTTGCTGCGGTGGTGCAGGGCCATCAGCACGCCGATCACGCCATGCAGCGCGGCCAATGTGTCGCCGATGCTGACGCCGACACGCACCGGCACGCGCCCCGGCTCCGCCGTCAGATGACGCAGCCCGCCCATCGCCTCGGCGACGACGCCGAAGCCCGGGCGATCGCGGTAGGGGCCGGTCTGCCCGTAGCCGCTGATTCGCAGCATCACGAGTCCCGGGTTGGCGGCGCTCAAGCTCTCGTACGACAAGCCCCAGCCTTCGAGCGTACCGGGCTTGAAGTTCTCGATCAGGACGTCGGCGTCGGCGATCAGTCGGCGCACGACGGCGCGGTCGTTCTCTTCGCGCAGGTCGAGCGCGACGCTTTGCTTGCCGCGGCTTTGCACCTGCCACCACACGCTCGTGCCGTCGTGTAGCAAGCGCCATTGGCGCAGTGGGTCTCCCGTGCCAGGGGGCTCGATCTTGACCACCTCGGCGCCGAAGTCGGCGAGCGTCTTCGCGGCGAACGGCCCGGCAATCAACTGACCGAGCTCGATGACCTTGACGCCTGCAAGCGGTCCGATCGACGGCGTGGCAGCAGCATCGGGGATGTTCATGCCAGGCGATGGTAGCGAGTCACTGATACCCGTCGTTCTAGGGGTTTGCGGCCCCCGGCCGCCCGGTTACCTTACGCTCCTCGATCCCGACTTGAGGAGCCATTCCCATGAACGTCAACATGACTATCCGGGCCGCAGTGGCTGCGGTTTCGGTTGTGGTCTGCGCCGGTGCGCAAGCGGTTGTGGTCAACGTGCCCGCGGGCACGCTCTACACCGTGCCATCGGGCTCGACGTCGCATACCTATCTCGGGTTGGATGCCGACGGGACGTCGATGCACGCGCAGGCGTCACCGGGCGGCCGCTTCGATCCGATCAACTCGGGTGATTTCTATGGCCTGTGGTTCGGTAGCAATCATCAGAGCGCCACCTACACGTTCAGCTTCAGTGCGCCGATCAGCTATTTCGACTTCCGCGTCAACGCGATGAGCACTCTCGGCGATAACGCCGAGACGATCGGCAACTTCACGCTCGACACTGCGGCCACGCCGTCATTCACGTTCACGAACATCCAGTACACCGCCTGGGACGGATCGACGGTGACCTCTGGTCCACAGGACAACGGCGAATTCATTCTCACGATCTCGGTGGGTCCGGGCCAGTCATTCAGCAGCGTGAGCTTCGATCACTTCCAGGTGGGCCGTCCATCTGGCTCGGTGGTGCGCCAGATCAACTACGAACTTGCGCCGGTGCCCGAGCCCGCAAACGTTGCGCTCATGCTGCTCGGGTTCGCAGTACTGGCCGGGGTGGCGCGCCGACGCCGCTAGGCACTGGCTGGCTGTGGGGGTTTGCGCGGCCCTCAATCCGCGCGCTGCTCGAGCAGATAGTGCGCGCCGTCGTACTGGCCGAGCAGATCGGTGAGCGTCTGCATCAACGGCTCCAGCGTGCCGTGCAGGACGTGGGGCGGGTTGGCGACGAAGACGCTGCTGCCGATCAAGCCGAAGCCGCGCGCGTCAGCTTGCTGCACCGTGAGGCGCGCGTGCAGCCAGCCTTTCTTCGCGAGCGTGTCGGCGCTCGCCTGAAGCCGCGAAGGCAACTGCGCCGCTTCGAGCGTCGTCAACTGCGGCGCCCAGACGATCACAGTGCCCTCGGCGAAGCGCGTCAACGCCTCGCGCAGCGCGGTGACGACTTTCGCGTAGTCGCTCTTCAACTCGTAGCTCGGGTCGATCAGCACCACGCCGCGGCGCGAGGGCGGCGGCAATTCGCCCTTCAGCGCAGCGAAGCCGTCCGTCTGTGAGACCTGCGTGTTGGCGTGCTTGCCGAGGTAGGCAAGCAGGATGCGGTGATCGGTCGGGTGCAGCTCGAACAGCCGCAAGCGGTCCTGCGGGCGCAGCAGCATCTGCGCGAACGCGGGCGATCCGGGATATTGCTCGAAGCGCACGTTCGCCGTCTGAGGCCCACCGCCATTGAACTGGCGCACCAGCCCGACGAGGTCGGCCAGCGGCGCGGGCAAATCATCGCGTGACCACAGGCGCGCGATGCCCTGCTCGTATTCGGCCCGTTTCTGCGCATAGCGACCCTCGAGCGAATACCCGCCCGCGCCGGCATGCGTGTCGACGAGCGTGAAGGGCTTGTCCTTCAAGGCCATATAGCGCAGCACCTGGATGAGCACCAGGTGCTTGAGCACGTCGGCATGGTTGCCGGCGTGAAACGCGTGTCGGTAGGCGAGCATCGGGGCGGGGCCGGGTTGCGGAGGCAGATCGCACTGTACGGCCTGTGCAGGCGTTGGCGGGCGCCTAGCAGAGTTCGCCTCGGTGCGCCCCAACCCGGTTATCGCGCAAGTGCGTACCCTAGGCGCCTTCTCGTCTTCCTGCTGGACACATGACCACGCTCTTCGACCCCCTGCGCATGGGCGACATCCCGCTCGCCAACCGCATCGTGATGGCGCCGCTCACGCGCGACCGCGCCGGCCCCCGCCAGGTACCGACGCCGCTGATGGCCGAGTACTACCGTCAGCGTGCGAGCGCCGGGCTGATCGTCACCGAGGCAAGCCAGATTTGCGCGGAGGGGCAGGGCTATCTCGACACGCCCGGCATCTACAACGCCGAGCAGGTCGCCGGCTGGCGGCGCGTGACGGACGCGGTGCACGCAGCGAGCGGCAGGATCGTGATCCAGCTCTGGCATGTCGGCCGGATTTCGCACGTCTCGCTGCAGCCGGGCGGCATCGCACCGGTCTCGTCGACCGCGCGCTCGGCCGGCACCAAGACCTTCACGAAGGACGGCTTCGTCGAGGTATCGACGCCGCGTTCGCTGCGCACAGACGAACTTGCGGGCATCGTCGACGCCTACCGCCACGCGGCGCGCTGCTCGATCGAGGCCGGCTTCGATGGCGTGGAAGTGCATGGCGCAAACGGCTATCTGCTCGACCAGTTCCTGCGCGACAGCATCAACGACCGCACTGACGCCTACGGCGGGCCGATCGCGAACCGTGCGCGACTGCTGGTCGAGGTGATGCAGGCGATCGCAGGCGAGATCGGCGGCGGCCGCACGGCGTTGCGCCTGTCGCCGGTGACGCCGAGCAATGGCGCGGGGCCGGACAGCGACCCGCAGGCGCTGCACGAGCATGTCGTCGAACGACTCGCGCCGCTCGGCATGGCCTACCTCCACGTGATCGAGGGGCAGACCGGCGGCGCGCGCGACATTGCGCCATTCGACTACGCGGCGCTGCGCGATCGCTTCAAGCAGGGCAACCCGCACGGCGCGTGGATGGTCAACAACGGCTACGACCGCGAAATGGCGCTCGATGCCGTGTCGAATGGCGCAGCCGACCTCGTCGCATTCGGCCGCCCCTTCATCAGCAACCCGGATCTGGTGGCGCGCCTGCGTGACGATTTGCCGCTTGCGCCGCTCAATCGCGAGACGCTCTACGGCGGCGGCGCCGAGGGCTACACCGACTATCCGACCGCCGAAGCTCTCGCCCTGCCCTAACGCGCGCATCGCGTGCCGCGAACGGCGCGCCAACAGCGGCGGCGATTCAGTCCGCCATCACCGCCGCCATCGCGACCGCTGTCGGCTCGACGTTGCCACTGTTCAGCCCGGCGATGCAGATGCGCCCCGACCGAATCAGGTAGACGGCGAATTCATCGCGCAGCCGATCGACCTGCGCGGGCGTCAGGCCGGTGTAGCTGAACATGCCGTGCTGCGTCAGGAAGTAGCCGAGGTCGCGCCCCGGCAACTTGGCAGACAGCACGCCGTGCAATGCTTTGCGCATCGCGAGAATGCGCTCGCGCATCGCCGCCACTTCGGTCTCCCACAGCTTGCGCAATTGCGGATCACCGAGCACGCGGGCGACGAGCTGGCCGCCGAAGATCGGCGGGCTCGAGTAGTTGCGCCGCACCGTGAACTTGAGCTGGCCGAGCACGCGCTCGGCCTGATCCGCGTCCGGGCAGACGACCGAGAGCGCGCCGCAGCGCTCGCCATACAGGCTCATGCTCTTCGAGAACGAATTTGCGATGAAGAACGACAGCCCCGCGTCGGCAAACGCGCGCGGCGCCCAGGCGTCCGCCTCCATGCCTTCGCCATAGCCCTGGTAGGCGAGATCGAGATAAGGGATGAGTTCGCGCTCACGCAGCACCGGGATCAGCGTTTGCCACTGCGCGCGCGTCAGATCGACACCGGTCGGGTTGTGGCAGCAGGCATGCAGCAGCACGACGCTGCGCTTCGGTATCGCGCGCAGCGCATCCATCATCGCGTCGAATCGCACGCCGCCCGGGGATCCCGAAGGGATCCCCTGCGTGGACCCGGTCGCGTCGTAGTACGGATAGGTGTGCACGGTGAGGCCTGCGCCCTCGAACATCGCGCGATGGTTGTCCCAGGTCGGATCGCTGACCCACACCGCGCTCTCGGGAAAATGGCGGCGGATGAAATCGGCGCCGACGCGCAGGCTGCCGCTCGAGCCGATCGACTGGATCGTCGCGACGCGACCGCTCTTCACCGCTTCGTGATCGGCGCCGAAGAGGAGTTTCTGCACCTCGGCGCGGCAATTGGCGGCGCCCTCGATCGGTTGATAGGGCTTGGCGCCGCCCGCTTCGGCAATCTGCAGCTCGGCGCGGCGCACCGATTCGAGCATCGGGATGCGCCCGTCGTCGTCGAAGTAGATGCCGATCGACAGGTTGATCTTGTGCGAACGCGGATCCTTCTGGAACGTCTCGTTGAGGCTCAGGATCGGGTCACCGGCGTAGGGTTCTAAGTGCTCGAACATGGGTCGTTCCGTTCAGGCTGCAAGCGCTGCTTCTATGTCCTTGCGCAACGACTCGGGCTTGTCGGTCGGCGCGTAGCGCTTGAGCACTTGGCCGTCCTTCCCGACGAGGAACTTGGTGAAATTCCACTTCACCGCTTGGCTGCCCAGCAACCCCGGGGCCTCGGCGGTAAGCCACTGCCACAGTGGGTGCGCCTTCGCGCCGTTGACGTCCACCTTGGCCATCATCGGGAAATTCACGCCGTAGTTCAGCGAACAGAACGACGCGATCTCCTCGTTGCTGCCGGGGTCCTGCGCGCCGAACTGGTTGCTCGGGAAGCCGATCACGACAAGGCCCTTGTCGCGGTAGTCCTCCCACAACTGCTCGAGACCCGCGAACTGCGGCGTGAAGCCGCAGGCGCTCGCGGTGTTGACGATCAGCATCACCTTGCCGCGCTGGCTGGAGAGGTCGGCGCGCTGGCCGGTGATCGACAGTGCGGAGAAATCGTAGACCGTCTGGGCGGGGTTGGGCATGTCAAGTCCTGGTTGGGCTGCGGGCGGTTACCGATGGTATCGCTCATCGACCCCGGGGGCCGCGCCCTCAGGTGCTCGTTCGGCGCGCCGCGAGCGCCGCGGCGGCGACGATCAGTGTGCCGCCGAGCAGGAGTTTCGGCGTCAGCGTGCCGCCGCCGAGCAAGAGTGCCGAGCCCGCGGCGAACACGACCTCGGTCAGCAGCACGACGGCGGTGACGTTCGCCGCGAGACGCGCGGCACCGAACTGCAGCGCGAAATTGCTTGCCAGAAACGCAACGCTCAAGGCGAGCATCGAGAGCACCCATCCCGGCGCCGGCGGTGGCGGCCATGCCAATTCACCTTGAAGCGCAAGGACCGCGGCGAGCGTGCCGGCAACGACCACACCACCGGCAAACATCGCGATCGCGCGCGCTTGCGCGGGCTGCGCCGATTCGCGCCTGAGCATCACGTTGTTGAGCGCGAACGCGAAGCCGCCGACGATGCCGAGCGCATCCGGCAGGGTCTGCGGAAGCGGCCAACCGCCACCCTCGGGCCACAGCACGATCGCCGCGCCGGCGAGCGCGAGCAGCACGCGTACCGCAGCCGCGGCGGTCAGAGCCTCGTTCAGCAGCCAGCGCGCGATCAGCACCGCCCACAGCGGCATCAGGTAGAACAGCAGCACGACGCGCACCACGTCGCCGATCACCATCGCCCAGTTGAAGGCAGCGTTGGTCGTGCCCGCGGCGAGCACCAGCACCCACAACGCTGGCGTGCGCAGCAGCATCCCGAGCGCCGCGGGTCGCACGGCGAGGATTGCGAGCACCGCAACGATGTAGATCAGCACCGTCGCCCACAGCGGGTGCAGCCCCATCCCCTGGATCTGACGAAACGGCCACCAGGCGACACCCCAGACGAGCGCGTTGAAGGTGAGGCACAGCGCAGGCCCGAGAGCTGCGCGAGTCGCAGTGTCAGGCGTGCGCGCCACTCCACTGGCCCATTGCGTCGTGAACGGCCGAGGACGCGCGATGGCTTGCATGAAGCAGCCAAGGAGGAACCCGCTTTGCCGGCCCACCAAAAGAACCCCGCCAAGGGGGAGCGCCGAAGAGGCTATCGGGGCCGGACATCAATGCCGGTCGCTGCGCGCGATGGCGAGGAGCCTCTCGACCTCGTCCTTGTGGTTCACCAGGTTCGAAGCGTGCCAGCGCTGGATCAACCACATCATGCCCGCCACGAGCGTGCCGAAAACACTGATCGCGACGAAGGCCGACATGCCGACGCGCGTCATGCCGGTGTAGAACGCCCCGAGGCCGAGGATGCAGGCCTGCTCGTTGAAGTTCTGCACCGCGATCGACCGTCCAGCGCCCATCAGGTTGTGGCCCCGATGCTGCAGCAGCGCGTTCATGGGCACGACCAAGTAGCCGACGACGCCGCCGAGCAGGATGAGGAACGGCGCGGCCAACCAGACGTTCGTGAAGAAGTTGAGGCAGATCATCAGCGCGCCCATCAGGACGCCGAGCTTGATGACGTCGGTGGCGCGGTCGAGCCGCATGCGCACCGAGGCGAGTACCGCGCCGGCCGCAGTGCCAATGACGACCACGCCTACGAGCGAAGTTGCCTGCGTGGTCGAGTAGCCGAGCGCCGCCGCTGCCCAGGCGAGCACGATGTAGCGCACGTTGCCGGTTACGCCCCAGATCAGCGTCGTCGTGGCGAGGGAGATCTGGCCGAGTTTGTCGCCCCACAGTCTGGCGTTGCAGTGCGCAAAGTCGCGCACAAGGGTGAAGAGGTTGCGGGACACCGGCTGCAGGGGCGCTTCGGTGCGTGGGATGTAGAGGTTGAAGATCGCGGCGATCAGGTAAACAAGGATCAGCGCAGCGATCGCCGCTTCGGGCGGCGTGTCGACGCCGGTTTCGACCATTGGCATGTCGAAAGTCAGCAGCTGTGGCGCGATCATCGGTCCGACCAACTGGCCGCCGAGCAGCACGCCGAGAATGATCGACGCAATCGTCAACCCTTCGATCCAACCGTTGGCCTTGACGAGCTGCGATGGCGGCAACAGCTCGGTCAGGATGCCGTACTTGGCTGGCGAATAGGCCGCGGCGCCGAGACCGACGATCGCATAGGCGAGCAGCGGGTGCGTGCCGAACAGCATCATGAGGCACCCCCCGATCTTGACGAGGTTCGAATAGAACATCACCTGCCCCTTGGGCACCGCGTCGGCGAAGGCGCCGACGAATGGCGCGAGCACGACGTAGAAGAGGGCGAACATCGGCACCAGCGCGGCGGCCCGCCAGTCGGCCTCTCCCGACAACCGGATCAACTCCACTGCCGCGACGAACAAAGCGTTATCTGCCAGCGAGCTGAAGAACTGCGCCGACATGATCGTGGAGAAGCCTTTTTTCATGCGGTCGCGAGCGGGCGGCTGTACGTTGTCTCCGGAGCGAAAAAGGCTTGCGGGAGCGCCGTTGCAGAGCGTGCTCGCTCGGTGCGGTCTGTGCTCCTCTCCCGAGGTTTATAGCATGCGGCCTGCTGCGCTCCGTGTCTGGTGACCCCCGGGTTCGGGTGGGCGTCGCTGGCAGAATGGGTCCATGCCGCGACCGATTCGAGCGCAAATTCACACGGCGGCGCTGGCCCACAACCTGCAGCGCGCGCGCGACGCGGCGGGTGACGCGCGCGTGTGGGCGGTCGTCAAGGCCAACGCCTACGGGCATGGCATCGAGCGCGTCTTCGAGGGCCTGCGCGGCGCCGACGGTTTCGCCTTGCTCGACCTCGCCGAGGCCGAGCGCATCCGCGCGCTCGGCTGGCGCGGTCCGGTGTTGCTGCTCGAGGGCTGCTTCGAGCCGCGCGACCTGGAGCTGTGCTCGCGCCTGAACTTGTGGCACGTGATCCATCGCGAGGAGCAGATCGACTGGCTCGCCGCGCATAAGAGCGCCGCGCCCCAGCGCGTCTTCCTGAAGCTCAACAGCGGCATGAACCGGCTCGGCTTCACGCCCGCGGCGTATCGCAGCGCGTGGCTGCGGTTGACCGGGTTGACGCAGGTGGAAGAGATCACGCTGATGACGCATTTCTCGGATGCCGACGCCGCGCCGGGCGTCGCCGCGCAGCGCGCCGCGTTCGACGCTGCGACGGACGGACTCGCGGGGGAACGATCGCTGTGCAACAGCGCGGCAACGCTGCGCTTTGCCGCATCCGACGCCCGGGTTCGCGGTGACTGGGTGCGCGCCGGGATCATGAGCTACGGCTCGTCGCCCGACCATCCGACGCATGACAGCCTGCACTGGCAACTGCGGCCAGCGATGACGTTGCGGGCTGAATTGATCGCTACGCAGGAGCTCGCGGTGGGCGCGAGTGTCGGCTACGGCAGCCGCTTCACGGCGGAAGCGCCGATGCGGATCGGGGTCGTCGCCTGCGGCTATGCCGACGGCTACCCGCGCAGCGCGCCGACCGGCACACCGGTGCTCGTCGACGGCGTGCGCACGCGCCTTGTCGGGCGCGTGTCGATGGACATGGTGACGGTCGATCTGACGCCGGTGCCGGCTGCCGCCGTCGGCAGCGTCGCGACGCTCTGGGGTTGCGGTGCAGGCGGCAGTGTCTTGCCGATCGACGAGGTCGCGCATGCTGCGGGCACGCTCGGCTACGAGTTGATGTGTGCGCTCGCGCCGCGCGTGCCGGTCAGCGTGGATTGAACGCGCGGCGTTCGTCCCCATCTCGAATCATGGCCCGGCCCCACGAATACGCCGACGAAGTTCTCGACACGCCGGAGAACGAGCGCGCGAAGGCCTGCCGCAAGCTGGTGCGTCGGCAGGCGCTGAAGGCGGCGGGCGTGTCGGCGATCCCTGTATTCGGCGCCGACCTCTTCATCAACGCCAACCTGCTGATGAAGACGGTGGAGGTGATCAACCGGGCCTATGGACTCTCACCGGCACAGATCGCCGCACTGCCGCTGGCGCAGCGCAACAAGGTCGACATGCTGATCAAGAAGACCGGCAGCTACCTGATCGGTCGCGCGGTGACGCAGACGGCGATCATCGCGGCGATGCGCTCCGTCGGACTGCGCGTGGGCGCGCAGCAGGCGGCCAAGTTCGCGCCGCTCGTCGGACAGGCCGCGTCGGCAGCGCTCTCCGGCTGGCTCTTCAAGCGGCTGTGCGACCGCCACATCACGAACTGCGAGGCGGTGCGCGCCGAGCTGCCGCTGCTGCCGGCACCGAAGCCGGCAGATGTCATCGATATCGATTGAACGGCGTTGCGACGACCATGCGCGGCCCCCTCGTCGAGCCCACCGAAGTCGAGATCAACGCGATCCGTGCCCAGGGCGCGGGCGGGCAGAACGTCAACAAGGTGTCGAGCGCGGTGCACCTGCGTTTCGACGTCACGGTCTCTTCGTTGCCGGACGACGTGAAGACGCGCCTGCTCGCGCTGCGCGATGCGCGCATCACGACCGAAGGCGTCATCGTCATCAAGGCGCAGACCATGCGGACGCAGGAAGGCAACCGCGCCGACGCGCTGCGTCGCTTGCAGGAGATCGTGGACAGCGTTGCGCGTCCACCGCGCGTGCGCCGCGCGACGAAACCGACGCGGGCGTCGAAACTGCGCCGCCTGCAGGCCAAGGCGCAGCGCGGTGAGATCAAGTCCGCGCGCGCGAAGCCGCGCGACTAGAGACGGCCTGAGCCCCATCGAGCCACGCGAGCCGCGGTGGCGACGATCACTGCAGCCCAGGGCGACAATGCTGCCCATGGCGCGCGAAGCGAAGACGATCTATACCTGCAGCGAGTGCGGCGGCACGAGCCCGAAGTGGCTCGGCCAGTGCTCGGCGTGCAACGCGTGGAACACGCTCGTCGAAGGCGTTGCCGAGACGGGCAGCGGCACGCGCAACCAGCGCTTCCAGTCGCTCGCGAAGGCGGCGCCGGTGGCGACGCTGTCGGAGATCCAGGCGAGCGAAATCGAGCGCACGCCGACCGGCGTCGAGGAGCTCGACCGCGTGCTTGGCGGCGGCATCGTCGAAGGCGGCGTGGTGCTGATCGGCGGTGATCCAGGCATCGGCAAGAGCACCTTGCTGCTGCAGGCCATGGATCACCTTGCGCGCCGTGCGCCCGCGCTCTATGTGACCGGCGAGGAGAGCGGCGCGCAGGTCGCGTTGCGCTCGCGTCGCCTGGGTCTGTCCGCGTCACCGGTGCGCGTGCTGGCCGAAATACAGCTCGAGCGCATCCTGGCGACGATCGCCGCGGAGCAGCCGGCGGTCGTCGTGGTCGACTCGATCCAGACCGTGTATTCGGAGCAACTCACCTCGGCGCCCGGCTCGGTGGCGCAGGTGCGTGAGTGCGCGGCGCAACTCACGCGCGCGGCGAAGGCAAGCGGCGTCACGATCATCCTCGTCGGTCACGTGACGAAGGAGGGCACGCTCGCGGGGCCGCGCGTGCTCGAACACATCGTCGACACGGTGCTCTACTTCGAAGGGGACACGCACAGCGCGTTTCGCCTCATCCGCGCGTTCAAGAATCGATTCGGGTCCGTGGGCGAGATCGGCGTCTTTGCGATGACCGAGCGCGGGCTCAAGGGCGTCAGCAACCCGAGCGCGATCTTTCTCTCGACGCACGCCGAGCCGGTGCCGGGCGCATGCGTTCTCGTCACGGTCGAGGGCACGCGGCCGATGCTCGTCGAAGTGCAGGCCCTGGTGGACAGCGGTGGCCCGAGCCCGCGGCGGCTGTCGGTCGGCCTCGAGCGAGACCGGCTCGCGATGCTGCTCGCCGTCCTGCACCGCCACGCGGGGGTGTCGTGCATGGACCAGGACGTGTTCATCAACGCAGTCGGCGGCGTGCGCATCTCCGAGCCGGCGGCCGACTTGGCAGTGCTGCTCGCGATCCAGAGCAGCCTGCGTGGCAAGCCGCTGCCGCGCGGATTCATCGCCTTTGGCGAAGTCGGATTGGCCGGCGAGGTGCGGCCGGCGCCGCGTGGGCAAGAGCGCCTGAAAGAGGCCGCCAAGCTCGGCTTCTCGGTCGCCGTCGTGCCAAAGGCGAATGCGCCGAAGAAGGCGATCGAGGGCCTGACGATCCACGCCGTCGAGCGTATCGAGCAAGCGATCGACGTGGTACGCGCGCTTGCATGAAGCAAGTGGTTGGCGTCGTTGCGTAGCTCGGTCGATCAATGACGCCCGCGCGGATCGCGCGACGCGCGGCTGCTTCGTGCAGAATCGAGCGAGTCCGAAGGCGCAATGTCTTCGACGACTCCAAAGTTGCGAATGCCGGCGAGTTGCTTGATCGCCTGCGGTCGCACCGGACCGGCATTTCGCCGGCATCCGCTGCATTGAATTGAAGCAGCCGCATGATCAGCTTCGGGGACGTGCAAGACGGCTTGGCGCGCGACGAGTTCTACCTCGAGTACCTTCCCATCGTCTCGTTGATCGACGGTCGATGTATCGGCGCCGAGGCGTTGTCCCGCTGGCGGCGCACCGGCGGGGTGGTGCAGCCCAACGATTTCGTTCCTCAGGCGGAGAACACGCCCGCCTCTGGAGCGCTTACCTTCTGGGTCATCGAAACCGTCGCCGCCGAGCTTTCGGGCTGGCTGCGCGCCAACAGCAACGCGCACGTCAGCATCAACGTGCCCCCGGAAATCGTCGGCCGCGGCGGATTGAACTATGCGGGGGACAAGTCCGGGTTGATCGAATTCGGCAGTCAAGTGATTCTGGAACTGACCGAACGCGGCGTGCCCGACGCAATGGCCGTCCAGGCCATAGACCATGCGGACCGTCGGGGCGTGCAGCTTGCGCTGGACGATGTCACCCTCGTCGGCGGCGCCAACCTGGCGATCCTGGCGCGTTGCAATTTCGACATCATCAAGCTGGACCGCGCCTTGATCGCGCAGATCAAGCCGCAGGACCCGACGCCCGATTGGCTCGCCAGTGTGGCGGCGATGCTCGCGGCGTCGAGGCTGACGGTGATTGCCGAGGGCGTCGAGACCGAGGCACAGCTTCTGGCGCTGCGCGCCGCGGGCATTCAGGCGGCTCAGGGTTTCTACTTCTCGCCGCCACTTGCGGCCGACGCCTTGTTCACGTTCTATCGCGACGCGGGATTTGCCGCCACAGCCGCGGCCCGCGTGTCCGGCATGAGCGCGCCGAGCGACGCCAAATCGTCGGGCTGAACTACGGGGCAATGCGATCCGCTTGCGGTAGCGCGCGCCCGCTAAAATCTTGACCTTTCGGCCTGCTGGCCTGACTACCGGGGAACCCCCATGTCCATGTCCGACCGCGACGGCAAGATCTGGATGGACGGCGAGCTCGTCGAATGGCGCGACGCCAAAATCCACGTCCTGACCCACACGCTGCACTACGGGTGCGGTGCCTTCGAGGGTGTGCGCGCCTACAACGCGCAAGGCGGCACGGCGATCTTTCGCCTGCGTGAGCACACGGAGCGGCTCTTCAACAGCGCCAAGATCCTGCGCATGAAGATCCCGTTCACGCTCGAGCAGGTGATGGAGGCGCAGCGCGAGGTGGTTCGCGTCAACAAGCTCGAGTCGTGCTATCTGCGTCCGCTGACCTGGATCGGGTCCAACAAGCTCGGCGTCAGCCCGAAGGGCAACACCATTCACCTGATGATCGCGGCCTGGCCGTGGGGTGCCTACCTCGGCGAGGAGGGCATGAAGCGCGGCATCCGCGTCAAGATCAGCAGCTATACGCGCCATCACGTCAACATCACGATGACGCAGGCGAAGGCGGTCAGCAACTACACGAACTCGATCCTCGCCAACATGGAGGCGACGGAAGACGGCTACGACGAGGCGATGCTGCTCGACGCCTCCGGCTTCGTCAGCGAAGGCGCGGGCGAGAACCTTTTCGTCGTGAAGAACGGCGTCGTCTACACGCCCGACCTGTCGGCTGGTGCCTTGAATGGCATCACGCGCAACACGGTGTTCGCGATCTGCGAAGACCTGGGGTTGAAGCTCGTCGAGAAGCGCATCACGCGCGATGAGGTCTACATCTGCGACGAGGCCTTCTTCACCGGAACTGCCGCTGAAGTAACGCCGATCCGGGAGCTCGATCGCATCGAGCTCGGCAGTGGTTCGCGCGGGCCGATCACCGAGAAGATCCAGAGCGCGTTCTTCGACATCGTCAACGGACGCAACCCGAAGTACGCCGAGTGGCTGAGCAAGGTGTGATGGCAATGAGCGAAGCCAGCAGCGAGTCGAAGGCAGCGGTCGAAGTGACCGCCAAGGACATGCCCGTGCCGGGCACGATCTTCTGCCCGAATCCGAAGATGACGTTGTGGAACGCGCACCCGCGCGTCTACTTCGACATCGGGACGACCGGCGAAGCCCAGTGCCCGTACTGCGGCACGCGCTATCGCCTCAAGGCCGGCGAAGTGGTTGGCGCACATTGACCGAACGGCGGCAGGCGCACCCAGTCCGTTGAAGTGCAGGGGGCGATGACGCGCAGCCTCGTCATCGCGCCGCAATGGATAGGCGACGCCGTGATGAGCCAGCCGCTGCTCGCGCGGCTTTCGGCGCGAGGCGATTCGCTTGCGGTTGCGGCGCTGCCGTGGGTCGCGCCGGTCTATCACGCGATGGCGCAGGTGGGCGAGGTGATCGAGTTGCCATTCGCCCACGGGCGGCTCGACCTTGCGGCGCGCCGCCGCCTCGCGCGCGAATGGCGCGGACGATTCGATGCTGCCTATGTGCTGCCGAACTCGTTCAAGTCCGCGCTGCTGCCGTTTCTGGCCCACATCCCGTTGCGCGTCGGCTATCTGGGCGAATCACGCTACGTCTTGCTGAACCGGCGCCTCGCCAATGTCGCGGGCCGCCCGTCGATGGTCGACTTCTACAGCGCGCTGGCGGGCGAGCCCGTGCCGACGGGGCAACGTCCGCGGCTGCACTTCGAACCTGCGCGTATCGCCGCAGCGGCCGAGCGCGCGGGCGTTGCGCCCGGCGGCTACTGGGTCTTCGCGCCGGGTGCGGAGTACGGCCCCGCGAAGTGCTGGCCGGCGGCACACTATGCGGCGCTCGCGCGCGCACTGCACGACGAAAGCCAGCTGCCGGTGCTGCTGCTCGGTTCGGCCAAGGAGGCGGCCCTGTGCCGCGGTATCGCGCAGGACGCCGGCGGCGCCTGCGAAGTGCTCGCCGGGCAGACGAGCCTCATCGACGCCATGGCGCTGATCGCCGCGGCGCGCGGCATGGTCAGTAACGATTCCGGCCTGATGCACGTCGCCGCCGCGCTCGGTGTACCGCAGGCTGCGCTCTTCGGTTCGACGAGCCCGGTACACACGCCGCCGCTGAACCCGAACGCGCGCGTGCTGTGGTTGAAGGAGGAATTGCAACTCGATTGCGCACCGTGCTTCGACCGCGTCTGCCGCTTCGGCCACACGCGTTGCCTGACCGAGATCGCGCCGCCGCGCGTCCAGGCCGCACTTGTGCAGGCAGTGGCGGATGCGGGCAAGGTCGGGCCATGAACTTGACGGGCGACGACAACCTTGCACTCCCGGCAGAGGGCGCGACCCCGACGTCGTTCCCCGCCGATCCGCGCCTGAGCGAGGCGTTGACCGGTGCTGGCACCTCGGTCTGGGAGTGGCACGTCGACACCGGCGTCTTGGGTGACCTCGACGAGGGCACGGCGATGCTCGGATACGCACACGGAGAAATCGAGTCGACGCAGGCGGCCTGGGACGCGCTGATGCATCCCGACGATCGCGCCGGCAACGACGCCGCCTACGAGCGCCATGCGCGCGGCGAGACGGCGACCTACGAGCACGAGTACCGCATCAAGGCGCGCGACGGGTCATGGCGCTGGATGTCGGAGCGCGGCCGCATTGTCGAGCGCGCGGCAGACGGGCGCCCGCTGCGCATGCTCGGGACCCAGACAGACATCACCGAACGCAGGCGCGTCGAGGGTCTTGCGCACGAGCTCGCCGAGCGACTGCGCAAGATCGCTCGTCACGTGCCGGGCATGGTGTTCCAGTTCATGCGGCTGGCCGACGGCAGCGGGCGCTTTCCGTATGTCAGCGAGCGATGCGTGGCCCTGACCGGCATCGAACCGGAAATCCTGCGCGCCGACGCGACGATCATGCTCCGCGCAACCGAGCGCGAAGACCGTGAGCGGGTGCGCGAATCGATCAGCCGTTCGATGCAGCGGCTGCGGCCCTGGCGGGCGGAGTTCCGGCTTCACCATCCCGATGGCAGCGTGCGCTGGTTGCGCGGTAGCGCCACGCCGCAACGCGGGAGCGACGGAGCGGTGCTCTGGCACGGCTACATCGAGGACGTGAGCGAACTGCGCGAACTCGAACAGGCGCGCCTTGCGCGCGCCGCCGCCGAAGCGGCGAGCCGTGCGAAGACCGAGTTCCTCTCCCACATGAGCCACGAATTGCGCACGCCCCTGAACGCCGTACTCGGCTTCGCGCAGCTGCTGCAGTTCGACACCGCCGAGCCGCTCGGGGCGCGCCAACGTCGCCATGTGGGGTTGATCCGCGAGTCGGGCGAGCATCTGCTGCAGATGATCGGCCAGCTGCTCGACCTCACACGGGTCGAGGCCGGGCGACTCGAGATCGCGACGACCGACTTCGCGCTCGCACCGCTGCTGCGCGAGTGCGCGGACATGCTTCAACCGCAAGCCGACGCGGCGGGTGTTTCGCTCGTGCTCGATGCGCCGGACACTGCCGAGCCGGCGGGATCGGCGCTCACCTTGCGGGCCGATCGCACGCGGCTCAAGCAGGTGCTTGCCAATCTGCTTTCCAACGGCGTCAAGTACAACCGGCGCGGCGGCACGGTGCGGCTGAGCGCGCACGTTTCGCAAGTCATCACGATCGCCGTTGCCGACGATGGCGCAGGCATCGCCCGGAAGGATCTGAAGGCACTGTTCGAGCCGTTCAACCGGCTGGCGCAACAGCACAGCGGCATCGAGGGTGCTGGCATCGGCCTCGCGCTCAGCCGTGCGCTGGTGCGCGCGATGGGTGGTGATATCGACGTGCGATCCAAACCCGGCGCCGGCTCGACCTTCAGCGTCACCCTCCCGCGCGCAACGCGGGATGACGAAGACGCAGCGGATGCTTCGACATGACGGCGGGCCGCGCGATGCGAACGACGCGATTCCTGCGATCGGATCCAGCATGAACGACAGCGCGGACTTCATCCTCACCTTGTCCTGTCGCGACCGCCCGGGGATCGTCCATGCTGTGTCGGGCCAACTCTATGAGGCCGGCTGCAACATCATCGATTCGCAGCAGTTCGGCGACCTGCCGACGCATGAAAACGAGCACTGTTTGCACGCGACGGGCCTGTTCTTCATGCGCGTGCACTTCGCTGCACCCGCATCGATCGCGAACCTGGAGGCGCTGCATGCGCTGTTCGACCCGGTGCGCGAGCGATTCGAGATGGACCTCGCATTGCACGCACTCGCGCGCAAACCGCGCCTGCTGCTGATGGCCAGCCGCGAAGGGCATTGCCTGAACGACCTGCTGTTCCGTTCGCAGTCAGGGCAATTGCATGCCGAAGTGGAGGCGATCGTCTCGAACCATCCGGACTTCGGGCCGCTCGCGGCGAGCTACGGCGTCCCGTTCCACCACCTGCCGCTGGCGGCGGGCGGGCCGGCCGAGGCGAAGGCAGCGCAGGAGCAGGCGGTGCAGCGGATCGTCGAGGCCGAGCGCATCGACCTCGTCGTGCTCGCACGCTACATGCAGATCCTGAGTCCGGCGTTCTGCGAATTCCTGAAGGGTCGCGCAATCAACATCCACCACAGTTTTCTGCCGAGCTTCAAGGGCGCGCGGCCCTATCTGCAGGCGCACGACCGCGGCGTGAAGCTGATCGGCGCGACAGCGCACTACGTGACAGCCGATCTCGACGAAGGGCCGATCATCGAGCAGGACGTCGCACGCGTCGATCACAGCCTGAACGTTGAAGACTTCGCCGCCGTCGGCCGCGACGTGGAGAGCATCGTGCTTGCGCGCGCCGTGCGCTGGCATGTCGAGCACCGCGTTCTGATGAACGGGCCGAAGACGGTCGTCTTCCGCTAGGGTCGATGCAGAACTACCGTGCACCGCGCTGGTTGCCGGGCGCCGGCGCTGCGGGTGGTCATCTGCAGACGATCTGGCCGGCGTTGTTCGCGCGCCGCTTCGATGGCGATGCACCGATCTATCGCCGCGAGCGCTGGGACACGCCGGATGGCGACTTCATCGACGTCGATTTCCTCGCCGATCCGCCGCCTGCCGCCGACGCGCCGTGGCTCGTGCTCTTCCACGGTCTGGAGGGCTCATCGGCAAGCCACTACGCGCAGGCCTTCGCGGACTGGGCGCGCCGCTATGGGTGGGCGTTTGCAGTGCCGCACTTTCGGGGCTGTTCGGGCGAGCTCAACCGCGCGCCGCGCGCCTACCATTCGGGCGACTTCGAGGAGGTCGGCTGGATCCTCGAGCGGCTGCGAACGCGAAGTACGGGGCCGCTCGCCGTGGTCGGCGTCTCGCTCGGCGGCAACGCGCTGCTGCGCTGGGCCGAAGAGGCGGGCGACGGTGCGGCACGCATCGCGCGCTGCGTCTGCGCCGTCTCCGCGCCGATCGACCTCGCGGCCGGCGGACATGCGATCGGGCGCGGCTTCAACCGGCAGCTCTACACCCGCATGTTCATGCGCACGATGCGGCCGAAGGCGCTCGCAAAGCTCGCCCAGCACCCGGGGCTGTTCGACCGCGACGCGATGCTTGCTGCGCGCGATCTCTACGCGTTCGACAACATCTTCACCGCGCCGCTGCATGGCTTTCGCGACACCGAGGACTACTGGTCGCGCGCATCGTCCAAGGCATATCTGCACCGCATCAGGATTCCGGCGCTCGTCGTCAATGCGCGCAACGACCCGTTCGTGCCCGCGGCGAGCCTCCCGGTGGCCGGCGAGGTGGGCCGCAGCGTCACACTCTGGCAGCCGGCGTACGGTGGACATGTCGGCTTTCCGGCCGGGGCGCCGCCGGGGCACGTATTCACTCTGCCCGACGCGGTCATGCATTGGATGCGAACCGAAAGCTGAGCGATCATCCATCTCATGGATGAGATCGTCCGCGCCGCGCTGAAGAAGTGGCCCAACGTGCCGGCCTGCTACGGCTGGCTTGCGCTCGATGCGCGCGGCGACTGGTACATGCGCGACGACCGCATCCAGGCTGCGGGGCCGTTCCCGACTGTCAAGGGCAGCCGCATCAACCACGAGAAGTTGCGCGAGTTCATCGAGCGCAACTACGCGGCTGACGAGAAAGGCTGCTGGTTCTTCCAGAACGGCCCGCAACGTGTCTACGTCGAACTCGAAGCGGCGCCCTGGGTCTGGCGCGTGCGCTCGGACGGCAGCACGGCGCAGGTGCACGATCACTGCGGGACGCCGGCCGAGGTGGACGCCTGCTGGCTCGACGAGCGGGGACGGCTCTTTCTTGCCACCGAGCGAGGCTTGGGTATCGTCCACACGCAGGACGTGCTGGATGCTGCAAATGCGATCGAGGCCGGCCTGTGGAAGCCGCAGGACGTCCGCTTCGCTGAACTGCCGCAGCGCTTCGCCTACCGCCTCAGCCCAAAGGCTGACAGCGCGCGAACATGAAAAAGGGGAGCCGAAGCTCCCCTTGTCGAATCGCAGTGAGCTGCGTCGTCGATCAGGCTTGACGACGGCGGCGTGCCATGAAGCCCAGCGCAGCCAGACCCAGGCCCATCAGCGCATAGGTCTCGCGGCTCCGGCACCGCGGGTGCATACGTGATGTTGTCCCAGTACACAGCGCCCGCGAAGGGCTCTTCATCCCAGAAAGTGACGTAGGCGATCGTTTCGGCGCTCGAAACTGACAGGTAGCCACCGCCGGAGTGGCCGGCCGGGTTGAAGAAATAGGCTGAGTCAAGCAGCACGTCGGACGCGCTCCAGGCGCGCAGGTAGCTGTTGTCCTCGTCGCTGCCGTAGTCGCCGACACCGATCATGAACGAACTTGCGCCGCTGGCGAATGCCACCTTGAACGGGGCATTGGTGTAGCCGTTTGTCGGTCAACTGATGATCGAACGACCGTCGATCGGCGCGCCGGGGCTGGCGTCCGTGACGTCAAATGTGCCGGTCCCGCCGGTGTACGTGATCGTGGCGTCGCCAAAGGTCAGCGAGGAGTAGTTGCCCGTCGGCGTCGCATTGAAGTCGATAGTTGCGGCGCCCGCGCCGGATGCCGCCAGCGCCAACGCGCTCGCAGTGAAGAGATAAGCAAGTTTCATGGGTGCTCCTGGCCTGGTTGGGTGCCGCAGTTGATCCAGCGGTCGCTCGGTTATAGACGCGGCACCGCGATTGCGTAACCCCAGATTCAAGGGGGGTCGTGTGCCGCGCTGCCACACGTCCATCGGCACGTCGAAGTTAGTGCTCGCTCCCGGGCGGACGCGCCGGGAAGCGATCTATTGCGCGGGCTCCGAAGCCGGGGCCGACGCTGCGGCTGCCGGCGCCGGTGGCTCGTCGAACTTGGCACCGCCCTTGTTGGCCATGTAGACCACGGCACGCGCGATCTCATAGTCGCTCGCGTCGCCACCGCCTTGCGGCGGCATTGCGCCTTTGCCCTTGAGTGCGGAGTGCAGCAAGGCGTCGAAGCCGGTCTTGATGCGCGGACCCCACGCGTCGGCGTCGCCGATCTTCGGCGCGCCGGCTGCGCCGGACGTGTGACAGGCGGTGCATTGCGCGTTGAAGAGCTGTTCGCCTGTGCGAACAACCGCCACTTCGCTGCCGTCCTTGATCTCGATACGGCCGACGGCCTGCAGACGCGTCGCGATCGCCTCGCGGTCGAGCATGTCGCTGCCGGCTGCGGGTCGGGTTTCGCTCGAGACATAGACCGCGAGCATCACGATCACGATCACCGGCACAACAAACGAGAGGAATACTGCCGTGATGAGCTGCTTAGGCGTCTTGATCGGGCCTTCGTGTGATTCCGCTTGATCGTCGTGCGCGTCGCTCATGAATTCCTCTGGGTCTGGGGCGTGTCGGCGTTGCCTCGCAAGGCCCGGCCGGGGCACGCAAAAGCCGGGGAATTATAGGGCCCGGGGGCTATCCGGCCGCCGCGTTACCCCGCAGCAGCGCTTCGCAGGTGCTGCGCTGTACATCCTCGGCGGGCAGCTTCGCGCACACCGGGGCGAGTTGCGCCTGCAGTCGCTTGATCGTGGTGGTGTGCGCGCCGCTGTTGTTCCACGCCTGGAGTTTGCTGCTCGCGCGCTGAAGTGAACGTGCGCTGCGCTCGTAGAACGCGTTCGGCTGCTGTGCGGCATCGGCGATCAGCTCGCTCGCAGCACGCTCGATGCGCGCGGTGTCCTGCGGCGAGAGTTCGACGAGCGCGCTGACATAGCTCGCACCCCATTGCAGCCGGGTGGCGGGACCTTCGCTCGTGCGGTAGGCCTGCTCGTACCAGCGCAGCGCCTCGGTCTTGTCGCCGCGCGCCTTCGCGTTGCTCGCGAGCGCGGACATCAGGTAGTAGGGCGAGTGGCTCTTCGCGATGTTTGCCTTCAACAGCGCGTCCGACTCGCTCATCAAGCCGGCGCGCTCGAGGACATAGGCGCCCGTCGTGATGACTGCCTGGCGCTCGTAGCCGTCGGTGATCTCGCGATCGTCGCGCGCCACGTGCTCCCGCACGCTCTTCACGAGCGGTGCCGGCAGCTTGACGTTCTTCGCTTTGTCGGGTGCGTCCATGCGTGCCAACTCGACCTGCGCGAGCAGTGCGCCCATGCGATCGGCACGCGAAAGCGTCTTGTCCACCTCGAGTCGCTGCAGCGCGGTGTTGTATGCGGTGAGCACCGCTGCACGCTGGCCGCCAGCATACTTGGTCGTGATCGCGCGCGTGATCTCGACCGGCCAGTTCGTCAGGACGTCCATCTGCGCGCGCGCGGCCGCCGGGTCGGCGAGCACCTTCATCACGCGCTCGCGAAGTGCCGCATCGGCCTTTACGCCCTTGCCATCGTCGCTCTCGGCGAGTGCTTTCAGCCACAGCCTTGTCGCGACCTGCGCGTCGCCCGGCGGGACCGCGGCGGCGAGCGACGCGAGTTCGCCGGCGCGATCGGCCTCGGGGACGAGCTGCGCCTCGTCGGTATCCCACGAGTACCAGGCGAGGAGGCGCCATTCGTTGGCCGAGAGTGGCTTGCCGGCCTTGGCGTCCACAAGCACCGCAGCCACCGGCCGGCCGCCGGCCATGCCGAGTTGCAACACTTCCATCACCTGCGGCGCATCGACCTCACCCGGCAGACGAGTGATCTCGGCGCCAGCGGGGTTGAACAGAATCATCGTCGGATAGCCGCGCACCTTGAAGCGGGTGCCGAGCTTTTGCGCGCCCGGCAGATCGCCATCGACATAGACAGGGATGACGGCGCGCGAGCGTTCGATGAAATCCTGCCGGTTGAAGAGCGTCGCCTTCAGCTGATTGCACGGCGGGCACCATTTCGCGCCCCAGTACAGCAACAGGGGCTTGCCCTCGGCCCGCGCCTGCGCAAAGGCGCGATCGACCTCGGCGTCGCTCGCGGCGGGAAGCCATGCAACCTGGCCGGCGCCCGGTGAGGCAGGCGATGTCGCCAGGACCGGCGCATGCGCCGCAAGCAAGGCTTGACGCGATCAGCAAGCTGGCCAGAACGCGGAGCGGTGTTGTCAACATGTTGGTTGTTCTCCGGAAATCGATGGCACCAGTCGCTTCGGCTCGGGGCCACCCTGTCCGGACTCGTTGCCTGGCTCATTGTCTCAATTTCACGGGGCCGGCGGCAAAGGCGGTCCCGCTTGCCACCGCGCCGGCAATACGACGCCAACTCGTCCTCGACGCCGGTGGCGCGAGGCTTACGGCAACGGCATGTCGGCGTCGCCGAGCCAGAGTTGCGCGTCGTCGAGCCGGCCCTCGATCGGGGTCGCGCGCGCCAGCGCCATCCAGATTGCAAACGGCAAGCGCTGCGCGCGCCGCGGCGCGGGTCGCGCGACGTCGAGTGCCGCCTCGCCCGCCACCAGCACGCCGCACTCGGCGGGGATTTCGTCGGCGTGGGCGATGCCTTCGCGGATGACGTACCAGAGTTCGCTGCTCAGCGATAGATAGGCCGCGCGCTTTTGCTCGCGCCGAAGGTCGGCGAGCAGGTCGCTGCGATTGACCTTGACCTCATGCACGATCGGCTCGACGTAGTCTTCCACCGTCGTGTGGCGGATCGAAAACACGTCGGGCATCGCGACCTGCCAGTTGCCGCCCTCGGGCGTCGACACGCGAGCGCGCAGCGACAGCCCGCGCCAGACGACGCGCCCGGCGCGGCCCATCTCGGTCGCGATGCGTTCGACGAGCGCCTCGTGGCGCGAGCGCGCCTGCTGGTTGCCGCGCCGCGTCTCCGCGAGCACCTGCACGCCGGCATCGGTAAGACGCAGCGTCTCGTGGCCGCTCTCCTGGCGCACGCGTTCGAGCAGCCCCGAAGCCAGCAAGTCGATCTCGATCAGATCGTGGCACGGCCAACCGGCCGAACGCCAGACCTCGCGCAGGCGGCGCCTGTGCAGTGCGGTCAGCGGCGCGGCCATCGTCACGGGCGTTGCGGGCAGCATGAATTCAGCCGACCTGCACGCCCTTGCCGAACGCGATGCGGCCCTTGATCTCGGCTGCGGCCTCGAGCGGCTCGGGGTAGTACCAGACGGCGTCCGGACACAGATCGCCATTGACGAGCAGGCTGTAGTAGTAGGCCTGCCCCTTCCAGCGGTCGCTCGTGCGATGGTTGCTCGCGACGACGAACTCCCGCTTGAGCGTGCCCTCGGGGAAGTAGTGGTTGCCCTCGACGACCACCGTGTCGTCGCTCTCGGCGATCACTTGTCCGTTGTAGGTGGCTTTCATCATCTTGCGGGGCTCCTGCGCGCTGCCTTGCGGCCCAATGGTAGTGGCTCGCGGTTCACTTGCGTTCGTGCCGCCTCCGCCGCCGCGCGCACGTGACAACCTTCGATGTGATCGTTGACAAGGCCCATCGCCTGCATGAAGGCATAGACCGTCGTCGGCCCGACAAAGCTCCAGCCGCGTCTCTTCAGGTCTTTTGACATCGCCGTCGATTCAGGCGAACTGCCGAGCGTCTTCAGCGCCGAGAGCGTCATCCGCTTCGGCCGGGTGGATGCCTTCGGTTCGAAGCGCCACGCATAGGCCGTGAGCGACCCGCATTCCTCGGTCAGATCGAGCAGACGCCGCGCGTTGTTGATCGTCGATTCGATCTTGCCGCGATGGCGCACGATGCCCGCGTCCTGCAGCAGCCGCTCGACATCGCCGGGCCCGAAGCGCGCGACGGTGGCCGCATCGAAACCCGCGAACGCAAGGCGAAAGGCCTCGCGCTTGTTGAGGATCGTGAGCCACGAGAGCCCGGCCTGAAAGCCCTCCAGGCAGAGCTTCTCGAACAGCCGCTTCTCGTCCGTCACCGGGAAGCCCCATTCGGTGTCGTGGTAGTGCCGGTAGGCGGGCGTCGCTGCGCACCAGAAGCAGCGCGACCGGCCGTCTTCGGCAGTGAAGAGCCCGCGAGTCTCTGGAGGTGGCATGGCGTGTTCCTGCGTTGCTCGCGTCAGTCGACCACCGTCACGCCCTCGGGCAGCGGTGCGCGTGGGCTGCTTCGGGCGAACTGCGCGACCGCCACGCCGACCAGCGTCAACGCAGCGCCGATGAGCTTGATGCCGTTGTACGACTCGCCAGTCGCGAACCAGGCGACGAGACCGGCCACCGGCGGCATGAGATACATCAGCGGCGCAGTGCGCGCCACGCCGCGCACGGCGTTGATCCAGCCCCAGACGATCCAGCCGACGAAGGCGGACAACACGACCGCCCAGAAGAGCCCGGCCCAGATCGCCGGCGGCTGCGCGGCCCAGTCCACCGAGAGGCCGGCCGGCAGCGAGATCAGCAGGACCGGCCCGCTGCCCAGCAACGTCGCATAGGCCATCACGAGCACGCCGCCGTGGCGCTCGATCAGCGGCTTGGCCTGCACCGTGTAGGCGGAGAAAAACGCCGCCGCGACAAGCAGCACAACATCGCCGCTGCCCGCCTGCCAGCGCCCGCCAAGCAATTTGTTGGACAGGAACAAGAGCACGCCGACGCAGGCGACGGCAACGCCGATGATCTGCGCCTTCGTCAGCACCTCGGTCCCCGCGCGGCGCAGCAGCAGCAAAGTGAAGATAGGCCCGCAGGCAAGGATCAACGAACTCGAGAACGCGGTCGACCAGTAGATGCCGAACGTCACCAGCACGACGTGCATCAAGTGCCCGAGCAGCCCGAGCTTGAGCAGCGCGCGCCACTCCTCGCGCGGCAGGCGCGGCCAGCGCGCGCCGTAGCGCTGCCACAGCAGCGCGACCGCGCAGACCGGCATGATCAGGTAGCGCGCGAACAGGAAGCCGCCCGGCGTCAGCGCGTCGAACACTGCCTTTTGCACCGAAAAGTTGGTGCCCCAGACGAGGATCAGCGCGAGCGCGATCAGCAGGGCCGCGCGCTGCTCCCGCGACGCCGGGCCGGTGGCTGATTCGATTGAAGCGGGCGGGGGCTTGGTCAAGGTTGCGGACGCGAGGGGGCCGGCCCGGGTCTTCGTTCGATGGCAAGAGCGCCATCGTGGTTGGGATCGCAATCACTTGCGGCACGGTCCGGCACTGTAGCCTGACCCGCAGTGCCGGCAAAGCGCCCTGAGGGTGTTGAAGCTCCCAGCATTGGCGCGCCACCGCGGCTGAGTCGGGGTCGGCTGCGCCTGCCTCGCTGGCACCGCGCGAGGATTGGTTGTAACATTCGATTCACTCATGGACCATATGTTGCAAAGCAGGCGACGTGCGCGCTAACGAGCTCGTACTGGCGCGGCTGCCCTCCTTAAGCCCCAAGCTGCAGGCGGCGGCGCGATTCATCGTCGACCACCCGAACGAGGTCGTGATTGCCTCGATGCGGCAGGTCGCTGAACGCGCCGGCGCCCAGCCGGCGACCCTGGTTCGCCTGGCCCAGCAACTTGGCTTCCCGGGTTGGCCGGAGTTGAAATCCGCGTTCGCCAAGGACATGGGGCTGCACGCCGAGGGCTACGCCGAGCGCACCCGGAGCCTGCTCGACGCCAGCACTGATGGCGAGCGACTCAGCGCCCTGTTCGACGTCCATCGGCGAAACCTCGAACTCACCGAGGTGCAGTGCGCAGGGACTCTGCGGGAAGCGGTCGAACTCCTGCAGCAGGCGCGGGCGGTTCACGTGGCGGGCTTTCGGGTCAGCTATCCGGTGGCCTACGCCTTCGTCTACGGCTACCGGCTGTTTCGCAACCCGGTGCATCTGATCGACGGTCAGGGCGGCGGGCTGGGGATGCAGTTGCGGCCGATCGGGCGCGAGGACGTTGTCATGGCCATCAGCGTTGCGCCCTACTCGCGCGAGACCCTGACGGTCGTGGAGGCCGCACGGGAAGTCGGCGCATACATCATTTCCATGACCGACAGCGCCACATCGCCTCTGGCCATGACGTCCGACGTTTCAATGCTGCTCACGGCCCGCGCACCGGCGTTTCTCCCGACGGCCGCGTCGGCCATGACCTTGGTCGAAACGCTGCTCGAACTGCTCGTCGTCGAGGCCGGTCCAACCGCCGCGAAGCAGATCGACCGCGCGGAGCAGCGCCTGTTTGAATCCGGCGCCGACCTGCAACCCCCCGCGCGCCGGTTGATGCCCGTCAAGGCCTGACGCGTCGCGCCACTCGGCGGGGAGTGCCCTCCGACCTTTCGTTGGAACGCATGTTGCAATTTGTTTGACAAAGCAACATTTGTTGCTTACAGTTGGCATATCGCAGGTCAAGGCCGGCTTGTTGGGGGTAGTACCCCCGCTGCTGCGGGCCGTTGACAAGTGACGGCATTGCGCGACCGCCTTGCCACCCATTTCACGACCCACAGACCCAAGGAGATCCCTATGCGCTTTGTCTTCCTACCTGCCGTCATGGCCCTGGCGACCTCGCTGCTGGTGCAGTCGCCGGCCGCGGTCGCCGCCGATCAGAAATTCGTGACCATCGGCACCGGCGGTGTGACCGGCGTGTACTACGCCGCCGGCGGCGCTATCTGCCGGTTGATGAACAAGGATCGCGCCAAGACCGGCATCCGCTGCTCGGTGGAATCCACCGGCGGCTCGGTGTTCAACATCAACGCGATCCGCGCCGGCGAGCTCGACTTCGGCGTCGCCCAATCCGACTGGCAATACCACGCCTACAACGGCACCAAGGTGTTCGAGAAGGATGGCCCGTTCAAGGATCTGCGCGCTGTGTTCTCGGTCCACCCCGAGCCGTTCACGGTGGTGGCCCGCAAGGAAGCCAACATCAAGCAGTTCACCGATTTCAAGGGCAAGCGCTTCAACGTCGGCAACCCGGGTTCGGGCACGCGCGCCTCGCTGGATGAATTGCTCGTCGCGATGAACTGGACGCTCGCGGACTTCGGCCTCGCTTCTGAGCTGAAGGCCGACGAACAGGGTGCTGCGCTGTGCGACAACAAGATCGACGGCTTCTTCTACGGCGTCGGCCATCCGTCGGCGGCGATCCAGGATCCGATCACGACCTGCGGTGCCAAGCTCGTGCCGCTGACCGGACCGGCGGTCGACAAGCTCGTCAAGCAGTATCCGTTCTACGCCAAGGTGGACATCCCCGGCGGCATCTATGCGGGCAACCCGAACCCGACGCCGACCTATGGCGTGCTGGCGACCTTCGTGACGTCGAGCAAAGTTTCGGATGAAGTCGTCTATCAACTGGTGAAGGCGGTGTTCGACAACTTCGACGATTTCAAGAAGCTGCATCCGGCGTTCGCTCACCTTGACCCCAAGCAGATGATCAAGGACGGCCTGTCCGCTCCGCTGCACCCGGGTGCGATCAAGTACTACAAGGAGAAGGGCTGGCTGTAAACCGCCTGCCGGCGAACCCTAACTGAGTGCCGGCCCCTTTCGAGGGGCCGGATCGTTTCCGCCGCCGTGACGGCCGGACGCCACAGAAGAGGAGACCCCCACCATGCCCAGTCGCCAAGCCGCCGGAGCGCAGGAAGTCGATGTCAACAAGCTCGTCGCCGAAAGTGACTCGGGCGGGCGCACGCCAGGCCCCGCAGTCCACAGGATCATCGTCGGCGTGTGCCTGGCCTGGAGCCTGTTCCAGCTCTGGATCGCCTCCCCGCTGCCGTTCACGCTCGGCATCGGCGTCTTCAACGACACGCAGTCGCGCTCCATCCACCTTGCGTTCGCGATCTTCCTCGCCTTCCTCGTCTACCCGGCGCTGAGTCGGTCGCCGCGCGACCGGGTGCCGGCTCTCGACTGGCTGCTCGCCGCTGTCGGCGCCTTTTGCGCCAGCTATCTCTTCTTCTTTTATCGGGAACTCTCGACCCGCCCGGGCCAGCCGACGACGCAGGATCTGGTCGTCGCGGTGGTCGGCATGGTGCTGCTGCTCGAGGCGACCCGTCGCGCGCTCGGCCTGCCGATGGTGATCGTCGCCTGCCTGTTCCTCGTCTACACCTTTGGCGGCCGGTACATGCCCGACATGATCGCCCACAAGGGGGCGTCACTCTCGCGTGTGATGACGCACCAATGGCTGACGACCGAAGGCGTGTTCGGTGTCGCGCTCGGCGTGTCGAGCAGCTTCATCTTCCTGTTCGTCCTGTTCGGCTCGCTGCTGGATCGCGCCGGCGCGGGCAACTATTTCATCCAGTCCGCGTTCGCCCTGCTCGGCCACATGCGCGGGGGCCCGGCAAAGGCTGCGGTCGTCAGCTCAGCCGCGACCGGCATCATCTCCGGCTCGTCGATCGCCAACGTCGTCACGACCGGCACTTTCACGATCCCGCTGATGAAGCGCGTCGGCTACCGTCCTGACCAGGCCGGCGCGGTCGAGGTGTCGAGCTCGGTCAATGGCCAGCTCATGCCGCCGGTGATGGGCGCCGCCGCGTTCCTGATGGTCGAGTACGTCGGCATCCCCTACACCGAGGTCATCAAGCACGCCTTCCTGCCGGCGATCATTTCGTACATCGCGCTCTTCTACATCGTCCACCTCGAAGCGCTGAAGGCCGACTTGAAGGGCCTGCCGCGTCGCAGCCAGGCGACGGTCGGCCAGCGCCTCGTCTCGTTCGTGTCGACGGTGGCCGGCTTCATCGTGCTCGCCGGTATCGTCTACTACGGCATCGGCTGGCTCAAGACGCTGCTCCCCAATGCGGCGATCTACCTGATCGGCATCGGCGTGCTCGCTGCCTACCTTGGGTTGCTATGGATCGGCTCGCGCCAGCCCGAGCTCAAGATGGACGATCCGGACGCGCCGGTTTTCGAGCTGCCCGAAACCAAGCCGACCCTGCTCTCCGGTCTGCACTACCTGCTGTCGGTCGTGGTGCTGATCTGGTGCCTGATGGTCGAGCAGCTCTCGCCGGGCTTGTCGGCCTTCTGGGCGACGATGTTCATGATCTTCGTCATGATCACGCAGCGCCCGATCATCGCTGCGCTGCGCGGGCGCGGCGACTACGGCACCGCGTTGCGGGTGGGCTTCAGCGACTTGCTGGCGGGCCTCGAATCCGGCGCGCGCAACATGATCGGCATCGGCGTCGCCACCGCAGCCGCTGGCATCATCGTCGGCACCGTATCGCTGACCGGCATCGGCCTCGTGATGACCGAGGTCGTCGAGCTGCTTTCCGGCGGCAACCTGATGCTGATGCTGGTGCTCGTGGCGGCTGTCAGTCTCGTGCTCGGCATGGGGCTGCCGACGACGGCCAACTACATCGTCGTCTCGACCCTGATGGCGCCGGTGGTGGTCGAGCTCGGTGCCCAGAACGGCCTCATCGTGCCGCTTATCGCGGTCCATTTGTTCGTTTTCTACTTCGGTCTGATGGCCGACGTCACGCCACCGGTCGGGCTTGCCTCGTTCGCGGCCGCGGCGATCGCCCGCACCGATCCGATCAAGACGGGCGTCACCGCGTTCTTCTACAGCATGCGCACGGCGATCCTGCCGTTCCTGTTCATCTTCAACACGCAGTTGCTGATGATCGGCATCGACAGCGTCTGGCACCTGCTGCTGACGATGGCGAGCGCGACGCTGGCCATGCTGCTGTTCGCAGCCGCCACGCAGGGGTACTTCATGGTGCGCTCGCGCTTCTACGAATCGCTGCTGCTGCTGTTGATCACGTTCACGCTGTTCCGTCCGGGTTACTGGTGGGACATGGTCTATCCGCCGTACAAGGATGTGCCGGCTGCAGAGCTGATGAAACTGGTCGATGAAGCACCCGACGGCGCCAGCAAACGCGTCTGGATCGAGGGCACCAACCTTGACGGCAGGGACATCCGCAAGGGCGTGCTGCTGCCGCTGGGCAAGGCCGCTCCGGCGCGCGAGCGTCTGGCCGCGATCGGCATGACGGTCGTTCCGCTCGGCGACGAGATGCAGATCGCGCAAGTCAAGTTCGGCTCGCGCGCCGAGAAGCTCGGCATCGAGCAGGGCTTCAAGATTGCCACGATCGAGATGCCCGCCGAACGCCCCGACAAGGAGTGGATGTTCATTCCCGCGCTCGCCCTGCTCGCCCTGGTGGTCGCCGTCCAGCGCCGCCGCCTCAAGCCCGGCGCGCCGCCGGCCGCGCCGCGCACCGCCACTGCCTGAACCCCGTTGCGACTCCAACCGCAAGCTGATCGAAAGGACACCCATTGACGACCCAGAGCAACAATGCCCGACTCCAGACCCTGCGTGAATCCGCCGTCCCGCGCGGCGTGGCCAACATGCTGGCGGTCTACGCCGAACGCGCCGAGAACGCCGAACTGTGGGACGCCGACGGCAAGCGCTACATCGACTTCGGCTCGGGGATTGCGGTGCTCAACACCGGGCATCTGCATCCGCGGGTGGTCGCTGCGGTACAGCAGCAGTTGCAGCAGTTCAGCCACGCCTGCTTCCAGATCACGCCCTACGCGAGCTACGTCGAGTTGTGCGACCGGTTGAACCGGCTCGCCCCGGGGCCGTCGCCGAAGAAGACGATTTTGCTCACGACCGGCGCCGAGGCGGTCGAGAACGCGATCAAGATCGCCCGCGCCCACACCGGCCGCAGCGGGGTCGTCGCCTTCTCCGGCGGCTTTCATGGCCGCACGATGATGACGATGGCGCTGACCGGCAAGGTCACACCGTACAAGGCCGGATTCGGCCCGCTGCCGGCGGACGTCTATCACCTGCCGTTCCCCGTGGCCTGCCACGGTGTCACGCCCGAGGCGTCGCTCGAGGCGTTGCAAACGCTGTTCCGCGCCACGATCGAGCCGGCGCGGGTGGCGGCGATCATCATCGAGCCGGTGCAGGGCGAGGGCGGCTTCTACGTCGCGCCGCCGGCCTTCCTGCAGGCGCTGCGCGCGCTGTGTGATGCACACGGCATCGTGCTGATCGCAGACGAGGTGCAGACCGGTTTTGCACGCACCGGACGGATGTTCGCGGTCGAGCACAGCGGCGTCGAGCCGGACCTGATGACGCTCGCCAAGAGCCTGGCCGGCGGCTTTCCGCTCTCGGCGGTGACGGGCAAGGCCGAAATCATGGACGCGCCGGCGCCGGGCGGGCTCGGCGGTACCTACGCCGGTTCGCCGATCGCCTGCGCCGCGGCGCTCGCGGTGCTCGACGTCATTGAGTCCGAGGGCCTGTGCGCCCGCGCCGACGCAATCGGCGCGCTGCTGCGCGAGCGTCTGAGCCGGCTCGGCGCCAAGCCGCCATTCGCCGATGCGATCGGCGAGGTGCGCGGCCTCGGCGCGATGATCGCGATGGAGCTCGTCGAGGACGGCGACATGGCGCGTCCGGCCGCGGCACTGACCAAGGCGCTGGTGGCCGAGTGTGCACAGCGCGGCCTCTTGATCCTTGCGTGCGGCGTGCGCGCCAACGTGATCCGATTCCTCGTGCCGCTCACCGCGAGCGACGCCATCGTCACCGAAGGCCTCGACATCCTCGAAGCCAGTCTGCAGAGACTGCTTGGCGCCAAGACCCAGGGCGCACTGCGGCGGGCGGCTTGATGGCGGCCGCCGCCGACCGGGTGGCGCCGTTCGCGATTGCCGGCGTGCAGATGGCCGTGTCCGGCGGCCAGCTCAACATCGCGGCGATGCTGCAGCGGCTCGAGTTGTGCATGGCGCGTTTCCCGTGGGTGCAGATGGTGATGTTCAGCGAGCTCGCCGGCTGCGGGCCGGTGCCGTCGCATCCGGTGAGCCTGCCCGGGCCCGAAGAGCAGCAGCTCTGCGCAGCGGCCACTCGCCACGGCGTCTGGCTCGTCAGCGGTTCGATATTCGAGCGCGCCGCCGACGGCCGTTTGCACAACACCGCGTCGGTGATCGACCCCGCCGGCACGGTCGTCGCACGCTATCGCAAGATGTTCCCGTTCCTGCCGTACGAGCACGGCATCGCGCCGGGGCGCGAGTTCTGCGTCTTCGACGTGCCCGAGGTGGGCCGCTTCGGCCTGTCGATCTGCTACGACATGTGGTTCCCGGAAACGTCGCGCACGCTCACCGCGATGGGCGCCGAGGTGTTGCTGCACCCGGTGCTCACCGGCACCATTGATCGTGACGTCGAGCTCGCGATGGCGCGCAGCACGGCGGCGCAGTTCCAGGCCTATGTGTTCGACATCAACGGCCTGGCGTCGGGCGGCGTCGGCCGCTCTTGCGTGGTCGACCCGGCCGGCACCGTGATTCACCAGGCGGCGGCGGGCGAGGAGATCATCCCGGTCGAGATCGATCTGTCCCAGGTGCGCCGCCAGCGCGAGCTCGGCACCCGCTGCCTCGGCCAGATGCTCAAGAGCTTCCGCGACCGCGAGGTCGATTTCGCGGTCTACGACCGCACGAGCGGCACGGACGCGTACCTGCACACCCTGGGGCCCCTGCAGATGCCCAGCCGGAAGGGCCAGCGTGCGGGCCTGCCCACGATCGCCGGGACCGCCGGCACGCTCGACGGCGAGACGCTCGCCAGCCGGCCGCGCCTGGGCGAGAAGTGAGCCCCACGCGCCGCCGCGAGCGCGCGCCAACGAAAAAGGAGATTGCGATGACCCCCACCACGGAGATGCAGCCCGCAGGCGCCATCCAGCGCGCCGGACTGGGCGACTACTACAGCGCGAGCCAGTTGCGCGTCGATCGCTGGAACGAATTGAAGGCGGTCGCCAACGACTTGCGCGGTGCGCTCGCCGACCGGCCGCGCGCGCGTGCCATCGCTCAGGCGCGCGCGCTGCTCGACACGCTGGCCCCGATCGAGTCGTACTGGGCCTTCCCGGGCCTGGCCGGCATGGCCACGCTCGGCAGCCAGCTCGAAAGCGCGGACTATGCCGCGCTCGCCAGCAGCGTCACGCGCGTCGTGCGCGCGCTGATGAGCGGTGCCTACCGCCACCGCCGGGTGCGACTCGACATCGGCGCGAGCGAGGACGACGATGTCGGCGACGCCAGCGAGGCAGCTCGCAGCAGGCCCTACTTCGAGGTGCTGATCGTCGACGCGCAGTCACCCGCCCAGCAGGCCGCTCAGCGTGACGCGCTGCGCGCGATGCGTCGCCGTGACGACAGCTTCATCTACGAGCCGGTCGTGGTGCCGAGCTTCGAGGACGCACTGATCGCGATCCTGTTCAACCACAACATCCAGGCGGTCGTGGTGCGCTACGACTTCGGCTTTGCGTCGAGCCAGCATCTGAACATCCTCGACCGCTACCTGAAGCGGGCGAGCGAGGCGGTGGTCGGACAGATTGCGGTGCATGACTACGGCCCGGCGTTGTGCCGCACGCTGCAGCGCATCCGCCCGGAACTCAACGTCTACCTCGTCACCGATCGCTCGGTGGAAGACATCGCGGCCCAGGACCTCGGCGGCTGCGAGCGCGTGTTCTACAACCGCGAGGACTACATGGAGCTGCACCTGAACATCCTGCGCGGGGTGACGCAGCGCTACCAGACGCCGTTCTTCACCGCGTTGAAGGCTTACTCCAAGCAGCCCACCGGCGTCTTCCATGCGATGCCGATCAGCCGCGGCAAGTCCGTCACCCGATCGAACTGGATCCGGGACATGCTGGACTTCTACGGCCTCAACATCTTCCTCGCCGAGACGAGCGCAACCTCCGGCGGGCTCGACTCGCTGCTCGAGCCGACCGGCCCGATCAAGCACGCGCAGGAACTGGCGGCGCGTGCCTTCGGATCGCGCAAGACCTTCTTCGCCACCAACGGCACCAGCACCTGCAACAAGGTCGTGGTGCAGGCGATCGTGCGGCCGGGCGACATCGTGCTGGTCGACCGCGATTGCCACAAGTCGCACCACTACGGCATGGTGTTGTCAGGCGCCGAGGTGGTCTATCTCGACAGCTACCCGCTGAGCCAGTACTCGATGTACGGCGCGGTCCCGCTGCGCGAGATCAAGCACCGGCTGCTGCAGTTGAAAGCGGCCGGCAAGCTCGACCGCGTGCGCATGCTGCTCCTCACCAACTGCACGTTCGACGGCCTCGTCTACAACGTCGAGCGGGTGATGGAGGAGTGCCTCGCGATCAAGCCCGACCTCGTTTTCCTGTGGGACGAGGCGTGGTTCGCATTCGCCCGCTTTGGACCGACTTACCGCCAGCGCACCGCCATGCACTGCGCGCAATTGCTGCGCGAACGCTACCGCGATCCGGCCTACCGCGAGGCGTACCAGAAGCAGCAGGAGGCGATCAAGGGCATGAGCGACGAGCAATTGCTGGCGCAACGCCTGTTGCCTGACCCGGGTGAAGTGCGGGTGCGCGTCTACGCCACGCAGTCGACCCACAAGACGCTGACCGCGCTGCGCCAGGGTTCGATGATCCATGTGCACGATCAGGACTTCAAGGGCGAAGTCGAGCAGGCCTTCCACGAGGCCTACATGACGCACACCTCGACCTCGCCGAACTACCAGATCGTTGCCTCGCTCGACATCGGCCGCCGCCAGGTCGAGCTCGAGGGCTTCGAGCTGGTGCAAAAGCAGGTCGAGTCGGCAATGGCGATGCGCAAGGCGGTGCAAAGCCATCCGCTGCTGAACAAGTACTTCAAGGTGCTGACCGTGCGCGACATGATCCCGCGCGAGTTCCGCGAGTCCGGCATCGAGTCGTACTGGGACGCCGAGAACGGCTGGAACAGCACCTGGGAGGCTTGGGCCGCCGATGAATTCGTGCTCGACGCCACCCGCATCACGCTCGCGGTGGCGGGCGCCGGGCTCGACGGCGACACCTTCAAGAACAAGGTGCTGATGGACAAGTACGGCATCCAGATCAACAAGACCTCGCGCAACACCGTGCTGTTCATGACCAACATCGGCACCACGCGGTCGTCCGTGGCCTACCTGATCGAAGTGCTGCTGCGCATCGCGCAGGCACTCGACATCGAGCTCGAAGAGGCGAGCCCGATGGAGCGGCGCGCCTTCGATGCGCGCGTGCACTCGCTGCGCGACCAGTTGCCGCCGCTGCCGGACTTTTCGCGCTTCCACGACGCCTTCAGCCCGCGCGACGGCACGGCGACGCCCGAAGGCGACCTGCGCAGCGCCTTCTTCCTCGCCTACGACGAACGCCAGTGCGAGTACTTCGCGCTGCACGACGGCGGCATGGACGCCGCGATCGACGGCGGCCGTGAACTCGTCTCGACCTCTTTCATCATTCCCTATCCACCGGGTTTCCCGATCCTGGTGCCGGGACAGGTGGTCTCCAAGGAGATCCTGCGCTTCATGCGGGCGCTCGACGTGAAGGAGATCCACGGCTACCGCGCCGACCTCGGGCTGCGCGTTTTCACGCAGGACGCGCTCGACCGCCTCACGCCGAAAGTGGCGAAGAAGCCGCCCGCACTCGCCGCCGCCTGAACGCAGGCCGCAGCCCTCCACCGCATCCACGCCAGAAAGGACAAGCCCCCATGGCCGCACGCAACGCCAAACTCAAGAACATCTCCGAGATCCGTCGCAAGTTCCATCGCAACGAGGATTCGATCTACTTCGTCAGCGCCACCAACTTCAACCTGCTCGGCATGGACGAGTGGGTGAAGAACTTCAAGTACATCAGCTACATCGACTGCTTCGACGGCCAGCACCCGAACGTGTTCTGCCCGAGCGAGCAACCGCACGCCGAGTTCACGTCCATCGAGGACATCAGCAACTACCTGCTGCAGCACAAAGAGGTGATCGACTACATCAACCGCCGCGGCGGCAAGCCCAAGCTCGTGTTCCTGATGTTCGACGAGCAGACCGAGCGCATCTGCAAGGAGCAGGGCTGGGAAATCTGGTTCCCGAAGGCGTCGTTGCGCACGCGCGTCGACAACAAGATCGAGACCGTCCGCATTGGCGACAAGGCCGGCGTGCCGAGCGCGCCCAACGTGCTCGCCGAGATCACGGGCTTCGAGCAGCTCGTCGAGCTCGCTCGCAAGCACAAGCTCGGCGACGACCTGGTGCTGCAGTCAGCCTTCGGCGACTCGGGCCATACCACCTTCTTCATCAAGTCAGCGGCCGACTTCCGCAAGCACCAGCACGAGATCATCGGCCAGGGCGAGATCAAGGTCATGAAGCGCATCAACTGCCGCGGCTCGGCGATCGAGGCCTGCGTGACGAAGAGGGGCACCATCGTCGGCCCGCTGATGACGGAGCTGGTCGGTTTCAAAGAGCTCACCCCGTACCGCGGCGGCTGGTGCGGCAACGAGATCTACGCCACCGCATTCACCGGCAGGCTGCGCGACAAGGCACGCCAGTACACCGAGATGTTCGGCGAGCAGCTGCGCAAGGAGGGCTACCGCGGCTACTTCGAGCTCGACTTCCTGATCGATCAGAAAACCCGCGAGCTCTACCTCGGCGAGCTCAATCCGCGCATCACCGGCGCCAGCTCGATGACGAACCACGCCGCCTTCGCGCATGCCGACGCACCGCTGTTCCTGTTCCACCTGCTCGAGTTCTCGGGCATCCCGTTCGACTTCGACATCGACGAGCTGAACGCACGCTGGGCCGAGAAGGACAACATCGACTCCTGGTGCCAGATGGTCGTCAAGCACACCGACGACTCGGTCGACCTGATCAGCGAGGCGCCGCGTTCGGGCATCTGGCACATGAACAACGACGGCACGGTCGAGTACGCGCGCTTCGACTACCATCGTCGCGCCGTCGAGACCGAGAACGAAGCCTTCTTCCTGCGCATCATGCACAAGGGCGACTACCGCTACGAGGGCGCCGACCTCGGTATCCTGGTGCTGCGCGGGCGGGCGATGGACGACCGCTTCCAGCTCCAGGCCCGCACCCGCAAATGGATCAAGGCGATGCGCTCGAAGTACAAGACCCTGCCGCTGACCGAGCCGGTGCCGGCGGTGGAAGATCGCTCGTTCAAGATCCTCTGAGGGACGGCCCCGTGGCGGCGGGAACGCCGCCATCTCCCAAGCAATGCTGCTGAGCTACTACGCGATCGACAGCGGTCCGGACGACGCGGGCTGGCGCAGGCTGTTCGAGCGACTGTGGCCGGCGTACCAGCGCTGGTACCTGCGCGAAGGCGTGCTGGCGCGCCCCACCTACAGTGCCTGCCGGCATGCGCTGCTCGCCCACATGCCGGAGTTCGTGCCAGTCTGGGAGCGGCTTTGCGAGCTTGCAGGCGGCGGCGACCTCGCGGCGCGCTTTCTGAGCCTGCTCGACCCGCCGCCGTACTTGAGCGCCTGCTCGCAGGCGGTCTGGCCGGGGCCCGAGCCGCTCCTCGTGCGCAACTACGACTACGCCGCCTCGGCCTTCGACGCCGTCTGCCTGCGCACCGACTGGGGCGGGCGGCGCGTGATGGGCACGAGCGACTGCCTGGTCGGCCTGGTCGACGGCATCAACGACGCCGGGCTCGTGCTCTCGCTCACTTTCGGCGGCAGCCGCGTCGTGGGCGAGGGCTTCGGTGTGCCGCTGATCCTGCGCTATGTGCTGCAGACCTGCTCGACGGCTGACGAGGCCGGCGCGGCGCTGTCCCGCATCCCCTGCCACATGGCCTACAACGTGACCGCGCTCGATGCCCGGCGGCACATCCTCACGGCCCAACTCGCGCCGGGACGGGAGGCGCTGCTGACCCGCTCGCCGGTCGCGACGAATCACCAGGAAAGGGTCGAATGGGTCGCGCATGCGCGCATGACGACGACAGTCGAGCGCGAGCGCTATCTGCTTCAGCGCATGATGCTGCACGAGGACACGCCGGCCCAGTTCATCGGCGCCTTCCTGAAGCCGCCTCTGTACTCGCTCGCCTTCGACCGCGGCTTCGGCACGCTCTACACCGCCGCCTACAGGCCGACCAAGGGCCGGCTCGATTACCACTGGCCGGGCCAGTCCTGGGGGCAGACGCTGCGGCACTTCGTCCCCGGCGTCCGGGACATCGGCTACCCGGTGCCCAGTGCCGGCTGGTCGCTGTCGCGCTGAACCACCGCCCGTTGCCCACTGTTGGCACCCACCGTCGAACCACCGAACCGCCGCCATGACACACGTCCTCCATCGCCAACTCAAGACCCTGCCGCCGATCGCCGTCGCGGCGCAGGGCATCCGCATCACCGACCGCCAGGGCCGCCAGTACATCGACGCGAGCGGCGGGGCGGCCGTGTCGTGCCTCGGCCATGCCCATCCGGACGTGCTGGCGGCGATGCACGCACAGATCGATCGCCTCGCCTACGCCCACACGAGCTTCTTCACGACCGAGGTCGCCGAGGCGCTGGCCGACCACCTGATCGAGCACGCACCCGCAGGCATCGAGCAGGCTTATTTCGTTTCCGGCGGTTCGGAGGCAGTCGAGGCAGCGTTGAAGCTCGCGCGCCAGTTTGCGGTCGAGACCGGCCAGCCCGAGCGCACCCGCTTCGTCGCCCGCCGCCAGAGCTATCACGGCAACACGCTCGGCGCGCTCGCGGTCGGCGGCAACGCGTGGCGGCGCAAGCAGTTCGCGCCGCTGCTGATCGAAGTCGACCACGTCTCGCCCTGCTACGAATACCGCGACCGGCGCGACAACGAACGCCAGGACGACTACACCCAGCGCCTGCTCGCCGAACTCGACGCCGCCTTCCAGCGCATCGGCCCCGAGCGCGTGATCGCCTTCGTCGCCGAGACCGTCGTCGGCGCGACCCTCGGCGCGGTGCCGCCGACGCCGGGCTACTTTCGCGGCGTGCGCGCGCTGTGCGACCGCTACGGCATCCTCTACATCGCCGACGAGGTGATGTGCGGCATGGGCCGAACCGGCATGTTGCACGCGGTCGAGCAGGAAGGCGTGACGCCCGACCTGATGACGATCGCCAAGGGTCTCGGCGGCGGCTACCAGCCGATCGGCGCGGTGCTCGCACAGGGCCGCATCGTCGAAGCGCTGCGCAAGGGGAGCGGCCTCTTTCAGCACGGCCACACCTACATCGGCCACCCGGTCGCCGCTGCCGCCGCGCTGGCAGTGCAACAGGTGATCCAGCGCGACGGACTGCTGCAGCAGGTGCAGGATCGCGGCAACCACCTGCGGCGCGCGCTCACCAAGCGGCTCGGCGCGCAGCCGCATGTCGGCGACATCCGCGGCCGCGGCCTCTTCATGGGCGTCGAGCTGGTGCGCGAGCGTGCGAGCAAGGAGCCGTTCGATCCCGCGCTGAAGCTCCATGCGCGGATCAAGGCAGCTGCGATGAAAAACGGCCTGCTCGTCTATCCAATGGGCGGCACGATCGACGGCCAGCGCGGCGATCACGTGCTGCTGGCGCCGCCCTTCATCACGACCGAGGCCGAAATCGACCAGATCGTCGATCGGCTGGCGACCTCGATCAGCGAGGCGATCGCCGAGGTCGACGCGATCGGCAGGGCAGCATGAACGACGACCGGCTGCCACCGATCCCGCCGGTCGATTGGAGTGAAGCCCAGCGCCGCGAGGCCGAGGCGGTCATCGCCGGTCCGCGCGGTGCGCTCATCTCGCCCTTCGTGCCGCTGTTGCGCAGCCCCGAGCTGATGGGACACGCGCAGCGCATGGGCGAGTACCTGCGCTACCGCAGCGCGCTCGGCCAACGCTTGTCGGAGCTTGCGATCCTGCTCGTCGCGCGCGCCTGGTCGCAGCCGGTCGAGTGGGCGATTCACGCGCCGATCGCCGCTCGCGAGGGCCTCGCGCCCGAAGTGATCGCCGCCGTCGGCGAAGGCCGCCGGCCACCAGCGATGCCTGCCGACGAAGCCGTCGTATTCGACTTCTGCAGCGAGCTGCAGCGTGATCGCCAGGTCTCCGACGCGACCTGGGCCGCTGCGATGCAGCACCTTGGCGAGCAAGGCGCCATCGACCTCATCGGCCTCGTCGGGTACTACAGCCTGCTCGCCATGGTGATGAACGCGGCCCGCACCCCGGCGCCCGACGGGCCACCGCTGCCGCCGGCGTTGCGCGCGGGCGTCAATCAGCGCCTCTGAGTGAGATTTTCTACCCGGCGGCGAGCCCAATCGCGCGCCGCATCGCAGCCGGCGGGACATCCCGGCTTTACATTGCCTGCCTAGGATGCGCTGGGAATGCTGGCGCGGTGGCGTCGCACAACTCCCTTTGACGACAAGATGAAGAAAAGCGTCTGGATCAGCGCCGCCGTGGTCGCCGCCGCGGCTGTTGCGGGTACCGCGTGGTGGTTCACCCGCAGCGCCGATGGCGCGACAAGCTATCGCACCGCGCCGATCGAACGCGGGTCGCTGCAGGCGGCCGTTTCGTCGTCGGGGACGGTCAACCCGGTGCGCCAGGTCAGTGTCGGCAGCCAGGTGTCCGGGCAGATCATCGAGATGCTGGCCGACTTCAATACCGAGGTGAAAAGCGGGCAGCTGATCGCCCGCATCGACCCGCAGAGCTTCGACTACAAGGTGCGCCAGGCGGGCGCCGACCTCGAGGCGGCGCGGGCCGCGGTCATCAACGCGCAAGCCAATGTTTCAGCCGTGATGGCCAACGTCTCCAAGGCGCGCCTGGACGCCGACAACGCGCAGCGCGATCTCGTCCGCAAACAGGACCTGCTCGCCAAGGCCTTCATCTCGCAGGCGGAGTTCGAGAACGCGCGCAACCTCTCCGGCACGCTGGCCGAAGCGCTGAAGGTGACGCAGGCGCAACTCGACGTTGCCAAGGCGCAGGTCGTGAGCGCGCAGGCCGTGGTGCGACAGCGCGAGGCGGCGCTCGCGCAGGCGAAGGTCGATCTGGAGCACACGCAGATCCGCTCGCCGGTCGACGGCATCGTCATCAAGCGCAGCGTCGATGTCGGCCAGACGGTCGCCGCGAGCCTGCAGGCGCCGGAGCTCTTCATCATCGCGCGCAACCTCAACGACATGCAGGTCGAGGCTGCGATCGACGAGGCCGACGTCGCCCGCGTGCGGCCGGGGCAGCGCGTGACGTTCACGCTCGATGCGATGCCGGGGCGCACGCTCGAAGGCAAGGTCGAGCAGATCCGCAAGGCGGCGGTGTCGGCGCAGAACGTCGTCACCTACACCGTCGTCATCCCGTTCGACAACCCGCGCGGTGCGCTGCTGCCGGGCATGACGGCCAACGTGCGCGTCGCGGTCGATTCCCGCGAGCAGGCGCTCAAGGTCCCCAACGCGGCACTGCGCGTGCGCATTCCGGGCATCGAGGCGGCGCCGGCGGCATCTCAGGCAACGGCCGGTGCGTCGGCAGCCACCGCGCCGGCGCAGCGGGCGAGCGCCGCCCAGCGCGCCGAAGGTGGCGCTGCCGGCGGTGGCGGCGCACTGAGCGCGTTCCGCGAGCGAATCGTCGCGGACCTCGCGCTCGCGCCCGCGCAAGTCGAGAAGCTCGACGCCGTCCTCGCACAATCGCGCCCACGCTTCGCCGAACTGCGCGGCCTGGCCGATGACGACCGCGCGAAGGCGCGTGAACGCATCCTGGCCGACATGCGCGAGCGCATCGCCGAACAGCTCACGCCCGCGCAGCAGCTGCGCTATCGCGAGATCCTCGCCGAGATCGGCGGCAGGCAGACGACGCGCGGGCGCATCTATCTGATCGGCGCCGAGGGCAAGCCGGTCGCGGTCAACGTGCGTCTGGGCATCAGCGACGGCATCTCGACCGAGCTCATCGTGCCGCCGGGCTCGCCGGAGGCGAGCGTCGTGAAGGAAGGCGCACAGGTCGTCGTCGGCGTCACCGCGCCGGGCGCGAGCAGTGCGGGCGCGCCGCGCACCCCGCGCACGCCGTTCTGAGGGCCGCGCGTGGCGCTGATCGAAGCGATCGATCTGGTCAAGACCTACGCGATGGGCGATCAGATCGTGCATGCGCTGGACGGCGTGTCGCTCGCGATCGAGGCCGGCGAATTCGTCGCCGTGATGGGTGCGTCGGGTTCGGGCAAGAGCACGCTGATGAACATTCTCGGCTGCCTCGACCGGCCGACGACGGGGCACTATCGGCTGGCCGGAGAGGCGGTCGACCGGATGAGCGGTGACGAACTCGCAGCGACGCGCAACAAGCGCATCGGGTTCGTGTTCCAGCAGTTCAACCTGTTGCCACGCACAAGTGCGCTCGAGAACGTCGAGCTGCCGCTCGTCTATGCGGGCCTGAAGCCGGCGGCGCGACGCGAGCGCGCACGCGCGAGCCTGGAGCGCGTCGGCCTGGCCGAGCGCGCCGGGCACACGCCGGCGGAGCTGTCCGGCGGGCAGCAGCAGCGGGTTGCGATCGCGCGCGCGCTCGTCAACGCGCCGCAACTGATCCTCGCGGACGAGCCGACCGGCGCGCTCGACTCGAAGACCTCGGAGGACATCATGCGGCTGCTCGCCGACCTGAACGCGCAGGGCATGACGGTGATCCTCGTCACGCACGACAGCGGCATCGCCGCCTGGACGCGCCGCTGCATCCGCTTCATGGACGGCCGCGTGGTCGAAGATCGCGAGCAGCGGCCGGCCTTCGCCGGGGTTGCCGCGGTGGCCGCATGAACATCTTCGCCGCGCTGCGCTCGGCCTGGCGCGCGCTGACGACCAATCTGCTGCGCAGCATGCTGACCATGCTCGGCATCATCATCGGCGTCGCCGCGGTGATCACGATGCTCGCGATCGGCACCGGCGCGCAGCGGCGCGTCGCCGATCAGATCAAGAGCCTCGGCTCCAATCAAATGCTCGTGCTGCCCGGCACGATCACCCAGGGCGGCGTCCGCCTGGGCGCGCAGACCGGCCAATCGCTGACCGAGGACGACGCCCGCGCGATCGCCGCCGAGGTGCCCGAGGTGCAGGCCGTCGCGCCGACGGTGCGCAATGGCGTTCAGATCGTCGCCGGCAACGCGAACTGGAACACCTGGATCTACGGCACGACGAACGACTACCTGGAAGTGCGCGACTGGCCGCTCGCCGCGGGGCGCATGTTCGAGGCGTCGGAGATGTCGAGCGCGGGCAAGGTCGCGATCCTCGGCCAGACGGTTGCCGAGCAGTTGTTCGGCGATGCCGACCCGATCGACCAGACGATCCGCGTGCGCACGGTGCCGTTGACCGTGATCGGCGTGCTCGCGTCCAAGGGCCAGAACGCGGTCGGGCAGGATCAGGACGACACCGTGCTCGTGCCGACGACGACCTTTCGCAACCGCATCCAGCGCTGGAGCGGCCGGCTGCAGCGCATCAGCGCCATGAACGTGAAGGTGCGCGAGGGCTACAGCATGCAGCTGGCCGAGGAGAACATCCGCGCACTGCTGCGCCAGCGCCACCGACAGCAGGCGGGGCAGGACGACGATTTCAGCATCCGCAACCTGAGCGAGATGCTCGCCGCCCAGGAAGAATCGAGCCGCGTGATGACGCTGCTCCTCGCCGCCGTCGCCGGCGTGAGCCTCGTCGTCGGCGGCATCGGCATCATGAACATCATGCTGGTGAGCGTCACCGAGCGCACGCGCGAGATCGGGCTGCGCATGGCGGTCGGCGCGCGCGGGCGCGACATCCTGACGCAGTTCCTGATCGAGGCGGTGACGATGAGCCTTGCCGGCGGCGCGATCGGCATCGTCGTCGGTGCGCTCGCAACCTGGGGAGTGGCCGCCTTCGCAGGCTGGCAGGTATCGCTCGACGGCCGGGCGATCGCGCTGGCGGTCGGCTTCTCGGCCGCGGTCGGCGTGTTCTTCGGCTTCTATCCGGCGCGCCGTGCGGCGGCGCTGTTGCCGATCCAGGCGCTGCGCTACGAGTAGCGCGCGCGATCGCGCACACGCGACGCCGCGCAGGCGCGGCCTGCACCCAAACGCGCAAAGATAGACTGCATCGTCATGCAAACCTACCTCGTCGGCGGCGCGGTGCGCGACCGGCTGCTCGGCCTGCCGGTGACGGACCGCGACTGGGTCGTCGTCGGCGCGGCGCCGCAGGACTTGCTCGACGCCGGCTATCTGCCGGTCGGCCGCGACTTCCCGGTCTTCCTGCACCCGACGACGAAGGAGGAGCACGCCCTCGCGCGCACCGAACGCAAGACGGCGCCCGGCTATCGCGGCTTCACGGTGCACGCCGCGCCCGATGTCACGCTCGAGCAGGACTTGTCGCGCCGCGACCTGACGATCAACGCGATGGCGCAGGACGACGCGGGCCATGTGATCGACCCCTTCGGCGGCCAGCGCGACATTGCGGCCCGCGTCTTGCGCCATGTGTCGGACGCATTTGCCGAAGACCCGGTGCGCATCCTGCGCCTTGCGCGGCTCGCGGCGCGCTTCGCCGATTTCAGCGTCGCCGACGAGACGATCGCCCTGGCGCGGCGCATGGTGGACGAAGGCGACGTCGATGCGCTCGTCCCCGAACGCGTCTGGCAGGAGCTGTCGCGCGGCCTGATGGAGCAGCGCCCGTCGCGCATGTTCGACGTGCTGCGCGCCTGCGGCGCGCTTGCTCGACTGCTGCCCGAGGTCGACCGCCTGTGGGGCGTGCCGCAGCGCGCCGAGCACCATCCCGAAGTCGATACCGGCGTCCACCTGATGCTCGTGATGGACATGTCGGCGCGTCTGGCCGCGCCGCTTGCCGTGCGCTTCGCCTGCCTGTGCCACGACCTGGGCAAGGGCGGCACACCGCCAGACGCCTGGCCGCGCCACATCGGTCACGAGCAGCGCAGCGTGCGCCTGACGGCGAAGCTGTGCGAACGCTGGCGCGTGCCCACAGAGTGCCGTGAACTCGCGGTTGTCGTTGCCCGAGAGCATGGCAACGTGCACCGCAGCGGCGACCTCGACGCCGCCGCGGTCGTGCGCCTGCTCGAACGCTGCGACGCACTGCGCAAGCCGGCGCGCTTCGACGAGATCCTGCTGGCCTGCGAGTGCGACGCCCGAGGCCGCACCGGATTTGCGGAGACCTCCTATCCGCCACGTGAACGGCTGCGCGCAGCGCTCGCGGCGGCACTTGGCGTTGAAACGGCGGCTATCGCTGCCGACGCGGCGTTACGCGGCCTCGGAGGGCGGGCGATCGGCGCCGAGGTGCACGCTGCACGTGTGCGTGCCGTCACCGAGGCGCTGCAGCACTGAGGCGAACGCTGCAAGCTGCGCCAGCTTGTGCCACGATCCGCGTCGTACGGCAGGAGGGCGCGATGGATCTGGCCGAAGGCATCCGCAAGCACGGGTTTCGCAAATGGTACGAGCGTGAGCTGCTGCGAAGCCACGCCCACATGCTGCTGCTCCTGCTGTGCACGATCGGCGTGCTGGGCGCGTTCGAGGGTTCGAGCGAGACAGGAGTCGCCCCGAACCCACTCGCTATCTCGATCTCGGTCGGACTGTGCCTCGCGGTCGGCCTCTGGGCCTTGCGCCGCTACCTCTACCTGCTGATGCACGCCGAGGCGGCGGCGAACCAGGCGATCTGCCCGCGCTGCGAGACCTACGGCCGGCTGGCGCTACTGCAAGGCGACGATCGTGCGCCCGACGTCGTGGTGCGCTGCAAGCACTGCGGGCACGAGTGGGCGATCGCGGCGTGACGCCGCTGCTCACGGACAGAGCCGCCGTACGAGACGTTGCAGCGCCGGGCGGCGACGATCAACGGATCGCGCGGCGTGTCACGGTCCGGATGACGCCGCGCAGCGCGCCCGCAGTTCAGAGCGTGTGCGAGCGATCGCCGTGGGCGAAGCCGATCGCATCGAATTCGCAGCCGCGCGCGAAGCCGATCACCTTGAAGAGTTCGCCCATCTCGTGCTCATCGACGAGGCGACGCGCCATCGCCCGGGCCGGCAGGCTGGCGCGTTCGAGGTGGTCGACGAGGCCGCAGTTCAGCAGAAAGCGCGCCTGCGACGTGTAGCCGAGCACGTCGAGGCCTGCGTTCTGTCCGGCGAGCGCGATGCCCGTGAAATTGACGTGCGCGGTGATGTCCTTTTCGCCCACTTCGGCCAGCGGGTCGACGTCGGCGCGGTGCGCGCGATGGCACATCAGCGTGCCGCCGTCGCGCTGCGGGTGGTAGTACTCGGCCTCGGGGAAGCCGTAGTCGATGAAGAAGGCCGCGCCACGGTGCAGGCGGTCGGCGAGTGTCGCGATGAACGCCTCGGCCTGCGGGTGGACCTCGGTGAGGTAGCCGGGCAGGAAGTGCCCGCCTGCAACGGGCGCGAGCGGCGGTGCGAGTTTCGTCGGTCGATCCTGCCAGCGGAAGGCCCCGTCCGGCGCGACGGCAACGCCGCGCTCCAGCCACTGCGCGCCGTCGAAGCGCAGCAGTTGAACCGGCATCGCGTCGAGCACTTCGTTGCCGATCACGGCGCCGTGCATCGTGGCCGGCAGTTCGTCGAGCCATTCGACGCGATCGGCGTGGGCCGCCAGCATCTCGCGCTGCCGCTCGCGCAGCACGCCCGACAGCTCCACGATTGCATACCGGCGCAGCATCGGGCCGAGTTCGTCTGACGCCAGCAGCTGCGCCGCAAGCGCGCCCGATCCGGCGCCGAACTCCCAAATGGTGTGGCCGTCGCAAGCCTGCAAGGCCTGCGCGAGCTGCTTCGCGAGTGTGCTGCCGAACAACGGCGAGAGCTCGGGTGCGGTGACGAAGTCGCTGCCCGAAGCGGGCATCAGCCCGAACTGGCGGTCGCTCCGTGCGTAGTAGCCCAGGCCCGGCGCGTAGAGCGCCATCGCCATGAAGCGGTCGAACGCCAGCCAGCCGCCAGCGTCGGCAATGCGGCGTGCGATCAGCGTGCGCAGCCGGGCCGAGGTGCCCCCCGATACACTCGACGCCTGCCTTGCTTGCGGCCCGGGTTCTTCCATTCGGGCATTGTAGAAACCGTCACTTCACTGGCGATGAAACCATGACACCTCAACTGGCGTGCGATCGGCGGGCCGAGCGCCGGGCCGCTCCCAAGCCGGTCCGCATCCCCCTGGGGGATCGGTCGGCGTACTCGCCGGACGAGGGGCCGTCATGACCCGTCCCGTCGTGCTCGTCACCGGCGCCGCGCAGCGCATCGGGCGCGAGATCGCGCTCGAACTTGCGCGCCACGGCTTCGATCTCGCGGTGCACTACCGGGCTTCCGCCGAGCCCGCGCGAGCGACGGTCGCCGCTGCGCAGGCGCTCGGTGCGCAGGCCTGGGCTTTCCAGGCCGACGTTGCCGACGAGGGCGAGTGCCGCGCGCTCGTGCCGAGCGTCGTCGCGCAGTGTGGCCGGCTCGACGCGCTGGTCAACAACGCATCGCGCTTCGACTACGACGACGTGGCGGGATTCAACTACGCCGCGCTCGAAGCGCACGCGCGTGCCAACACCGGCGCGCCGATCGTGCTCGCGCGCGCGCTGCACGCGCATCTCGTCGATCGCGACGCGAGCGGCTGCGTCGTGAATCTGCTCGACCAGAAGCTGTGGAACCCGAACCCCGACTACTTCTCCTACACGCTTTCCAAGGCCGCTCTCGAGGCGGCGACGACGCTGCTCGCGCAGGCGCTCGCGCCGCGATTGCGGGTGTGCGGCGTCGCGCCCGGGGTCACGCTCGCATCCGGTCCCATGACCGACGCCGAGTTCGAACGCGCGCGATCGCTGACGCCACTCGCCCGATCGTCCGAGCCGCGCGACGTGGCGCGTGCGGTGCGCTTCCTGATCGAGTCGCCCGCCATCACCGGCACCACGCTGCTCGTCGACGGCGGCCAGCACCTGCAGCCCCAGCCACGCGACGTCCTGTTCCTCGCGCAGCGACAACCCGAGGTCTGACACCATGCAAAGCCTGCTCAGCCACGCGAGCCTGATGGACTGCCGTCGCCTTTTCCTGCGCGACTACGAGGTCTGGATCAACATCGGCGTGCACGACTTCGAGAAGCGCGGTGAGCAGCGCGTGCTGATCAACGTCGAGCTCTACGTACCGCTCGCGCTGTCGACGCCCAAGGACGACGAGCTCGACGAGGTCGTGGACTACGACTTCATCCGCCGCACGATCGCGCTGCGCATCTCAAAGGGCCACGTCCACTTGCAGGAAACCCTGTGTGACGAGGTGCTCGCGCTGATGCTCGAACACCCGCGCGTGCGCGCCGCGCGCGTCTCGACCGAAAAGCCCGACGTCTATCCCGACTGCGCGGCGGTCGGCGTCGAAGTCTTCGGCATCAAGGAAGCCACACCGTGATCACGACTGAAAACCGCGCCGAGAGCGAACTGAAAATGCGCACCGCGCCCAATCCCCCGAAGCCCGGCGTCGAAGCCGCCAAGCTCGCCAAACGGCTGCACCGCCAGGTTGGGCAGGCGATTGCCGACTTCAACATGATCGAGCCGGGCGACAAGGTGATGGTCTGCGTCTCGGGCGGCAAGGACAGCTACGCGTTGCTCGACATCCTGCTCTCGCTTCAGGCGCGGGCGCCGGTGCCGTTCGAGCTCATCGCCGTCAACCTCGACCAGAAGCAGCCCGGCTTTCCGGCCGAGGTGCTGCCCGAGTATTTGAAGGGCCGCGGCGTGCCGTTTCACATCGAGAATCAGGACACTTACTCGATCGTCAAGCGCCTGATCCCCGAGGGCAAGACGATGTGCAGCCTGTGCTCGCGGCTGCGCCGCGGCATCCTGTATCGCGTCGCGGACGAACTCGGCGCGACCAAGATCGCGCTTGGCCATCACCGCGACGACATGCTTCAGACCTTCTTCATGAACATGTTCTTCGGCAGCCGCCTGAAGGCGATGCCACCCAAGCTCGTCAGCGACGACGGGCGCCACATCGTGATCCGCCCGCTCGCCTATGTCGCCGAGACCGACCTCGAACGCTGGGCGGCAAGGCGCGAATTTCCGATCATCCCGTGCACGCTGTGCGGCAGCCAGGACAACCTGCAACGGGTGCAGATGAAACGCATGCTGCGCGAATGGGAGCGCGAATACCCCGGGCGGCTCGACAACATGTTCACCGCGCTCGGGAACGTCACGCCTTCACACCTGCTCGATCGCAAGCTGTACCCGTTCGCGACGCTCAAGACGACGGGCGTGCCGGACCAGACCGGCGACAAGGCGTTCGACGATGACGAGGACGAAGCCTGCGCCCCGGTCGCCTCGCCGTCGGATCGCGTACCCGTGAGGTGGCAGCTGCGGGATTGAGGGGAGGGGCGTTGAACGCGCCGCCCGTGATGAAGTGAAAGGCTCCGCGGCCGGGCGAATCACGTCGGCGGCGGCCCCCTGAGGGCCCCTTCGGATCCGCCGCCAGCGCGCGCACGTCTTCTTCCCACCCTTTGAGCCGCTCGGCTGCGGCCTGGCGCTGCTTCGTCGTTGTGCCGTTGTGGAAGCGCGCGGCAAATTCGCAGCCGTAGCGCTTCAGGCGCTCCTGCGCATCGTGCATCGTCGGGTTCCGCGAGTTCTGCAATTGATCGGCGAGCATGCGCAGCGCGGTTTGCGCCTGGGCCGGGCTGGCGCGCTCGCGCTGCAAGCGGCGCAAGGTCTGCAGTACGACCTGCTGACGCGAGACGCGATCGGCGAACCAGAGTTCCGCGTCGAAGGGTGAGGCGGCGACCTCGCGCGCGATCTGCGCGCGCTGTCTGTCGTCGATCGAGTCGTAGAGGGTCTCGAAACGGTCGACGGTGCGCTTGACGGATTCCTTGAGCCGCTCCTTGCGGTCGGGTTGCATGTAGTCGTCGCGGAAGTCGGCGTTGGTCTTGTCAAAGCGGCCCTGCATGTGGGCGAGCTGGTCCGCGTTCAGCGTGAGTGCGGTCTCAGCCACGGCCGGCAGCGCGTAGTCGAACGCCGCGTTCGCCTGCGCCTGAACCTCGTCCACCCAGCGGCAGACCTGCGCCGGTGTCACGTCGGTGACGACCTCGGTGCGCGCGCGCTGCAAAAGTGCCGCATAAACGGGGAGTTGGGTGGTGCGGTGCCAGGCATAGACCTGGCCGATCTGCTCGCGCACACGGGTTGCCTGGGCGCTTGTGAAGTCGACGTAGTTGTCGATCATCCAGTACGCGAGCGCGGGGACTTGCGGATAGGTGATACGCAGCACGCTGCAACCCGCCAGCAGCAGAATGCAAAGCGCCAGCGCGCCGATAATCCGGGCTTTGGCGAACGACGGGAAGAGACGCATGGCACTCGATATCGTGATCATGGCGGCGGGCAAGGGCACGCGCATGAAGTCCGCTCTGCCCAAGGTGATGCACCGGCTGGCCGGGCGCAGCCTATTGCAGCATGTTCTGGATACCGCCGTGCAACTCGGGGCCGATCGCATCGTGACGATCACCGGGCACGGGGCGGAGCGCGTCGAGACCTCGGTCGCCGCGCCCGGTCTCGTCTTCGTGCGCCAGGAGCCGCAACTCGGCACCGGGCATGCGGTGCTGCAGGCCGTGCCACTCCTGCACGACGAGGGCGTCACCCTGATCCTGAACGGCGACGTGCCCTTGATCGAGGCGGCAACGGCGAAGGCGCTTCTCGATGCCGCCGACGGCACGAACCTCGCGTTGCTCACCGTCAACCTCGCCGACCCGACCGGCTACGGTCGCGTGTTGCGCGGCGACCCGGCGGGGCGCGACGCCGATGAAGGCGGCCGCGTGCGCGGCATCGTCGAGGAGAAGGACGCGACAACCGCGCAGCGCGCGATCCGCGAGATCTACACCGGCATCATGGCCGCGCCGACGGCGCACCTGAAGCGCTGGCTCGCCGCGCTGTCCGACGACAACGCCCAGCGCGAGTACTACCTGACCGACATCGTCGCGATGGCCGTCGCCGACCGCGTGCCGGTCGTCACCGCGAACCCCGCTCACCTGGCCGAGGTCCTCGGCGTCAACAGCCCGCTGCAGCTCGCCGAACTCGAGCGGCGCTACCAGTGCGCCCAAGCCGAAGCGTTGATGGAAGGCGGTGTGCGACTGGCCGATCCCTCGCGCATCGACTTGCGCGGCGAATTGCTGTGCGGCATGGACGTCGAGATCGACATCGGTTGCGTGTTCGAAGGCAAGGTCAGTCTCGGCGACGGCGTGCGCATCGGCGCGCACTGCGTGATCAAGGACGCTCAGGTCGCCGCCGGCGTGGTCATCCAGCCCTTCAGCCACGTCGACGGTGCGACGATCGGTGCCGGCGCGCGCATTGGGCCGTACGCGCGGCTGCGCCCCGGCACAGCGCTCGGCGAAGACGTGCACATCGGCAACTTCGTCGAGGTGAAGAACGCCACGCTCGCGCGCGGCGCGAAGGCGAACCACCTGGCCTACCTGGGCGATTCAGACGTCGGCGAGCGTGTCAACTTCGGCGCCGGCAGCATCACCGCCAACTACGACGGCGCGAACAAACTGCGCACCGAGATCGGCGCCGACGCGCACATCGGCTCGAACTGCGTGCTCGTCGCGCCGGTCGCGATCGGTGAGGGCGCGACGATCGGCGGCGGCTCGACGATCGCCGACGACGCGCCAGCGGGCAAGTTGACGGTCGCGCGCGCGCGTCAGGTCACGCTGCCCGACTGGAAGCGGCCGGCAAAGATCCGCTGATGCGCGCCGGGGGCCGCGCCGCGCCTCAGAACAACGCCATGCTCAGCTTGCGACGGTAGCTGTCGACGACCGGGTCGGATGCGGCGGTCGATGCGGCAAGCCCGGTGACTTCCAACGCGCCTTTGGCCGCGGCCGGGGCGGATGCGGCTTTCGGTGCGGGCTTGGTCATCAGTTCGAGGATCGCGACATAGGTCTTGCGTGCGAGCTCGTCGCGCCAAGCCTTGTCGCGCATCACGATTTCGAGCAGCTCGTCCATCGCGTTGCTGAACTGACCGGCGGCGAAGTGCCGCTGCGCGAGCTCGAAGCGGGCTTCGAAGTCGCGCTTGTTCTGCGCGATCGCGGCGCCGAGTTCGTCCGGACCGCGCGCGGTGGACGCCGCTTCGACGGCCGCGAGCCAGTGGCCGAGCGCGGCGATGCGCAGGTTGGCGATCGCACGCGTTGCCATCGGCTCAAAGGCGGCGCGCGCGTCGGCGTTGCGCCCTTGTTGAAGCAACAGCGTGACCATCTCGCCACGCGCAATGTCGTTGCCCGGGTCGGCGGCGAGCGCCTGCTCCAGACGCGCGAGTGCGGCATCGGCGTCGCCGCCAGCAGCGAGCGCCTCGGCCTCCTCGATCTTCTCCTCGGCTTCGAGCAGTTCTTCAGTCGGCACGTGGCGGTCGAGGAACTCGCACACCTGGGCCTCGGGCAGCGCGCCGACGAAGCCGTCCACCGGCTGGCCCTGGTGGAACAGCACGCAAAACGGAATCGAGCGTACCCCGAAGGCCTTGCTCAACTGGCCGGCGATCTCAGGCTGATCGTCGCTGTTGAGCTTGGCGAGCTTGAAGCGTCCACCGTAGGCGGCTTCGACCTTTTCGAGGAGGGGGCCGAGGGTGCGGCAGGGCGCGCACCAGGGTGCCCAAATGTCGAGCAGCACCGGTTGGCGCATCGACTCCTCGATGATGTCGACCTCGAAATTCTGCAGGGTGATGTCGGTCATGTCTGTGGATTCAATGGATGGGACCGGCGCCATTTTCGCGCGCCGCGCGGCTGGCGCGGATCAGTCAGGGTCGCCCGGTACGGCCGCGCCTCGCCGTCCGCACAAAAAGGTCGCGGCCGCGCGCAGTGTGGTCGAGGCGACGCGCGACGTGGCCGCAGGCCAGGTCGCATAGCGCATAGACAGATTGGTCGGCGATGCGGTAGTACACGCTCGTGCCGCGCACGTCGCGCTCGACCAGCCCGTGCTGCGTCAGCATGGCCAGGTGGCGCGAGACGTTGGCCGCGGTGAAGCCGCACAACTGCGCGAGCTCGCCGACTTTGCGCTCACCGCCTCGCAGCAGGTTGAGCAGATTCAGGCGCGTCGGCTCGGACAGCACCTGGAAATAGGCGGCAACCTTTTCGAGCGCTTCTTTTGGCAGACCTTCCATGCGGGGGCGGGCACTTGATTGCGAAGTCGCCATCATGCCCGATCGACCTTCCATCGTGTGTGTGTGTGTAATTGCGTGAGAAAGTGATTGACTATTTAACTGATGACGTAATAATACATCAAGAAATCGCGCAACGCCAGCGGCTTCTAGGGATCTGGTGCTTGCGGCAACACACGGAGGAATGCATGGGTGAGTCAATGGTGCGAGGTGTGGCCCTGCTGGCAGCCTGGCTCGCTGCCGGCGCGGTGGCAGCGGCGCCCGCTGGCGCCGGCGGCGCGCTTGCGACCGCGCCGGTGCAGCAGATGAACGCCGCTGCCGGCCGTACCTTCGACGCCGTCGTCGAGGCGGTTCGCCAGACCGTGGTCGCGGCGCAGGTGCCGGGCGCGGTGACCGCGCTCGACGTCAAGGCGGGTGACGCGGTCAAGGCCGGCCAGGAGTTAGCGCGCATCGACGCCCGCGCCGCCGAGCAAAACGCGAGCGCGAGCGAGGCGCAGGTGAAGTCGGCGCAGGCCTTGCTCGATGTCGCGCGCAAGGACTTCGAGCGCCAGCAGCAACTGTTCCAGAAGAACTACATCAGCCAGGCCGCCCTCGAGCGTGCCGAGTCGCAGTTCAAGGCGGCGCAGGCGCAGGCTGCAGCGCTGCTCTCACAGGCTGGCGCAGCGCGCACGCAGTCGGGCTTCTACGTCGTGCGCGCGCCCTATGCGGGCATCGTCGCCGAAGTGCCGGCGACGGTCGGCGACATGGCCATGCCCGGACGCACGCTGATGACGCTCTACGCGCCGGGCGCGTTGCGTGTGACGGCGGCGGTGCCGCAGTCGGCACTTGAAGTCGACTGGCGCGATGGGCGGTGCAATGACCGGCGTGAGGGTCGAGTTCCCGGCGCTGCCCGCCGATCGACGCTGGATGGATGCGACCGAGGTGCAGTTGCTGCCGACCGTGGACGCGGCGACGCACACCGTGACCCTGCGCGTGCCACTGCCCGCCGGGGTGCAGGGTATCGCTCCCGGCAGTTTCGCGCGCGTCTGGTTGCCGGGCGCGGCGCAAGGGTCGGCGCGCTATGCGGTCCCCGCGTCGTCGATCGTGCGGCGCGCGGAGATGACCGGTGTCTACGTCGTCGACGCCAAGGGGGCGCCGTTGCTGCGTCAGGTCCGGCTCGGGCGCGCGCAGGGCGACGAGGTCGAGGTGCTTGCCGGCGTGTCCGCCGGAGAGCGCGTCGCGCTCGACCCGCAGGCGGCCGCGCGTGTCCGCTGAGGCACCACGATGAAAGCCACGCTCGGTATCTCGGGTCGCATCGCAGGCTACTTCCAGTCGGCGCAGATCACCCCTCTGCTGGCGCTGCTGGCGCTGCTGCTCGGCGTCTTCGCCGTGCTCGTCACGCCGCGCGAAGAAGAGCCGCAAATCAACGTGACGATGGCCAACGTTCTCATTCCGTTCCCCGGCGCCGCGGTGAAGGACGTCGAGCAGATGGTCGCCGGCCCCGCCGAGCAGGTCCTGTCGCAGATCGCCGGTGTCGAGCACGTGATGTCGGTCTCGCGGCCGGGGCTCGCGATCGTCACGGTGCAGTTCAAGGTCGGCGTGCCGCGCATCGAGGCGCTGGTGCGGCTCTACGACGCGGTCAACTCGAACGCCGACTGGTTGCCGCGCGGACTCGGCGTGCTCGCACCCATCATCAAGCCCAAAGGCATCGATGACGTGCCGATCGTCACACTGACGCTTATTCAGCGCAAACCCGGATACCGGCGCCTACGATCTGGAGCGCGTCGCGCACAGCATCGAGGCCGACTTGAAGCGCGTGCCGGGCACGCGCGAAGTGACGACGATCGGTGGCCCCGGCCGCGCGGTGCGCATCGAGATCGACCCGGCGCGCATGGCCGGCAGCGGCGTCACGGTGCCGGACCTTCGCAACGCGCTGCTGTCGGCGAACCTCGGCCTGCCGGTCGGCGAGCTGCTCGCCGGCAACAAGTCGGTCGCGATCGAATCGGGCCCGTTCCTGAAGGATGCGCGCGAAGTCGGCGAACTCGTCGTCGGCGTGCGCGGCGGCAAGCCGGTCTTCTTGCAGGACGTCGCGACCATCGCCGACGGGCCGCTGCCGCCGGCACGCTACGTCTGGCACGGCATCGTTCCCAAAGGCGCCGGCGCCGAGGGCGGCGAGTTCCCGGCAGTGACGATCAGCGTGACGAAGAAGCCGGGTGAGAACGCAATCGACGTCGCCAACGCGGTGATGCAGCGCGTCGCGAGCCTGAAGAACACCGTGATCCCGGCCGACGTGCAGGTCGCCGAGACGCGCAACTACGGCGAGACGGCCAACGACAAGGCCGTCAAGCTGATCCAGAAGCTGCTGTTCGCGACGGCCGCCGTCGTCGCGCTCGTCTTCATTGCGTTGGGCAAGCGGGAGGCGGCGATCGTCGGCACCGCTGTCATCCTCACGTTGACGGTGACGCTCTTCGCGTCCTGGGCCTGGGGCTTCACGCTCAACCGCGTGTCGCTCTTTGCGCTGATCTTCTCGATCGGCATCCTCGTCGATGACGCGATCGTGGTCGTCGAGAACATCCACCGGCACCAGCAACTCCACCCCGGCAAGACGCTCACGCAGCTGATTCCCGGTGCCGTCGACGAAGTGGGCGGGCCGACGATCCTCGCGACGCTGACGGTCATCGCCGCGCTGCTGCCGATGGCCTTCGTCTCCGGGCTGATGGGGCCCTACATGAGCCCGATCCCGATCAACGCGAGCATGGGCATGATCCTGTCGCTCGCGGTCGCGTTCGTCATCACGCCGTGGCTGGCGCGGATCTGGATGAAGGCGGCACCGGCGGCGCACGATGCCAAGCCGCGCGGCCTGTCGGCGCGCCTCGCGCCGCTCTTTGCGCGCATCTTCACGCCGCTGCTGGACGACAAACGCGGCGCGCGCAATCGCGGGTGGCTGTGGCTCGGCATCGCGTTGTTGATCGCAATATCGCTCGCCCTGCCTGCGATGGGTCTGGTCGTCCTCAAGATGCTGCCGTTCGACAACAAGTCGGAGTTCCAGGTCATCGTCGACATGCCAGCCGGCACGCCGGTCGAACAGACCGCCGCTGTATTGCACGAACTCGGCGCGCACCTCGCGACAGTGCCCGAAGTGACGGACTACCAGGCCTACGCGGGCACGGCGGCGCCGATCAACTTCAACGGCCTCGTGCGCCAGTACTACCTGCGCAGCGGTGGCGAGGTCGGCGACCTGCAGGTCAACCTGACCGACAAGCACGCACGCAACGCGCAGAGCCACGCGATAGCGACCCGGGTGCGCCCGGCGCTGCAGGAGATCGGCAAGCGCCATGGCGCGAACGTCAAGGTTGTCGAGGTGCCGCCCGGCCCGCCCGTGCTCTCGCCGCTCGTCGCCGAGATCTACGGGCCCGAGGAGGCCGGACGGCGCGAGGTCGCAAAGGCCGTGCGCGGCGTGTTCGCCGCGACGCCCGGTGTCGTCGACGTCGACGACAGCAGCATCGCCGACGCGCCGAAGAAGCTTCTGCTCGTCGACCGGCGCAAGGCGGCGATGCTTGGTGTCTCGCAGCAGGAGGTCGTCTCGACGCTGCGCGCCGGCCTCTCGGGAGAAGCCACGGCCTACATGCACGACGAAAGCAAGTATCCGACTGCGGCGACGATCGCGCTGCCCGCCGACCGGCAGGGCGATCTCGACGGGCTGCTGCAGCTCTCGGTGCGCAATGCGCAGGGCCAGCTCGTCGCCATCCGCGAACTCGTGACGGTGAGCGACACGCTGCGCGAGCAGCCGATCTATCACAAGGACCTGCTGCCGGTGAACTTCGTCGTTGCCGACATGGCCGGCGCGGTGGACAGCCCGCTCTACGGCATGTTCGAAATGCGCGGCAAGGTCGCAGCGCTGCCGACACCGGGCGGCGGCACGCTGCAGGAGCATTTCATCAGTCAGCCGCAGGACCTCTATCGCGGTTACTCGATCAAGTGGGATGGCGAATGGCAAATCACCTACGAGACCTTCCGCGACATGGGCGCCGCCTATGCGGTCGGCCTGGTGCTGATCTACCTGCTCGTCGTCGCCCAATTCGGCTCTTACTTGACGCCGCTCATCATCATGGCGCCGATTCCGCTCACCATCATCGGCGTGATGCCAGGCCATGCGCTGCTCGGCGCGCAGTACACCGCCACCAGCATGATCGGAATGATTGCGCTGGCCGGGATCATCGTGCGCAACTCGATCCTGCTGGTGGACTTCATCAACCTGCAGGTGCGCAGCGGCATGCCGTTCAAGGAAGCGGTCGTCAGCTCGGCCGTGACGCGCGCGCAGCCGATCCTGCTCACCGGCCTGGCGGCGATGCTCGGCGCGTTCTTCATCCTCGACGATCCGATCTTCAACGGCCTCGCGATCTCGCTCATCTTCGGCATCCTCGTCTCGACCTTGCTGACGCTGGTCGTGATCCCGCTGCTGTACTACGTCGCGTACCGCAATCGCGTCGCAGCTCTGCTTCCCCCCGACCCTCAACCTCAAGGAGCTTGATATGAAATCCTGGCAACTCGTCCGCCTCTTCGCAGGCGCTTTCATCCTGGTGTCGCTCGCGCTCGGCATTCCGGGCAGCCCGATCTTCGTCAGCGAATGGTGGCTTGCGTTCACCGCTTTCGTCGGCGCGAACCTGCTGCAGAGCGCGCTTACCAAGTGGTGCCTGATGGAAACCATCCTGCGCAAGCTCGGCGTACAGCCCGGCGCCTGAAGGAGCACGCCATGCACCTCGTCTGCCCCTCCTGCACCGCTACCAACCGCGTGCCCACGGACCGGCTGCACGACGGCGCCGTGTGCGGCAAGTGTGGCGCCGCGCTGATGGCTGCCAAGCCGGTTGCGCTCACCGACACGACGCTGCCCAAGGTCGTCGCCGGCACCGAATTGCCGGTGCTCGTCGACTTCTGGGCGGCGTGGTGCGGGCCGTGCAAGCAGATGGCGCCGCAGTTCGAAAGCGCGGCGAAGCAACTGCCCGACGTGCGATTCGCAAAGGTCGACAGCGACGCGTCACCGAAAGCGAGCGCGGCCTACGGCATCCGCAGCATTCCGACGATGATCCTGTTCGACAAGGGCGCGGAAGTCGCACGCGTTTCGGGCGCGATGGCGGCGGGTGATCTCGTCGCCTGGGTGCGCCGGCATGCACCTGCAGGGAAGGCCGCGTGATGCGAGCGGCCGCCCATGTCCTCGCGTTGGCGGTGATCGCCTGCGCGGCGCAGCCCGCGCGTGCGGTCGATCTGCTCGACGCCTGGCGCGCCGCGCAGCAGAACGACCTCGAATACAGCGCCGCGCGTTCGGCGCGCGAGGCGGGCGCGGCGCGGCGCGAGCAGGGTGCGTCGCTGTGGCGGCCGAGCCTGCAGTTCAACGGCACGGTGGGCGTGGCCAACAACGAGACGGCGACGAGCGGCGCGCAGTTCTCTGCGCCCGGCCTGGGCAGTTCGAACGGGGTCGACTTCAACACATCGATCAACGGCGGTACGGCGACGCGATGGGCGCTGCAGGCGCGCCAGCCGCTCGTCAACCGCGAGCGTGATGCCAGCAAGCGCCAGCTCGAACTCTCTGCCGATGTGGCCGACCTCGAATGGGCGGCGGCGCAGCAATCGCTGATGCTGCGCACCGCGGAGCGCTATTTCGACGTCCTGCTCGCATCGGAGACGCTGAGAGTGCTCGATCGTCAGCAGGTCGCGATCCACCGTGCGCTCGTCGAGGCGAAGGACCGTTTTCGGTTGGGCGACGTGCCGGTCACGGATACCCACGAGGCGGGGGCGCGCGCCGAAGCGGTCCGCGCCCAGGTGCTCGCCGCGCAGACGCAGCTGCAGCTCGCGCAGGCGGCGTTTGCCGACGTGACCGGGCTCTCGGCTGTCGAGCTGAACACGCTGATGCGACGGGATCAGGCCAAGGATGGCGGCTCGCCGCCGTCGCAGGCACTCGCAGAATGGCTGGCCGAGGTCAAGGCGCGCAACCCGAAGTTGCGCGTGCAACTTGCCGGCGCCGAAGTGGCGCAGCAGGAGGTAGCGAAGTTCGATGCGCTCGCCTCGGCGACGCTCGATCTCGTCGCCCAGGTCGCGCAGGACCGCATGAACGGTAGCGGCGACTACGGCGACGCCGCCAACCACCAGAACAACGCCCTGATCGGCCTGCAACTCACGGTGCCGCTCTACACCGGCGGCATGCGCAGCGCCAGGCAGACCGAGGCACAGCACCTCGCCGAAAAGGCCGCGACCGAGGCCGATCGCGGCGCACAGCAGGTCGCGTTGCAGACTCGCGCGGCCTGGCTCGGCCTCACGGTCGGTGCCGGTCGCGTCGCCGCGCTCGACGCCGCCCTGGCGGCAAGCCTCGCGCGGCTGGACGCGACGCGCGTCGGTCGCCAGGCGGGAGACCGCACGACGCTCGAGCTGCTCGGCGCGGAGAACGACGCCGCCGTCGCCGAGCTCGCGCTGCTGCAGGCACGCATCACGCTGCTGCTCGACCGCTTGCGGCTCGCCGCGCTCGCCGGTCGGCTCGACGAAACGCAGCTGACGCAAGTGAATTCGACGCTCGCGAACCCGGTCGCGCCGCGCTGAGGTGAAGCTTTGACATCGAACCTCTGACCAAGACCCCACTGGAGAACACACATGGCACACATCGTCATCCTCGGCGCCGGCACCGGCGGCATGCCCGCTGCCTACGAGTTGCGCGAAAAGCTCGACAAGGCGCATCGCATCACGGTCGTCAATGCAGTCGACTACTTCCAGTTCGTGCCCTCCAACCCCTGGCTCGCAGTCGGCTGGCGCGAGCGCGACGCGATCACCTTCCCGATCCGTCCATATCTCGAGAAGAAGGGGATCGAGTTCGTGGCGCAGCGCGTGGCGCGCATCGATGCAGAAGGCAATGCGCTCGAGTTGCAGGACGGCAGCAAACTCGCCTACGACTACCTCGTGATCACGACCGGCCCGAAGCTCGCGTTCGAAGAAATACCCGGCGCGGGACCGGAGGCGAACACGCAATCGATCTGTGTGGTCGACCATGCGGAGCGAACCTGGGCCAACTACCAACGCTTCGTGCAGGCGCCCGGGCCGGTGATCGTCGGTGCGATGCCCGGTGCGTCGTGCTTCGGTCCGGCCTACGAGTTCGCCTTCATCCTCAACACCGACCTGAAGCGCCGCAAACTGCGCAACAAGGTGCCGATGACGTACGTCACGAGCGAGCCCTATATCGGCCATCTGGGTCTGGGCGGCGTCGGCGATTCGAAGTCGATGCTCGAGAGCGAATTCCGCAACAACGACATCAAGTGGATCTGCAATGCCAAGGTGACGAAGGTCGAATCCGGCAAGATGTTCGTCACCGAACTCGATGACGCCGGCGCAGTGAAGAAGGAGCATGAACTTCCCTTCGCATTCAGCATGATGCTGCCCGCCTTCAAGGGCGTGGACGCGGTGGCGGCGGTCGAGGGCCTGTGCAACCCGCGCGGCTTCGTGCTGATCGACGAATATCAGCGTAGCAAGAAGTACAAGAACATCTACTCGGCCGGCGTGTGCGTCGCGATCCCGCCGGTCGAAGTGACGCCGGTGCCGACCGGCGCGCCCAAGACGGGCTACATGATCGAAACCATGGTGACGGCGATCGTGCACAACATTGCCGCCGAACTCGCCGGCCAACCGGCTGACGCCAAGGGCACGTGGAACGCGATCTGCCTGGCCGACATGGGCGACACCGGTGCCGCCTTCGTCGCGCTGCCGCAGATCCCGCCGCGCAACGTCAACTGGTTCAAGAAGGGCAAGTGGGTGCACCTGGCGAAGATCGCCTTCGAGAAATACTTCATCCGCAAGATGAAGACTGGAAGTTCGGATCCGGTGTACGAGAAGTACGTGCTCAAACTGCTGGGCATCGAGAAGCTCGAGCGAAGCTGAACTCAGCTCATCCATTCATCAACCAAAGGAGAAATCGCATGAAGATCAATGTCGGAACAGTGGACCGGGTGCTGCGAATTGTTGGCGGCGCCCTGTTGATCGGCCTTGCCGCGACCCAGACCATCGGCCTGTGGGGCTATATCGGCATCATTCCGCTCGCGACCGGGCTCTTTCGCTTCTGCCCCGCCTACTCGCTGATCGGCATGAACACCTGCCCGATGAAGGAGCGTTGAAACGATGGCCGAGACCTCCACCGCAATCGAGCTCCGGCAGCAAGCGGATTACCGCTTCGAGGCGAGCTTCGGCGTTCCGGGTATGCCGGTGCTCGTCACCGACGAGCCGCTGCCGCTCGGCGGCAACGCCGGGCCGAGCCCGGACCATCTGCTCGGCACGGCGGTTGCGAATTGCCTTGCGTCGAGCCTGCTGTTCGCGCTGCGCAAGTTCAAGAACCGGCCTGAACCGATTCGCGCCGTCGCGACGGTCGAGAAGGCGCGCAACGCGGAAAACCGCATGCGCATCTCGCGCATCGGCGTCGATCTGCACCTCGGTGCGCCATCGTCCGGCATGCAGATGCTCGACCGCGTGCTCGCACAGTTCGAGGAGTTCTGCGTCGTGACCCAAAGCGTTCGTGCCGGCATCGCCGTCGACGTGCGGGTGTTCGACGCGGACGGGACGCTGCTCGCGCCTGTCTGACTTCCCCGTGAACGCAAGTCAGCTGCGTTGCTTCACCGCCGGCTTTTTCTTGGACGGCGCGCGTGCCTTTGACTTGGCGCGCTTCGACTCCTTCGCTGGCGCCTTGCGCGCCGGGAGTTTGCGCGCGGCGGGTGGCGGTGACGTCGCCGGGTGCTCTGCCGGCCGGTCGTCGCGTTGGCCGCTGCCCGGTTGCAGCAGTTCGGCCAGTTGAAGCAACCGGTCCGCGATGCGCCGGTGTTCGGCGGCCGGGCGGGACGCGCGCGCCTGCTTGTCGATCGAGAGGACGACCGACAGCGCATCGTGCAGACAAGACATCAGGCACAGCTGCGACAGCACGGTGTCCAGATCGGTGGGCTTGAAAGTGATGTTGAGCAGGGTCTCGCGATAGGCCGCGGCGAGCGGCTCGAATGCGGCGCGGCCCGCGTCTCCCGATCTTGCAAGCGACCCGTCGAGATCGGCGGCGACGAGCAATGCTTCGGGTTGCAGCAGGGCGTTGAAGAAGCCGCCTTCGCGCCGGAACGCGTCAGCTGCGGCCTTGGCGCATTGCTGGCCGAGGGCAAGCGCGGCGTCGCGCTCGGCATCGCTCTCCCACGGCGTGAGCGCCTCGAGCGCGAGGCGGTTGAGCGCCAGCGCGGGCTCGAAGCGCGCTTGCCCTGGCGCGCCCTCGGCACTGCGGAAGGCGCGCAGGGCCTGCACCAGCGTCTCCCGCATCGCGCGGCCCGCGGCAGCGATCTGCGCTGGCGTGGCACCGGCCGCGAGCACGCGCTGCGCCTGCACGCCGGCCAAGCGCTTGAGCGCCGCGCCCTGCAGCGCACAGCGCGCGGCGTTCACGCACGTCGCATCGGCCCCCGAAACCAACGCATCGAGTTGGCGTAGCCGGTCGAGCGCGCTGCGGATCAGCGACTCGTCGCCGTTGGCAACGCCCAGCCGGCTCTCGACATCGGCCAGTTGCTCGACGTCCCGGATCGGCACGCGCCCGCTGCGATCGTCGGCCTGGATCGCGCGCAGCAAGGCGGTCCGCGCTTCGTCGTACAGACCGAGGTCGCGCCACGCCGCGCCGAGCGCCGATTGCATCGGTGGCAGTTCGAGCCAGCCGGGCGGGCAGCGCTTCTCGAGCAGCTGGCGAATCGACCTCGCCTGCGCCTTGGCCTCGCGCTCGGTCTGGCGGTTCTTCTTGCGCGACAGGTCGGCGCGCAGGCTCGCGAGCGCGTCGAGCAGTTCCTCGGGTGACGCGAAGGGTGCGCCCGCCGCGCTGCCTCGCAGGCCCTCGATGCGCGGCTCGGCGCGCCATGCCGGGTCGCCATACGCCTGGAACGCGCCCCAGGTGATGTCGTCGCTGCGCTTGTTCCAGGTCGCCTTGCGCGCGGCGTAAACCGCATCGCCGAAGGCCAGGCGTTGCTGCAGCAGGGCGCGGTAGAAGGTTTCGCCGAAAAGTTGGGCCTGCTGGTCGTCCACCGCCCAGCCGGCGACGACGACGCAGCGCACGCCGATCTCGATCAGCTCGGTCGCGATGCTCGCGGCGAGCTTGTTGCCGTCGCGCACGGTCGCATCGATCTGACCGAGGTGGCAGCAGCTGAGGTAGACGAGTTCGGGGACCGTCTCCATCGCCGCGATCTCGGCCGCGGTGATCAACAGGCCACCGGACAGCACGACGCCGCTGCGCCGCCGCCCATCGCGGTGCAGCAGATCGAACACGCCGTGCGCCGACATATGCAGCAATCGGTAGGGCTGGCGGTAGAGCAGGCCGAGCACCGCGCTCGCGGGGTAGTCGGCGCCGATCGCCGACGTGACCACATAGTTCAGGCCGCCGAGCACGGCGGCGACCGCGTTCGCTTCGGCCTCGGCACCGGGCAGCGGCGGCGGGTCCGGGTTGTCCGCGGGGTCGCTGGTCGGATCTGGCCGGCGCGGGTCGGGAAACGCGGCGCCGAAGCCTTCGACCGACGGGTTGCCCACGACGAGCGCGCTGCGATCGAGCGCCTGACGCACCTGAGCGCGAAAGTGCATCGAAGAGAGCTGGCGCACGACGGGCGTGCGCACTGCCATCGGCAGACCGTCGTCAGACGTTCCGGGCGCGTCGGCGAGCATCAGTTCCCACGGCAGGTTTGCGGTCGCCGCATCGACGACGAGCACGACGCGCTCCAGCTGGCGAGCCGCATCCTTGAACTCGTGCGGCACCATCAGCTGGAACAGCATGCGGCCAATGTCTTCCTGCCACGCGGTGTTGTGGATCTGCTGGCGCACGAGCGCTTCGATCAGCCCCGGCTGGCGTTGCTGCACGACCGATTCGGCGCGCGCGCGCTGGCCGACGTAGAGGAAGCGCAGGCGTGTCGCGAAGCCGGTGCGCGGCGCGTGCGCCGATGTTGGAACTGGGAACGAGGGTGGCGGCGCGTCGTCGTCGGCGCCATTTGGCGCGACGCTGTCGTCGCGATCGGCGTCCGTCACCAGCAGCCGCGGCCAGTAGCTCTGGCCGCCGGCGTCGAACAGCCGCTGGCGCATGCCTTCGCCTTGCTGCAGCTCTGCGTTGCAGAAGAGCAGCGTGCCCATGCGTGCGGCGACGTCGCCGAGCTTGTCGGGGATCTGGCGCAGCGCGTAGACGGCGCTGATCGCCGTGTCCTGGTACAGCTCGACGAGATCGAGCCGCGCGACGCGAATGTTCAGGCGCGTCGTCTCGAAGAAGCGCGCGTTGGCTTCGAGCACGCCACGCGTCAGCGCCTCGACCGAAGCGCCGACCGTCATGTTGGCCGACGAGTTGTAGCCCAGCAGCAGCGCCGCGAGCGGCAGTTCACGCTCCTCCTTGCCGAGCACGTCGATCACCTGCAGCAGGTAGCGCAGCACCCCTGCGCGCACCGCGTCGGTGAGCGTGCCGACGCTGAGCGCGCCGTCGTAGGCGCCGAGGCCGACGACGATCGCGCCGCCCAGGCTGCCGCGCTGGCGCTCCTGCAGGTTGGGCACGCGCAGCACGATGGTCGCGCTGCCGAGCGCACCCGCGTACAGGCCCAGGCTTTTGCGTTGACTCAGGTCGCCGTCGAGCAACTCGCGGTCGATCAGCTTTTGCGGGCCGGCGATCGGGTCCTGCTCGTAGGCGCCGACCAGGATCGGGCAGGTCAGGAAGCGCAGGTCCATCGCCTTCACCGCCACTTCGAGCCGGCGCTTCGGCCGTGGCGCGATGCGGCTGCGCGGGTGCCCGCCCATCAGGCCGCGCGCGAGTGCTTCGGCGCTGTCGGCGGTCGGCGGGCCGGCGTCGTAGGTGACCGGGCGCGGTTGCTCGATCGCGCGTGCGCTCGGCGGGCTCGTCGCCAGGGCGCGCGTGCTGCCGGTCGCGAGCAGTTCGGCAAGCGCAGGAAAGTACTCCTCGGTCGAGGGCAGGTCGCCGTGCTCGGCCGGCATGTAGTACGAACTGCCGACATGCTCGATGCGGCCGGACTCCCAACTCACCGTGCCGTCGCCGCGCGTCGTGCCGACCATCTTCAGCACACCGCCCTGCTCCCGAACGCCGCACGGCGTGTTCGGTGAGAGGCCGTACACATACGCGCTGCGGGATTCGTAGTCGGGCGGCAGCGCCGGGCGGGCGAGTCCGTCCTGCTGCCACAGCCAGCCGGCGGCGTCGAGCGCGTCCTGCGGCGGCGTGGCGGCATGACCGTCGCCGAACCAGGTGTCGTGCACCTTCGGCTTGAACTCGACCCAGGTGGCGGCCTGATCGAGCGCGTGCTCTTCGCCACCTTCGGGCTCGCCTTGAAACGTGTCGATGAAGCCGGGCTTCGGCAGCAGCGCCAGCGGGCCGCGAAAGCCGGCGATCAGGTCGAGCACCCCCTGCATGTCGTGCTTGGCGTCGAGCCGCACCAGACTGCGCAAGGTGCTGCCCTTGCCGAGCAGGTTCTCGACCATCGAGTACGCGCCCTGATTCGGTGTGCCGAGCATGACGAAGCGCGCGCCGTCGCGCGCCATCAGCGCGTCCATCACCGCGCGGCGCTTGTGGATGCAGGCGCGCACGACCAGGCCGCCCATGCTGTGCGCGAGCAGCCGCACCGGCTGCGTCGTGCCCTTGAGCAGGCGGTCGAGGAACTCGCCGAAGCGTTCGGCCAGCACGTCCAGCGGCTGACGCCAGTCGTAGGCGAAGGGCTCGACGCGGTGGCTCTGCGCGAGGTGCACGCACAGCTTGCCGTAGAACATGCCGAACAACTTCTCGGCTTCGACGTCGGGCCGTCCCCAGGCGATCTTCTCCAGTCCGCCCACTGCAATGTCGGCCGGGTCGAACCACACGCGGTCGTCGCCGCCGACGGCGAGGTGCGACCCCATCACGCCGGGCAGCACGACGACGACGGGCAGGTCGGCGCTGTCGGTGCCGCGTGAACTCGCGACCTTTTGCAGCAGCGTCAACTCGACCAGCGCATCGATCTCCTCGAAGCGTCCGGGCAGTTCTCGGAAGGCGGGGACAGTCGATGGATCGGGCGCGACGAGCCAGTCGCGCAACGCGTTGCGCGTGTCGGCGTTCGTGAAGTAGCGGAAGTGCGAGACATCGGCACCGCGTTCGAACAGCGCCTTCGAATTGGCCTGCGGCGCGATGCCGCCGAACATCGCCGCGGTATCGACGACGAGGTCGTTGCGGGACTCTTCGAACAGCAGCGTGTCCGACAGCAGCACACCCAGTCGCTTCAGCAGATTGCCGCCCTCGATGTCGCCCGCGATCACCGCCATCTGCACGCCAGCCACTGCGGGCGCCGCGCGCAAGAGGTCCGCCATCGGCGAATCCGGCAGCATTGCCTCGATCCCGGGCACGAGGTGCGGGTTGGTGCGATTCTTCGCGATCTCGAGCACGACGCGCTTGAACGCCGAGTACGCCGGATTGCCGAAGAAGAACGGCACCTGGCCGATCAACGTCAGCAGGCTGGAGAGGAACAAATCGAAATTCGCGCTCGCGAGCCGGGTGCCTTGCGCCGGACTCGCGACACGCACGTAGCGTTGCAGCACGAACTGCTTGGCGCGCAATTCGGCAGCGAGTTCGCGCAACTGGTCGCGCTGCTCCGCGTGCGCGCCGCCGAGCTCGCGCATCACGCGATCGCGCTCCGCCGGGTCGCCGTCGCCGCTGCCCGGCAACTCGGATGCATAGGCGTCGATCAGCGGCTCGAAGTTCGCGAGGCACATCAGGTCGGCGACCAGGCCGCCGCGCGAGTGCGACACGAGATTGAGCCGCGTGCCCGCCGGGAGCGCGCGCGCGAGCTCGAGAGCGTTCTCGATCGGGCTTTCGCTGAGCGTGCGGTGTTCGAGCGCATAGATGCCGCCGCCGAAGGCGCGCTCGATCGCGGCCCATGCGTCGCGCTCGCCGGACTGCAAATCGCCGAAGCTGCCGAGCGTGCTCGATCCGGTGCCATGCACGAAGACGAGCACCGGTTGTCCGGCCGCCGCCGCGGCGGTCAGCGCGCCGGTGTCGGCAGCAATCAGGTCGCTCGCTTCGCGGCCGGTGCCGGCCCAGCGGTACAGGCCCGGTGCGCGGTCGAGGCGCGACTCGATCGCCCCCATCAACGCCTTCGTGCCAGCCCAGCTGACGCCAACCTCGGCCGCGTTGCCCACGCGCTTGCGTGCAGCCTCGATGATGGCGTCGCCCGCCTCGCCGACTGCAAGCGCGAACACCTTGGCCACGAGGCCGCCGATCAGTTCGCCGACGACGCCGCGCGAGGCCGCGCCCTCGGCGCGCAACTGCTCGAAGAGGATGGCGCCGTCCGCGCCGATCAAGTCGGGGTGGCTGATCTCGAGTGCTGCCTTGAGCCGCGCCGCGTTGGTGATGAAGGTGCTGCCGTCCGCGAGTTCCAGCACCAGCACTTCATCTGGCGCAGCGACATGGCGCTGCACGCCGCCGCCCTCGACCGCGCCCCGCGCTGCGGGGCCGACGTCGAAACTCGCGCGCGCCTGCAGATAGCCGGCCGGCAGGAAGGGATCGTCCGCCTCGCCCGCGCCGCGCGTCGCCGTGCGCAGCAGGGCGGGCAGCGCCGGCGGTGTCTTGCGGCCGTTGAGTTCGAGCGTGATGCGTTCGGTGGGTCTGGCCAAGGGCGATCTCCTCAGGGGAGTGATGCGTCCAATTCAGACGGTGAACGGCTGTTGCGTCAGGAAACGCCCCACCGTGCCTAGCGTGAACAGATTGGGCGATTGGCTTGGCGGCATGCGGGCCCGGATGCGCGCATGAAAGCTCGCATAGTTGCCGCTGAATGCACCGTTGTTCCAGACCTTGAGCAATTGTTCCGTGAACGCGCCGTTGTGTTCGCCGTCCATCGAGGTCTGGTTGTCCTGGCAGCCCGAGATCAGGATCACCCTCGCCTTGAAGCGCTTGACGATCGCGGAAAGCCTGCCGCTTACCGCGACGTGCGCGAGCGCCGTGTCGGGGTCGACCAGCTTGTCGCCGCCGGCCGCCTTGGCGACATCGCGCTGCAGCTTGTCGTAGAAAGACTGGTGTTCGCGATAGGTGCGCATCGCGACGGCCTCGGGCATCAGCTTGGGCCGTTGATTCGCCGGAAACTCCATGGCTTGCGGCACCTCGCGCGTGACGGTGCCGCTGTGGCAGCTGTCGGACAGCACGAGCACGCGCACGCCGGTGGCGAAGCGGCCGAGCTCTGCGTAGAGTTCGTCATCGATCAACTGGCCGTCGAACAGGCACCAGGTTTCGTCCTTCTTGTCGATCTCCTCGCCCGTCACGTCCGGCACCTGACCACCGTGACCCGAATAGGTGAGGAAGAAGAAGTCCCCCGACTTCAGCGTGTCGGCCGCGGCACGCATCCCCGCGAGCGCGTTCGCACGCGTTGCCTTGCGCGTCAGCAGCACAGTCGACTTCATGCCCTTTTGCGCGGCGATCGATGCCATGTCGTTCGCGTCGAACTCACACGCCGCGAGCGGCCCCGTCCAGCCGCCATAGGCCGAGGCCGAGACGGCGTTGAGCCCCAGATGCAGCGACAGGGCCTTGTGCGCCGCGGGCTTCTTGGTCGAGGGTTTGGTGGTCGTCTTCTTTGCGGCGGGCTTCTTCGCCGCAACCTTCGGCGCCGGCTTGGCTTGCTTGCTTGGCATCGGGATCTCCTTCGTTGGCGCTTCGGCGCGTGTAGCGTAAATCAGGCTGTGGATGATCGGCGTGGCATTCCGCAGGTGCCATCCCCAAGTTCGAAGGGTAGAACGACGCCGGGGAAAGCGCCTCGCGTGCTATCTGCGCTCGACGATCACGGGCTTCAGCTGCAGCGCCTGACCGATGCGATCGAGCGCGCTGCCAGCCTCGCTGCGGCTCGGGTAGGGGCCTGCCTGCAAACGGTGGAGTTTCTGGTCGTCGAAGATCGCAAGCAACGGGGCGAGCCAATCGAGCTCATCGGCGACGCGACGCTGAAAGGTCTCGGCACCGCTGCGATCGCGAAATGCGCCGATCTGCACCCAGTAGCCGCGCGCCGTCGGCGTGTAGGCCACCTGCGCGGGCGCGTCGGGCACCGTTGTCACCGGGGGTACCTGCGGGGCCACTGCCGTCGCCTGGTCCCGCGCGTCAGGCTGCTGCGAGAGGTTCGACAACGCGGCTGCGTTCGCCGGCGCGATGGGCGTCGCGGTGGCGGGTGGCGTGTCCGTTGGCTGCGCGACAGCGGCGATCGGCGCGGGAGACGGCGGGGACGGCAAAGCCGGCACGGCAGCCGCGGTTGCCGCATCGCGCTGCGCCTTCAATGCGACCTTCTCGCCGCGCTGCCACGCCCCGCTGCGGATGTCTGCTGGCGTGATGCGTTCCACTTCGACCGGCGCGACGCCGCGCAACACATCGAGCTGCAACGCCGCGGTGTAGCTCAGGTCGATGATGCGTCCCGGATGAAACGGCCCTCGGTCGTTGATGCGCACGACGACCTCGCGCCCGTTGGCCGGGTTGCGCACGCGCGCGTAGCTCGGGATCGGCAGTGTCGGGTGCGCCGCCGTCATCGCGTACATGTTGTAAAGCTCACCGCTCGCCGTACGCCGACCCTGGAACTTCTTGCCGTACCAGGATGCGAGGCCGCGTTCGACGAACACTCGATCGTCCGTGAACGGCACGTAGTTCCGACCGAGTGCGTCGTAGGGCTTGTTCGGCCCTCCCGCGCGCACCGCCTCGATGCGCGGCTCGGCGTCGGGAACGGTCTCCAGGTTGGCCGGCGGGTTCGCTTCCGGACCGTCGCGTTCCGAACTCGGCGCCGGCCCGCTGCGGGCGACGACGCCAGGGACCGATGCACCGGTGCCGGCCCTTTCGGGCGGCGTCGCTGCGCAACCGGCGAGCGTCACAGCCGCAGCCAGCGCGAACCATTGCAAAGCGCAGGGGAAACGCAGCATCATTTCTTGGGGCGCCCGGCTGGGATCGAACCAGCAACCCCTGCCTTCGGAGGGCGCAATTGGGTGAGAACGGCGCCGGACTCAAAGCCGGCGGAAGTCAACGATTCCGAGCTCAAGGGCTTCGGACTGCGCGTGCAGCCGACAGGTGCGAAGTCATTCTATGTGCGGTATCGGCTGCGGGGCAAGCAAACCGCTGCATCCTCGGCAGAGCCCCCGAGATGACACCTGCCCAGGCACGCGACAGCGCGCGGAGCCGCCTGGCGAGCATCAATCTGGGGAGCGACCCTGCAAGCCTGTGCCGGATTCATCCCGTGATGATGGGCCGCAGGGTCTCGATCTCCTCGACGATGAAGTCGAAGAACGCGGACACGCGCGGCGTTCGCCGCAACTCGCGCGTCGTGAGCAGGCGCCAAATCCGCGACAGCTCGGCCACCGGCCCAAGCACCCTGACGAGATCGGGCTCCGCGTCGCCCAGGGACAAGGGCAAGGGACCGACGCCGATGCCCGCCTTGACGGAATAGATCAAGCCGAGAACGCTACCGCTGCGGGCTGCCATTTGCGCGTCCGGCGCCACCTTGCGCAGCCACTGGGCGATGCGGTGCTTGGCCATCGTGTCGTCGAAGCCGACCAACGCATGTTTGGCGAGGTCCTCGATGGTCGCGGGCTGGCCGTGACGCTCGATGTAGGTCCGGCTCGCGTAGACCGCCCAGATGGAGTCGCCGATCTTGCGGCCCACCAGTTCGTCGTCGTCGGTATCGCCCGAGCGCAGCGCGACATCCGCGTCGCCCTGGCTGAGATCGATGTACTTGTCGCTCATCACGAATTGCACGCGTAGCGCGGGGTGCCGGGCGTGGAACCGATCGAGCAGCCCCGTCTGCATGATGCGATTCACGATGGGCTCTGGGCAGGTCAGGCGGATCACGCCAGCGGTCTCGGTGCCAAGTGTTCCCAACTGCCGCTCAAAGGCATGCACCGAACGCTCGACTGCTTCGGCGAAGGGCAGCATCTCCCGCCCGAACTCGGTCAGGCGGTAGCCGGTCGGCTGGCGCTGCACGAGCGACTGGCCGATGCGCCGCTCCAGTTCGACCAGACGCCGCTGCACGGTGGACTGGTCGACCCCGAGCGCTCGGCCAGCCGCCAGCGTGCTGCCATGTCGCGCAACAGCGAGCAGATGCTTGAGATCGTCCCAGTCGAAGCCGTTTGGGCTATGCGTCATTGCGGCCCCACCTTGCAGTTCTGCGCCTTACGCCGAGAAGCCCCGGAGCCTAAGCTGAGGACATGAACTCATCGATCGATCACACCAGCGACGGCACCCAAGCCTTCAAGGCGAGTATGCGCGCGCAGTGGGACACGGCCGCTTCAGGCTGGAACGCCCACGCCGCGGACATTCACGCCTGGCTGCGCAAACCGACCGAAGCCATGTGCCGCATGGCCGGAGTGAGGCCGGGCGCTCGCGTGCTCGACGTCGCTGCCGGATCGGGCGACCAGACCCTTGCGGTCGCACAGGAGGTGGGTTCGCAGGGCTACGTGCTTGCCACCGACCTCTCGCCGGCGATCGTGGCGCTGGCGCGGGACAACGCTGCCCGCGCCGGGTTGGCCCAGGTCGAAACCCGAGTCGCCGACGGCGAAGACCTGGGTGTGCCCGAGGCCTCCTTCGATGCCGCAGTGTGTCGGCTGGGGCTGATGTTCTTTCCCGATCCGCTGCGCGGCTTGCACGAGATGCGTCGTGCGCTGCGGCCCGGCGGTGGCGTGTGCACGATGGTGTTCTCCCGACCGGAGAAGAATCCGTGTCTGACCATCCTCATGTCCACGGCGCTGAAGCATGCCGGCCTGCCGGCCCGTGATCCCTTCCAGCCTGGCGGCTTGCTCAGCCTGGGCCAGCCCGGGCACATCGACAAGCTCTTCAGATCGGCCGGGTTCCATGACGTCGCGACCACCGCACTCGACGCCGTCTTCCACCTGCCCTCGGTCGACCACTACCTCGCCTTCGTTCGCAGTTCGGCGAGCCCGATCCTGCAGATCCTCGGTCATCTCGACGCGCCGGCGGTCGAAGCGGCCTGGAGTGAGATGCGCGAGCGGTTGACGGTGTTCACGACGCACGACGGTTGGGCGGGTCCGAACGAGTTGTTGTTGACGGCGGGTCGTCGCTCCGAGGAGCCGACGTGAATCAGTCGACGCACGACGCTGTCGCGCAGGAAGTGGGTGGGCAGCGTGGCGTTCTCGCCATCGACTCGAGTTGATGTTCTTTTCAACTCTCATCACTGCCCCCTTGATCCTCACCGTCACTTCGTCGAAAGGTCCTCAATGTTTACTCTCGGTCGGCCAATAGCATCCACCCCGCGAGCACACACTTCGCGATTCTCATGCTGTGCACAGGCGACGCTGGTTGCGCTGGTGATGGCAACGGCGGCAACGGGTCAAGCGGCCGAGGTGCAGGTCGGCGCCCAGGCGACCGCAATCGACATCGGGCACGACTTCTCGTCGAACAGTTCCGGGGGGACCGCGGGGCGAGTGCAAGGCACGCCGCCGCTGCTGTCCTTGTCCACCAGCGCAACGTCTGGCATCGTCGACTCGTTCTCGAGCGCGGCGGCCAACGCCTACACCGGGCGGATCAACGGCATGGTTGAGTCCCTCGTTGGCGACACGGCGCCAATAGCCGGGCGCGGCGGCTCGGCGACGAGCGTCGCATCGATGATCGGCAGCATCACCGTGTTCGGCCCGGCACCCGGCATGGCCTCGTTTTCTGCCGTGATCGAAGGGGCCTACAACTTTGGCAACACTCCGGCCCGATTCTTCAATACGGGCTTCATCGAAGCGAACGCTGTCATCGGCGACGTATATCGCGGCCTGGATCGCGTGGATTTCGATCCAAGGTCAAGCGCCGGGCTGTTCAGCTACGGTTTGACGTGGACCCTTCCGGTCGAGCCGGGGCAGACGCTGGACATGTCGTTCTACGTGCGCATGGGCGTCACTTCCCAGGTCGACATCGCCAGCGTGAACATGCTCAACACGTTCAAACTGACGGCCATCGATCTGCCCGCCGGCTACACCTACACGTCGGACGCCGAGGGCTTCCTGTCGGAGTTCACGCCTTCCGTGCCCGAACCTGCAAGCGCAACGCTCCTGCTTGCCGGGGCCATGGCGCTGGTGTGGCGCCGCCGCTCCGTGCTTCGCCCATGACCCAGCGACACTCGATCGGCGCACGAGATGGGGACAAGCATGGGTATCTCAAAAGTCTTCGACACGGGCAGTTCGCTGCGGCGAGTGTTCCACACGGTCGACCCCACCCGTCCGATCGGAATCAAGTGGGCCGCCCTCGGCGGCGAGCCCATCACTGGGCGCGCCCTCAGCGACGAGCTGCCGCTCGACGATGGATTCGGCCGCATCCAGCTCTACGTGCGCGGCGCGATCCTCTGGTCACCAGCGTTCGGCGCGGTCTATATGAGCGAAGCCGTATGGCGCAAGTGGTCCTCGCCATCGGTCGAGCGGTATCGGCTTCCAACCGGACAGACGCTGCAGTCGTATCTGGGCTATCCGATCGAGGACACGACGCATCGCTTCGCCGCAGGCGGCGCGATCGAGTGGGCGTACTTCGAGCGCGGGATGATCTATACGAGCCCGCAGGGATCGTCGGTGGTCTACGGCGAGATCTATCTGCACTATCGAATCCTCGGCGGCTTCGAAGGATTTCTCGGCACGCCGATCACCGACGAGAAGCCGGCGCCCGGTGGAGGTCGCGTCTCGCGGTTCGCGTTCGGCGACATCTATCACCACGCGCGGACCGGCGCTCGCGAGGTTCACGGGGCGATCGCCGAGCGGTATCGACAACTCGGTGGCCCGGCCGGCATTCTCGGCTATCCAGTCAGCGATGAGGAAACGATCCGCGGGCCGCGTGGCGAGATCGGGCGCTTCAACCGATTCGAGAACGGGTCCGGCATCTACTGGTCCGCGGCGACCGGCGCGTGGGAGGTGTACGGGGCGGTTTGGGTGACGTGGATGGGCGCCGGCGGCCCGGGCGGCAAGCTTGGCCTGCCCACATCGGGCGAGACCGACACGCCGTACTCCGGGGGTCGCTACAACGAGTTCGAGCATGGCGTGGTGGTGTGGCATGGAGCCGGTCCGGCAGCGGGTGCGTGGGCCGTCCTCGACCTGCAACTGATCATCTCGCGCTACGCGGTCGACGACGACTTCAACGTGCAGGTGCACGTGACCGCCACGCCTTCGGAAGTGAACCACGGACGGATGCCCGCCGACGGCGAATTCGACGGCGGAGTGAAGGACTTCAATCCGCCGCTGATCATGGTGGACATCGCACGCGTTCGCGCGGATTCGAAGATCACGGTCTGGCTCGAGGCGATCAGCCAACGCAACATAGGCAAGGACGCGCGCAAGGGAATCGTTACCGCGGAGTACACGGTCGACAACGCATGGGGACTGCGGGAAACGGACTTCGATCACCGCAACGGCGCGTTCACCGCGACGATGCGCGTGCGGCCGGCCACGGTCGAGACCGTCAGCGATCCGCAGCTGCTGTTTTGGCCATTCCGCAACACCGATACCTTCAAGCTGAGCTGGGAAACCTATGCGCGCACGTTCCGCGACGTGAACGAGCGCGACAAGCATCTGAGCTTCAATCCCTTCGACTTCAGCCTGCACCCGTGGGAGATCTTTCTCTACGAGGCGTTCTACAACAAGCTCGCGCAGGCAGGCTTCTGCTTCGGCGCCTGTCTCGAGTCGATCTATGCGCGCGACCAGCGCTCGCTGTTCATCGAACCGATCGAGACCAACCCGTTCAATCCCTATCAGCGCAATCATCCGGTGACGCCGACGCCAGGCCCCCTCGATCCGGCCAAGCCGGGTGACGGCGTCACGCTCGACGAAGTCAACGTCAAGCACGGCTACCAGATGGGCGCGGGGATGATTGAGTTCTTCCTGAGTCGCTGGACCGCCGGTGCGCTCCACGACCCGGAGCGCGCGTATCGCGAGAGCTATGCGGACTTCCAGGCCGGCAACTGGCCGATGCTCACAGTCAGCGACGAGGACGCCTTCAGCCAGGATCACGGTCACGTACTTCTGCCCTACAAGTGGGATCCGCCCCCCGATCAGATCGCACACAGTTTTCCGCGGCAGCCATTGGTCATCTACGTGAAGAATCCCAACTTCCCGACTGCGGCGCAGAACGACAAACATTGCCGGATCGAGATCGATCGACTGACTTGGAAGTGGACCTACCGCCACGGCGACGACGAGGTGTGGTCAGGTTCCGGAGGCAGCGGCGGTCGTCTGCTCGCGATCCCGTTCACCGAACTCAATGCGCGACCGGTAACGCCGGGCTATGCGGTGGCGAGCCTTCTGGCGGCCGGGGTCTATGTGATCTTCGGCGGCGACGGCGCCACACAGCAGATCGCCGACGGCTATGGCCGCACCTTCTTTCACTATCCGAGCGTGGCGGCGGACAACCCACTCGGCCTCTATCGATCTCCGGTCCGACAGATCAACTGGGACTCCGCGACGCGAATTCCCAATCTGATGGAGGTACCGATGTTCGGCGCGTCCGTTGCGCCGAACACTGCGCACGCACAGGGCATTGCGACGAGCGGGACGACCATCGACGACGGCGGAGCCGGACGACGGCTCGTACAGCCATTGCCGGAGCTCTATTACCACCGCCCCGGACCCGCGCCGAAAGGGGCCGCGCGGCTCACCACGCAGGCGACACGCAACATCGCTGCGATCGGCAGCCAGCGTGGCACGGTGACGAACGCCACCGTCGCGTCCCCGTTGTCGCCGCAAGACGAACTGCACTTCGAGCTGCGCGGCAAGGGCACGGGACGGATGTGGTGGCATGCATCGGCCGCGCGAATGTCGGCGGCCGTGGTTATCGACGCGGAACCGGGCGCGGTCGACTCTGTCGTCCTGGGTGGAGCCGGTGGGCATTTCCAGAGCGTGGCCGTGCAGTTTCCCCATGCGAAGGTGCCGCGTGCCGTGTCCATGACCATCACGGGCTGGCGCGGACAGGATCGCCGTCAGGTCAAGAGCTTCGTGCTCGAGGGGTTGTCGCTGGGTTCGACAGACACCGTGCGCGTGCAGATGTCGGATGGCGGGCGCGACCTCGTGATCGAGAACCACGGACTGGCTCGCACCTTCGACCTTCGCGTTGTGGTTGGCCTCGACGCGCAGACGATCGCTTCGCGCACCGGCGTGTCCCTCGAACCGGCGAGCGTGGTCCGATTGCGGCCGGAGACCTGGGCGATCGCGTCGGTCGGTACGAGGATCCGTCTCGAAGTTCTCGACCCCACGGGTCAAAAGGTTCTTCGCAGCGCGATGCTCTAGTCCTCTGTCGGCTCACCTGGTGGTGAACCTGCTTCCGCGAATGTCGGCTTCGGGTCGAGGGCATCTCCTTCCTCTGTGACCCTGGTCGGCAGCTATGCGCCATAGACCTGCCTTTGAAGCCCCAATGACGGCAATGTGAAGCACTGCCGTCGCTCGTCGTCGTCAATTGGCAAGCGGCCTGCGGTCAACTGCATGGCGAGTGGCAACGAAGCCGCGTGCCATCGGCGCCGGAGTCGGTCAATGCCGGCTTCGGTTCGTCGAGTATCGGGGGCACCCCTCTTTCCGATCACCAGATGTGCGGTGCATCGACCCCGATTTCCGGCCGGGCGAGGTGCCGGTCCGCAGGGGCGACCACGGCACACTTGGCAACACTGCCAAGCCCTTGACTTTGATGGTGCGCCCGGCTGGGATCGAACCAGCAACCCCTGCCTTCGGAGGGCAGTACTCTATCCATTGAGCTACGGACGCACAGGCGCGGATCTTAACTGCTCTGCTGCAACGGGCCGGGCTGCGGGAGGGCCGCCGTCTACAATCCGCGCCCCTCTGACAACGTCCTTTCCAGCGTCCCGTGTCCGTCCCGCGCGACCCAAGTTCCGTACGCATGCCCGCAGGCGCCGCCGCCTGCGCGATCGACTTCGGCACTTCGAACTCGGCCATCGCCGTCCTCGACGGCGCCACCGCGCCACGCCTTGTCGAACTCGAACCCGGCGCGCGCACGATGCCGACTGCGGTGTTCTATCTGGTCGAGGGTTCGGACCATGACGGCCCGCCACGCCTGTTCGGCCGGGCTGCGGTTGCGGCCTACGTCGATGGGCTCGACGGCCGGCTGATGCGTTCGATGAAGAGCATCCTTGGCTCGAGTCTGCTGGACCAGACGACCGAAGTCGGTGGGGGTCGTGGCGTGAAATACCGCGACGTGGTGGCCGGCTATCTGCGGCACCTGAAGCGACTGGCCGAGGCCGAAGCCGGCGCGCCGATCCGGCGCGCGGTGCTCGGCCGGCCGGTGTTCTTCGTCGATGACGACGCCGCCCGCGACGCGCAGGCGCAAGCCGCACTGGAAGCCGCCGCCCGCGCGGTTGGCATCGAGGAGGTGTACTTTCAATACGAACCGATCGCCGCCGCATTCGATTTCGAGCGCAGCGCGCCGCGCGAGGCGGTCGTGCTCGTCGCCGACATCGGCGGCGGCACCTCGGACTTTTCCGTCGTTCGCGTGGGGCCCGAGCGGGCGCGGCGCCTCGAGCGCAAGGACGACATCCTCGCCAATCACGGCGTGCACGTCGCGGGCACTGATTTCGATCGCCGCATCGAGCTCAGCAGCGTGCTCGGCGAACTCGGCTACGGCGCGCTCGGGCCGTCGATTGCGGGCACGCCACCACGCGAGGTGCCGAGCGGCGTCTACTTCGATCTGGCGACCTGGCATCTGATCAACACCGTCTACGGGCCGCAGCGCGTCGCCGAACTGCGCGCGATGCGCGCCTTCTACGCCGACCTGCGCCACCATCGCCGGTTGATGACGGTGCTCGACGAACGGCTCGGGCACGACCTCGTCGCGCGCGCGGAAGCGGCGAAGATCGCCGTCGCGGAGGGCGGCGCAACACGTATCGCGCTTGACCTCGTCGAGTCGGGCCTGCAGGTCAGCCTGAGCGAGTCGCAGGCGCTGCAGGCGATCGCCGACGACATCGAACGCATCGTCGATGCCGCCCGCGTGACTGTCGCGCAGGCCGGTCTGACGACGGGGAAGATCGACGCGCTCTACTTCACCGGCGGCTCGACCGGTCTGCGCCTGCTCGCCGAACGCATCGCAGCGCAGTTCCCTGCGGCGCGCGCCGTGCGCGGCGATCGTTTCGCGAGCGTCGCCAACGGCCTTGCGCTGGACGCGGCGCGGCGCTTCGGGCTCGCGGTCGGCGAGTCAGCGCCGCGCTGATCGCTTCGGTCGCGGCGCGTGAGGCCGTGGGCCGGGGCGCTGGGTTTGCGGGCGCGGGTGCGAAACGTCGGCAAGCAACAGCGTCGCACGCACCAGTTCCTCGACCGCTTGCGAAAGATCTTCCGGAGGCGCCAGCGATTCGATCTCTTCGAGCAACGCATCGGCGTCTTCCAGATCGTCGGCTTCGAGGTGGCGATAGAGCAGCGCGAGCGGCGCGGTGAGCGCCTTTGCGTCGAGCGCCATCAGCGCAGGGAAGTGCTCCATCGCGAGCGCGAAGCCAGCGACCCACGGATAGACGGCCTGCGACGCCGGGCTCGGGCCTTCGTCGTCGCAATCGATGTCGCTCATCGCACCCTCGCTGTCGAGCTCGAATACCCATGGATCGAACCACTGGCGGCCTTCGATCGCCGACGCGAGTTCGGCATGCCGGCGTCGCAACAGCGCATGCAGGGGTGCTGCGTCAAAGCCCGCGGGCAGCGCGCGCCCATCCGTGTCGGCGACGAAGCGCAGCCAGCGATCCGCCGGCACCGGTTGAGGTTGCAGCAGGACGCCACACAAATAGCCGTCCAGCATGCTCGTGTCCAGCGGTTCAAGCGAAGCGGGCAGCGCGTCGAGCAGGGATTGCAGGCGCTCGATGTCGGCGACGGTGAGTGGATTGTTCGGCGGGCGCGGATGCGGGTTCACGCCAGCATTGTCGCGCTGGGCGGCCCGCATACTGTGGTCCAGTCCAGCAGATCGGCGGAGCATTGCGATGATCGACCACTTCACCTTGCGCGTGCGCGACCTTGCGGCGACGCGCGATTTCTATCGCGCCGCGCTCGCGCCGCTCGGCTATCGCGTCGGCTACGACGCAGTGCACGACGGCGTCGGCGTGCTCGGCTTCGCGTCCGACGCGCCCGACGGCGGCGCACACATCGACACCTGGTTCGTCGATCACGCGGAACCCGTCTCGGGTCCGACGCACCTGTGCTGGCGCGCCACGAGTCGAGCCGCGGTCGACGCGTTCTACGCTGCTGCAATTGCGGCGGGCGGAGCGGACAACGGCGCGCCGGGATTGCGCGCGCACTATCACCCGAACTACTATGGCGCCTTCGTGCTCGACCCGGATGGCAACAACGCCGAGGCGGTCTGTCATCAGGCTGACGCGACCTGAAATGCGAGTTCTGTTCCACTTGATGCTCGTCCACAGCATCGAAGCAGACGGATGATCGATCTCTACACCGCCGCGACGCCCAACGGCCACAAGATATCGATTGCGCTCGAAGAGCTCGCGCTGCCCTACACGGTGCACGCACTCAAGCTCGGCGAGGGCGAGCAGAAGACGCCCGACGTTCCTCGCGATCAGCCCGAACGGCCGCATCCCGGCGATCGTCGATCGCGACGCGGAGGACTTTGCGGTGTTCGAGTCCGGCGCGATCCTCGTCTATCTGGCCGAGAAGACCGGTCGCCTGATGCCTAGCGACGCGAAGGGCCGCTCGCGCGTGTTGCAGTGGCTGATGTTCCAGATGGGCGGCATCGGCCCGATGATGGGCCAGGCCAACGTCTTCTTCCGCTACTTCCCGGAGAAGATCCAACCTGCGATCGATCGCTACCAGCGCGAAAGCCGGCGCCTGTTCGGCGTGCTCGACACGCGCTTGAAGGATCACGAATACCTCGCCGGCGAGTACTCGATCGCCGACATCGCCAACTGGGCCTGGGTGCGCACACACCGCTGGTCGGGTGTCGATGTCGAGGGCCTGCCGCACCTGCAGCGCTGGCTGGGCGCGATTCGCGCGCGCCCTGCGGTGCAGGAAGGCATCCTGAAGCCACCTTCGAAGATGAGCCTCGTGACCGACACCGACGGTGAGAAGACCAAGCAGTTCACCGAGGAGGCGCGCAAGGTCGTCGTGATGGGCCGTACCGAACCGAAAGGTGATGCATGAAGCTATTCGTCGCCCCGCGCGCACCGAACCCGCGGCGAGTGCTGATGTTTCTCGCCGAGAAGGGCATCACTTCGATCGACCTCGTCAACATTGACCTCAACGCCGGTGAACATCGCGGCGAGGCGTTTCGCGCCCGGAGCCCGCTCGCGCGCGTGCCGGTGCTCGAACTCGACGACGGCCGCGCGCTCGGTGAGACGCGCGCGATCTGCACTTACTTCGAAGGATTGCAACCCGAGCCGAACCTGATGGGCCAAGGCTTCGAGGAACGCGCGTTCATCGAGATGACGGACAGGCGTGTTGAACTCTACCTCGGCGCCTATTTCTCCAATGCCATCCGCCACACCCATCCCGGCCTGGCGCCGCTGGAGCAACCGCAGTTCGCCGACTTCGGTCGTTCGCAGGGCGAGAAGGCGCGCGGCGTGGCGCGCTGGCTCGACGAAGTGCTGGCGGACCAGCCCTTCATCGCCGGCGCACGCTTCACGATTGCCGACATCACGGCGTTCTGCCTGCTCGAATTCGCGCGCGGGCTGTTGAAGTTCAAGCCCGGCGACGAGGGCCTGGCGCACTTGCAGGCCTGGCGCGACCGTATCGCCGAGCGGCCGAGCGCAAAGGTGCTCTGAAGCCACTCCCGCGGCGCTGTCCTATGCTTGCGAGCTGAACACAAGGAGATTCCTCATGGGCGCACCCGAAGCCTTCACCGCAACCGCCGAGATCGGCCACTACATCGGTGGACGCGTTACCGCAAGCCCCGGCGCGCGCCGGCAAGCTGTCTACAACCCGGCAACGGGCGCTGTTGCACGCGAGCTCGTGCTCGGTTCGGCCGACGATGTGTCGGCTGCCGTCGCTGCGGCCAAGGCAGCCTTCCCGGCCTGGGCCGACACGCCGCCGATCCGGCGCGCGCGCGTGCTCAACGCATTCCTCGCGCTGCTCAACGAACACCGCGACACACTCGCCGCGATGATCACCGCCGAACACGGCAAGGTCTTCACCGATGCGCAGGGCGAGGTGACGCGCGGCATCGACATCGTCGAGTTCGCCTGCGGTATTCCGCAACTGCTGAAAGGCGACTTCACCGACCAGGTCAGCACCGGCATCGACAACTGGACGCTGCGCCAGCCGCTCGGCGTGGTCGCCGGCATCACGCCGTTCAACTTCCCGTGCATGGTCCCGATGTGGATGTTCCCGGTTGCGCTCGCGTGCGGCAACTGCTTCATCCTCAAGCCGAGCGAGCGCGATCCGTCGCCGTCGCTCTTCATGGCCGATCTCTTGAAGCAGGCCGGGCTGCCGGACGGCGTGTTCAACGTCGTGCAGGGTGACAAGGTCGTCGTCGATGCGCTGCTCGCGCACCCGGACGTGAAGGCGGTGTCCTTCGTCGGCTCCACGCCGATCGCCAACTACATCTACGAGACCGGCGCGCATCACGGCAAGCGGGTGCAGGCGCTTGGCGGGGCCAAGAACCATATGGTTGTGATGCCCGATGCGGATATCGAGCAGACCGTCGACGCGCTGATCGGCGCTGCCTACGGGTCGGCCGGCGAGCGCTGCATGGCGATCAGTGTCGCGGTGTTTGTCGGTGATGTCGCGGACAAGGTCATCCCGCTCGTCGCCGAGCGCGCGCGCTCCTTGAAGATCAAGAACGGCATGGAGCTCGACGCCGAGATGGGGCCGATCGTGACGAAGCAGGCGCTCGAGCGCATCGAAGGCTACATCGGCCTCGGCCTCGAGGAAGGCGCGACGCTCGTCGTCGACGGGCGTGGTCACAAGGTGGCGGGGCACGAGCAGGGCTTCTTCACGGGTGGCACGCTGATCGACCACGTCACGCCCGGCATGCGCATCTACAAGGAGGAGATCTTCGGCCCGGTGCTCTGCTGCGTGCGCGTGCCGGATTTCGCGACCGCGGTGCAGCTCGTCAACGATCACGAATTCGGCAACGGCGTGGCCTGCTACACGCGCGATGGCAACGTGGCGCGCGAGTTCGCGCGGCGCATCCAGGTCGGCATGGTCGGCATCAACGTGCCGATTCCGGTGCCGATGGCCTGGCACGGCTTCGGCGGCTGGAAGCGATCGCTGTTCGGCGACATGCACGCGTATGGCGAAGAGGGCGTGCGCTTCTACACGAAGCAGAAGTCGATCATGCAGCGCTGGCCCGAGAGCACTGCGAAGGGCGCAGAGTTCGTGATGCCGACTGCAAAGTAGCGCGTCGGCGTCCGCTCGCGCACGCTCTGGGACAGCACCGATGATCGACGCCACCCAGTATGTGGCCGAGGAAACGCTGCGCGACGGCCGCGCGGTGACGGTGCGCGCGATCCGCGCGAGCGACAAGCAGGCCATGCTCGACGCGTTTCACGGCCTCGAGGCGCAGACGATCTACATGCGCCTCTTCGCTGCGCAGGGCGAGCCGACCGAGAAGACACTGCGCGACTGGACCGAGCTGGATTTCAACAAGGTCGTGCGCCTTGTTGTCTGCCTGCCTCGGGCCGGCGGCGGAGAGCAGATCATTGGCGGTGCGTCGTTCGCGATGCTCGAGCCGGGTAACGTCGTGGCCGGTGCCGAAGTTTCCTTCACGCTCGAAGAGGACTTCCAGCGTCAGGGGCTGGCGGGCAAGCTGCTCGCGCACCTTGTGCGCATCGCACGCGACCGCGGGATTACACGCTTCGTCGCCGAGACGCTGCCGGAGAACCGCGCGATGCTCAGCGTGTTCGAGCGCAGCGGCTTGCCCATGACGCACGAGCGCCGAGACGGTGTGATTCACGTCGAGATGCAGCTGCCTGACTGAGCCTTTCACCTGTTGCTCGCCAAGCCACATGTCTCAAAGCATCCACGACTTTCACGACGACCCGCGCAACGCTGCCCTCCGCATCTGGGTCAACGGTGCGCTGAAAACCCGGGACGAGGCGGTGGTCTCGGTGTTCGACAGCGGCTTCGTGCTCGGCGACGGCGTTTGGGAGGGATTGCGCGTCGTCGGTGGCCACCCCGTCTTCCTCGACGCCCATCTTGACCGCCTGTTCGAAGGCGCGAAGGCGATCGCACTCGACATCGGCCTCACGCGGGAGGCGCTCGCGCAAGCCCTCTACGCCACGCTCGCTGCGAACGACATGCGCGGCGACGGCGTGCACATCCGCCTGATGGTGACGCGGGGCATCAAGCGCACGCCGTACCAGGATCCCCGCGTCACGGTCGGACCGGCGACTGTCGTCATCATCGCCGAATGGAAGAACGCCAAGCCCGAGACGCTCGCCGCCGGCCTCACGCTCTTCACCGTGCATGTGCGGCGCGGCTTCCCCGACGTACAGGACCCGAAGCTCAACAGCCACAGCAAGCTCAACTGCATCACGGCCTGCATCCAGGCGACGGCGGCGGGTGCCGACGAGGCGCTGATGCTCGACCCGCATGGCTTCGTCGCGACCTGCAATTCGACGCACTTCTTCATCGTTCGCCGCGGCGAGGTGTGGACGTCGAGCGGCGACTATTGCCTGGGCGGCATCACGCGCAGCAATGTGCTTCGAATCTGCGCCGAAGCGGGCATCACCGCGCGTGAGAAGAACTTCAGCCTGACCGAGGCGTACAGCGCCGAGGAAGCCTTCGTCACCGGTACGTTCGCGGGCGTTGCGCCGGTGCGCATGATCGACGGACGCGTGATCGGCGATGGCGCGCCGGGGCCGATGGTCGCGCGCTTGCAAGGTCTGTACCGCGAACTCGTCGCGCGGGATGTGGCGGCGATGTCGACGGGCGGGGGATCGTCGTGACACCACTGCGCATTGCAATGTGGAGTGGCCCACGCAACATCAGCACGGCATTGATGCGCGCCTGGGAGAACCGGCCCGACTGCGCCGTCGTCGACGAGCCGCTCTACGCCGCCTACCTCGCGGCCACCGGGCTAGACCACCCGGCGCGCGACGAGGTCATCGCTGCGGGCGACATCGACGCGCGGCGCGTCGCGCAGGCCTTGACGATCGGCCCGGTGCCCGAAGGCCGTCCGCTCTGGTATCAGAAGCACATGACGCACCACTTGCTGCCGGGGATGGACCTCGCCTGGGTGCATTCGCTGACCAACGTGTTCCTGATCCGCGACCCGGCCGAAGTGGTCGAGTCCTACCTCAAGTCGCGCGCCGTCGTCGCGCCCGAGGACATCGGCCTTCTGCAGCAGGCCATGCTTTACGACGAGGTATCGCGCCATGCCGCCACGCCGCCGATCGTGATCGACGCCGATGACTTCCTGCGCGATCCCGAAGCGCACTTGCGAGCGCTGTGCGCTGCGCTCGGCATCGACTTCAGCGAGAGCATGTTGCGCTGGCCCGCCGGTCCGCGCGACAGCGACGGCGTCTGGGCGCCGCACTGGTATGCAGCGGTCTGGCGTTCGACCGGCTTCGAGCCGTGGCGCTTGCGCCAACCGCAACTCGACGCCGCGGCGTTGGCCGTCGCGCAGGCCACCCGCCCGGCCTACGAGCGGCTGCGTGCGGTGCGACAGCGGCTGCAGACAGCTTGATCGCAGGCGCCCTGCGGCTCCTCGAATACGTGGCTCGTGACCAACACTTCCCGCACGGGCGGCTCCTGCGGGGAAATAATGAAGCTGTCATGCCCCATACCGACCCGCGTCCTCCGGTCTGCCTCGCGTGCGGCGTCGTGCCACGCCACGCAGCAGGCCCCACACGACGATGACGAACTCCGCAGATTGGTCGGGAGCCGCGGCGGCGCCCGACCGGGCACTGCCTGCGGGCACGCGAATTGACGACTACGAGATAGAACAGACGCTGGCCGCGACCGGCGTGGCGATCGTCTACCGCGCGTTCGACAACGCACTCGGGCTGCAGGTTGCGCTCGAGGAGTACATGCCCGAAGCGATGGCGCTGCGAAGCGTCGACGGGCGCGTCGTGCTGCGCACACGCGGGCAAGCCAATGCGTTCGAGGCAGGCCGCCAGGCCTTCGTCGGAGAGGCGCAAACGCTGGCGCGTTGTGAGCATCCGGCGCTGCTGCGCATCGACCGCGTGCTGCAGCGCAACGGCACAGCGTATCGCGCGATGCGTCTGTCCACCGGGCCGACGCTGCTAGAGCATCGCCGCACGCTGGCGGAACCACCGGACGCGGCCACGCTGCAACGCTGGCTCGAGGATCTGCTCGGCGCACTGGCGGCGCTGCACGCCGAAGGTTGCGTGCATGGTGCGCTGGCACCGGGCCGCATCGTGCTGCGGGACAACGGCCACCTGCTGCTGCTCGACTTCGACGCCGTGCGCACGAAGCTGATCAGCGGGCGCACCCAGGAGATGATGGCGGCGCTGGAACCCTGCTTCACTGCGCCCGAGCAGCGCGGCCCAGCGCCCGGTCCGGCCGCCGGACCGCAGACCGACCTGTACGCGCTGGCGATGACGCTGCGCTATTGCATTGACGGTGAATTGCCGCCGCCGGCGACCGGGCTTGCCGCGGCGTTACCGCCCGAACTGGTCAGCGATGCATGGCGCCGCGTGTCGCAAGGGTCCGAGGGCGTGACCGACGTGGCATGGCTGCGCGCGATCGACGCTTGCCTTGCCGAAGCTCCGCAGGACCGGCCGCAGAGCGTTGCCGAATTGCGCCGCATGATCGACGAAGCGGTACTCGCTTCGACATTGCCGGCGTGGCCGGCGTCGAGGCTTGCGCCTGCACAGTCCAATGACGCGGACGCCACCGCGATGCTCGACGACGACATCGATGCGGGGGCCGCGCCTGTCGCAGTCGACGAGCCCGTGCCTGTGCCTGACGACCCTCCGTCCGCACCCGACGTCGACCCGGTCGCCCCCACGGTTGCCCCGATCGAGACCGATGCGGTCGTCGCCCAAGTGATGGCGGACCTCGAGGAGACGCTCGCACGCGCCCCCACAAGGGCTGGGGAGCAGCGCGATCTGGAGCGACCGGTCCCCGCGTCCGTTCTCGCACCCGTGACCCCGGCCGCGCCCGCGCCCACGCCCCGCCCACGCCCACGCCCACGCCCACGCCCACGCCGACGCCCACGCCGACGCCGACGCCGACGCCGACGCCGACGCCGACGCCTGCGCCCACCCCTGCACCCGCGCGCGCAACCGAGCCTGCGCCTGTGGCCGCACGCCCGCCGGCGACGCAGCCGGTCACGCAGGGCCAGCGCGAGTTGCGCGCGCTGTGGCAGCGCAATCCGGCGCTGTGGCTCGGGGCGGCACTTGTCGCGGTGGCGGTGGTCGGTTGGCTGTACGTACAGGACCAGCGTTCGCTGGCCCGGCTGACGTCGAGCGACGTGGCGCCCGGTGTGCCGAGCACCGCGCAAACGCCGCCGCCGATGGCGACGGCCGGCACGCAGCCCGCAGCAATCGCCGAGCCTATGCGGACCCCCGCTGTGCCTGCCGTCGAACCGGCAGCATCGGCGGCAAGCCAGGCCGCCTCCGCCGCCGTGCCACCGACTGCGCCGGTAGCGCGCCGGCAGCAACCGCCGCCGCGCGCGGGCTGCGCCGGGAAGAGCGGCTACGCGCTGTACCAGTGCATGCAGGCGCAGTGCGCCAAGCGCAACTACGTGAAGCATCCGCAATGCGTGCGTCTGCAGCGCACTCAGCGCCTCGACTGACAGGCCCATCCGGGTCTCGATCGCATCGCTTTCGAGCGCGCTGATCACGACACGCGCCGACAGCGGGGCGCTATCATGTTGCGATGCAACAAAAGTCCTCACGTGCGGTGCCTGCGACTCGGCGCAAACCCGTTCTCGTCGACCTCGCGCTGCAGGGCGGCGGCGCCCACGGCGCCTTCACCTGGGGCGTGCTCGACCGCCTGCTCGAGGAGCCCTGGCTCAAGTTCGAAGGCATCTCGGGCACCTCGGCCGGCGCGATGAACGCCGCGGTGATGGCGAGTGGCCACGCCCACGGCGGCGCCGAGGGCGCGAAGGCCGCGCTCGAGACATTCTGGAAGAGCGTCTCCGAGGCCTCGCGGTTCAGCCCGATCCAGCGCGGCCCGCTCGAAATGCTCACCGGCAAATGGACGCTCGAGAACTCGCCGATGTACCTGGCGAGCGAGATGATGTCGCGCATCTTCTCGCCGTACGACCTGAACCCGATGGGCACGCATCCACTGAGCGGCATCCTCGCCGAGACGGTCGACTTTGCGTGCCTTGCCGAGTCGCCGATCAAGCTGTTCATCACCGCGACCAACGTCCGCACCGGCGCCGGGCGGGTGTTCCGCAACCCCGAGATCACGCCCGACGTGCTGCTCGCTTCGGGCTGCCTGCCGACGATGTTCCAGGCGGTCGAGATCGACGGTGAGCACTACTGGGACGGCGGCTTCGTCGGCAACCCGACGATCACGCCGTTGGTGCGCGAATGCATCTCGCACGACACGATCCTGGTGAAGATCAATCCGATCGAGCGGCCGGGCGTGCCGAAGACGGCGCGCGACATCCTGAACCGGCTCAACGAGGTGTCGTTCAACTCGCCGTTGTTGAAAGAGCTGCGCATGATCGCGCTGCTGAAAAAGGCTGCCGACCCCGGTAGCGGCGAAGGGAAGTTGTGGGCGCAGATGCGTATCCACCGCATCGCGACCGACCGCGTGACCGAGCTCGACTCCACGTCGAAGTTGATCACCGAATGGCGCTTCCTCTGTGGGTTGCGCGACGAAGGGCGGCGCACCGCGCAACTCTTCATCGAAGCGCATGGCGACGATCTCGGCAAACGCTCGACGCTCGACCTGGACGCATTTCTCGAAGGACCCTGAACATGGGTTTGCTCGGCATCTTCGTCGGCCTCGGCCTCCTGGTGTGGCTCGCCTTTCGCGGTTGGAGCGTACTCGGCCTGGCGCCCATCGCCGCGCTGGTCGCGGCAGCCTTTTCCGGCGAGCCCCTGCTCGCGCACTGGACCCAGACCTTCATGGGTTCGGCCGCCGGCTTCGTCGCGCAGTTCTTCCCGCTGTTCCTGCTGGGCGCGCTGTTTCGGCAAGCTGATGGACGACAGCGGCTCGGTCAGCGCGATCGCGCAGTTCATGACCGACAAGCTCGGCCCCGGGCGCTCGGTGCTGTCGGTCGTGCTGGCCGGCGCGCTCGTCACCTACGGCGGCGTGAGTCTGTTCGTCGCGATGTTCGTGATCGCGCCCATGGGCCAGGCGCTTTTCCGTGCCGCCAACATCCCGAACCGGCTGCTGCCGGCAGCGGTCGCGCTCGGCACGACCACATTCACGATGACCGCGATGCCCGGTACGCCGGCGATCCAGAACGCGATCCCGATGCCCTTCTTCGGCACGACACCGTTTGCCGCGCCTGGCCTGGGCATCATTGCCTCGGCCGTGATGCTCGGTTTCGGCCTGTGGTGGCTGGGCCGCGCAGAGCGCGCCGCACGCCGCGCCGGTGAAGGATTCGGCGGGCCAAGCGCTGCCTCGATCACGCCTGCAACGTCGGCCGCAGCCGACGCCGCGCACGATCCGGTGGTGCGTGAGCGCGCCACCACGGCGCAGTCCTTCGATCCGGCCGAGGCCGAGCATGGGCAGCGCAGCGCGCAGTTGCCGGGCATCGTCGTCGCGATGCTGCCGCTCGCGGTCGTGATGGTCGTCAACCTCGTCATGTCGCTCATCGTGCTGCCGCGCATGGACACGAGCTTCCTGGCCGAAGCGCAATGGGGCGAGACGACGCTCGCCAGCGTCGGCGGCGTGTGGTCGGTGATCGTCGCCTTGGCGGCAGCGATCGTCGTCCTCTACGTCGTCAACCGCAGCCGCTTGAAGTCCCTGCGCGAGACGGTCGACGCCGGGCTCAATGCGTCGGCGCTGCCGGTGCTCAGCGTCGCGAGCCTGGTCGGCTTCGGCGCCGTCGTCGCGGCGCTGCCGGCCTTCCAGGTCGTCAGCGACTGGGTGCTCGGTGTCGAGGGAGGTCCGCTGGTCGGGCTCGCGTTGTCGACCAACGTGCTGTCGGCGCTGACCGGCTCGGCATCGGGCGGCCTGACGATTGCGCTTGGCGCCTTGGGCGAGACCTACATGCAACTCGCCGCCACCTACGGCATCGACCCGGCGCTGATGCACCGCGTGGCGGCGATCGGCGCCGGCTCGCTCGACAGCCTGCCGCACAACGGCGCCGTCGTCACGCTGCTCGCCGTGTGCGGCGCGACGCACAAACAGAGCTACTTCGACATCGTGATGGTCGGCATCGTCAGCGCGCTGCTCGCGCTGGTGGTGGTCATCGTGCTCGGCACGGTGTTCGGATCGTTCTGAGGCGCATCGTCCCCCCGCACGCGCCCTGCGTCGACACATTCGCAGACGTTGTTCCGGTCCAGGCGCCCGACACTGGCAGGCAGTCAGCTGCCTGCGGAGCCGGGCGCCACCACGTCAATCGGCTCGGCGTCGACGCGCGATCCAGGCCACGCCGAGCAGCCCGGCGAGCATCAGGGCATAGGTCTCCGGCTCCGGCACGGCGGCGACGGCGATGTCGAGCAGCGGCGGCGCAAACGCGTTGCCGCCGCCGAAGCCGAAGGCGCCGACCCAGGTCGCCGCGCCGGTAGCGAGATTTATCGTGTAGAAGCCGCTCTTGCTGGTGTCGCCGTCGGTCAGCGCGGCATAGGCCATGCCGCTCATGCCGCTGATGTCGAAACCGATCACGTTGCTCGTGTCGACGCCGAGTGATCCGATCGCTGCCAGCGTGCCGTCGTTCGGCGGCGCCTGCAGGTAGAGCATGTCGGTCCCGCCGTCGATGCCGTAGAGCGCGGTGCCGGTGGTCGGGTCGGTGTCGTTGTTGGTGTAAGCCGAGCCCGAAATGCTGGCGCTGGCGCCGTTGAGCATGCCATCGGTGGTGACGGCGCCGGTGTCGACGTTCATGCGCAGGTTCATGCCCGCGTTGCTGGTGATCCGCAAACGGTCGACCGTCGGGTTGAAGTCGATGCCGAACGACGTGCCCACCAAGCCGGCATAGGGCATGCTGACGTCGGCCGGATCGGCCATCAGCGCCGAGACGAAGCTGGCGGCGCCGGTCTGCGCGTTCAGCCGGTAGATGTTGCCGCCACTGCCGAGGCCGTAGATCATCCCGTTGGTGGCGCGCATGTCGATGCCGAGAATGCGCTCGTCGACGCCAAGCAGCCCGCTGATGGCCACTGCCGCGCTGGACTGGGTCGGCATCTGGCTGTCGAAGCGCACCAGCGCGTTGGTGCTGGTCAGTCCGATGATCGTCTCGGCCTGGGCGGGTGCCCATGCACTCCCGGCGATACAGGCGGTCGCGATGGCACCAACGAGGCGCCAGCCCTTCAGGTTCGGCTTGCTTTTCATCTAGGTTCTCCTGCGGATGCGTCCACAGCCGTGATGCGCAAATCGCGCGCACGGCCGGACACACACCCACATACGCAGGAGCGGGGCTACTGGATGCACCGATGCACCGTGCACCCGGGCGCGATCGGCCGGGCTATCGCTGTTGCGCTAGAGCTTCTCGCTCTCGCCCGCCTTCGGCTGCCACTTCATCAGCCGGCGCTCGACGAGTGTGACGAGCACGTCGAGCGCGAGCGCGAACGCGGTCAGCACGAGGATGCCGGCCATCACGGTGTTGATGTCGAACGCGCCTTCGGCCTGCAGGATCAGGTAGCCGACGCCCTGGCTCGAGCCGAGGTATTCGCCGACCACCGCGCCGACGAAGGCGAGGCCGACGCTCGTGTGCAGCGACGAGAACACCCAGCTCATCGCGCTCGGCAGATACACGTGGCGCAGCAGTTGCCGGCCATTCGCACCGAGCATGCGCGCGTTGGCGAGCACGACCGGGCTCACCTCCTTCACACCTTGGTAGACATTGAAGAAGACGATGAAGAAGACGAGCGTGACGCCCAGCGCCACCTTGCTCGCGATGCCGAGGCCGAACCAGACGGCGAAGATCGGTGCCAGGATCACGCGCGGCATCGAGTTGAGCGCCTTGATGTAGGGGTCGAAGATCGCAGCGGCAAACGGGCTCAGTGCGAGCCACAGTCCGCACGCGAGGCCGAGCGCGGTGCCGATCGCGAATGCGAGCACGGTCTCGATCAGAGTGACGCCGAGATGGCGGTAGATGTCGGCGGCGACGACGAACCAGTTCCAGATCCGCGCGAAGATCGTCAATGGCTCGCCGAAGAAGAACGCGGCCTGCGTGTCGTTGTCGAAGACGAAGAGCGGCAACAGGCCCGGCTTCGTGAGCGCGTACCAGAGGCCGAACACGGCAACGAGCACGCCGAGCTGCCAGGCGCGCAACTTCCATCCGCCGACGGAGGACGAGGAATGCGGCTTGCTGCTCATGGTGCCCGGCTCACAGCGCGATGCGGTACTGCACGAAGCCCGGCCGCTCGGCGACCTGGTTGTAGAGGACCATCGCGACCGCGTTCGTCTCGTGCGTCAGCCAGTGCACCTTGGCGCAGCCCATGGCGCGTGCGCGCGTGCACACGTGCTCGATCAAGGCCCGGCCGACACCGTGGCCGCGCGCGGCGGGCGCGGTGAACAGGTCCTGCAGGTAGATCGAATTGGCCTCGGACCAGCACGTGCGGTGCTCGATGAAGTGCACCATGCCGACGACCGCGCCATCGCGCTCGGCGAGTGCCAGGTGCATCGGCTCTGCCGGGTCGAGCAGGCGCTGCCACGTGATGCGCGTCTGCTCCTCGGCCTGCTCGACCTTGTAGAAGGCCTGATAGCCGCGCCACAGCGGCAGCCAGGCGGCGTGGTCGGCGGCGGTGGCGGGGCGGATCGTCGTCGTCATGGGCGTCGTCTCCTCAGGCCGCGAGCTGCTGCTTGTAGCCCGTCAACACTTCCTCGCGCAGCACGGCCCAGATCGCGGCGTGCAGCTCGACGAAGCGCGGGTCGGTCTTGACCTCGGCCACATCGCGCGGGCGTGGCAGGTCGATCGCGAACTCGCCGATCGGGTGCGAGCCCGGGCCGGCGGAGAGGACGACGACACGGTCGCTCATCGCGATCGCTTCATCGAGATCGTGGGTGATGAACAAGACCGCCTTCTTCTTCGACGCCCAGAGTTCGAGCACCTCGTTTTCCATCAGCTGCCGCGTCTGGATGTCGAGCGCGGAGAAGGGCTCGTCCATCAGGATGATGTCGGGGTCGAGCGCGAGCGTCTGCGCGAGGCTGGTGCGCTTGCGCATACCGCCCGAAAGCTGGTGCGGATAGCGGTCGCCGAAGCCGCCGAGGCCGACGCGCTTCAACCACTCCTCGGCCTGCGCCGACGCATCCGCGATCGGCATGCCGCGGAACTCGAAGCCGGCGCGCACGTTGGCAAGCGCGGTGCGCCACGGCATCAGGCTCTCGCCCTGGAACATGTAGCCCGCGCGCTTGTTGATCCCGGCCAGCGGTTCGCCGAACACGCTCACGCTGCCACTGCTCGGCGCAAGCAGGCCGGCCGCCATGTTGAGGAGCGTGCTCTTGCCGCAGCCGGTCGGGCCGACGACGCTGACGAATTCGCCCGCGCCGACGGTGAGCGTCACATCGCGCACCGCGGTGTAGCGTTGGCCGGGCGCGTCGCGGCTGATGAAGGTGCAGGCGACGTCGACGAGTGAGAGGGCGGCAGTCACGGGACGGTCGGATCGGTGCGTTAGCTGGCCGCGCACGCCGCGTTGCGGCATGCAGGGGCTTGCGGAGTCTAGTGCAGGCCGGGTACAGGCCGAACGCATGGCCGCAGGCAGCACGCGAGCGTGCAACGCCACCGAACTGGGGATGGCCCCGCCGCGCGCGAGCGCCTAAGTTCTGGTGGTCCGGCCGCTCGCGGCCGCAGCGAGTGGGGTCCACGGATGAGAAGGCCGGTCGTCTGCTTCGTCGCGCTGCTGCTGACCATTGCGGCGTGCGGAGCGTCAGCGCAGCAGCGGGTGGAGGTGGAGCCGAAGCCGAATCGATCCGTCACTGACTTCAAGGCGAACATCCCCATGCTGCCGCCCGCGCTGCCTGCGCCTCCGGCTCCGATACCCACGCCGACACCGGAGCAAGACGCTCCTACCGCGGTTGTTCCCGACCTGCGCGGCAAGACCTGCGATCAGGCGCGAGCCGAGTTGCGGCGACTGCATCTTGCACTGGCCGACTGTCGGCCCGGGCACGTCTCGCATCCGGTATCCCCCCGGAACCATCAACACGCAATCGCAAGCGCCCGGCACGCCGACCTCGCGCGTGGACGGGCTGCGCGTCACCGTTGAGCCCGGTTCCGCACCGACGCCGACCCCGGACATCCCCACCACGGAGCGCACCGCCGACCCGCGCGCTGCCGCGGCCGAAGCCCTCCGCCAGCTCTTCGAGGCCGCCAAGGCCCCGCCTCAGCCCGTCCTGCCTGATCTGCGCGGAATGACCTGTGAGCAGGCCGAGGCCGAATTGCGCCGCTTTCGCATCGCACTCGCCGAATGCGCGCCGGGGGACGCGCGCGCAAGATACCCGGCAGGGACGATCAATGCCCAGTCCTACCCGCCGGGAACGCCGCTGTCGCGCGTCGAGCGCCTGCGGGCCAGGATCGAGCCCTTGCCGCCGCAGCCGCAACCGGAATCGGCTGCCGTGTTGCCGGATCTGCGCGGCAAGACTTGCGACCAGGCACGATCCGAGCTGCAGCGGCTGCGCATCGCGCCAACTTGTCTGCCCGGAGACTCGAGCAGCCGGTATCGGGTGGGAACCGTCAACTCGCAGTCGCAGCCGGCAGGAACCCCGGTGTCGCAGGTCGACAGCCTGCGTGTCTGGGTCGAGCCTTCGCCGCCCGCGCCGCCGAGGCCTGAACCTCGGCTCGTGCTGCCGGATCTGCGCGGCAAGACTTGCGAGGAAGCGGCGCGGGAACTTTCCGGTCTCCGCCTCAAGTACTCGAGCTGCGCCGAAGGGGAAGCGGTCACCAGCTATCGGCCCGGCCGGATCAACGCGCAGTCACCGAACGCCGGGACGGTGCTGCCGTTGGCCGGGCCGATCGTGTTGAGCCTTCAGCCGCCGCCCAAGGTCATTGTTCCGGCGCTGATCGGCCTGGCCGAGGCGCAGGCGACCGGCCTGCTGGCCAGCCGCAAATTGCAGGCGCGCACCAGCGGCCCGACGGCGGCGAAGGGGCGTCGCGTGTTGAGCCAGCGCCCAGCCGCTGGGTCCGCCGTGGCGCCAGGCTCGGTCGTGGAAGTCGGCCTCGGCCTGACCGTGCCGCGCCTGCTCGACCTCGACTGCGCGGCGGCGCGCGAGCGCGCAGCCGAATACGGACACGCTCAGTTCGATTGCGAGTCCCGAGCCGCGGCGTCGCCGAACGAGACGCTCGGCCGCGTGTTCGAGCAGGCGCCGTCGGCGGACGCTGCCGCGACCCCCGCGCCGGTCGCGCTTCGCGCTGCCGTCTGGGTCGCGCAGCCGGTGACGGTGCCCGACGTGCTCGAGCGCGCCTTGAACGACGCGATCGGGACGATCGAGGCAGCCAGGCTGGTCGCTCATCCGGACCAGCGCCAGGGCGAGCGCATCGTCGCGCAGCAGTCGCCGGCGCCTGGCACGGTGGTGGATGCCGGCAGTGCCGTCGCGCTTCAGACCCGCGAGGTGGTCGAAGTGCCCGACGTCGTCGGACAGCCGCTCGGCGTCGCGCAGGCAACGGTGCAGCAATCCCGTCTGCGCGACGCGGCGGACGCGCAAGACCATGCCGCCGATCGCATCGTGCAGTCGCAAACGCCCGCCGCTCACGCGCGCGTGGCGGCCGAGAGCGTGGTGCAACTCGCCACGAAGCGCTTGGCGACGGTGCCCGATCTCGGCGGCCGGACCTGCGACGAAGCGCGCACCGACGTGGCGCCCGACACGTTCCGCCTGCAGTGCAACGACGAGAGCAGCTGGCGCGTCACGGTTTTCGGCACACCGCACGTGGTGACGCAGCAGCCCGGTGCGCGGGCGCGGGCCGAAGTCGGTGCGACGATCGTCGCCGAGGCGCGGGCACCGCTGCCGGCATCGGCGCCGTGGCTCGGCGAAGTGCCGCTCGCGGCTGTCGCGGGGGTCGTGGTCGCGCCCTTCCTGGGGCTTGGGCTGTGGCTGGCGTGGCCGCGACCCGTGCCAGCGCCGGGCGCGCAACCGATCACGCCGCCCGTCCGCCTGCCGCTCGTGCCGCCCATCGTGCCGCCGCCGCGCGCACCGGCCTGCGAGTGGCGTGTCGACGCCGACGACGCACCCGCGGTGACCCTGCGCTGGCCGCCGGCCGCCAAGACCGCCAAGGGTCGATCGCGCAGCCCGGTCCACGAGATGGCCTGGCGCGTGGTTCCCGATGCCGGCCACGTGCTGTTGCGCGAGCGCGATGTTTCCCCTGGAGGCGACCATGCCGAACGTTGACGTCAAGCCCGGTTCCCGGCTGCACGATCTGCTCGAATTGCACGGCAACGCAGAAGGCGCTGCCGATGTGCGCCGGCTTGCTGCGTTGCGCGGCGGCGTCGATGGCAGTGTGCTCGGCAAGGCGATTGCCGACTGGACGCCCGAACGGCTGAATGCCGATCTCGAGAAGGCGTTCGACGTCGAGCCCTTCGCGCTGATGGCCAAGGCCTGGGCGCAGATCGCGAAGGTGCGCGATGCCATCGACAAGAGCCAGGGGCCGCCGCCCGCCGCCGCCAGTGTGCCGCTGCTCAAGCACGACATCGACGCCAAGATCAGGCCGCGTCTCGTGCTGAGCGTCGAAGGCGTCGACTGGTGCGATGTCGAATTCGAGCTCAAGCTCGCGCTCGCGCTGGAGTCCGCCGAACTCGAGCTGTTCGGCGGCGCGCTGCGCGCGGTGCGGCTCGGCAAGGTCACCGGCAGCGTGACGCTTGCCTGCCAGGGCGTACAGGTCGAAGCGTTCCGGCGCGACCTCAAATTCGATTCGAGCTACTCTTTCGATCCGCCGATCCTGGGCCAGCGCGCCGACGCATCGGCGCATGTCGGAGCCACCGGAACGGGGCAGCGCTAGCCGAAGCAGGAAGCGCCCCCGCGGCGCCTCAGCTCTTCGCCGGTTTCGCGTTGGCCTTCTTCACGAAGTCGTTCGTGTAGGTCGCCGCGAGATCGATCTTCGCTTCCTTCAACTTCGGGTCGATGCTCTCCAGCGCGCGCAGCGCCGTCGGGGGGCCGGCTTCGGGGATCACGCCGTCGGGCGAGAGCGCACCCTTGCTGGCGAGGAAGGCGTCGATGTAAACCGCGCGGTCGCCGAGCAGATAGCTTTCGGGCACGGCCTTCACGATGTCGGATGCGCCTGCGGCCTGGATCCATTTGTTGGCGCGCACGATCGCGTTGGCGAGCGCCTGGATCGTCTCCGGGTGCTTGTCGATGAAGGTCTGCGGCGCATACAGGCAACCGGCGGGCATCGGGCCGCCGAAGACCTTCTCCGACTCCGCGACCTTGCGCGTGTCGGAGATGATCTTCAGGTCGCCCGAGCGCTGCAGCAGCGTGATGACCGGGTCGAGGTTGCTGATCGCGTCGATCTGCCCGGAGCGCATCGCGGCCACCGCGCCGTTGCCGGCGCCGACGCCGATGATCGAGACATCGCTCGGCTTCAGGCCCGCCTTCGCGAGCACGAAGTTGACCATCACGTTGGTGCTCGAGCCCGGCGCCGTGACGCCGATCTTCTTGCCTTTGAGGTCGGCGACGGTCTTGAAGTCGGGCATCGTCTTCGGGTTCACGCCGAGCACGATCTGCGGCGCCCGGCCCTGCAACGCGAATTCGCGCAGGAACTGGCCCTTGGCCTGCATGTTGATCGTGTGCTCGTAGGCGCCGGAGACGACATCCGCGCTGCCGCCGACCACCGCCTGCAGCGCTTTCGACCCGCCTGCGAAGTCGACGATCGTGAAGTCGAGCCCTTCGTCCTTGAAGTAGCCGAGCGATTCGGCGATCGTGAGCGGCAGGTAGTACAGCAGGTTCTTGCCGCCGACCGCGATCGTGACCTTGGGATGCGCCTGCGCCAGAGCGAGCGCCGGTGCGGCGAGTGCGGCTGAGCCGGCCAGCAGGAGATGTCGTCTTTGCATCGAAAGCCTCCGTGAATCAGGCGCCGACTTTACCCAATCACGGCAATGCTGCCGATGGGGCATGCCCGGGGAGGGTTGTCGCTGGCGGCGTTCACAATGCCCGGATCGCGACTCACGTCGCAAGGCTTTGGAGGTGTCACCATGGGAAGCCGAATTGCGCTCGTCACCGGCGGTAGCCGGGGTATCGGCGCCGCCACTGCGCTGCAGTGTGCGCAGGCCGGCTATGACGTCGCCGTCAACTACACGCGCGACGCCGAGGCCGCCGAACGCGTCGCGGCACAGGTGCGCGCGCTCGGCCGTCGCGCGATCGCGATTGGTGCCGATGTCTCGCGCGAGGCGGACGTGCTGGCCATGTTCGTGCGCGTCGACGCCGAACTCGGCCCGCTCACCGCGCTCGTCAACAACGCGGGCGTGATCGACGTCGCCGCGCGCGTCGACGAGATGAGCGTCGCACGCCTTGCGCGCATGTTCGGCGTCAACGTCATCGGCTCGATGCTGTGCGCGCGCGAGGCGGTGCTGCGCATGAGCAAGAAGCACGGCGGCGAGGGCGGGGCAATCGTCAATCTGTCGTCCGCTGCGGCGCGCATGGGTGCGCCGGGGCAGTACGTCGACTATGCGGCGGCCAAGGGCGCGATCGACATCTTCACGCTCGGCCTCGCGCGCGAGGTGGCGACCGAAGGCATCCGCGTCAACGCGGTGCGCCCGGGCATCATCGAGACCGACATCCATGCGTCCGGCGGCGAGCCCGACCGCGCCGCGCAGATGGCACCCAACGTACCGATGAAGCGCGCCGGCAGCGCGGACGAGGTGGCGCGCGCGATCGTCTGGCTGCTGTCGGACGCGTCGAGCTACACGACCGGTGCGGTGGTCGACGTGACCGGCGGGCGCTGACAGGCACCTCCGACCTGAGCGGGAATTGCGGCCGTTCGGCGGTCCTGTTCGTCGTGCCGCGGGCCGCCGGCCGCGGCTACCATCGCCGCAGCCCATTTTGCCTGGAGCCTCGCCATGCCCGTCGATCCCGCACTGCGCCTGCTCGACATCGACATCCCCGCCCAACCCGAAGCGCTGGTCAAGCTCTCGTTGCTGCTCGCCGAGGAGGACGTGGACTTCAAGGCGCTGGCGGCGCTGATCGAAACCGACATGGCGCTCGCCGCAGCCGTCCTCAAGGCGGTCAATTCATCGCTCTACGGCCTTTCCGGCCGGGTGCAGAGCGTGCAGCAGGCGATCACGTACCTCGGCACGCGCGAAGTCGCGGCCGTGACCTTCGAGATGGGGCTGCGCGCGATCTTCCCGCACGCGCCGGAGCTGACGCCGCTGTGGGAGCGGGCCGCGCGGCGCGGCGTCCTGATGGGGCGCATGGGCGTCGCGCTCGGCGTCGACCCCTGGGCCGCACACTCGGCCGGCCTGTTCGAGGAATGCGGCAAGGCGGTGCTGTTCCGTCATCGAAGCGAGCGCTACCGGGAAATGCTGAAGACCGCGACCGACGAGGTCGACCTGCTGCGGCTCGAGCACGAGGCCTTCGGCGTCACCAACGACGCGCTCGGCGCCGCACTGTGCGAGAGCTGGGGATTGGCCGCCGCGGCGGTCGCCAGCGTGCGCTACCACGTCGAGGTCCAGGCGACGCGCGAGCTGCCGCCGCAGGTCCAGCGGCGCGCGATCTGCGCGCTCTCTGCCATGGCGTACGCGCTGATGACGGCGCCCGAGACGCTCGAGGAGGTGGCCAACGCGGTCGCTCCGCAGGCGCAGCTCGACGAGACGCTCGTGCTGCGCGGCACGCGCAAGGTGGCCGAGCAGCTCGCTGCCGCCGCGGCGCGCGGCTGATCCGCGCGTCCGCGTTTGCCGGTGGTCGCCGGCGCGCTCAGGAAACCCCGATAGGCGTTTGCTCTCGCGCCGGCTAGTCTGTGCGCCTTGGGCGCGGCGTTTCGCACGCGCCGTGAACCCGCAGACACCCGACCATGAGCACACCCGCCTCCGCCGACTCCCTTGCCTTGCAGCGCTTCTACAAGTGGGAGCGCGAATCAGCCCAGCGACTCGCCCTGGTCCAGCCGATGGGCGGTAGCGCGGTACGCGAATTCACCTGGGCGCAGGTCGCGGACGAGACGCGCCGCATGGCGGCGCACCTGCAAAGCCTCGGCTTCGAGCCCGGTTCGCGCGTGGCGATCCTGTCGAAGAACTGCGCCTGGTGGCTGATGAGCGACCTGGCGATCTGGATGGCGGGTTACGTTTCGGTGCCGCTGTACCCGACGCTCGCCGCCGACACGGTGCGCCAGATCCTGACGCACAGCGAGGCGCGCGCCTGCTTCGTCGGCAAGCTCGACGACTGGGAGTTGATGAAGCCGGGCGTGCCCGACGGGCTGCCGTGCATCAGCTACGCCCTGTCGCCGAAGACCGACTACCCGTGCTGGGACGACATTGTCGCCCGCACCGAGCCGCTCCAGGGCAACCCGGTGCGCGACGCCGACGAGCTGTGCTCGCTGATGTACACCTCGGGCACGACGGGCAACCCGAAGGGCGTGATGCACAGCTTCGGCACGTTTGCCTGGTCGATCACGCAGGCGCTCAAGCGCATCGACATCGGGCCGAACGATCGTCTGTTCTCCTACCTGCCGCTCGCGCACGTGGCGGAACGGATGATCGTCGAGCATGGTTGGCTGGCGACGAATCCGCAGGTCTTCTTCGCTGAATCGCTCGACACCTTTGCCGCCGACCTGCAGCGCGGGCGGCCGACCGTGTTCTTCTCGGTGCCGCGGCTGTGGGTCAAGTTCCAGCAAGGCGTACACGCCAAGATGCCGCCGGAAAAACTGAAGCGCCTGCTCGGCCTGCCGATCATCGGCGGCCTGGTGCGCAAGAAGGTCCTCAAGGCGCTCGGGCTGGATGCCTGCCGCTTTGCCGCCGGCGGCGCAGCGCCAATGCCGCCGGAGCTTCTGAAGTGGTACTCGCGCCTCGGCCTGCACATCATCGAGGTCTACGGCATGACGGAAAACTGCGGCGTCTCTCATGCGACGCTGCCGGGCGATCCGCGGCCGGGCACGGTGGGCTTTCCGTACGACGGCGTCGAATCGCGCATCGATCCGGCCAATGGCGAGATCCAGATGCGCAGCCGCGGCCTGATGCTTGGCTACTACAAGGAGGCGGCGCTGACAAGCGAGACGTACACCGCTGACGGTTGGCTCAAGACCGGCGACAAGGGTGCGCTGGATTCCGGTGGCGCGTTGCGCATCACCGGGCGCGTGAAGGACCTGTTCAAGACGAGCAAGGGCAAGTACGTCGCGCCGGCGCCGATCGAAGACCGGCTCGTGATGCACGCCGCGATCGAGGCCTGCGTCGTCACCGGCGCCAATCTCGGCCAGCCGTTGGGCATCGTGATGTTGTCGCCCGACGCGGCGAAGAAGTCGCAGGACGCGGGCGAACGCAAGGCGATGGAGGCTTCCTTCGAGGCACACCTGAAGGCGATCAACGCCGGCCTCGACCCGCACGAGCAGCTCGATCTCATGGTCGCCGTCGCGACGCCCTGGACGGTCGAGAGCGGGTTCGTCACACCGACGATGAAGGTCAAACGCAACCGGATCGAGGAGGTCTACGCTTCGTCCTATGACGGCTGGGTCGCGCAGCGGCGCAAGGTGATCTGGGCCAAAGCCTGAGCATGCTCAGGCGCGCGGATCGGGGATGACCGAAGATCGCTTCTGAACGAGGAGAACGCAGTGCCCCGATTCGAACGCAGCGCGCTGATGCAGCGCTTCAACGACATGGTCAAGCGCCGCGAGCCGATCGTCGGCGGCGGCGCCGGCACCGGCATCTCGGCCAAGTGCGAGGAGGCGGCCGGCATCGACCTGATCGTGATCTACAACTCGGGCCGCTACCGCATGGCTGGGCGCGCCTCGTCGGCCGGTCTGCTCGCCTATGGCAATGCCAACGAGATCGTCGTCGAGATGGCGGGCGAGGTGCTGCCGGTATGCAAGAAGACGCCGGTGCTCGCCGGCGTCAACGGCACCGACCCGTTCATCATCATGCCGGTGTTCCTCAAGCGCCTGAAGGAGCTCGGTTTCTCGGGGGTGCAGAACTTTCCGACCGTGGGCATCATCGACGGCACCTTCCGCCAGAGCCTGGAGGAGACGGGCATCAACTACGCGACCGAGGTCGAGATGATCGGCCAGGCGCACGCGCTCGACATGCTGACGACGCCCTACGTCTTCAGTGCCGACGAGGCGGTGGCGATGACGGAGGCGGGCGCCGATTTCATCGTGCCGCACATGGGCGTGACGACGGGCGGCACGATCGGCGCGACGAGCGCGAAGACGCTGGATGAATCGGTCAAGCTGATCGACGAGTGGGCGGAGGCGGCGCGCCAGGTCCGCAAGGACGTGATCGTGATCGCCCACGGCGGGCCGATTTCGTCGCCCGAGGACGCGACTTACGTGCTCAAACACAGCCGCCATTGCAACGGCTTCTACGGCGCGAGCAGCATGGAGCGGCTGCCGACCGAGATCGCGATCACGGCGCACGTCGAGCGCTACAAGCGCATCACCTTTTGATCCGCTGCCCGCGATCGGGCACTTGACGAGGAGAGGGATATGGCGAGGGTCTATGTGAGTGCCGTGATGAACGCCACGCTCGAGCAGGCTTGGGGTCTGCTGCGCGATTTCGGCGCGCTCGGCAACTATCACCCGTTTTTTGAGCGGTCAATCATCGAGGACGGCAAGCCCGCCGACCAAGTCGGCTGTGTGCGCAACTTCCGCGTTCGGGACGGCGGCGGCGCCATCCGCGAACGGCTGCTCGCGCTATCGGACGACGAGCATCGCTGCCGCTATTCGATCCTCGAGGTCGACGCCGACTGGAAGAACTACGTCGCCGAGATGCACCTGCTTCCCGTCACCGAGGGCAACAAGTGCTTTGGCGAATGGTGGGCCGAGTGGGAGGTGCCGGCGGATCAGGAGGCCGACGCCAAGGCGCGTGTAGAGGGCACGTTCCGCACTTTCTTCGAATGCGTCGATCAGCAGTTCGGGCCGAAGACTCGATGAACGGCGCGGTCTGGGTCGTCGGCACCTTCGACACCAAGGCCGACGAGCTGCACTTCGTCGCGCAGTGCCTGCGGGAGCAGGGCGTGGCGGTGCGGACGGCGGACCTCGCGACGTCGGGCGGCCAAGGCGCGCCCGTGAAGGAAGGCGTCGACTTCGGTGCGCTGGAGGTCGCGAGCCGGCACCCCGGCGGATCGACTGCCGTCTTCACCGGCGAACGCGCCACGGCAGTAAGCGCAATGGCCGAGGCGCTCGGGAATTTCCTGGTCGCACGCGATGACGTCGCCGGCGTGATCACCGCCGGCGGCTCCGGCGCTGCGGCACTCGCTGCGCCCGCCATGCAGCGCCTGCCGATCGGCCTGCCCAAGCTGATCGTGACGACGCTCGCGAGCGGGGACGTGAGCCCGTTCGTCGGCAGTTCGGACATCGCGATGCTCTACCCGGTCGTCGATATCTCGGGGCTCAACACCATCTCGCGCCAGGTGCTCGCCAACGCCGCACACGCGATGGCTGGCATGGTGCGCGCCTGGCGGCCGCCGCCGGTTGAAACGCGCCCCGCGATCGGCCTGACGATGTTCGGCGTCACGACGCCTTGTGTGCAAGGCGTGACGCAGGCGCTGCAGGACGAGTTCGAATGCCTCGTCTTTCACGCCACAGGCACCGGGGGCCGCAGCCTGGAGAAGCTGGCCGACGACGGGCGCCTCAAGGCGATGGTCGATCTGACGACGACCGAGATCGCCGACTTGCTGTGCGGCGGCGTGCTCAGTGCGGGCGAAGATCGGCTGGGCGCTGCGGCGCGGCGCAGGCTCCCATACCTCGGCTCATGCGGCGCACTCGACATGGTGAACTTCTGGGGCCGCGAGACCGTGCCCGCAGCGTTCAACGATCGACTGTTCCACGTCCACAACGCCCACGTCACGCTGATGCGCACGACGCCGGACGAGAACCGGCGCATCGGCGAGTGGATCGCCGAGCGGCTCAATCGGATGGAGGGGCTGGTGCGCTTCCTGATCCCCGAAGGCGGCGTCTCGGCGCTCGATGCGCCGGGACAGGCGTTCTGGTCACCCGAGGCGGATGCGGCGCTGTTCGAGGCGTTGGAGGCGAGGACCCGTCAATCCGCCCGGCGTAGGCTTGTGCGAGTCCCTGCGCATATCAACGACCCCGCATTCATCGAGGCCGTCGTCGGGCACTTGCGTGAGATGCTGACCTGACGCCGGGCCGACACAGGTCGCGAGCGCAAGAGGTACGGGACCAGCAGATCTTTCGCGATCAGCCTGGATGAGGACGCGTATGGGGGCGGTACGACGCGACGGGTTGTTGTACGCATTTGCCCTTCGACCGTACACCCTCCAATTCTCAGTCCTCTAACTCCTCCTTCGCCATCTCCACATCCAGCCGCTCCATCGCGTCCACCGCCTTGCACGCCGCAGCGTCGGCATAGAGCTTCTCGGCCTCTTTCATCTTCTTGTCGCCTTCGAGCATCACGAGGCCGTTGGCGTACTCGATCATCGCGATCGCGGAGGTGGGGTTCAAGCGCAGGGCCTCCTTAAAGTTCTTGATGCCCGCATCCTTGCTCGCGCCCTGCGTGCGGCCGAGCAGGCCGCCCACCTTGTCGATCACCTCGGCGTGGAAGGCGCCGAGTGCGATGTGCGCGTCGGCGTGCTTGGGCACGAGCGAGATCGTCGTCTCGAGCGCCGTCTTCACCTTGCTGCCCAGACCCTGCGCAAGCGCCTTGGCGACGCTGATGCCCTGGCTGTAGCGGCCGAGCGCGTAGGCCATCCAGTAGTGCGCGTTGGCGTTCTTCGGTTCGGCGGCGATCTGCGCCTCGGCGCGGGCAATGACTTCCTGAAACATCGCGAGCTTGGTTTTCTCGCTCTTTTCCAGGTAGTTGGCGTAGATGGCCTGCGCCTTGTTGGCGACGGTGATTCCCGCGCCGCCGAGTTTTGTGCCGGCGTCGAAGGCCTTCTGGAACTCACCGGCGTGAAAGAGCGCCCAGGCGGCGAGCAGCTTGTCGTCCTTCGGCAGCGGCTCGGCGTCGCCCGTGTGCAGGCGGGCCCACTTCTTCTTCAGCGTCGCTGCGTCATAGGTGTATTCGGTGCTTTCGTAGGGAAATGCGGTCCATTTGGCCATCGCTTTGTCTCCGTTGTCGTTGGGGTGGGGTCAGAATTCAGGCCTGCACGTAGCTTCCCGCGAGGGTCTGCAGGTGTTCGCGCTGGGCGTCGTCGAGGTAGGGTGCCAGCAAGCTCAGGACGTGAAAAGCGCCGCGCATCATCGACGCACCGGCGGCCTCGGGCTCAAGCGCTTTGCGCGGTTCGCGCACGTACTCGTAGCTCAGCCAGTAGGTCAGCACGACGACCATCGACGTTGCAACCGTCTCCGCCTCGTTCGACGCCAGCCGGATCGCGCCACCCATCGCCAGGCCGTCGAGCAGATTTCGCACCGCCTGCGATTTGTTCTTCAGCACGAACTGGAAGTGCGTCTCGAGCCGCCGGTTTGTCGACACCAGATCGTTCAGGTCGCGATAGAGGAAGCGGTACTGCCAGATCAGTTCGAACAGCACGTGAAAAAAGAGCCAGGCATCCTCGACGTTTCGCACGCCGTCCGCCGCCTGCAGCAGTTCGTCGAGCGCCCGCTCGTAGCGGTCGTACAGCGAATTGATCAGCTCGTCCTTGGCCGGGTAGTGGTAGTACAGGTTGCCGGGGCTGATGTTGAGCTCCGCCGAGATCAGCGTCGTCGAGACGTTGGGTTCCCCGTAGCGATTGAAGAGCTCGAGCGTGACCTCGAGGATGCGCTCTGCGGTGCGTCGCGGCTTCTTGGCTTGCATGGACGCAATCTAGCATCTTCACGACGCTTGCTGTGACGCTTTCCCCGGCCGTCGCGACCTCCTCGGCCCCGAGCCGGTGCTCCCTACAATCGCGCACCCATGCCTGCCGTCTCGTTCCAGCAAGTCACCAAGGTGTATCCCGGCGTTCGAGCTGGTGCGCAGCACGAACTGCGCGCGCTCGACGGCGTGAGCTTCGACATCGAGGCGGGCGAATTCTTCGGCCTGCTCGGGCCCAACGGTGCAGGCAAGACGACGCTGATCAGCATCCTCGCCGGCCTTGCGCGTGCGACGGGCGGGCGAGTCTGCGTGAATGGCCACGACGTGGTGGACGACTACGCGGCGGCGCGCAAGCAGCTCGGCATCGTGCCGCAGGAATTGGTGTTCGATCCTTTCTTCTCGGTGCGCGAGTCGCTCGTGATCCAGAGCGGCTACTTCGGCGTGCGCAACAACGGCGCGTGGATCGACGAACTGCTTTTTCATCTCGGGCTTGCCGACAAGGCCGAGGCGAACATGCGGCAGTTGTCGGGCGGCATGAAGCGGCGCGTCCTTGTCGCGCAGGCGCTCGTGCACAAGCCGGCGGTGATCGTGCTGGACGAGCCGACCGCCGGGGTCGACGTGGAACTGCGCCAGACGCTCTGGAGCTTCATCGCCCGCCTCAACCGGGAGGGCCGCACCGTGCTGCTGACGACGCACTATCTCGAGGAGGCCGAGGCGCTGTGCGGGCGCATCGCGATGTTGAAGCAGGGGCGCATCGTGGCGCTCGACCGCACTTCGGCGCTGCTCGCCGGCACCGCGAGCACGATGCTCAGCTTCAAGACGGACCAGGCGCTGCCGCCGACGTTGGCCGCGAAAGCTCGTATCACCGGACGAATCGTGCAACTGAAGGCGCATGACGCGCTCGAGGTCGAATCACTGCTCGGCGAGTTGCGCGCCGCGAAGGTGCAGGTCGAGGACCTGGAGATCGGCCGCGCCGACCTGGAAGACGTGTTCCTCGAGATCATGCAAGGCCCGGCGGCGCCGTCCGCGACCGTCGAGAGGGCGGCCGCCTGATGTCGACGATCTCGCTGGCCGGCGTCGGCACGCTGTTCTACAAGGAGGTGTTGCGCTTCTGGAAAGTGAGCTTCCAGACCGTCGCCGCGCCGGTCATCACCGCGATGCTCTACCTGCTGATCTTCGGCCACGTGCTCGAGGGCCGGGTGACGGTGTTTGGCAGCGTCGGCTACACCAGCTTCCTGATCCCGGGCCTCGTGATGATGAGCGTGCTGCAGAACGCGTTTGCCAACAGCTCGTCCTCGCTGATCCAGAGCAAGATCACCGGCAATCTCGTGCTGCTGCTCGTCACGCCGCTCAGCCACTGGGCCTGGTTCGTGGCCTACGTGGGGGCGTCGGCGGTGCGCGGTCTGACCGTCGGCGCGGGCGTGTTGCTGGTCACGCTGTGGTTCGCGCCGCTGCACGCCGCCGAACCCTGGTGGATCTTCGCGTTCGCCGTGTCGGGCGCGGCGATCATGGGTGCGCTCGGCCTTGTCGCCGGGCTGTGGGCGGAGAAGTTCGACCAGATCGCCGCCTTCCAGAACTTCGTCATCGTCCCGATGACCTTCCTCTCGGGCGTGTTCTATTCGGTCGGCTCGCTGCCGCCGGCATGGCAGGTCGCGAGCCACCTGAATCCGTTCTTCTACATCGTCGACGGTTTCCGGCGCGGCTTCTTCGGTGTCAGCGACGTGTCGCCCTGGTTGAGCCTGACGGTCGTGCTGGCGAGCCTCGCGCTCGTGTGCGGGCTGTGCCTGCATCTGCTGCGCACCGGCTACAAGATCCGGGGCTAGAGCCCGGCCGGGGCTGGTTCGGGGCTTCGGCCCGCCAGCGTCGTAGGCACGGGTGTGCCGAGGCAGCGGCAAGCGGCGACCAGCGTTTGCATCGCCTGGGTGTCTTGCAGCAGATCGGCCTCAACCGCCGCCTCTGCCCAGGCCCGCGCGACCCGCGGTCGCTGCATGGCATGCAGGCGCCGCAACGGGAAGGCGTGCCACGGCGTACCCAAGGCCGCGCCTCTTGCCAGCCCGGTGTCGACCGCGGCCGCCCAGGCCGGCCCGCGCGGACCGATCGCCTGCGCGAGCAGCGCGGTGGCAGCGGCGAAGGCCGGAGCCAGATCCTCGAGTGCCCGTCGAGCCGGCGGCGGGCCGGTAAGCCGCAGCCCGCGCCTGAGCAGCAGCAGGCGCAACCGTGGCGCGCCGCTGGGCGCCAGCCTTCGGGCGGCGGCAAGCAGCCTGGTGCGATCGACGGCCGGCGCGCTGCGCACGCGCGCGAGCAGGGTGTCAAAGACCCGCCAGCGCGCCGCGGACCCGAGTGTGAGCCAGTCGGCTCGCAGCCGCTCGACGAATGGGGCGTCGCCAGCCTCCTTGCGCCAGGCGCTCCACGGCGGCGGCGCCGCCCGCGTCGGCAATCAACCAGGCGAGCAGGGCGGCGTGGCATTCACCCCGGCTGCGCCAGTGCGAGGCACGCTGCAGCGCATCGCGCTCGTCCTGCGGGTCGACGGCCGGGCTTGGCGCGGGTGCGGCTGCAGGGTCGGGCCGACGGTCCGAAGCGGCACTTGTGGGCATCCGACCTGTCGGCGGCGGGGACGCAGCGAAGGCCGTGAGCGTGCCCGCCATCGGGCCCGCCGTCGCGCCTGCCACCGAGTGCGCAACCATCGAAGTGATCGCGACGGAAGGCGCTGGCCCTTCGTCGTCCGACGGCGGCGGTAGCAGGGGCGCCGCCATCGACCCCATGGGCCGCCCGTAGAGTCGTCGCAGCCGCTCTTCAAGCGGCGGATGCGTCGCTATCCAGCGCCGCCAGGCGTGCAATCCGAAGTCATCGGCCTGCGCCACCCACAGGTGGGCCAGGCTCGCCGCCGCGGGCGGCGCTTGCACGCGTGCAAGGCCGGCGATCTTGCGCAACACGCCGCCGATGCCGTCGACCGTGCGTGCGTACTGCACTGCCGACGCGTCGGCGCCGAATTCACGCTGGCGCGCCACGGCGGCCTGCAGGACGCGGCCGGCGAGCCAACCGAGCCAGCCGACTGCGACGAGCGCGAAGCCGATCAGCGCGCCAGCGCGAAACCGCCCCTGCTCGTCGCGGGCCGCGAGCGATTGACCGAACCCGTGCACCATCTGCAGCCCCCAGACGAGCCCGATCAACCGCGTGTTCAAACGCATGTCGCCGCGCACGATGTGGCCCATCTCGTGGCCGATGAGCCCCTGCAGCTCGGCGCGGGTCAGCCGCTCGAGGGCGCCTTGCGTGACCGCGATCACCGCATCGTCCGCCGTCCAGCCGGCAGCGAAAGCATTGATATTCAGGTCGCGCGGCAGCACCCAGACGGATGGCGGTGCACGCGTGCGGCGAGTGCGACCTCCTGCACCACGTTGACCAGACGGCGCTCGAGGCGGCCGTCGCGCAGCCGGTTGGCGGGGTCGGCCGGACGTGCGCCGGCGAGCCGCGCGACGTGTGGGCCGCCTTCGCGCAGGCGGAGCGTCTCGATCCAGCAGCCGCCGAGCACGAACAGCAGCACGATGGCCGTGTTGGTCTCGAAGAAAAGTGGCGGGTAGCTGTCCACGACCGGTAGCGTCACTCGCAGGGCGAGCGCGAGCGCCGCATTCACCGCGACGACGAGCAGCACCAGAGCTGCCGCGAAGCCGACCAGCATGCCCCACGTGGCGTTCTCGGCGGCCTCCTGCGCGCGCCGGAAGCGCATGCTCAGAACCGGACCTTCACCGCCTCGCGCTCGACGTCGCTGCGCGTCGCCTCGAGCATCGCCGCCGGCTTGAAGCCGAAGGTGCCGGCGACGAGGTTGGCCGGCGCCTGCTGGGCCTGGTTGTTGTAGTCGAGCACTGCATCGTTGAAGGCCTGGCGTGCGAAGGCGATCCGGTTCTCGGTGTGCGCAAGCTCCTCGGAGAGCTCGCGCATCGTCGCGTCGGCCTTCAGTGCGGGATAGGCCTCGACCACCGCCATCAGGCGCCCGAGCACACCCGCGAGCGTCCCTTCGGCACCTCCGAGTGCGGCGATCGCAGCCGCGTCGGCGGGTCGGGCGCGCGCCGCATCGGCAGCTCGGCCTGCGCCTGCGCGCGCGGCGGCGACAGCTTCCAATGTGCCCTGCTCGTGCTGAAGGTAGCGCTTCGCCGTTTCGACGAGGTTGGGGATCAGGTCGTGACGGCGCTTGAACTGGACGTCGATCTGCGCGAAGGCGTTGGCAATCTCGTTGCGGCGGCGCACCAGGCCGTTGTAGGCAACCACTGCCCACACGGCGACAAGCGCCGCGACGGCCAAGCCTGCGATCTGCCATATGCCCATTTGCGATGCCTTGTGCGGTTGCGGACGCCGGGCACTATATCCCGGGCGTCGCGGGACTGAACCTACAATAAGCAGGACATGAGCGAACCATCTGCCGACGAAGTGCGGGGCTACATTGCTGCGGGATTGCGCTGCGAGCATGTCGCCGTCGATGGCGACGGGCGTCACTTCTTCGCCACCATCGTCTCGCCCGAATTCGAGGGCTTGCTGCGCGTGCGTCGCCACCAGCGCGTCTATGCGGCGCTCGGCGAGCGCATGCGCGAGCAGATCCACGCACTGTCGATGAAGACGCTGACACCGGCCGAATGGGCGCAGGCGGCGGCGCAAGGGACGCAACACCCACACTGAAGGTCAGGCTTCGGCCTGCCTGCGGCGCGTGCGGGCCATCGCGAGCCTGCCCAAGCCGCAACAGCGCCGGGCGAACCCGCCACATGGACAAACTTCTCATCCGCGGTGGCCGTCGCCTCAATGGCGAGGTCACGATCTCCGGCGCGAAGAATGCTGCGCTGCCCGAACTGTGCGCCGCGCTGCTGACGGCCGAGCCGGTGCGTCTCGCGAACGTCCCGCAGTTGCAGGACGTCAGCACGATGCTGCGCCTGTTGCGCAACATGGGCGTCGCGGTCGAGCGCAGCGCCGACCGACCCGAAGAGTTGACACTCGACGCCTCCAAGCTCACTTCGCCGGAGGCGCCGTACGAGCTCGTGAAGACGATGCGGGCGTCGATCCTCGCGCTCGGCCCGCTGCTTGCTCGTTTCGGCGAGGCCACCGTCTCGCTGCCCGGCGGCTGCGCGATCGGCTCGCGGCCGGTCGATCAGCACATCCTCGGCCTGCAGGCGATGGGCGCGCAGATCAGCGTCGAGCACGGCTACATCATCGCCAAGGCCGAGCGGCTGAAGGGCGCGCGCGTCGTGACCGACATGGTCACCGTCACCGGCACCGAGAACCTGTTGATGGCGGCGACGCTCGCCGATGGCGAGACGCTGCTCGAGAACGCCGCACAGGAGCCCGAGATTCCCGACCTCGCCGAGATGCTGATCGCGATGGGCGCGAAGATCGAGGGCCACGGCACGAGCCGCATCCGCATCCAGGGCGTCGAGCGGCTGCACGGCGTTGCGCACCGCATCGTGCCCGACCGCATCGAGGCCGGCACCTTCCTGTGCGCCGCGGCGGCCGCGGGCGGCGACGTGTTGCTGCGCGACGCGCGCGCCGGGCACCTCGACGCGGTGATCGAGAAACTGCGCGAAGCCGGCGCCGTCGTTGAGTCGGGCGAGGCCGACGGCCGTGGCTGGATCCGGATCAGGAGCGACGCGAGGTTGAAGGCGGTGAGCTTTCGCACCAGCGAATACCCGGCCTTCCCGACCGACATGCAGGCGCAGTTCATGGCGCTCGACTGCATCGCGGAGGGCAATGCGGTCGTGACCGAGACGATCTTCGAGAACCGCTTCATGCACGTCAACGAACTGATGCGCCTGGGCGCCAACATCTCGATCGATGGGCACGTCGCGGTCGTCGAGGGCGTGCCAAAACTCTCGGGTGCTACCGTGATGGCGACCGACCTGCGTGCGTCCGCAAGCCTCGTCATCGCCGGCCTCGTCGCGGAGGGGCAGACGGTCGTCGACCGCATCTACCATCTGGATCGCGGCTACGACCGCATCGAAGCAAAGCTGCGCGCGCTTGGTGCGGACATCGAGCGTTCACCGGAATCATGATGATCACCCTCGCTCTCTCGAAGGGCCGCATCTTCGACGACTCGATGCCGCTGCTCAAGGCGGCAGGCATCGAGGTGCTGGAAGACCCCGAGAAGTCGCGCAAGCTGATCATCGGCACCACGCGAAAAGACGTGCGCGTCGTGCTCGTGCGTGCGAGCGACGTGCCGACCTATGTGCAATACGGCGGCGCCGACTTGGGTGTCGCGGGTCACGACATCCTGCTCGAACACGGCGGCCAGGGCCTGTACCAGCCGCTGGACCTGGGCATTGCGCGCTGCCGGCTGAGCGTCGCGGTGCGCGCGGACTTCGACTATGTCGCCGCGGTGAAGCAGGGCTCGCGCATTCGCGTCGCGACCAAATACACGCAGTGCGCGCGGGACCATTTCGCCGACAAGGGCGTGCACGTCGATCTGATCAAGCTCTACGGCTCGATGGAGCTCGCGCCGCTCACCGGCCTGGCGGACGCGATCGTCGATCTCGTCTCGACCGGCAGTACGCTCAAGGCGAACGGCCTGGTCGAGGTCGAACAGATCATGCCGATCTCGGCGCGCCTGATCGTGAACCAGGCCGCGCTCAAATTGAAGCGTGAGCCGCTGCGCGCATTGATCGACGCGTTCGAGAGCGCGAAGAACAATTCCAAATCAGCGGACTGACCCGCATGCGCTTGAACATCCGCCACCTCGACACTCGCGCTGCCGATTTCGACGCCGCACTTGCGTCGCTGCAGTACGGTTCGACCGAGTCGGACGCCGCGATCGATCGAACGGTTGCCGGGATCATCGCCGACGTGCGCGCGCGGGGCGATGCCGCGTTGCTCGAACTGACCCACCGCTTCGACGGCGTGACCGTCGATTCAGTAACCGCGTTGACCCTCGGGGCAGCGGATTTCGCCGCCGCGTTCGAGGCGATCCCGCCAGCGCAGCGCAGCGCCTTGCTGGCTGCCGCCGAGCGCATCCGCGCCTATCACGAGCGCCAGCTCGATGCCTGTGGGCGCTCGTGGCGTTATCGGGATGCCGAGGGCACGCTGCTCGGGCAGAAGGTCACGCCGCTCGACCGCGTCGGCATCTACGTGCCGGGCGGCAAGGCGGCGTATCCGTCGAGCGTGCTGATGAATGCACTGCCGGCCAAGGTGGCCGGCGTCGGAGAGATCGTGATGGTCGTGCCGACGCCGCGCGGCGAGCGCAACCCGCTCGTGCTCGCCGCCGCGCACGTCGCCGGTGTGACGCGCGCCTTCACGATCGGCGGCGCGCAGGCGATCGCTGCGCTCGCCTACGGCACGGCGAGCGTGCCGCGTGTCGACAAGATCACCGGTCCCGGCAACGCCTACGTCGCAAGTGCGAAGAAGCAGGTGTTCGGCCAGGTCGGCATCGACATGATCGCCGGGCCGAGCGAGATCCTGGTGCTGGCAGACGGCAGCACGCCGGCCGACTGGGTGGCGATGGACCTGTTCAGCCAGGCCGAGCACGACGAGCTGGCGCAGAGCATTCTGCTCAGCCCGGATGCAGCTTATCTCGACGCGGTGCATGCGGCGATCGACCGTCTGCTGCCCGAGATGCCGCGGCGCGATGTGATCCGCGCATCGCTCGAAGGTCGCGGCGCGCTGATCCTGACGCGCTCGATGGAGGAGGCCTGCGAGATCGCGAATCGCATCGCGCCCGAACATCTGGAAGTGTCGAGCCGCGACCCGCAGCGCTGGGAGCCGCTGCTGCGCCACGCGGGGGCGATCTTCCTCGGCGCCTATACAAGCGAGAGCCTGGGCGACTACTGCGCCGGGCCGAACCACGTGCTGCCGACAGCGGGCACGGCGCGCTTCTCGTCGCCGCTGGCGGTCACCGATTTCCAGAAGCGCAGCAGCCTGATCGAGGTGAGTGCGGCCGGCGCGCAGACGCTCGGCCTGATCGCCGCCGAGCTGGCCGACGGTGAGGGCCTGCACGCGCATGCGCGGGCTGCGCGGATGCGGCTTGGCGCCGCCGACGTCGCCGCGACATCGAGTCCGGACGCCTTCGTGGTGCGGCCGGTGCGCGATGCGGATGTGCTGCCGCTGATCAAGCTAGAGCTCACGCCCGAGCAGAAAAAGTTCGTTGCGCCAAATGCGGTCTCGCTCGCGCAGGCGGCGTACAAGAGGGCCGGTCGACCGTTGGGCCTGTATGCGGACGGCGCGCCGGTCGGTTTTCTGCTGTTGTGGGACGCGCGACAGGACGACGAGGAGCCGACCGACGAGCTTTATGTCTGGCGCTTGATGATCGATGCGAAGCACCAGGGGCGCGGGCATGGCAGTGCGGCGATGCGCTGGGTGATCGAAGAGGCGCGCCGCATGGGCGTCGCACAGGTGGGGTTGTCGCACGTGCCCGAAAACTCTGTCGATGTCTTCTACGAACTTTTTGGCTTTCGCCACACCGGCAAGGTTCATGAGGGCGAGCGCGAGATGGTGCTCCGATTGAAGGGCAGTGCATGACGACCGACAACCTCGCGCACCGCATCGCGCGCACGATCCGCCAGGACGTGCAATCGAGCGCTGCCTACGCCATCCAGCCGAGCGCGGGCATGATCAAGCTCGATGCGATGGAAAACCCGTTCACGTTGCCGCCCGAATTGCAGCGCGCACTTGGCGAGCGGCTCTCGCGCGTTGCGATCAATCGCTATCCCATCGGCAAGCCCGAACTCTGCGCAGCGCTCGCCCGACATTTCGACGTGCCTGCCGGCTGCGGCGTGATGGTCGGCAACGGGTCGGACGAATTGATCGACCTGCTCTCGGTGGCCTGCAACGTGCCAGGCGCGAGCGTGCTCGCGCCGCTCCCGGGATTCGTGCTGTACGAGCTGTCGGCACGCCTGCGCGGCTTGCGCTTTGTCGGCGTGCCATTGACGCCGAGCTTCGAACTCGACGGCGCAGCGATGCTCGCTGCAATCGAGCGCGAGCGCCCGGCGCTCACCTACATCGCCTATCCGAACAACCCGACCGGCAACCTGTACGACGAGCGTACCGTCTCCGCAATCGTCGAGGCGGTCGGCAAGCAGGATGGCCTGGTCGTGTTCGACGAGGCCTATCAACCCTTCTCGTCGCGCAGTTGGATGCAGCGCATGGCCGCGCACCCCCATGTGCTCGTGATGCGCACGCTGTCCAAGTTCGGCCTGGCGGGTGTGCGCCTCGGCTACATGGCGGGCGCCGCGGCGCTGATTGATCAGATCGACAAGGTGAGCCCGCCCTACAACGTGAGCGCGCTCAATGCCGAGGCGGCGCTGTTCGCGCTGGAACACGCCGAAGTCTTCGCCGCGCAAGCGACGGTCCTGCGCGCCGAACGCGAGCGACTCTCGATTGCGCTGGCGAAGTTGCCGGGAGTGGCAGTCTTTCCGAGCGAGGCGAACATGATCCTCGTGCGCGTGCCGGACTCGAGATCTGCGTTCGAAGGCATGAAGGCGCGCGGCGTGCTCGTCAAACACATCGCCGGCCTGCATCCGCTGCTTGCGAACTGCCTGCGCCTCACGGTGGGGACGCCTGAAGAAAATACGCTGATGATCGATGCGCTGAAAGCGAGCTTGTGATGAGTCGGAGTGCCGAAGTCCAGAGGAACACGAAGGAAACGCAGATCCGCGTGCGCGTCGATCTCGACGGCACGGGGGCCGCGAAGCTCGCGACCGGCATCGGCTTCTTCGACCACATGCTCGACCAGGTCGCGCGTCACGGGCTGATCGACCTCGAGGTCGAGGCCAAGGGTGATCTGCACATCGACGGCCACCACACGGTGGAAGACGTCGGCATCACGCTCGGGCAGGCGATCGCGCAGGCGGTCGGCGACAAGGCCGGGCTTGCCCGCTACGGCCATGCCTATGTGCCGCTCGACGAAGCCTTGAGCCGAGTCGTGATCGATTTCTCGGGCCGTCCGGGACTGCACATGCACGTGCCGTTCAAGGCCGGCATGATCGGTGGCTTCGACAGCCAGCTCGCGTTCGAGTTCTTCCAGGGCTTTGCGAACCACGCTTTCGTGACGCTGCACATCGACAATCTGAAGGGCGACAACGCGCACCACCAGTGCGAGACCGTGTTCAAGGCCTTCGCGCGAGCGCTGCGCATGGCGCTGACGGCTGACCCGCGCGCGGCCGGTGTGATCCCCTCGACCAAGGGCAGCCTGTGAGATGAGGCTGTTGCAACGTAGCGGGCGGGCCGAGCGCCGAGCCGCTCCCAAGCCGGCCCGCATCCCCCTGGGGGATCGGCGAACGTACCCGTTCGACGAGGGGCTCCGTTGACCCGCACCGTCGCCGTCGTCGACTACGGCATGGGCAATTTGCGCTCGGTCTCGCAGGCCGTGCTGCACGTGGCGGCCGGGACGGGGTTGAAGGTCATCGTCACTGCGAGGCCCGAAGAGGTGCGCGCCGCGGAGCGCGTCGTGCTGCCGGGCCAGGGCGCGATGCCCGACTGCATGCGCGAGTTGCGCGACTCGGGCCTGCAGGACGCCGTGCTCGAGGCCGCCGCGACCAAGCCGCTGATGGGCGTGTGCATCGGCATGCAGATGCTCTTCGATCGCAGCGCCGAAGGCCCGACACCGGGCCTCGCGCTGATCGGGGGTGAGGTGCTGCGCTTCGAGCTCGCAGGCAGGCTGCAGCCCGACGGCAGCCGCTACAAGGTCCCGCAGATGGGCTGGAACCGGGTCGCGCAGACTGCCCATAACCGGCCCCCGCATCCCCTTTGGGGTGGTATCCCCGACGGCGCTTGGTTCTACTTCGTGCACAGCTTCTACGCCCGGCCCGGGGATGCGCGCCACAGTGTCGGCGAGACCGACTACGGCGCGCGCTTTACCAGCGCCGTGGCACGCGATAATATTTTCGCCACCCAGTTCCACCCTGAGAAGAGCGCCGAACACGGCCTGCAGCTGTACCGCAATTTCCTGCACTGGAAGCCCTGAGCCCCTCGCTTCGCCGCCCCGCCCCGTTCCACTTCCGAACCCCGGCCATGCTGCTGATACCCGCGATCGACCTCAAGGACGGCAAGTGCGTCCGCTTGAAGCAGGGCGACATGAGCGCCTCGACCACCTTCGGTGAAGACCCGGCAGCGATGGCGCGACGCTGGGTCGATGCTGGAGCGCGACGGCTGCATCTGGTCGACCTGAACGGCGCTTTCGCCGGTCGGCCTGTCAACGAGCCGGCGATCCGCGCGATCCTTGCCGAAGTCGGCGACGAAATCCCGGTCCAACTCGGCGGTGGCATCCGCGACCTCGACACCGTCGAGCGCTATCTCGACGACGGCCTGTCCTTCATCATCATCGGCACGGCGGCGGTGAAGAAGCCCGGCTTTCTGCACGACGCGTGCAGCGCGTTCGGCGGCCACATCATCGTCGGCCTCGACGCCAAGGACGGCAAGGTCGCGACCGACGGCTGGAGCAAGCTCACCGGCCACGAGGTGGTGGACCTGGCGAAGAAGTTCGAGGACTACGGTGTGGAAGGCGTGATCTACACCGATATCGGCCGCGACGGCATGCTCTCGGGCATCAACATCGAGGCGACCGTCAAGCTCGCGCAGGCGCTGACGATACCGGTGATCGCGTCGGGGGGGCTCAGTGATCTGGCGGACATCGAGCGGCTGTGCGCCGTCGAACACGAGGGCATCACCGGCGTGATCTGCGGGCGCTCGATCTACACCGGTGATCTGGACTTCGCCGCTGCGCAGGCGCGCGCCGACGAACTCGCTGACGCGGGCTGATTGCTGGCGCGTCAGCCGGCGAGAGTGCGCTGTCGCCGTGCGGCGATACCAACGCCCACCAGGCCGAGCAGCATCAGCGCATAGGTCTCGGGTTCCGGCACCGGGTGCAGAAAGCCGCGGATCTCGCCGCCCCCGAAAACACTCGTGTGGATATTGAAGTACGCCTTGCTGGCATCGAGACCGTCGGTGAGCGCGTAGAACGCGCCGCTGACCGTGCCGCCGTTGGCGGTGATGAACGCCGCGTTGTAGCTGCTCGCTAGCGACATGTCGAAGAGGTTGTCGTAGCTGCCCGACGTGACCCCAAGTGGAAAGCCGACAAAGCTCGGTGTCTGGGTGGCGACACCGACATTGCCGCTGTCGGGCAGCGCGGTGCAGCAGTGGATGTGCGACGCGGTTGTCAGACCCGTCAGGTCGGAGAACGACGCCTCGACGCGCATCGTGATCGAGTCGAAGTCGACCGTTACCCGGGCCCATCCGGTGCCGGGAGAACCGTTGGGCGGCGATTCGTTCGCACCCGACAGGTCGGCGTAGTAGACGCTTTCGTGTGCCGCAACGGGCAGCGCGGCGGCGCAGGCAAATACGGCGGCGGCAAGCGTTCTGACGAAGATCATTGGGGACTCCTTGAATGTGGCGGTTTCGCCGCGGAAAGGCGGCGCCATCGGTATAGTCGATCGTCTCTCAGGTCGCCATCCCCTATGCTCGCCAAACGCATCATTCCCTGCCTCGACGTGACCGGTGGTCGCGTCGTCAAGGGCGTCAACTTCGTCGAACTGCGCGACGCCGGCGATCCGGTCGAGATCGCGGCGCGCTACAACGATCAGGGCGCGGATGAGCTGACGTTTCTCGACATCACAGCGACGAGCGACGGGCGCGACCTGATCCTGCACATCATCGAGGCGGTCGCGGCGGAGGTGTTCATCCCCCTCACCGTCGGTGGCGGTGTGCGCAGCGTCGAGGACGTGCGCCGATTGCTCAATGCCGGGGCCGACAAGGTGAGCTTCAACTCGGCGGCCGTCGCCGACCCGCAGGTCATTCGCGACGCCTCGGCCAAGTACGGCGCCCAGTGCATCGTCGTCGCGATCGACGCGAAACGGCGCGTCGGCGACGATCTGGCCAGCAAGGGGCCCGGCTGGGATGTGTACACGCACGGCGGCCGCAAGAATGTGCACATCGACGCCGTTGGCTGGGCGCGTCGCATGGCCGAGTGCGGCGCTGGCGAAGTTCTGCTCACGAGCATGGACCGCGACGGTACGAAGATCGGTTTCGATCTGGAACTCACGCGTGCGGTGAGCGACGCGGTGAGCGTCCCGGTGATCGCCTCCGGCGGCGTCGGCAACCTCGAACACCTCGCCGACGGCATCCAGCTGGGCGGCGCGGACGCGGTGCTCGCGGCGAGCATCTTCCACTACGGGCATCACACGGTCGCCGAAGCGAAGGCGCTGATGGCGGCGCGCGGCATCCCGGTGCGGCAGTGAGCGGACCGAAGCGCGGTCCTGCGCACGAAGTGCGCATCATCGGCGGACGCTGGAAGCGAAGCCGTCTTGTCGTGCTCGATCGCCCCGGGCTGCGGCCGACGCCCAATCGCGTGCGTGAAACGCTCTTCAACTGGCTCGGCCAGGATCTTTCCGGCTGGCGCTGCCTGGATGCTTTCGCCGGTAGCGGCGCGCTCGGCTTCGAGGCCGCATCGCGTGGCGCGGCCGAAGTGGTGCTGGTCGAGCGCGACGCCAAACTGGCGGACGAACTGCGCAAGGCGCAGCAGCGCCTGAAGGCGACCGAAGTCCGCGTCGAGGCGGCCGATGCGATGGCCTGGATGAGGCGTTGCGAGCCAGCGCGATTCGATCTTGTCTTTGTCGATCCCCCATTCGACGCGGGGCTCTTCGTCGATGCGCTCACGCACTGCGTGCGACTCGTCGTACCCGAAGGTTTCATTTACCTCGAGGCTCCCGAGCACGCTCCCGCCGAATTGCTGGGCGAGCTGGGCCTCTCGCTGCACCGCCATGCTCGTGCCGGCAACGTGCACTCGCACCTGTTGCGGTCATCGGCGATCGCGACAGGTGGCGGCTAAACTGTACGCGGACCGGTCGCAGCGCCGACACTTTGCCGGAAGGAGCGAGCCTTGACGTCAGTTACCCGCCTTACCGCCGTCTATCCCGGTACCTTCGATCCGATGACGCTCGGGCACGAGGACCTGATGCGCCGCGCCAGCCGCCTGTTCGAGCGCTTGATCCTCGCTGTTGCCGCCGGCCACCACAAGCGCGCGATGTTCACGATCGACGAGCGCCTGGAAATGGCGCAGGAACTGGCGAGCGGCTATCCGAACGTCGAAGTGCTGACTTATCGCGGCCTGCTGCGCGACTTCGTGGTGGGCCACGGCGGCAAAGTCGTCGTGCGCGGGCTGCGGGCAGTGAGCGATTTCGAGTACGAGTTCCAGATGGCGGGCATGAACCGCCAGCTGATGCCCGAGGTGGAGACGCTCTTTCTGACGCCGTCGGACCAGTACCAGTTCATCTCCAGCACTTTCGTGCGCGAGATCGCGATGCTCGGCGGCGAGGTGTCGCAGTTCGTCTCGCCTTCGGTCAACCAGCGCCTGCAGGAGCGCACGCGCGAAGCCTCCCGGGGCGCCTGAGCGCTTGGCGAAGGAAGTCCGGACCGTGGCCCTCATCATCACCGACGAATGCATCAATTGCGATGTGTGCGAGCCCGAGTGCCCGAACCAGGCCATCTCGATGGGGCCGGAGATCTACCAGATCGACCCGTCGCGATGCACCGAGTGCGTCGGCCACTTCGAAGAACCGCAGTGCGTACAGGTCTGCCCGGTGAGCTGCATCCCGCTCGATCCGGCGCATGTCGAGAGTCGTGAGACGCTGTGGGGCAAATACCGCCGGCTGACGGCCCAGGGCGAGAAGGCGCCTCCGGTTCGCGGCTGAGCGCTGCCGAGCGGCGCTATCGCGATGCGGTCGACGCCGCTGAAGCGGCCGGCTTGGGTTTCGCAGGCAGGCGTACCGTGAGCGGATGGGACGGATCCTGCGCTGGCGGCTTGTCCTTCTTGGGCGACGAGGCCGCGCTGCTCGCGCCGCCGCTTGCCGCCGCGGCTTTAGGCGGCTTTGCCTTGCGGCCTTCGGGCGTTGACGCAGGCGCGTTGTCACGGTCGAACTGAGCGGCGCGCCGAGCCTCGCTCGCGGCCAGTTCCTGGGCGGCCGCGCGCTGCTCGGGCGTGCGGGCGTCGCCCGCGTTGATCGCCTTGCCCTCGGTGCACGGCGCCTGCTGATAGATGCGCCCGTCCGGACCGCAGCGGTAGATCTTCTGTGCCGAGACACCGAAGCAAGTCGAAAGAGCAATTGCGGCGAGACAGAGTGACTTCATGGGGTCGACTCCTTTGAAGGCAACTCCGGCGCATCGACTGGCCGGGGGGGCTTGGGGCGCTGCGGCTTCGCGTGCAGTTTCATCATCGCACGGTCCATCTCGCCATCGAGCAGCGTCTCGAGCACGCTGAGCGACAGCTCGATGCTCTTGTCGATCGCCTCGCGTTCGTCAGGAGCGGGCCTGCGCAGGACGTAGTTCGCCACTTCGGCCTTGATCCCTGGGTGGCCGATGCCCAGCCGCAGGCGCCAGAAGTCGGGCGTCCCGAGCTGCGCCTGGATGTCCTTCAGGCCGTTGTGGCCGGCGCTGCTGCCACCCTGCTTCAGGCGCACTTGTCCGGGGAGGAGATCGAGTTCGTCGTGCGCGACGAGGATCTCGTTCGCCTCGATCTTGAAGAAGCGAGCCAGCGGCGCGACCGCCTTGCCCGACAGATTCATGTAGGTCATCGGTGCCAGCAGCCAGAGCGGCCCGGCGCTGCGGTTCACGCGCGCGACGCTGCCGAAGTAGCTGCGTTCGGGCGCGAGCGTCGTGCGCAATGCGCGCGCAACGGCATCGAGCCACGCGAAGCCGGCGTTGTGCCGCGTGCCCGCGTATTCCGGTCCAGGGTTGCCGAGTCCGACGAGGAGACGAATCATCGGCCGATTATCGAATGCGGCGGACATGAAAAAAGCCCCGCGGCTGCGGGGCTCTGGATTCGGCGCATGCCCGCTGCACCCACCAGGCGATCACTTCTTGTTCTGCTTTTCCTTGGCGGGCGCCTTGCCCTTGGCTTCGGGGGCGGCCGGCGCGGCAACCGCGGCGGCGGCATCTGCCGTGACTTCCTCGGCCTCGACACGCGGTGCGGTCGCACTCGCGATCGTGATGTTCGTGCGGCCGTGGCGCACGAGCTTGATGCCTTCGTCGAGCTTCAGGTCGCGAGCGTGGATCGAGTCACCCTTCTTCATACCGGCGAGGTCGATCGTGATGTGCTCGGGCAGCTTCGTCGCCAGGCACTCGATCTCGATCTCGCTCATCGCCTTGTTGATGACGCACTTGTCGGTCTTGACGGCTTCCGAGATCTCTTCGTTGACGAAGTGCAGCGGCACGCGCTTGCGCAGCGTGGTCTTCTCGTCGATGCGCTGAAAGTCCACATGCATCACGATCGGCTTGAAGGCGTGCATCGAATAGTCCCGCAGCAGTACCGTTTCGGTCTTGCCGCCGAGTTCCATCTCGAGCAGCGAGCTGTGGAAGGCTTCCTTTTTCAGCGCGAAGAAAAGCGCGTTGTGATCGAGCTCGATCATGGCGGGCGTTCCCGCGCCGTAGACGATGCCCGGGACCTTGGCAGCATTGCGCAGGCGGCGGCTCGCTCCGGTCCCCTGCTTGGTGCGCTCGTAAGCGACGAATTTCATGGTGTTCTCCAAAATGGCCGGGGGCCCGCGACCAGGCTCCCCGTGGGATCGAGTCTTGCGACTCGCGAAAAGGCAGCCCGCGCCGGCGCCGCCCAGGGATTCACGGCTCAGAAACTGACGTTCTGATCCGAGAAAAGCGATGTGACGGACTCGCCGTCGGAAATGCGGCGAATCGTCTCGGCAAAGAGCGAAGCGACCGACAGCTGGCGAATCTTCGGGCAGGCGCGGCCGGCCTCGTTGAGGGGAATGGTGTTCGTGATGACGACCTCGTCGATCTGCGAGGCCTTGATGCGCTCGACCGCCGGGCCCGAGAACACCGGATGGGTGCAATAGGCGAAAACCTTGAGCGCGCCGCGCTCCTTCAGCACCTCGGCGGCCTTCACGAGCGTACCGGCGGTGTCGATCATGTCGTCCATGATGACGCAGTTGCGCCCCTCGATATCGCCGATCACGTGCATCACCTCGGACACGTTCGCCCGCGGCCGCCGCTTGTCGATGATCGCCAGCTCGCAACCGAGCTGCTTGGCGAGCGCCCGCGCGCGCACCACGCCGCCGACGTCGGGCGAGACGACCACCAGGTCCTGGTAGTTCTTGCTCTTCAGGTCCGAGAGCAGCACCGGCGAAGCGTAGATGTTGTCGACCGGGATGTTGAAGAAGCCCTGGATCTGGTCAGCGTGCAGGTCCATCGTCAGCAGGCGCTCGACGCCCACAGCCTCGAGCATGTTGGCGACCACTTTCGCGCTGATCGGCACCCGGCGCGATCGTGGCCGGCGGTCTTGCCGTGCATAGCCGAAGTAGGGGATCACGGCCGTGATGCGGCGCGCCGATGCGCGCTTCAACGCATCGACCATGATGCACAGCTCCATCAGGTTCTCGTTGGTCGGCGCGCAGGTCGGCTGGACAATGAACAAGTCGCGTGCGCGAACGTTCTGGTTGATTTCGACGTCGACCTCGCCGTCCGAGAAGCGCCCGACGGATGCCCGGCCGAGCTCGATCGAGAGGCGCGCAGCCATCTCCTGCGCGAGCGCCGGATTCGCGTTGCCGGTGAACAAGACAGTGTTGAAGAGCACGTCGACTCCGTTTCAGCCTGCCGGGCTTGCGTGCCTTCGGCTCCTGGCGGCGCACCGCACGGCGCGCGAATACAACAGCAATTCTGGCAGGGGAGGAAGGATTCGAACCTTCGCATGTCGGAATCAAAATCCGATGCCTTAACCAGCTTGGCGACTCCCCTACACCGGTTCGCCGCTCGCGTGGCGCACCTGAAAACGTGCTCTCAACCTTCGGCGAAATCCCGCAGGGGATGATGCTCCAGGCTGCGACACATGCGCGTGACCCAGCCCGGCGCCGGATCATCCGGCATCGGGCAGGCGGGCTGTGCGCCTGTCCCTGCCCCTGCAAACACTGCGCTACCGGAGCCCGTCATGCGGCTGTTGCCGAAACGGGCTTCGAGCCAGCGGGCGGCATCGGCAATTTCGGCGCACAGGCCCTCGGCCGGTGGCTGCATGTCGTTGCGCCCGAAACTGCCAAGGCCAGTACCAAAACCATGGCTCACGCTGGGGTCTGCAAGAAAGCCCGCAAGTATAACGGCTTCGGTATTGCGGTGCAGCACGGGGCTGTCGAAAATCTCGCGCGTCGCCACGCTGGCCACCGGTTTGACGACCGCAAGCCACTGACGGGGCAGATCGATCGGTGTCAGCCTCTCGCCCACGCCCTCGACAAATGCGTTGGCGCCGCCGAGGAAGAAAGGGACGTCGGCGCCAAGCGTGAGCCCGAGCGCCAGCAACCGCGCCCGCGGCCAGTCGAGCGCCCACAGGTGATTCAGCGCGAGCAGCGTCGTTGCTGCGTCGGAGCTTCCGCCGCCCATGCCGGCACCGCTCGGCAGACGCTTGTGGATCGAGATGTCCGCGCCCAGAGACGTCCCGCTTTCGCGTTGAAGCGCGGCCGCCGCGCGCAGGCACAGGTCATCGGCCGGCAGCGCGTCGCCGAGGTCGTGACGCGCCAGCCGGGAGTCGCTTCGGCATTCGACGTGCAGCGTGTCGCACCAGTCGATCAGCACGAAGGCGGACTGCAGCAGGTGATAACCGTCCGCGCGCCTGCCGATCACGTGCAGGAACAGGTTCAACTTTGCCGGCGCGGGCAGATCGTAGAGGGCCTTCATCAGGGTCGATCGAGCACCGCACGCACGTTGACCGCTGGCGCCACCTCGCGGCGGGCCGAAAACACGCCCTGGTCGAAGCCGGCGAGCATGACCTGCCAGCCGAGTTGCGAAAAGCCGACGTCGGGTGGCGAAAGTGGGGTGCTCGGCGCGTCAGGCCAGGGCCGACCGCGCAGCCAGTCGAAGAAGGCAGCGATCGGCAACGCTTCGCCTGCGAGTTCGCGCGTCAACGCATTCATGTCGGCGTACGGCGTCTCACCTTTGGGCGTGACGAGCAACGTCTGCTGCGGCGACCAGCGCGCCTGCGCAAGTTGGGTGCCGAGCGGCGTCGCCAGGCTGAGGGTGCCTTGCTCTGCATCACCCGACAGCTCGAAGCCGGCACTGAGCGTGCGCGGCGTCCCGCCGGCTGCATCCTCGACCCGCACCGTCATTCGTCCGGAAATCGCATCCGGCGCGAGCGGTTCGATCGGGGTCGCGCAAGCGGCCATCAGCATCGAGGCCACCCAGACAGCCGCAACGTCCGCCCGCACCCTGCGCACGCTCACAAATCGACTTGCAGGCGGGCGATCGTCTCGACCAGCACCTCGTTGCTCGCGTCACGCTTGCGGGCATCGCGCAGGATCTGCCGGGCTTCGTCGCGCTGCCCGCTGACCCACAGGACTTCGGCCAGATGGGTCGCGACCTCGACGTCCGGCCTCGACTTGTATGCCTGGCGCAGCAGGCGCGTCGCTTCCTCGCGATTGCCCAAACGGTACTCGACCCAGCCGAGGCTGTCGGTGATGAACGGGTCGCCGGGCCGGATCTCGATCGCCTTCTTGATCAGCGTGCGCGCCTCTGTGAGCCGCACATTTCGCTCGGCAAGCGAATAGCCGAGCGCGTTGTAGGCATGCTGATGATTCGGCGCGATCTCGATCACGCGGCGCAACTCGCGCTCCATGACGTCGAAGCGGCCGAGCTTCTCGGCCAGCATCGCCTGTTCGTAGAGCAGATCGGGGTCGTTCGGGAACTGCTTGTTCGCTTCCTCCATCACGCCGTAGGCAGCGTCCCAACGCTTGGCCTCGCGCAGGATTTGCGCTTCGGCAAGCAATTTGGCACGCGCATCGGCCGGACCCCGTTCCGGCGCCTGGCGGATCACGGCACGCGCTTCATCGATCCGCCCCTGGCGCGCGAGCAGCGATGCGCGGCGGACTTGAACCTCGAGCGCGCGGGCGGTGCTGTCGATCTTCCCGAGCCAGATCTCGGCAGCCGCGTAGTCGCCCTGCATCTCGGCCGCCTGGGCGAGCAGCAGATAGGCCTGAATGAGCACCCCATCGCTCGTGGACGGCGCGTCCTCGTCGTCGTCGTCGTCCTGCGCATCGACGACCTGGGGACCCTGGGGCGCCGCGGAAGCCGCAGACGCCGGCGCGGCGGGCGCGTCCGCCGCCTGCGCGAGCTGGACGAACGTCTTCAGCGCGACGGTCGCCTCCTGCGGTTGGCGCAATTCCAGTCGCAACGCACCCAGAGTCAGCCAAGGCGCGGCGAGGGCCGGCGCGTTGCGGGTGACGATTTCGAGCTGTTGGATCGCATCCGCATGGCGCTGCCCGCCGGCGAGCACGCGCGCATACATCATGCGCACTGCGTTGTTGCCGGGGTTGGCCGCCAGCGTCTCGAGAACGATCGCTTCCGCCTGCGGCGTTGTGGCGAGCAGTTCAAGTGCGACGAGCGCCGGGCCGTCCGCCGACGGGTCGGCCGCATGCGCCCGCTGCGTGAGTTCAAGCGCGAGCGCCGTGTCCTGCGCCAGCAGCCAGCCGCGCGCGATCGCGACCCGCGCCGCGGTCGCGGTGGCGGGGTCCTTGATGAAGCCACCGAGCGCGTCTTCCAGTGCCTTCGCGGCGGCGCGCTTGTCGACAGCGCGCGCAAACAGACGCGGCGAGACGGCGATCAACAACGGTCGCTCGGCGGGCGGCGAGAGGTTGATCAACGTCCGCAGCGGCTCTGCGGCTTCCGGCACGCGGTTCAGCGCGATCAGCAGTTGCACCTGATAGCGCAAGGCGTTGCGCGACTCCGGCCACGCGGTGCGCCAGGCCTTTACCGCGGCGAGCGCCTGATCGCCGGCGCGCGCCTGCAAGGCAATGTCGGTCGCACGGCGGTACAACTGCTCGTCGTTGGTCTTGCGCGCGGCGTCGAGGATCACCTCATAGGCGTTGCCGGCCGCACCTTCGCTCAGCTCGATCTCGCCGATCAGCAGCTGATAAAAGAGCGGCGCGGTGAGCGCTGAGTTCGTTGGCGGCGCTTGCGCGTCCTGCGTCTGCGTCTGCGCCTGAGCGGCGAGGGCGAACCCGTGGCAGGCGACGGCCAGCACGAGCGTCGACCTCGACAGGGAGCGAACAATTCGGGCGGGCATCGGGAGCGTCCTCGTGTGCCCTCTGGACGCTTGAGGTCCGACGGCGGCTGATATCGAAAAATTCATTCTAGTGTCGCGCCCAACCTCTCGCGGTACGCGCAGATGCGGATGGAGTCGACGCGGACGCAATAATTCCCTCATGCCCGAATTGCCTGAAGTCGAAGTCACGCGCCAGAGCTTCGGCCCACGCATCAATGGCGCCCGCGTCACCGGCGTGCGCCTGGGCAAGCCGCTGCGCTGGCCGCTCGGCTGCGCGGCGGATTCGCTCATTGGGCAAGCTGTCGGCGAGGCGCAGCGGCGCGGCAAGTACTTGTGGTTGCCGCTGGAGCGGGGAGGGCTTCTGCTGCACCTCGGGATGTCGGGGTCGCTGCGCTTCGACGACAGCGCGCCACCGCCCGGGCCGCACGATCACTTCGACCTCGCGACAAGCCACGGCACGCTGCGCCTGACCGACCCGCGGCGCTTCGGCGCCGTCGTCTTCGCGACCGCGCTGGACCAGAACCCGGCCGCCAAGCTGCTTTCGGGCCTGGGCCTGGAGCCATTCGATCCCGCCTTCACCGGCGCTCATCTGCACGCGGCGCTGCAGCGCCGGAACGCGCCGATCAAGCAGGTGCTGCTCGCGGGCGACATCGTCGTCGGTGCGGGCAACATCTACGCCTGTGAAGCGCTGTTTACCGCCGGCATCGATCCACGGATGCGCGCAAGCCGCCTGAGCCGGCCGCGCTGCGAGAAACTCGTCGCCGCGGTGCGAGCAACGCTCGCGCTTGCGATGAAGGCGGGTGGTTCGACGCTGCGCGACTTTCGCGATGCGCACGGCATGGCCGGTGCGTTTCAGCACGAAGCGCGTGTCTATGGCCGCGCCGGCGCACCCTGCCGCGTCTGCGCCACGCCGGTGCGGCGCATCGTCCAGGGCCAGCGCGCGACATATTTCTGCCCGCGTTGCCAAAGGCGGTGAGCAGTTGTATCAGTGGCCTCGGCGCCGCGAGGCCTGGGCTACGATGCTCGCCCTCCTGTCCGCCAATCTCTGCACGCCGCATGACGACGCCGTTCGCTGGCAACTTCGACGCTCTCGGCCGCTGGCGCGCAGCGCTGCTGGATCGGCTCGCCGCGGTGCAGCACTTCGCCGCCGAGCACGATCTCGCCGATACGGCGACCGACGCGCTGATTGCCGCGCTGCGCGAACGCATCGCGAACGACAAGGTCGTCGTCGCCTTCGTCGCGGAGTTCTCGCGCGGCAAATCCGAACTGATCAACGCGATCTTCTTTGCGGACACCGGCCGGCGTGTGCTGCCTGCAACCCCCGGGCGCACGACGATGTGCCCGGTCGAACTGGCCTGCGAGCCGGGGCAGCCTGCCTCGCTTGCGCTGCTGCCGATCGAGACGCGCCACGATGGCACATCGATCGCCGATCTGCGCAAGCGCCCCCTTGCATGGACGCACCATTCGCTGCAGGGCGGTGCGGCGGAGCAACTCTCCGAAGCGGTCGCGCAGGTGATGCGCACGCGCTGGGTGGACAAGGACGAGGCGCAAGCGCTCGGCCTGTGGGATGACGAGCGGGTCGACGGCCCCGAGCACCACAACCCGATGCTCGACGCTGCGGGCCGGATCGAGATTCCGGTCTGGCGTCACGCGCTCGTCAACTACCCGCACCCCTTGCTCGAACGCGGCCTCGTCGTCCTTGACACGCCTGGATTGAATGCACTCGGCGCCGAGCCTGAGCTCACGCTCGGCCTGCTGCCGAGGGCGCAGGCAATCGTCTTCGTGCTCGGCGCCGACACCGGCGTCACCCGCACGGACATGCAACTCTGGCGCGAGCACCTGGGCGCGCGCTCGATGGCGCACTTCGTCGTGCTCAACAAGATCGACACCTTGCGGGATCCGTTGTCGTCACCGGGGCAGACAGCCAACCAGATCGAATCGCTGCGCCGTGCGACGGCGCTTGCGCTCGACGTTGCGCCCGCGCGCGTGTTCGCGCTCTCGGCGCGCGAGGCGCTGACCGCCCGCATCCAGGGCGACGCCGCCGCGCTGCGCGCGAGCCGCCTGCCAGAACTCGAAGACGCGCTCGGCTCGCAACTGCTTCAACAACGCCATGCGCTGCTGCAAGGTGTCGTGAGTGAAGCGGCGCAGCAGTTGCAGACGCAGCTCGCGCACCGAGGCGGTGAGCGCCGTCGCCAACTCGCCGAGCAGATCCTGGAGTTGCGCGGCCTGCGCGGCAAGAGCGCAAATCAACTGCAGGCTGCGCGCGAGCGGGCGGCGCGGGAGTCGTCCGAGTTCGAACAGTGCAACGTGCAGATCCAGGCGCTGCGCGCTGTGCATTTGCGGATGCTCGGCAAGGTGCTGTCCCCGTTGGCAAGCGAAGCGCTGCGCGGCGAAGTGCTGCAGATGCAGCAGGAGCTCAAGGACTCGCTGCTCAAGCTCGGCGCCCGCAAGGCCTTCGTCGCGCTGTGTGGCCGCCTGCGCGCGCGACTCGCCAAGGCCCAGGAGCAGGGCGAGGAGATCCACACCATGCTGCACGCCAGCCACGCGCGCCTGAACGCCGAATTCGCCTTCGGCCTTGCGCTCGAGGCGGCGCCGGATCTGCGTCACTTCGGCCATGAGCTCGAGATGATCGAGGCCGGCTATACGCGCTACCTCGGGCTCGGGCAGGCGCTGCGGCTGGCGCAGCCGCGCTTTCTGGAGCGTTTCACGCGCATGCTCGTCTCCAAGTTGCGGGTCGTGTTCGAATCCGCGGCGGCCGACATCGAGCTGTGGAACAAGTCGGCGCTGGGGCATCTCGACTCGCAGCTTGCCGAACGGCGGGCCGCGTTCCGTCGGCGCAACGAGGCGCTTGCGCGTATCCAGGTCGCGGCGGGCGAGCTCGAGCAGCGCATCGCCGAGCTGACCGCGCAGGACGCGGGGCTCGCCGGGACTTTGCAGCGCGCCGAGGCGCTGACGCAGGCGCTGCAAACGCTCGCGCCGCCGGAGCCCGCGACCGAGCCTTCGACAGATCTCGCAGCCGCCCAGGCCCCTTGCGGCGCCTCGGGCGGGTCAGCGGGCGACGTGTCGTCGGCTGCGACATCGCGCCGCCCTGCCGGCGCCTCGAAGGCTGCGACGCTTCGCAAGCGCGTCCGCGCCCGAGCCTGACGATTGGGCGCGCCCCAGCCAGCCGGCCTCGCTGCGCGACTCGTCGACTGGCAGCGCAGCCACGGCCGCAATGCGCTGCCGTGGCAGCACACGCGGGACCCGTACCGGGTCTGGCTGTCGGAGATCATGCTGCAGCAGACGCAGGTCGCGACCGTGCTCGACTACTACTCACGCTTCCTCGCGCGCTTCGCCGATGTGCGTGCGCTGGCCGCTGCGCCGTTGGACGAGGTTCTGGCGCTCTGGAGCGGTCTCGGCTACTACAGCCGCGCGCGCAACCTGCACCGCTGCGCGCGGATCGTCGTCACCGAGCACGCCGGGCAATTCCCGCGCAGCAGCGCGGACCTGATGGACCTGCCCGGCATCGGCCGGTCGACGGCGGCGGCGATCGCCGTGTTCTGCTTCGGCGAGCGGGTTGCGATCCTGGACGGCAACGTCAAGCGCGTGCTGACGCGCGTGCTCGGCGACGCTCGCGACCTTTCGATCGCGGCCAACGAACGAGCGCTGTGGGGGCTTGCAAGCGACTTGCTGCCCGAGCGCGATGTCGAGCGCTACACCCAGGGCCTGATGGATCTGGGCGCGACGCTGTGCACCGCTCGCGCTCCGGCTTGCAATGACTGTCCGCTGGAGGCGAATTGCGTGGCGCGCATCGAAGGTGCGCCGGAACGCTACCCGGTGAAGACGCGCCGCCTCGTGCGTGGGCATCGCGAGAACTGGTGGCTGTGGCTCGAGTGGCGCGGCAGGGTCTGGCTGCAACAGCGACCGGAGCGCGGCGTGTGGGCCGGCTTGTGGACGCTGCCGCTGCTCGACGACGAGGCCGACGTCCGCGCCGTCGCCGCGACGCTCGGCGTCGAGCTGGAGTCGCTGCCGACGATCGAACATGCGCTCACGCACTTCGATTGGCGGCTGCATCCGCGCCGCGCGCGGCTTCTGCGCAAACCCGGGCAGGCGCTTCCGGTCCCGGGGCGCTGGGTCGACTTCGAAGCGCTGGCGCAAGTCGCGCTGCCGGCGCCGCTCAGGCGATTGCTCGAAGCGAAGTGAACGCGCGCTAGGAGACGACGCCCTTGCCGCGCAGGAACTCGTCGACGAGTTGCAGCCGCATCTGCGCATCGGGCAATGCCATCAGCCGTTGCTTCGCGGCGAGCGACAGCGGCAGGATCTCGCACCAGCGGTTCGCAATCCAGCCTGCATCGTCGAAGCGATAGGGTGCGAGGAAACGCGCGTTGCCTCCGGCCTCAAGCGCGGCAAACGCGGCCTGCAGCCCACGCACCGTCGCGGCAGCGGCCTCGGCGGGTGGGCAGATCTCGTCCTCCTCGATCGGTTCGAACGGCGCTGTCCACAGGCCGTCGGCCTGGCGCTTCGGTGCGCCCAGGGTGAAGCGTTGCGTGCCGCGGCAGCGCACCTTCAGGATGCCGGGCTGCTCTCCGTCCACCTCGATCAGTTCGGCCTGCGTGCCGATCGCCTCGAACTCGACGCCCGCGTCGGCGCCGACATCGCCACCGCTGCGCAGCGCCACGACGCCGAACGCCCGGCGCTCACGCAGGCAGGTGCTGATCAGGTCGAGATAGCGCGCTTCGAACACCTTCAGCGCGAGCAGGCCACCGGGGAACAAGACGGTCTTGAGCGGAAACAGCGGCAGCTCGGGCGGCTGCGGCGAGGCACTCATGTCAGTACCGCCCGGCCGTTCCGAAGGTACTGAGCGCCCCGAGGGCCCCGAAGGGGCCCCTCCGTGGCCCCTGTGGCAGCGAGCGAAGAGAGCGTGGGGGCTTCACTTCACCTTGCATCGAGCTCGCGGTGGCGCACGAGCGTGGCCGCATGTTGCGCGAAGCGTTGCGCCAGCGTCTCGACCACGAAAACCGAGCGGTGCTGGCCTCCGGTGCAACCGATCGCCACCGTCAGGTAGCTGCGCTGATCCTCGACGAACGCGGGCAACCAGCGCTTCAGAAAAGCCTCGATCTGCGCGAGCATCTCGACCGCTTCGGGCTGCGCCTGCAGGTAAGCGGCGACCTCGGGATTGCGACCGGTGAGCTGGCGCAGCTCACGGATGTAGTGCGGATTGGGCAGCACGCGCACATCGAATACCAGATCGGCGTCGAGGGGTACGCCGTGCTTGTAGGCGAACGATTCGAAGGCGAGCGTCAGCCGCGTGTGGCCCGCCTGCACCAGGTCGCGCATCCAGCGGCGCAGTTGCGCCGGACGCAACTGGCTGGTGTCGATCACGGTCGAGACCTCGCGCAAATCGGCGAGCAGCTCGCGCTCGAGCTCGATCGCTTCGGTCAATGCACGCTGGCCATCGGGCACGTCGTCGCTGCGCCGGTGCGTGTGCGGCGCGGCGGGCAGGTCGCTCGACAGCGGATGGCGGCGGCGCGTCTCCGAGAAACGGCGCACGAGTGCATCGGTGCTCGCGTCGAGAAACACGGCGCGGATCGAGACACCCTCGGCGCGCAACTGATCGAGCAGTGGCAGCAGGTGGGGCAGCGAGCCGGCGCTGCGCACGTCGACCGCGATTGCGACACGCCGCTCGGAACGTTCATGTTCCAGACGCAGGAAGTCGCGCAGCAATTCGGGCGGCAGGTTGTCGACGCAAAAGTATCCGGCGTCCTCCAGCGCGTGCAACGCGACCGACTTGCCCGAACCCGAGATGCCGGTCACGAGCACGACCTTGCGCGGCGAAGGCGATTCGCCCGAAATTGCGGTTGGCGCGACGGCGGGAGTGTCGGGCGGGCTCATTGACGTTGGAGTCGATTGCGGGCGACAGGTTTCCCCCCGCCGCCATCGAGCATTTCCTGCGCATGCGCAAGACTTGTGCCCGAGAGCCGCTCGCCACCCAGCATGCGCGCGATCTCGGCGACTCGCGACTCGCCCGAGACCGACTGCAGCGTGCTGAGCGTCACGCTGCCACGCATCGCCTTCGCGACGACATGGTGCTCGTCCGCGCTGGCCGCGACTTGCGCCAGATGCGTCACTGCGAGCACCTGTCGGTCGCGGCCGAGCTGCTTCATCAGGCGGCCGACCGCTTCGGCAACCGCGCCGCCGATGCCCGCATCGATCTCGTCGAAGATCAACGTGCCCGCCCTTGCGTCGCCCGCTTCGCCGACGGGAGCGCCCTGGCTCGTGGTGACTGCGATCGCGAGCGCGATGCGCGACAGCTCGCCGCCGGAGGCAACCTTGCCCAGTGGCCGCGGCGTGTTGCCGGCGTGACCGGCGACGAGGAACTCCGCCGATTCATCGCCGAAGGATTGCGGGCCGTCGCTGGCGGAAAGTGCAATCTCGAAGCGGCCGCCGGCCATGCCGAGTTGCTGCATCGCCTGCGTCACGGCATCTGCGAGCTTGGGGGCGGTGCTGCGGCGCAACTTCGTAAGCTTCTTCGCCTCGCGCCGGTAGTCGGCGAGTGCCGCGGCGAGCGCGCCGTCGAGCGCGTCCAGATCGGTCGCCGCGTCGAGCGCCTTCAACTCGGCGCGCCATTGCAGCGCCAGCGCCGGCAACTCGGGTGGCGCGCGATGGTAGCGGCGGGCGAGACCGACCCACGCTGCGAGCCGGTCGTCGAGTCGTCGCAGTTCATCGGGGTCGGGCTCGGTGCGGTGCAGATAGCCGGCCAGCGTGTGCGCTGCGTCCTGCAGTTGCGCCTGGGCGCTGCGCAGCACCGCGGCCACTTCGTCGAGCTGCGGGTCGTGCGCGGCGACCTCGGCGAGGGCATCGGCAGCGCGGCCGGCCAAGGTGTCGGCGTTCGCATCGGTGTTGTCGTCGGCTTCCGAGATCATCCCCAGCGCCGCCTGCGCCGCTTCGATCAGCGCCTGCGCGTGCGACAACCGCGAATGCTGCGCGTTGAGCGCGTCCCATTCATCGTCGCCGGGTGCGAGCTTGTCGATTTCGCCGAGCTGCCAGGCGAGGCGCTCGCGTTCGCGCTCCAGATCGGCCTGCTTCGAACGTGCGTTTGCCAATCTCTCGCCGGCCGCCTTCCAGCGCGACCAGGCCTGCGCCACGGGCGCGGTGTCGGCGCGCGCGTGGGCGTCCAGCAGCGCACGCACGACCGGCGGCCGCGTCAGCCCCTGCCACGCATGCTGGCCGTGAATGTCGACGAGATGCGCGGCCGCTTCGCGCAACTGCGCGATCGTCGCCGCGCTGCCGTTGACCCACGCGCGGCTCTTGCCCTGGGCGTCGATCACGCGGCGCAGCAGCAACGTGTCCTGTGCTTCGAAGCCGCCTTCGTCGAGCCAGGGCGCAAGCGCAGGTGGCGAATCGAACTCGGCGCTGATCTCGGCGCGCGCCGCGCCTTCGCGCACCACGACGGCATCGCCGCGGCTGCCGAGCGCGAGCTGCAGCGCGTCGATGAGGATCGACTTGCCCGCTCCCGTCTCGCCGGTCAGCACGGAGAAGCCTGCGCCGGGCTCGAACTCGAGCGCCTCGACGATCACGAAGTCGCGCAGCGCGAGTCGCCTAAGCATGGTCGAATCGGGCCGATAGTTCGGCGCCGGGCCGCCCCAAGCCGAACGCTCCCCCTCGGGGGGGCGACGCCAACGGCGTCTTGGGGGCCAACATCACTGCGCCTCGTGCCAATGCAGCTTCTTGCGCAATGTCGCGTAGTAGCTCCAGCCGCGCGGGTGCAGGAAGTGCACCTGGTGCTGCGAGCGGCGTATGCGGATGCGGTCGCCGGGCAACAAGCTGGCAAGGCTTTGCATGTCGAAGTTCGCGCTCGCGTCACGGCCGGCGACGATCTGGATCGACACGTCGCTCACGTCTGGCAGCACGATCGGCCGGTTCGAGAGTGTGTGCGGCGCGATCGGCGCGAGCACCCAGCCGGCGATGCCCGGGTGCAGGATCGGCCCACCGGCCGACAGCGCGTAGGCCGTCGAGCCTGTCGGCGATGCGATGATCAGCCCGTCGGCGCGCAGGTTGGCCATGAACTCGTCGCCGATGTCGATGCGCAGCTCGATCATGCTTGCGGTGTGGCTGCGGCTGACGACGACATCGTTCATCGCGAGCGCCTCGAAGATCGTGCGCTCGTCGCGTTCAACGACACCCGCGAGCATCGTGCGGTGCTCGACCTCGAAGTCACCCGCGAGCATCGGCGCAAGCGCCTCGGCGAATTGGCCAATCGACACATCGGTGATGAAGCCGAGCCGCCCCTGGTTGATGCCGACGAGCGGCAGCCCGAAGGGTGCGAGCTGGCGCGCGATGCCCAGCATCGTGCCGTCGCCGCCGAGCACGACGGCAATGTCGCACTGCTTGCCGAGTTCTTCCGCGTCGAGCGCGCCGTAACCCGTGATGCCCGTAGAGAGTGCCGTCTGCTTCTCGAGCGACACCTCGAGCCCCTGGTCGACGAGAAAGTGCGCGATCTCCTCGAGCACGCCGCGGATGCCGTCAGCCTGGTACTTGCCTACGAGCGCAGCATGACGAAAGCGGGTCGGCATGCGCGGGATTACACCACAGCGACCCTTGCCAAGAGGCGCCGAGAATGGGTCTCTGCAGGCCCGAGAGAGGTCCTCGCCCTAGAATGAAACCATGCTTGACGAGCGCGCCAAGACACTGCTGAAGACCCTGGTCGAACGCTACATCGCGGACGGCCAGCCGATCGGCTCCCGCACGCTGTCGCGCGCGAGCGGATTGGAGCTTTCGCCGGCGACGATTCGCAACGTGATGGCCGACCTCGAGGATCTCGGCCTGATCGCAAGCCCGCACACGAGCGCGGGGCGCGTGCCGACGGCACGTGGATATCGCCTCTTCGTCGATACGATGTTGACCGCGCAGCCGGTCAAGCTCAGCGATGATTCTTCTCAGGCGGCCCCGCACCTGCACCCCGATCAGCCGCAGCGCGTGATCGCGAGTGCGGCGCAGTTGCTGTCCAACCTGTCGAGCTTCGTCGGCGTCGTCACGGCACCGCGCAAGGCGAGCCGCTTTCACCACATCGAGTTCATGCGCCTGTCCGAGCGGCGCGTGCTCGTGATCCTCGTCGCGCCCGACGGCGACGTGCAGAATCGCGTCATCGTCACTGCGCAGGACTATTCGCCGGCGCAACTCGTCGAGGCGAGCAACTACCTCACAGCGCACTATTCCGGACTGACGCTCGACGAGGTGCGCGAGCGGCTCAAGAGCGAAGTCGATGCGTTGCGCGGCGAGATCGCGGCGCTGATGCAGGCCGCGGTGCAGGCCGGCTCCGAAGCCGTCGCCGACAGCCAGGAGCAGGTTGTCATCTCGGGCGAGAGGAACCTCCTGACGGTGCAGGATTTCTCGAGCGACCTCGGCAGCCTGCGCAAGCTGTTCGACCTCTTCGAGCACAAGACGCAGCTGATGCGGCTTCTCGACGTCAGCAGCCGCGCCGAGGGCGTGCGCATCTACATCGGCGGCGAGAGCATGGTCGTGCCGTTCGAGGAGCTGTCGGTCGTCTCGGCGCCCTACGTCGTCGACGGCCAGATCGTCGGCACACTCGGCGTGATCGGCCCGACCCGCATGGCCTACGACCGCATGATCCAGATCGTCGACATCACGTCGCGCCTGGTGGGCAATGCGCTGAGCCAGAAGCAGTAGCGCGGGGCGGCAGTTGCCGCTACTGCTTTGCGCCGTCGTCCGGGCGCGGCGACACCATATCCTCCGCGCGCACCCAGGCGTCGAACTGCTCCGCGTTCACCCACCCGGATGCGATCGCCGCATCGCGCAGGCTGCTGCCGCTTGCGTGCGCGGCCTTCGCGATCTTCGCCGCCTTGTCGTAGCCGATGTGTGGATTGAGTGCGGTGACGAGCATCAGCGAGCGTTGCACCAATTCGGCAATGCGCTCGCGCACCGGCTCGATGCCGCGCGCGCAGTGTTCCTCGAAGCTGCGCGCGCCGTCCGCGAGCAGCCGAATGCTTTGCAGCAGGTTGTGGATCAGCACCGGTTTGTAGACGTTCAACTCGAAGTTTCCCGACGCGCCCGCGAGGTTGACCGCGACGTCGTTGCCGAAGACTTGCGCGCACGCCATCGTCAGCGCCTCGCACTGCGTCGGGTTGACTTTGCCGGGCATGATCGAACTGCCGGGTTCGTTTTCCGGGATGCGAATCTCGCCCAGTCCCGAGCGCGGCCCTGAAGCGAGCCAGCGCACGTCGTTCGCGATCTTCATGAGCGACGCGGCGAGCGTCTTGAGAACGCCGTGCGCATGCACGATCGCGTCGTGCGCGGCGAGCGCCTCGAACTTGTTGGGTGCGCTGACGAAGCGCGTGCCGCTGTGATCACTCAGCGCCTCGGCCACGAGGCGGCCGAAATCTGGATCGGTGTTGAGCCCGGTGCCGACCGCGGTGCCGCCGAGCGCGAGCTCCCGCAGGTGCGGCAGTGCCGCGTCCAGGTGCGCAAGGCCGTGATCGAGCTGCGCAACCCAGCCCGAGATCTCCTGCCCGAGCGTGAGCGGCGTCGCGTCCTGCAGATGCGTGCGACCGATCTTCACGATGTCGGCGAACGCGGCCGCCTTGCGCGCAAGTGTGTCGCGCAGCGTGGTGAGCGCCGGCCGCAGGGACGACTCGATCGCGATCACGGCGGCGACGCTCATCGCGGTCGGGAAGACGTCGTTCGACGACTGGCCGTGGTTCACGTCGTCGTTTGGATGCACAAGGCGCCGCATGCCCGCTGTGCCGCCCATCAGCTGCGAGGCGCGATTCGCGAGCACCTCGTTCATGTTCATGTTCGTCTGCGTGCCCGAGCCGGTCTGCCAGACGGAGAGCGGGAACTCGCCGTCGTGGCGACCCTCGAGCACTTCGTCCGCGGCGGCGACGATCGCCCCCGCCTTCGCTGCATCGAGCAGCCCGAGCCGCAGGTTCACCTCCGCAGCGCAGCGCTTGACGAGCGCCAGCGCGCGCAGCAGTTCGCGCGGCATGCGTTCGGTCGAGATCGCGAAGTGGTGCAGCGAACGCTCCGTCTGCGCGCCCCAAAGGTGATGGGCCGGCACGGCGATGTCACCGAAGGTGTCGTGTTCGATGCGTGTCGCCGTCATTGCTGTCTCTCTGTCGTCGCGCGAGCGGCGGTCTTCAGCGCGCGTAGTAGGCCGCTACGCGCGGCTCCTTGGCGATGCGCGCCTCGTGCTCGATCAGCGCCGGTGCGAGACGGGCGACCAGATCCGCGGGGACGTGGTCGAGGGCCCCTCTTGTCAGCCAGCGGGTTTGCACGAAGGCCTTGAGGTCGGCCACCGTCATCCGCCCATCAGCGAAGTAACTCCCGCCGCCGCGCGCCAGCAGGTCGCCCATTCCCTTGACGTAGGTCGACAACGCCCCCTGAACCAGCTGCTCCCGTGCCTCCAGCAACGCCGGCCCCTTCAAGCCGATCGTGGTGCCGATCTTCTGCGAGATATCTTCCACCGCGTCGAGCGCCTCGTCGCAGTACAAGGCCTGCATCGCGTCATCGGGGTACAAGCCCGCGAGCTTGCCGACATAGCGGCACATCGCGTTGGACTGCGTCACCGCCGTGCCGTCGATCTGCAGCACCGGTACCGCATTGAAGCGAAGCTGACCGCGCAGCGCGCCGAATTCCGGAAACGTGACGCGGTGATCTTCGAAGGCGATACCGCCGATGTGGAACGCAAGACGCACCGCCTCCCCGCGGCCGCCGTCGAAGTCGAAGTAAGTGAGCTTGTAGGTAGGCATGGCCGTCTCCGCAATCGATTGGGGTCGGAAAGCGTACACCGCTTCCGGATCGGCGGCACTGATTCCCGCTCATGCCAGCCGAGCGCAGGTTCGCGCTGCCTACAATTCCGCTGGCGGGCCGTTAGCTCAGTTGGTTAGAGCAGAGGACTCATAATCCTTTGGTCGTTGGTTCGAGCCCAACACGGCCTACCACCACATTCGCAGGGCATTGCACACCAGAAGCGACCCAGGATTCTCTGACGCGTTCTTCGAGTGTCTGTTCGGCCACAAGCTATCCCCGCGGGTCCATCACCCTCCCCACGAAGAGCGGTGTCCCTGTCGAATCGTCGCGAATCACGAATAGGAAGGGGCGGTCCGCCTGGAATCGGATGAAAGGCAACGGCTCCGCCAGCCGCATAAGCGCCATGCCCACAATCGAAACCGCTGCCGCTTCGGTGCCGGTCTCGTCGACGTCGATGTAGGTCTTGTGGATCACGTCGTCGATCGCCAGGTCAGGCTGTGGCGAGATCCTGGAGAAGTCGGCCCCCTTTTCCCCGAAGGCGCTGACGATGCCCATCGACTCCAGTGTCTGGCGCAGGCTGAAATCCGATTCGATCCGAAACCTCGGGAGCACCAGTTCAACCAGACGGCGCTCCAGAGAGGCGATGATGCCCTCAAGCCGCGCGGCGTCGAGCTCGCGCTGGACCTTTTCGAACTTGCCTTCGCCTGGCAGGATCACGACCATCGACAGTTTGCCGTCCTTGTAGGGCATCGCCAGTGCCTGCATGTCTGGGTCACGCACCGCGCGGAAGTTGGCTCGCTGTCGCATCATCGGCACCTGGATGACGCTTCTATCGACGAGGTGGAACGGGCGCGGGCAGGTTGACTCAGGTGCAAATTGATTCGACCAGCGCGCCTTGAGATAGACGGCGCTGATGAGCAGGACGCGGGTCAGGCGGTGGTCCCCGCCTCGCGTGAGGATCTCCTGAATCTTGCCTCGCGTAGCCGAAGAGACCCACTGGTTCACGAGCTGGGCTGCGGCGTCGGGGGCTTGTGCGAAGTCGGCCGCGTACACCTCGGCACTGAGGTGGCACTTCAACGTGTCGACAAAGGCCTCTTGGATGGGGTAGCCAGTTTGGTACCAGAGGGCAGTCATGGGCGCAAGAACGCTGTCGACACCCGCCACCCTGTCGAGGAGCCTGCGATGGAGCTCGCCAGACAACTCGATCAGTTGATCGGCGGCACCGGGATAGCCGAGCACGGATTCGATCTCCTCCCGCGTCGGCCCGGCTGCGCCCGCTTGGGCCATCGTCAACGCCTCGGCAATGCTGAACGGGGAAAAGCACAAGTTGCCGGGGAGGCGCGTATCGAGTTCGTGGCGCAGGGTGTTCGCGAACCCCTGGCCCGCGGAGGCAGCCTTCGGGGCAATGGGGTCGACCACGACGGCCTCTTCCTCCGCCTTGTCCGCGAAGTCAAAATTCCAAGCCATACGCGACCCCGTCGGCGTTTGCCAAGGGTCGTCGTCGGGATGCGCCCGCTGGCCGGGGCGGTGGAGCGAGTTGGACTGGGGTGCCGATTCCGGCCCCTGACCTGCGGCGCGAGCCCTCAATCTGGCGATGAAGTTGAACAGGCTCATGCTGTCAAGCTAGCGGCACTCCCTCGCACTTGATGATCCGCCGCTGCTTACGACGCCCCAGCGGGGCGATGCACCGCAGTGTCCTCGATTTCGGATTTCGGATTGTGCGGTTGGTGCTGGTGGGTCGATCGGTCCAGGTGACGTGATGCTGATGGTGGTTGGCGATAGCGCGACGGCGGCATAGGGAGGTCTAGCAACGCCATCGACTCTTCCCGACCAGCCACCATGACTACCCCGGAAGTCTCCGGATCGAGTCTAGTCACGAGGCGGCCCCTTGAGCTCGACAACGTTTCCTTCGGGGTCATCGACATAGATGGATGGGCCTTCGCCCTCTGCACCATATCTCTGCTCGACGCGGCCGGCGGAGTAGCCATACCTGCCCAACTGACTCCGGATTTCCCCTTCGTCGAACGGCTCCACTCTCAGGCAGAAGTGATCCATGTTGCGGCCGTCAGGCCCAGGTGCCGCACCGCCAGAGCGACCTAGCTTGCCATCAACCGGTACGAGGTCGATCAACGAGCCACCTGCGCGAAGCTGAACCAGGCCAATGGCGTCTTGGCGACGTTCGATCTGGCAACCCAGTGCCTCGACGTAGAAGCGAAGCATCGCGTCAAGGTCGACTACACGCAGGACAAGATGATCAATGTCGCGGATGCTGGATCATGCAGCGTGCGTTTTGGGGTGGCTACGGAGAGCCATGCGGCATGGGCTCGACTACGACGGCGGTGCCGTAGCACAAGACCTCTGTGAGGCCCGCCATGAGTTCGGTGGCGTCGTAGTGCATCGCAATGATGGCATTCGCGCCGTGCTGCCGCGCGTGCTCGCACATTAGGCGATAGGTGTCAGAGCGGGCTCGCTCGCACAAGTTGGTGTAGATGGTGATGTTGCCGCCAAACAAAGATTGCAAGCCGCCGAAGAAGTTGCCGACTATTGAACGAGATCGGACGGTGATGCCGCGAACGACGCCAAGGTTTCGGACAACCCTATAGCCAGGCAGCGACAGTGCCGTTGTGACCATCGAGTCTTGCATAGGCTCTCCCATCGGTGCCGTGGAATGGTAAGGGCTTCCCCGGCACCCAGCCCCGGCAATGTCGGCCAACTGCACGGGGATTCACAATCCGAGCCGGTTGGCGCCGCTATAGGGAGACAGTGATGGTTCTTCTCGAGTTCTCGATGGCCCCGTTGGGGCAAGGCGAAAGCGTCAGCGCGCAGGTGGCGCGAGATCCTCGACGTGATCGACCGCAGCGGCGTGCCGTATCAGTTGACACCGATGGGTACGATCCTCGAAGGCGAGTGGGCCGAGGTCATGGGCGTCGTGACTCGCTGCTACGAGGCGTTGGCAAGCGATTGCCCGCGATCAGCGTCAGCATCAAGATCGACTATCGCGCCGGACCGGCCGGTCGGCTGCAATCCAAGGTGGCGACGTTGAGCAGTTGCTCGGGCGGAAGCTGAATACCTGACGGAGCCAGTCGCATGCGTTCTCTCAAAGAGGCCGTACTTCCCAGGTTTTCCGTCTTGTGGCCAAGCTATGGCGCACTATTTATCCCTAAAGCAAGTTAGGCCGCACCACCATGCTCAACATCTCATCGCTGTTCCATCGCAGTTGCGGGTCTTGTAGTAGCTGTCTCTGCAATCGAGGCCGCGCCGATGAACAAGTGCATCGTAAGCGGCACCGTCACCTATCAGCAGAGGCGTTGCCCTTCAAATCAAGCTCGAAAAGATCCCACGATGGAGGAACTCAACGCCGCGGAGAAGAAGCGACGTGCCGCGGCCGCTTCCGCTGCGGCAGCAATCCCCACAGAGGCTGCCCCTTCGCCAGTCTCCCGTGTCCAGCAAGTTCAGCTGCGATGGACGACAGTACTGCTCCCAAATGAGGTCATGCGACGAAGCTCAGTACTTCCTCGCCAACTGCCCTGGCGCCAAGATGGATGGTGACAAGAATGGAATCCCTTGCGAGAAGCAATGGTGCTCTCGCTAGCTTCGCCTCAGCCCTCGGCCAAACGTTGGGCGTAACAATGACAAATACGTTCGGAGACTAGCAGATGACCCAAGACCGCGTTCGAGAGCTACTTGCCAAAGCCGTAGACCCGACTACTTTGCTACCTAGCCGAGCTCTACACAAAGCCCGCCAGCTGTGGTGTCTACAAGATCGTTCCACTCAAGCCAAGCACCACGCGCCGCTATCGCTTTGGCAATCATCCCGTCCGCCAAATCGAACTGCATCGTGAGTATGGTTCCGCCAAGGGCATCGCCCATTTCACTGTCCGCGTGCTCGCCGAAGAGCTCGCTAAGCTGCTGAACGCGGGCCACTCTGAATGAAACAACTCGGCTCTTCCCGTCGATGTCGCGAGCAACGCCCAAATCTTCGTTCCAGCGAACTGCCTTCGGCCGCCGCTGAATGCCGACGTTAGGTCACTCATCGACGCCGCCTGCCGCCACCGCCTTCTCTGTGATCGGCTGCAATCTCCGAGGATCAAAATCGCAGCCGCGAACGCAGCGGCGCCACCCCGGACCGCAAGCATGAAAGCCCTTCGCGGGGCGCGAATCGTCAGTCGTCCAATTCAACGTCTTAGCAGCGATGCTGGGCCCTTTGTCATGAAGGCTTCCATGTCCGCAGTCCGTGTCCGCCTTCGAAGCGATACGGAGCCTGCCAGCCTCAATGTTCGCTGTGGGTCCGGTTATTTCTCACGTCAGAGGGCAACATCGACGAGACCTCGGACCGGTTCGGCTATGTCGCTGGGTAGGATTGCCCGGAGCTTCAAAACGAACCAATGGCACGACGCGGGCGATCTCAGGCCACCAAGCGACGCAATCTGAATGAGCTCGCTCCGAAGCTCATTGGCCTGGGCTTGCTGCTGGGGATTGTTCCCCTCTTCCTCGGCAAGTCGCCCTTCGGCGCCGCACTCAGGCCGATGGCTCCATTCGGATGGCTCTTGTTCGCCGCCGGTTGTGGATTGCTTTGGTGGCAGGTTCGGGGGAGACAACCAAAGGCGCCAGCTGCTGTCCGACCCGAGAGGACCGCGCACCCGAGGCCCCTTAGCCGCTCAGAAAAGGCGCCACCACCGGTGGACCGGACGCCAACCGAATTCGATCGCATGGCCCTGCAGTCGAAGGCCCGAAGCGCAAGACCCGAGGAGGTTCCCCAATCCTGGAGCCCCGAGGTCTTTGAAGTGATCGAGTGGCGTCGATTCGAGGCGCTCGTAGAGGCACTGTTTGCCCAGGCTGGCTTCCAAACGAAGTCTCAATCACACGGGCCGGACGAGGGAATCGACATCTGGCTGTACTCGCGCAGCAACCCTGGCGCACCCGTGAGCGTTGTTCAATGCAAGCATTGGCAGGGCAAGCGGGTCGGCGTTGACAAGGTGCGCGAGCTGCGGGGGGTGATGGCGGCTAAAGAAATCTCGCGGGGGCAGTTCGCCACGACCTCGACCTTTACCGACGACGCGATCACGTTCGCGAAAGAGAACGGAGTCAATCTGCTGGATGTGAAGGCACTTCTCGCTCTCATTGCCAAGCGAAGTCAGGAGCAGCAGCAAGCGCTGTTGGCCCTAGCCCTGGAAGGCGAATACTGGCGGCCAACCTGCGTCAACTGCGGTACCAAGATGGTGGAGCGCGCACCTCGAAAGGGCGGCAAGCCGTTCTGGGGCTGCGCCGGCTACCCGAGCTGCAAAACCACTATGCCGATGCGGGCCGCATGATCTTCCAGCAGACCTAACTGCAATGGCGATTCTCAGCGGTTCGCGACGAGCGAAGGCGAGCCTAGAACGGTTCCGAGACCTCGTCCCGTCACAGGGCTGCGAGTAGCGGCCCGCCAGCTTACTCAGCGACACTTCGGACGTGATTCACTTCGCCACTCGAACCGGACTTGCTGCGCTCCTCCTGGGGGTCAGCATCTGCGCGCCGACGATGGCCGCCACGACCTACCGCTGCACCGATAAGGGCGGCCACGTGACGTTTCAGGACTTCCCGTGCATGGCGTCTGCCGCTCAGCCAGAAGTTCAAGTGGAGCGTCCATCGCCAACTACTTCTGGCAATGACTACGGGACTACGAGAGGCAGTTGGCGCGGACCTGCACAGTTCCAGCTCGTTGCCGCTGGCAGGCGGGATCTTGATGCACATCGGGTTTTGCCATTGGTGATCGAGATCGGCGCCGATGGCAAAGTGCAGGGTGTGATACCCGACGCTGGCTGCAAGTTCACTGGGCTCGCGAGTGAGTTCGTCACACCGAGGAGCGCAAGCATTGATGTCACCGTAAAGGGCTGCACCGATGCTCGCTTCAACACACGCCTTTCAGGGTACCTACACAGCAACCAGTCCACGAAGGAAGCAAATCTTCAGCTTTCGGCTATTGGGTATACGACCGGCCCGAAGATGCAACACTTGAGCATTAGGGCAGTGCTGCGCAGATAGCGGTAATGCCGGTCGTACCCCAAGGCGGTGGGGTTGTTTGGCCGACCAGCGAAGGTTGAAGGGTATGGTCGCCGCATGATCAATCTCGCTTTTGGATACTGAAGATGGCTCGCAGCACTAACGACCGTGATATCGCACCCGTCTTGTCAGCCGCACAACGCTGGATCGAACGCTGCCTTTTGGAAGACGGCTCCGTGTTGGATGACCACTCACTGTGGAACCCGCCGCTGCTAGAGGAGCTGCGATCTGCCTTTGTTGACCATCCGGATTCTGGTGACGACGACTTCATGACGAAGTTGCGTGGCCAGATGCAGGCAGCGAGTCCAGCCGGCCGCCATTTGATGGCCGAGATGATGTGGGTGTTGCTTCTGTTTCCTTCGAATATCGGGCCGAGAAGAAGCGCCAACATGTCCAGGAGGTCTGGTCCTGGTCTGAAGAGACACTCCCTCCAGACAATCCAATGCTTCAGCCGCAGGTTCTGCAAGGAGTGAGCTCTGCCGGGACCGCCTACAGCCACCTCCGGTGGAGGGAATTAGCCTATCTGATTGGACTCACCCAGTCAATCAAATCGAAGTCGACTTCGGATCGCAAGGCGCTCTTTGAAGACTACGACCAATTCATGGAGTCGATCGAGTCAGTGCCGCGCGATGGCGATCGACAGTTCCGCCAATGCTGCGCTACTTCGCCTACCCGGACAGAGTTGAGCGAATGTCTTCCAATCGAGACAGGATCTCCGTGTTGGAGGGATTCAAGGTCGCATCCCGGCGCAGTTGAAAGGCTGGACGGATCGGCAGCTTGATGACGCGCTGTTGAAACTTCGGAGTGATTACGAGACCAAGTACCCCGGAAAGGCGCTTGATTTCTACGAGCCGCCGCTAGAGGGGCTGTGGCGCTCAGCTAAACCGCCCGAGGAGCCGGTTGCAGCACCCGGCGTCCAAGAGGCTTTAGTAGCTGAGTCATCAATCCAGAAGGCTGTGGCCACGCCAACCCCGCAGATGGTGGCGCCGACAAACTTGATCGTGTATGGCCCACCTGGGACCGGCAAGACTCACTGGTTGCGAGAGCGCTTCAAGGACTACACGGACGCCCCCAACAATGTGACCCCGAGAGCTGGCTGCAGAGACATTGACGGCACACGGCTGGCGCAGCGTCATCGCGGCGACACTGGCCGATATAGCGCGTCCGGCGCGGGGCCCGAGATTCGGGCCCATAGGTGAGTTCACGCGAAGGCGAAGCAGCGTGGCCGGGCACCAGCCAGCGTCCAGGCCACCCTGTGAGGTACTTGCAGGAGCACACGCCGGAGACAGCAAGACTGTCAATATCAGCAGTCGCCGGTCACCGTACCTTTTCGACAAGCGCGACGCCGGCGACTGGCAGCTGATTCCTAGTTGGCAAGAGCAAGACGATGAGTCAGAGCCAGCTTTGGCGGACGCTGAAGGCCGGTCCAAAGGCAGCCACGGAAGCCATCCACCGGTACAAGGTGGTGACTTTTCACCTCTCTTTCACCTACGAAGATTTTGTGCGTAGCATTCGGTCAGTCAGGACCGCCGAAGATGGAAACTACTCAGTTCCGCTTAGTTGACGGCAAATTCAAGCAAATCTGCGATGAGGCGCATGCCAACCCTGGCAAGCGCTACGCGTTGTTCATCGATGAAATCAATCGGGCAACATCGCCAAAGTCTTTGGCGAACTGATCACGTTGATCGAGACCGGACAAGCGCGCAGTGAATTGACGCGCAAGGATCGCTTAGTCGAGGGTCTTGGCGGTGCATCTTCCGGGTGAGGAAGATGCAGACTCAGCTGAGCGTCCGTTCGGCGTGCCCAAGAATCTGGACATCTACAGCACGATGAACACGGCGGATCGCTCGATCGCGCTCCTGGATGTTGCCCTGGGCGGCGCTTCCAGTTCGAAGAGCGTGAGCCGGACTATGGAACGCTGGCCACTGCCGTCGAAGGTGTACAGCTTGGTCAGCTCTCTTCAGCGGATCAACGACCGCTTGGAGTACCTGCTGGATCGCGACCACCGCATTGGACATGCCTACTCGATGAAGGCACAGACCCTGGACGGCGTCAGAGAGGCGTTCGCCAAGCAGTTGATTCCGCTTCTGCAGGAATACTTCTTCGACGACTTCTCTCGCGTTGCTCTGGTGCTCTCAACCACAGGGGACCAAGCGTTTGTGGAGGAGGAGCCGCTGAGCTTCAACCACCTGTTCGCGCGACAGCAACTTGATGGGGTCTCAGGGGAACGTTCGCGCTTCATCGTTACCTCGCCTGCAAGTTGGACAGCCAGCAGCTTTTGCGGCATCTATGAAGACGCGCCTGGGGCGAGCTCGGCCACCTAGCCCGCAGCAAATGACTGCTGCACCCGCCAGGTTCCTAACAGCGCTGGAGCACCAGCCTATCCCCATCACCGCAGATGGGGTTGGTGGAAGCTTGACTCCGGCAGAGGCAGAGTCTCTCGCGCAGATCGGCGAACTCAGGCGTGGTTTCTGCGAGCTGGGCCACAGGAAGATCAAGCTAGCCCAGTACTGCGGTGTTGTCAGCCTTGGCGCGCGCGTCTTGGAGGTTCTGCCTAAGACCCAAGGCGGCTACGACACAGCGGAACAGTGCCGCGGGGTTCTGCTTCGCCTCTTGAAACTGACAAACCGCTTCCCTCAGTTTCAGCACTTGCCTGCAGAGCAGCACTTGCGGCGTGCGCCTCTCTTGGAAGCGTTCATTGCCGCGTTCTTTGATTCTGTCAGCGGCGTCCTTCGAGGTGGCCTGCTCAGGCAGTACCAGGAGCATGAGGAAGATCTGCAGCTCGTGCGCGGCCGTATCGTGGTCGGGCGGCAGATGGGCATTCACGCGAATCGCCACGACCTCGTCGCTTGTGCGTTCGACGAGCTGACCGCCGACAACGTGTGGAACCGCGTGCTGAAGAGGGCGATTCGAGTCACCAGGCCATGGATTCGCAGCGTTGAACTTAACCGCCGGTGGGTCGAGCTTCTGGGCGTTCTAGATGAGGTCAACGATGGACAGCTCACGCCGCTAGAGGTGGCACAGCTCAACTTCGACAGGCGCGCCGAGCGATACCGAACGGCGATTGACTGGGCGCGATGGATTCTGGCGCTCTTGGCGCCCTCGCTTAGAGCAGGTCGAAACGAAGCTCCGGCTCTGCTGTTTGACATGAACAAGCTGTTCGAGTCGGCCGTGGCAAACACACTGCGTCGGCAAGCGATCCGCCATCCCCGCTTGCAGGTTCTGACTCAAGACTCGACGCGCTCACTGGCTACGGTGGTGGCGGAAAGTCGAGAGGAGCCGAGCTATGCACTCAGGCCCGATCTGGTGGTTCAGCGAGGCTCCGAAGTTGTAGCGATCGCAGACACAAAGTGGAAGCTGCTAGCGCTGGACCGCAGAGGCCGACAAGTGCCGAGCGAAGCTGACATGTATCAGATGAACGCGTATGCCACCGCGTTTCGATGCACGGAGTTGGCGTTGATATATCCCCGGCACGCTGGCCTCACGGCAGCCGTCGACACTGAGTTTCGACTGCCATCGGTCAATGGAATCTTGGCCACGGTCCGCGTATTGGGTGTCGATGTCGACGACGACCGGCTGCCTCTGCGAATGGGTAGTTCGTCGGGGTACATCAGCCGACTCTTGTCTAGAGATTTGCGCTGAACGTGGAGACACGTGTTGGGACTCTGAGCCTGCCATGACCAAGTTCAATTTAGTCGAACATCACCCCGAGGTCACTGAACCTACGCACCGCAAGTGGACATCAAGCGCTGTTTCAGGGTCAGGGCGAAATCACACCATCGCTCGTCCGAGCGAACGCACGATCACGGTCGGCCGTAGATGTTGGGGCGGGCCGTTGACCAGCCCGCCGCGCTCAATCTCTGGTCGAGCGCGACACGGAACCGCTTCCGTCGGTTGATGGTGGTCTGCGCGGGGCCTGTGTCTGGGATGACCTTCCCGATTTGTACGCTCACACTCTTGCGATCTGCAGACCACTTCAGCCATGGATCGTCGGCGCCGCCCACTATTGCCTTCGCGACGGAATCGGCAAGCGGTAAGACGTTGAGGCGCGACTGCATGGGACTGAGTTGGCGGACGCCGACCTTAGGCTGGAGGGTGGCCGTTCCTGCATTCCTTAGGCGTGGATAGGACGAAGCCTCCGACCCAAGCGGCTGAGTGTGTCAGTGCCTGCCTCCAGCGCGGAAACCCTAGAGATACGCTGCGTGTGTTGCAAATTGCCGAATTCGGCCATCCATCTGGCGACCGCCCAAAGTGCGCGTGCGCACATCCGATATAAGCCATTCCCGGCGCTTGGTTGAATTGGCGTTGCCCTAGTGCGCGAACCAAACGGTGTCCCCGGCAAACACCGAGATCACAAAACATAAGGTGAAGAATTATGAGAAATAGATCGATCACGGCGCTCCTCGTTGTTGCAATGATGGCATCCGGATGCGCACACACGACAGCAAACCCTGTTCTAGTGGCGCAGGCAGGTGACGACGCAAAGAGTTGCGATGCAATCACAAACGAAATGCAGTTGATGATCCAGGCTCAGGCAACTGCCGCGTCAGATCGAAACAAGCAGATCGCCGGGAACGTCGCTTTGGGTGTTACTGGAGCTTTTCTTCTAGTGCCGTTGTTTTTCATGGATACCGGCAATGCAGCGACCGTGGAGGAGAGAGCGGCACAGGCTCGATACCAACGTCTCAACCAGATGCAGATTGACAAGAAGTGCCCCGCGTCGCCAATAGCAGGGCCGATAGCGGCGGCAGATCCTCCTTTGTCGACGGCATCGGCATCGGCATCGGCATTGGCACCGGCATCGCCATCAAATGCTGCGCGACCTGTTGCTGCGCCCATCCCGGTGGCCACGCCGGCAACCATAGCCTTGACCCCAGTCGCGTCTACAGCAGAAGCGCCCAAGGTGGCTTCCGCGATTTCGCCATTGACGACAGGTGTCGCGTCGAAAACTGGCCAGAGCTCGTTCACTGTGGAGCATCTGCCTGACGTGAGGGCGTGCGCATCTCAGCCTCAGGCAGTTCTGACCGCCAAGGGCCCAGGCTTTGAGTCATACACAGTCGCCTGCAGCGATGGAAACGCCCTTGCCGTCCGCTGCGATTCTGGCAACTGCCGGGTCCTTCGATGAAGCTGCTTCGAACGTGCGTAGCTGAAGCGTAGTTGCGACTCGGCTCTGCGCGCTCTCCAACAACCCATGGTGCTCCCGTTCTCACTCTGCGCGCCTCCTGTGGCCTGGATTGGCAGCATGAGCGGAAGCCGCTTGAAAGCCGCAGCGTCGTCAGCGGCTACGCCGTGCACGAGGCCGAAGAGCGGGGGCGTGTACAAGTCATCCCCCAAAACGTTGGTCTGGAGCCCGCGGACGTCGGCTTGCGTGACGCTATCGTTGAGGGTGCATTTGGATGAAACGGAGCGTGGGTCATGGCGAAGAAGAGGGTGGTCACCCAGTTCGGCATGGGAACGTCGATCCGCAGTCGCAACTACACAGAGGCCGCGGCGCGCGCCATCCGGGACGCGCTCTGGCACAACTCGCTGAACGTGGCCGATGCTTTCGGCTTCCCGAAGGACGCGATGATCATCGACGTCGAAATCGGCGTGCAACGGCCCGACGCCGTCGATCGCGAGGCTTTGCTGCAAATCTTTCCTTATGGGCGACCCGCCATCACGGTGGTCAAGGGCGGTCTGGACGTGCCGACCCCGGCCGGCGACGGACTGAGCGTGATTGCCAACGCCGCGGTCCTCGTCTCGTTCGACATGGAGCCGGCCCATGGCTGAGCAGCGCATCATTCTCGAGATGGGCACCGGCAACGACTTGTACGGCGGTGACTACACGAAGGCGGCCTGCCGCGCAGTGCACGATGCCTTGCATCATTCGTCGATCGTGCTATTCAAGTCGCTTGGCTACGAATACCGCGATATGCGAGTGCAGGTCACCATCGGTGTGCAACAGCCGGACAAGGTCGACCTCGCCGTCGTCGCCGCCGAATTGCCGCGCGGGCGGGCCGAGGTCAAGGCAGTCCATGGAGGGCTCGACGTGCGCGATGCCGAGCAGGACACCACCCATGTGATCGCGACCGCTGCGGTTGAGGCCTTTGTGCCCATCGAAGCCTCGGCCTGGCGGTTGAGCGCTACCGACTAAGCCGCCGGACTCCGGCACCAGGACGGCATACGGGCGACCAGGCGCCCTGCCGCAGGTACCCCGTCGAGAGGGTTCAGCGCCCGACGCCAGCAGCGGCGTACAGCCTGAGACGCGTCTCTTTCTGGTCGGCCATGCGGCGCTCGAGTTCATAGATGTCGACGGCGCCCATGAGGTGGCGCCCGTCATGGGCGGCTAGCGCGTCTTGCTGCCATGCCTTGGCAAGCGCTTGCAGGAGAGAGCGGACGATTTTCATGATGTGGTCAGGGCGAAAGGATGCGGCCATTGGTTACGGGTAAACCCTAGGATCGAAGTGTATCGCTTCCTTGACGGCGTTGCTGGGGAGGGCCCACTAAACCGTCTGGGTTCACTGAAGCGGGGAGGGCTCGAGAAGTCGCCGGCAGGCGACTCAAGCAGAAGCACCTGCGTTCGCGAGGTACTGGTGGATTTGCGCGACGGCCGCGGCGCCTTCGCCGATGGCGCCACCTACGCGCTTGACCGAGCCTGAACGCACGTCGCCGACTGCGAACACGCCGGCGATGCTGGACTCGAGCGGTGCCGCCTGCACGCCGTCGGCCTGCGTGCCGATCGCCGCACCCGTCAGCACGAACCCGTGGGGGTCGAGAGCGACATGACAGCCCGTCAGCCAGCGGGTCTCCGGGTCGGCGCCGACGAACAGGAAGACATTGCGCATCGGCCCTTCTTCCTCGACCCCCGTGTGCTGATTGCGCCACGTCACCGCCGTCAGACCATCGAGCGCATCACCCTGCAGTTGCGTGATTTCGGTCTGCGTTCTCAGCTCGATATTGGGCGTGGCTTCGATGCGGTCGATCAGGTATCGGGACATGCTTGCCGCCAGGTTCGGACCGCGCACCAGCATGTGGACCTTCGAGGCGTGCTGCGAAAGGAAAACCGCCCCCTGGCCCGCAGAATTGCCGCCGCCGACCAGCACCACCTCGCTTTGTGTGCACCGGGTGGCCTCGATGGCCGATGCCCAATACCAGATGCCCCGGCCTTCGAACTCGGCCAGTCGCGGCAGCGCCGGTCGCCGGTAGCTGGCGCCGCTGGCAATGACCACGGTGCGTGCGCGCAACCGTCGGCCATCGGTGAGGTGCAGCAGCAGTGCACGCTCTGGCGCCGAGCGCGCACAGTCGAGCGACTGCACCTCGGCTGGAATCAGCAGTTCGGCGCCGAACTTCTGGGCTTGAACATAGGCCCGACCGGCGAGCGCGCCCCCTGAAATGCCAGTCGGAAAGCCGAGGTAGTTCTCGATGCGCGCGCTGGCGCCGGCCTGACCGCCGTAGGACCGGCAATCGAGCACCACGACGCGCAGCCCTTCCGAGGACGCATACACCGCCGTCGACAGCCCGGCCGGCCCGGCACCGACCACCGCCACGTCGAAGAGCTCGTCGTGGTCCCCGCTGTCGATCATGCCGATGCATCGGGCCAGCGCGGTGTCGTTCGGGTTGAGCAATACCGAGCCGTCCGGGCAGACCGCCAGCGGCTCCCCAGGCGCGGCGCCGTATTGCTCCATCAGGGCCGCCGCGCTCGCGTCGTGGCCGGCGTCGACCACGTGATAGGGCTCGCCGTTGCGGCGCAGGAAATTCTCCAAGCGCAGCAGGTCGGTCGACCCCGGCCGGCCAATCAGCACCGGGCCGCTGGCGCCGGCGTCGATCAGCGCGACGCGCCGCAGGATCAGCGCCCGGACCAGGCGTTCGCCGAGATCGGCCTCGGCAATGATGAGTGCGCGCAACTGCGCGGCCGGCAGCAACAGAACCTCGACGCTGTCGATTGCGACCGCGTCGACCAGCGAAGGCTTGCCCGACAGCGAACCGACTTCGCCAATGAAGTGGCCGCGACCGTGCCGCACAATGGGTGTGACATGTCCCAGGCCGTCGCGCTGGCTCACTTCGACGATGCCCTTGAGCACCACGAACATCCCTGGGCTGGGCTCACCTGCGGTGATCAAGTGCGTGCCCTCGGGATGCAAGCCCGACGTGCCGAACCGGCGCATGCGCACCATCTCGGTGTCGCTGAGAACCGGGAACATCTGGTGGCGCCGAGACAACAACTCGCTGGGGGCATCATCGGCCATCGCAACTCCCGCATGAGGGCATCGATTCATCTCGCTCGCGACGGGTCGAGATGAGGCACAGTTCGCCCACCACATCCGGTCAGCTGGCAACTGTTGCCCGGTAGTTTGAACTTACCGAGAGAGACGTATGAACAAGCACTGTACACACACAAGCCAGATTGCCCGCGTCGTGCCCAGCGCTCTCGGTTGTGAGGAGTGTCTGCGCACAGGCAGCGAGTGGGTTCACCTTCGACTGTGCCGAACCTGCGGACACGTGGGGTGTTGCGATGATTCGCCGAACCGCCACGCCACGAAGCACTTCCAAATGACCGGCCACCCGATCATCGAGGGCTACGACCCACCCGAGGGTTGGGGCTGGTGCTTCGTGGACAAGGTGATGCTGGATTTGGGCTCGGATACGACGCCCCAGCGCGGGCCCATTCCTCGCTTCTACTTAAGGGCCTCACGCCGCCTACCCGCGCTTCACACTCCTTCACGCTGCGGCCATGATTCTTCCATGGTGGTCCTATAGGCTGCTGCGCATGCAGCACCTATCGAAGCGGAGCAGGGTGGGGCCTTGGCGGGCCGGGTGCGGCGGGGTGGTGTTGCTCATCGCCGCCGGCCTCTCGCAGGCGCAGATGGGCCCTGGCGGCGGCGGGGGCATGGGCGGCGGCCCGCCCGGTGGCGGCAAGCAGGCGGCCGCAGCGGCGGGGCGCACGCTGACGCTGGACGATCTGATCCCGCCGGACCCGTGGCGGATCTGGCAGGAGCGCTTGTTGATGGACGCGCCCACGCTGGGCTTGCGCCAGGAGCAACTGCCGCCCTTCAACGACTTTGTGCGCGAACTGGGTGAAGCCAGCCAGCTCAAAGGAGTGCGCACGCTGCGCAGCATGCGAGGGGCGCCGCTGGTGGTGTCGGCGGTGACGGACGTGTCGCGGGACTTCCGGCTGGCTATCGACGATGCCCGTGAGTGGGTCAACGCGCTGCAGGACCTGGACAGCCGCTGGCAAGCGCTGCGCGCTGTGCTGTCACCTGCCCAGCAGGCGCAACTGGACGCCAGCTACGCCGCCAGCCGCGAGGCGGCGCGGACGCGCGCGACAGGCGTCCCGCCCGCAGGCCATGCCAACGCCGGGCACGGGCCACCGCATTGATCGTGCACGCCAGGTGCGAGCAGGGCCAGCAGAAATTGACCGTGGTCCGGTGCTTGTTCTGTTCGACCGAGAGATGCCGGTGCTGCGGGCCAGCGTAGGTGCCGCTGAAGGCCAGCGTCAGGCATTGGCACTACTGCTGCCAGGAAGACCGGTAAGGCACGGGCAGCGCGTCGAACAAGTAGCCTGCGCCACGCACCGTCTTGATCAGTGCTGCACCCTCGGCTCCGTCGACCAGCTTCTGGCGCAGCCGCGAGACCAGCAGATCGATGCTCCGGTCGAACGAATCCATCGCCCTGCCTCGTGCCTGCGCCATCAACTGATCGCGGCTGACCACGCGCCGGGGCGCCTTCAGAAAGACCGACAGCAGTTGGAACTCGGCGTTGGACAGCGGCACCGCCAGGCCTTTGGGCGAAGTCAGGCGACGCTCGCTGCGCTGCAAAGCCCAGCCGTCGAAGCGGACCACATCGTGCATCGATTCGCGAGCTGCGGCGGCTTCCGCACCGACGCGCCTGAGCACGGTCTGGATTCGCGCCACCAGCTCGCGCGGATCGAAGGGCTTGCTCATGCAGTCGTCGGCGCCCATCTCCAACCCGACCACCCGGTCGGCCGGGTCGCAGAGCGCCGTCAGCATGATGATCGGGATGCGCGCACGCGTGCGCAGCGCGTGCGCTAGCGTCAGGCCGTCCACACCGGGCAACATCAGGTCGAGCACGACCAGATCGACGCGGCGCGCGGCGAGTTGGCGCTGCATCGCGGCTTCGTCAGCGGCCGCATGTGCGTCGAAACCGAAGCGCGCGAGGTAGGCGCACAGCGGGGCGGTGATGTCATGGTCGTCATCGACGACCAGAATATTCGGCGGTGAGTTCATGAGGTGGACTTCGCCGTCCAGCTTAGACGCGTGCCTCGAAGGCGAAGCCCGCGAAGTGCCACCGATTCCCCCGCCACTTCAGCGGGTTCGGACGGCGTTCGTACCAGGCCCGGTACAAAGCCGACACGCGGCGCTGACAGGCAGCTTCAACAATCGAATCGCCACCTTTCCTCGCCATGAGGTGGGGCGGCACGTCCTCAACCCCATGAAAGGAAAAGCCATGAGCACGATCAGTGCGGTCGGCAGCGCAAGCAGCGCCTGGGCCGATTTCAGCAGTTCGCGCGCCAGCGCGATGAAAGACAAGATGTTCTCCAAAGTCGACAGCGACGGCAACGGCAAGGTCGACAAGACCGAGTTGCAAGGCTTGCTCGACAAAGTGACCGAGATGAGCGGCAACTCGCTCGGCACCGCCGAAGACCTGTTCAGCAAGATGGACAGCAACGGTGACGGCAGCCTCAGCAAGGACGAGCTGGATGCAGGCATGAAGAGCCTGATGCCACCGCCTTCATCCACGATTGACTTCGCGCAACAGCGCGTCGCCGATTCATCGCGCGAGGCGGGCGCGCCGCCCGGGCCACCGCCGGCCGAAGGTGCCGACGGTTCCGGCACCAGCGCCAGCACCGACCCGCTGGACACCAACGGCGACGGTACCGTCTCGGCACAAGAGCGCGCAGCTGGCGAGCTGCAGAACTTGATGAAGAACCTGATGTCGGCAATCGACACCGACGGTGACAAGACGGTGAGCAAGACCGAGGCCGCCGCTTTCAAGAGCCAACTGGCTACGGCCTTCGATTCGGCCATCGCGTCGATGCGGGCGGGCAGTTCGTCGGCCGCAACTTCCAGCGGCCAGACGGGCACAGACTTGACGTCGCCGGCCAAGCTGGTGCTCCAGGCTTACAGCAAGGTGGCGGCAAACGCGTCGCAGACTTCGGCGCTCAGCCTCGCGGCCTGAGGCCAACACAGCGAGACATTGCCGGACGGCGCTCCACGGCATGCCGTCAGCCCGTCACCGAACGAAGCCGTTCGGCGATCTCTTTGCTTTGGGTCCCTTCGCGGCTGGCTTTGCGTTGCCGACGCGAAGCCGGCGTAGCACGACGCAACCGGCTCTCGCAGGGTGCAGTGGCCGCGCACTGATCGCGCCTTTGGGTGCCGTCGTCCCATCCACCCGTTGGCTTCTCTTACGCCAGATACGCCTCCAGCACGCCGGCATCGGCGCGCAGTTCAGGCACTGTCCCCTGCGCCACGATCGACCCGCGCTTCATCAGATAGGCGTAGTCGCAGACCGATAGCGCGATCTCGGCATTCTGTTCAACCAGCAGGATGGATTGCCCCTGGCGATGCAACGTCACGATCGCCTGGAACACGAGGTCGACGATCGACTGGCGCCAAGCCCATCGAGGGTTCATCGAGGACCAGCATGCGCGGCTCCGTCACCAGCGCGCGACCGATGGCCAGCATCTGCTGTTCGCCACCGCTCATCAGTCCCGCGACCTGGCGCTGGCGTTCCTTGAGACGGGGGAACAGGTCGTAGACCCGCGTGATCAGGTCGTCCGCTGAACCGCGTCCGGCATAGGTGCTGAGCCTCAGGTTCTCCTCGACCGTCAGCGGCGCGACGATCATGCGTCCTTCCGGCACCAGCGCCAGACCGCGGCGCACGACGCGATGGACTGGCAACGTGGAAATCTCCTCGTCGCCCAGCTTGATCGAGCCGCGGACCGGCCTGTGCAGCCCTGCGATGCTGCGCAGCGTCGTCGACTTGCCCGCGCCGTTGGCCCCCAGGATGGCGACCATCCTCCCCGCACCGACCTCGAAGCTGAGGTCGGTCACTGCGCGGATGGCGCCGTAGTCAGCGCCCAGCCCGGATACGGTCAGCATCGGTACTCTTCCCAAAATACGCTGCCTGCACGTCAGGATGCGCGATGCACTCGGCCGGTGTGCCGCGGGCAAGCAGTCGCCCGAAGTTCATCACCGTGACGTAGCTGCAGTATTCCTTCACCAGTCGCACGTTGTGTTCGACCATCAGCACCGTCAGCCCGCCGTCGCGCAGGCTGTGCACGAGGTTGCCGATCTCGCTCGACTCCTGCACGTTCATGCCGGCGGTCGGCTCGTCGAGCAGCAGCAACCGCGGGCTCGTGCCCAGTGCGCGGGCGATTTCGACGCGCCGCTGCTCGCCGTACGACAGCGTCTCCGCGAGCAGATGCGCGCGATGGGTGAGCTGCACCCTTTCGAGCAGCTCCATTGCGTGGCGCTCCACCGCCTTGCGCGCCGCGCGCGCTTTCGGCGAGCCGAAGAACGAGGCCCACAGCGACGTGCCGCGCCGCACGTAGCAGCCCGCCATCACCTGCTCCAGCACCGTCATGCCACTGAACAGGCGGACGTTCTGGTACGTCCGGGCAATGCCTTGCGCGGCGATTTCGTGGGGCGCACTGCGCTGAATCTCGGTGCCGCCAAAACGGATCGAGCCCTTATCGGATGGCAGCAGTCCACTGATGAGGTTGATCAATGTCGTCTTGCCGGCGCCGTTGGGGCCCATGAGCCCGGCGACGCTGCCGGCGTGCACCGACATCGACAGGTCCGACACCGCCGCGACGCCGCCGAAGTTCTTGCCTACGGCGTCGATCTCCAGCAGCAGTTCGGGCGTCATGGTGCGCCCCCCGATGCGCGCGTCGCAGCGCCGCTCGCCCTGCGCGCTGCGCTGCGCAGACGGATCGCCCGCGGATCGATGAGCCCGCGGGGCAGGAAGATCATGATCAGCAGCAGCACGATGCCGTTCGCGACGTCCTGGAAGCTGGGGACGATCGCCTGTGCAATCGTCGGCAGCGCAGTGAACACGGCCGCGCCGATGATGGCGCCGGCCCAGTGGTAGGAGCCGCCCAGGACGACCGAGGCGATCATGGTGAAGGCGATGTTGACGAAATAGGTGTCGGGCGATAGGTACTGCAGGACAAGGGCCAGCAGCATCCCGCCGAGGCCGCCGACGGCGCCGGAGATGGCGAAGGCGACCGTCTGGATGCGGCGGGGCGCGATGCCCAGCGTGGCGGCGACCGATGGATCCTCGCGCACCGCCCGCGCGGCAATCCCGTACCACGACGCCGAAAGGCGCCAGAACACGACGACGGCAACGAGCAGCACGAGCGCGAACAGCGAAAACGGCAGGGTGACCGGCACGCTCAGCCCGTTGACGCCACCGGTGACCGTCGGCAGGTTGATCACCACGACGCGTGTGATCAGGATCAGCGCGAGGCTCGCCAACGCCATCCAGTGGCTTTCGAGCCGCAGGAAGATCAGGGCGATGACATAGGACAGCACGGTCCCGGCGGCCGCTGCTGCCGGCAGCGCAAGCATGGGATCGATGCCCGTTTGCAGCACCAGACGCGCGCCGAGGAAGCCACCGAACGCGGCGAAGGTCACCGTGGCAAAGCTGAGAATGCCCACCGACAGCACGGCATACGTGCTCAGCGCGAAGAAGGCATTGACCATCGCGAAGGTGAGCGTGCTGCGATAGGCGGACCAGAAGTCGATGATGGCCTGCATGGTTCAGGCCCGCGAAAAGCTGGCGCTGCCGAACAGGCCGCGCGGGCGCCACAGCAGAAATCCCAGCAGCAGTGCGTAGGTGATGCCGTCGCGCAGGCCCGAAGACAGATACTGCGCCGTCATGACCTCGAGCACGCCGAGCGCGACCCCCGCGACCGCCGTACCGCGCACATCGTCGTAGCCCCCCACCACCACGGCCGCGAAGCCTTTGAGCATCAGACCCTCACCCAACGAGAAGGAAACATTCTGGGTGCTGATGCCTCCCAGCACACCAGCGAAACCGGAGGTCGCCCCCGCGAGGAAGGCCGTGATCACCACAACATGCCGCGGGTTGACGCCGCCCAAGGACGCGGCGGTTTGATTCCAGCCCACCGCCCGCATCGCCGCGCCGAAGCGGCTGCGGCGGATCAGCATGTGCAGGCTGACCGTCACGGCCAGCATGGATACGACCGTGATGATCTGCATCGCGGGCAGAGGGATCGAGCCCAGATGGAACATGGTGCCCGGATAGCTGCCTCGCGGAAAGCTCAGGCTCTCGTGGCCGGTGGCGGTGCCCGCCAGGCTGTCGAGAATGATCCAGGCTGCGATGCTGGTGATCAGCGCACTGATCATGCCGCCTCCCCCACGGCGTCGCAGTGGCTGGAATGCAATCTGGTCGACCACTACCGCGAGCAGTCCGCCACCGAAGATCCCGGCCACCAGTGCAGGGATGAACGGCAGGTTCAGGCGCTCCACCGCCGCCAACGCGATGATCGCAGCCCAGCTCGCGTAAGTGCCGTGAGCGGCGTTCAGGATCCCAAGCGTCGAGAAGACGATGCCGAATCCGAGGCCGAACAAGGCGTACAGCGAGCCGAGCGCGAGCCCGTTGATCAGCTGCTCAAGGAACAGTTCCATCGGGTTGGCCGGATTACTTGCCCGGCGTCCATGGCGCGACCTTGCCGTCGGCCGTCCAGTTCACAACCAGGGTGCCGGCGGTCTCGGCCTGCCCGTCCTTCATCTCCTCGCCACCGTAGACCTGATGGTCGATCTTCGTCACCTTCGCAAGCGCGGCGGCCAGCGATTCGCGGGTCGGCGCACCGTTGATGGACTTGAGCCCCTGGGCGATGAACCAGACCACCTGATAGCCCTGGGCGGAGTAGATGTCGGGCTCGGACTTGAACTTCGCCTCGTAGGCACTGACGAACGCCTTCGCTTCGGGCGTCTCGGCCATGGCGGCAGAGAAGCTCACCGGGAACGGCACGCCGACGACGGTTGGGCCCATCTTCTGGAATATCGTGGCCGGGGACAGCACGTCGTTGCCGACGATGGTCTGCTTGTAGCCACGATCGCGCAGCGCGCTGATCGCGCCGGCGGCCGCCTGTTGCGTCGTGTAGATCAGGATCACGTCGGGCTTGAGGCCCATGGCCTGAGTCGCCGCAGCCGTGAAGTCCGTATCCTTGGTGAGCACGCTGACGACGCCGGCCGTGGTCACTCCCTTGCCTTCCAGCACCTTCTGCGTCGCGGTCATGCGGCCCTTGAAGGCGTCGTTGTCGGCGGCCAGGATGTAGGCGGCCGTCTTCGGCTTGATCGCGTCGACGACCTTGACCGCGGTGGCCGTGTCCTTCGGACCGGGCAACACCGTCATGCTGTAGATCCACGGCGGCTGCGGCAAGCCCGCAGCGGTGGCCCCGTAGATCACGAGCGGAATCTTGGCCCCCGTCACGATCGGCTTGAGCGAGCCTGCAACGCCCGACAGGATGCAGCAGCTCGTCGCAATGATCGAGTTGTCAGCGATGAACTGGTTCATCGCCTGAATGGCGCGCGCCGCGTCGCTCCCGCTTTCCTTGGGGTCGAGCGCGATCGATGCGCCGCCGAGGTACTTGGAAGCCTTGACCTCCTCGGCCGCGAGTTGCGCGCCGTTCCAGAACGACTTGCCGGCCGAGGCAATGGCCCCCGTGTTCTCGGTGATGAAGCCAACCTTGTACTCGCCCGGCGCCAGCCCTTGTGCGGCCGCCGGTGCGCAATGCATGACGAGCGCGGTCAGTGCCGCGCTCACCCAGAACCCGTTTCGCTTCTGCCAGTTCTTCATCGCTTGCTCCTTTGTTGAGGTTATGTTGTCTCGAATATGCGATCGCGAGCTTCAGGCCGGCGTGCCGCTCATGAACTTCTTCTGCAGGGCGTCAACGCGCGGGAAGCCGATGAAGTCGTTGAAGTCGTGCAGACCGGTGACTGCCAACGGTAACTGCTTGGACGACTTGGCCTCGGCGAGTGCGTGAAGATTGGTGCGCATGGCCTGGGTTGCGCTCATCAGCGCGACCAGCGGATAAGTGGCCAGGGCCGCTACCTGCTCGATCTGCTTGCGGTCGAGGTCGGTTTCCAGCCAGGCCAGGAGTTGCAGCGACAGCGGGACGCCGCAACCTTCGCGCATGGCCTGCAGGCCCGCGAAATCCTTGAAGCACCTGGAGATCGGCTGGATGATGTCCGCGCCCGCGGCCACGTAAGCGCGGCCGCGGCGGATCGCTTCGGCGCCGTCCACCGCGTCCGTGCGGGCAATGATCAACAGGTCGGGGTTCTTGCGCGCCGCGACCATCGCGCGGATCTTGCCGACATGCTCTTCCATCGGGACGATGTCGATCTGGCTGGACGAGCAGGGGCAGCGCTTCGGAGATACCTGATCTTCCACGATCACCGCGGACACGCCGGCGTTCTCGAACTCTCGCATCGTGCGCATCGCGCTGACGGCATTGCCGTAGCCGGTGTCGATATCGGCGACCACCGCAATCGACACGGCGTTGCAAATGTTGCGCACCACCGAAAGGTTCTCGCTCATCGTGTAGAACTCGGTGTCCGGCTCGCCCAGGAAGGACGACGAGATCCCGTAGCCCGACGTGAGCAGGGCGTCGAATCCCGCCTCCTGGATCAGGCGCGCGCTGAGCGCATCGAACGCGCCGGCCGCCCAGACGGTCTTCTTGGATTGAATCAGTTGCTTAAGGTTGAACATCGCGAATGGCCCTCTCGTTGTTGACACTCAGGAATCGCTGTTTCAAGTAGGTTTCGAGACCGCCGGCCTCGATCATTTCCAGATCGGCTCTCGGGAGCGGATCGAAGGCAATGGCCGTCCCCTGGGTCAGGTTGCGTACGCACTGGCCGACCCAGTCCACTTCGATCTCGTCCCAACGTTCGACAAACGCCAGGATGCCGGGACAGGAGACTTGCGGGAACCCCATGCTGATCTCGCCGCGCCAGTAGCCGGGTGAGAACGATTCGGCGATCACGCCGGCAATCCCCATGTGGCGCATCGCCTTCATCGGCGGATAGTGCGGATGTCCGTAGCCGAAGTTGTGATTGCCCACCAGCAGATCTCCCGGCCGCACCGCGCCGGCGAAGTCGGGGTCGTATTCCTGCATCGCGGCCTTGCACAGGTCATCGATGTTGGTGGTCTTGATGTTCTTGACGCCGACGATCTGATCCACGTCGAAATCGATCTCGGTGAACTTGAAGGCCACGCGGCCGCGCAGATTCTTCAGTGCCATGGTCGCTCCTTCAGGCCTGAAGGTACGGGCGCGGATCGGTGATCCTGCCCTCGATCGCAGAGGCCGCGATCACCGCGGCGTTGCACAGGTAGATCTCGGAGTCGGGGCTGCCCATGCGACCGCGCACGTTGAGCGTGCCGGTCGATACCGCGCGCTGGCCGGGTGCCATCGTGGCGATCCGGCCGAAGCAATAGTCACACGAAGGGGAGGAGACGAAGGCGCCGGCGGCGGCGAGAACCTCGATCAGTCCTTCCTTCGCGGCGGCCACCATGATCTCCTGGCTGGTCGGCACGACGTGCAATGCGAAGTCGGGGGAGACCGTCCGCCCGCGCAGCACATTCGCCGCGGCGCGCAGATCCTCGATGCGGCCCGAGGCGCAGGAGCCGAGGTAGCCGGTCTGCACGGGCAGGTCCAGGTAGTCCTTGAGATCGCGCGTGTTGGCCGGGCTAGGCGGGATCACGATGATCGGCTCGAGCGTCGACAATTCGATGGTGTGGCGAGCGGCGTAGACCGCGTCTTCGTCACTGTAGACCGGCTCGATCTGCTTGCGCGCCCGGGGCAGTGCATAGGCGAGTCGTTTGGCGTCGGGGTTGACGATGGCCGTCACCGCGCCGGTGAACATTGCCAGACCGGTGATGGTCTGCAGCGCGTCGTTGGACATCTCGGCGACGGCGGGCCCGCCGATCTCCAGCACCTGGAAGCGGCAGGACGCCGACCCCAGCACCCGCACGAGGTGATGAAACACGTCGCGCGCCATGACCCCGGGCTGCAACTGGCCCACCAGGTCGACCCTTGTGGTCTGCGGCACGCGGATCGACACCTTTTCCATGGCGAAGGCTTCGAGCACATTGCGACGCAGGCCGATGGCCAGGGTTCCAAAGGTGCCGAGCTGACTGACATGCCCGTCGAAATGGACGGCGAAGGCGCCCGGTGTTGCATAGCCCACTTCGGACGACACCTGGTGCCCGATGCCCTTGCGCTCGTAGAGTTTCACGTCGTTGATGGCGGTCCACTCGCGCGTGCCCTTGTGCAGTTCTTCCTCCGCCGGACTGACGGCCGGGACCATGTGGTCGATGAAGATGCCGAACCGCTCCGGCTCGGGCATCTTGGTGATGCCGAAGTCGTTCTTCAACTGCCTGAAGATCACATCGGTATAGCCTGGGAAGTCGTAGGCCAGCACGAAGTCGGGCTTGGCCATGATTTCGTCGCCGGCCTTGACGGATTGCAGGCCCGAGACGCGCGCGAGTATCTTTTCGGTGATCGTGAAGCCCAAGGGGTTCTCCTGTTCGAGGATGTTCGTTCAGGCGTTTGCCGCGCTGCGCAGGCCAAGCGAGCCCGGGTTCATGCGGCCTGTCGGATCCAGCGCGGCCTTGATCGCCGTCAGCATGTTCCATGTGTCGGGCTGCATCACCTGCTGCAGCGGATAGTCGCGGCCGATCTGCCAGTTCACCCCGCCCAGATCCAGAGTAGACTTGTTGCACGCCCTTGCGCAGCGCGATCACGGCCTCGCGCGCCGGCAGGTTCGCGGGACGATCGAGCCATGGGCCGACGACGTCGTCACCCAGGCTCTTGCGATGCAGCGGCGTGATCTCGTCCTGCCAGTAGAAGGCCGGTTCCAGAAAGAACTCGTTGCCGACGGTCATCGTGAGATGCGACAGGATGATGCCGTGCTGTTTCATCATCGCGGCCTGACTCTCGAAATAGGCGGCGCTCGCCTTGACCACGCGGGCTGCCTCGCTCAGCGGGAACACCGCATGGATGGGCACCCAACGCTGGCCGTCCGCCCCCAACATGCCACGCACCGGATTGAAGGGGCGTGAGCGCATCACGCGCGCCGCCGCGTTCTCGATCTCGACGCCGTATTTGTTGCCGATCGTGCGCAGTGCCGACAGGTTCACCGCCAGGGCGTCGGCACTTTTGCCCTCGACGACCAAGTGAAGCGAGCACTCGTGGTCTGCCAGGTAATTTGCGCCGGTGGCCGCTACGCCAACAGCATCCTTGATGCCTTGCAGCAGACCCTTCGACGAGCGCGCGACGCTGCTCAGGATCTTCACCCCGTCCGACAGCTTGTTCACGCTGGCCGAGTTCAGCGCCTTGGCGCGGTCGATGCCGAAACCTTCCGAGATCGCCTGCACGGCGCTCATTTCCACCTGGGCCAGCGCCATCGACGTCATGTCTTCGAAGCCGAAGCCGAGATAGTCCAAGTGCTGCGGCGCTGCCTCGAGCTTGAGCGTAGCGGCAAGCTTGAGGCCGAAGGCACCGGTGTCGCCAAGGAAGAGGCCTGTCATGTCCGGACCGGCGTAGCGTGTGAAGGGCTTCGTGCCCACGCGCCCGCCGGAGCCTGTCGTGACCACCTCGCCGCTGGCGAGCAGCACCGTCACTCCCAGAACGCTGGCGGCGACGGTGCCGTGCAACGTCGAACCGAAGAAGGCGCTGTTCTGCGACAGGGCGCCTCCCACAGTGGCGTTGATACCCGAAAGGGGGCCCCAGTAGCCGGTGTTCATGCCGGTTGTCTTCAGGACTTCGTGCACGCGCGCCCAGGTGCACCCGGCCTCGACCGTGATGTAGCGATCGGCCACGTTCACTTCGAGCACCTTGCTCAGCCTGCGCGTGTCGATCACGATCGACCGAGCGCTCTCCGGGAGGTAGCCCTTGGTGTAGGACATGCCGCCGCCGCGCGGCACGATCGCAATGCCGTGCGCCGCCGCGGCCTTGACGGCGGCCACGGCCTGCTCCGGCGTCTCCGGCAGCACCACGCAAAGCGGCGGGATGCCCGGCTGCCAGAAGATGTCATTCGCGTAGTAGTTGCAGGTGGCGCTGTCGGCCAGCACCTGCGCGGGGCCGACGGCGTCGCGCAGTTCGGACAAAAAGGAATCGGTTTGCATGAAGTCGTCGGAGTCAAGCGCTCAAGAAGTGTTTGCTGGCAGGCCTCAGCCGGCCACCACGAGGTCGTCCGCGGGCCTGAAGTCGTAGCCGCGGGCATGGCGCTTGACGTACCCGCCGTGCGGCGCACCGAAATGCGCCGGGAGCAGCAGGGCATTGCGATCGTGGCAGTACTCCAGGATCGAACGCCGGGTCGCGCGCGCCTGCGCCGACTGCTCGCAGAACCGGCTGTTCCAGTCGGGGCGAAACACTTGCATCGGTTGATGCAGCGAATCACCGGGAAAGATCGCAGCATCGCTGCCGGACTCGAGCTTCAGCATGCCGTGACCGGCCGTGTGGCCGATCGCATCATGGAAGAACAGGCCTTCGATGATCTTGGAGCCGTCGTCGATGAACTCGACTTGGCCAGCCTCGATGACGGGTACCACGCTGTCCTCGATGACGGCGATGTTCTCGGGCATCGTGACGTGCCCGCCTGTTGGTGACTGCCAGTGCTCGAACTCGCGGCGCGAGAAGATGTACTTGGCGTTGGGGAAGGTCGGCACCCATTTGCCGTCGACGAGCCTTGTGTTCCAGCCCACGTGATCGATGTGCAGGTGAGTGCAGATCACGAGCGTCACGTCTTCGGGTTGGACACCGGACTCGGTCAGTCGATCCAGATACGGCAGATGCAGTTGGTGGAAGCGCTCGAACAGCGGCAGCGCGCGCGTCTTGTCGTTGCCACATCCGGTGTCGACCAGGATCGTGTGCTTGTCGTCGCGAATCATCCACGAGTGCATGCTGGACATGACCTTCTGGCTCGGCTCGTCCCAGAAGCGCGGCCCCGACAGCACCTCATGCTCGTCGAAGATTTCGGGCGAGAAGTCGGGGAACAGGAACTCGGGTTTGAATCCCGGCGTCAGCATCTCTTCGATGCGCGTCACGTGATACGAACCCACTTTGAATGTCTTCATTCGCGCTTTCTGCCTCTTGGGGCATGTTAGGGAGGGTGAGCAGTCGACCTCATAGGGTAAACACCCACAAGCTCCACTATGTGAAGTTGATATCGTCCGCATCTATGAGTAAAAAAGCCCAAAACAATGCGGCAAACGTAGAGTCATCTCCACAAAGTGGAGGGTCTCACTCGGGCACCCAAAGCATCGAACGCGTGATTGATGTGCTGCGCGTGATCGCCTCGCGCGGCCGCCGGGGCATGCGGGTCGGCGAGGTCGTGGCGACCTCGGGGCTGGCGGAAGCGACTTGCATTCGCATGCTGCGCCGCCTGGAACTCGAAGGCATGGTCTACCGCGACCCGCACACCAGGAAGTACTTCCTCGGGCCTCTTCTGCATGAGTTCGGCTTGCTCGCGCGCCCGCGCTACCGTCTCGCCGAAATGTGCGATGGGCCACTGCACCGCTTGGCGGATTTCACGCAGGACACGGTCTACCTGAGCGAGCGCAGTGGCCTGGAAGCGGTTTGCGCCAACCGCGCGCTCGGCGATTTCCCTATCAAGTCACTTTCGCTCGACATCGGCATCCGAAGACCACTGGGTGTGGGCGCAGGCGGATTGGCAATTCTTTGTGCGCTGCCGCCGTCAGAGGCCCAGGCAGTGGTTGAGGCGAATGCTCACCGCTACCAGAAGTTCGCAACGTTCACAGCCGACTTTCTGTACGACGCAATCGCTGAAGGCCGGACACGCTCGTACAGCTTTCTGGACAGCGCGGTCACGCCCGGCACTGCGTCGATGGGTGTTGCATTCCCGCCGAACAATCCGGTCGCGGCGATCAGCGTCGCGGCGATCTCTGGTCGCCTGCCGCCCGAGCGTCGGGAGGCCATTGCGCAGCAGATGCATCGCGAAGTGCGCAAGATCGTCGCCTTGATGGAGGCCGCTACGTCGCCAACCGAGCCGGCCAACTCGGGTGACTCGGTGCGGTGAGGATCGAAATCCGTTCGCACCGCCAGCGCCCCTCAACCGCGCGGTTGAATCACCGTCAATCGCTTCCAGCCATTCGCTGCCTGCGCTCTTCCAGATGCCGTCGTCCAGGCCGATCACGTAAGGCGTGCCGGCGAAGACGGCGATCTCCTTGCCGCGGCCGCCGCCGGGGTGTTCGGTCCAGCGGGTGCCGCGCGCGCCGCGCGTGAGGATCCGCCCATCGGTCGCCAGCGCCCATAGCGTGTGGCTCGCGCGATCGACGGCGATGCGTTTGAGCGCCTGGCCGGCGCCGGACAACTTTGCCCACCCGGCGCTCGTGCTGACGTAGGCCGCGTCGTCCATGCCGACAATCCAGGCCGTGCCTTTGTCGACGCAGATGTCCTTGCCTGCGCCGTTGCCGGGAGGCTGCGTCCAGCCGCGCGTCGCCAGGCGCACGCGGTTCGCGTTGTCGATCGCCCACACGGCGTCCGACTGAAGGTCCACCGCGATGCGCTTGAGCAACGGGCTGCCGCTGACGGCGAACCAGCCGTTCGGCTCGCCGCGCCAGAGCTTGTAGTCGTCTCCGATCAGCCAGGGCTTGCCGCCCGCCTTGCGCACCAGCTTGGCCGAACCGCCCGGGTCGATGTTCAGCAGGTTGACGCCGGTGCCGATCGCGGCGCTCGCGGTGCGCACATGCCTGCTCGCGTCGGTGATCCAGAGCCGGCCATCGTTGGCGATGTCGAAGGATTGCGCTGCAGTGGCGTTGTAGGCCATCAGCATCATGCGGCTGACGGTTGGCGGCCCGCTGGCGTTCTTCACGCGCAGCACGAGTTTCTTGACCAGCATCGGCGCCGCGAACAGCACCTTGATGACGAGACCTTCGCGCTGCGTGAGGGCGGTCAGCGCCGAGCCCTTCAACACGATCGGCTCGACGCTGCCCGATGAGCTGATCTCGAGCTCGAAGGTGGCAATGCGCGCTTCGTAGACCTGGCAGAGCGCGATGCCCTTGAGCCAGCCCTCGGTCTGCAAGGTCGCCGTGATGGTCGGCGTGTTGCTCGCCGACGCCCAACGCGTGCGAAACCAGCTGTCGAGCATCAGCGTGGGGTGGTAGTTGCCGGTGTTGTCCCACACGCTCGACGCGGCCATGCTCGCCTCGCCGATCGTCAACGCTTCGTGCAGGTGCTCCATCGCGGGCCAGGCGTCGGAAACGCCTTCCATCTCGCCCGCGAGTGCGGCCGTCGCCTGCGACGCGAGGTCGGTGTAGATGTTGGTCGCCGCGAGCACGGACATCTGCTTGCCGCGGTCCACCGTCATGGTCGCGTAGTTCCACATGTTGCAACCGTCGTGCCCGAAGCGCCCGTTGCTGCCGAACCAGCCGCCGCGCGTGCAGTCGTAGTCGGCGCTCGGCAGGCCGAAGTACTCGTCGAGCACCGCCTTGCTGATGAGCGACGTATCAGCGGTTGCGAGCAGCGCCTTGGCCCACTTGGCCCAATCGCCGATCGACAGACTCACCGCGCCGGCCGGTCCGTGCGTGTAGCCGATCTGCGACTCGTTGGGGATCGCCTTCGCGACCACATTTCCGTTCTGTATCTGGTGCTGCCACAGGTCCGTCACCTGGGTCTTGGACGACGCGTTGGCGAGCGACCAGTGCGTGATGCCGAGCGGCTGGAAAACGACCTGCGCGACCAGCGCCTCCCAGCTCGAGCCCATCTTCTGTTCGGCCATGCCGGCGGCGACGATGCAGCCGCCGCTGTACTTCACCGGCGGCGCGCCTTGCATCGACGACCAGCCGTGATAGGGCCTGTCGAGCAGCGCGAGCCGCGTGTAGATCTTGCGCTTCGCCGGAAGCGAAGCGTTGGCCACCGCGTTCGCCACCGCGAGCTTGGCGTCGGTCTCGGTCGCGGGCATGTAGTCGAAGCCCGAGCTGTGCGTCATCAGGTCCACGATCGTCGTGTCGCGGTAGTGCGCCACCCACGCGTCGCGGCCATCGACATTGCCGAGCGCAGCGGGCAGGGCATCGATCAGGTCCGGCCAGGTCTCGCCGATCGTGCGCGCCCAGTCGATCTGGCCCTTGCCTTTCATCACCGCGAGCAGGAAGCCGGTGATCGGCTTGGTGATGGAGCCGAGCTGGAAGCGGTCATCGATCGTGGCGGCGGAGGCATTGCCGCGCTTGCGGACGCCGCGGATGCCGGAGTACACGAGCGCGCCGTTTCGCACCAGCCCGCCGCCGAGAGCCGGCAGCAGAGGTTGCGAATTCATCTGGATCTCGATGACCCAGTCGAGGAAGATCTTTGCGTTCTGCTTGCGTTGGGCTTCGGACATGGCGCTTGCGCGGCAGCGTGGCCGTGCGCTTGTCGATCGGGCGCCAAGCCTATCGGCAGGTGGTCGACAAGCGCAATGGGGCGGCGCCCATGGTCCTAGGGGTTGCCCAGCACGCGGCACGCGATCCTGCGCCGCGCGCAGGCACGGCGCAGAATGGCCCCGGTGCATTGCAACAAGGGGGCGTGCGTGAAGCCGATGCTCAAGTGGATTGCGATTTCGCTGCTCGTGCTGATCGTCGGCGCGATCGGCGCCGGGCAGGCGGGCCTGCTGCAGGGGACGCCGCCCGGCGACCTAGGCGTGCGCGACGGCCGCTTGAAGCCCCCTTCCGCCACCGACAACAGCGTAACGAGCCAGGCCGCGCTGTACCCAGATCATCCGCAGCGACAGTACGCCGAAATCGCTCCCCTCGTGCTGCGCGGCGACGGCCCGGCAACGATCGCCAGGATCAAGGCGATCGTGGCCCAGATGCCTGGGGCGAAAATCATTGAGAGCAAGCCCGACTACTTGTACGCGCAGTTCACCACGCCCTTGATGAAGTTCGTCGACGACACGGAGTTCTGGTACGACCCGGCCGCGCAAGTCGTTCAGGTGCGTTCGGCGTCGCGTGTCGGCAAAGGGGACTGGGGCGTGAACCGCAAGCGCATCGAGGCGGTACGTGCTGCACTCGCCTCGCCGTCCTGACCAATCGGCGTCTCAAGACAGCGCGATTCACAACCCCTCATCAGGAGAAATGGATGAACACGCCGCTCGACGACAAAGCGCTCGATCTTCTCTTTCGCGAGGCGCGCACGCACAACGCATGGCTCCCGCAGCCAGTCAGCGACGAACTGCTGCGCCAGATCTACGACCTGGCGAAATGGGGTGCGACGAGCGCCAACAGCTCCCCGGCGCGATTCGTGTTCGTGCGCACGCCGGAGGGTAAGCAGCGCCTCAAGCCGGCGCTCTCCCCGGGCAATGTCGAGAAGACGATGGCTGCACCGGTGACGGTGATCATCGGCTACGACGCGCGCTTCTACGACCAACTCCCCAGGCTCTTTCCGCAAGCCGATGCGCGCTCTTGGTTTGCCAACACACCCGAGCTCGCCGAGGTCACGGCGCGGCGCAACAGCTCTCTGCAGGGCGCCTATCTGATGCTTGCCGCGCGAAGCCTCGGGCTCGACTGCGGGCCGATGTCGGGGTTCGACCAGAAGAAGGTCGATCACGAGTTCTTTCCCGGCGGTCAGCCGGCGCCGGACGCGTTCTCGCAGGAGTTCTTCTCCGACAGCCACATCAAGAGCAACTTCATCTGCAACCTCGGCTATGGCGACCCGACGAAGGTCTTCCCGCGCAATCCGCGCCTGGACTTCGACGAGGCCTGCAAGCTGGTGTGATCCGGGTCGGGCCCAGGCACAGGACGGCCTGAGGCGCATGGGAGCGCGGTCTGCCTATGCGCCCGCCTCGAGCCGCACGATCAGATAGCGCACCGCGCCGAACGCGATCAGCAGGCCGGCGACGACAGCTACGATGCCTGCCACTTGCAGCATCGTCGGCACCTCGCCGAGGACAGGAATTGCGAGCAGCGACGCGGCTCCCGGCACCAGCGCGCCGAAGAAGCCGGCACGCCCCGAGCCGAGCAGCGCCGCGGCGCGGCTGAACGCAAGCATCGCCACCAGCCCGGCACCGACGCCCTGCGCCAGCAACTGCATCGCCAGCATGCCCGCACCTGCACCCGCAAGTCGTCCGAGATCGGCTACAGCGAAATAGCCCGGTGCGAAGAGCACGAAGGACAGCACCGCGACGACGCCCGTGACGCGCAGCGGATCGACGTGCCAGCGCCGCGAGAGCGCGCCGAAAAGCCCCCAGCAAAATCCAGCCGCGGCGAACAGCGCGTCCCCGACCAGCGTCAGCCCGCCCTCGCCGTGCAGCAGACTGTCGCCGCCCATGAATACGAGGCCGAGCAGCACAAAGCCGGCGCCTGCCACCGATTCGCGCGTCATCGGCTGGTTCACGAGCCAGGCCGACAGGACGAGGCCGGCGAGCATCTGGCAGGCCGGCGCGATCACCGCACCGTGCGCCAGCGGCGCGAGCGAAAAGCCGGTCATGAACAGCAGGCTGAAGCCCGGCCCGGCAAGCAGCGCGAGGGCGAGGCCACGTCTCCAGCCGATGCCCGCCAGGTCGCGCCAGCCCCAGCGCCACATGAACGGCGCCATCAACAACGCACCAGGCAGGAAGCGCAGCAACGTCAGGTCGGCCGGACTCAAGCCGGCCTTTACGCCCAGACGTGCGAGCACCGAGTAGCTGGCCCATATCGAAGCCGCGAGCAAACCCCAGAGCAGGCCCGTTCGACTGGCGTGCGTGGCAGATTCGGCGCTTGAACCGGACATTGAATGACTGCGGTAAAGAGGCAAGGGTAGCGCGAACGCGATGCGCCTCCTTCCGGCCCAACCTCGAACTGCCGCGCGACGACTGCTGTCGTTCACCCCCTGGCCAGCGAGGGCGAGACGGCGCGCATCACTGCGGCTTGGCGTTCGGGAAGAACAGCTGCTGGCCGTCGATCCTGTAGTCGGCGATCGTCGCCTGCCCGGCGGGGGAGACGACCCAGTCCGCGAACGCCTGCGCGAGATCCTTTTTCACGTGCGGATGCTTCGCCGGGTTCACGACGATCACGCCGTACTGGTTGAACAGGCGCCTGTCGCCTTCGACGAGGATCATGAGGTCGCCGCGGTTCTTGAACGACAGCCAGGTACCGCGGTCAGACAGCACATAGGCGCCGCTCGACGAGGCGATGTTGAGCGCCGGGCCCATGCCGCAGCCGCAGGACTTGTAGCCGGGTACCTTGTCCTGTGGTGCGTCGATACCGGCAGCCTTCCAGAAGCGCAGTTCGGCGGAGTGCGTGCCGCTGCGGTCGCCGCGGGAGATGAACTGCGCGTTGGACGCGGCAAGCTTCTTCATGGCTTCGACGACGTCATTGCCCTTGGCCCCAGCGGGGTCGGATTTCGGGCCGACGATGATGAAGTCGTTGTACATCACGTCGCGCCGCGGCAGGCCCCAGCCCTCGGCGATGAACTTTTCCTCGGCCGCTTTGTCGTGCACGAAGAGCACGTCGGCATCGCCGCGGCGGCCCATGTCGAGCGCCTGGCCCGTGCCCTGGGCGACGACGCGCACGTCGATGCCGGTCGCCTTCTTGAACGCCGGAAGCAGGTGCCCGAAGAGGCCGGACTGCTCGGTGCTCGTCGTCGAGGACATGACGATCGTCTTGTCCTGCGCGCACGCCGCGAAGGGCAGCAGCGATGCAGCGGCAAGCGCGAGGGCGAGCGCCGCACGGCGCCCGTGCATGGGAGGCGCCTTGAGTTTGAATCGAGTGGTCATGCCATTTCTCCTTTGAGGAACTGTTGTGCGCGGCCTTGCAACCGGCCGTTGAAGAACTCGTTTGTCGGCAGGTCCGCGTGGACCGCGCCGGCCTCGAGGTAGATCACGCGGCTCGCAAGGCGCTTGGCCTGGCCGAGGTTGTGGGTGCTCATCACGAGCGTCATGCCGGTGGCGGCGAACCCGGCGAGCACGGCCTCGACCTCGTTCTTCGCCGTCGGGTCCAGGCTGGCTGTCGGCTCGTCGAGGAACAGCAGTTGCGGCTGTACGGCCCAGGCGCGGGCGAGCGCGAGGCGCTGTTGCTGGCCGCCCGAGAGCGCGCGCGCCGGTCTCTGCTCCAGGCCCTGCAGGCCGACACGGCGCAACGCGTCCGCGGCACGGTCGTCCCACTGCGCGCGCGGAACGTCGGCGAGCCAAAGCGCGAGATGCAAGCTGTTCCGCACCGACAGATGGATGACGAACGGACGCTGGAAAACCATCGCCTGGCACCCGGCCGCGGGGTCGACGCCACGTTTGCCATCGTGGCGCAACAGGCCGTGAAGCGTGCGCAGTAGCGTCGTCTTTCCCGAGCCGTTCGCGCCGACGAGGGCGACGAATTCGCCACGGTCGACTTGCATCGTGACGTGATCGAGCGCCTGCACACTGCCGAAGCGCACGGAGACGTCGTCGAGCGAGATCAGGCTCATCGCACGCCTGCCAATGCGGAACCCTGGCCGCCGCGCCGCGCGAGGCCGATCAGCGCGTTGATGGTGGCGACGACGAGCAACAGCACGATGCCAAGCGCCATCGCGAGCGGGAGGTCGCCCTTGCTCGTCTCCAGCGCGATCGCGGTCGTCATCACGCGCGTGAAGCCGTCGATGTTGCCGCCGACGATCATCACCGCACCGACCTCGGAGATCGCCCGACCGAAGGCGGCGATCAGCACTGTCAGCACCGCCCAGCGGCTGTGCACGAGCATCAGCAGGGCGCATGTCAGGGGGCTCGCGCCCATCGAAAGCAACTGGTCTCCGCCATCACGCAGCGCGTCCGCGACGAGTTGGCGCGTCAGCGCGGCGATGATCGGCAAGACGAGGAAAGTCTGCGCGATCACCATCGCCGTCGGGGTGAACAGAATGCCCCAGGCGCCGAGTGGACCGCTGCGCGACAACAGCAGGTAGACGACGAGGCCGACGACGACCGCAGGCAGTGCGAGCATCGTGTTGAGCAGCAGCGTCAGCTGCCTGTGTCCCGGGAAGTGCGCCACCGCCATCCAGGCGCCGAACGCAAGGCCCAGGCCGGCGGCAATCAGCGTCGCGCTCGCGCTGACCGAAAGCGAAAGCGCAATGGTTTTGACCAGAACGGGGTCAGCTTGAAGAATCAGTCGGCCAGCGGTGTGGAAGCTCTCGGCGAAGGCGCTCATCGGGTTAGGCTCATGCTCGAGCCATTTTCAGCGGCGCCCGCGCCCCCGCCTATATGAACAGCCATGCATAGAGTGAACCTGACCTACAGCCTTGCGGGCCGAGAACAGCAGCAGCGCGATCTGCACCATCCTTTGCTTGCGTTGCTCGCCGCGGTGCACGACACCGGGTCGATCAATGGCGCGGTGCGCCAGTTGGGGCTGTCCTATCGCCACGGCTGGGGCGAACTGAAGCGCTGGGAGCAGGAGCTCGGTCAGACGCTCGTCGTCTGGAACAAGGGCCGGCCCGCGGTGCTGTCTCCATTCGGGGAGAAGCTGCTGTGGGCCGAGCGTCGAGCACGGGCCCGCCTTGCGCCGCAGATCGAGGCCCTGCGCAGCGAGCTGGAGCAGGCCTTCGCGATCGCCTTCGACGACGGCGCGGGTGTGATCCCGATCATCGCCAGCCACGACGATGCGCTGCCGCTGCTGCGCACGCTCGCGCAGTCGCAACACAGGCTGCATCTGGACATCGGATTTGCAGGCAGCGTCGACGCGCTCGCCGCGCTCAACGATGGGCGCTGCCTGATGGCGGGCTTTCATGCCCTCGTGGATTCACCGCTGCGCTCGCCCACCGCGCGCGTCTATCGGCCGATGCTCAAGCCCGGGCGCCACAAGCTCGTCAGCTTTGCGCGGCGCACTCAAGGGTTGATCGTCGCGCCGGGGAACCCGCTGGCGATCACGATGCTCGCTGATCTTTGCCGCCACGGCATCCGGTTCGCGAACCGTGCGCGGGGGACCGGCACGCGTGTCGTGCTCGACGAACTGCTGGCGGCGCAGAAAATCAACCCAGAGTACATCGCCGGCTTCGATCGCACGGAGCCTTCACACCGATCAGCGGCCGAGGCGGTGGCCAGCGGGAGCGCCGATGCAGCGCTCGGCATCGAGGCCGCGGCGCGCGCGCGCGGCATGGGCTTCGTGCCGCTGGCACAGGAGCACTACTTTCTCGTCACATTGCAGCATGCGCTGGCGCAGCCGCCAGTCCAAGCGCTGCTCCAGTTGCTGCGGAGCGCCGAGTGGCGGGCCCAACTCGACGCCTTGCCGGGCTACGAGTCGAGCGACTGCGGCGAAGTGCTCTCGCTGCGGCGGGTGCTGCCTTGGTGGCGCTTTCGCAAGCCCAAGCCTGCAACGACCCGGTAGCGTCGATTCAGGCGCTCAGGGCGACTCCACGCCGCTGTGCGGTGCAGCCGATTCATCGCGAAGCCGACCACGCCGAGTCCCGCCAAAGCCAGCACGTAGTCATCGGCTTCGGGCACTGGCTTCAGAGTCAGAAAACGGTGTGTCGGACGAGCTCGTTGGTGTGTCGACCGAGCAACCGAAATTGAAGCCCCATACTGGCAATTGGCAAGCCGCGCCTTGTTCTCCTGGAAGCCCAGCCAGAAGATGGAGTGCGACAGGCCGGGCATTGTGTCCGTCAAGGAAATGAACGATTCCTCCGGAAGGACGAACCCACCGATCACGCCTGCGAGCTTGTGATTCGTGACCCGCACCTGAAACGTCACATCGAAGTTCGACGAATCGAAGTTCAGCGTTTCGAGGGTCGTCTTGTTCGCGTCAACGCGGCTGTAGAACTCGACCATGCCGCTAAGTATGTTCTGTGGTGAGCAACTTCCAGCGTTCCAGTACAGGATGCCTACGACTGACGCAGGCCGTGGGATGTCGCAGAACGCCTCTCCGCGCCATCCCAGATCGGGCAGGGCAGACCCGTAGGCGGGATCCCAGCTGCCTCGGTAGGCGACGCCTGCGCCGCTACCCGCCCACGCACGGATACTAGTAGGCATCCTCGACCCAGGCCGATAGTGCCCCCTATTGGGGGACCGTCGGCCCATCGTGTGGACCCTATCCGAGTTGCGTGGCGCCCTCGTCGTCAGGCTCGCGGAGAAGGGCTCGAGGCCATGTTCGCGGGAGCAACCATGAGACCTGCGAGGCATCCGGAGTAAATTACGACGAAAGCCTACGACGGACCTGGCGCTCATGCGAGAACGAGCCGAGCCGATCGACCGGTGATCAAACTAACGGGAGACAAGCATGCCAACCCCAATCGGCGACACCGAACCGCGCTCGGATCGTGTGGACCAGGTCGTCGCGCTGCTGCGAACCAAGGTCGGCGCCGATCAGTTCGACACCCTCGAAGCCTTCGCGCGGCAGTATTTCGGCCAGGTCGACCCCGAGGATCTCGACGAGCGCGAGCTGCCCGACCTGTACGGCGCGATGCTGTCGCACTGGAATTTCGCGCGCCGGCGTGAGCCCGGCAAGCTGCGCGTTCGCGCGTTCAACCCGACGGTGGCCGAGCACGGCTGGCAATCGACGCACACGATCGTCGAGATCGTCAACGACGACATGCCTTTCCTCGTCGACAGTGTGACGATGGAAGTGAACCGCCACGGCTTGACGCTGCACCTCATCATTCATCCGGTGCTCGCCGTCAAGCGCGCCAAGGACGGCACGCTCGCGAGCCTCGCCGAGGGGTCGGACAAGACCGCGGTGCGTGAGTCCTTCATCCACGTCGAGGTCGATCGCGTGCCCGAGCCCTCGCGCCTCGAGGCGATCGCGGCCGACATTGCGCGCGTGCTGGGCGATGTGCGCCAGGCCGTCGAGGACTGGCCGAAGATCCGCGCGCGCGCTCTGGCCATCGTCGAGGGCCTGTCGACGCCGCCGCTGCCGCCGATTCCAGCCGAGGAGCTCGAAGAAGGGCGTGCCTTCCTCGAGTGGCTGGCCGACAACCACTTCACCTTCCTCGGCAGCCGTTCGCACGATCTGGTGGTGCAAGACGGTGAGGATGCGCTGCGCATCGTCCCCGATTCGAGCCTCGGCATCCTGCGCGAAACATCCGACGCGCAGGCGAAACTGGTGGCGTCGGGCTTCGCCGCGCTGCCGCCCGAGGTGCGCGCCTATGCGCGCCGGCCCGAACTGCTGGTCGTCACCAAGTCCACCGCGCGCTCGACGGTGCATCGCCCGGGCTATCTCGACTACATCGCCGTCAAGCGCTTCGGCGCGGACGGCGCGGTAGTTGGCGAGGACCGCTTCCTCGGCCTCTTTACCTCGACCGCTTACAGCACGAACCCGGCGCAGATCCCGCTGCTGCGTCGCAAGATCGCCAACGTCGTCAGCCGCGCCGGCCTCGCGCCGGGCAGCCATGCGGGCAAGGCGCTGATCAACATCATCGAGACGTATCCGCGCGACGAACTGTTCCAGACCACCGACGAGAACCTGCTGCGCACCGCGACCGGCATCCTGCACCTCGGCGAGCGTCAGCGCTTTCGGCTCTTCGTGCGGCGCGACCCGTTCGAGCGCTTCCTGTCGTGCCTGATTTACGCGCCGCGCGAGAACTACACCACCGAATTGCGCGAGAAGTGGCAGGCCATCCTCGTCAAGGAGTTCAACGGCAGCAGCTCCGAATTCAACGTCCATCTGTCGGAGTCCGTGCTTGCGCGCATCCACATCACGGTGCGTACGCGTCCCGGTCACATCCCCGACTACGACGTGCGCGAGATCGAGGAGCGCCTGATCGCCTCGGCCCGTCGCTGGGACGACGACCTGAAGGCCGCGCTGATCGAGGAGGCGGGCGAGGCGCGCGGCAACGCCTTGCTGCGTCGCTTCGGTCACGCCTTCCCGGCGGGCTATCGCTCCGAGTTCGCGGCGCGCGCCGCGGTGCCCGACATCGAGCTGATGGCTGCGATGAACGACGCCGAGCCGGTCGCGATGACGCTCTACCGCCCGCTCGAAGCGGCCGCCCGGTTCGCTGCGCTTCAAGCTGCTGCGCCTGTCCGAGCCGCTCACGCTGTCGGGCAGCCTGCCGATGCTCGAGCACATGGGGCTCAAGGTGCTCGACGAGCACCCGCACCGCATCACGCCGCAAGACGGCAAGCCGATCTGGATTCACGATTTCGGGTTGGAGAGTGGCCTCGGCGACGCCGACATCGACATCGACGCGCTGCGCCCGGTGTTCGAGGAGGCGTTCGGCGCGATCCTGCGCGGCGAGGTCGAGAATGACGACTTCAACCGGCTCGTCGTTCTCGCACGCCTGCCGGCGGCCGAGGTCGTCGTGCTGCGTGCCTATGCGAAATACATGCGCCAGATCGGCTTCGCGCTTTCGCAGGCCTTCATCAGGGCGACGATCGCGGCGCACCCGGCGATCGCGCGTCGGCTCGTCGAGCTTTTCAAAGCGCGCTTCGACCCGGCAGCGCAGGATGGCGCGTCCCGCGCCGCCGAACAGGTGGCCGCGATCGAGGGCGCGCTCGAAGGCGTCGAAAACCTCTCGGAAGACCGCGTGCTGCGCCAGTACCTCGCGCTGATCCTCGCGACGACGCGCACCAACTACTGGCGCCGCGACGCGGCCGGCAAGCCGCGCAGCTTCGTGTCGTTCAAGTTCGACCCTTCCCGGGTGCCGGGCCTGCCCGAACCGAAGCCGATGTTCGAGATCTTCGTCTACTCGACGCGCTTCGAAGGCGTACACCTGCGCGGCGGACGCGTCGCGCGCGGCGGCCTGCGCTGGTCGGACCGGCCGGAGGACTTCCGCACCGAGGTGCTCGGTCTCGTCAAGGCGCAGATGGTGAAGAACACCGTCATCGTGCCGGTGGGATCGAAGGGCGGCTTCGTGCTGAAGAAGGCCCCTCCGGCAACCGACCGTGAAGCGTTCATGAAGGAAGGCGTCGCCTGCTACCAGGACTATCTGCGCGGCCTGCTCGACATCACCGACAACCTCGTCGGCACCGAAGTCGCCCCGCCACCGCAGGTGGTGCGCCACGACGACAACGATCCCTACCTGGTGGTTGCCGCCGACAAGGGCACCGCCACCTTCTCCGACTACGCCAACGGCATCAGCAAGGAATACGGCTTCTGGCTCGGCGATGCGTTCGCCTCGGGCGGCTCCGTCGGCTACGACCACAAGGTGATGGGCATCACCGCGCGCGGGGCGTGGGAGTCGGTCAAGCGCCACTTCCGCGAGATCGGCGTCGACACGCAGAGCACCGACTTCACGGTCGCCGGCATCGGCGACATGTCCGGCGACGTGTTCGGCAACGGCATGCTGCTGTCGCGTCACATCAGACTGGTCGCCGCTTTCGATCACCGCCACATCTTCCTCGACCCGAACCCCGACGCAGCGCGCAGCTTCGTCGAACGCGAGCGCATGTTCCAGCTGCCGCGCTCGTCGTGGGCGGACTACGACGCGAGCCTGATCTCGGCCGGAGGCGGCATTCATGCGCGCAGCTTGAAGTCGATCGCAATCACGCCCGAGGTGAAAGCGGCGTTGGACATCTCCGCCGACGCGCTGACGCCGACCGAGCTCGTCAACGCGATCCTGAAGGCGCCGGTCGACCTGATCTACAACGGCGGTATCGGAACCTACGTGAAGTCGGTCGAAGAGTCGCACGCGCAGGTCGGCGACCGGGCGAACGATGCGCTGCGCGTCGATGGTCACGAACTCTCCTGCAAAGTGTTCACGGAAGGCGGCAACCTCGGCTGCACGCAACTCGGGCGCATCGAATACGCGCTCGCCGGCGGGCGCATCAACACCGACGCGATCGACAACTCCGCCGGTGTCGATACCTCGGACCACGAGGTCAACATCAAGATCCTGCTCGGGTTGCCGATCGCCGAAGGCGAGATGACCGAGAAGCAGCGCAACGCGCTGCTGCCCGAGATGACCGACGAAGTTGCCGCCCTCGTGCTGCGCGACAACGTGTTCCAGACCCAGGTGCTGTCCGTCACCGGGCGCATTGCGCCGCAGATGATCGACGCTCAGGCGCGTTTCATGCAGTTCCTCGAGAAGGCGGGGCGCCTGAACCGTGCGATCGAGTACCTGCCGACCGACGAGCAGATTGCCGAAAGGCGCGCCGAGGGGCTCGGACTGACGACACCGGAGCGCTCCGTGCTGCTCGCCTACGCGAAGATCTGGATCTACGACGAACTGCTCGCCTCGCCACTGCCCGACGATCCGTGGGTCGCGACGGCGCTGGCGCGCTATTTCCCGCAGGTCCTGCAGGACCGATTCGCGCAGTGGATGCCGCGCCACCCGCTCAGGCGCGAGATCATCGCCACCTACGTCACCAACAGCATGTTGAACCGTGTCGGCAGTACGTATGTGCACCGGCTCGCCGAGAGCACCGGTGCGCGCCCGCACGAAATCGTGCGCGCCTACCTGATGAGCCGCGAGATCTTCGGCCTGGTGCCGATGTGGCGCGACATCGAGGCGCTCGACAACCAGGTGGCCGACGAGGTGCAATCGCGCATGCTGGTGCACACCAGTGCCCAGCTCGAACGCGGCACGACCTGGCTGCTTCGCTCGCGCCGGCTGGCTGACGACATGGCCCAGACGATCGAATACTTCAAGCCCGGCGTCGAGGCGCTATCCGCGCGGCTGCACGAACTGCAGGGCGACGGCGAGCGCTTGCGCGTCGAGGCCGAAGTGGCGCGCCTCGTTGCCGAAGGCGTGCCGCCAGATCTCGCACTGCGCGTCGTCACCTTCGATGCCCTGCACGGCATGCTCGACATCGCCGAGGCGGCAGGCAACGCCGCGCAGCCGGTCGAACTGGTCGCGGAAATTTACTTCGACGTGGCGGACCTGCTCGGGCTGCCCTGGCTGCGCGACAAGATCGCCGCATTGCCGGGCGACCAGCACTGGCGCCTGCTTGCCAAGGTTGCGATGCAGGATGACCTGACCGACCTGCAGCGCGCGATCACCGTCGCCGCGCTCGCGAGCGCCGGCGAAGGCGCACCCGCGGCCGAACGCGTGGCGGCCTGGCAGCAGGCGAATGGCCGCGCGCTCGAACGAGCGGCGCAATTGCTTGCCGAACTGCGCGCCGTACCCGCAACCGATTCGGCGATGCTGTCGGTGACGCTGCGCGAGTTGCGCGCGCTACAGGCCTGAGCGCGATAGGTTTGATTCCACGCGCGCGGCGGGCGAACGCGCCGGCGCCGCCGCGTCAGTGTGCCGGCGCCTTGGCGTCTTGCGGCTCCGACAAGCTGCGCACCAAGCTTTGGTACTGCGGTGAATCGCGCAGCAACTGCCCCGCTGCCGCCCGCAAGCGGTCCACGGCATCGGCGGGCAGAACGAACGATGTCGGCAGGGCGAGCAGGAACTCGCGTTCGAGTGGATCGGGCAGTGCGTCGAAGCTGACGTTGATGGTCGTGAACTGGATGTCGGGCGCGTCGTCGATGACCGGTACCGCGGCGCCAGCCTGCTCGGTGCGCAACTCGAGTTGCCATTCGAGCCGCCACTGGCGAATGATGTCCTGCAGCGCCAGGATCGCCTCGTAGGAAAAGCGGTCGATCGGTACGCTCACCGCCTGCATCAGGAGCTCGAAGGAATTCGGCGCGCGCTCGTGCTGGTCGTAATCGAACGTATCCGCCGAGCGCGCGTTGACGATCACGATCGCGATCTGCCGCAGCCCCCGCTTGGTAACCTGTTCCCGGAACACCGGGCTCGTCGCCATCTCCTGCAGGTCGCCGACGAAGGCATACAGGCCGAGGTTGTCGGCCAACCCACCGTCGACAAGGTGCATGTAGGGCCGCTTCTTGCTGTCGAGGTAGCGTGACACATCGCGCGCCCGCTGCTGCAGGCGGGTGCCGGGCCACGCATCTTCAGACAGGGGCAGCGCCAGCCAGCTCGGCTTTTCGTATCCGCATTGACCGGCGTGGTTGTCGAACGTGACCGGTGACATGACGACCGGCACTGCCGACGACGCAGCTGCGGCACGCGACAGACGCAGCTTGCTCATGTCCGAACAGATGATGTCGAAGTCCGCCTGCGAGAACACCCACTCGGCACCGGTAGAGATCGAGGTCGCGCTCGCGAGCACGGTCGGTGTCGGCTTGTCGATCAGGTCGCCGAAGGTTGCGCCGTGGAACAGGATCTCGTCGTAGTACTGCTCGGCGAGTTCGGAGCGGCCAAAGCCGTCGGACCAGACGCTCGGCCAGTTCGTCGGCATCAGCAGGCGCCGGAACAATTCGCCCTCGACGTCGCGTTTGAGGAACTGCTGTTCGTAGTTGTCGAACAGATCCTTGCCGTACAGCCCGAACGACAGCGCGGTGAAGCTGCCCCCGGAGACGCCGGTCACGAGATCCACTTCATCGAGCATCGTGCGCGTCGACCCCGCCGGGCCGAGCGGCGTGCGGTGCAACTCCTCAAGCACGCCGTAGGAGAACGCCGCGGCGCGCGTGCCGCCGCCTGAGAACGCGAGCACGAACAGCGTGCCGGGATCGTTGTCCGGCAGCGCCAGGCGGCGCGCCCAGCGGTAGCCCGCGTCGGGGTTGGCCTTCTCGAGTGGCGGCACGAGCGGCCGCGTGGCGCACGCGCCGAGCAGCACGGCGAGCGCCAGCGACAAGGCGGCGCGCAGGAGGCGCGCGCTGCGAGGATACGGGGCAGTTGGCACGGTTGGTGGGATGTCGGGACGGGCGGGGTGGCGCCGACTGAACTGTAGTCGAGTGTCGCATCAGGCGACCGCGCATCGCGCCTATGTGAGAGCCCTGCCCGGCAGACGAATCAACGTCGCATTGCGGCGCCCCTGCGCATGGGTTAGTCTGGCGGACCGGAACAACCTGTTGAAGGAGATGCCCTTGAAGCTCACGACCCCGATCCGCATCACCGCGCTTGCCTCGCTTGCGCTGCTCGCCGCCTGCGCGACGGCACCGAGCACGCCGCAGGAAAAGATGACTTTCTTCGTGACGAGCGTGAACCCCGGCAAGGGCGCGAACTTCGGTGGCCTCGCCGGCGCCGATGCGCACTGTCAAGCGCTTGCTTCCGCGGTCGGCGCCGGCAAGCGGACGTGGCACGCGTACCTCAGCACGACAGAGAACGGCGTGCCGGCGATCAACGCGCGCGACCGCATCGGCAGCGGGCCCTGGCAGAACGCGCGCGGCGATGTCATCGCGATCAACGTTGCCGAACTGCACGGCGGCAACAAGCTGACGAAGCAGACTGCGCTGACCGAGAAGGGTGACGTCGTCAACGGCCGTGGCGACACGCCCAACATGCACGACATCCTGACCGGTTCGCAGCCGAGCGGCATCGGGATCGCCGGTGCGGGCGTCGATACCAACTGCGGCAACTGGACGAAGGACGGCGACGGCGCGGCGATGGTCGGTCACAGCGATCGCACCGGCCTCGACGACAGCGTGCCGGCGAAGTCGTGGAACTCGTCGCACCAGTCGAAGGGTTGCAGCGTGGCCGCGCTCAAGAGCACCGGCGGCGCCGGGCTCCTCTACTGCTTCGCGACGAACTGAGCGCGCGGCGCGCCGGTCAGATCGGCGCGCCGGTGCGTGAGGGCCGGTAGCCGACGCCGCACGTCGGCGATCCGCGAGCGGTCGAACTCGGCGCTCACGAAACCTTCGCCCTCGGGCAGGCAACCGAGCACATCGCCCCACGGATCGATGATCATGGTGTGCCCCCAGGTGCGCCGGCCGTTCTCGTGGCGCCCTCCTTGCGCGGGGGCGATAACGTAGGCTTGGTTCTCGACCGCCCGCGCTCGCAGCAGCAGTTCCCAGTGCGCCTCGCCCGTCGGGTAGGTGAAGGCTGCCGGGACCGAGAGCAGATCGCAGGGCGAGGCCGCACTCAGAGCGCGGTACAGCTCGGGAAAGCGAACGTCGTAGCAGACGCTCAAGCCCACGCGAAATGCGCCGGCGTCGCCCGCCAGCGCCGCGTCGAACGCCACGGGTTCGCCGCCGGCCTCAAGAACTCTCGACTCGTCGTGATCCTCTGTACCGGTCTTGAACGAGAACAGGTGAATCTTGTCGTAGCGCGCCGCGAGCGCGCCGTCGGGCGCATAGACGCAGCATGCGTTGCGCGCGTGGTCCGTGTCGCCCTCGATACGCATCGGCAGCGTGCCGCCGATCAGCCAGACACCGTTGTCGCGCGCCATCTGCGAGAGCGCGCTCTGAATCGGCCCGTCGCCAGGAGCCTCTGAGAGTGCGAGTTTGTCGCGTTCGTGGCGCCCGAGCAGGCAGAAGTACTCGGGCAGTGCGACCAGCCCGGCGCCGTCGCCGGCGGCCTGCGCCACGAGGCGCCGCGCCGCGTCGAGGTTGCGCGCCACGTCCGGCGTGGAGACCATCTGTACCGCCGCGATTCTCATCGTCCAACTCCTTGCGTCGCTGCCCTCACTGTGCCACCGATGATGCACCCGGCGCCGCTTCGACTGGATCGCCGGCAGCGCCGCGCTGACGCGCCACTTGCTCGACGACCGGATCGGCCCACGTCCCGGTGACGTGAAACTCGCGCGTGCCGGCCTCCATCATCGGCTGACGCAGCAGGAGCTGTGCGAGGAAGCTGCCGAGTCCGATCGCCGGATTGATCACCGCAACCGCGAGCGAGGCCGCCTCGGCGTTGATCTCGGGCACGACGACGATGCGCAGGTCCTGCGTCTCGCGCGCAAGGTCGGCACTGCCTGCCATCAGCACCGTCGCTTGCGCGCCGGACACCACGAGCTTGCGCGTGCTCGCCACGCCAGCGGCGATCTTTACGTCGCCGTTGATACTGTCGAACGAGAAACCTTCGAGGAAGACATCGCGGAAATCGAGCGTCAGGCGGCGCGCGAGCGATTGCAGGCTCAGCACGCCCAGCAGCCGTGCCGCTCCGGGCTGCGCCTGCAGGAACTGGCCCGACGCGATCGCGACCGTAACGTCGCCCGTCATGCTCGCGTAATCCATCGCGAAGGGTGAGCCGAGCCAGCTGACCGTTCCCTCGAGGCTGCCCTTGCCACCGCGCACGACGCCGGGCGTGCCGGTGCGGTCGAGAAACGCGCCGCTGTCGGCCAGGTCGAGCGCGAAATCGAATTCCGCGCGGCGGGATCCCGCACCCACCTCGGCCCAGCGGCCGGTGGCCTTGAGACTCGCTTCGGGCAGGCCCAGATGCAGGCGCGTGAGCACCCATTCGCGCACCGGCGCCTGGCGGTTTGCGGCCTCCACTTCGAGGCGGCCGAGGTGGCGCCCGCGCAGCTCGAAATCCTCGACGACGATGTCGAGCGAGGGCAGGCTCTCGGGAGGCTTTTCGAGCAGATGCGTGACTTCCTCGACTTCGCCGCGGGGCACGCTCAGTCGCGAGAGCCGGGCGCGAACGTGGCCGCCTTCGAACGACGCCACACCCTGCGCGCTCGCGCGCGGCGTGCCGTACTCGACATAGCCGGCCAGCTGATCGGCGTCCAGCGTCGCGCGCCATTGGCCCTCGAGCTGCGAGATGCCGGCCGTGACGCGGGTGAGCGCGCGCCCGCCGACGCGCAGATCCTGCGCCTTCAGGCCGATGCGCGTCGGCAGGAAGCCGCTCGCCGAGGATGCACTCGCTGCGTTCGAAGTCGGGCCCAGTAGCTTTTGCGTTGCCGCTTCCCAGGCGTCGAGGTCGAGTGACTTCAGGCTGATCTGCGCGGCGACGCCGGTCTCCGGTGTCGGTGCCGGCTCGAACACGCCGATGCCGCCTCGCAGCACGACCGGCCCGGCGTCGGAGGTTTCGAACTGATATTGCGCGTCGATGAAGTTGCCGAGCTCGACGTGCAGCCTGCCCGGCGGCGTCTTGCCGATCGTGCCGGCGGGCGCGCGCGGCGCAAGCGTCGATTGCACGCGCAACGGCATCGGCGCGTCGGCTGTCTTCGCCAGCGGCGCGGGCAGGGTCGACGCCAGGCCGACCAGGTCGCTCGTCAGGCTGATCTCGTGCGGACCCTGCGGGCCGCGAACGAACGCGAGCCGGTAGCGCGCCTGGCCGCTGAGCGATTCGGCAAGCCGCGCGAGGCCCGGCCATTCGGGCGCACGGCGCAAGGCTTCGATGCTCGCGCTGCCCTGGGCGACGATGCGCAGCGAGGCATCCGCTTGCGTGCCGCCGCTGAACACGGTGTCGCCCCCGAGCAGCTTGGCTTTCACCGCCGTCAGCGTGAAACCCTTGTGGTCGAAGGCCACCTGCCCGCTCACCGCGGAGAGCGCGGGCATGTCCGGTCGCAGATGCAGGTCGTTGCCCTCGAGCTTCAAGCTGCCGCTTGCGACGGCGCCAGCGGGGTTCTGCAGGGGCAGTTCGAGTGCCAGCTGGAACGTGCCGTCGCCGCTGGCCGTCATCTCGCGCAGTGCACCGTCCAGGCGGTCGCCGGTGGGTGTCGTGTTGACGATCTGCAGCATGTCGGCCAACGGCCCGCGCGCCTGCGCCTGAAGAGTCAGCACGCGGTGACCGAAGAGATCGGCGATGCCGCCCTTGAGGCCTCCGATTGCCAGCCCGAGGAGCTGCCCGCTTGTCGCCTCGAACGAAAGCGCACCGCGATCGATCACGATCTCGCCCGTCGCCCTGGTCAGTGGCGGCCAAGGCGACGCAGTGTCGGCGTCGTCGGGCGCAAATGCGAACGTGAGATCTTCGGTCTTGATCGCGACCCGGAATTCGCCCGTGCGGCGACTGTGAAACGGAAAGTCCGCGAGCGGTCCCCGGACCCGAAAGCTCAGGCTTGGCAGCTTCCCGCCGCGCACCGCGCGCTGCACATAGACGCGCGCGGCCTCGGGCATCGCCAGCGGCAGGTAGTGCGCGACACGCGTTGCGTCGGCATTCGTGAGCGTGGCATCGAGCTCCAGCGCGCCTCGCGCGCCGGCCGACTCCCCACCGGGAGCGTCAGAGCTCCATGTGGCACTGAATTCACCCCGCGCGTCGGCGTTGGCCAGTCGGCCATGGGTGAGCTTGACCTCGATCGCGGGCGCCTGCCCGGGGCGCGCATCGATGCGCCAAGCGAGCTGGCCGTCGAGTTCGGCGAACGGCAACGTCGGCTCCTCGAAGACGCCAGGCAACTCGATCGCGCCATCCTTGATGCCGATGCTCGCTTGCCCGCCCTTTTCGGTTGCCGCGAACTTGAGCGACGCGTTGCGCAACCCGGGGCGCGCAACGCCTGCGGTCGCGTCGCCAGCGGCGAGCGAAAAGCCCTCGAGCGCGGCGGATACACGATAGCGCTTCGGCGTCTCGATCGGCCCCTCCCACGACGCATCGACATCGGTCGCACTGCCCTTCGGGTCGCGCAGCGCCAACCACTCGCGCAACGGCGCGCCGAGCGGAATCCGCTGCGCGGTCCGTGCAAGGACGCCGAGGTCGAGCCGCTCGGCGCGCAGCGTGCCGCCGGTGAGCGTGCCATCGGCAGCCAGAGTCCAGCGCATGTCGAGGTCACCGGGCGACCATTGGACGCCGTCGCCCGTGACGAGCGTGAAGCCGCGCAGCGCCGCGCTGGCCGCGCCGGGCGCGCGGGTGCCGATGAAGCGACCCTGCAATTGCTGCGCATCGAGGGGCTCGAGCTTCTCGCCCAGTCGCAGCGAGACGGCGCGCAACGCGAGGTCGGCGGTGATGCCGTGCGGCACGCCGTCCTTGACGTCGATCCAGGCGCGCGCGGCGCCGGCGCCTCGGTCCAGCTCGAAGGGCACGTCGATGTCTTGCGCAAGCGCGCTGACGTCCACGTGCGGCAGATCGACGTAGAGGCTCCCCGACCATGCACGCCAGTTTCCGGGCCGCGCGAGCAGCGGCTGCGTGAACTTGCCGCGCAGCGTGAAGCGTTCGCCCCATTCGGCTGGCGGCGTCGCGTCCACGCGCAGCGCGTGTCGCTTGAGCGTATTGCGAACGACGATGTCGACCGAAACAAGCTCGAGCGGCGGCGCGCCGCGTCGCTCGTCCGTCCAGCGCAGCGTTCCACCGCGGATCGCGAACTCGTGCAGCTTGAAGAACCAGTCGGCCGCGTCGGCCGTGCCGTTACGCTGCGCGCCGCCGAAGTCGATGCCTGCAACGAACAGGCGGCCCTCGGCGTCGCGTCGGACGTCGATCTGCGCGCCATCGATCAGCAACTGCGCGAGGCGTGGCTCGCGATACACGATCGACGCCAGCAGCGAACGCATCGAGATCGTCGCCACGACGCGCGGCAACTGCAGCGCCGGCTGCAACTGCGCGTCGAGCAGCGCGACGTCGCGCAGCTCCAGCACCGCGCCAAAGCGGCCCGATTGCACGGCGATCGCGCCGATGCGCACCGGCACCCCCAGCGCCTGGCTGGTCTTGGCCTCGATCAGCGGGCGCCAGCGTTCGATGTGCGGCAGAATGGCCCACTGCATGGCGAGCCAGGCCAGCAAGACGAGGCCGAAGATCGCGATGCTCAGCCATCCGAGGATGCGCGCCGCGCGGCCCGCCAGGGGCCACCGGCGTGGCGCCGGCACAGCGACGGGAAGGGAATCATCGGACATGAGTCATCGGGAATTCCGGCCGGGTCGCAGGTTGCATCGGACTTCGTCGGCGCCGTTGCGTAGCGGACCTCTCCGCGGCGCCGACCGAGCCTTGTGGCGCGGGGCAATCTAGCACAAGGGTTGCCGCAGGCCGCATGGAGTCGCCACCGCTTCCGCTCGCCGTTTCGTCAGCCGCGCACGCCGCGCACAGCCGCTTCGTGCAGCGCGTGCGGCGGCGCTACGGCGAGGACCTGGGCAAGCTCGCACCCGGATTGCCGGACGCCGCGTCGATCATCGCGCTGATCGAGACGCTGCAGAGCGGTGGTCGCGATCTGGCCGCGGCGATGCGGGTCGCACGCCATCTCGTGCTCGAACGCCTCGCGGTGCTTGACGTGGAGCACGCGGCGGCGATGCAGGACATCACCGCGGCGATGACGGCGCTCGCTGAGACGACGCTCGATCTCGCGCTCGCACAGGCACGCGAGGAGCTCGACGCGCGCACCGGCGTCGCACGCAACGAGGCCGGCGAGGTGATCGAGTTCTGGGTCGTCGGCATGGGAAAGCTCGGCGCGCGCGAGCTCAACGTGTCGTCCGACATCGACCTCATTTACGTCTACGAGGACGACGGCGTGACCGACGGGGCGCGTCCGCTGAGCGCGCACGAGTACTTTTCGCAACTCGCGAAGATGCTTCACACCCTGATCGGGGAGACGAACGACGACGGTTTCGTGTTCCGGGTCGATCTGGCGTTGCGGCCGAATGGCAGCTCGGGTCCACCGGTCGTGAGCCTGGCGATGCTCGAAGAGTATTTCATGGTGCAAGGCCGCGAGTGGGAGCGCTTCGCCTGGCTCAAGAGCCGGGTTGTCGCCCCGCGCGCGAGCGTGACCAACGGCCGCGCGCTCGCGCTGCGCGCGACGGTGACGTCCTTCGTCTATCGCAAGTACCTCGACTACGGCGTCTTCGAGGGCTTGCGCCAGCTTCATCGCAAGGTGCGCGACGATGCCCAGCGCCGCGCCGCCGGCCGGCCCGAGCGCGCCAACGACGTCAAGCTCTCGCGCGGCGGCATTCGCGAGATCGAGTTCATCGTGCAACTGCTGCTCGTCGTGCGCGGCGGGCAGTTCCCCGAGATCCGCACGCGCTCGACGCTCAAGGCACTGCAAAAGCTCGCTGCAGGCGGCCTGATGAAGCCGGCGAGCGCCGAGCACCTCGCCGCGGCCTACACGCTGCTGCGGCGCGTCGAGCACCGCATCCAGTATCTCGACGATCAGCAGACACACCTGCTGCCGGCCGCCGACCCTGATCTCGAGTGGATTGCGCGCAGCCTCGACGCCGAGTCCGGCGCCTGCGGCTTGTTGACCCGTCTTGGCGAGGCGCGCGAGTTCGTCGCCACGGAATTCGATGCCCTGCTGCACGATGGCCGCGCGCCGGCGCCGGGTTGCCGCGGTTGCGGCAGCGCGGCGCCCCCGATCGACAGCGAAGACTTCATCGCTCAGTTGCCGGAGTCCCTCGCGGAGCGCGTGCGAACCTGGAGCGTGCAGAGCAAGGTGCAAGTGCTGCGCGATGACAGCAAGCTGCGCCTGGCGCGCCTCGTCGGTAGCGCGGCGCAGGCGGTGGAGGAGGGTGTGTGCACGCCGGAGGCGGCGTCTCGCTTCATCGACTGGATCGAGCCGCTGCTGCGGCGCGAGAACTATCTGGCGCTGCTCGCCGAGCGGCCCGAGGTGCTGCGTCGGCTGCTGCGCCTGCTTGGCCTCGCGCGCTGGCCGATGCGCTATCTGATGCGCTATCCGGGCATCATCGACGAGCTTGCCGACGAGCGCCTGCTGCACGGCCGCTTCGATGGCGCCGTGCTGCTGGCCGACCTCGACGCGCGCCATGCGGCGTGGGAACGCGCCGGCGAGGCGGATGAAGAGTCGCTGCTCGATACGCTGCGCCGCGCGCACCATGCCGAGGTGTTTCGCACCCTGGTGCGCGACGTCGAAGGCCACATCACGGTCGAACAAGCGGCCGACGACCTCACTGCGCTTGCCGACGCGACACTGCAATGCGCGATCGCCTGGGCCTGGAAGCACTTGAAGCAGGCGCATCGCGCGACGCCGCGCTTCGGCGTCATCGCCTACGGCAAGCTCGGCGGCAAGGAGCTCGGCTACGGCAGCGACCTCGACGTCGTGTTCGTCTACGACGAAAGCGACGATCGCGCGGATGCCGATCAGGTTGCCGAGATCTACGCCGCGTTCGTGCGCAAGCTGGTCGGCTGGCTGACGCTGCGCACCGGGGCCGGCGAGCTGTTCGACATCGACACCGCGTTGCGTCCGAACGGCAATTCGGGCCTGCTCGTGACCGCGATGAGCACCTTCGAGCGCTACCAGGAAGGTCGCGGCAGCAACACAGCCTGGACCTGGGAGCACCAGGCGCTCACAAGGGCGCGCTTTTGCGCCGGCTGGCAGCCGTTGGCGCCGCGGTTCGATGCGGCGCGTCGCGCCGTGCTGTGTGCACCGCGCGATGCGTCAGCACTGCGCGTCGAAGTGCAAGCGATGCGCGAGAAGGTGCGTGCCGCGCGGCCGGTGAAGGCCGGGCTGTTCGACGTCAAGCACAGCCCGGGCGGCATGATGGACGTCGAGTTCGCCGTTCAGTACCTCGTGCTCGCGCACAGCGCGGCGCATCGCGAGTTGATGGACAACGCGGGCAACATTGCGCTGTTGCAGCGCGCCGAAGCCTGCGCGCTGCTGCCGGCAGGCGTGGGAAGCGCGGCGGCGGACGCCTACCGCGAATTGCGCCGCGCGCAGCACGCGGCCCGGCTCGACGAGCGGCCGACCCAGGTCGAGCCCGAGAAGCTGGGCACCGCGCGCGATGCCGTGCTCGCGCTGTGGCACGCGGTGTTCGGTGCCGGCGCGTGACGCGCATCGCGGGTCGCGTCGCCCCGGCGTGAACGACGCCGCGCGTCTTCCCGAAGGTCAAGCTGTCTGGTGGCGCCGCCCCGGCCGCGCGTGGTTGGCGCTTGCGCTGCTTCTGGCGCTCGGCGGCGCATTCGGCTACGGCCATTCGGCCGAGTCGTTCGACTGGCAGCCCGCGCTCGCATTCGCCGAACCGTGGCGCGCTTTCAGTGCAGCCTTCGTTCACTACAGCAAGCTCCACCTGATCGGCAACGCGGCTGGCCTCGCGCTGACCGCAGCCTACGGTTGGGCTGCACGCGTGCCGCCGCGCATTGCGCTCGCCTGGTTCGTGGCGTGGCCGCTGACTCAATTTGGCCTGCTCGTGCAGCCCGGACTCTTGCACTACGGCGGCCTGTCGGGCGTCGTGCACGCCGGCGTGGCGATCGTCACGCTGCATGTGATCGTCGCCGGACATCGATGGGTCGGCGGGACGATCCTGGCGATGCTGTTCGTCAAACTGATCACCGAGTCGCCCTTCGGCGCGCCGCTTCAACACGTCTCGGGCTGGGACATCGCGCTGGCGCCGATCGCGCACGCAACGGGCGTCGCCGCGGGCTTGCTGTGCGGAGGCGTCGCCGAAACGATTGCACGCGCGACGCGTGCTGGCCCGCCCCAGACGTCCTCGTAATGTGCCAAGTTTCGCACCCTCTCGCCCTCGAGCCGGAGGGCTTGGCGTGGCCTGCACGACAATCGAGCCATCGATGTAAGGTCTGCCGATGCGCACCGATTTGATGACCAGGGGACGCGGCTTCGGTGTCGCATGGGGCTTGTCCGCGTTGCTGGGGGCCTGCGGCGGCGGGAGCGACGAGGCCCCGTCCGCTTTGCCGGCGGCGGCGAACTACTTCCCGGGCAGCGTCGGCGACAGCTGGAGCTACGCCGAGAGCTTGGACTCCAACCCGGCGCGGCTGACCCAGGTCTCGGTCACGGGGATGCAAACCGTGCACGGGTCGCCTGCCGCGGTCTTCGAGACGATGTCGCGTGGGCTGAGATCGCAGGAGGTGGTACTCGTCTCCGTCGACGGGGTACATAGCTTTGGCCCAACGGTGGGCGACGACAGCTCGCCGGGCTTGCCGTTGACGACTTTTCCGCTCCGGTTCGGCGTGCCGCAACTGCACTACGACCAGACCTGGGACAGCGGCACCGACCTCGACGGCGACGGTGTCACCGAACAGGTCCGGGGCCGGCTCACGTTGCTCGCCATCGGGACCGAGGCGGTGATCACCCCGGCGGGCGACTTTGCCGACACCTTGCACCTGCGCGAAACGAACGTTTGGACCTACTACTACTCGCGTGACGGCAGTACGGCCGACACCACCTCGACCCGCGACCACTGGTATGCCATGGGCGTCGGCCGCGTTAAGTCCACCTACCGCAACGTAGGCCCCAGCGCCCCCTTCATCGGGGGAGTCAGTCGCTGCTGGAATATCGCGTCGGTTCGCGCAGCGGCAGGGCGGACGCTCCCAAGGTCATGAAAGTCACGCCCGGCGTGGCCCCGCTTCGGGCGGCTGACGTCGTCGTCTCGACGACGTTCACGCAGCCGTTCGTGCTGCCGCCGGACTGGTCGGACCTGCCGATCATCGTCACCGATGCAGCCCACCGCAGGCTCAGCGGGGGAATCGATGTCCGCGGCAACACGCTGATCTTTGTTCCCTCAGAGCCCTGGGCAGATGGAACCTACACGGCGCGCGTCACGACCGGCGTGCGCAGCCTCCTCGGCGACGCGCTGGCAGCGGACTACGTCTGGACCTTCACGGTCAGTCGCTGAGCGAGCGGTGGGGCAGGCGGGCCCCCTAAAATCAAAGGCTCCGCCCCACCGACCCTGCCTGGAGCCGCATGTCCCCGAACGACGACACCACCCTGATGGCCAACGCGATCCGTGCGCTCGCGATGGACGCCGTGCAGCAAGCCAATTCGGGGCACCCTGGTGCGCCGATGGGCATGGCCGAGATGGCCGTCGCCTTGTGGTCTCGCCATCTGCGCCACAACCCGGCCGATCCGCACTGGGCAAACCGCGACCGCTTTGTGCTGTCGAACGGCCATGCGTCGATGATGCTGTATGCCGTCCTGCACCTGACGGGCTACGAGCTGCCGATGAGCGAACTGCGCAACTTCCGCCAGCTCGGCAGCAAGACGCCGGGCCACCCCGAGCATGGCCTGACGCCAGGCGTCGAGACGACGACCGGGCCGCTCGGCCAGGGGCTTGCGAACGCGGTCGGCATGGCGCTCGCCGAGAAGCTGCTCGCGCACGAGTTCAACCGCGACGGCCACGGAATCGTCGACCACCACACCTACGTCTTCCTCGGCGACGGCTGCATGATGGAAGGCATCAGCCACGAGGCGAGCGCGCTCGCGGGCGCGTGGAAGCTCGGCAAGCTGACCGCGCTCTACGACAGCAACGGCATCTCGATCGACGGCGCCGTGTCGCCCTGGTTCATCGACGACACGCCGCGTCGATTCGAAGCCTACGGCTGGCATGTGATCGTCGATGTCGACGGGCAGGACGTGGACGCGGTCGATGCCGCGATCACGCAGGCGCACGCCGTCACCGACCGGCCGACGCTGATCTGCTGCAAGACGACGATCGGCGAGGGCTCGCCGCACCGTGCCGGCACCGCCAAGGCGCACGGCGAGCCGCTCGGTGCCGACGAAGTGCGTCTGACGCGCGAGGCGATCGGCTGGCCCTACGAGCCCTTCGTCATCCCCGAGGAGGTCTACGAAGCCTGGGACGCGCGCGCCGCCGGCATCAAGGCGCAGACCGCCTGGGCGAAGGCATTCGACGCCTATCGCGCCGCGTACCCAGAACTCGCCGACGAATTCACACGCCGCACGAGCGGCGCGCTGCCTTCGAACTGGACGCAAGCTGCGGTCGACGCGGCGATCGCCGCGCAGATCAAGGCGGAGTCGGTCGCCAGCCGAAAGGCAAGCCAGATCGCGCTCGAAGGCTTCACGCAGACGCTGCCCGAGCTTCTCGGCGGCAGCGCCGACCTGACCGGATCGAACCTGACGAACACGAGCCACACGCCGGCGCTGCGTTTCGACGCGACGACGGGCGCTTCCAACGGCGGGCGCCACATCAACTACGGCGTGCGCGAGTTCGGCATGGCGGCGGTGATGAGCGGCATCGGCCTGCATGGCGGCTACATCCCTTACGGCGGCACGTTCCTGACGTTCAGCGACTACTGCCGCAACGCGGTGCGCATGGCGGCGCTGATGAAGCAGCGCGTCGTCTACGTCTTCACGCACGACTCGATCGGCCTCGGCGAAGACGGGCCGACGCACCAGAGCATCGAGCACGCCTGGTCATTGCGGCTGATTCCGGGGCTCGACGTCTGGCGCCCGGCGGATACGGCGGAAACCGTCGTCGCCTGGGTCGCCGCGATCGAGAACAAGGCCCGTCCGACGGCGCTGCTGCTGAGCCGCCAGAGCCTGCCGTACCTGCCCAAGAGCGGGCTGGATGGCATCGCCAAAGGGGCCTACGTGCTCGCCGAGCCGGCCGAGGTCGGTCTGAAGAAAAAGGCGCAGGCAGTGATCATCGCCACCGGCTCCGAAGTGCAGCTCGCGCTGCACGCGCAGCAACTCCTCGCCGAGCGCGGCATCGCGGTGCGCGTCGTCAGCATGCCCTCGACGAGCGTTTTCGGCCGCCAGAGCGTTGCCTATCAACAGAGCGTGCTGCCGGCCGGCGTGCCGCGCATCGCGGTCGAGATGGGCGTGACCGACGGCTGGTGGAAGTACGGCTGCGCGGCGGTCGTCGGCATCGATACCTACGGCGAATCGGCGCCCGCGCCGGCGTTGTTCAAGCACTTCGGATTCACCGCCGACAATGTCGCGGACACGGTTCGCAAGGTGCTCGGGCGCTAGTCCGGGACCTCAGAATGTTATTTTCTTTGGAGCAACTCAAATGACCATCAAGATCGGCATCAACGGTTTCGGCCGCATCGGGCGCATGGTGTTCCGTGCAGCCGTCCAGAACTTCGACAAGGACATCGAGGTCGTCGCGATCAACGACCTGCTCGAGCCCGACTACCTCGCCTACATGCTGCAGTACGACTCGGTGCACGGGCGCTTCAAGGGCAGCATCGCGGTCGACGGCAACACGCTCGTCGTCAACGGCAGGAAGATCCGCCTGACGCAGGAGCGCGACCCGGCGAACCTGAAGTGGGGCGACGTCGGTGCCGACATCGTGGTCGAGGCGACCGGTCTGTTCCTGACCAAGGACGCTGGCGAAAAGCATCTTGCCGCCGGCGCGAAGAAGGTGATCTTCTCGGCGCCGTCGAAGGACGACACGCCGATGTTCGTTTTTGGCGTCAACGACAAGACCTACGCTGGCCAGGCGATCATCTCCAACGCTTCGTGCACGACCAACTGCCTGGCGCCGGTCGCCAAGGTGCTCAACGACAAGTGGGGCATCAAACGCGGCCTGATGACGACAGTGCACGCGGCGACGGCGACGCAAAAGACCGTCGACGGTCCGAGCAACAAGGACTGGCGCGGCGGTCGCGGCATCCTAGAAAACATCATCCCGTCCTCCACCGGCGCGGCGAAGGCGGTCGGCGTCGTGATTCCCGAACTGAACAAGAAGCTCACCGGCATGTCGTTTCGCGTGCCGACGTCGGACGTGTCGGTCGTCGACCTGACGGTGGAATTGGTGAAGGAAGCAAGCTACAAGGAGATCTGCGCGGAGATGAAGGCGCAGTCCGAAGGGGCGCTCAAGGGCGTGCTCGGCTACACCGAGGACAAGGTCGTCGCGACCGACTTCCGCGGCGAGGCGCGGACGTCGGTGTTCGACGCCGATGCCGGCATCGCGCTCGACAGCACCTTCGTCAAGATCATCGCCTGGTACGACAATGAGTGGGGCTATTCGAACAAGGTGTTGGAGATGGTGCGCGTGATCGCGAAGTAGGCGGCTTCGCTGCGGCCTGCTCCCGCGCCGGCCGCCTCCCGGAAACATTCGCTACACATCGCGTTCGTAGACTGACGCCCCCCGCCCTCTCCAGGAGCCCCCATGCGTCTGCCCCATTCCCTCCTGGTCATTCTGGCGATCGTGCTGCCGGCGCAGCTGTGCTGGCTCGCGCCGGCTGCGGCCGAGACGGCGCCCACGGCGCGCGTGATCGTCACCTTCAAGGCCGATTCGGCCATTGCGCGCCAGCAAGTGCTCGGGTCTTCGAGCCGCGCCGAGTCGGCCGGGCAGCGCAGCACCGAGCGCGCTGGCGTGCTCGGTGCGCGTGTCGGCCTCTCATTGCGCGGCGGTGCGAACGTGTCGGACCGCACCCAGGTCGTGCTGGCAAGCGGGATCAGCTCGGCGCAGCTCGCGGAGAAGCTCGCCGCGGACCCCGATGTGGAGTCGGTCACGATCGACGTGCGCCGCCATCGCTACAGCGCGCCCAACGATCCGCTCTACGCTGCAGGCCAGCCGGCCACGCCCGGCCCGGTCGTCGGCCAGTGGTACCTGCGCGCGCCGTCGGGAGAGGTGAAGTCGGCGATCGACGCCGAGGCAGCGTGGGCGATCACGAAAGGCAAGAGCAGCGTGATCGTCGCCGTGCTCGACACCGGCGTGCGCTTCGACCATGCGGATCTCAAGGCCAAGCTGCTGCCGGGTTACGACATGATCTCGGACGCCGTGATCGCCGGCGACGGCGACGGGCGCGACGCAGACGCAAGCGACCCGGGTGACTACATCTCGGCGGCCGACAAGGCCGCCAACCCGTCGACCTTCGACGGCTGCGATGTCGAAGACAGTTCGTGGCATGGCACGCAGACCGCGAGCCTGGTCGGCGCCGCGACCGACAACGGCATCGGCATGGCCAGCATCGGCCGCAACGTGCGCGTGTTGCCGTTGCGCGTGCTCGGCAAATGCGGCGGCTACGACTCAGACATCCAGGCCGCGATGCGCTGGGCGGCTGGGCTCGATGTGCCCGGCGTGCCGTCGAACCCGACGCCGGCCGCCGTCATCAGCATGAGCCTCGGTAGTGACGGCGCCTGCTCAAGCGCCTACGTTTCGGTCGTCAACGAGGTCACTGCCGCGGGCACGCTGGTCGTCGCCGCGGCGGGCAACAGCGCCGGCAGGGCAGTCGGCACGCCGGCGAACTGCCCCGGCGTGATGGCGGTCGGTGGGTTGCGCCACGTCGGCACCAAGGTCGGCTACTCCGACCTCGGCCCGCAGGTCGCGATCAGCGCCCCGGCGGGCAACTGCGTCAACATCGACCCGGGCTCGCCCTGCCTGTACCCGATCGTCACCGCGCTCAATGCCGGCACGACGGTGCCCGTCGCGAAGAGTTCGATCTATAGCGATGCGACCAATTTCTCGGCCGGAACCAGCTTCGCCGCGCCGCTCGTCGCCGGCACCGCTGCGCTGATGGTTTCGGCGCGGCCCGCGCTGGGCCCGGCGGATCTGCGCAGCCTGCTGGAATCGAGCGCGCGGCCGTTTCCGAAGACGGGCGGTGACAACGGCGACGGCAGCGTCGTGCCGGCATGCAAGTCTCCCCGAGATGTCGATCAGCTGCAGTGCTACTGCACGACCAGCACGTGCGGCGCCGGCATGCTCAGCGCCGGTGCGGCGGTCAAGGCGGCGGCCGCGCCAGACTCCGTAATCGCGCGCATTGTCGTTGCGTCCGGCGAGCCGACGCCAGGCGACACGATCACGCTGAGCGCTGCCAGCAGCGTAGTTGGCCCGGGCCGCAAGATTGCGAGCTGGCGCTGGGAGCTGGCGAGCGGCGGCGGCATCGTCGACGGCTTTGTCGGGGCGACCAACCAAGCGACCGCAGAAGTGATGGCGAACGCCTACGGGTCCTTCAGCGTGCGTGTGACGGTGACCGACGATCTGGGCGCGAGCGCGCTTGTCACCGACGGCGTCGCCGTCGCGTCGGTGACGTCGTCCGGGGGTGGGGGCGGCGGCGGCTCGCTTGGTCCGGCGTGGCTTGCGGGGCTGCTCGCATCGGTGATCGCCGTCCGGCGCTCGGTGCGGGGCCAAACTGGACGGAAAACCCCGGTCTGTTGAACCGTTGGCGGCGCGCGCCGCACGGCATCATTGTTTGCAAGCACGCCCTCGCCGGAGTCGAGGGGTGGGCGGTGGCAATGGAGGTCTGGCGGTGCAAGCTTGTCGAACGAAGTCGGGGCGCTTCTTGCTGCGCTCCTTTCTGGCTGCCGCACTGAGTTGCGCCGCTGCAGTCGCGTGGTCGGCGCCGATGGCCGGCGAGGGCCGCGCCGCCTACGGTCTGATCGTCAAGCTCAAGGATGCCCCCGCGCGCGAGCGCGCCCAGGCGCTTGCCGACGACCGCGCCCAGGCGCTCGGCGCCGGTCGGGCACTCGACGGCGGCGACGCGGTGCGCCTGCAACACGTGCTGGGCAACGCCGGTTTCGCGAAGTTCCGGGCGCGCCCTGTGGGCCGCTCGGCCCAGCATCTCGACTTCGGACGCGTGCTCGACAGCGACGACGCGGCACGCATCGCGACACAACTGCGCGCCGACCCCGATGTCGAATGGGTCGTCGCCAACGAACGCGAGCGGCTCCTGCAGGCGCAACCCAACGACCCTTACTACGACAGCCAATGGTGGCTGCGCAACCCCGGCGGCAGCAACGCGAACGCGCTGGCTGCGCGGCTGCGTGGCGTGCCTGGTTTTGCCGGAGCGTGGACACGCGAAAGGGGACGCGCGAGCGCCGTCGTCGCAGTGCTCGACACCGGCATCACCGCGCATCCCGACCTTGCCGGCCGCGTGCTGCCGGGCTACGACTTCGTCTCGACCGTCGAGTACGCGAACGACGGCGACGGCCGTGACGCCGATCCGAGCGACCCCGGTGACTGGGTGAGCGCGGCCGACCAGAGCAGCTGCGCCGGCCACGTTCGACAGCTGCGAGCGGCAGGACAGCTCCTGGCACGGCACCCAGCTCGCGGGCATCGTCGCCGCGGTGACGGGCAACGGCACCGGGATCGCTTCGACGAGTTGGGACGGGCGTGTGCTGCCGGTGCGTGTCGCCGGCAAGTGCGGTGCCGAGGTGGCCGACATCATCGACGGCATGCGCTGGGCGGCCGGGCTCGCGGTGGCCAAGAGCGACGGCGGCAACCTACCCATCAACCCGAACCCGGCGCGCATCGTCAGCATCAGCTTCGGCAGCAGCGCGTCGTGCAACCCGGCGTACCAATCGACGATCGACGAGCTCGCCGCACACGGCGTCGTCGTCGTCGCCGCGGCCGGCAACCAGCATGCGGCGCCGATGCGACCGGCCAATTGCAAGGGCGTGATCGGCGTCGCCGCACTCAATCGCGACGGATTCAAGGCGACCTACTCGAACTTCGGCGCCGAAATCGTCATCGCGACGGTCGGCGGCGATCCGGACGACGAAGGCGCATGGGGGCCAGCACTCGGCGACGACGGCATCGTCACGCTGGACAACGCGGGCCGCACGACGCCGGGCACGGGAGGCTATGCGCGCGCCTTCGGCTCGAGCTACTCGGCGCCGATCGTCGCCGGCGCGATCAGCCTGATGCTGAGCGCGAATCCGGACCTGAGCGTTGCCGAGATCGTCGCCGGCCTGCGCCAGAGCGCGCGGCCGCATGTCACCGCGCCGAAAATCGCATCGTGCTCGAGCGACAACCCCGGGCGCTGCGTCTGCACGACGAAGACCTGCGGGGCGGGCATCCTCGACGTCGCGGAGGCAGTCCGCTATGCGCAGGCCCTGAGCGATCGCACGACCTATGCGCCAAAGCGCTGGCCGACCGAAGTGATCGCGAACGCCGACGTCGACACGGCAGTGGCACTGGGCGCAGATCTGCCGCCGAACGGCACCAGCGACCTGATTGCGTCGGGTGGGGGCGGTGGTGGCGCGCTCGGCCCGTTCTGGCTGCTCGGCCTGACCCTGTCGGTCGTGGCAGTCGCCCGGGCGACCCGACAGCGAGGCTGAGCCGCCCGGGTCGCACGCCTGCTCAAGCGTGGCGGGGCACCGCCTCGCGCAGGGCGTGAAACTATTTCGCGCAAGGCGTGAACCTATTTCGCACAAGGCGCGAAGGACTTGCCGAACGGGACGCTTCCGGCGTCGCCGGCGCTCGCCGACAGTTTTGCAGCGAGCGCGCTATCGGCGCTGTCGATGCGCAGCATGAGCCCGCCGTCCGTGGGTTCGCGCGGCGCGATGCGCGCATTCTGGACGCCGCGCTCGCGCCACTGCGCAAGCGCCGCATCGGCGTCGGACGGCGTGAACGGGCCGGCTTCGAGGCAGGTCGCGACCGAGGTCTGCGGCGTCGCGTTGCCCGCCATCGCGGCGGCACCGGCCGCACCCGGCAGCACCCGCAGCACTTGGGGCTGGAACTGGCGCGCCGCCCGCTCGGGCTCGCGGTCCCCGGCCGCACGCACGCCGATGACGCCATCAAGCCAGCCCTGCGACCAGATGTAGAAGCCCAGGTTGGCCAACACCAGAAGCAGCGCGAGCGCGCGCAGCTTCATAGCGTCTCGGGCGGGGCGATCGTGTCCGGGGAGGCGGCCGGCCGCACGCTGACCTCGCCGCTGGCGATCGCGTGCACGGTGCCTTCGGTATCGAGCAGCAAAGCGCCCTGCGCATCGACGCCGCGCGCGATCCCTTCCGGGGTTTCGGCTGCGCTCGTTCGAACGCGCTGATCGCGCAGCATGTCGCGTGCGGCATAGCGCACCGAAAAGGCGCCGAAACCTTCGCGCTCGAAAACCTGCAAGGCCTGCACCAGCGGCCGCGCGATGCGCGCGAGTATTGTCGGCGCAGTGGCGTCCAGGGATGATCTCGTGCAGCACCGCGATCCGCCTGGCGAGGTCGTTCGGCAACGGATCGGGCAGCGGTGTGATGTTCAGGCCGATGCCGATCACCGCCAGGCGCTGTCGCCCCGAGACGAGCGTTTCGATCAACACGCCGCCGAGTTTGCGACCCAGGCCCACGTCGGGCTCCGGGTCACCGGTCGCGCCGCGTGAAGGCGGCAGCAGCCACAGATCGTTCGGCCACTTCAGCACCAGCCTGGACGCATCAGGCGCGGCTTCGGGCTGCAGCGCATCGGCGATCGCGACGCCGACCGCGAGCGACAGGCCCGACCACTCCAACGGCGCCAATGGCAGCGCGAGCGAGAAGGTGAGCGATGCGCCGCGCGCCGAGCGCCAGCCGCGCCCGAGGCGGCCTCGGCCAGCGGTCTGGTGTTCGGCGACGAGCAGGCAGGGCTGCATGTCGGCCTGACGCCGACCGACCTGGGTGGGTGCGTCGGGTCCATCTCGCGGGGGAGCGAAACCGCTGTTGCGCGCATTGGGCGCGATGCGCGCGCGCTCGAGCAGCAAGGCGTTGGTCGAGGGTGCGCGGGCGAGCACCTCGACGCTCAGGCCGGGCAGCAGCGGTTCGAGCTGCATCCACAGGTTCTGTACACCCCAGTCCCAGCGGCCGGAGCCCGAAGTGGCGCTGCCGCTGGCTGTCGTCATCGTTTCGGTGCGAGCATCGTGCCCCGGCAGTGAGCAGTCCCGCAACGGCATTCGAACTGCTTCTTCAGCTTCTTCGTGTAGCGCTCGTCGATCACCAGCCCGTAGTCGTAGAAGAGTTCCTCGCCGGGCTGGATGTCGGCGAGCGCCTTGATGAAGACGCGGCCGTCGATCTCGTCGGATTCGCAGTTGGGCGTGCAGGCATGGTTGATCCAGCGCGCCGCGTTGCCCCCGACCTTGGCGTCGATGACGTGCTTGTCGTCGATGTGAAAATAAAAAGTGTGATTCGGGTCTTTCGGGTCGTGCGGATGGCGGCGCAGCGCCTCCCGCCACGTGATCACTTCGCCGCGATACTCGATCACTCGCTCGCCGCGCGCTATGGGCGTGACGGCAAACACGCCCTTGCCGTGCACCCCCGAGCGCCGCACCTGAATGCGGCGTCCCGCCTTGACGGGTTCGCCGGCCGTCTCGGTGGCAAGCGCAGTTGCGGCCCCCCGCGAGTTCTTTTTCGAGCCGGCTTGCGTCATGGTGAAGTTTCGGTACATTGAATTCATGGGTGCGCGCGTGCGCACCTGCGTGCGTGTGCAAGCGCGCGCACGCGAGGACAGCGGATTGTAGGCAGGCGCGAAGGCGTCCCCCAAGCGGACAAACGACAACACAGGTATGACCAAGTCACTCATCATTGCTGAGAAGCCATCGGTCGCGCAGGACATCGTGCGCGCACTCACGCCCGTCGCGGGCAAGTTCGACAAGCACGAGGACCATTTCGAGAACGAGCGCTACGTCGTCACGTCGGCGGTCGGCCACCTGGTCGAGATCAAGGCGCCGGAGGAGTTCGACGTCAAGCGCGGCAAATGGAGCTTCGCGAATCTGCCGGTGATCCCGCCGCATTTCGACCTGGCGCCGATCGACAAGGCCAAGAGCCGGCTCAACGCGGTCGTCAAGCAGATCCGGCGCAAGGACGTCGGCGATCTGATCAACGCCTGCGATGCCGGACGCGAGGGCGAACTGATCTTTCGCCTGATCCTGCAGTACGCGCAGCCGGCGAAGGGAAAGCTCGACAAACCGGTGCAACGCCTGTGGCTGCAAAGCATGACGCCGGCTGCGATCCGCGAGGGCTTCGAGCAGCTGCGCAGCGACCAGCAGATGCTGCCGTTGGCCGACGCGGCGCGTTGCCGCTCGGAGGCCGATTGGCTCGTCGGCATCAACGGCACGCGGGCGATGACGGCGTTCAACTCGCGCGATGGCGGCTTCTTCCTGACGACCGTCGGACGGGTGCAAACGCCGACGCTCTCGGTTGTCGTTGAGCGCGAGGAGAAGATCCGCAAGCACGTCGCGCGCGACTACTGGGAAGTGCGCGCGACCTTCGACGCGCAGGCGGGACAGTACGACGGCAAGTGGTTCGATCCGGCGTTCAAGAAGAACGAGGATGGCGAACGCCGCGCCGACCGCATCTGGAACGAGCGCGATGCGCAGGCTGTCGCGGACGCGGTGCGCGGCCAGCCCGCCGTCGTCACCGAAGAGGCCAAGCCGAGCACGCAGTCGAGCCCGCTGCTGTACGACCTGACGACGCTGCAGCGCGAGGCCAATTCACGCTTCGGCTTCTCCGCCAAGACGACGCTCTCGCTCGCGCAGGCGCTCTACGAGAAGCACAAGGTGCTGACCTATCCGCGCACCGACTCGCGCGCGCTGCCCGAGGACTACGTCGACGTCGTCAAGCAGACGATGAAGATGATCGGCACCGAAGACCTACCCGGGCCGCTGCGCGAACTTGCGCCGCACGCGCGCAAGGCGCTTGCCGAGGGGTATGTGAAGCCGGTGAAGCGCGTGTTCGACAACGCAAAGGTGTCCGACCACTTCGCCATCGTGCCGACGCTGCAAGCCCCGAAAAGCCTCAGCGAGATCGAAGCCAAGCTCTACGACATGGTCGTCAAGCGCTTCCTCGCAGTGTTCTATCCGCCGGCCGAATTCATGGTCACGACGCGCATCAGCACCGTCACGAACGGTGGCCAGGAGCACCGCTTCCAGACCAACGGCAAAGTGCTCGTCAAGCCGGGCTGGCTCGCTGTCTACGGCAAGGAGGCGCAGGAGGACGACGCCAATCTCGTTGCCGTGCAGCAGGGCGAGACGGTGCGTACCGAGGACGTGACGGTGAATGCGCTGAAGACGAAGCCGCCGGCGCGCTACACCGAGGCGACGTTGCTCGGCGCGATGGAGGGCGCGGGCAAGCTGATCGACGACGAGGAGTTGCGCAGCGCGATGCAGGAGAAGGGCCTCGGGACGCCGGCGACGCGCTCGGCGATCATCGAAGGCCTGATCTACGAGAAGTACATGCACCGCGAGGGGCGTGAGCTGGTGCCCACCGCCAAGGCCTTCCAGCTGATGACGCTCTTGCGAGGGCTGTCCGTCGATGAGCTCACGAAGCCCGAACTCACCGGCAACTGGGAATACCAGCTTGCGCAGATGGAGCACGGCAAGCTTTCGCGCGACGCCTTCATGGCCGAGATCGCGGCCATGACGGATCGCATCGTCAGGAAGGCCAAGGAGTACGACCGCGATACGGTGCCTGGCGACTACACGACGCTCGCGACGCCCTGCCCGAATTGCGGCGGTGTCGTGAAGGAGAACTACCGCCGTTTCAGTTGCGTCGGCAAGCCCGGAGCAGGCGAGGCCTGCGGCTTCTCGATCAGCAAGATCCCCGGCGGGCGCGCGTTCGAAACCGCCGAGGCCGAAGCCTTCCTGCGCGACAAGAAAGTCGGGCCGCTCGAGGGCTTTCGCTCCAAGGCGGGCTGGCCCTTCACGGCCGAGTTGCGCCTCGCCTACGACGAAGAGATCAAGAACTGGAAGCTTGAATTCGACTTCGGCGATGACGCGAAGAAGGAGGGCGAGAGCGGCGAGCCGGTCGACTTTTCCGGCCAGGAGAGCCTCGGCGCCTGCCCCAAGTGCCAGGGCCACGTGTACGAGCACGGCACGAGCTACGTCTGTGAGCACAGCGTCGGTGCGAACGTGACGTGCGACTTCAAGAGCGGCAAGATCATCCTGCAGCAGCCGGTGCCGCGTGAGCAGATGAGCAAGCTGCTGGCCGAGGGCAAGACCGCGCTGTTCGAGAATTTCGTCTCCAACAAGACGCGCCGCAAGTTCAAGGCCTACCTTGCGTGGGACAAGAAGGAAGGCAAGGTCGGCTTCGAGTTCGAACCGCGGGCGCCGCGTGTGCCGGCGAAGAAGGCCGCGGTCAAATCGGCGACCCGGCCGGCCGCGAAGAAGACCGCAGCGACCTGACCCTCGCCGCACCCTTCGCCGCACTCGCACCCCGCCCGCCCGATGGAAACGGGTGACCGCGCCGGGATCGCCACGCGTGAATTCGGCCGCACGCTTCGCTGCCTTGTGAGCCGAACGGTCCTGCACAATCACCGCTCATGCCGATGCCGCAAGCCTTCCTGACCGTCGTGCTGCGCGCGTTGCTCGGTTGCGCGCTGCTCGCGCTTGGATTGCTCGCCGGCTGCGCGGACCGGCGCGAGGCACCGTCAGCCTCGACGCGCACGTTCAGCGATGCGATCAGTGTGGCGAGCGACGCGCGCAAGTTCCCGTCGGAAGCCGTCGCTCTGGTGCAGACGCTGCCCGACAACTGGGCGCTCAGCCGTCCCGGCTACGAGGGCTCGGTCTGGTACCGGGTCAGCTTCGATGTCCTGCAATCGTCCGATGCGGACGCGGTGCTTGCGCTTTACATCGAGCGGGCGTGCACCAATGTCGAAGTCCATCTCAACGGACACCGCATCTACAGCGGTGGGAGCATGCAGGAGCCGGTGACGCGCAACTGCTACCAGCCCGAGTTGATCGCCTTGCCGGCCGTGCTGCTGCGACCCCAGGGCAACGAGCTGGACCTGAAGCTGCGCGGGCACGCGCTCGAGCACGTTTCGGCGCGCCATCGCGCCGCGGGGCTGTCGGCGCTGCAGATCGGGCCGATGGCCGCGCTCGCGCCGGTCTGGCGCGCGCAGCAGTTCTGGAATGTCGTCGCGCCGCAACTCCTCGGCGTGACGCTCTTCGTGCTTGGCGTGTTCATGATCGGCGTCGGCTGGTTCAACCGGCGCGCGAGCTACCTGATGTACTTCGGCACGATGGCGATCGTGTGGGCGGTGCTGACGGCACGCATCTGGCTGTCCGACGTACCCCTGTCCAATGGCGCGGCCGAATACGCGATCACGCTCGGGTTCGCGCCGATCGTCGGTCTCGCAATCGTGTTCCTGCTGCGTTACGCGCGCGTCAAGCGCCGGCCGATCGATGTGGCGCTGATCGCGCAGTGCTTCGTGATGCCACTGTCGCTGGCAGCGCTCGGGCCGGACCGGCTGTATGCCGGCGTCACCTTTTGGTACTGGGTGCTGGGGTTGGAACTGCTCGCTGCGACGGCCGTTTACCTGCGTGTGAGCTGGTCGCATCAGCGTACCGAGTTCTGGGTCATGAGCGCGATCCTGCTGCTGCTTGCGGGATTCGCGTTGCTCGAAGAGATGCAGCACCTGTCGAGCGGCGGCATCTGGCGCGGCCATACCGTGCGCTTCGCATTCCCGGTGCTCGTGCTGGTCGTGAGCTTCCGGCTTGTGCAGGTGTTCGCGCGCGCGCTGCGCGCGGCAGAGGCGGGGCGCAGCACGCTCGAGGCACGCATCCAGGAGGCGACGCTCGAGATCGAACGTAACTTCGCGCAGCTTGCCGAGTTGCGCGTCGAACAGGTGACGGAAAAGGAGCGCAAGCGGATCGCCGCCGATCTGCACGATGACCTCGGCGCCAAGCTGCTGACGATCGTGCACACGAGTGACTCGGAGCGCATCTCGACGCTCGCGCGCGAGGCGCTGGAGGAGATGCGGCTGTCGGTGCGCGGCCTCACCGGCAAGGCGATGCGCATCGCCGACGCGCTCGCCGACTGGCGCGCCGAGACGGTCTCGCGCCTCGGGCAAGCCAACATCGAGGCCGAGTGGGATGGCCCGACCGAGGAGTTCGCGCAATTGATGTCAGCGCGCGCCTTCGTGCAGACGACGCGCATCCTGCGCGAGGCAGTCAACAACATCATCAAGCACAGCGGCGCGTCGCATTGCAAGGTACGCTGCACCATCAGCGATCAGGATGTCGGCCTCGTCGTGCAGGACAACGGGCGCGGCATCCCGCTGGAGCTCGACGGGCGGCTCGACCGCGGCCACGGCATGTCGAGCATGAAGCATCGTGCCAAGCAGATGCACGGCCAATGTCTCGTCGAATCCGGCCCAGGTTACGGAACCGTGATCCGCCTCACGCTTCCGCTGTGATCCGGTGCGCACGCGCCCTTTGGCGCTGCTACGATGACTTGAACGCGTTGCCAAGCGTGTTCAAGCTTTCAAGTATTTCGCCGAAATTGCCGTCATGAACAATGTCCTGCTGCTCGAAGACCTGCCCGAGATCCGAGCCTGGATCAAGGCGCTCGTGCTGCAGGTGTTTCCGAAGGCGCACATCTGCGAAGCGGCGCGCGTGCATGATGCGCTAGGCCTCGTCTCGGCGATCCGCTTCGACCTCGCGCTCGTCGACCTGGGCCTGCCCGATGGTTCCGGGGTCGACGTCGTCGCCGCGCTTCGCGATTCTCAGCCGGATGTGCAATCGGTGGTGGTGACGATCCACGATGACGACGAGCATCTGTTTCCGGCGCTGCAGGCGGGTGCGTTTGGCTACGTGCTCAAGGAGCAGCCGCGCGAGCATTTCATCGAGCAATTGCAGCGCATCAGTCAGGGCGAACCACCGCTGTCGCCATCGATCGCGCGTCGCGTGATTGCCTACTTCGCCGCTCAGGCCAAGCCTCAGGCGAACGCGATGCCGCGTGTGCAACTCACCGATCGCGAGAGCGAAGTGCTGCTGCGCGTTGCCAAGGGATACACGTTGCCGGAAATCGGTGTCCAGCTCAGCCTGTCGCGCCACACGATCGCCGACTACGTGAAGCAGATCTATCGAAAGCTCAACGTGAGTTCGCGTGCCGAGGCGGCGCTCGAGGCCCAGCGTCTGGGCTTGTTCGCGCGCAGCCCCTAGTCATGACGGCCCCAAGACCCCTGCGGGGTTGCCATCCCGCGTGCGGGGCGAGGGGATCTCGGGCCGCTTGGGGCGGCACGGCGCTGGCCCGATTCTCATGATCGGTCGCCTCACCGGCGTGCTCGCGGCCAAGCATCCGCCGCAGGTGCTGATCGACGTCGGCGGCGTCGGCTACGAGGTCGACGTGCCGATGAGCAGCTTCTACAACCTCCCCGCGGTCGGCGAACGCGTCACCCTGTTGACGCATTTTGTCGTGCGCGAAGACGCGCAGGTGCTGTTCGGCTTTCTGACGCCCGAGGAACGCGCGACCTTTCGCCATCTGGTGAAGATTTCCGGTGTCGGGCCGCGCACCGCGCTGTCGATTCTGTCGGGACTGTCGGTGACGGAACTCGCGCAGGCGGTGAGCCTGCAGGAGACGGCGCGCCTCGTGAAAGTGCCGGGCATCGGCAAGAAAACCGCCGAGCGGCTGCTGCTCGAGCTCAAGGGCAAGCTCGGCGTCGATCTCGAAGCACCGGCGTCACCCGCCGCTGGCGCGCAGGGGGACATTCTGCAGGCGCTGCTCGCACTCGGTTACAGCGATCGCGAGGCGGCCGCGGCGTGCAAGGCGCTTCCGGCGGACGTCGGCGTCAGCGACGGCATCAAGCTCGCACTGCGGGCGCTGGCGAAGTAGGGCCACTTCGAAGGCCGCCTGCGACATCGTCGCGCCGCAGCGTGCTCGCCGGCCCCGCGATAATGTGGCATGAGCATCCAGACCGACGACTTCGCCGCTGCGCTTCCGACCGCGCCGCGCGTCGTCGGCGCTGTGCCGCTCTCGCCGAACGAAGAGGCGATCGAGCGCGCGCTGCGCCCCAAGGGTTTGCAGGAATACGTCGGCCAGGCGAAGGCGCGCGAGCAGCTCGAGATCTTCATCGGCGCTGCAAGAAAGCGCGGCGAGGCGATGGATCACGTGCTGCTCTTCGGCCCACCGGGCCTCGGGAAGACCACGCTGTCGCACATCATCGCGCACGAGCTCGGCGTCAAGCTGCGCCAGACGTCGGGCCCGGTGTTGGAGAAGCCCAAGGACCTGGCGGCGATCCTGACCAACCTCGAGAAGAATGACGTCCTCTTCATCGACGAGATTCACCGCCTTTCGCCGGTCGTCGAGGAAATTCTTTATCCGGCGCTCGAGGACTATCAGATCGACATCATGATCGGCGAAGGACCGGCCGCGCGTTCGATCAAGCTGGAGCTGCAGCCCTTCACGCTGATCGGCGCGACGACGCGCGCCGGCATGCTGACGAACCCGCTGCGCGACCGCTTTGGCATCGTCGCCCGCCTCGAGTTCTACACGCCGGACGAACTTGCGCGCATCGTGACGCGCTCGGCCGGGCTGCTGAAAGTGACGACTGACGCCGAGGGCGCGTTCGAGATCGCGCGCCGCTCGCGTGGCACACCGCGCATCGCGAATCGTTTGCTGCGTCGGGTGCGCGACTATGCTGACGTGAAGGGCGACGGACGCATCGGAAAGCCACTCGCCGAGCTCGCGCTCGCGATGCTCGATGTCGATCCCAAGGGCTTCGATGTCATGGATCGCAAGCTGCTCGATGCTGTGATCCACCGATTCGATGGCGGACCGGTCGGCCTCGACAACGTTGCTGCCGCGATCGGCGAGGAGGCGGGGACGATCGAGGATGTGATCGAACCGTTTTTGATCCAGCAGGGCTATCTGCAGCGCACCCCGCGCGGCCGTGTCGCGACGGCAGCGGCGTACCGGCATCTGGGCCTGATACCGCCCGCGGCCGGCGCAGGCGAGCTGTTCGGCAACTGATTCAGGGACGCTCGGCGCGCGTCGTATCGCCCTCAGCGTGGCGCGACGCGATACGCTGGCGTGCCGTCAGTGCCGATCGTCAACTGATTGACGACGCCTTCCACGTCGTCGATGCGGCGCGCGATCCGCTCGGCCTCGGCCGCCTGCGCGGCTGTCGTCACGCAGCCCTGCAGCCAGACAAAGCGCCTTGAACCGGCGACCCAGATGCTGGTGTCGGCAAAGCCGCCGGCGTAGCGCAGCGCCTGCTGTACGCGCGGGATGATCTCGGCGTCGTAGAGGTAGGCGTTGGGCAGGCGGCAGCGCCCGTCGAGCCAGCAGCTCACGCCACGCTGCGCCCGGTCGTGCGCCAGCTCGCGCGCCTCCTGCGGCGTCACACCCGGCGCATCGGGAGTGGGGCAAGCGGGGAGGCCCGCCGTCACCTGCAAGAACGGATCGTTGAAGACATTGCTGCGCACCTGGGCGCGGGCCTGCCCATGCAACGCGAACACGAGCACGCCGAGCAGGCCAAATCGAAAGCCGGCAGTGGCGCGGCGACCCATGGCATGTGGCCCCGCGGAGGGATCAGCGGGCTGCTCGGCGCCGCTGCCGCCAGGCGAGCAGTTCGCCGACGAAGCCGCGCCGGAAGGCGACGACGCAGATGACGAAGATCGCGCCGATGATCACCGTGACCCAAGAACCGACGCGGTCCGCCAGATAGTCCTGCAGACCGATGATCGTGAAGGCGCCGATGACAGGGCCGGCGAAGGTGCCCATGCCGCCGAGCAGCGTCATCAGCACCACCTCCCCGGAGAGCGACCAGTGCGCGTCGGACAGGGTCGCGAAGCCGAGCACGAGGGTCTTGATCGAACCCGCGAGGCCGGCGAGCGCGGTGGAGAGCACGAATGCGAGCAGCTTGTAGCGGTTGACGTCGTAGCCGAGCGAGATCGCGCGCGGTTCATTCTCGCGGATCGCTTTCAGCACCTGGCCGTAGGGCGAGTGCACGATGCGCACGATGAAGAGGAACACGGCGACGAACACCGCCAGCACGAAGTAGTACATCACGAGCGGGTTCGACAGCGGTAGTGTGCCCAGCAGCAGGCCCCGCGGCACGCCTTGCAGGCCGTCTTCGCCGCCGGTGAACGGCACCTGCAGCCAGACGAAATAGATCATCTGCGCCATCGCGAGCGTGATCATCGCGAAGTAGATGCCCTCGCGCCGGATAGCGAGCAGGCCGACCAGGAGGCCGAGCAAGCCCGCGAACAGGGTGCCGGCAAGAATGCCCAGTTCGGGTGGCAGCCCGGCGCTGCGCACCAGCCAGCCGGTGGCGTAGGCGGCAGCACCGAAGTACGCTGCGTGGCCAAACGACAGCAACCCGGTGAAGCCGAGCAGCAGGTTGAATGCGCAGGCAAAGATGGCAAAGCACAGCGCCTTCATCACGAACACCGGGTACAGCCCGATGAACGGGGCGGCGATCAGCAAGCCCAGCACCACGATCCAGGCCATGCGGCCAAGGCGCTCGGGGCTTGCGGCCGGGCGGTTCATCACGCCTCCTTGCCGAACAGGCCGGCGGGACGGATGACAAGCACGATCGCCATGATGACGAAGACGACGACGTTGGACGCCTCGGGGTAGAACACCTTTGTCATGCCCTCGATCAGGCCGAGCGCGACGCCGGTCAGGATCGACCCGAGGATGGAGCCCATGCCGCCGATGACGACGACCGCGAACACAACGATGATCAGGTTGCTGCCCATCAGCGGCGTGACCTGGATGACCGGCGCGGCGAGCACGCCGGCAAGTGCGGCAAGCCCCGCGCCGCCCGCGTAGGTGAGCGTCACGAGCAAGCGGCACGTTGATGCCGAAGGCCTGCACCAGGGCCGGGTTCTCTGTGCCCGCGCGCAGCGTGGCGCCCAGGCGCGTCTTCTCGATCACGAACCAGGTGCCGAGGCAGATCGCGAGCGAGGCGAAGATGATGAAGCCGCGGTAGTTGGGCAGGATCATGAAACCGAGATTCGTCGCGCCGCGCAACAACTCGGGCACCGGGTAGCTCTGACCCGAGACGCCGAACTGGTCACGAAATACCCCCTCGGCGATCAAGGCCAGGCCAAAGGTCAGCAGCAAGCCGTAGATCGGATCGATCTTGTACAGATGTTTGAGCAGAGTGCGTTCGACCACAACGCCCATCGCACCGACCACCAGCGGCGCGACCAGCAGCGACGCCCAGAAGTTGATGCCGAACCGGTCCATGCCGATCCACGCCACATAGGCGCCGATCATGTAGAGCGCGCCGTGCGCGAAATTGACGATCCCGAGCAGGCCGAAGATGACCGCCAAGCCGAGGCTCAGCATCGCGTAGAACGAGCCGTTCACGAGGCCGAGCAGCAATTGGCCCAGAAAGGCCTGGATCGGGATGCCGAAGATTTCCATCGCGCGGCGTCAGCGCAACTCGCAAGCGTTCTCAAGCGACCCCCAGCGACCCGGCTTTGCCGGGCCGCTGGCCGCGTCCCTTTCGAGGGGAGCGCTGAAGGCGCGCCCGGAGGCCGTCACTTCCAGAGTGCGCACTTCGTTTCGGCCTTGGTCGTCCACGCTTCCTCGCCCTTCAAGGTGGCCGCAATCTTGTAGTAGTCCCAGGGTTCGGTGGACTCGGCCGGCGTCTTCACCTGCATCAGGTACATGTCGTGCACCATGCGGCCGTCCGGGCGGATGAAGCCGCCGGTAGCGAAGATGTCGTTGATCTTGGTCTTGCGCATGTGCTCGAGGACCTTGTCGGCGTCGTCAGAACCGATGGCCTTCACCGCTTGCAGGTAGTTCGTGGCGGCCGAGTAGTCGCCGGCTTGGATCGAGGACGGCATGCGCTTGATCTTGTCGAAGAACTTGCGGCTCCAGGCGCGCGTCGCGGGATCGCGGTTCCAGTACCAGCTGTCGGTGAGGTACATGTTCTGCGTGTCCTTCAGCCCGAGCGCGTGGATGTCGTTGATGAACATCAGCAGGCCCGCGAGCTTCATCGTCTTCGTGACGCCGAATTCATTCGCCGCCTTGATCGAGTTGACGGTATCGCCGCCGGCGTTGGCCAGACCGAGAATCTGCGCCTTGCTCGATTGCGCTTGAAGCAGGAAGGACGAGAAGTCGCTCGCCGACAGCGGTGCCTTGACCGAACCGACGACGGTGCCGCCGGCCGCTTTCACGACCGCCGAGGTGTCGTCCTGCAATTGCTGGCCGAACGCGTAGTCGGCGGTGAGGAAGAACCAGGTCTTGCCGCCCGCCTTGACGACCGCGTTGCCGGTGCCGCGCGCGAGCGCCACCGTGTCGTAGGCCCAATGCACCGTGTAGGGCGTGCACTGGTCGCCAGTCAGCGCCGACGATGCGGCGCCGACCGAGAGGAAGGGCTTCTTCTTCTGTGCCGCGACCTTGGCCATCGCCAGATTGGTGCCGGAGTTGGTGCCGCCGATCAGCATGTCGACGCCCTGGGTGTCGAACCACTCGCGCGCTTTGGTCGCGGCGATGTCGGCCTTGTTCTGGTGATCGGCGACGATCAGTTCGATCTTCTTGCCATTGATCGCACCGCCCATGTCGGCGATGGCCATGCGGATCGCCTCGGCGCCGGCCGGGCCGTCGATGTCGGCGTACAGGCCCGACATGTCGGTGATGAAGCCGATGCGGATCACGTCACCCGAAACCTGGGCTTGCGCCGGGACGGCGGCGAACAGGGCGGCTGCGGCGAGGGCGCAGGCGGTGGGGATTTTCTTCAGCTTCATGCAAGTCTCCTTGGGGTTTGAAAAGGACAGGGATTCGGACGGCGTTCAGACGCCCAGGTACTCGTGCAGGTCGTGCATGCGCTGCGGCAGCTCGGCCCGTGTGAACTGCTGGATCACGGCGCCATGCTCCATCACCAGGAAGCGGTCGGCGAGTTTGGAGGCGAAGTGGAAGTTCTGCTCCACCATCACGATCGTATAGCCCTCGGCGCGCAAGGCGACGACCATCTCGGCGAGCTTCTGCACGATGACCGGTGCAAGGCCCTCGGACATTTCGTCGAGCAGCAGCAGTCGTGCGCCGGTGCGCAGGATGCGAGCGACGGCGAGCATCTGCTGCTCGCCGCCCGACAGGCGCGTGCCCTGGCTCGCCGCGCGCTCGCGAAGGTTGGGGAACATCGCGTAGATCGCGTCGACGCTCATGCCGCCGGCGCTGAGCGCGGGCGGCAACAGAAGGTTCTCCTCCGCCGACAGGCTGGCGAAGATGCCGCGTTCCTCGGGGCAGTAGCCCAGGCCGAGCCGCGCGATGCGGTGGGTCGCCATCGCGATCGTCTCGCTGCCGCGCACCTTGACCGAACCTTGTCGGCGACCTGTCAGGCCGAGGATCGCGCGCAGTGTGCTGGTGCGTCCGGCGCCGTTGCGCCCGAGCAGCGTCACCACCTCGCCTTCTTCGACATGGAAATTCACGCCATGCAGCACATGCGACTCGCCGTACCAGGCGTGCAGGTCGCTGACTTCGAGAAAGCGCGTCGTCATGTCAGTACCGCACGGCCGCCCGAAGGTACCGAGCGCACCCTCGGAGGGGCAGCGAGCGCAAGCGAGCTTGGGGGTGTCATCTCAGTGAGCGCCTTGCAGTTCGACCTGCGCGCTGCCCATGTAGGCCTCGATCACTTCCGGGTTCTTGGCCACCTGCTCATACGGCCCTTCGGCGAGGACCGCGCCGCGTTGCAGCACGGTGATCGTGTCGGCGATGCTCGCGACGACGCTCATGTTGTGCTCGACCATCAATACCGTGCGATCGGCGGCGACTTTCTTGATCAGGCGCCGGATGCGGTCGACGTCCTCCAGGCCCATGCCCTGGGTCGGTTCGTCGAGCAGCATCAGTTTCGGGTCCATCGCGAGGGTGGTCGCGATCTCGAGCGCGCGCTTGCGCCCGTAGGCGAGTTCGACCGCGGGGAGTTGCGCGAATTCCTCGAGGTCGACCGCGCGCAGCAGTTCGAGCGCTCGCGCGTCGAGGCGTTGCAAGGTGCTCTCCGAGCGCCAGAAGTGAAACGAGGTCCCCAATCTGCGTTGCAGCGCAACGCGCACGTTCTCGAGCACCGTCAGATGCGGGAACACGGCCGAGATCTGGAACGATCGGATCACGCCACGTCGCGCGATATGCGCGGGCTGCTCGCCGGTGATGTCGATGTCCTCGAACAGGATCTGTCCCGACGTCGGCGTGTGGAACTTCGTCAGCAGATTGAAGCAGGTCGTCTTGCCGGCGCCATTCGGGCCGATCAGCGCGTGGATGCTGCCGCGCTTGACCTTGAGGTTCACGCTATCGACCGCGACGAAGCCCTTGAACTCCTTCGTCAGTTCGCGCGTCTCGAGGATGAACTCGCTGCTCATGCGTTCGGGGCCTGTGTCGTGATGCCGCTGCGGGCGTGAGCCGTGGCGTGGGCGATGATGATAGCTGCCACCGCCGCGATGGCACCGCTTGCGAGGTTCAGCCCGTCCGCGCCACCGGCTGAGGGCGATTGCTGACGCTGAGCACGCCCACGAGCCAAAGCGCGGCAATGATTGCCACTGCGCCACCGAGCCGAGCTGCGGGCTCGAGCGTGTGCGCGGTCCACAGCAATGCGGTGGTCGCGCCGAGCAGCAGTGCGAAGACGATGGCGGCCGCGGCGAGCGTGGCGCGGCTGGCGGGGGGGTCGTAACGCTCCACGCTTTGCAGGGTGAAGGCCGGTTTCGGGAAGCGCGTCGCCAAGTCGGTCGGCCGCCAGCCGGGTGGCCTGAACCAGACGCGGAGCTTGTCCCCGAAGCCGCGCGCGCGCCGGGTGTCACGCGCCAAGTCGGCGTAGACCTGCAGATTGGCCCACAGCGGGTTCCAGCTGCGCAAGGGCTTGCGCGTGCCGTAGACGCAGGGCTCGGCGTCGTCTTCTTCCTGGAAGGTGCCGAACAGGCGGTCCCACACGATGAGGATGCCGCCGTAGTTGCGATCGACGTACTTGTCGTTCACCGCATGGTGCACGCGGTGGTTGCTGGGAGAGCAAAACCAGCGGTCGAACCAGCCGAGCTTGCCGATCTGGCGCGTGTGCGGCCAGAACTGGTAGAGCAGGTCGACGAGCACGACGACCGCGAACACGAGCGGCGGGAAACCGAGCACTGCCATCGGCAGGTAGAACACCCAGCCGGCGATCCAGTCGCTCGAAGTCTGGCGCAGCGCGGTGGACAGGTTGTATTCCTCGCTCTGGTGGTGCACCACGTGCGCCGCCCAGAAGAGCGCGATCCGGTGCCCGGCGCGGTGCTTCCAGTAGTAGAGGAAGTCGTAGATCACGAGCGCCGACAGCCAGACCCACCAGGCATCGGTGGGCAGCTGCCACAGCGCGATGTGGCTGAACAGCAGGGTGTAGATGCCGATCTTCAGCAATCTTGTGAAGACGCCGACGAGCTCGCTCATGATCCCGAGGCCGATGCTGTTCATGGCGTCGTTCAGGCGATACGTGTTGTGGCCGCGGGCAAGGCCGACCAGCCATTCGACCGCGATCAGCAACAGAAAGACCGGCGTGGCGAGAACGATGACTTGCGAGCCCTGCATGGCGTCCCTCGCGGCGCGAACCGCCGAAACCCGATTCTAAAGAGGGCCTGTCAAGCGAGAAGCGTGACGCATTGCCGCATTCGCGCCGCGCCAGCCGACGAACGGTCGGATGCGTGCCGACGAGCGGGCTGGCCTCTGGGCGGCGCGGCCGGGATACTGGGGCATCGATTCATCCGTGCCATCTCCAGTATCGTGGCCGATGGCCGATATTGAACGACCGAAGTGCTCGGGCTGCGGGTTTTACCCCGGCTCGACTGCGAAGAAAGCGCGCTGATTCAACATCATGATGCACCCATCGAACCGCCGACTCTTTCGAAACGCCCTGCGACAGCCGCGCCGGCAGCACGGCATGACGATGATCGAAAGCATGGTCGCGATCGTCGTCCTGTGCTTCGGCATGCTCGGTGTTGTCGGCCTTCAGGCGGCAGCGTTGCAGTCCAACAAAGAGGCGCGTTATCAGGCCGCCGCAGTTCGGCTGGCGCGCGAGCTCGGCGAGCTGATGCGCGGCAACAAGGACATCGCGATCCAGACTTCGAGTACCGACAACCCCTATCTCGTCGAATTCACCGGCACGCTGCCGTCTGCCGGAACCGATTGTTTTGCCGGCGCCTGCACGACGACCAAGGAAGTCGCCGCCTTCCAGATCCGCGACTGGCTCGCGCGCGCCGATGCCGAACTGCCCGGCGCGCGCATTACCGTGTGCGTCGACGACGCCCCTTTCGACGCCGGCGGCCTGCCGCAGTGGGATTGCAGCGACGCTGGCGGCACGACCGTCGTCAAGATCGGCTGGACCCAGCTCACGACCGACCGCGCGGCCGTGGGTTCGAGCGGTGAAGGTTCGGGCGGTATCGCGCGGGCGGTGCGCCCGGGCATCGCGCTCGCGGTGCTGGCCGGGAGCTCCGAATGATGGGTTCGCCTGATCTGAATCGCCGCGGTCGACGCGGCCTTGCGGCGCGCCGGCAAGCCGGCCTGACGCTCGTCGAACTGATGGTCGCGCTCGTGATCGGGCTCGTCGTCGCGGCGGCTGCGGTCGCCGCGCTGCTCGTTGCGCGCAACGGCTTCACGACCGTCGATGCGACGGCCCAGTTGCGGGAGAACGCTCGCTTCACGTCCGATCTGATCCAGCGTCTGGCGGTGCAAGCCGGCTTCGAGGACGTCGCGGAGCGCGGCTTCTCGGTCGTTCCGCCGGCCGACAAGCCGCCTGCGATCCAGGGCTACGACGACTCGATCCTCAATGCAGCGAATCCCGACGCGTCGACGAACGGCAGCCGCTCTGGCGGCTGCGGTGGCATCTCGGACACCAGCTGCGTGAATGGCAGCGACGTCCTGATGATCCGCTTCTGGGGCACTTCTCCCGGCGCCGACCTGGCGAAGGCCGACGGCTCGATGATCAACTGTGCCGGCGTGGGTGAGCCCGAAGGCACGGATCGCGCGACGAGCATCTTCCACGTCGTGCGCAGTGCGTCCGGCGAGCCGACCCTCGCCTGCACCTACCGCGACGCCGCCGGCGTCTGGACGACGATGCCGCTCGTGCCGGGCGTCGAGGCTTTCCAGGTGCTCTACGGCGTTGACAACGTCGTTCCGGGCAACGCGCCGAGCGGCACGACCGATTCGGTGCCCGACCGCTACCTGCGCGCGTCGCAACTCGTGGTTGCGGGCGATGCGGCGGGGACGCTCGCCAACTGGCGCCGTGTCCGCAGCCTGCGCATCGGCCTGCTGTTTCGAGAGCCGACGAGTACTGCCCAGGATCGCGCGGCGACGGCCGTGACCTACGACGTGCTCGGCGAGGGCTTCTCGGTCTCGGCCGACACGCTGTCGCAGCTCCCCGTGCCGGCCGACGGCCGCCTGCGCCAGGCGATGGTGTTCAACATCCACCTGCGCAACCCGTGAGGCCACCGACGATGCGCCGTACTCCTTTCGCAAGTCGCCGCCAGCGTGGTGTCACGCTCGTGATCGTGCTGATGCTGCTCGTGATCGTCACGCTGCTCGGCGTCGGCGCGGCGCGTATCGCGCTGCTCGGTGAGCGCTCGACACGCAACGAGCGCGACTACCAGGTCGCCTGGCAGTCGGCCGAGGCCGCACTGATGGATGCGCAGTTCGACATCCGCGGGCCCAATGCCGACGCAGCGCAGCGCGTTGCGCTCTTCACACCCGATGACATCTCCAAGTTCGTCCCCGGCTGCAACACGGCCGCGGATTTCCGCGGCCTGTGCTGGCCATCGGAAGGCAAGCCGGTGTGGGCGCAGGTCGACTTTCTAAACGAGAGCGCCAACGCCCCGACCGTCGCCTACGGCACGTTCACCGGCCGTGCCTTCGACGCGGGCGGGCTCGGTGTGAAGCCGGCGCGCTTGCCACGCTACATGATCGAGGTCGTTCGCGACCAGACGCCGATGGGCAGCGCCAGCACCGGCGCCAAGCCAATCATGTACCGCATCACGGCGATGGGCTTCGGCCCGCGCGAAGACGTGCAGGTGGTGCTGCAGATCGCTTTCAAGAAGGAATGAACATGCATACCGCGATGGCTACGATACGCACGCTCAGCTCCGATCTGCGCGTCAGGCTCGCCGCAATGGCGTTGGTGACGATCGCCGTTGTCGGCGTCGCCGTCAGTGGCGGCTCGCCGCCGAACATCCCGCCCGTCCCGCTTGCTGCAGAGCCGCTGTATGCACGCGGTGCGCGTGCCAAGCCGACGCTGACGCTCGCCCTGTCGGTCGAGTTCCCGACTGTCGGCGCCCAGTACGTGGGCACGCCGGGCGCCAACGATGATGCGAGCTATGCATCCACCACCGAGTACCTCGGTTACTTCGACGCCGAAAGTTGCTACGTCTACAACAACGACGCGACCGCCGGACTGCGGCGCTTCGACCGCTACCGGCCCGGCGACCAACCGGCAGTGCGGGGGCACCGGCTTTTCCGGCAACTTCATGAACTGGGCGACCAGCTCGGCGATCGACATCCTTCGATTCGGCCTGACCGGCGGGGACCGGGTCGTCGACACCTCCGCGCTCACCGTGCTGCAACGTGCCTACCTGCCCACGCGCAGCGACAACAACCCGGGCAACTTCTACAGCGGCACCAACTTCCCGAACAAGCGCGTCACTAACGCCGTAGCCATGGGCGCCGTGCCGACGGCGCTGCTCGGCAGCTACACCGGCGATCTCTACGTCGCCAACTGCAGGAACCGCGTCCACTTCGGCACCACTGCAAGGGCCGGCAACTGTGACACGCCGGGCACCGACTCCAACCTCGGCGTACCGGTCGGCGGCAGCACGCACGGCCCGGTGACGGACTACTCCGGGGCGCTGCCGGCGGACTTCTCGGCTTCTTGCGCACCAGAGAACGGCACCTGCGCGTTCACCGGCATCCTGCAGGTCGCCTACGGCGCCGACACGCGATGGAAGTTCATGTCGGCCAAGGACGGCACGGCGTGCACCAACGGGGTGTTCGGCGACCCGGCGTCCGGCACCGTGAAGGCCTGCTACACCCGACCCGACCCGACCGGCTGGACGCCCGGTGGCACCCCCGGGATGAGCTCCGATCCGTTCTTCTATGCGCGCGTCTCGGTCTGCGGCGTTGATGGCTCGGGCAACCTGACCGACCCGCGCATCAACCTGTGCGCACGTTACCCGAGCGGCAACTACAAGCCGGTCGGCAACCTGCAGAAGTACAGCGACCGCGTGCGCGTCGCCGCCTTCGGCTACCTGATCGACAACGTCGATCCCGGCCAGCGCAACGGCGCCGTGCTTCGTGCGCCGATGAAGTACGTCGGGCCGAAGACCTTCGACGCCAACTTCCAGCTGGTCTCCGGCGCGAACCCGGTGCAGGAGTGGAACACCGACACCGGCATCTTCGTCGCCAACCCCGACTCGGCCGCAGAGGGCAAGAGCGGCGTCGCAAACTACCTGAACCAGTTCGGCCGCACCGGCGCGACCGAGGGCAACTACAAGCGCTACGACCCGGTCGGCGAGCTCTACTACGAGGCGCTGCGCTACGTGCAGGGCCTGCCGCCGACACCGTCCGCCGTCAGCGGCGTCACTACCGCCATGAAGGATGGCTTCGCCACCTACACAACCTGGACCGACCCGCACCCGGCCGTCTCCGGCATGACGGACTACTCCTGCGTGCGCAACAACATCGTCGCGATCGGCGACGTGAACACCTGGAACGACAAGTACTACCCGGGCAATACGCGCTCGGATTCGAACGACTCGACGCGCAGTTCGAGTGCTGCGGCCAACGAGCCCGACTTCATGTGGTGGACCAAGGTCGTCGGCGCCTTCGAGGCGAATCAGACCGCGGTCTCCTACGTCGACGGCAAGGGCGTGACGCGCTCGGTCAGCAACTTCAACCCGGCCAACAGCGCGCGCTGGGGGATGGAGAACCAGACGATCGGTGCGGGCGGCGCGTCCTACTACATGGCAGGTGCGGCGTACTGGGCGAACACGCACGACATCCGCGGTTCCGATTGGTCCGACGTCGACAAGCGGCGCCTCGGCATGCGCGTCACGACCTACGTGCTCGACGTGAACGAATACGGGCAGCAGACCTCGCAGTCCGTGCACAAACAGAACCAGTTCTTCCTTGCTGCCAAGTACGGTGGATTCAAGGACGCGAGCGGCACCGGCAATCCCTACAAGGCAGCGGACCTGAGCGACACCAACGAGAACTGGGAAAGCCAGGCCATCCCCGGCGACGCGAAGAACTACTTCTTGTCGAGCTCGGCGCGCGGTGTGCTCGATGCGCTTGACAACATCTTTGCCAACATCGCGAAGGAAGCCAACAGCATCGCCGGCGGTGCGATCTCGACGCAACGCCTGACCTCGGTCGGCGGCTTCATCTTCCAGGCCCAGTTCGATCCGGCCGACTGGAGCGGCGACCTGATCCCGTACCCGGTCACGCTTGTCGGCACTGACGACATCCAGATCGGCGACGCGAGCACCGCCCCGTGGACAGCCGCCACCCGCCTCGACGCGAAGGACCCGGCCAGCCGCAAGATCTACGTCGGCAAGACGGTCGCGGATTCTGCAGCGGCGACCGAGTTCAAGTGGAACAGCCTCGACACTGACGCGCAGGACTACCTGCGCCTGCCGCCGGGTGCCGCCCCAGGGTCGCCTTTGGACGACGTGACCATTGGCCAGGCGCGGCTCGATTTCATCCGCGGCGATCGCTCGCAGGAAGCGCCGAACGGCACGCTGCGCAAGCGCGGCAAGGTGCTCGGCGACATCGTCAATTCGGGCGTCGCCTATTCCGGCGCGCCGAGCTTGCGGATCAACGATCCGGCCTATGTCTCGGGCTTTGCCACGACCTACGCATCACGCGTGAAGACGCTCTTCGTCGGCGCCAACGATGGCATGTTGCACGCGTTCGATTCGGACACCGGCGACGAACTTTTCGGCTACATCCCGAGCTGGGTCGTGCCGCGGCTTAACGAGCTCTCCTCGACGACCTACCAGCACCAGACCTATGTCGACGCGAGCCCGGTCGTCGCCGAGGCCAAGGTCGGCTCCACCTGGAAGACCGTCATCGTCGGCGGCACCGGCGGCGGCGGGCAGGGCGTGTACGCCCTCGACGTGAGCGACCCGGCTGCCTTCGACGCCGGCAAGGTCATGTGGGAATTCACCGACAAAGACGACGCGACCCTCGGCAACGTGATCGGCCGCCCGGCCATCCTGAAGTTCAAGACCGACGCGACGACGACCAAGTACTACGCGGTCGTCGCCAGCGGGGTCAACAACTATGTCGACGACGGCCACTTCAGCGCGACGGGCAACCCGGCGATCTTCATCCTCGACCTGGCCAAGGCGCCCGGCACCGCCTGGCAGTTGAACGTCAACTACTACAAGATCGAGCTGCCGATCGCGACGACGACGATCGCCTCGGGTGTCGCCAACTTCACGACCACGAGCGGCCTGGACGACGAGACCAAACTGCTGTTCGCGGGCGACCTGCAGGGCAACCTGTGGAAGCTCGACTTCACGAACAAGTACCCGGCGGACTGGACGATCGCCAGCCTCTCGTACTACAAGGATGGCAGCACGCCGATCCCGATGTACATCGCGAAGGACGGCGCGGCCAATCTTCAGCCGATCACGATGCAGCCCTACCTTGCGTACGGGCCTAACCGCACGCTGATCGTCGCGATCGGCACCGGCAAGTACCTCGAGACGAGCGACAACGCCGGGCCGTTCAAGGCGCAATCGGTGTATGCGCTGCTCGACAACAACTCGGCAACGCCTGACTCCGGGTCGCCGACGAGCGCAATCGCCGGACGCGGCCGGCTACAGGCGGCCACCGCGAGCACCGATGGCACGATCACCAACAGCGCCTTCAGTTGGGGACGACCGCTCGACGATGCCGACACGAGCATGCGTTCGGGCTGGTATTTCGACATGCCGAACTCGTCAGTGACGGGTGAACGCCAGATCAGCTCGTTCACCGTGTTCGGCGCCAAGGTGTACTCGGGCACCGTGATCCCGCCGGCGACGAGTTGCGAGATCGGCAGCGGACGCAGCTACGAGATCGACCTCTTCACCGGCACCGGCTCGCACCTGAACTCGGACGTCGGCATCCTCGGCGAGCCCTTCGTTCTCGCGGTCGGCACCGACACGCTGACCAAGAGCAACTCGGTCGATCAGGGCACGCGCACGACGATCGGCCGCATCGTGCTGCAGGGATCGGGCTCGCTGAAGAACGCCAAGGGGACGATCGCCGTCGCCAGCGTGTTCCGCATGAGTTGGCGCCAGATCAACAACTACGAGGAAGTGAGGGCGGCGCCATGACGCACCGCGCGCGCACGTCGACGCAGGCCGGCTTCACGCTGATCGAGTTGATGATCACGGTCGCGATCGTCGGCATCCTCGCCGCCATCGCCTACCCTTCCTACCTGGACTCGGTCAGGAAGGGCAAGCGCGCCGAGGGGCGCACCGCGCTGATCGACTTCCTGCAGCAACAGGAGCGTTACCTGACGCAGACCGGCAGCTATCTGGCCGTCACGCCCGGCGAGTCGGGCGTCGCGTTCAAGACCTTCTCGGGCGACAACGCGACGCATCCCGCCTACAAGATCGGCGCCGAAGCCTGCCCCGGCTCGCCGGCGCCCTCCTTGCGCGAGTGCGTGCGCGTGATCGCGGAACCGCAGTTCACCGATGACGACGCCGGCACGCTGCGCATCATGAGCACCGGGCTGCGCGATTGCACCGGCAGCAAGACGCATTTGTGCTGGAGATGACGCCGGCCATGACGCGCGACCCGAAGCGCCGCGCAAGCGGCTTCACGCTGATCGAGCTGTTGACGACGATCGCGATCATCGTCGTGGTCCTCACGCTCGCTGCGCCGAGCTTTACCGCATTCCAGCGCAACTCCGAACTGACGGGCGTCGCCAACACGATGCTGTCGTCGCTCACCGGCGCGCGCAGCGAGGCGATGAAGCGCGGGCGCAACACCCTTGTCGTGCCCTCGGCGGATTGCGCCACCTGGGGCGACGACTGGACCAAGGGATGGGTCGTGTTCGTCGACAACGATGCTTCACAGACCCTCAGTGCGGGCGACGATGTGTTGTCGTGCGAGCCGAAGGTGCCGGAGGCCGTCACGGCCATCACCGGCAGTGCGCCTGAAGGGTTCCAGGATCCGGACGGCAAGCTCTACCTCATGTTCAACGGCTCGGGCTATCCGCGGCTGCTCTCGGGCGCCTTCCAGTCGTCGTCGCTCGACTTCACCAACGGCGACTCGACGCGACGCATCATCTCGAATCCAGCCGGAAGGCTGCGCGTGTGCAAGCCGGCCGACGCCGGCTGCGCAGCCGACACGCTCTGACCGCGCGACGCCGATCGGGGGCGCCGGGCTCTCTCAGGCGACGCAGCCTCGCGCGTCCACCGGCCAGACGGCCTCGACGACGCCGCGCTCAAGCCCGCCGCGAACGCACACGTAGTGGTCGTGCAGGTTGACGGTCGGGTCGCAATGGCCCGGCACGAGCCAGACGACCTCATCGAGCGCGGGCAGTGCTGCGCCCCCGCCGACAGCGATGCCGCGCAGGCGCAGGATGCCGTGCTCGTCGCCGCCATTGGCGAAGGCCAGGTCGCGCTGCCAAACGGCGGGCAGGCCGGAATCGATCGCGTGCGACTTGTGCCCGGCATCGACCACCGCATGTGCCGCGCCTCGACTGACGACGCGCGAGAGCACAAAGAGAGCATGCTCGAACGCCGGTGCCTGCGGTGCGGACTCGTTGTCCGCATAGTCGCGGTCGAGGAAGATGTAGGAGCCGGCTTGCAGTTCGCCGTAGACACCGCTCGCGGCCTCGAACGCGAAACTGCCGGTGCCCGCGCCAGTGACGAGCGGGCAATCGAGTCCCAAGGAAGTCACGGCCGCGCGCGCGGCCGACGCCGCACTCACCGCGCGGTGGACAGCCGCTTCGCGTTCGGCGCTGGCACGGATGTGCTGCGCACCGCCGTGATACGCCTGCAGCCCGGCCAGGTGCAGTCCATCATGCGACGCGACGAGGCGCGCCAGGCCGCCCGCGGCCGCGGGGGCGATGCCACAGCGCCCCTGCCCGACATCGACCTCGACGAAGACGTCGATCGTGCTGCCCGCGGCCCGCACCGCGTGCGCCAGGCGATCGATGCCCAGCGGCGAATCGACTGCGATCGCGAGATGCACGCGCCGCGCCAGTGCGGCGACGCGCGCGAGCCGGTCTTCGGCGATCACTTCGTTGCTGATGAAGATGTCGGAAATGCCTTGCTCCGCAAGTGCCTCGGCCTCCGACGTCTTTTGCACGCAGACTCCGACCGCTCCAGCGGCGACCTGCAGGCGCGCGATTTGCGCGCTCTTGTGCGTCTTCGCGTGCGGCCGCAGGCGCAGCCTGCGTTCGCTCGCGAACGCTGCCATGCGCGCGATATTGCGTTCGAGCGCGTCCAGGTCGATCACGAGAGCGGGCGATTCGATCGCCTGTATGGCGTCGCCCGCCCGCGCCGGCGCCGCCCTCATGCGACCCGCGGCGCGCCTGCGCGCGCCTCGTCATTGTCGTCAAGCGCCGCCTCGAGATGAAGCGTGTCGCCCCAGCCGACGAGCGTGAAGTTCTCGCCGTAGAAGAGCAGCCGGTTGATGCTCGCGTTGCCGAGCTGCCAGGTGCGCGTCGCCTGCAGCGAGACGCGCGTTGCCGCGCGGTACAGACAGTCGAGCACGCCGCCATGCGCGACGAGCGCGATCGTCTCGCCGGGATGTCGCGCCGCGAGGCGGGACGCGCAGGCGACGCTGCGCGCGTAGAAGTCGTTCAAGGTCTCGCCACCCTGCGGGCTGAAATCGACTTCGCGCTCGCGCCAGCGCCGTGCCTGCTCGGGCCACAGGCGTTCGAGATCGGCCCAGGTATGGCCCTCGAAGATGCCGAAGCCCCGCTCGCGCAGGCCGGCATCGGGAGTGACCGCAAGACCACAGCGCGCGGCGATCGCCTGCGCGGTCTGCGCGGCACGCAGCAGGTCGCTCGAATAGAGCGCAGCGATGCCGTCGTCCGCGAGCGCGTCGGCGACCTGTTGCGCCTGGCGCCTGCCGGCGTCGTTGAGCTCGATGTCGAGCTGACCCTGCAGGCGTGCCTGCGCGTTCCACGCGGTTTCGCCATGGCGGATCGCGATGACGCGCGTCGCGCTCTCTGGCATCAATGCGAAATCAAACGCCCCACACGATGTCGGCACCCGCCTTGTGCGAGCGCCGGATCATCTCGAGCAGCGGCCAGGCGCGCTGGCGCAGCGTGACGGCGTTGCGCGGCGGCAGCTTGCGGCCCTCGGCCTCCGCTTCGGCATCGGCATCGTGCCGCGCCTGCTCTTCCTCGGCCACCGCAGCCTCGATCGCGGCCGTCGCCGCAGGCATCGCCGCCACCTCCAGGATGCCCTTGGCCTGCGGCTCGCGGCCGATGATGCGCAGCACCTGCTCGGCGTTCTCCTCGAGCATGATGACGTCGCCGGCGGCCTTGGATTTGAATTTGTAAAGCATCGTCAGGGGGCACCGTACATGTAGGCGCGCTGGAAGGGATAGACCGATTGTGCACCCCGCATCGGGCCTTCGGCGACATTGCCGCTCGGCTTCGCGGCGAGCATCTGGAAGAGCGCGATCCAGCCGTGCTCGAAGCACATCGCGCTGCCCGCCAGGTAGAGACGGTAGGCGCGCACCACGCTGTCGTGCGTCGCCTCACGCGCCTCACGCAGCTTCGCTTCGAGCGCATCGCTCCAGTGCCACAGCGTGCGCGCATAGTGCGGGCGCAGGTTCTCGAGGTCCACAGCTTCCAGGCCCGCCTCGCTCATCACCTCGAGCACATGCGAGACGTGCTCGAGTTCGCCGCCTGGGAAGATGTAGCGATCGATGAAATCGCCCATCCCCGCACCGAGCTGCTCGTTGCGCGTGCCGCCGGCGGTGATGCCGTGGTTCATCAAGAGGCCGCCCGGCGCGAGCAGCCGCCAGACCTTGGCGAAGTAGGCCGGCAGCATCGCGCGGCCGACATGCTCGAACATGCCGACCGAGGCGATCTTGTCCCACGGTTCGTCCTCCGGCAGTTCGCGGTAGTCGCGCAGCTCCATCGTCACCCGGCCTCGCAGACCGCGCTCGTCGATCATGCGATTCACGTGCGCATGCTGGTTCTTCGACAGCGTGATGCCGCTCGCGCGCACGCCGTAGTGCTCCGCCGCCCACAGCAGCAGGCCGCCCCAGCCGGCGCCGATGTCGAGGAAGCGCTCGCCTTCGCGCAGCATCAGCTTTCGGCAGATATGGTCGAGCTTGGCTTGCTGCGCTTGTGCCAGCGTCATGTCGGGTTGCTTGAAGTAGGCGCAGGAATAGACGCGCAACGGGTCAAGCCAAAGCGCGTAGAAATCGTCCGACACGTCGTAGTGGAACTGCACCTGGCGCGCATCGACCTCGGCCTTGTGATTCGCGCGCGAGCGGCTGAGTCGGGAAATGCCGCGCCACCAGCCGAGCGGCCCGCGGTCGGCGCGTGTCGCCGTCGGGTCGGCCTCGATCATCTGCGTGGCGACCGCCATCAGGTCGCGCACGCTGCCGTCGAAGTCGAGCCGCCCCTCGACATGGTCCTGCGCGACGCGGCCGACCTCGCCGCTCGCGATGTGCGCGAGGGGGGACAGCTCGCTCAGCGTGATCGTCACTTTGGCCGCCTCAGGCCCGAAGCGCTGACCGCCGGGCAACACCACGGCGAGCGGCGTGGTCAGAGTCGCAAGCTTGCGCTCGAGCAGCGCGTGAAGAGGATTCATCGAGATTGCCTGGTGAATTCCAGTCGCATCGCGAGACTTCGCGTTGCCGATCAAGTGCGGACTTTACGGACGCATGCGGCCCGCGGCAAGCGGCGCGCTCGGCAGAAGCGACGCGCGCCGTGCGAAGTCAGCCGACGAGGCGCAGCGGGCGCGAGGCCCGCGCCGCGGAGGCGAGCGCGAACAGGCTGGGCGCGTCGAGCGCCGGCGCGAAGAGAAAGCCCTGGTACAGGTCGCAGCCCGCCGCTTGCAAAAAGCGGCGCTGCGCCTCGGTCTCCACGCCTTCGGCAATGATCTGCAGGCGCAGTGCACGCCCCATGCTGATGATGGCCCGCGCAATCGCGGCGTCACTCTCGTCGCCCGGCAGGCCGTCGATGAAGCTTCGGTCGATCTTGAGCTGCCCGATCGGGAAGCGCTTCAGGTAGCCGAGACTGGAGTAGCCAGTGCCGAAGTCGTCGATCGAGAGTCGCACGCCGAGCGCCGCGAGCTCGTCCAGCCGCACAAGGGCCTCGTGCGCGTCCTGGATCAGGATCGACTCCGTGAGTTCAAGCTCGAGCGCACGCGCTGGCAGTCCCGACAGGTGCAATGCGCGCGCGACGCTGGCGACGAAGTCGGGCTTCTGAAACTGGAGCGCCGAGACGTTGATCGCGACGACGATGTCGAGCCCGCGCGCGTGCCACTGCGCGGCCTGGCGCACTGCTTCAGAAAGCACCCAGTCGCCGATCGTCGCGATGAAGCCACTCTCCTCGGCGACGGGGATGAACTCGGCGGGCGCCATCTCGCCGAGGTCCGGATCGTGCCAGCGCAGCAAGGCCTCGGCGCCGACGACTCGCCCGCTCGTGCAATCGACCTGCGGCTGGTAGTGCAGACGAAAGCGGCCATGGGCCAGTGCCTGGCGCATCGCGTGATCGATGCGCATGCGGTTCTTCAAGTCGACGTCCTTGCGCGGCTGATGGAAGCGGTAGCCGGCGCGTCCGCTTTCCTTCACGCTGTACATGGCCTTGTCGGCATGGCGCAGCAACTCGTCCACGCTGTCGCCGTCGTTTGGGAAGAGCGCGATACCGATGCTGCAGGTCACGGTGAAGCTGAGCCCGCCCTGCGCGAACGGGCGCGCCATCGCCTCGATCACGCGCTGCGCGGTGGATTCGGCGCCGGCGCCGTCGGCCTGATGCATGACGACGACAAACTCGTCGCCCCCGAGGCGCGCAACGGTATCGACCTGACGCAGACAAGCCTTGATCCGTTCGGCGACGTCGATCAGCACCCGATCGCCGAACTGATGCCCGAGCGAGTCGTTGATGTGCTTGAAGCGATCGAGATCGAGGAACAGCAACGCGAACGGCGTGCCGTCGCGGCGCGCCATCGCGAGCGCGTGCTCGATGCGATCGGAGAGAAGCCGGCGGTTCGGCAGCCCGGTCAGCGGGTCGGTGTGCGAGAGCTGCTCGATGCGTTGGTGCGCCTCGAGGCGCGCGGTGATGTCGCGAAATGAATAGACGCGGCCGATCGCCTGCCCGCGACTGCATTGCGGCAGCGTCACGCGCTCGATCACGCGGCCTGATCGAAGCTTGAAGACGTCACTCGTCTGCAGCATCACCGATGCCTCGATCGCGGCGAGCCGGCTTGCGTATGCGTCCGGATCGGTGACGCTGCGGCGCATCGAGTCGCGCAGCGCGTTGTCGTCGCGTTGCGCGAGAAGGTCGGCGTCGAGCCCCCAGAGCGCCGCGAAGCGCTGGTTGAAGGCGCTCACGCGGCCGACGAGGTCGGTCACGAGAATGCCGTCGGCGGTCGATTCGAGCGTCGCACGCAAGCCGGCGAGCAGAGCCTCGCTCTCGCGCTCGGCGCGCGTTTCGCCGCTTCGGTCGTGCAGCGCGACGACAAAGAAGGCCTCGTCGCCGTCGGCCGCCGCTATCCGACACGCGCTGCGGGTCACCGGCAGCACTTCGCCGTCCGCCCGCGTCACGAAGGTGTCCGAGACGATGCGATCGGACTGGCCGAGGGCAACCTCGTCCCAGAAGCACAGATCCTGTGGGGTCGCGCACAGCTCGCGCACCGGGCGGCCGCAAAGCGCTTCGGCGGGTTCACCGAGCAACTGTGCGGCGGCCGTGTTGGCGACGAGGACGCGCTGCGTCGCGGCATCGACCAGGCAAACCGCCTCGGGCAGCGCTTCGATCAATGCCGCATGAGCCGCTGCGCGCGCCGACGGCTCGTTCGGGGCAAGCACGGCGGAGGCTGTCGCGGGTGTTGCCCCGCCCGCGGGCACGGCCGACGCCCGCGATGCTGTCACCCGAGCGCCTCCGCTTCGAGGATGTGCGCCGGTTCGAAGAAGTACGCCACACGCGGGCGCGGGGCGAGGAACTCGAGCGCGTCGCGCGGTAGCGCGAGCGGCTTCAGGCTGCGCCGGATGCCGATCTTCGGCTCGTTCTCGAGGTCGAGCAGCAGCGCGTCGGCGGCTGTGATCCCGCTGTCGTGCACCAGCACACGCGGCTTGAGCGGCCGGTTCGAGTTCACCGCGACGACGAGCGCGAAGCGGTCGTCCGTCAACTGCACCGCGGAGCCCGGCGGGTAGACGCCCATCATCTTCACGAAGGCGCCCATGATCGTGGCGTCGAACTTGGTCTTGCCCTGCGCGAACAGCAGCGACAGCGCTTCGTGCGGCGTCAGCGCGCGCGACGGCACGTTCGGATTGCACAGGTTGTCGTAGCGGTTGACGAGCGCGACGATGCGCGCGGCGACGCTCATCCGCTCGCTCGTCATGCGCAGCGGGAAGCCGCTGCCGTCGGCGTGCTCGTGATGCTGCTCGATCACCCAGCGCGCACCGTCTGTGAGGCCCATGCGCCGCGCGTGCTCGCCGCCGTGCGCAACGTGCTCCTGGTAGTACAGCGACTCGGACTGCGAAAAGTGATCCTCGCGGTGGCGCAGGCGCTCCGGCAGGTCGAGCTTGCCGATGTCGTGCAGCAACGCGCCGACGCCGAGGTCGAGCATGTCGGACTCGGCCAGGTTGAACGTCTTGCCCAGCAGCAGCGCGATCACCGCCACATTGATCGCGTGTGCGGAGGCCTTGTCGCCCGCCACCTCGTTGAGCAGCCGGATGCAGACTTCGCCCGCGCCCAGCATCTTGTCCACCAGCGCGCGCGACAACGCCTCGGACTGTTCACGCGCCAGTTTGGGCTTGGACGGGACCAGGTCGGTCAGCGTCTTGCATGCGAGGTTGGCCTCGGTGAACTGGCGCTGGCACAGCTGGAGTGATTCGCGCTGGGCGGCGATTGCCTCGCGGCGTCCGCGCTTGGCGGCGTCCTGTTGCGCCGCGCCGCTGGCGGAGCGGTCCGCACCGCCGGCGGGGGCTGTCGCGGCGCTGGCGCCGCTGTGCAGAAGGGTATCGGTCGGCCCGGCGGTGGCAGCCGGTGGCGTCTGGCGCTGCGGTGCGCCGGAGCTCTTGCTGTTCGCATCGGCCGCCTCGAGCGCCGTGGCGGCCGGCGCTGCGTGCTGCGGCAAGCCTTCGCCGGCGTCATGGCCGTCGCCGAGGTCGCTCTTGTCGGGGCTCCAACGCACCGACTTCAACCCGAGCGAGCGGATCGTCGCGATCTGCTGCGGCGAACTGATCTTGAAGTTGCTGAGCGGGAACGGGTGTGCCAGCCATCCGCCCTTGAGGTGGATGAACATGCCAACGCGCAAGTCGTTGATGGCGGCGAATTGTTGCGAAGCGGTTTCGCTCATCGTTCGGGCTTGGTGGACAGCGCCCCGCCCGGGATGCGGGCGGTCTGAGGTGCTCTTCGGCAGGCCGGACGCCCGACTTGAGTCGAGGCCGCCGCCGCAACCCCCGCAAACCGGGGGGTATCGCACCGTTGCGCCATTTCCGCGGCCAGAGCGCCCCAAGAAGGCCGCCGAGATGCCCTCGGAGGGCGCGAGCAACGCGATCTTGGGGCCGGCGCCTCAGCGGTCGATGCGTGTCGCGAGCACGATCGCCGAAGTCGTGCGCTCGACGCCGTCGACCGTGCCGATGCGGTCGATCAGCGTGTCGAGCTCGCCGATCGACGCCGCGGCGACGATCGCGATCAGGTCGAACGGGCCGCTGACCGAGTGCAGGACGCGAACTTCGGGAATTTTGCGCAGCGCCTGCTCGATTGCGCCACTCTGGCGCGGTGCGAGCGTGATCAGTACATGCGCGCGCACGAGCTGCGCCTCGATCTCGTCGGCGACGACGACCGAGTAGCCGGTGACGACGCCCTGGCGCTCCAGGCGTTCGATCCGGCTTTGCACCGTCGTACGGGACAACTGCAGGCGCCGCGCCAGCTCGGCGGCCGGCGTGCGTGCGTTCTCGCGCAGCAGGGCGAGCAGGGCGGTGTCGGTGGCATCCGGTGTTGGCTTCGGCATATCGTCCACTCAGTGCTTGCGATGTGCCGAAGTATTGCATACGCTTCGACGAAATGCGTACTGCGCTTTGCCGGCGTTTCGCCCAGAATGAAGCCTCGAATCGAATGCAAACGGAGATCGCGCAATGAAGAACATCCTCGTCATCGGCGCCGGCAAGATCGGTGCAGTCGTCGCCGAACTGCTGGCCCATGCCCAGGCGGCGGGCGGTGGTGCCTACCGCGTCACGCTTGCCGACCGATCGGCCGACGTGCTCGCCGAGGTCGACGCGCAGCCCCATCGGCCAACCCGTCTTTCCACGCTGCGCCTGAACGTCGATGACCCGGCCGCGCTGCGCGCTGCGCTCGGCGGCAAGTTCGCGGTGCTGAGTGCGGCGCCTTATCACCTGACGCTGCAAGTCGCACGCGCCGCGCGCGAGGCAGGCGTCCACTATCTCGACCTGACCGAGGACGTTGCAAGCACGCGCGCGATTCGCGAGATTGCCACCGGTGCGTCGACCGCCTTCATCCCGCAGTGCGGCCTGGCGCCGGGCTTCATTTCGATCGTCGCGGCCGACCTGGCGCGTCGCTTCGACACGCTCGACAGTGTCCGGCTGCGGGTTGGCGCGCTGCCCGCCTACCCGAGCAATGCGCTGAACTACAACCTGACCTGGAGCACCGACGGCGTCATCAACGAGTACTGCGAGCCTTGCGAGGCGATCGTCGGCGGCCAGTTGCGCGAAGTGCCCGCGCTCGAGGAGCGCGAGGAGTTCTCGCTCGATGGCGTGCTGTACGAGGCCTTCAACACCTCCGGCGGCCTCGGCACGCTGTGCGAGACGCTCGCCGGCAAGGTGCGCACGCTCAACTACCGCACGATCCGCTACCCCGGCCACGCGGCGATCATGAAGGCGCTGTTGAACGACCTGCGCCTGCGTGACCGGCGCGATGTCCTCAAGGACATCCTCGAGCAGGCGGTGCCGGCGACGCTGCAGGACGTGGTCGTGATCTTCGTCACCGCAAGTGGCATGAAGGACGGCCGCCTGCTGCAGCACACCTACGTGCGCAAGGTCTACAGCCAGCAGATGCATGGCACGCTGCGCAGCGCGATCCAGGTCACGACCGCGAGCAGCTTGTGCGCGATGCTCGACCTGCTCGCGCGCGGCGCATTGCCGCAATCCGGCTTCGTTCGCCAGGAGCAACTTGCGCTTGACGCCTTCCTCGCGAATCGCTTCGGGCGCGTGTACGCCGCCGAAGCGCTCGCGCAGGCGGCGTAGGCGGAGTCTCGGCGCGACCTGAGAATCAGTAGAAGTACACGCCCATGCGCACCTGGCCGATCACCATCCGGCCGTTGCCGCTCGCGGCGCCGCTGACGCGGCCGGTGCCGAGCTCGAACATGCACTTGAGCTCGGGGCGCAGATACCAGTTGAGCGAGGTCATCAACATCGAGAGCTTGCCGCCCTGCACTGCGCCGTCGCTCAGGTTGGTGTACGAAGCCCGGGCCGCTACCTCGAACGCGCCCCAGCCTGCATCCGGCCCGAAGCCGAAGTTGCGCAAGGGGGTCAGCCGTCCCGGCCCGCCGTTGACGCGGTCGTAGGGGCGGCTCTCGCCCGTCAGATACCAGCTTACCTGCCCATAGGCACCGCCGAAATCGAGAATGCCCGACGTCGAGGTTTCGATGCGCGACCAGATCGCTTCGCCCTGGGCGCTGAACGGCCCCTTGACCCACAGCACTTCGGCGTCGAAGGTAACGGCCCCGGACGCGTCGATGTCGCCGGTGTCGATGACGTAGGGCGCCAGGTAGCTCTCCGGCCGGCTGCGGTAACGGATCTCGCCGCCGGACGAGAACTGCAGGTTCGAACTCAGCCCGAGGTGAAGATAGCGGTTTGCGCTCGGCTGGCTGTCCGTGATGTCATCCACCGCGAGCCCTGTGACGCGTCCCATGACGTTGGCGAAGCTCTTGCTGCTGCTGCCGTAGTCTCCGCCCCTGCCGATGCCAGCATAGGCGCCGAGCGCCCATGTGCCGCGCTGGTCCAAAAAGGTGTTGGACGCCTGTATGCCGGGCTGCGACGGCGGCGCCATCGCCTGCAACGGCGCCGCCGGCTCCATGAACGAAATGTCCCAACTGCTCGTGATCACCTGCAGGCCCACCGGCGGCGTGAACTGGCCGAATTCCACCGTGCCCAGGTAGCGCACGCCTGGGATGCCAACATACGCCTGCGTGACGGTGAAGCTGCCCGGCACGTAGCCGAGATCGACGCGATAGTTGAAGTCGACGCCGAGGATCGAGGCGCCTTTGGCTGTCAGGCGGGCGCGGCGCAACTCGAATCCGCTGTCGAAGCCGGTCAGATCACCGTTCGTGTCGTAGCCCGCGCCGTCCACCTCGAGCCGGCCGCCGATGCTGCCGGCGAGCTTTACTTCCTGCAGGTTCAGGATAGGCAGCGCTGGCGTCGAAGACTCGAACGCGGTGCGCTGCGAGGCCGAGAAATCCAGGCCGTGCCACATCTTCCAGCCGGTTGTCCACTGGAACCCCGTGTCTTCCGATGCGGGGGCGTTCGGCGTGAGCTGGTCTTCCACCTCCGCGCCCTGGATTTTTCCGCCTTCGACTTTGGGCCCCTTGATGCGCTCGGCTTCGGCGGCGGCGCTCGCAGCCGAGCCTGGGGACGCTGCGGCTCCTGTGCCACGGTCCTCCTCCTGCGCAAGCGCGTTTGCTGCAAACACGAGCGCCGCGACGAAGGAGAGAAGGTCTCGGCCTCGGTTAGACCGGGCGGGTGCGGCGAAGTCCATGAAGTCGGTGCTGGTCGCTGGCAATCCTCGAAAGCAAGCCCGGCGCGCAGCAAGTGGCCACTGGCCCATGTCCGCGCATTGCCGATTGCACGTCGATTGTCCCCCGCACGCCGCAGCTGTCGGCGTTGTGCGCGCTGCGAGACAATCCTCCCGACACGCCGCGAACCGGGAGCCCACATGATGCAAGCCTTCATCTGCGATGCGATCCGCACGCCGTTTGGCCGTTACGGCGGTGCGCTGTCGTCGGTGCGAACCGATGACCTCGCCGCGCTGCCGATCAAGGCGCTGATCGAGCGCAACCCGAAGCTCGACTGGAACGCGGTGAGTGACGTGCTGTATGGCTGCGCAAACCAGGCCGGCGAGGACAACCGCAACGTTGCGCGCATGGCGGCGCTGCTCGCCGGGTTGCCGATCGAAGTACCGGGGGCGACGATCAACCGTCTGTGCGGCTCGGGCATGGACGCGCTCGGGAGCGCGGCGCGCGCGATCCGTTGCGGCGAGGCCGACCTGATGATCGCCGGTGGTGTCGAGAGCATGAGCCGGGCGCCATTCGTGATGCCGAAGGCCGAGACGGCCTTCGCGCGCGCGAACACGGTCTACGACACGACGATCGGCTGGCGCTTCGTCAACAAGCTGATGAAGGCGCAGTACGGCATCGACTCGATGCCAGAGACGGCGGAGAACGTCGCCGCCGAATTCGGCATCAGCCGCGACGCGCAGGACCGCATGGCGCTTGCTTCGCAGACGAAGGCAATCGCGGCGCAGAGGGCCGGATTCTTCGGCGCCGAGATCGCGCCGGTGACGCTGGCGCAGAAGAAGGGCGACGCTGTCGTCGTTTCACGCGACGAGCATCCGCGCGAGACCTCGATCGAGGCGCTCGCGCGCCTGAAGGGCATCGTGCGGCCGGAAGGCAGCGTCACCGCCGGCAATGCCTCCGGCGTCAACGACGGCGCCTGCGCCCTGCTGCTCGCGAGCGAGGGCGCCGCGAAAAAGCACGGCCTCGTGCCGCGCGCACGCGTCGTCGGCATGGCGACGGCCGGCGTTGCACCGCGCATCATGGGCATCGGCCCGGCGCCGGCGACGCGCAAGGTGCTGGCGTTGACCGGCCTGACCCTCGCGGACATCGACGTGATCGAACTCAACGAGGCGTTTGCCGCACAGGGCCTGGCCGTGCTGCGCGAACTCGGCATCGCCGATGACGACCCGCGCGTGAACCCGAACGGCGGCGCGATCGCGCTCGGCCACCCGCTCGGCGCAAGCGGTGCGCGGCTCGTCACGACCGCCGTCAATCAGCTCGAACGCAGCGGCGGGCGCTACGCGCTGTGCACCATGTGCATCGGCGTCGGGCAGGGCATCGCGCTCATCGTCGAGCGCGTCTGAGGCGAAGTACATGAAGCTGTTGATCCTCGGCGGCGGCGTGTTCCTCGGCCGCGCAACACTCGATGCGGCGCTCGAGCGCGGCCACGAGGTGAGCGTTTTCAATCGCGGCAAATCGCGCCAGGACTGGCCGGCGGGCGTGCAGATCTTGACCGGTGACCGCCGCGGCGATCTCGGCGCTTTGGCCGCCGGCCGTTGGGACGCTGTGATCGACACGTGCGGATACTGCCCGGCGGACGTCGCGCCGACCGCCGCGGCACTGTCCGGCTGCGCCCGCTATCTGTTCGTCTCCAGCATCTCGGCTTATGCGTCACTCGCCGCGCCGAGGCAGGACGAAAGCGCGCCGCTCGCGAGCGCCGATGGGCTTGCCGCCGATGCACCCGTGACCGGCGAGAGCTACGGCCCCTTGAAGGCCGAGTGCGAGCGGGTGCTCGACCGCTTGCTCGGCGAGCGATTGATTGTCGTGCGTCCTGGCCTCATCGTCGGCCCGGGCGACCCCAGTGGGCGCTTCAGCTACTGGCCGTGGCGGGCGGCGAGCGGCGGCACCATGCTCGTGCCGGCCGCGCCGCACTCGGCGGTGTTGCAGTTCATCGACGTCCGCGATCTGGCGGAGTGGATGCTCATGCTGCTCGAGGCGGGCGCGCGCGGTCCGTTCAACGCGACCGGGCCAGCCAACGGGGAAAAAGTCGGCTGGCCCGAACTGATTGCCGCATGTCGCGGCGGCGTGAGCGAACTCGGCCTCGCACCGGCCGAGCCGGTTGCGGTTGCCGAATCGATGTTGAGCGAGCAAGGCGTCGCACCGTGGACCGGCCTGCCGCTGTGGATGCCTGCGAGTGATCCCGACACCGCTGGCCTGATGACGATCGACATCTCACGGGCCGTAGCGAACGGGCTGCGCACGCGGTCGACCGCCGAGACCGTGCGTGCGGTACTCGCCGAGCCGCTGCCCGCTGCGGGCGATGCGCGCCTCGCGAACAAGCTCACGCGCGAACGCGAGGCCGCGCTGATCGCGCTCGCCAGGAGTCGCGGCGATTGAGCCGATCGATGGAGGCCGCCATGCGATTGCATCGACGCTGGATCGGGATTCGGCGCAGCGCCGAAGTGCTTGTTCTCGTCGTGGCCGGGCTTGCCGCGGCAGCCTGCGCAGCGGCGGACACGACGCCCGCCGACAAGCTGCCGCTTGCAAAGCTCAAGTTGCCGCCGGGTTTCAAGGCCGAGATCTTCGCCAGCGGCGTGTCCAACGCGCGCAGCCTGCGGGAGGGCGACAACGGCACCGTTTTCGTCAGCTCGCGCTCGGCCGGCAAGGTCTACGCGATCGTCGACAGGGACGGCAAGCGCCAAGTGAAGACGATCGCCGACAAGCTCGACATGCCCAATGGCATCGCATTTCACAAGGGGTCGCTCTACGTGGCGACGAACACCGAGATCGCGCGCTACGACGACATCGAGAACCGGCTCGACAGGCCTCCCACGCCAGTCACGATCTATGACAAGTTGCCCGACAAGCGCGAGCACGGCTGGCGGTTCATCGCGATCGGCCCGGACAACAAGCTCTACGTGCCGGTCGGCGCGCCGTGCAATGTCTGCGCACCTCCGCCCGGTTTCGCGCAGATCCGGCGCATGAACCTCGACGGCAGCGGCGTCGAGCTCGTCGCCGAGGGCGTGCGCAACACCGTCGGCTTCGACTTCGACCCGAAGGACGGCAGCCTCTGGTTCACCGACAACGGCCGCGACTGGATGGGCGACGATCAGCCCGACGACGAGTTGAACCACGTCACGCAGCCGGGGAAGCAACACTTCGGCTTCCCGTACTGCCACCAGGGCACCTTGCCTGACCCGGAGTTCGGCAAGGGCCGGAACTGCGCCGAATTCGCGCAACCGGCACTGCTGCTCGGGCCGCATGCGGCAGCGCTCGGCATGCGCTTCTACAGCGGCAGCATGTTTCCCGAGAAATATCGTGGCGCGATCTTCATCGCGCGTCACGGCCCCTGGAACCGCTCGCAGAAGTTCGCCGCCGACGTCGTCGTCGCCCTGCCCGACGGCAAGGGCGGCTTCTCGAAGATCGAACCGTTCCTGAGCGGCCTCGTCGAAAACAACGCCTTCCTCGGCCGGCCGGTGGACGTGCTCGTGCGCAAGGACGGCTCGTTGCTCGTCAGCGACGACACCAACGGCGCGATCTACCGCGTCACCTACGACCCCTGAAACGCTACGCGTACATTCGGATGGAATGGGCGCGGTGGCGACCGTATGATGTCTCGAAACCCACAGCGAGCACAGCACCATGACCTCCCGAACCGCGCCCCCGTTTCGCGCCGATCACGTCGGCAGCTTCCTGCGCCCGAAGTACCTTCTCGACGCCCGCGAGCAGCACCAGAAAGGCACGCTCGATGCTGATGGCCTGCGCAAGGTCGAGGACCGCGCGATCAGCGAGATCGTGAAGTTTCAGCAGGACGTCGGCCTGCAGTCGATCACCGACGGCGAGTTCCGGCGCACCTACTTTCACATCGATTTCCTCGATCGGTTGGGCGGCGTGAAGACCGACATTCCGGTCACGATCCAGAAGCCCGACGGCACGCAGGAACTCGCGCCGCCGGTGATGCGCGTCACAGGCAAGGTGCGCCACGAGAAGGACATCCAGCGCGCCGACTTCGAATACCTCAAGAGCCAGGTGGCCCCGGGTCGCACACCCAAGGTCACGATCCCGAGCCCGACGATGCTGCACTTTCGCGGCGGGCGGGCCGGCATCAGCCGCGAAGCCTATCCCGAGCTCGAACCCGACTTCTACGACGACGTCGCCCGCGCCTACGGCGACGAGCTGAAGTCGCTAGCCGCTGCCGGCTGCACCTACGTGCAGATGGACGACACCAACATGGCGTATCTGTGCGACGAGAAGATGCGCGAGGCGGCGCGCGCGCGCGGCGACGACCCGAACGAGCTGCCGCACCGCTACGCGAAGTTCATCAACAAGGTCGTTGCCCACAAGCCAGCGGGCATGACGCTCGCGATGCACTTGTGCCGCGGCAACTTCAAGAGCACGCATGCCGCGGCCGGCAACTACGAACCGGTCGCCGAAGCGCTGCTGGCCGAGATGGACCTCGACGCCTATTTCATGGAGTACGACGACGACCGCTCGGGGGATTTCCGCCCGCTGCGTTTCCTGCCCAAGGGCAAGGTTGTCGTGCTCGGCCTCGTCACCACCAAGTTCGGCGCGCTGGAGAGCAAGGACGATCTGAAGCGCCGCATCGACGAGGCGTCGAAGTTCGCGCCGCTCGAACAACTGTGCCTGAGCCCGCAGTGCGGCTTCTCGAGCACGGTTCATGGCAACGACATCGCGGTCGAGGCGCAGCGCGCCAAGCTGCAACTCGTCGTCGAGGTTGCGCGCGACGTGTGGGGCTGAGGCCGGTTCGACCCGGCTGAATCGGGCCTACATCGACGGGGTGTCGCCGGTCGCCGAGGCGATTTCGTCCGGCTCGGCCTCGGGGTCGGGCGGTGGCTTGACAAGCACGACCGGCACCGGGCTCGAATGCAGCACCGACTGCGACACCGAGCCGAGCAACGCCTGACGCAGCGCACCCATGCCGCGTGCGCTCATCACGATCATTTCGCAGCCGAACGTTTCGGCCATCTCGACGAGGGTGTGACCCGGATCGCCGCTCGCGACCTCGCTTTCGCACTCGATGCCCGCGGCGCGCAGCAAGGCCTCGGCCGGGGCGATGGCGTGTGCACCGGCGGCATCGCTCACTTCGTGCAACACCTCGGCGTCGTGGGCGACGACCATCTCGTAGAGCGTCGCCGGTTCCTGCACGTTGGCGAGCACGCACTGAATCGCCAGCCCTTCGCGGGCCAGGCGGATCGCGAATCGCACTGCGTCGAGCGCAGCGTCGGACCCGTCCACAGGCAGCAGCATCTTCATCAGTTCACTCCTCGTTCAGTGTGGGTGCCGGGAGGGCCTCCCCGCTTGAGCCAGCGCAAGCAAAGCCGATCCCGCAAAAACTCTTGCATCCTACGCAGGTTCGCAAAGCATCCGAATGCGCCGGCACAGACCTTCCGGCCGCTCCCCACCGCGCGAGGAAGTGCAGAGGCGCACCCGGCACTTATGCTTTACTGACGCTGGCGTAGATAAGGTTCCTCCATGGCACAACTTCCGCATCGATTCGCCGGAGGTGGCAACGCAGGCATTGCTTGGCCCGCTTGGGGCATCTGGGCCTTGGGCTGGTGCGCGATGTGGTGGCTCGACGGGACGGTCGATCTGTCGAATCTGGCCATGGTACTGGTGTTGAGTTCGGCGATCGCTTCGCTCTGGATGTCGGGGTGGATCTCGGCGCTGGCGGCAGCGCTGGCGGTGATGGCATTCAACTGGACCTTCGTGCCGCCCCGCTATGCCTTCACCGTCGACCTGCGCCAGCACGTCGTGCTGCTCGCCGCGATGCTCTGCGTCAACTGGATCATCAGCGCCCTGATGCTCCGCCAGCGCCGCCTTGCCGATGGCGCCATGCATCTCGCGCACCGCGAGTCCCAGTTGCGCACCTGGGGCGACACCTTGCGAGACGCGGTCGACCCGTCTGCACTGGTCGATCCTCTGCGTCTGATGCTCGAGGCGGACTGTGGCGTTCCGGTGGCGGTGATGGCGTTGCGCCGGCTGGATGCGAAGCCGGACGATCCAACCGGTGTGCTGCGAACGGGTGACGCCGACGACGATCAGCGTGCGGGCCAGTGGCTGTGCCTGCGCCAAGCCCAGCCGCTCGGTCCCGGTAGCGGGCGACACGAGGAGCAGCCGGACTGGTACCTCCCGCTTCGCGGGCGCGGCGGGGCGTTCGGCGCAGCGGTGCTGCGTGGCCTGGGCGACGACGTAGAACGCGCGGCCGATCTGCGTGCCCACGCACAAGCCTTGTGCGATCAGATGGGCCAGGCACTGCAGCGCCGCTTTGCGGCCGACGACGAGCGCCAGGCACGCGAACAGGCGCAGACGCAATCGGTGCGCAACGCGTTGCTGGCCGCCATCTCGCACGACTACCGCACGCCGCTGGCGACGATCATGGGCGCCGCGTCGTCGCTGCAGGAGCAGGATGCGCACCTGAATGTCGCGCAGCGCCGCGCGCTTTCTACCCGCATCGTCGAGGAAGCAGGGCGCCTCGCGCGCCTCACCGACAACACGCTGCAATTGGCGCGGCTGGACGCGCCAGGTGTCGAACTCCGCTGCGACTGGGAGTCAGCCGAGGAACTGGCCGGCGCGGCATTGCGGCGGGCTCGCGTGCACGACCCGGGGCGGCGCGTCCGGGCGCGTATCGAGCCCGGCCTCCCATTGATCTGGTGCGACGCTATCCTGATGTCGCAACTGCTCGAGAACCTCATCGACAACGCGCTCAAGTACAGTCCACCGGAGTCGCCGGTCGAGATCCTCGTCCGTCGCGCGGGTTCGCAGATCGATCTGGCAGTGCGAGACCGTGGACCCGGCGTGGAACCCGCATGGCGGGCACGTGTCTTCGACGTCTTTCAGCGCGGCGGCGAAGCGGCAAGCAACGGCGCACCGGAGACCGGCCGACCCGGCGCGGGTGTCGGGCTGGCGGTGTGCCGCGCCATCGCGCGAGCGCACGGCGGCGAGCTTCGTCTGCGGCCGCGCGGCCATGGCGGCAGCAGCTTCGAGTGCACGATCCCGCTGCGAGAACAACCGCCATCGAGCGAGCGTGAGGCACATGAGACCCCCGCTCCGCGGTGAAAGCCCGGAGGTGACCCAGTGAGCTGCAACGTCCTGCTGGTCGAGGACGATCGCGAATTGCGCGCGACGCTGCGAGAGGCGCTCTCCGTCGAGGGCTACCACGTGTTGCCGGCGGCGAGCGTGGCGGACGCGACGGCGCTGGCCGCGAATGCCAGCCGCAGCGGCGGCATCGACCTGGTGTTGCTCGACCTCGGGCTGCCCGACGGGGACGGTGAGGTGCTGATGAGCGTATTGCGAGCGAGGCGAGCCGTGCCGCTGATCGTCATCTCCGCGCGACAGGCCGACGGGCAGAAGATCCGTCTGCTCGACGCGGGCGCAGACGACTACATGGTCAAGCCGTTCAGCGTCGGCGAGTTGCTCGCGCGCATGCGGGTCGCGCTTCGGCACCGTGGCACCACTGCGCAGCCGGCCGTGACGCGCTATCTGCACGACGGCCTGGAGATCGATCTCGCGGCGCACCGGGTGCGCCTGGACGGCGCCGAGGTGCACCTGACGCCAACCGAATTCAAACTGCTTGCGCGCCTCGTGCGCAACGCCGGACAGGTGGTGACGCACCGACAGCTGCTGGCGGATGTCTGGGGAGCGGACTTCACCGAACACACCCACTACTTGCGTCTCTACATGGGTCAGTTGCGCGCCAAACTCGAATCCGACCCCGCCGATCCGCAGCGCCTGCTGACCGAGCCGGGTGTCGGCTACCGTCTGGTCGACGCCACGACCTGAAGCCTCCCTTATGCGTTCCTGATGGCGTCGGGCGCATCGTGCGTGCATCCCGAGAACTGCGCTGTCGCCGATGAATGCGAACCACGAGGAAGAACCCGAAGAAGCCGGACCCGCCCATGCGCGGCGCCAGGGCTTCGCCGCGCTGACGCTCGGCGCGATCGGCGTCGTCTACGGCGACATCGGCACCAGCCCGCTCTACACCGTCAAGGAGGTGTTCGCGCCGTCAAACGGCATCGGCCTGGATGCGCACAATCTCGTCGGTGGCGTGTCCGTGATCCTCTGGGCATTGATGCTGGTGGTGACGCTGAAGTACGTCATCCTCGTCCTGCGCGCCGACAACCGCGGCGAGGGCGGTGGACTCGCCCTCACCGCGCTCGCGGCGAGCGCCGTGCGGGCGCGGCCGCGCCTGCGAAGTGCGCTGCTGCTGCTGGGCATGCTCGGCGCGACGCTGTTCTACGGTGACAGCGTCATCACCCCCGCAATCTCGGTGCTCGGCGCGATGGAGGGCCTGGAGGTGATGGCGCCTCAGCTGGAGCCCTTCGTGGTGCCGGTGTCGATCGTGATCCTGGTGGCGTTGTTCCTGTTCCAACGATTCGGCACCGCATTCGTCGGGCGCTTCTTCGGCCCGGTGATCGTGATCTGGTTCGTCGCGCTCAGCGTTACGGGGGTGGCGCAGATCGTGCAGCAACCCGCGATTCTTGCGGCGTTCAATCCTTGGCACGCTTGGGTTTTCATCTCCGAGCGCGGCGTCCACCTGCTGGCCACGATCGGCGCCCTTGTGCTGGCAATCACCGGCGCCGAGGCCTTGTACGCCGATATGGGGCACTTCGGTCGCCGGCCGATACAGGCCGCCTGGAGCGGCCTCGTCTTTCCGGCCCTGGCGCTCAACTACATGGGGCAGGGGGCGCTGCTGATGCGCGAACCCGGCGCGCTGACGAATCCGTTCTACCGCCTGTTTCCCGAAGCCTGGCTGGTGCCGGCGCTGATCCTGTCGACGCTGGCGGCCATCATCGCGTCGCAGGCGGTGATCTCGGGGGCCTATTCGATGACCCGCCAGGCGATCCAGCTCGGCTTCCTGCCACGGATGACGGTGCACTTCACCTCGGCCCAGTCGAAAGGCCAGATCTACATGCCGGCCGTGAACTGGGCATTGCTTGCCGGCGTGGCGGCGGCAACGCTGTTCTTCGGCAGCTCGTCGGCGCTTGCCGGGGCCTACGGCGTCGCCGTCACGCTGACGATGCTGATCACGACCATCTTGGCCTACTTCGTCATCCGCGAGGGGTGGCGGTTGCCAGCGCCGATTGCAATCGGTGCGACGGCGTGCTTCCTGCTGCTCGATACATTTCTTGTGGCCGGCTGTGCGGTGAAGTTCCTCGATGGCGGCTGGTTCCCGCTCGCGCTGGGCCTGCTCGTCTTTGCCGTAATGAGCACCTGGCTACGCGGCCGCGCGCTGCTGCTGGCCGGCATCCGCCAGGACGGACTGGAACTGCAGCCCTTCGTCGACTCGCTGGAGACTTCGAACGAATACCGGGTCGCGCGCACCGCGGTCTACCCGGTTGCCGACCCCGGGACCGTGCCGCAGGCGCTCCTGCACAACATGAAGCACAACCAGGTGCTGCACGAACGCAACGTGATCCTCACGGTGAACTTCAGCGAAGTACCGTGGGTGCCCGCGGACGAGCGCGCCCAAGTCGAACCGCTCGGGCACGGCTTCTGGCGGGTCACGCTGCACTACGGATTCATGGAGACGCCGGCCGTCCCGCAGGCGCTGCGCGCGATCGACGAGCACGGGCTGCGCATCCCCGTGTTCGAGACGAGCTACTTCCTGAGCCGCGAAACCGTCGTACCGGCGCCGGGCGGCGGCATGGCGCACTGGCGCGAGCGGATGTTCGCTGCGATGACTCGCAACGCGAGCGGCGTCGTCGAGTTCTTCCGCCTGCCCGACAACACCGTGGTGGAGCTCGGCACGCGCGTACAGATCTGACGTGGGCTCTTTTGAGCCACTCGCTCGCGCATTGCCTGCGGCGACAATGCGCCATGCTCGCCGTCCACACGACGCCATGATCCTTCGCCACGCCTTCATTCCGCTCGACAACACGCGGCTCGCGCACCTGTGCGGCAGCCTCGACGAACATCTGCGCGGCATCGAGGCGGCGCTCGGCGTCAGCATCTCGCGGCGCAACGAGTCGTTCCGCGTCGAGGGCGCGAAAGGCGCGGCAGAACGCGCTGCGCTGCTGCTGCAGACGTTGTACGACCGGGCCAGGAAGCCGATCGGTGTCGAGGCCTTCCAACTTGCGCTCGCCGAAGCAATGGCGGATCTCTCGGCGCCGAGCGCGAGCCGCGGCGCAGCGAGCACCTCCGCACAGGCCTCCGATTCCGCAGACACCCCGATCGTGCTGCGCACACGCCACGCCGACCTGCAGGGGCGCACGCCGAACCAGGTGCGCTACCTCCGCAATATCCTGACCCACGACATCAGTTTCGGCATCGGGCCGGCCGGCACCGGGAAGACGTTTCTCGCCGTCGCCTGTGCGGTCGACGCGCTGGAACGCAGCGCCGTGCAGCGCATCGTCTTGACGCGCCCCGCTGTCGAAGCAGGCGAGCGTCTCGGCTTCCTGCCGGGAGACCTGGCGCAGAAGGTCGATCCGTATCTGCGACCGCTGTACGACGCGCTCTACGACCTGATGGGCTACGACCGCGTGACGCGCGCGTTCGAGAAAGCGAGCATCGAGATCGCGCCGCTCGCCTTCATGCGCGGGCGCACGCTGAACCACGCCTTCGTCATCCTCGACGAGGCACAGAACACGACGCGCGAGCAGATGAAGATGTTCTTGACGCGCATCGGCTTCGGCTCCCGCGCGGTCGTCAATGGCGACGTGAGCCAGATCGATTTGCCGCGCGGCACCGACAGCGGACTCGTCGAGGCCGAACGCATCCTGCGCCGCGTGCGCGGCATCGCGACGACGCACTTCAGCGCCGCGGACGTCGTGCGTCACCCGCTTGTCGCGCGCATCGTCGAGGCCTACGACGCGGCCGATCGCAACGGGGACCGGGCTTGACGCAGCCGGCGCTGAAGCTCTCGCTGCAGTTCGCGGACGCAACGCACCGAGCGCAGTTGCCGCGTCACAGCGTGGCGCGCTGGATCCGTGCTGCGCTTCACGCGCCGGCCGAGATCGCGGTGCGCATCGTCGGCGTCGAAGAGGGCCGTGCGCTGAACCGCGACTATCGAGGCAAGGACTACGCGACGAATGTGTTGACCTTCGACTACGAACGCGCTCCCGTGGTCGTTGCCGACATCGTCGTTTGCGCGCCCGTCGTTGCCGATGAGGCGCGCGCGCAAGGCGTCGGGCTTGCGGACCACTACGCGCATCTCCTGGTGCATGGCGCGCTGCACGCGCAAGGCCACGACCACGAGCGCGCCGCCGACGCCGCCAGCATGGAGGCGCTGGAAAGCAAGGTACTCAGCGCTCTCGGCTTTGGCGATCCCTACCGACGACGCTGAGGCGCCGCCACAACGCGAAACGGCCCGTTACCGGGCCGCCGCTCCACGGGGATGTCCTGCCTTCAGGCTTGCGGCATGCGACGTCGCATGACGAAGCCGATGACCGCCATGCCGGCGAGCATCAGCGCGTAGCTCTCGGGCTCGGGCACGGCACTGACGGTCATGCTCGACAGGTAGAACTCATTCGCCTGAGCACCGCCGAACGCGAACGTGAACTGTTGGCCGATCATCGACGTCGCGATCGCGCCGACGTTGTCCGGCAGCAGCGTCGACACCCCGTTGAACAAGAAGGTGTCACCGGTGGCCCAGTTCGTGTAGTTGTGGCCCTCGGCGCGCAGCCCGATCGAACTCAGGTTCACGACCTGGTCGAAAGTGATCGTGAGCATCTCGCCGGTGGTGATGTTGTCGTCGCTCGTGATCTTGCTGTGGTAGACGCCCAGTCCCGCGCCCACGCTGGCTGTCCAGCCCGGCTCGTGGTCCTGCACCACTGCCGCGTTGGCGCCGAAATAGCTTGCCGTCGCGTTGGCTGTGATGCCGCCATCGCTGAAGCTCAGGGTGCCGGAGAACGTGCTGCCGTCGACGTTCGAACTGCACCAGTCTCCGCCAGTGCAGGCCTGGCCGTTGGTGGCGAGGAAGTCACCGCCGCCGCGCCCGAGTTTGTAGAAGTCGAACTGCGCAGCGCTAGCGGGCAAGGCGGCGGCGCCTATGACGGTCGCGGCAAGGAGATTCAAGGGCTTCATTCGATGTCCGGGTCTGAATTGCGATGCTGCCGATCCTAGGCGGCCGACGCCTCGCTGACCTTCCCCCGAGCCGGGGGGAACCCCTCGCGCGAGGGGTCATCGATACAAAGTTGCAACCGGGTGACTCAACGGGTTGCGGTATGCGGCCCCTCAGCCGTTGCGACGCAGGTAGCGCTTCCGCCAGAAATAGGCGCTCAAACCGATGCCCAGCGCGAGCATCCCGCCCGACACGAGCCAGAAGCCGGTCGCCTTGTGAATCAGCGGCAGACCCTCGAAATTCATGCCGAAGATGCCGGTCACGAGGTTGAGCGGCAGGAAGATCGCCGTCAACACGGTGAGTGTGCGCATGATCTCGTTGGTGCGGTTGCCTTGCGCCGAGAAGTGCATCTGGACGGCGGTCTCGGCGGAGGATTCGAGCCGGCGCACGTGGCCGAGCACGCGCGCGATGTGTTCGAGGACGTCGCGCGAGCGAACGCGCAGCAACTCGCGTTCACGCCGCAGCGCCTTGTCGTCGGTCGCCGGCCAATCGTCGAGCGCGTCGAGCCACTCCAGGATCGCGCTTTGCTGGTCTTCGCAGGTGTCTTCGAGCAGGTGCAGACCGATGCGCGAATCGAGCAAGGGCCGCCAGTTGCGGAAGTTGCTCGTTTCCAGCAGGTCCTGTTGCAAGCGGCCGAGTTCGCGCGTCAGCATCCGGCGCAGCTCGAGGTAGCCGTCGACCATGTGGTTGACCATGCGCAGCATCAGGTCGGCCGGGCTCGTCGGCAGCCGCAGCGCGCCGGCGCGCACCTCGCCGCGCCGTTCGGCGCGCCCCGCCTCGCCTGCCTCGACGGTGGGCGTCATCTGCGCCAGCCGCGTGGCAAAGAAGTCCTGCACCAGGCAGTCCGTCGGATGCACGGTGAGCAGCACGCGGTCGAAGATTGCGAAACCGACAGGGCTCGTGTCGATCGCCCCGAGCGCCTGCCTCGCCAGCCCGCCCGCGGCGTCCGCCTCTGCCGGCGCCGAGCTGCCGCCACCCCCCGCCGCCAGCCGCCGAAAGACCAGCAGGTCGTACCACGAGGTGGAGTCGAAGTTGGACGGCAATTGCTCGCTGGCCAGGTCGGAGACGTGCAGCTCGAGGAGCTGCCCACCTGTCCAGCGCAGCAGCGCGGACTGCAGCGCATCGACCTGGGTTTCGAATTCTCGCCGCGCGCAGCCCACCCACAGGTAGCCGGTCGCGGGCAGTTGCGCGGGGAGCGCGTCGAGCTCGGTCAGGCGCTCGGCGCCAAGGTGAAAAACCCGCATGCGGCCTACGGCTTGCGTAACAGGCGTGCGGCTTCGAGCGCGAAGTAGCTCAGTACGCCGTCGCCGCCGGCGCGCTTGAAGGCGAGCAGCGCCTCCATCATCGCCGCATCATGGTCGAGCCATCCGTTCGCGGCCGCGGCCTTGAGCATCGCGTATTCACCGCTCACCTGGTAGGCGAAGGTAGGCATGCGGAACTCGTCCTTCACGCGGCGCACGATGTCCAGGTAGGGCATGCCGGGCTTGACCATCACCATGTCCGCACCTTCGGCGATGTCGAGCGCGACCTCGCGCAGCGCTTCGTCGCTGTTGGCCGGGTCCATCTGGTAGACGCGCTTGTTGCTCTTGCCCAGATTGCCCGCCGAACCGACGGCATCGCGAAACGGTCCGTAGAAGGCGCTCGCATACTTCGCGCTGTAGGCCATGATCTTGGTGTGGATCAGCCCACGCTCTTCGAGCACGTCGCGGATCGCGCCGATCCGGCCGTCCATCATGTCGCTCGGCGCCACGATGTCGACGCCGGCCTCGGCCTGCAACAGGGCCTGCTTCGTCAGCACCTCGACCGTCTCGTCGTTGAGCACGTAGCCCGTCGCGTCGAGCAGGCCGTCCTGGCCGTGCGAGGTGAACGGATCGAGCGCGACGTCGGTCAACAGCCCGAGCTCGGGAAAGCGACGCTTCAACTCGCGCACGACGCGCGGCACGAGACCGTCCGGGTTCAGGGCTTCGCGCCCGTCGGGGGCTTTGAGCTCTGGCGCGATGACCGGAAACAAGGCCATCACCGGCACGCCGAGCGCGAGGCACTCCTCGGCCACCGGCACCAGAGTGTCCAGGCTCAGGCGCTGCACGCCCGGCATCGAGGGCACGTCCTGCTTCTGGCGCTCACCCTCGACGACGAACACCGGCAATATGAGGTCGCTGGCGTGCAGGCGATGCTCCTGCACCATCGCGCGGCTGAAGGCGTCCTTGCGCAGGCGGCGCGGGCGGCTGGCGGGGAAAGGCGGCGGCTGGATCAAGCGAGGCTCCTTGGCACGCACGCGCCTGCATTCGCGGCAGAAACGGTCGTTGGCGATGCGTTGACCAGCGACACTTCAGGGTCCGCTGACTCGCGCCGGGCGTCTGCTGAAGTCGTTTTTGAATGATAGCTGCAAGGCCTCCGCGCGAAGGCCCGGGGCCATTGCCGATCCTGGCTCCAGTGCAAAGGCCTCTTCTTGGGGGCTGGCGATAATGGCCCATGCTCTGGATCAAGGCCCTTCATATCGTTTTCGTCGCGAGTTGGTTTGCGGGACTCTTCTACCTTCCGCGCATCTTCGTCAATCTTGCCCAGGTGCCAGCGGACAGCCATGCCGAGCGCGAGCGGCTGCTGCTGATGGCGCGCAAGCTGTACCGTTTCAGCGGCTTGCTGATGGCGGTCGCAATCGTGCTCGGTACGGTGCTGTGGCTGGGCTTCGGCATCGGTCTCGGGCGCGGAAACGGTTGGATGCATGCCAAGCTCGCGCTCGTCGTCGCGGTCGGCTTCTATCACCACCAATGCGGGCGTTTGCTGCACGATTTCGAGCAGTTCAGTAACCGCCGTAGCGAACGCTGGCTGCGCGTCTTCAACGAGGCCGCAGTCCTGCTGTTTACCGCGATCGTCTTGCTGGTTGTCGTGAAGCCCTTCTGATGAGCCCCCAGGCTCACTGCGTTTGCCGCCCCCTTGGGCCGGGACGAGCCACTGAGTGGTCCTTGGAGCGCTCAGCGCCCGAGGCCCACGAGAGGGGGCAGCTTCGCCACCCCTGGTGGCCCGGCGGGCGCTGAGGGATGCCGCGCGGGGCAAGCTCGTCCGTGCCGCTCGCCTGGGCCTACGGCGCGCTGGTGGTTTATGCGAGCCTGTATCCGTTCACCGGTTGGCATCACCCGCAAGGGTTGTGGTCGCTCGCTTTCCTGAGCCTGCCCTGGCCGCATTGGTGGGACCGCTTCGACGTAGTCGCCAACCTGGTCGGCTATCTGCCTCTGGGCGCGCTCGTCTTCGTTGCCGCGCTGCGCTCAGGGCGTGGGCAACGCGTGGCCGCGCTGATCGCGATCGTGCTGCCCTCGCTGATGTCGCTCGCGCTGGAACTGCTGCAGAACTATCTGCCGCAGCGCGTGCCCTCCGCCGCCGACTGGGCGCTCAACAGCGCAGGCGCGACGCTTGGAGCGCTGCTCGCGGCGCTTGCGCACCGCATGGGGCTGACACTGCGCTGGCAGGGCTTGCGCGACCGCTGGTTCGTCGGCCGCAGCGCCGCCGCGATCACGCTGCTGCTGTTGTGGCCGGTCGGCATGCTGTTTCCGACCCCGGTACCGTTCGGTCTCGGTCAGATGCGTCCGCATCTGGCCGGCGCCGCCGAAGCGATCGGCATCTGGCTGGAAGACGTGCCGTGGGCGTCGCCCATCTCCGAGGCGCTGCTCGCCGCGGAGCCGGTGAACGTGCCGGGCACGCCGTTGACGCCGCTGGCCGAAGCTTCCTTGACGGGATTTGGCCTGCTCGCGCCCTGCCTGCTTGCGTTCACGATTTCGCGGCCCGGCTGGAGGCGCTTCGCCCTCGCTCTCGGCGCGACCGGCCTCGGCTTGTCGGCGATGACGCTGTCGACTGCGCTCAACTTCGGTCCGGAGCACGCGTGGAGCTGGCAGACCGTGACCACCTTGCCGGCTGTGCTCGCGGCGATCGCACTCGCCGCGCTGTGCACGGGAGTGTCGCGCCGCAGCGCGGCGGCACTCGGCCTTGTCGTGGCGACCGCGTTGGTGGTGTTGGCGATGCAGGCGCCCGGCGACCCGTACTTCGCCCACAGTCTGCAGGCCTGGGAGCAGGGCCGTTTCATCCGCTTTCACGGGGTGGCGCAGTGGATAGGTTGGCTTTGGCCGTATGCGCTGCTCGTGCATCTGCTGCGGCGCGTGATCGCGCGCGACGACGCTCAGGGATGACTTCGGCCCCAGGGTTACTACGGGGGCCCGTAAAATCACCCGATGAGCTACTACAAGCATCACATCTTTTTCTGCCTGAACCAGCGCGACGGCGAGAACGCCTGCCTGCAGCACGGCGCACAAGCAGGCTTCGAGCGCTGCAAGTCGCGCATCAAGTCCGAGCGCCTGATGGGCCCGGGCGGCGTGCGTGTGAACAAGTCGGGCTGCCTCGATCGCTGCGCGGGCGGGCCGGTCGCCGTCGTCTATCCGGAAGGCGTCTGGTACACCTACGTCGATGCGGACGATATCGACGAGATCGTCGATTCGCACCTGAAGGGTGGTCGCGTCGTCGAGCGGCTGCTGCTCGCACCCGAGATCGGCCGCTGAGCATGACGGTTTGCTCGCCGCGCTTCGCGGCTCGTCTCGCTCCGGGGCGATGAACGCACACACCCAGCGGCTCACGGTGGCCGGGCCGGCCGGCGCGATCGAATGCGCGCTCGACGTGCCGGACGTCGCGCCGGGCGTTGCGCCCGGAACAGCGCGCGGCCTTGCGGTCATCTGCCATCCGCACCCGCAACACGGCGGCACGATGGACAACAAGGTCGTGCAGACGCTCGCGCGCGCGCTGCTGCAACTCGGCTATCGCACGCTGCGTTTCAACTTCCGCGGCGTCGGTGCGTCCGAGGGCGCTTGGGACGAGGGCCGCGGCGAGGTGGACGATGCACTCGCGGTGGTCGCTGCGCAGCGCGAAGCCGGGCAGCCGCTGGTACTGGCAGGCTTTTCGTTCGGCGGATACGTTGCAGCGCAGGCCGCTTCGCAATTGCCCGCCGAAAGTCATGCCGAAAGGCTGATTCTCGTCGGCCCCTCGACGCAGAAACAGCAAGTCCCGCCCGTGCCCGACGACACGCTCGTCATCCACGGGGAGCAAGACGACGTCGTACCGTTGTCCGCCACGCTTGCGTGGGCGCGCGCGCAATCGCTGCCGATCGTCGTCGTTCCCGGCGGCGGGCACTTCTTCCACGGGCAGCTCGGGCTGCTCAAGAACATCGTGTTGCGCGCCTGGCACTGACCGGGCCAGTTCGCGCAGCACCACATCGCACCCCATGAAAAGACTCATTTCCCTCCTGCTTTCTGCCACTCTGCTTGCGCCGGCCCTGGCGCAGACGCCGCAGCCGCCTGAGGTCGCCGCCAAGAGCTATCTGCTGCTCGACCTGACGAGCAATCAGGTGCTCGCCGAGCGCGACGCCGATGCGCCGGCCGACCCGGCCTCGCTCACCAAGCTGATGACGGCCTACATCGTCTTCACCGCGCTGCGCGACAAGAAGATCGGCATCGACCAGACGCTGACCGTTTCGGTGCGTGCCTGGAACGAGCGCAAGGAGGGAGGCTCGCTGATGTTCATCGAGCCACGCAGCCAGCCCAAGGTGAGCGATCTGCTGCGCGGCATGATCGTCAACTCGGGCAACGACGCGTCGGTCGCGCTCGCCGAGGGTGTCGGCGGCACGGTCGAGACCTTTGTCGATCTGATGAACCGTCAGGCGCAGGCGTGGGGCCTGAAGAACACCCAATTCAAGAACGTCACCGGCCTGACCGAAGCCGGCCACAAGAGCACTGCGCGCGACCTCGGGGTGATCGCGACGCACATCATCAACGACTTCCCCGAGTACTACACGCTGTACTCGATCCGCAAGTACCGCTTCGAAGGCGCGCCGGCGTCGAACGAAAACAACCGCAACGTGCTGCTGTTGCGCGACCCTTCGGTCGACGGCATGAAGACGGGCTATACCGACGCTGCGGGCTACTGCCTCGTTGCTTCGGCGGCGCGCGAATTCCCGAACCTCGCGCCGACCGGCAACGGCGGCGGCAAGCGCCGCCTGCTGAGCGTGCTGCTCAACACGACATCGGCCAATGCACGCGCAGACGAGAGCCAGCGCCTGCTGAACTGGGGCTTCACCGCGTTCGAGACTGTGCGCCTGTTCGAGGCAGGGCAGGCGATCGTCTCGCCGCAAGTGTGGAAGGGCTCGACCTCCGAGGCGCACCTGGGCACGACCGGACCGCTGTTCATCACCGTGCCGAAGGGTGATGCGGCGAAGCTGCAGACGCGCGTCGAACGCACCGACCCGCTCGTCGCTCCGCTCGCAAAGGGCCAGCGCGTCGGCACGCTCAAGGTCAACCTCGCGGACGGCGGAACGGTGACCGAGGTGCCGCTGCTCGTGCAGGAGGAGGTGCCGCTTGCAGGCATCCTTGGCCGCGCCTGGGATTCGATCCGTCTGTGGATCAAATGATGCAGCCAGGGCTTCGTGGCTTGAGTCCATGGAGCCCCGGCCCAATAATCGGCGCACCATGCAGACATTCCCTGACAGCCAGTGCTACCTGAACGGCACGTTTGGCCCGCTCGCCGACGCCAAGGTCAGCGTGCTCGATCGCGGCTTCGTTTTCGGCGACGGCATCTACGAGGTGCTCCCGGTCTATGGCCGGCGCATCTTTCGTTTCGACGAGCACCTCGCGCGCCTCGCGCGCAGCCTGGCCAAGGTGCGCATCACGAATCCGCATACGACGCAGGACTGGCTCGCGATCTGCCGCAAGCTGATCGCCTCGCACGGGAGTGACGACCAGCTCGTCTACATCCAGGTGACACGCGGTGTGGCGTTGCGCGATCACGTGATGCCCGAGGGTATCGAGCCGACCGTCTTCATGATGGTGAGCCCGATGAAGCCGCCGACTGCGGAGCAGCGCCACCATGGGGTCGCCTGCGTTACCGCGCGCGACTTCCGGTGGGAGCGCGGCGACGTGAAGAGCATCTCGCTGCTCGGCAACGTGCTCGCGCGCCAGATCTCGGCCGACCGAGGCGCGAGCGAAACGATCATGTTTCGCGACGGCATGTTGACCGAAGCTGCGGCGAGCAACGTCTGGGTCGTGCACGAAGGCGCGCTGCTGGGCCCACCCAAGAGCGAGCACGTGCTTGAAGGCATCCGTGTCGAACTGCTGCGCGAGCTGTGCGAGGAGGAGGGTATCGCCTACAACCTGCGACCGATCCCCGAGGCTGAGGTGTTCGCCGCTGACGAGGTGCTGCTGACCTCGGCGACCAAGGAGGTGCTCGCCGTGACGACGCTCGATGGCGAGGCGGTTGGCCATGGTGCGTTGCGTGGAAAGCCCGGGCCGGTCTACGCGAAGCTGCACGAGGCGTATCAGCGCGCGAAGGCTGCGCAATCCATCTGAGCACAGCAGTGACCGAAGCGGACAAACCCGAGAAGTCGCTGATCGAGTACCCGAGCGCGTTCCCGATCAAGGTCATGGGCCTGAACGTGGACGGGTTCGTCGAAGCGATGACGGGCATCGCGCGCCGTTTCGATCCTGCATTCGACGCGGCGACGGTCGAACTGCGGGCGAGCAGCGCGAGCAAGTACCTCGGCGTCACTCTCACCGTCACCGCGACGAGCCGCGAGCAGCTCGACGAGCTGTATCGCACGCTGTCGTCCCATCCGATGGTCAAGGTGGTGCTTTGAGTCGGCGTCGGCTGTGAATGCCCCGACGGTCCGGGACCTCGGGCGCGCCGACTACGCTGGCACGGTCGATGCCATGCGAGCCTTCACCGAGGCCCGCACCGAGACGACACTCGACGAGATCTGGCTTTGCGAGCACGCGCCCGTTTACACCCAAGGCCTTGCCGGCAAGGCTGAGCACGTGCTCGCCGCGCACGGCATACCCGTCGTGCAGACGAACCGTGGCGGGCAGGTCACGTATCACGGACCGGGGCAGGTGGTGGCGTACGCGCTGGTCGATCTCAGGCGCCTCGGCATCTACGTCAAGGAATACGTGTTCCGGCTCGAGCAGGCGCTCATCAAGACGCTCGAGACGTATGACGTCACGGGGCATCGCGTGCTCGGCGCACCCGGCATCTACGTCCAGCTCGACGATCCGTTCGGGCACGCCGTGCGGCAGGCGCGGCCTGTGGGCCGCGATCCCTTCGAAGGCCTCGGCAAGATCGCCGCGATCGGTGTCAAGGTGTCGCGCAACTGCACCTATCACGGGGTGGCGCTCAACGTCGCGATGGACCTGCGACCGTTCGACGGCATCAACCCCTGCGGCTACGCGGGGTTGAAGACGGTCGATCTTTCTACAATCGGCGTTCAGGTGTCGCGGGGCGAAGTGGCCGGCGCGCTCGGCCGCAAGCTCGTTGCGTACCTGAGCCCCTGACCCGTCGCGCCGCGCGATCCCAATGACCACCGACACCACCACCTACGACGCGACTGTGAAGCAGAAGGCGCAAGCCAAGACTTCGCGCATCCCGATCAAGGTCGTCGCTGCCGAGACCTTGAAGAAGCCCGACTGGATTCGCGTCAAGGCCGGCTCGCCGACGACGCGCTTCTACGAGATCAAGCAGATCCTGCGCGAGCACAAGCTGCACACGGTATGCGAGGAAGCGAGCTGCCCGAACATCGGCGAATGCTTCGGCAACGGCACCGCGACCTTCATGATCATGGGCGACAAGTGCACGCGGCGCTGCCCGTTCTGCGACGTCGGCCATGGCCGGCCCGACCCGCTCGACGCCGAAGAGCCGGAGAACCTGGCGAAGACGATCGCCGCGCTCAAGCTCAAATACGTCGTCATCACGAGTGTCGATCGCGACGATCTGCGTGACGGCGGCGCGGCGCATTTCGTCGCCTGCATCGAGCGCACCCGGGCGCTCTCGCCGCAGACGAAGATCGAGATCCTGACGCCCGATTTTCGCGGCCGCATGGACCGCGCGCTCGAAATCCTGAAGGCCGCGCCGCCGGATGTGATGAACCACAACCTCGAGACGGCACCGAGGCTGTACAAGGAGGCGCGGCCGGGGTCGGACTACGCGTTTTCGCTGAACCTGCTCAAGCGGTTCAAGGAGTTCGCGCCCGACGTGCCGACCAAGAGCGGTGTGATGGTCGGCCTCGGCGAGACCGATGAAGAGATCCTTCAGGTGATGCGCGACATGCGCGCGCACGGCATCGACATGCTGACGATCGGCCAGTACCTTGCGCCGAGCGGCCACCATCTACCGGTGCGACGCTACGTGCATCCGGACACCTTCAGGATGTTCGAGCGCGAAGCGGCGACGATGGGCTTCACGCACGCCGCGGTCGGTGCGCTGGTGCGCTCGAGCTACCACGCCGATCAGCAGGCGCACGCGGCAGGCGTGGCGGAGGTGCTCGGCTGACGAGCACCGGTTCGACGCGTCAAGCCGGCGCGGCCAGCAGGCGCTCGATCTGCGCGTTCAGTGCCGCGAAGTCGGGCGTGCCGACGATGCGCAGGGCGATCTCGCCGCGCTTGTCGATCAACAGCGTCGTCGGCGTCACCTGCACCTCGCCAAAGGCCTGCGAGATCGCGCCGGTGTTGTCGATCGCGACGCCGAACGGCAGTCGCCGCGACTCGGCGAAATTCACGACAGCCGACGGCGGGTCGTAGCGCATCGAGACCGCGACAGTTTCCAGGCCACGCGCCTTGAAGCTGTCATGCAGCGCAACGAGTTGCGGCATCTCTTGCACGCAGCTCGTGCAGCTTGTCGCCCAGAAGTTGACGAGCACGACCTTGCCGCGCCACTGCGCAGTGCTGTAGCGCGTGCCGTCGAGCAGGGTGTACTCAACCGTCGGCGCGGTGTCGCGATGTCCGAGGCCCGCGACCGCGCCGACCGCTATCGCGACAGCGGTGGCAATGGCAAGCAGTAGGGGGAGGGGTCTCATTCGCAGCGGCACAGGCCAGACTGCGAATTCTAGAGCGGCAGCGCCTCAGCCGTGTCGAGACAACTCGAACAGCAACGCCGCGGGCAGCGACTGCGCGATCGCATCGCGTTTGACGCGGCACGTTCCGTCCGCCACGGCTGGGTCGGCCGCCGGGTTGTCTTCGATGATCTCGATGAAAGCGAACTGCGGGACTTCGACCGCGATGTCGCGTCGCAGGGCGGCGAAGCGCTCTCCGCACAGCACCGATTCAATGACGATCGCGTGCGGCAAGCCGTCCTGGCAGAAATCACCCGCTTGCGCGACCGACTCGACAAAGTCGATCAACAGGCCCATGTTGCGCAGCGCATCGCGCACTTGCGCGCGCACCTCGCGCCGCTGGGCGACGACCAGCACGTGGCTGCCGGCGAGCGGCCGCGTGTTGAGCGAGGGCGAGAAGCCGTCGTCGAGCTCGACCATGCTGACGCCTTCCATCGTCTCGTTCACTGTGCGTGGGAATTCGAGGCTGAGCGCGGTGCCGTCTGCGTCGATGTTGCGTTCCAGTGCAACGCCGAGCGTCACTGCCGTCTGCTGCAGCAGACGCCAGTGCATCGAGTCGAGCAGCGAGACTTCGCTAGGGGTTGGGGCGCCGTCGTCGAGCTGATCGACCGGGCGGTGCGCGAATTGGCAATGCAAGTCGTGCATGCGCCGGCCAGGGCTTGATGTCGATGCCGAGCGCGATGCTCGAGCGCGCGCATTCGAGCGCCCAGTCCAACAAGGTATTGAGCAGGCTGAACAGCAGTGGCGCATCGATCAGCACCTCGACCGCTTTCGCGGCGGGCGCGAGCTTCACTTCGATGCCGCGTGCCTGAACTCCGCGCGTGCGATGCGCGAGAACACCACCGAGCATTTCTGGCAGATCGACGCGCTCGTGCGACTGGCGCACGCGTCCCGATGCGAGGCGCGCGAGCTGCTGGCTCGACATGCCGACCTGACGCGCCTTGGCCACCTCCTCGCGCAGCGCGCGCAGGCCTTGCCGGTCGATGCGACCGGTCGTCGTCAGCGCGTTGATGCGCTCGAGTGCCGACGTGAGCGGCGAAGCGATCTCGGCGCCGATCTCGCCGACAAGCTCGCGCCAGCGGACGGGCTCGCGCGCTCCTACTTGGCTCGTCACAGTCTCGTGCCGGGCAGGTTCGATGTCGGACAGGTCCATGACGATGCTTGATGGCTTTCGTGCCAATAGGATTGAGGTTGGGTCGCGTCGGGCTGCAATGCCATGCCCCTGGAATGCGAATGCGAGCCGGTTCTGGAGGGAGGCGCGATGCGGTTGACGGTCGCAGAAGTCTGCGCGCATTGCGTGGCGGATCAACGCGCATCGTCGAGGTCTGCGTGAACAATTCACGCGCTTCCGTTATGCGCATGGCGTGCACCTGAAGTGGGCTTGCCCCGCTGGCGTTGACCATAATCCGCGCATGCGTCGCCCCACGCTGCCTGCGATTCTGTTCGGCGCGTCGATCGCCGCCTGCACGCCCGCGCTCGACTGGCGCGATGTGCGCCCCGAGGGCAGCGAGGTGTCGATTCAGTTCCCTTGCAAGCCCAAGAGCCAGACGCGCCAGGCGGCACTCGGCGGCGAGGTGGCAACAATGACGCTCGTGTCCTGCACGGCGGAGGGACTCACCTTTGCGCTTGTCCATGCGGATCTTGGCGACCCGACGCGCATCACAGCGGCGTTGATTGCGATGCGCAAGGCGCTCGCGGCCAATCTGGGGGCGGCTGAAAGCTTCGCCGAGCCCTTCGTATTGGCGGGCATGACGCCCAACGTCGGCTCAATGCGGTTACGGGTTGCGGGTCGCTCGCCCGAGGGTGAACCCATTACCGAGGAGGCTGTCTTGTTCACCCGCGGCACGCGCGTCTATCAGGCGGCCGTGCTTGGCGCGAGGCTGGACGCCGCCGCGGCCTCCGTGTTCTTCGACAGCCTGCACCTCGGCCTATGACGCACGCAGGCGAACGACTGCCGGCGCGCACCGTCATCGCCATGTTCCTGAGCTTTGCGCTCGCCTACTTCTTCTCTGCGCTCCTGCGTGCGGTGGTGGCGACGCTTGCGCCGTCGTTCAGCGTTGAGCTCTCTCTCCGCGCGGCCGACCTGGGGCTTCTTGCGGGCGCCTACTTCCTCGGCTTCGCGAGCACGCAGTTGCCGCTGGGCAGCGCGCTCGACCGCCACGGGCCGAAGCGCGTGCTGCTGGCCTTGCTGGCATTGGCCGTGGTCGGCTGCGGCCTGTTTGCCTCGGCGCACCATTTCACCGGGTTGCTCGCCGCGCGCTTGTTGATCGGGATGGGCGTGAGCGCCTGCCTGATGGCGCCGATGACAAGCTTTCGGCGTCACCTGATGCCGCGAACGCAGTTGCGCGCGACGTCATGGATGCTGATGACGGGCTCGTCGGGCATGGTCGCTTCTACCTTGCCGGTGCAATGGGTGCTGCCGACGCTCGGCTGGCGCGGATTGTTTTGGGTACTCGCCATCTGCCTCGTGCTTGCGATGGGGGCGATTGCGCTGTTCGTGCCCCGCGATGCAGCGACCTCGAAGGCCGCGCGCGATCAGCACGCATCGGAGGCGATGCGTCAGCCCCGCGCGACGGCGGGCTACGCGCAAGTGTTTCGTCATCGTACATTCCTGCGCTTTCTGCCGATGGCGTTCTTTCAGTACGGCGGCCTGCTGGCGCTGCAGGCGTTGTGGATCGGGCCCTGGTTGACGCAGGTGTGCGGTTGGTCGCCGCAAGAGGCAGCGCAGGGGCTGTTTTTGGTCAACGGCTGCATGCTGCTGGCCTTTCTGTCGTGGGGCGCGCTGGTGCCGCGACTGTTCGCGCGCGGCTGGAGCGCGTACTCGCTGATACGGTGCGGTCTGCCGACGAGCCTTGGCGTGCTGATACTGGCGCTTGTGCTCGGAGATCGCGCTGGCGCGCCTTTGTGGGCGATGTTCTGCGTCGGCAGCACAGTCGTTTCGCTCTCGCAACCCACCGTCGGGCAGGCTTTCGAGGCGGCGTTGGCCGGTCGCGCGCTGTCTGCGTTCAACCTCGCCATCTTCGTTGGCGTGTTCCTATTGCAGTGGGCGATTGGCGGATTGATCGATCTGCTGGGCGGCCTCGGCTGGAGTACCGTGGCGGCCTTTCGCGGGGCGTTTGGCGTGCTGGCCGCGGGATGCCTGGCGTCCTATCTGTGGTTTCTTTGGTTCGATGACGCGCCCGTCGTGCGACCTGCGGCTGAAGTGGGCATCTGAACTGGCGATAATTTGTCGACATGCCAGGAATCCTGATCATTGCCCACGCGCCGCTGGCGTCTGCGTTGAAATCGGTCGCGACGCATGCCTACCCGGATTGCGCACGCCGGATCGAGGCGCTTGACGTTGCAGCAGACGCAACCGTCGATGCGGCGGAGGCCGAAGCCCGCGTCCTCCTTCAGCGCGTGCTGAACCCTGATGCCCTTGTCTTCACCGACGTATTCGGCGCGACGCCCTGCAATGCCGCACAACGTCTGGCCGGCAACCCACATGTGCGGGTACTGGCCGGCGTCAACGTTCCGATGCTGTGGCGCTGCCTTTGCTACGAGAGTGACGAACTCGACGCCATGGTGGCGCGCGCCATGAACGGGGCGGTGAAAGGCGTGATGCCGGTGGCGACGACGCGCCCGCAAAACCAGACACTTCGATCGGTCGGCGATGATCAGGACCACCATCACCATCAGCAATAAGCTCGGCCTGCATGCGCGTGCCTCCGCCAAGTTCACGAAGCTCGCCGCGTCATTCGGCAGCGAGGTCTTCCTGAGCCGCAACGGCAGACGCGTCAACGCCAAGAGCATCATGGGCGTGATGATGTTGGCCGCGGGCATCGGCACCGAGATCGAGATCGAGACCGACGGCGCCGACGAAGAGCCGGCAATGGCCGCCCTGCGAACGCTGATCATCGACAAATTCGGCGAGGCGGAATAGGCGCTCTCGGCGACGGCGATGGCGCGGTTCGCGGGTTACCGGATGTGCTTTTCCGGGACTGACGCGCTGCTACGATCGGCGCATGAGCTTCCAGGTCTTCGGCATTCCGGTTTCGCGTGGCGTCGCCATCGGTCGGGCGATGCTGGTGGCGTCGAGCCGATTCGACGTCGCGCACTACTTCGTGGACGCGACGCGTGTCGAAGCCGAGATCGGGCGCCTGCGCGAGGCACGCGACATCGTCGCCAACGAACTCGAAACCCTTCAGCGCGACATGCCTGCCGAAGCGCCGCACGAGCTTTCGGCGTTGCTGGACGTGCACTTGATGTTGCTGCGCGATGAAGCGCTCAGCGACGCGACGCGGCTGTGGATCACTGAACGTCACTACAACGCCGAATGGGCGCTTTCGGCGCAGCTCGAAGTACTGGCGCGACAGTTCGATGAAATGGAGGACGAATACCTGCGCGAGCGCAAAGCCGACATCGAGCAGGTCGTCGAACGGCTGTTGCGAGCGCTTGCGCGCGCCCCATCGGTGGTCGCCGCGGTGGCTCACGGCGCGCGTGATTTTGGCGGCGAGGATCCTCTCGTGCTGGTGGCCAATGACATTGCACCGGCCGACATGCTGCAGTTCAAGCGCAGCATCTTCACCGGCTTCATCACCGATGTCGGGGGAAAGACCTCGCACACCGCGATCGTCGCGCGCAGCCTGGACATTCCGGCTGTGGTCGGCGCGCGCGAAGCGAGCCGCCTGATTCGCCAGGACGACTGGGTGGTGATCGACGGTGACGCCGGCATCGTCGTCGTCAATCCTTCGCCAATCGTGCTCGAGGAGTACCGCTTCCGGCAACGCCAGATCGACCTTGAGCGGGAGAGCCTTTCTCGTCTGCGCCATACGCCTGCGGTGACGCTCGACGGCGAGTCCATCGAGCTGCTCGCCAACATCGAGCAGCCGGCCGACGCCGAGACGGCGTTGCTCGCAGGCGCGATGGGTGTCGGCCTCTTTCGCAGCGAGTTCATGTTCATGAACCGCGCCGGCGATCTTCCCGGCGAAGACGAACAATTCGAGGCCTACCGCGCAGCCGTCGAGTCGATGGCTGGGCTGCCTGTGACGATCCGGACCATTGACGTCGGCGCCGACAAGCCGCTCGATAGGATGTCCGTCGGCGAGCTGCGTCACGAGCACGCCCTCAATCCTGCCATGGGACTGCGCGCAATTCGCTGGAGCCTGTCGGAGCCCGCCATGTTCCGCCAGCAATTGCGGGCAATCCTGCGAGCAAGTGCGTTCGGCAAGGTCCGGCTGCTGATTCCCATGTTGGCCCATCCACGCGAGATCGGGCTTACGTTCGACGCGATCGCGCGTGCCAAGCAACAGCTCATAGAAGCAAATCGACCCTTCGGTGGAATCGAGGTCGGCGCGATGATCGAGGTGCCGGCCGCGGCGCTCATCGTCACGGCGTTTTTGCGGCGCTTCGACTTCATCTCGCTCGGCACGAATGACCTGATCCAGTACACGCTTGCCATCGACCGCGCCGACGAGACGGTCGCCCATCTCTACGATCCCTGGCATCCGGCAGTGCTGCAACTGATCGCCCGCAGCATTGCGCAGGCACGCGCGATGGGCAAACATGTCAGCGTGTGCGGTGAGATGGCAGGCGACACGGACTTCACCGAACTGTTGCTGGCCATGGGCCTGCGCAGCCTGTCGATGCATCCTTCGCAGATCGCTTCGGTCAAGCAACGCATCCTGCGCATAGACACCCGCCGCCTCAATCGGCGCCTCGCAGAAGTGCTCGCGAGCGAGGAACCGTGCGCGACCGCCGAGGCGTTTGCCGCCCGCGGCGCACATGACCAAGGTCAGCTTGACAGCAATGCGCGGGCGCGTAACGTCGGCGCCTGACAGGGCGGGCGGAAGCTGAGAGAACAGGGGACGAAAGCGTGCTACAGTCATGGTCTTCGCCGAAAACGGTGACCCGCTTCGACAGCAAAAGAGGCAGTGGTCGAGTGAATAGGTGAGAGACCAAGCGCTTGACACGGGTTTGAAGAACGTGCCAGAATCGCTGTCTTAGCTGAAAACGCCTAGCGTTCTTCGGCGCCGCCGCGAGGCGATGCTCTTTAACAATCAACAGCCGATAAGTGTGGGCGTTTGAAGGCGAGTGCCATCGAGTCGCAAGACTCGCAGGCTTTCGGGCCTGCAGACGCTCACGGTAAAAGAAGTGAAGTTCACTTCGATTCCGTTGAGTAAATTTTCAAGATCGAACTGAAGAGTTTGATCCTGGCTCAGATTGAACGCTGGCGGCATGCCTTACACATGCAAGTCGAACGGCAGCACGGGAGCAATCCTGGTGGCGAGTGGCGAACGGGTGAGTAATATATCGGAACGTGCCCAGTGATGGGGGATAGCCCGGCGAAAGCCGGATTAATACCGCATACGACCTACGGGTGAAAGCAGGGGATCGCAAGACCTTGCGTCATTGGAGCGGCCGATATCAGATTAGCTTGTTGGTGGGGTAAAAGCCTACCAAGGCGACGATCTGTAGCTGGTCTGAGAGGACGACCAGCCACACTGGGACTGAGACACGGCCCAGACTCCTACGGGAGGCAGCAGTGGGGAATTTTGGACAATGGGCGCAAGCCTGATCCAGCCATGCCGCGTGCGGGAAGAAGGCCTTCGGGTTGTAAACCGCTTTTGTCAGGGAAGAAACGGTTTGGGCTAATACCTCGAACTAATGACGGTACCTGAAGAATAAGCACCGGCTAACTACGTGCCAGCAGCCGCGGTAATACGTAGGGTGCAAGCGTTAATCGGAATTACTGGGCGTAAAGCGTGCGCAGGCGGTCATGCAAGACAGATGTGAAATCCCCGGGCTCAACCTGGGAACTGCATTTGTGACTGCATGACTTGAGTACGGTAGAGGGGGATGGAATTCCGCGTGTAGCAGTGAAATGCGTAGATATGCGGAGGAACACCGATGGCGAAGGCAATCCCCTGGACCTGTACTGACGCTCATGCACGAAAGCGTGGGGAGCAAACAGGATTAGATACCCTGGTAGTCCACGCCCTAAACGATGTCAACTGGTTGTTGGGAGGGTTTCTTCTCAGTAACGAAGCTAACGCGTGAAGTTGACCGCCTGGGGAGTACGGCCGCAAGGTTGAAACTCAAAGGAATTGACGGGGACCCGCACAAGCGGTGGATGATGTGGTTTAATTCGATGCAACGCGAAAAACCTTACCTACCCTTGACATGCCAGGAACTTGCCAGAGATGGCTTGGTGCTCGAAAGAGAACCTGGACACAGGTGCTGCATGGCCGTCGTCAGCTCGTGTCGTGAGATGTTGGGTTAAGTCCCGCAACGAGCGCAACCCTTGTCATTAGTTGCTACGTAAGGGCACTCTAATGAGACTGCCGGTGACAAACCGGAGGAAGGTGGGGATGACGTCAGGTCATCATGGCCCTTATGGGTAGGGCTACACACGTCATACAATGGCCGGTACAGAGGGTTGCCAACCCGCGAGGGGGAGCCAATCCCAGAAAACCGGTCGTAGTCCGGATCGCAGTCTGCAACTCGACTGCGTGAAGTCGGAATCGCTAGTAATCGCGGATCAGCTTGCCGCGGTGAATACGTTCCCGGGTCTTGTACACACCGCCCGTCACACCATGGGAGCGGGTTCTGCCAGAAGTAGTTAGCCTAACCGCAAGGAGGGCGATTACCACGGCAGGGTTCGTGACTGGGGTGAAGTCGTAACAAGGTAGCCGTATCGGAAGGTGCGGCTGGATCACCTCCTTTCTGGATAACGCACTCAAATTCTTGCGCCCACTCTTATCGGCTGTCGTTGAACACAGTGTGTGAAACGTGGCCCGGCTGAACCAGATATCCGCCTTTCGTAGTCAAGCGAAGCGGCGCCAAGGGTGTGCAACCCTTCTAGATTCACCGTCGTGAGTGAAGGGTCTGTAGCTCAGTTGGTTAGAGCACCGTCTTGATAAGGCGGGGGTCGTTGGTTCGAGACCAACCAGACCCACCATCTCCACGGGGGATTAGCTCAGCTGGGAGAGCACCTGCTTTGCAAGCAGGGGGTCGTCGGTTCGATCCCGTCATCCTCCACCAATCACGCATCTTCATCAAACACCCAAGCGCTTATAGAACGTTTGGGTGTTTGATCGAAAGATCGGCTGTTGTTCTTTAACAATTCGTAGAGTCAAATCAGAGTTGCCGGCGGAAATGCGCTTCATGGCGTTCCGTGCCGCCGGCGACAATTTGATTGCGTCAACAGACTTCAATTCGCAAGACTTGAAGATCGGCATAACGCGAAATACTCAAAAAATTCCTTGACGATGCCTCTACAGCGAGGCGTCAAAATTATAGGGTCAAGTGAATAAGTGCATGTGGTGGATGCCTTGGCGATTACAGGCGACGAAGGACGTGATAGCCTGCGATAAGCTTCGGGGAGCTGGCAAATTAGCTTTGATCCGGAGATTTCCGAATGGGGAAACCCACCCTTAGGGGTATCGCATGATAAATACATAGTCATGCGAGGCAAACCGGGTGAACTGAAACATCTCAGTAGCTCGAGGAAAAGACATCAACCGAGATTCCGAAAGTAGTGGCGAGCGAAATCGGAACAGCCTTGTACGTTTTAGCATTCTGCATATCAGAACGGAATGGAAAGTCCGGCCATAGCGGGTGATAGCCCTGTATGAAAAATGCGGAGTGTGGAACTAGGCGTACGACAAGTAGGGCGGGACACGTGTAATCCTGTCTGAATATGGGGGGACCATCCTCCAAGGCTAAATACTCGTAATCGACCGATAGTGAACTAGTACCGTGAGGGAAAGGCGAAAAGAACCCCGGGAGGGGAGTGAAATAGATCCTGAAACCGCATGCATACAAACAGTCGGAGCCTCGCAAGGGGTGACGGCGTACCTTTTGTATAATGGGTCAGCGACTTACATTCAGTGGCAAGGTTAACCGAATAGGGAAGCCGTAGAGAAATCGAGTCCGAATAGGGCGTTCAGTCGCTGGGTGTAGACCCGAAACCAAGTGATCTATCCATGGCCAGGATGAAGGTGAGGTAACACTTACTGGAGGTCCGAACCGACTAGTGTTGCAAAACTAGCGGATGAGCTGTGGATAGGGGTGAAAGGCTAAACAAACTTGGAAATAGCTGGTTCTCTCCGAAAACTATTTAGGTAGTGCCTCAAGTATTACCATCGGGGGTAGAGCACTGTTATGGCTAGGGGGTCATGGCGACTTACCAAACCATTGCAAACTCCGAATACCGATGAGTACAGCTTGGGAGACAGTGCACCGGGTGCTAACGTCCGGACACAAGAGGGAAACAACCCAGACCGCCAGCTAAGGTCCCCAAAATTGGCTAAGTGGGAAACGAAGTGGGAAGGCTAAAACAGTCAGGATGTTGGCTTAGAAGCAGCCATCATTTAAAGAAAGCGTAATAGCTCACTGATCGAGTCGTCCTGCGCGGAAGATGTAACGGGGCTAAGCCAGTTACCGAAGCTGCGGATTTGCACGCAAGTGCAAGTGGTAGGAGAGCGTTCTGTAAGCCTGTGAAGGTGGGTTGTGAAGCCTGCTGGAGGTATCAGAAGTGCGAATGCTGACATGAGTAGCGTTAAAGGGGGTGAAAAGCCCCCTCGCCGAAAGCGCAAGGTTTCCTACGCAACGTTCATCGGCGTAGGGTGAGTCGGCCCCTAAGGCGAGGCAGAGATGCGTAGCTGATGGGAAACAGGTCAATATTCCTGTACCGATGTGTAGTGCGATGTGGGGACGGAGAAGGTTAGCTCAGCCGGCTGTTGGAGTCCGGTTCAAGCCTGTAGTCGTGCCTGGTAGGAAAATCCGCCGGGCTTAGATGAGGGGTGATAACGAGGAAGCTTGCTTCCGAAGTGAGTGATACCCTGCTTCCAGGAAAAGCCACTAAGCTTCAGCTGCACACGACCGTACCGCAAACCGACACTGGTGCGCGAGATGAGTATTCTAAGGCGCTTGAGAGAACTCTGGAGAAGGAACTCGGCAAATTGACACCGTAACTTCGGAAGAAGGTGTGCCTTTAGTAGGTGATCCATTTACTTGGTGAGCCCAATGAGGCCGCAGAGAATCGGTGGCTGCGACTGTTTATTAAAAACACAGCACTCTGCAAAGACGAAAGTCGACGTATAGGGTGTGACGCCTGCCCGGTGCTGGAAGATTAAATGATGGGGTGCAAGCTCTTGACTGAAGTCCCAGTAAACGGCGGCCGTAACTATAACGGTCCTAAGGTAGCGAAATTCCTTGTCGGGTAAGTTCCGACCTGCACGAATGGCGTAACGATGGCCACACTGTCTCCTCCAGAGACTCAGCGAAGTTGAAATGTTTGTGATGATGCAATCTCCCCGCGGAAAGACGGAAAGACCCCATGAACCTTTACTGTAGCTTTACATTGGACTTTGAACAGATCTGTGTAGGATAGGTGGGAGGCTTTGAAGCGGTGCCGCTAGGTGTCGTGGAGCCAACGTTGAAATACCACCCTGGTGTGTTTGAGGTTCTAACCTTGGCCCGTTATCCGGGTTGGGGACAGTGTATGGTAGGCAGTTTGACTGGGGCGGTCTCCTCCTAAAGCGTAACGGAGGAGTTCGAAGGTACGCTAGGCACGGTCGGAAATCGTGCTGATAGTGCATAGGCATAAGCGTGCTTGACTGCGAGACTGACAAGTCGAGCAGGTACGAAAGTAGGACTAAGTGATCCGGTGGTTCTGTATGGAAGGGCCATCGCTCAACGGATAAAAGGTACTCTGGGGATAACAGGCTGATACCGCCCAAGAGTTCATATCGACGGCGGTGTTTGGCACCTCGATGTCGGCTCATCTCATCCTGGGGCTGTAGCCGGTCCCAAGGGTATGGCTGTTCGCCATTTAAAGAGGTACGTGAGCTGGGTTTAAAACGTCGTGAGACAGTTTGGTCCCTATCTTCCGTGGGCGCTGCAAGATTGAGAGAGCCTGCTCCTAGTACGAGAGGACCGGAGTGGACGCACCTCTGGTGTATCGGTTGTCACGCCAGTGGCATTGCCGAGTAGCTAAGTGCGGAAGAGATAACCGCTGAAAGCATCTAAGCGGGAAACTCGTCTCAAGATGAGTCTTGCCGGGGCCTTGAGCCCCCTGAAGAGTCGTTCGAGACCAGGACGTTGATAGGCCGGGTGTGGAAGCGCAGTAATGCGTTAAGCTAACCGGTACTAATTGCTCGTGAGGCTTGACCCTATAATTTTGACGGCATGGAATCATGCACGTCGAGTTCGTTATGCCAAGTTGCACACAATCAAATATCTGATTTGCACCTTCCATCGTGGAGGGTGCTTGACTCTACGAATTGGCTGGTGCGCGAATATCGCGCGCCGGTGACCGGTTAAGCCTGATGACCATAGCGAGGTGGTCCCACTCCTTCCCATCCCGAACAGGACAGTGAAACGCCTCAGCGCCGATGATAGTGCGGGTTCCCGTGTGAAAGTAGGACATTGTCAGGCTATTA
>CAWBXT010000020.1:0-29968 GCA_963792765.1 uncultured beta proteobacterium | reverse complement strand
GTCAAGAGCCCGCCAATCGACGGCGTTGAATGGCGGGAATAGAGCGCATTGCTGTCAGCCGCACGGGCAGTGCGGTGATCGGTTTGGAACGCTCCTCGAAGATGGTCACAGTTGAATAGGCTTGCCGCGCAGACCATCAAACGAGCATCGCCCTCGGCTCCACGTCGCCCGCCCCCAGCAATGCTCGTCGGCGTGGGCAACACGGGCGGCTTCACGACCATCGCGGACCCTGCGATATGCTGAATCCCGAGCGCACGCACCTGTTGCACACCATCGGCTATCAGCGTGAAGCGGTGTCCGCGATCGGTGGAATGCGCATCAAGGGTTCCTCTCGCCAGGCTGTGCCCGACCCAGACCCCGCGCAGCGAGCCGATATGCGCGATGCATCGAGCCGAGATGGCTCAGCCCGCTTGGAGTCCAAGCATCAATGTCAATGGGTCGAGAGGAGATGACACGAAGCCGTGCTTGAGATAGAAGCCCATGGCTTCGTCATCGATCGCGTGGCACAACAGGGCACGCACGCCGATCAACGCTGACGCCTGGATGGCGCGAAGCACGGCGTCCTTCAGCAAACCGCTGCCTATGCCTCGGCCGGCCCAGTCGGTGTGAACGGCCAGCCGCCCAAGCACGATCACGGGCAACGGGTCCGGCATGTTTCTTCGCAGTCGTCCTGAGACCGATGCTGCTGCGATCGAACCCGCTGAAAGAGCGTAGTAGCCAACGACCTGAAGGTCCATCGTGCAAACCACATATGTGCGCGTGGCGCCCGATGCCGCATTCGCTAGGGCGCGCCTGCTGAGCCATGCACTCAACGAGTCATGCCGACAAACGAACTGCGAAGTGTCGTGCTCGGCAGTGAGCGGCACGGGCGCCGCGGCGCCGCCGGGCGCCGCCGGGTTCATTTCTCCCAAGGCGCGCGCTTGGCCAGCAGGCGCTTCAGCGCTGCATTCTCAGAAAGCGGCGCGCCCATCAGCGCCACGAAGGCGCTGTATTGTTTGGCATTGACTGTGAACAGTGTTTGGTCGAGCAGCACCTGCTCAGCCTTCTCGCGGGACGCTTCAAGCATGAAGTCGGTGCGGCTCTTGCCCTGCAAACGTGCTGCGCGGTCGATCAACTCCCGCTGCGCGGGGCGCGTGCGCAGGTTGATGACAGCGGAGGAAGTGGTTGAACTCATTGCGAGATTGTAGCGTGTGTATGCACGTTGTGCATACGTCTGGAACGCATCCCGATCAGCGGGTAACTCGACGTCGCCCGAGCGGCTCGATCGCCGCGTGAAGCACTTCGAGCGCTTGACGCTTCTCCGGCATGTAGTCGTGCCCATCGTAGTGTCGCGCCTGAACGCCGGTAAGGCCGTGCGATTGCAGGTGTCCGCGAATCTCGCGGCTGATGCCGCCCGCTGCCAGCAGCGTTTCCACACCAGATCGGATGCGCTTGAGCTGAAAGCCCTCGATCACGTCACCCACTGCATCGTGCGCCCAGCCTGTCACCGTCGTGGCCTCGATCGAGCGCCGACCTTTCGTGGTCGTCATCACGTACTCGCCGTGCCGCTCGAACTCTTGCAGCACCGAGATGGCTTTCGGCAACAACGGCAATACGTGGGGTCGTGGCCCCTGACCGGGCCGCCCCTTCGCATCGAAGATCGTGAACACATCAGCGCCGGCATCGACCCACCGCAACTTGACGAACTGCTGCACACGCTGCCCGCCGGTGAGCAGGTGCAGGCGAAGCACGCTGCCGCGCAGGCCAGAAAGCTTCCTGATGAGCTCCCAGTAGGTTCTGAGTTCGGAAGCGCTGAGCGGGCGCTTGTCGGCCCGGTCAAACTTTGGATCGCGTTTGGTCTGTGCGACCGGGTTGATGTGAATTGCGTACGACTTGAAGGCGACGGGCAGTGCCGCTGACATTCGAACGTCTATGGCGCATTGATAGGCGGCGTGCAGGTAGGAGCGCAGCTTGTTTGCCGTGCGCCCCTTGCCTTGTTCGATGAGACGGCGTTGCATGTCGAGCACGTCGTCTGCCGCGAGGTCGGCCGCCGGAGCGTCCGCCAGCTTCGGCCAGGCGCCAGTGACGTGCGCCTTGAAGATCCCGGCCGCGTCGACATGGCTGCGGCGGCCCTGCGCCTGCAGATGAGCCAGGTAGGTGTCCAGTAAGCCCTTAAGCGTCCGCGTTGCTCGCTCGGCCTGGGCGGCACTGCGCGCTTTGAACTCGTCGCGTTCCTCGTTCTTGACCTGCCGGAGTCCGCCCGTGGCCTTGCGTCGATCATGTTTGTCTGCCAACACCCGACAGCGCTCGCGCGCACCGGCCAGGCTGTACCCCGCCAAGGTGGGCTCGAGTTTCTTCGGCGGCGCGGCGGCGTCGTAGTGTCCGATTGGTTCGCGGTACGTGCACCCATCGTGCGAATACCTCCAATAGAACTGCACGGTTTCGCCGGTCAGCATACGGGCCTGAAGAGACCCGCCACGGTCGAGCTTTTCGATCGTTGTAAAGGTGCCGGCGGGCAGAGTCTTGAGGCTCACACCTGAGCTGGTGCCAGTCCTCGTGCCAGTGGCACCGGTGCGGACTTGAGTGGGTTGCTCCATGTTGACTCCGTTTCCGAATCTGGTGCCAGTCTGGTGCCAGTTTCAGATGGAATGGTAGGAGATTTCCTGAGACTTTGGTGGACAAGCAGAGGTAACTCTCGCCTATGAATCGGTATCCACAGACATCCCAGAAAGTCTCCTTTGAACGGACTCTTAATCCGTAGGTCGAGTGTTCGAGTCACTCAGGGCCCACCAATAGGTAATACGAGGGGTCTGGCAGCGTTGCCAGACCCCTTTGTACTTTTGCCGTGCAATTTCCATGACGATCGACGCCGGCTTTACTGCCTTCGACATCGGGACATCAATCCGGCACGCGACCGCGGAGGCATCTGGAGAGTCGCGCTGTATATGACATCGCCGGTGCCGCAGCCCGAGGCCTACGCGCCGATGCTTCCAGGGCGCGCCTTAGTCAGCGTTTTGGCACGTCGTCGCAAGATCTGACCTCGCTCTGCGCCGAAGTCTGGCCCCGCCAAAGCGGGGCCTTTTTGCTGCCCGGCCATCAATGGTTGCCGTGCTTGTCCTTGCCCTTGCTCTTGCCGTTGCCGTGCCCCCGCTGCTCGTCGTAACGTTCGCGGACCCAGCTTTCCTGCACGAAATACACCGGCCGCCCGCACGCGTTGTATTCCCCGCAGTGTTTGCCCCAGTGCTTCTGGTGACCGGGCGGCACGTACAGGTAGATCGGTGACGGCTGCACCACAACCACGCGCGGTGGCGCATACACGATAGGTTGCGCATAGATCACTCGCGGCGGCGGCTGGTTGCCGATGTTGATCTGCCCATAGACACCGGGCTGATAGACGCCGATCGAAATACCGACGTTCGTCTCCGCAAAGGATGGTGCGACACAACAGACGGTGAGTGCAAGGGCTGCAATTCGCTTGTTCATATGCTTTGGTTCCGGGGCTGCACTGGCTGCTGAACGAATATCGGCTCAATTCGAGCCCGCTGTAGCGGCCAACTCGACCGTGTTCCAAGTCTCGTACCCTGTTTGCCGGATGTCATTCGCTCATGAACGCGATCCGGGGTAGGCGATGTCCTACAGTGCACCGCAAAGGATAAATGGGGGCGCCACGCTATGCGCCAGCCACTCTTCAACGGTGGCGGCGCCGTTAAACGCAATAGAGGACTCTCCCGCATCTTGCGCTTTAGGTCATAGGAGCGCCGACGACCCGCGAGGCATTGCCCGGATTGAAGTGGCACAGCGGGCGATGTGCGTTTTGTCCTACAGACGACTGGCGTGCCAACCGACCCCGCGAGCGATGTGACTCCGCGACACTGCAATGTCGAGTTTGAGTCCATGGAGCTTCGTTGCGAGACGCGCTCGAACAGGCTCTCTCCTCGTCCTGTGCTGGTGTTGATGCTTGGCCCCGTATCCGGAGAGTTGCCACAAATCGGTCCCTTCGAATGCCTGGCCAGGCGATGTCTCGGCATTGGGCGACCGATGCAGCAACCGGAGAGGACGCTATCGACACTTCTGACACCGCCAAGATCAAGCGCGAAGCCGACCGCGTCGAGGAAGCGACGACGCCGCCGACGCCGGTCATTTACGAGACGGTGCGGCGCAATGGCGAAGAGGAAATGTCGCGTCCGCCCTGGTCACTGGCCTGGTCGGGCGTGGCGGCCGGCCTGTCGATCAGCTTTTCGCTGTTCGCCCAGGCCACGCTGCGCCAGTACCTGCCCGACGCACCGTGGCGCGAGGTGGTGGCCGCGCTGGGGTATCCGGTCGGCTTCGTGATGGTGGTGCTGGCCCGCCAGCAGTTGTTCACCGAGAACACGATCACCGTGATCCTGCCGCTGATGGCGGAGCCGACGCGACGCAACTTCGGACGTGCGGCGCGGCTGTGGGCGATCGTGCTGTGCGCCAACCTGGTCGGTACGGCGCTGGCTGCCCTGTTCTGCACGCTGACCCCGGTGCTGGAACCGGCACTGCTGGAGCAGATGCACATCATCAGTCGCCACGCGATGGCGCATGACTTTTGGCCGATGCTGCTGCTCGGCGTCGGTGCCGGCTACCTGATGGCCGCCACGGTCTGGTTGATGCCGGGCGCCGGGCCAGCGCAATTCCACGTGGTTGCGATGATGACCTACCTGATCGGCCTGGGCGGCCTCGCTCACATTGTGGCCGGCAGCCTAGAAGCCTATTTGCTGCTGCTCAATGGCGAGCTGGGCTGGACCGACGCATTGGGCGGCTTCGCGCTACCCGCGCTGCTGGGCAACATCATCGGCGGGAGCGTGCTGTTCGCGATGATGGCCTACGCACAAGTGCGCCATGAGATCGAGGCCAACCCGCCCACCCGCCGTCGGGCGCGAAGTCATGGCCGGCACAAAGATTCACCATCATGACTCGGGCTTGCGCGACCTCTGCAGCCCGAGCCGTCATGCACCGCATGCCTCATCGGAGATCGCCCGGCTGGCCACTCGCCGCCTCGCTGGCCGCCGCATTCGCGCAGGCCTATGGCCGCCCGGTAGGCGTGGCGCTGGGCAATTCGGTCTGGCGGGTCAAGGTGGCCGCACGATGAGCCCTGCTGGCAAGCCCATTGCCATCTACGCTGCGCTGGCCGCGAATCTTGCCATTGCGGTGACCAAGTTCATCGCAGCGGCCATCACCGGCAGCTCGGCGATGTTGTCCGAGGGCATCCATTCCACCGTCGATTCCGGGAACTCGGTGCTGCTGCTGGTGGGCATGCGCCTGAGCGAACGACCGGCCAGTGACGAGCACCCTTTCGGCCACGGCAAGGAGCTGTACTTCTGGAGCCTGATCGTGGCGGTGCTGATATTCGGTATCGGCGGCGGCGTCTCCTTCTACGAGGGCGTGCTGCATGTGCTGCACCCGGTGCCACTGCATGACCCGTTTTGGAACTACGCGGTGCTTGGTGCTGCGGCGCTGTTCGAGGGCACAAGTTTCGGCGTCGCGCTGAGGGAGTTTCGCAAGGAAGCGAAGGGCCGCAAATTCTGGTCGGCATTGCACGACAGCAAGGACCCCACCACCTATACCGTTCTTGCCGAAGATGCGGTCGCGCTGGCCGGTCTGGCCGTGGCGGCGCTGGGGGTGTGGGCCAGCCACCACTGGCAGTTGTCGATGCTCGACGGCGTGGCCTCGATCGTCATCGGCGTGCTGCTGGCGGCGGTAGCGGTGCTGTTGGTGATTGAATCGCGCGGGCTGCTGATCGGCGAAGGCATTCGCGCCAGCACCGCCGCCGAGGTCTGCCGTATCGCACGCTCACACGAAGGCGTGGTAGCGACAGGCCGGCCCTTGTCGATGTACATCGGGCGCCACGAGGTGCTGCTGGCCATGGACTTGCAGTTCGCGCAGCACACCAGTGCCACTGCGGCAGCACGAACCGTCGATTCGATCGAACAGCAGATCCGCCAGAGCTTCCCGGTGATCAAACGCATTTACATCGAAGCGCAACTCGATCTGACATCCGCCGCCGAGTCGGCGCCGGACCTGCCGCGACGCCATCTGCTGAGTGGCGTTTCGCGGTGACCGAGTCGGCAATGCAATGGCTGGATGCTTTGCAATGGCCCGCCATGGTGGTGACGCTCCTGGCCTCGTGGCTGGTGGCGTCCCAAAAGGAAGTGCTCAGGTCTCGGGGTTTCTGGGTGTTTCTGTGCAGCAACGTGCTGTGGATAGCGTGGGGGTGGCACACCGGTGCATGGGCCTTGGTGGTGCTGCAGGTGGGGCTTGCGGCGATGAACATCCGCGGCGCTCACGAGAACGCGAGGTGAGGGACCGGGAACACCGTTTGCCTGACCCCCCACGCTGCCGACTGCCATGAATCGTGGTGCGGCTGTTTCAAACGCTTGCGGGACTGTTGCCGCAATCTCCATCGACTCGACTCGGGCGTAGAAGATGTGTGCCAACGCACAGACGACCGATCGCAGTTGCCCCAAGGTCCGAAAGCCTACGCGCCGCATCTGCTCGCGCGACTGCCTAAGCACCAAGTGGACCCAACCGAGGACGTCATGAGCGAATCCAATCATTTCGACAGCACGTCCGTTGCACTCGCGCCACCACACCAGGGAGACGCTAGGTCGGAGCGAATCAACGCCCCCGCCGCGCAAGGCAAACGGCCGTGGGGTCGATCCGCGAGTTGCGCGGCCGCGTTCGTTTTGACAGCGTCCGTCGTGATCGCTTGCAGCAAGACCGCACCCGAGATTCCAGCTCCGACGACGGCGCCGGTTCAGGAGGCGGCGGCGTCGCCAACCGCTGCTGCCTCCGATCCGTCGGTGCCCGATGCAAGTTTGGTGCTGACACCCGCCATGGCAAGCACGGTGGATCCGGCTGCGGGGCGGACCGACAGCGCTATGAGCCGAGCCCAGGAGTCCGGTGCGATGCCCATGCCCGGACAGAACAACGACCACTCTGCCCCGAAAGCGCCAGCCCATGGCGCGAGCGGACCATAGGTCCGCAAGCTGTGCACATCCTCGGGGTGGGAACCGCCAATCCGCCAACGCGCTACACCAAAGCTGACTGCCTCGTCGCGTTCGAGAAGTCAGCCTGGTTCGCGAGACTGGACACGCGCTCCCACCTCATCGCGCGAACCGTCCTTCAGCGCGACAACGGCATCGAGGCGCGTCGGTTGGCGATCGGATCGCTGGAGGAGGTCTTCACGATCGATCCCAACACGCTGTCAAAGCGCTTCCTGACGCATGCACCCCTGCTTGCTGCGCAAGCCGGCGAACGCGCATTGATCAAGGCCGGGTTGCAAGCCGCGCAGATCGACGCCGTGGTGGTCAGCACCTGTACGGGATATCTTTGTCCAGGGCTGTCCGGGTATGTCGTCGAGCGCCTCGGCCTTCGCCCCGACGTTCAGGCCTTCGACCTCGTGGGTCAGGGCTGCGCCGCCGCGCTTCCGAATCTGATGCTCGGCAACGCCCTGCTGGGCACCGGCGCCTGCGAACACGTGCTGTCGATCTGCGTGGAAGTCAGCAGCGCCGCGATGTACCTCGACAACGACCCGGGCGTGCTGATCAGCGCCTGCTTGTTCGGCGACGGCGCCGGCGCCGCCGTGCTGGCACGGCAGACAGGTCCTTCAGGCAGGCGGATTGAATGGAAAGGCAGCACTTCCCTCATCGAGCCGGGCGAGCGAAGCGCGCTGATGTTCGAACAGCGCGATGGGATGCTGCGCAACATCTTGACCCGCGCGGTACCCGCATTGGCGGCGGACTACGCGCAGCGCGTGCTGTGCACGGTGCTCGACAGAGCCGGGCTGAACCCGGGCGACGTGGGCACCTGGATCATGCATGCGGGTGGCCGCGATGTGCTGCAAGCGCTGGAGAAGCGGCTGGAATTGAAGCCCGGCGATCTGCGCTACAGCGCGGCGATGCTGCGGGAATACGGCAACATGTCGAGCGCCTTTGTCTATTTCGTGCTCGAAGCAGCTCTGGCAGATGGCGCAGCGCCCGGCTGGTGGTGGCTGTCCTCCTTCGGGGCCGGGTTCAGTTGCCACGGCGCGCTGCTGGAGGTGCGGTGACGATGCCAAGGCTCGTGGCCGAGGAGGCTCTGGATCACCTCGCGCCCGAAGATCCTGCGGCCATGCGCTCCCGACGTGATCTCGCGCGCGTTCACCGCGCCATGGGGACGCGTTCCATCGTGGCAAGGGGTTGGCGGAATTTGGTGGCGACTGGGAATGCGGGTCCGCCACTCAGGATTCTGGAGATTGGCGCGGGCGACGGCAGCTTGTTGCTCGGTGTCGCACGCGCCATGGCGACGCGATGGCCGCGCGTGCAACTGACGCTTCTGGACCGGCAGGACATCGTCAGCCCCGCGACCCTGGCGAGCTACGCCGAACTGGGCTGGTCCGTCCAAGTGCAGGTTGCCGATGTGCTGACATGGGCGGCGCGGTTCGACGAAGAAGTGCAGGGCACGGCGCCGCCACGATGGGACCTGATCACCACCACCTTGTTCCTGCACCACTTCGAGGGCGACCAACTCGACCTGCTGCTTGCTGCAGTCGCCTCGCGCACCGATCGGTTCTTCGCCTGTGAGCCGAAACGATCATGGTTGCCGTTGGCGGGCAGCCATCTCGTCGGCGCGATCGGCGCGAACGCAGTGACCCGCGAGGATGCGGTGTTGAGCGTTCACGCGGGCTTTCGTGACAACGAGATCACTGCCATCTGGCCACGGGCGGGCGACATCTGGCAGACGCGCGAGTTCGCTGCCGGCATGTTCAGTCATTGCTTCAGCGCACGGCGCGCTTGTATCGACTGATGGATCTGCCGATGCATCAGACATTGCCCACCAGTTTTGACGCCGTCATTGTCGGTGCGGGCCCGGCGGGCTCGGCTGTCGCCATTCAACTCGCCCGCGCCGGATGGTCCGTGGCGCTGATCGAAAGGCAGCGCTTTCCGCGCCGCAAGGTCTGTGGCGAGTGCATCGCGGCCAGCAACCTGCCTTTGCTCGAGTCGCTGGGAATCGCCGCCGCCTTCGATGCCCTTGCGGGGACGGACTTGCGCCAGGTCACGCTGCTGCGCGGTGACGACGCTGGAACGGCCGATCTTCCGGCAGCCGACCACGAGGGTTATCTATGGGGCCGCGCCCTCGGCCGTGAGACGTTTGACGGACTGTTGCTCGAACAGGCCCGAGGCGCCGGTGCCGTCGTGTTCCAGCCTTGCGCCGTGCAGGCGATCCTGGGTACCGTCGGCGCTTGGCACTGCGAGGTCCGCATGCACGAAACCGCAGAGCTGCTGCGGCTGCGCGCCACGGTTGTCATTGACGCACACGGATCGTGGGAGGACCTGCCGTCGGATCGCCGCAAGCGCCGGCAGGCGCGCAGCGGCGCAGACCTGTTCGCCTTCAAGGCCAACTTTTCGGGGTCGACACTGCCCGAGGGCCAGATCAGCGTGCTGGCCCTCGATGGCGGTTATGGCGGCATGGTGGTGGCCGACGGCGGGATGACGACGCTCGCCTGCTGTATCCGGCGCGATCGGCTGAGCAACCTGCGCGACGGTTCGCCTGGCAAGAGCGCGAGCGAAGCCGTCCAAGCCTGGCTGCAGCGCGAGTGCGCTGGCGTCCGTCTGGCCTTGCGTGGCGCAATCCGCGAAGGGCCTTGGTTGACGTCGGGTCCATTGGATCCGGGCGTGCGCCTGGATGCCGAGGATGGGATTTTCAGGGTCGGCAATGCCGCCGGAGAGGCGCATCCGATTCTGGGTGAAGGCATGAGCATGGCTTTGCAATCGGCCGCGCTGCTGTGTTCGCACCTGCTCGGCCACCGCGGCACTTCTGCGGTGCCCGACGCTGCAGTCCAAGCAAGGTTGCAGCGCGCCTATGCAGCCGCCTGGCGCCACCAGTTCGGGCGCCGCCTGCGACTGGCGGCAGTCTTTGCCCATCTCGCCATGCGACCACGCAGTGCGGCAGCGCTGATGAAACTGGTTCAGGTGTGGCCCCGACTGCTCACGCACGGTGCGCGCTGGGGCGGAAAGGTCCGCCTTGTCGAACTGGCGGACACACCTGTCCTCGCCCGCACCTCGCCATCCCGGCCCACGCCTGCCCGCACACCGCAGGCCCTTTGACTCGCCCACGAGAGGAATCGCCATGACAACGACCTTCGAACGCCTGAGTGCCATCCTGATGAAGGACTACAACCTTCAGCCAGATCGCCTGACACTCGACGCCCCGCTGGAAAGCCTGGGCATCGACTCGCTTGCAACCGTCGAACTGCTGTGGAGCATCGAGGATGATTTTCATATCAAGCTGCCGTCCGATCCCGTAGACCTGCCCACCCTTGGCGATGTCGTTCGCTATGTCGATGAACTCATCGCCGAGCAGGGCGCCGCGTTGGCTCCCATGCCGCCCGGGAAGCCGGCTGTGCCGGCGATATGAGGCGAGTCGCGGTCAGTGGCATCGGTGTGGTGTCGCCTCTTGGAAACAGCGCGGCAGAGGTACTCGCCAATGCGCGTGCGGGCCGTTCCGGTGTTCGCAGGCTTGAAATTCCCTTTGCGAACCGGTTGACCGCACCCATCGCGGCCACCGCGAGCTTCGACGAAGGGAATGATCTCGAACCGGGCAAGGCGCGCATGCTGGACCGCTTCAGCCACCTCGCCCTGTTCGCCGCAAAGCAGGCCGTGCAAGGGGCTGGTGGCGCGCTGTTGGATGTCGACCCCGAGCGTGCTGGCGTGTTTGTCGGCACAGGGATGGGCGGCACGCTCACGATGGACAGCGGATATCAGACCCTCTACGGAGAGCAGTCCGACCGCATCAAGCCGTTCACCGTCCTGATGGGCATGCACAACGCGGCCGCGGCCTGGATCGGCATCGAGTACGACCTGCACGGTCCGAACTTGACGTATTCGACGGCCTGCTCGTCGTCGACGGTGGCGATCGGGGAGGCCTGGATGCGGGTGGCTTGCGGGCAAATCGACGTCGCGATAGCGGGCGGCTCCGAGGCGCCGTTGTCGCCCGGCTCATTGAAGGCCTGGGAGGCATTGCACACGGTGGCCACGATGGATATCGAGGACCCCAGCGCATCTTGCCGGCCGTTCTCCAAAGACCGCAGCGGCATGGTCCTGGGTGAAGGCGCTGCCATGTTGGTCCTCGAGCCCTGGGATCGCGCGAAGGCGCGCGGGGCCGAAATCCTCGGCGAAATCCTGGGCTATGGGCAATCCAACGACGCCGGCCACATCACGCGCCCCAGCGTTGAGGGTCAGGCGGCGGCGATGAAGGCCGCTCTGTGCGCCGCCGGCATTGATCGGCAGGAGGTCGATGCGATCAACGCGCACGGCACGGGCACGCTGGCCAACGATCGTACGGAGACTGCCGCGATCAGGGCCGTGTTCGGCGAACGCGCTGACCGGGTCCCGATCAGCGCGACCAAGGCCATACACGGCCACCTGCTGGGAGCGGCCGGAGCGCTTGAATGCGTGCTGTCGCTGCTGGCCATGCAACATGAGGTCGCGCTTCCAACGATGCACCTGCGGGTGGCCGATCCTGAGTGCGACCTGGACTATGTCGCCAACACGGCGCGCGAGGGTTCGGCAGCACGGGTGATGCTGTCCAACTCGTTTGCTTTCGGAGGGACGAATGCCGTTCTGGTGTTGCGCCGCGCCGGATGAACGGGTACGCAATGTTGGCTGGCGAACAGACGCCCTGCGTGCCAGACATTACAAACACCTTGCTGGCACGCCCTTCCTGGCGAAGGTCGTGAGCCCACCAGCAACTCGGGCCGACTTACGTAAAGGGTCAACGATGAACCTGTCAGCTGATCACTACCGAATGCGCTCCGTTCCGCCTGCGAACTTTGCGAGGCTGGGTTCAGGCCGCCCGCAGGCCGCTCGCGGCGAATCTGCCGAACAGTTGACCCATCACGCACTATGGGTGCAGCAGCAATTTCGGGCCACGGCCAACACGAGCGGGGCGTCGAATGCTGCGGGCATCGCGGCCGAGGATTGGGATCACCTGTTTCGGGCAGCGCTCGAACTTCTGACGCGTGTCGCAGTCGGGAAGGTATTGCCCGACGGCACGGGCAGGCGAGTCCAAGTGCCCGGCACGGAATTGCGCGAGTGCGTGAATGCCCTGGATCAATTGCGCAGGTCGGTGCCCATTGCGCAGTACCGGCCGCGAAACGGGCCTCATTTTCGAAGCGCGTTCTTGTAGATCCTGCCGTCCTTCATGATCAGAAGCAGGTTCTTGTCCGGATCAGCCAGAAGCTGAATGTTGGCGATCGGATCGCCGTCGACGAGTAGCAGATCGGCGAGGGCGCCTTCCTCGACAACACCGAGTTTGCCTGGGTAGGGGTTGCGCTTCCCGGACAAGGTCAGCAGTTCGGCGTTGGTCCCGGTCGCCATGGCGAGTGTCTCGGCGGGCGTATACCACTTGACCCATTGGGCCAGCAGTGCCCCCTGCTGCGGCGCCAGCCCCGGAGAGAACAAGATGTCGGTGCCGAAGGCCGTCTTGATCTTGTACTTCTTCGCCAGTGCCATGGTCCTGTCCGTACCGGCGAACACCTCGATCGCCTTGTCCCGCTCCGACGAGCCGGGCGGGAACGCTTCGGCCATTTCATCGGGGAACACCTGCGTGCTCAACCAGATGCCTTTGTCTGCCATCAGCTTGGCGGTCGCCTCGTCCATCAGGTGGCCGTGCTCGATGCATTTCACGCCGGCTGCGATCGCCCGCTGGATCGACTCAGGCGTGTAGGCGTGCACGGTGACGTAGGTGCCCCAGTTTTCGGCGGCCTCGACGGCGGCATGCAACTCGGCCTCGGTAAAGGTGGACGCGTCGAGCGGGCTGTGGGGCGATGCCACGCCTCCACCCGCCGTCAACTTGATCTGCGACGCGCCGAGCATGAGCTGTTCGCGCACGCGCACGCGGACCTCATCGGGGCTGTCGGCAATCATCGCGGCTCCGAGTTGCTCGCCGCGAGAAAGCGGGGCGCCGACAGTGCGCGGCAGTTCGAATGGCTGGCGGAAGTCGCCGTGGCCGCTGGTCACGGTGATGATGGCTCCGGACGGGAAGATGCGCGGCCCGTCGACGACGCCCTCGTCGATGGCCCGCTTGAGGCCGAACGCCGGCCCGCCCATATCCCGAACGGTCGTGAAGCCGCGCATCAGCGTGGCCGTGGCTTCGGCACCGGCCATCAGGTTGAGGTAGCCGACATCCGCGGTGAGCAACTGTGCGACTGTCGGCCGCACCATCATCGTGTGCCAGTGCATGTCGATCAGCCCGGGCATCAGCGTGCGCCCGCCGCCATCGATCACTTCAGTGGTGGCCATGCGATCTGTCGGGACCGGATCGACAGCGATCCGTTCGATCTTGTTCCCGCGCACCAGGACATTGCGCGGCCCGGAGAGGGTGCCGCTCTTGCCGTCGAAGATTCGGACGTTCTGGATCAGCGTCACCGCACCGGCGGCGGAAGCGGCCGAAGTTGCCCCGACCGGCGCGTGTTGCGCTTGGCCCGGTTGCCAATGTCCGAGCAAGAACGTCGCCAATACCAGCGATTGAAGTAGTCCGCGCTTCAGTGAAGGCACCGAACTAAGAACTGGAATGGCAGCTTGTGCTTCAGCGGTGATCATTGTCTTCTTCTCTCCATGAGCAGAGACTCCACGAACTTACATTCCCGGTCGAACGAGACTCAAGCTCCCTGGAGATACTCGATCGCCGCCCTGACCGCAGCTACCTGAGCTTCATTGCATTCTTCCGGAGTCGCCGTCGGGCTGTCCGGGTAGACCTCGGTCGTCGTCGTGAAGCGCGCGTCGGTCATGCCGCCGCACAAACCCGACGACCGCTGAGCGATGCTGATCACGCCTTCCTGCTGCAGGGTTGCGCCGATGATGCGGCCGTCCTCGTCCGGCTTGGCGATGTGGGTCACGCGGCGGACAGCGTCGATCAGCGCACGCTGGAAGTCGGGTTCAGGACGCGCACGATCAGCCACCAGATAAAAGCCGTCGGGGATGGCGTTCCAGTCGAGTGCCACGCCGTCGCGCGCCGCCTTGGCGGGGCCGAACTCGCTGTTGTCGGTGTCAGTGGTTTCGTGCAGATCGATATGCAGGTCGACTCGCGCGCAATTGGCGGCGACGCACGCCATGGCCAGCGCCGATTCGGCGGCCGGGCTCGCTTGCCTGAACTGGCGATTCGGGTCGAGCGCCTCGGGATTCCAGCGGTTGATCGTCTCGTACCCCCAAGGGCTGATGCATGGGAGCACGAGCAGATTGAGCGCTCCCGTGTGGCGATGGAACTCGTGCTCGAGCCACTGCAAGGCACCCTGCACGCCGCTGGTTTCATATCCGTGGACACCCCCCGTGACAAGCACCACCGGGCGATCCGGGTCCCAGGCCCGGGTGCGCACTGCGAACAACGGGTAAGTCGCCAACCCCAGGCGCGTGTAGTCCAGAGCACCGTACTGGAACAGATCGGCCTGCGCTGAAAGGCGCCTGAGCGGCGCCACCACCTCGACGGCGTAGCTGCGCTTCACCCGTTGGCACGCCACCCATGCGTTCTTCTCGGCTGCGCCCCAGGCCTTGCCGGGAATGCCGATCGGATATGGGGTGATCGGTTGCGGAGTACTCATGATTTTCAGAGCCATCTTACGGCTGTCGGCGAGCGTTCTCCGCTCGTGGGGGCAACGGGTCCGGTCCCAGCCAAGGAGATGCGAGGCCGCTCGAGGGGTGACAGCTTCTTGGTCACGTCCCCATCGAACTTGCCCCAAGTTGGTGTAGAACGATATCGCAGCCGCGTCTCGCGGTCGTGACGTGGAGGGAAACGCGCATGAAGCTCTCTTGGACAAGGCGGACATGGGGCATCGCGCTGGCGCTGTCGTGCGCGTTCGCAGCCGCCCAGACGTCAAACCCCACCCAACGTCTGCGCGGCACGGTGGAATCCTTCGACGGAACCACGTTGGTGCTCAAGGAGCGCAGTGGCGAAGTGCTCCGGTTGGTACTGGATGCGAAGTTCAGCGTCAACGAAGTGTTTCCGATCGAGCTGTCGAGCATCCAGCCCAATAGCTACGTCGGTATCGCCTCGGTGCCGCAGGCCGACGGGATGCTGCGTGCACTCGAAGTGCTGGTCTTTCCAGAGGCCGCACGCGGCGCGGGCGAGGGCCATGGAGCCTGGGATTTGCAGCCTGGCAGCATGATGACCAACGCCACGGTGTCGCAAGTCGCCAGCGTGGCCCAGGGCCGCACACTCCAGCTCCGCTACAAGGATGGCGAGAAGACCATCGAGGTCCCTGCGGGTGTCCCCGTGGTTACCTTCAAGCCGGGAGATCGCAACCTGCTGGTGCCGGGTGCGAAGGTGCTGGTCACGGCGCAATTGCGCGAGGGCAAACCGACTGCGCTTCGCGCGCTGGCCGGCCGCGATGGGTTCGCGCCACCGATGTAGTCCCGTTGATCCTGGCGCCGGGGAATGCCGGCCCTTGGGCGGGCGTCAGTCGGTCTTGAGCTGGCGATAGACCTCTTGCGACACCTTCATCAACTCGCCTCGATCGGCGCTGGCCGTGAGGGCGTAACCGAAGTGGCCTTCCACCCAATAGAACACGTTCACGGCGCCGTCCGCGCCAAATTTGAACGCAACATCGTCCCCGGGGACCTCGCGCGTCACGTACAGCGTGAGCCTCTGGCCGCCAGCAGTGCCGTACATGAACTGGGCTACCGGCCCTTTTTCGCCGGGCAGCAAGCGGCCACCGATGAGTTCGTAGCCGAGCGAACCAAGGGACGGTGGTCGCACAGCGGTACCCATGCGCTTGGTGAGCCAGGTCACCAGCGCCTGCTCCTGATCGGCGGTTACCTCCACGGGTCGGCGTGCGTCGGGGCTGTAGACCAGATGGGCGACGGCGGCACGTCGCGCGAAGCCGGTCAATTCAAAATCGCCTGAAGCCGAAGGCCCGGAGGGTTGCGCAAATGCTTGGCGGGCCGCATCGGCGTCGAGCATGCCGCGCAGCGACCAGGCCGAGCCAGCGCTGAGCGCCGCGATCAGCACGCCAGCCGCGAGCCCGCGCCACGGCAAGGCGATTGCAGCGGACTTCAGCGGCATGTTCATGGGCAGCGGCTCATGCAGTACCGGGTCCAGCAGGTCGTGCAGCAGCGCGTTCTGCTGCTGCCAGTCCTGCACGCGTGCTCGCTCGTCCGGTTTGGCCGCGAGAAACGCTTCGACCTGGGCCAACCGTTCTGGGGTGAGTTGCCGATCCACATAGGCATGAAGATCGGCTTCGGTGACTGGCGACGCATGGCCCGAGCCGACCGCTTTGGGTTTGTTGTCGTCCATGTTCACTTCACGCGTTGAATCCTGCTGATTGCCGGCCCGGCTTTGTCCTGCCCTTGAATTTCTTCGCGCAATCGCGCGCGGGCGCGGGACAGGCGTGACATGACGGTGCCGATCGGCACCCCGATGGCGACGGCGACCTCCTGGTAGGTCAGCTCCTCGACGCCAACAAGCAGTAGCACCTCGCGGTGCTCGGGAGCCATGAGCTGCAACAGGCGATCGAGGTCGCGTACCTCGAGCGCATCGCTCTGCCGCGGCCGCTGCGGGATTTCGGGCACATCGTCGCCGGCGCTATCTTCCGGCCGGCTGCGCTGCGCACGCAGGCGGTCGACGAAGTGGTTGTGCATGATGCCGAACATCCACGCCCGGATCTCGCCGCGTTTTTGCCACATCGAGAACCGCGACCACGCGCGCTCCAGCGTGTCCTGCACCAGATCGTCGGCGCGATCCCGGTCCGATACCAGCCCGCGCGCATAGCGCCGCAGGCTGGGAATGCAGGCGACGATCTCGGCTTCGTCCTCGGCGCGCATCACGTCCCGGTGCTGTCCGCGGACTCAGCCGCAAGTCACTTGATCACGTGCCATACGTCCTTGAAGTTGTCGCCCGTCGCATCGCCGGGCTTCTTGTCGGCGGTGTAGGTATAGACCGGCTTGCCCTTGTAAGCCCATTGCTTGGCGCCGTCGTCACGGGTGATCACCGTCAGGTCGCCTTCGGGCTTGGCATCTGCCGCAGCGACTGCCGGCGGCCACAGTGCGGCGCACGGGCCGTTGCACATGCTCTTGCCGCTGCCGGCGGTGTCCTTGTCGAAGGTGTAGAGCGTCATGCCGCCCGTGTTGACCAGCATGCCGCCGGCCATCTTGACTGCGGGCTCGGAATGGGCGAGCGGGGTGAAGGCGGCTGCCAGTGACAGGGCGAGCGCGGGGAGCAGACGAATGTTCATGAGGAGAGTCTCCGAAAAGGGGCTGAGGAACACCCGGATGGACGCGCGGCACGGCGCGCCTATTCCAGAACCCTCCAAATTATTTGCGAGATGCAAAACGGGCCTCGCTGGCCCGTCTTTCATTTGCGCGCGAAGCCGAATCAATGCTTGGCGTCGCGCGCCGGGCTGAGCAGCCGGTCGGTGTAGGCAATCGCCATCGCCGAGAGCAGGAAGGTGATGTGAATCCCGGTCTGCGCGAGGAGCACCTTGTCGCTGTAGTTCTCGGCGTTGATGAAGGTCTTGAGCAGGTGGATCGAGCTGATCCCGATGATCGCAGTCGCCAGCTTGACCTTGAGCACCGAGGCGTTCACGTGACTCAGCCATTCGGGCTGATCGGGGTGATCTTCGAGGTACATGCGCGAAACGAAGGTCTCGTAGCCGCCGACGATGACCATGATGAGCAGGTTGGAGATCATCACCACGTCGATCAGCCCGAGCACGACCAGCATGATCACGGTCTCGTTGAGCACGCCCGTCGTGCCGCGGTAGCCGACGCCGGCGACGAGCAGTTCGAACGCATCCTGGCTGCCGAAGGCTGCCTCGATCAGATGCGTCAACTCGATCCAGAAGTGAAAGACGTAGACGCACTGCGCGAGGATCAGGCCGAGGTAAAGCGGAAGCTGCAGCCAGCGCGTCATGAAGATCATGCGCGGCAACATGCGGACGCGGGCGGCGCGGGAAGGGTCGGGGCGGATCATGGATGCGAAGCGGGGGATGCGGACTGAGGCGGGCGCAATTGTAGAGTTCGGGCTGACTGGTCGAGGTTGCGGGCAGCGAAGGGACAGGCTCGCGAGTGATGGAAGCGGGCCCGGAAGCCGGCTAGAGTAAGGCGTTCGTAAGAGCGTCCCCCTAACGTCGGGGAACAGAGAGACACCCGAAGGAGACCTGCATGTCCAACGCCGAAACCCATGTCCCGCACGAGCTGAAGTTGTATCCGCCGCCACCGGAAGCGGTGAAGGGCGCTCATGTCTCGGGCATGGCCGCTTACGAGAAGTTGTGCGACGAAGCGGAGGCCGACTACGAGGGCTACTGGGCGCGCCTCGCGCGTGAATTCGTGAGCTGGAAGACGCCGTTCACGAAGGTGCTTGACGACAGCAATGCACCGTTCTTCAAGTGGTTCGAGGATGGCACCCTCAATGTTTCATACAACTGCCTCGACAAGCAGGTCGAGGCAGGGCTCGGCGACAAGGTCGCGATCATCTTCGAGGCCGACGACGGCAAGGTCACGCGCGTCACTTACGCGGATCTGCTCGCGCGCACCTGCCGGCTCGCGAACGCGTTGAAGGCGCGCGGCGTCAAGAAGGGCGACCGCGTCATCGTCTACATGTCGATGTCGGTCGAGGGCGTCGTCGCGATGCAGGCTTGCGCGCGCATCGGCGCGCCGCATTCGGTCGTCTTCGGCGGCTTCTCGGCGCAGAGCCTGCGCGACCGCATCGCCGACACTGGTGCCGTGATGGTGATCACCGCCGACGAGCAGCTCCGCGGCGGCAAGCACCTGCCGCTGAAGTCGATCGTCGACGAGGCGCTCGCGCTCGACGGCTGCGAACGCGTGAAGGACGTCATCGTCTATCAGCGCACCGGCGGCAAGATCGAATGGAACCCGCAGCGCGACAAGTGGCTGCACGAAGTGACGTACGACCTGCCGGCGACGTGTGAGCCCGAATGGGTGGGCGCCGAGCATCCGCTGTTCCTGCTCTACACCTCAGGCTCGACCGGCAAGCCCAAGGGCGTGCAGCACAGCAGCGGGGGCTACCTCCTCTTTGCCGCGCTGACGACGAAGTGGACCTTCGACCTGAAGCCGGACGACATTTTCTGGTGCACCGCCGACATCGGCTGGGTGACCGGTCATTCGTATATCGCCTACGGACCGCTCGCGCTCGGCGGAACCGAGATCGTCTTCGAAGGCGTACCGACCTATCCTGACGCCGGCCGCTTCTGGAAAATGATCCAGGACCACAAGGTCAGCATCTTCTACACGGCGCCGACTGCGATCCGCTCGCTGATCAAGGCGGCCGAAGGCACGGCGGCGGTGCATCCGCGCAACTACGATCTCAAGAGTCTGCGCATCCTCGGCTCCGTTGGCGAGCCGATCAACCCGGCCGCGTGGGAGTGGTACCACGAGAACATCGGCGGCGGGCATTGCCCGATCGTCGACACCTGGTGGCAGACGGAGACGGGCGGCCACATGATCACGCCGTTGCCCGGTGCGACGCCGCTGATTCCGGGGTCGTGCACCTTGCCGTTTCCCGGCATCGCTGCAGCGATCGTCGATGAAACCGGGAAGGACGTGCCGTGGGGGCAGGGCGGCATTCTCGTCGTCAAGAAGCCGTGGCCGGGAATGATCCGGACGATCTACGGCGACCCGGACCGCTACGAGAAGAGCTACTACCCGGATGATTTCAAGGGCAAGTACTACCTCGCCGGTGACGGTGCGAGCCGCGACGCGAAGACGGGCTACTTCACGATCACCGGCCGCATCGACGACGTGCTCAACGTCAGCGGGCACCGCATGGGGACGATGGAGATCGAGTCGGCGCTCGTCTCGCACACCGAACTCGTCGCCGAAGCGGCTGTTGTCGGGCGGCCCGATGACACGACCGGCGAGGCGATCTGCGCCTTCGTCGTCTTGAAGCGTCCGCGCCCGACCGGCGACGAAGCCAAGCGCATCGCGAAGGAGTTGCGTGACTGGGTCGGCCGCGAGATCGGCCCGATCGCCAAGCCGAAGGACATTCGCTTCGGCGACAACCTGCCCAAGACCCGCAGCGGCAAGATCATGCGCCGCCTGCTGCGCTCGGTCGCCAAAGGCGAGAAGATCACCCAAGACACCTCGACCTTGGAGAACCCGGCAATCCTGGATCAGTTGGCCGAGTCCAACTGATCCCGAGGCGAAGCCTCGGTGCCGGAACGGCGCTTGCCGGGTTCCGGCGCAGGCTAACTTCCGCGCAAGCGGAAGTTAAGGCGCGCAGCGCCGGCCGCAGCCACAACCCCGCGATCCTGGATCAGTTGGCCGAGTCGAACTGATCCCGAGGCGAAGCCACGCCGCTCAGCTGACGATGTAGGCCGCGGAGCCGATGCTCAGCAGCCTGCCTTCGGCGTCGAGGAACTGCATTCGGGTTGATGCCACGCGGCTGCCCAGCCGCATCACTTCCGCATTCGCGGTGAAATGCGGCCCGATGCCGGGGCGCAGATAGTCGACGCGCAGATCGATCGTTCCCAGCTTGCTGAAGCGCGCCATGCGCGCGTCGATCGCCTCGTTCATGTGGCGTGCACCGATCGCGGCCATCACCGCCAGCCCACCCATTGCGTCGAGCGTTGCGCTGATCACGCCGCCATGCAGGCGGTGGTGCGTGAAGTGGCCGATCAACTCGGGCCGCATCTCCACGCGCGCCGCCGCACCGGCCGGTGCGATGTCGGTCACGCGAAGGCCGAGCGTCCGGTTGAAGACGATCAGTTCCTCGAACAATTTCGTGAGCCGGGCGACGAATTCAGGCTCGAAGCTGACGTCGGGGGCGATCGGTGTCCGGTTCATGATGGGTTCAACTTCCCTGCAGAACCTTGGGAGTCGATGCCAGGTGAAAGCCGTCGAACGCCTTCGGTGACCCGCCGGCACCGACCACCGGCCAGACCCGCTTCGCGTTCGGCGCGGCGCCATCGACGCGCAGGCAGCTGCCGGAGATGAAGGCCGCGGCCGGCGAGAGCAGGAAGACGATCGCCGCCGACACTTCGCTCTCGGTGCCGAGCCGCCGCGCCGGCACCATCGTGGCCATGTTGCGAATCAGCGGCCCCATCTCGGGCGGATAGTGGTCCATGCCGCTCGACGCGATCCAGCCCGGCGCCACCGCATTGAGGCGCACCGGTGCCCACTCGAGCGCAGCCGTCTCGGTGAAGTTGAGCATGCCGGCGCGCGCCGCGCCGCTGTGCGCCATGCCGGGCATGCCCATCCACATGTCGGCAATGATGTTGACGACCGCGCCGCCGTGCGCCTCCATCCACTGCGTGTAGCACTCGCGCGCCATCAGGAATCCGCCAGTGAGGTTGGTGCGCAGAACCGCGTCCCAGCCCTTGGCCTTGATAGCCGCGAGGGGCGCCGGATATTGGCCGCCGGCGTTGTTCACCAAGCCGTCGATGCGCCCGTGCTTGGCGAGGACGGCGGCGATGGTCTCGGCGACGCGTTCTTCCTCGCGGATGTCGCAGACATGCGAGCTTGCACGGCCGCCGGCCGCCGCAATCTCGCCCTCGACGGAAGCGAGCTTGTCGGGCTTGCGTCCGACGAGCGCGACCGTTGCCCCGAGCGCGGCGAGCTCGTGCGCCGTGCAGCGCCCGATGCCCGAGCCGCCGCCGGTAACCACGACGACCCGGTCTTCAAACAGGCCCGGTACGAAGATCGATCGGTAGTTCACTTCGTCTCCTCGTGAATGAACAATGCCATCGCGGCATCGGTCAGCTCGGCGAGTGTCGCCGTCTTCTTCGGGTCGAACCACTGCACCGACCAATTGAGCGCGCCAAAGATCAGCAGCCTTGCAAGCGCGACATCGGCGCGCAACTGGCCGTTCGCCGCTAGCGCGTCAAGTACCGGCAGCCACGCCGCCTCGTACTCGCGTTGCAGTTGCGCGATCAGCGTGCGCTGGCGCGGGTTGAGCGATCGGGCCTCGTAGAGCATGACCGGAATGAAGTCGCGCCCCGGGCCGTGCAGGGTGTCGAAGTGACCGCGAATCAGTTGACGCAGCGCAGTCATCGGATGCGCGCCAGTCTCATGAACCGCCGTCTGGCGCGCGATCGCCGCGCGCATGCCGGCCTCCATCACCGCGCCGAGCAGCGCGCCCTTGCTTTTGAAGTGATAGAACGGCGAACCGGCGTGCATGCGCGCGGCGGCCGCGATATCGCGCGTCGTCGTCGCCGCATAACCCTTGCGCCGGAAGAGCCGCGCAGCGGCATCGAGCACGACGCGGCGGCGGTTGCCCTCGTCCCGTTCGTCGGGCGTCTTGCGCGGTCTTCCACGCGGACGTTTTGCGGCCGGCGAACCGTCGCGAGGCATTGCGACTGTCAAAGGATGGGGAGGCATTTATGCAAAGCGGCCGCTCTGTGTAAAGTCTATACTGATCCGGGATTGATCCGCGGGAGCATCGTCATGACACACGCATTCATCTTCGACGCGGTGCGCACGCCGCGCGGCAAGGGCAAGCGAGACGGCAGCCTGTACGAGGTCAAGCCGGTCGACCTGTTGGCCGGGCTGCTCGTCAAGCTGCAACAGCGTCACGACTTCGACCCGGCGGCGCTCGACGACGTCGTCATGGGTGTCGTCTCGCCGGTCGGCGAGCAGGGTTCGGTGATCGCCAAGACCGCGGTGTTGAAGGCGGGCTGGGACTTCACCGTCAGCGGCGTGCAGATCAATCGCTTCTGCGCCTCGGGGCTCGAGGCGGTGAACCTCGCCGCGCAAAAGGTCGCGAGCGGTTGGGAGGACCTTGTCATCGCGGGTGGCGTCGAGAGCATGTCGCGCGTTCCACTGGGTTCCGATGGCGGCGCGTGGGCGCAGGATCCGGAGACGAATGCGCGCACCGGCTTCGTGCCGCAAGGCATCGGCGCGGATCTGATCGCGACGCTCGGAGGCTGGGGGCGCGAGGACGTGGATGCCTATGCGCTCGCGTCGCAGCAACGCGCTGCGGCCGCGCAAGCGGAGGGCCGTTTCGACAAGTCGGTGCTCGCGGTGGAAGACGCGATCGGCCTGCCGGTGCTCGACCGCGATGAGTTCATCAAGCCCCGCACGACGCTCGAAGGCCTGGCCTCGCTCAAGCTCGCGTTTGCCGAGCTCGGTGCGATGGGGTTCGACGCGGTCGCGCTACAGCGCTATCCCGAAGTCGAGCGCATTCAGCACGTGCACACGGCAGGCAACTCGTCGGGCATCGTGGACGGCGCGGCAGCCGTGCTCGTCGGCAGCGAGGCGATGGGCAAGTCGCTGGGCATCGAGCCGCGCGCCCGCGTCGTCGCGACGGCGCTTTCGGGTGCCGATCCAACCATCATGCTCACCGGCCCGATGCCGGCGGCGCGCAAGGCGCTCGCGAAGGCCGGGCTGACGGTCGACGACATCGACCTGTTCGAGGTCAACGAGGCGTTTGCAGCCGTGCCGATGCGCTTCATGCGCGAGATGGGTGTTCCGCACGAGAAGGTCAACGTCAACGGCGGCGCGATCGCGATGGGACATCCGCTCGGCGCGACCGGCGCGATGCTCGTGGGCACGCTGCTCGACGAGCTTGAACGTCGCAGCCTGAAGCGCGGCCTCGTCACGCTGTGCGTCGGCGGCGGCATGGGCATTGCGACGATCATCGAAAGGGTCTGAGAGATGGCGATGGAGACCGTCCGCTACGAGCTCGACGGCGAGGGCATCGCAACGCTGACCTTCGACGCACCCGGTTCGCCGGTCAACACCATGACGCCTCAATGGCAGGCCGATTTCGCCGAGGCCGTGCAACAGGTGCTGCGCGACAAGGAACGCATCAAGGGTGTGCTGCTCACTTCCGCGAAGACGACCTTCTTCGCCGGCGCTGAACTGAAGGGCGTGTTGAAGCTCAAGGCCGAGGACGCGAAGGAAGCATTCGCGCGCGTCGAGGCGATGAAGAGGGGCTTTCGGCAGCTCGAGACCTTCGGCCGCCCGGTCGTCGCCCTCCTCAATGGCGCCGCGCTCGGCGGTGGCTGGGAGGTGGCCTTGATCGGCCACGCCCGCTTCGCGCTCGACGACCCGACGATCCGCTTCGGAACGCCGGAAGTGACGCTCGGACTGATCCCTGGCGCGACCGGCATCACGAAGACGGTGCGGCTGCTTGGCCTGATGGCAGCAAACCCCTATCTCGTCGAAGGCCGGCTCTTCGGTCCGCGCGAGGCGCTGGATCTCGGTCTCGTCACCGGGCTGGCCGACTCGATCGAGGCCTTGCGCGCGATGGCGGTCGAGTGGATCGCCGCGAATGCAAACGCCGTGCAACCGTGGGACCGCAAGGACTACAGGATGCCCGGCGGCACGCCGTCGAGCCCGAAGATTGCGATGGGGCTGGCGGTGGCGCCCGCGATGTTGAACGCGAAGACGCGCGGGCTGTACCCGGCGCCGCAGGCGGTGCTCGAGACGATGGTCGAAGGCGCGCTGGTCGACTACGACACCGCGACGCGCATCGAGAGCCGCAAGCTCGCGAAGATCATGGTCGGACAGAACGCGAAGAACATGATCACCGCGTTCTTCTTCAACCTGAACGCGATCCGCTCGGGCAAGTCGCGACCCGAAGGTTTTCCCAGATGGAAGCCGGTCAAGGTCGGCGTGCTCGGTGCCGGCATGATGGGTGCGGGCATTGCGCACGCCAATGCATCGCGCGGCATCGCCAGCGTGCTCAAGGACGTGAGCCTCGAGCGCGCCGAGGCCGGCAAGGCGCACAGCCGCAGGCTGACGGACAAGGCCATCGCGCGCGGCAAGTCGGATCCAGCGAAGCAGGCGAAGCTGCTCGCGCTCATCACCCCGACCGCCGACGCGGTGGACCTGAAGGGCTGCGATCTGATCATCGAGGCGGTGTTCGAACAGCGTGACCTGAAGGCACAGGTGACGCGTGAGGCCGAGCCGATGCTGGCCAAAGGTGGCGTGTTCGCGTCCAACACCTCGACCCTGCCGATCAGTGGGCTGGCGAAGGCCAGCAGCGCACCGGAACGCTTCGTCGGCCTGCACTTCTTCTCGCCGGTGGACAAGATGAAGCTCGTCGAGATCATCCGCGGCAAGCAGACGAACGACGAGACGATCGCGCGCGCCTACGACTACGTGCTCGCGATTGGCAAGACCCCGATCGTCGTCAATGACTCACGCGGCTTCTTCACGAGCCGAGTGTTCGGCACCTTCGTCATGGAAGGCGCAGCCATGCTCGCCGAAGGCTTGCCCGCGCCGCTGATCGAGCACGCCGGGCTCGCTGCGGGGATGCCGGTCGGGCCACTCGCGGTACTGGACGAGACGTCGCTGTCGCTATCGGTGCACGTGATGGATCAGACGCGCAAGGACCTCGCGGAGGAGGGTCGCAGCTACGAGGCCACGGCCGGCGAGCGTCTGGTCGAGCAGATGGTCAAGGAGTTCGAACGTCCGGGTCGGGCGGGCGGCGCAGGGTTCTACGACTATCCTGCTGGCGCACCGAAGGCGCTGTGGTCCGGACTGAAGGTGAACTTCGAGAAGGCCGGTATGCAAGCGGAGCTGTCCGATCTCGTGCAGCGTTTGCTGTATCGCCAGTCGATCGAGACGGCGCGCTGCCTGTCAGAAGGCGTGCTGACGAGCACGCACGACGCCAACATCGGTTCGATCTTCGGCATCGGCTTCCCGGCCTGGACGGGCGGGGCGATGCAGTTCATCTACTCGGAAGGCATCGACCGATTCGTCGCGAAGGCCGACGCGCTTGCCGCGCTCCACGGGGAACGCTTCGCGCTCGGCGCGAAGGTGCGCGATTGCATCGAGCGTCACGCGCCCCGAGAACAAGAGGGCGCCACCTAACGCTGGCTTGCCGCGTGCAGCCACTGGACGCTGCATCGGTGAGGAGCTTATTTCTGCGACAGCACCCAGGCCGCGAGTTGCTTGGCCTCGGCTTCGCTGACCTGCGGATTTGCGGGCATGGGCACCGGGCCCCACACACCCGAACCACCTTTCATGATCTTGGTTGCAAGCTTGTCGACCGCGCCCTTGTCGCCAGCGTACTTCGCGGCGACATCCTTGTAAGCGGGCCCGACCAGCTTCTTGTCGATCTGATGGCAGGCGAGGCAGTTCTTTTTCGCGGCCAGCTGGGCGCCGGCGTCTTGCGCCCAGGCTGGGCTGGAGGTCGCGGCGAACAGGGCTGCGAGCAGCAGGGGAAGGCTTGGCTTCATGATTTAGTTCCTGTGTCGATAAGGATCGATGCACTACAGTCGTGATAACGCATTCTAGGGTCGGCGGTTGACTGCACCCCGGTTCGGCGGCATTCACAGGAGATATTCACCATGTACCTCGTGCTGCTCGGCGTCCTCTTGTTGTTGCTCAAGCTGCTCGAGTACGGGCCGGTGGGCGGCTGGTCCTGGTGGGTGGTGCTCGCGCCGTTCGCGGGCGCCGCAGTGTGGTGGGCGTGGGCTGACGCTTCTGGCTACAACAAGCGCCGCGCGATGGAAGGCATGGAAGCGAAGAAGGCCGCGCGCCGCCAGCGCAACATGGATGCGCTAGGCACCGGCAGACGCAAATGAATGCGCAAGGAGCCCGTTGTCGGCTCGTTTACTCGAACCTGTCGAGCACCGCGCCAAGCGACGCGCTCGACGCGTTGAACGCGAACTTGGCGAGCACGCCGCGCGTGTAGCGCGGAGAGGGCGCCTTCCATGCGGCGCGTCGCCGCGCCAATTCGTCGTCGCCAATATTGAGCTGCAGCAGCAGCTTGTGGGCGTCGATCGTTACCGAATCACCTTCCTCGATCAGCGCGATGTTGCCGCCCGCGTAAGCTTCGGGCGCGACGTGGCCGACGACCATGCCCCAGGTGCCGCCCGAGAAGCGCCCGTCGGTGATCAGCCCGACCGATTCGCCGAGCCCCTGGCCGATCAGCGCGCCGGTCGGCGCGAGCATCTCGGGCATGCCCGGCGCGCCTTTCGGGCCGAGGTAGCGCAGCACCATCACGTCGCCGGGAACGATCTTCTTCGCCATGATCGCGGCGAGCGCCGATTGCTCATCGTCGAAGACGCGCGCCGGCCCGGTGATGACGGGGTTCTTCAGCCCGGTGATCTTCGCCACGCAGCCTTCAGGCGACAGATTGCCCTTCAGGATCGCGAGGTGGCCGTGCGCGTACATCGGGTTTGAGAACGGTCGGATCACTTTTTGATCGGCGCGCGGTTCGTCCGGCACGTCGGCCAGGGCTTCGGCGAGCGTCTTGCCGGTGATCGTGATGCAGTCGCCGTGCAGCAACCCGGCCTTGAGCAGCATCTTCATCACCTGCGGAATGCCGCCGGCCTTGTGCAGATCGACGGCGAGGAATTCGCCCGAGGGCTTCAAGTCGCACAGTACGGGCACGCGCTGGCGCACCCGCTCGAAGTCATCGATCGTCCATTCGACACCCGCCGCGTGCGCGATCGCCAGGAAGTGCAGCACTGCGTTGGTCGAGCCGCCTGTCGCCATGATCACCGCGACCGCATTTTCGATGCTCTTGCGCGTGACGATGTCGCGCGGCTTCAGGTCACGCTTGACGGCTTCGACGAGCACGCGCGCCGCCTCGGAGGCGGTGGCAACAATCTCGTCATGCGGGTTGGCCATCGTGCTCGAGTACGGGAGGCTCATGCCGAGCGCCTCGAAGGCCGAGCTCATCGTGTTCGCCGTGTACATGCCGCCGCACGAGCCGTTACCGGGAATCGCGCGTCGTTCGATCTGGCAGAAGTCCTCTTCGCTCATGTTGCCGGCGCTGTATTGGCCGACGGCCTCGAACACGCTGACGATGTTCAAGTCCTTGCCCTTGTAGCGACCGGGCAGGATGGTGCCGCCGTAGACGTAGATGGCCGGCACGTTGGCGCGCAGGATGCCCATCATGCCGCCGGGCATGTTCTTGTCGCAGCCGCCGACGACGAGCACGCCGTCCATCCACTGCCCGCCGACGCAGGTCTCGATGCAATCGGCGATCACCTCGCGCGAGACCAGGCTGTACTTCATGCCTTCGGTGCCCATGGCCATGCCGTCGCTGATCGTTGGGGTCCCAAAGATCTGCGCGTTGCCGCCCGCCGCCTCGATGCCGGCGACGGCGGCGTCGGCGAGCCGCTGCAGCCCCGCGTTGCATGGTGTGATCGTCGAGTGCCCGTTGGCGACGCCGATCATCGGCTTCTTGAAGTCGCCTTCCTCGTAGCCCATCGCGTAGTACATCGAACGGTTCGGCGCGCGCGCCGCGCCTTCGGTGATGTTGCGGGACCGCCGGTTGATGCTGCTCATGACACTCGACTCGCTGAAAAATTGGAGGCACCGGGGCGCCCGTGAATGCTGGAGATCATGACCAACTATAGCCGCGCCTTATCATCCTCGGACCCCATGTCTTTGCTGCGCGCATGCTCATTCATCCCCAGTTCGACGCTGTAGCGCTTCAGGTCGGCCCGCTCGCCATTCACTGGTACGGACTGACCTACCTGGTCGCCTTCGGGCTCTTCCTGTGGCTGGCATCGCTGCGCGTGAAGCTCGCGCCGTTCGCCGAGCGCGGTTGGACGCGGCGTGACGTCGAAGACCTGCTGTTCTACGGCGTGCTCGGTGTCGTCATCGGCGGCCGGCTCGGTTATGTGATCTTCTACAAGCCCGGCTACTACGCCGGCAACCTGCTCGAGGTCTTCGCGATCTGGAAGGGCGGCATGTCGTTTCACGGCGGCCTGCTCGGCGTGCTGGTGGCGATGACGCTCTACGGGCGGGTTCGCGGGCGCAGCTTCTTCGAGGTCACCGACCTGATCGCGCCGTGCGTGCCGACCGGCCTTGCGTCGGGGCGCATCGGCAACTTCATCAACGGCGAGTTGTGGGGCCGTGCAGCCGATCCGTCGTTGCCGTGGGCGATGATCTTCCCGCAATCAGGTTCGAACGTACCGCGCCATCCGTCGCAGATCTATCAGTTCCTGCTCGAGGGTCTGTTGCTTTTCGCGCTGCTCTGGATCTATGCGCGTCGTCCCGGTGCGTATTTGGGAGTTCGCGGGCAGCCGGTCTGGGGCAAGGTGTCCGGTGCCTTCCTGTTCGGCTACGGCGTGTTGCGCTTCGTCGCGGAGTATTTTCGCGAACCCGACAACTTCCTGGGCCTGCTCGCGCTCAACTTGAGCATGGGGCAGTGGCTGAGCCTGCCGATGGCCGTCGCCGGCATCGCGATGTGGGCCTGGGCTTCGCGACGCCCGGCGGTGACGCGGTAAGCGCCTAGCTTCTTCACAGACCGATGCGACAGATCTTCCTGGATACCGAAACCACCGGCCTTTCGCCCGAATCGGGCGACCGAATCGTCGAGGTCGGCTGCGTCGAACTGCTGAACCGGCGGCTCTCGGGGCGCAACCTGCACTTCTACATGAATCCCGAGCGAAGGAGCAGCGAAGACGCCGCGCGCATCCACGGCCTGAGCGACGAGTTCCTTGCCGACAAGCCGCTGTTTGCGAGCATCGCCGACGAACTGCTCGACTACCTGGCCGGCGCCGAGATCATCATCCACAACGCGAGCTTCGACGTCGGCTTCCTGAACGAGGAGTTGCGCCGCATCGGGCGACCGAGGGTTCAGACCGTTGCCGGTCGCATCACCGACAGCCTGCTGATGGCGCGCGAGATGTTCCCCGGCAAATCCAATTCGCTCGACGCGCTGTGCAAGCGGCTCGAGGTCGACAACACCGGCCGCAGCCTGCACGGTGCGCTGCTCGATGCGGGGTTGCTCGCCGAGGTCTACATCCGTATGACGCGCGGGCAGGAGTCGCTCGTGATCGACGACATGACGATCGACGCCAGCGAGTCGGCGGCGGAGGGCGCCGACCTGAGCGTGTTCGCATTGCCGGTCCTGACCGCCGATGCCGACGAGCTTGCGGCGCACGAAGAGGTGCTTGCGGCGCTTGACAAGGCGAGCGGCGGCAAGACGGTGTGGCAACGCGCCATGGCATAATTTCGGCCTTCGCGCGAGGCCGCGAAACGAAAAGCAAGGGCGGTTAGCTCAGGGGTAGAGCACAGCATTCACACTGCTGGGGTCGCAGGTTCGAAGCCTGCACCGCCCACCA
>CAWBXT010000019.1:0-58607 GCA_963792765.1 uncultured beta proteobacterium | reverse complement strand
CATGGCTCAACTTCCGCCAGGCAGCCACGTCATCGTTGTGAGCCGGCTCGAACCTCCGGCTGCGTATGCGTCTCTGCTGGCCGGTAACGCGGTGTCGATCCTCGTCGGCGAACAGCTGCGACTTTCGCTGCCCGAGGCCCGGGCGATCGCGGCCCAGCGCGGCGTGACCGGCGAGGCACGCGTCGAGGCGTTGTGCGGACGCTGCGACGGCTGGGCGGCCGGCTTGACGCTGCTGCTGGCGGGTACCCGCGGCGAGCCGGCGGAGCTGGACGAAGAAGAATCGACGCGACACGTCTTCGCCTATTTCGCTCAGAGCGTTTTCGACCGCATGGCCGACGAGCAGAGGTGGGCGCTGACGCGACTCGCTTTCCGACCATCGTTCACCGTTGTGATGGCGGAGAAACTGACCGGAATGGCCGACGTCGGGCGCCTGCTGGACCGCTGCTACAAGGGGCAGTTGTTTGTCGACCGCCGGCGAGTTGGGGGCCCGGCACGGGCGCATTTCGTATTCCAATTCCATGCTTTGTTCCGCAGTTTCCTACGGCATCAAGCCGGCCTCGCATGGGGCGCCGATACTCCACGCGAGATTGCATCGCACGCCGGCCGACTTCTGGACGCCGGCGGGTTCTGGAACGAAGCACTCGCATCATTCGCCGAGGCCGACGACTGGGGCCTGTACGGCGAACTGGTGGTCAAACATGCCGAGCAGTTGCTCGAGCAAGGACGTTGGCAGACCGTGCGCGACCGGCTGCTTTGCATGCCCGCAGCCTGGCGCGATCGCAATCCGTGGCTCGCCTACTGGGAGGGGCGTTCACTGATGCTGAGCGCTCCCGAAGATTCCTTGCGGGCCTTGCAATCCGCGTACAACCGCTTCGCCGCCGATGCCGACGCAGCAGGCCAGCTGGCTTGTGGCGCCGCTGCGGTGCAGACCTTGTGGTACGCGCGACTCGGCTGGTCGGAGATCACCGGATGGGTCGACCGGCTCGAGCCGCTGATCGACGCGCCCGCCGACTTCGTCTCGCCATCTCTGGCGATGTTGACTACCTCGGCACTGCACGCCGCGCTCGCCTTCTGCAGGCCGGCGCACCCCGCGATCCGCCGCATGGCTCAAAGGCTTCTCGCCCTGATCGACGACGCAAACATCGACTGGAACCAGCGCTTGTCCACCGCGACACACCTCATCACATATTTCCATAATGCTGCCGAGCACGAGCGTGCGACCGAGCTCATCGGCAAGGTCGATGATGCGGTCGAGACCTTGCCGTCTACTGCGCAGAATCGCGCGTTCTGGTTCGTCTTCCGGGCCATACACGACCTGAGGCAGGCCGACGACGAGCAGGCGGCGATGCGATTTCGGCGTGCGGAGGATCTAGCGCACGAGGAGGGCCTGGCGCACGCCGAGTTCGCGGCACTGCAGTTCCATACCTACCTTGACTTGATGTTCCGACGCACTGCCCAGGCGCGAACTCGCCTCGCGCGGCTCGAGTTGCATCCGGCGCGCAGCCACCCGGACGGCGCGCTCAATTTCTGGCTGATTCAGACCTTGTTCGCTCAGCTCATTGGCGACGTGCGCGCCGCCCAGTCGCACGCCCGACGCGGCCTCGAGACGGTCGAGAGCGTTGGTGCCAGCTACTTTCAGGCCGTCTTCCCGGTGATGTTTGTCAGCGCGTTGGCCGACGCGGGTGAAGCGCAGCGAGCGCTCGAAATCATCGAGACGTCGCGACGTCTGTCACGCGGAAGCTACCTCGAAGCGATGGAGTCCCAGTTGTTGCTTGAAGAGGCCTACGTCTACCTGACTCAGAGCGACACCGAACGCGCCCGCGACCTGCTGGAAAAGGGCCTGACCATCGCGGCGAGCAGCACCCAACGGGGCGCTTATGTGCATCGCATCCTGACGCGCAAGCCGGAGCTTCTGTACATGGCGTTCGAAGGCGATGGCGAAATCGAATTCGTCCGCGAGGTCGTGCGCCTGTGGCGCATCCCGCCGCCCCCCCGAGAGCTGGCGAACTGGCCGTGGCCTATCCGCGTCCGTACGCTCGGCGGTTTCGAGGTGCTGGTGCATGACGCGCCGATAGTCTTCGGACGCAAGACGCCTAGGAAGACCCTAGCCTTGCTGAAGGCCATCATCGCGCATGGTGGTAGCGCGCCGGAGACAGCGCTGGTGGACACCTTTTGGCCAGACGAAGACGGTGACGCCGCCACCCGATCGCTCGCTGCGACCGTTCATCGCCTTCGTGGCTGGCTGGGTGAAGCCGACGCGATCGTGCAACAAGGTGGGCAGCTTTCACTCGACCCTCGGCTGGTATGGGTCGACGCGTTCTCATTCGAGAACGCGCTTGCGGCGCAACATCCTTCACGGTCGGCCAGCAACGACGATTCCATCGCGGCGTTATCGCTGTACCGCGGTGCTTTTCTTGTCGAGGAAGAAGGCGAGGCCTGGCCAGTGGCGATGCGTGAACGTCTGCGCAGCCGGTTTATCCAGCACGTAGCTGACCATGCGGCGGGCCTCGAGGGCAGGCGGCGCTTCGACGAGGCCATCGGCTGGTACCTGCGCGGCCTCGGCGCGGACAACCTGGTCGAGCCCTTCTATCAGGGTCTGATGCGCTGCTATCACGCCCTCGACCGTCTGCCCGAAGCTGTAAGCGCCTACCGGCGCCTAAAGCAGACGCTGTCGATCACGCTCGGTCTGCCACCCTCGGCGAGCACCGAGAGGCTCTACCAGTCGTTGCGTCTGGTCTGAAAGCCGTGGTGCCCACCGGCATCTGCAGGGTCGCTGCAAGTCGTCCGCGGAACCTTGCGCATCGACCGGCGCGCCGGATGCGCAGGGCGAGGATCGAATTCGCGAATCCGTAGCGAATAAGTAGGTGACTGCTTCTTAGGATTCCTTCATTCCCGGAGGAACCACCGTGAAAGCAGTCCAGATCTTCATCATCCGCATCTACCGCCGCGACGCCGGGTCGCCGGCTGGACTGATCGAAGAGGTTCCCAACGGCCGCACGACGGCGTTCCGGTCGCTGCACGAACTCCGCCGGCTGCTGCTTGGGTACGCGCCGTTGGCACGTCGTCGCCGCGGCACGACATCCACCAGATAGGCCATGAGCAAATTCATTCCAGTCGTTGTCGCTTTCGCCGCATTTGGCTCCTTTGTCGTTCAAGTGGTGCTGGCCGAACCCTCCTTCGTGCCGGGCCGTGACGACGTTCTGATCTGCCGGACAAGTCCCATGACATGTACGACAACTTCCCACTACGGCGGTCCCGCCGCGTGTTTGTCCCACCCGACTGAAAGGACCCACCATGGACATCGATGTCTTCCCCGATCGCGAGCTGCCCACCGTCATGCGCGTGCTGCGCACGGCGCTGTGCCCCGATGGCCCGATGCAGGCCCGCGACCGCGCCTTCCTGGCGACCTACGCTCGCATCGCCGGCTGCGAAGCGCCTGCCACCGATCCGCCGCCGATCGCGGCAGATGAAGTACGCATCGATGGCAATCACCAGCGCAAGCGGATGCTGCAGCTCTCGGCGCTCGCCGTGTTGCTCTGCCGCCCGGTGCGCGGCGACGCGCTCGACTTCCTGAAGGCGCTGGCGCTGCATCTCGGGACTCACGATGGAATCGTCGAAGTCATCGACGCACTGCACAAGGGGCAGCACATGAAGGTGCGCATGCTGGCGATGCGCCGCATGTTCGCGGTGATGTTCAAGGAGGCGTATGCGGCCGAAGGCCTGAAGGGTGTATTGCGCTTCGCCGGCGCCATGCTCTTCAAGACGGCAGTGAACAAGGACAAGCAGTGGCGCTACAAGCGCCTCGGGCTGCTGCCCGAAGGCACGTTGGGACGCGAGTACTGGAAGCACATGACGACGGTCGGCTTCACCTTTCCTGGCGAGCCAGCAGGGATTCCAGATTCGGTGGCGTACCACGATATCGGGCATGTGCTTGCCGAACACGAAGCCACGTCGCTGGGCGAGATCCAGCAGGGCAGTTTCCAAGGTGGCAACCGGAGGGAGGGTGGCTTGTTCTTCATCCAGTTCGTGATCCTCCAGTTTCATCACGGTATCAAGGTCAGCCCCGCTGCGCCCACCGATGTCGGTCACTTCGATCCCAAAAAGGTACTGTGGGCCATCCACCGCGGCGCGAAGTGCCGCGTCGACATGACGCACCGCTGGGACTACTGGCCGTTGATGCCGCTTCCACTTGCCGAAGCCAGAGCCCGCTGCGGGCTTATACCCAAGGCCGTCGATGGGGCTGGCATCAGGAGGGTGGCGTGAACGCACCCGCCGATGCCGTTGCCCCGCGGTCGATGGTGCCGGGGTGCCGACTTCCCCACGTCGTGATCGTCGGCTGCGGCTTTGCCGGGTTGGCGGCGGCGCATGCGCTTGCCGGACGTGCGGTCGAGGTCACTGTCGTCGACCGCAGCAATCACCATGTGTTCCAGCCACTGCTTTACCAGGTAGCAACCGCCGGGCTCGCCGCGCCGGCGATCGCCGCGCCGATACGCCACTTGATGCGCAAGGCCCGCAACGTAACCACGCTGCTCGCCGAGGTGTCGTCATCGATGCGCCGGCGCGTCAGTTGCGCATGGATCGCGGCGACGTGATTCGATACGACTACCTGATTGTCGCCAGTGGTGCGAGGCACAGTTACTTCGGTCATGAAGACTGGGCGCCCTTCGCCCCGGGTCTCAAGACTCTCGAGGACGCGCTCGAGATCCGGCGACGCATCCTGCTGGCGTTCGAGAAGGCGGAGCGTGCGCCATCGCAGGACGGCGCCTGGCCTGGCTCACGTTTGGCGTCGTCGGCGCCGGTCCGACCGGCGTCGAACTCGCGGGCATGCTTGCGGAGATTGCATATCGCACCCTGCGGGGCGAGTTTCGGCACATTGACCCGAAGCGCGCGCGCGTCGTTCTGATCGAGGGCACTGGTCGCGTGTTGCCAACCTACCCTCCCGAACTGTGCGAGCGGGCGCGCTCGCAGCTCGAACGGTCGGGGGTCGAGGTTTGCACGGGTCGCCACGTCACCGGCATCGATGCCGACGGTGTTTCGCTGGGCGCCGAGCGTCTCGTGGCGCGCACAGTGCTTTGGGCGGCCGGTGTCGAGGCGTCCCGCTCGGGCGCCATCTCGGCGTCGTGCACGATCGGGCCGGGCGCGTGCGAGTCGAGGCCGATCTGTCGCTCGCCGGACAACCCGACGTCTTCGTCGTCGGCGATCTCGCCACCGTGTCGATGGGGAACAAGCCAGTTCCCGGCGTTGCGCCAGCCGCCCAGCAGATGGGCCGCCGCGCCGCGCGCAACGTGCGACGGCGCATCGCGGGACGTCAGACCCGCGCATTCGATTATCGAGACCGCGGCTCGCTCGCCATCGTCGGGCGCGGCGCTGCCGTCGCGGCGCTAGGGCGATTGAGGCTCTCGGGACCTGCGGCATGGGTCACCTGGCTATGTGCCCACATCTATTTCTTGATCGGCTTTCGCAACCGACTCATGGTGATGATCGACTGGGCTTGGCGACAAACCACCGGCCAACGGCATGCACGCATCCTTCTCGCGAGCGTTTCACCGAACGCGCGCGATACGACATGGGTGCGAGCTTCCCGGATGCAGACTCGTTGGCGTGCTAGAGCCGAGCCTAGGCACAAGGCTCACGTGAACAATGCGTCTGTTCGAGCGTCTGTTCAGCGTCTGGCCCTGCGACGGGCCGCTTTGCGCGGATTGAATTGACGGAGTCGAATGTCAGGAGAGGGTCGAATGCGGCCTACGCGAACAGCGGCTGCTGGCTCCGCGATTCAAAACGCTGGGTCACCAGTGAGCCGGCACTCGCCACCGGCTCCTTACGCTGCACAGCTGCCGCACAGATCCTGAATCCGGATGACGGCTGGGTCGTCCAGCGACTGCCGGACCGGTGACAGCAGTCGTTCGCAGCGAGCCTGCCCGCGCCTGGTTGGGGTGCGCGCCTGAGAAGGCCGTATTCGGCCACCTCCGGTAGCCCGCCAGCGGCGACCGCATTCTCAGAGGAGATTGCCGACGTTGAACAGCGTCAGCAATCCCAGTACGGCGAAAATCGCCGCGGCAATACCGTGAACGAGGTTCATGGGAACGATTCTGGCCACCTTGTCGCCCAGCAAGACAGCCGGGACGTTGGCCAGCATCATGCCCAGTGTTGTCCCGGCAACCACCGCATAGAGGTTGTCGTACCGCGCCGCCAAGGCGACGGTCGCGATCTGTGTCTTGTCGCCCATCTCCGCGAGAAAGAATGCGATCACGGTGGTCCCGAAGACGCCGAAGCGCTGAACCTTGCCCGCGTCGTCATCGATCTTGTCGGGGATCATCATCCAGGCGGCCATGCCAAGGAACGACAGGCCGATGACCCAACGCAGCACCGCGGGCCCGAGCGCAGAGGCGATCCAACTCCCCGTCAAACCGGCGACCGCGTGATTCGCCAGGGTCGCTACAAGGATGCCCAGGATGATCGGAACGGGCCGCCGGAATTTCACGGCAAGCAACACGGCCAGCAACTGCGTCTTGTCGCCCATTTCCCCAAGGGCTACGACACCGGTCGATACGAGGAATGCTTCCATGGGAGAGAAGTCCGGGGTCGCTGAAAACCAAGACCACACGAATTTCCCGGCCTTGACGGGTGCAGGGCGAGTCTAGCGGCCGCGTGAGTTCACGTGTCAATCGGTCGTGACGCCGACCGGTCTGGCCGGCGCGAGCGGCGCCGCGCTGCGGCCGACGATGCCGAGGCTGAGCGCCGTGCCGGCAAGAACCACCGCGCCGCCGACGAGCGTCTGCAGGGTGATCGATTCGCCGAGAAACCAGGCTCCCGCAACCATCGCGACGACCGGATTGAGGAACGTCACCGACATCGAGCGCATCGGGCCGATCCGCCGCAGCAGGCGAAAGTACATCAGGAATCCGGCGCCTGAGCTGAAGACGCCGAGGAATGCCATCTCGGCCCAGGCCCGCGCGCTCGGGGTCTCGCTCGGCCAACTGGCCCACGCGAACGGTGCGAGAAACAGGCTCGCCGCGAGCATGCTGCCGACGGTGATGACGACGCTGTCGGTGCTGGCGAGGTGCTTGCGCGTGTAGTTCGCGCCGACGGCCCACAACAGCGAGCAGACAAGGACGGCGAGCACTGCCAGCACGCCGTCGCCCGATTTGAACGACGCGCTGCCCCACATCAGCGCCGCCACGCCGATGAAGCCGACCACGAGCCCCGCGGCGCGCCACACGCCCAGACGCTCCTTGAGCGCATAGTGTGCGATCAGCCCGGCAAACAGGGGAGCGGTGGCATTGAGCACCGCGACGAGCCCGGCCGTGATGTGGAGCGAGGCAAACGCGAGCAGCAGGAAAGGCAACGCGGTGTAGGGCACGCCGAGCACCGCGTATTGCAGCGGATGCGCCCGCAGCGCGGGCAGGCCGCCACGCAGCAACATCACCGGAAACAGCAGCAGCGCAGCGAGACCCAGCCGCAGCGCGACGAGCGGGGCCGGGCCGAAGGCTGGCACCGCCGCGCGCATGAACAGATAGGCCGCGCCCCACAGCACGCTGAGCAGCAGCAGTTCGATCAGGTCCTGGCCTCGCATCGTGGCGAGCTTACGGGAAGCGGGGCGCGGCGCGCTTGGGGGCGGGCGTGAATCCGGGTCATGATGCGCCTCTACAGGCCCAACGATGCAAGGAGAGTCATGACTGCACGCCTTCGAAAGCTGCTCGCCGACCTCGGCCAGACCTTCTGGGTCCTGCCCGCGTGCCTGGTCATCCTCGGCGTCTTCCTGGCGGTCGGACTCATCGCGCTGGACCACAGCGTCGAGTTGCCTCGTTGGGTGATGGAGCAGGGCTGGATCTACGGTGGCGGCGGCGCGGGTGCGCGCACGCTGCTGGGCACCGTTGCCGCGTCGACGATTGGCGTTGCGGGCACTGTGTTCTCGATCACGATTGCAGCGCTCACGCTCGCGGCAGGGCAGATGGGGCCGCGGCTGCTGAGCAACTTCACGCGCGACCGCGGCAACCAGTGGACGCTCGGCGTGTTCCTCGGCACCTTTTCCTACTGCCTGACGGTGCTGCCGAGCGTGCGCACCGATACCGAGAATGCATTCGTGCCGAACACCGCACTCAGCGGTGGCATCGTGCTCGCGTTTCTGTGCGTCGCTACGCTTGTCTACTTCGTCGGGCACATGGCTGGCCGAATCAATGTCGATACGGTGATCGATCTCGTGAGCGACGATCTGCACAGTTCGATCGAGCGCCTGACGACCGAGCAGGCGCAGCACGCGCCGCCGCCAGAATCCTTCTGGCATGGCGCACAAGCCGTCACCGACGGGCGCAGCGGCTATCTGCAACAGCTCGACGCGCAAGGGCTGGCCGATTGGGCGGCCGAGCATGGCACGGCGATACGGCTGCTGGTACGACCGGGCGAATTCGTCTTCTCGGGCGCGCCGATCGCGCTTGCCAGACCCGACGCTGGAGGCGTGGAGCGCGCGATTCGCGACGCAACCGCGCTCGGCTCGACGCGCGCGAGTTCGGCGGACCTCGAGTTCGCTGCACGCCAGTTGGTGGAGGTTGCGGTGCGCGCGCTCTCGCCAGGAATCAACGACCCGCATACCGCGATCAGCGTGCTGGACCGCCTTGGCGCGTCGCTGTGCGAGGTCGTCGATCGTCGGCTTTGCAGCGGCGTCTTCCTGCGCGATGGCGCGCCCGCGCTGGTCGTCCCCAATGTGGATTACAACGGCTTGCTCGATGCGATGTTCCACCTGATCCGCCAGAACGCTGCGGGCCAGGTCGCGGTGCTGATCCGCATGCTAGAGGTCCTCGCCGCGGTGCGGAGTTGTGAGCCCGACGCCGAGCGCAGGGCGGCGCTGCAGCGCCATGCCGATCTGGTGCTCGAGGATGCACAACGCGCCCGCCTCAACCCGACCGACCTCGCGGACGTGGTCCAACGCCACACGCAGGCGCTCGAAACGAGGGCCGTGTCGCGTTCCGCTTCGTCGTGATCAGTGTTCGGTCGATGCGGGCGTGCCGATCACGCGCCGCACGAGCCAGCCGATCGACAGCCCCTGCACCAGGATGGAGAACACGACCACGCAGTAGGTCAGCGCAAGCACCGTTTCGCGCCCAGGCCCTGCCGGCAGCGATAGGGCGAGGGCGACCGAAATGCCGCCGCGCAGCCCGCCCCAAGTGAGCACCCAGGCCGAGCCGCGTGGCAGCCGGAAGCGCTCGCGGAATACCGCCACCGGGAGGCCGGCGGTCGTCGCGCGCGCGGCGAGCGTGACGGCGATCGCGACGCCACCGCCGATCAGCAGCGCACCCGAGAACGGGATCAGCACCGCCTCGAGACCGATCAGCACGAAGAGCACCGCGTTCAGGATCTCGTCGAGCAGTTCCCAGAACATGTCGACGTAGCGGCGCGTCTTGTCCGACATTGCGAGCGCGCGGCCGTGGTTGCCGATCATCAGGCCGGCGACGACCATCGCGAGCGGCCCCGACACATGGAGATGCTGCGCGGCCGCATAGCCGCCCATGACGGCGGCGAGCGTCAGCAGCACCTCGACCTGATACTGGTCCACGCTTTTGAGCAGACGGTAGGTGACGTAGCCGAGCGCGAGGCCGAACAGCACGCCACCGATCGCCTCGCGCGCAAGCAGCATCAACCCGCCCGCCATCGTCGGTGGATCGCCGCTTGCGAGCATGCCGGCGAGCAACGCGAAGATGACGACGCCGACGCCGTCGTTGAAGAGCGATTCGCCCGCGATCACGAGCTCGAGGCGGCGCGGCGCGCCGGCCGACTTCAGGATACCCATCACCGCGATCGGATCGGTCGGCGAGATCAGCGCGCCGAACAACAGGCAGTACACGAGCGGCAATTGCACGCCGAGCAAGGGCAGCGCGAACCATATCGTCCCGCCGACGAGCATTGAAGAGAGGGCGGTGCCGACCAGCGCCATCGCGCCGATCTGCCAGCGGTAGGCCTTGAGTTCGCTCAGATCGACATGCAGCGCGCCCGCGAAAAGCAGCAGCGACAGCATGCCCTGCATCAGCACGTCGGAGAAGTCGATCGAACGGACGAAGGACTCTTCGTAGTGGAGCAGCCCGCCGTCCCAGCCGAGCACATCAAGCACGACGATGCCAAGCGAGAGCGTGAGGGCGATCACCATCACGCCGATCGCCGAGGGCAGCTTCACGAAGCGCTGGTTCAGGTAGGCGAGCAGCGCGGTGAACACGAGGCAAGTGGCTGCGATGTCGAGCATGGCGTGGGTATCCGCGTGCGTGAGGCTGGCAAGAGTGTGCTGCGCTGCAGCGCACGACGCTGCAACCTAGAATGAATCATCGGGGCGCGTGCCCCGCTTTCTCAGAAGGTGAATGATGCGCGACTATCTGAAGTTCTACATCGACGGCCAATGGGTCGACCCGCAGACGCCGAAGACGCTCGACGTCATCAACCCGGCCAACGAGGCCGTGGCCGGCCGCATCTCGATGGGCTCGGCGGCCGATGTGGACAAGGCCGTGAAGGCGGCGCGCAAGGCCTTCGCGAGCTACTCGCAGACGCCGCTCGCCGGGCGCGTCGCGTTGCTCGAAGCGATCATTGCCGAGTACAAGAAGCGCTACGCCGACATGGCCGCGGCGATCACCGAGGAGATGGGCGCGCCCGCCGTGCTCGCCGAGAAAGCGCAGGCCGCGATGGGTCTCGGCCACCTGCAGACGGCGCTCGCGGTCCTCCAGAACTATGTGTTCCAGGAGTTGCGCGGCAACACGATGATCGTCAAGGAGCCGATCGGCGTGTGCGGCCTGATCACGCCGTGGAACTGGCCGATGAACCAGATCGCGTGCAAGGTCGCGCCGGCGCTTGCTGTGGGCTGCACGATGGTGTTGAAGCCTTCCGAGATTGCGCCGTTCTCGGCCCAGATATGGACCGAAATCCTCGACGCCGCCGGCGTGCCCGCGGGCGTGTTCAATCTCGTCAATGGCGACGGCCCGACCGTCGGCGCGGCGATCGCGAGCCACCCCGAGGTGGACATGGTGTCCTTCACCGGCTCGACGCGCGCTGGCATCGAGGTGGCGCGCAACGCGGCACCGACCGTCAAGCGCGTGCACCAGGAACTTGGCGGCAAGTCGCCCAACGTGATACTTCCCGACGCCGACCTGAAGCGCGCCGTCACCGCCGGCGTGCGCGGCGTGATGGGCAACTCCGGTCAATCCTGCAACGCGCCGACGCGCATGCTGGTGCCCAACGCACGCATGGATGAGGCGCTCGCGCTCGCGAAGGCCGCCGCCGAAGCGACAACCGTGGGCGACCCGGCGAGCGGCGCGGCGATCGGCCCGGTCGTCTCGGCGACGCAGTGGGACAAGATCCAGACGCTGATCCACAAGGGAATCGAGGAGGGCGCGACGCTCGTCGCCGGCGGCCCGGGCCGGCCGGACGGGCTCGCGAAGGGCTACTACGTGCGGCCCACCGTGCTCGGCCATGTGAACAACCAGATGACGGTCGCGCGTGAGGAGATCTTCGGCCCGGTGCTCGTCATCCTCGGCTACGACACGGTCGACGAAGCGGTCGCGATCGCGAACGACACGCCTTATGGCCTCGCTGCCTATGTCTCGGGCACCGACAACGAAGCGACGCGTGCCGTCGCCGCGCGCCTGCGTGCTGGCCAGGTCAACATCAACAGCGTCGCGCCTGACTTGATGGCGCCGTTCGGCGGCTTCAAGCAATCGGGCAATGGCCGCGAGTGGGGCGACCATGCGTTCGCCGAATTCCTCGAGACGAAGGCCATGCTCGGCTACACGCCGAAGGCGGCCTGAGGCAAGTGGCTGCAGGCGACGCGCCGCCTCCCGTGCCGTTACCTGTGCCCGGCGCGAAGGAACTGCCCTTCAGCGCGCCGGCCGAGCGCAACAAGGCGGCGATTCTCGAGGTGCTTGCGAGCGTCCTTCCCGCAGACGCTCAGGTGCTGGAGGTCGCGAGCGGCACCGGCCAGCACGCGGCGCACTTCGCCGCAGCGCAACCGCGCTGGACCTGGCAGCCGAGCGACATTCATCCGCGCGCGCTCGAAGGCATTGCGGGACGTTGCGCCGGGCTGCGAAATGTGCGACCCGCGATCGTGCTCGATGTGCTGGCGCCACCTGCGGGGCCGACCGACGGCGGCCCGTGGGACGCAATCTTCTGCGCCAACATGATCCACATCGCGCCGTGGGAGACGTGCGCCGCGCTGATGCGACTCGCCGCTCGAGAGTTGACGCCCAAGGGCCTGCTCGTGCTCTATGGCCCCTTCATCGAGGACGACGTACTGACCTCTGAAGGCAACGCGTCATTCGACGCTGACCTGCGGCAGCGCAATGCGCATTGGGGTTTGCGCCGGCTTGCCGATGTCGACGCCGCAGCGGGGAACGCCGGGCTGCGGCGCTTTGAGCGCCACGCAATGCCGGCGAACAACCTGACGATCGTCTTCCGGCGCGACGCTGCCTGAGTCCACTCAAGCCCCACCCAGAACCGAACGCCCAGCGGCCGCGCGCCGTCGGTCGATATGTGGATTCAGAATTTCAGGTAGGTATTCGACCTGAATACATTGCGCGGCAACGGCGGGGCAACATATATTTTCGTCTTCGAGGTAATACGCATCGGCGCATCGGGCTTCCAATGCGCCCGAGTGCGTGATCCCGCGACCGAATGGGGTACTTGCGCAGGAGCTTGGCCGGCAATATAGGCCTTCGCAAGATTGTCGTTCGCGAAATACCGAACGCGGTGTGCAGATACCTTTGCCCGAACAATGCTTCCAGCCTTGACCAGCGCCTCCGCAGCACGACGCACTTGTTCGGGCGAAAACCCGGTCAACTCACTGGCACCGAAACCCGACGGGTTGGAGGAGAGTTCAACGAGTTTGGTATGGAATGTGGAATTCAAGTTTGCTGGTTTCATGCGGCGATTGTATAACAACATAGCTATCAATGCAAGTGGTTCGCCAAATTCTGGAAAGCCCGTACATGATTTGGGCGGCGCCCGACGACACTGCGGCGGGATATTCCGCCCGCACACACGCACCAGACCTCGCGGAAACATTCGGCAGGGCGCGCGCTGATGCCTTGGGGGGTCCGGCGACTTCAGAGTCGGGAGACCGGCAGTTCGAGCAGCGCGCCAAGTGTGCAAGGATGGCGATTCCTGTGCACTTCCCGGAACCGACCCCATGCCCGAGACCATTGACGCGGCGCCTGGTCGATGGCGCAAGCGACTGCTGATCGGCGGCGTGCTGCTCCTGCTGCTTGTTGGCGGCGGTATCGCTGCGCTGCTGAGCGCCTATCCGCCAGAGCGCATCGCCGCGCTGGTGGCGGAGCAGGTCAGCGCGAGGACTGGCCGCGACTTTGCCATTCGAGGCAAGCTCTCCTACAGGGTGCTGCCGCGCATCGCGGTGGTCGCCGAAGGACTCGCGCTTGCTAACGCGCCCTGGGGCTCGCGCAAGGACATGCTGCAGGTCGAGCGCGCCGCGTTCGAGCTTGAGTTGTGGCCGCTGCTGCAGGGGCGCATAAGGATCGGCAGCGTGGAGCTCGACGGCGTCGATCTGCTGCTCGAGACCGACCGCGGGGGCACGGGCAACTGGGTGCTTTCCGCGCCGAAGACCGAGAGTGCTCCCGCCCCTGCCGACCCCAAGGCAGCAGCGCAATCATTCGAACTCGGCGCGGTGCGCCTGCGAAAGGTCGCCGTCACCTACCGTGACGGTGGAACGGAGCAACAGACTCGCACTCGAGAGCTTCGATCTGGACCGAAGTGCGGGCGGCCACCAGGTCGACGCCGAATGGGTCTTGCGGCAGCAACGCTGGCGCGCGTCTGGCCAATTGGCGCGCATTGATGCCTTGATCGCCAACGATGTCGAATGGCCCTTCGATCTGACGCTGACGAGCGATGGCGCTCGCGTTGTGGCGAAAGGGCGAATGCTGCCGGGCAAGGCGTCACGCAGCGCCCGCCTGGAGCTCGACGCGAAGGTCGACAAGGCGGCCGCGCTCGCGCCCTGGACCGCGGACGCGGCGGGTGTTCCGTTGCCGATCGAAGCGAAGTCGACACTCGATGTGTCTGCGAAAGTGGTTCGCGCCGACCCACTGCAGGTGTCGATCGCGGGCCAGACACTGGCTGGGCGCGCCACGCTGACGCAGGGTGAGCCGTGGCAGGTGGACGCCAGCCTGAAGGCGGGCAAGCTCGATCTGACGCGCGCATGGCCGAAGCGGGAGGCAGGCAGCGCGCAGCCGGCAGCGGCAGGCGGGCATCGTCAGCTCTTCGGCGACGAACGGCTGCCCATCGATACGCTGCCCAATGCGCGCGCCAAGGTCTCGCTGCGAATCGACCAGCTGCTGCTGCCGGGGGCTCCGCCGCTGTCCGCCGTCACCGCAAACGTCAACCTCGCGCCCGGTACGTTGAAGGCGGAGCCGCTGTCTTTCGACGTCGCCGGCGGTGCGGTGCAGGGGAGCGTCGTGCTCAGCGCCGCAACGCCGCCGCGCCTGAACGTGCAGATCGCGGCCACGAACTTGTCGGCCGAAGCCCTGGCGCACGCAGCGGGCAGCAACCATGTCAGCGGGGGTCGCCTGCAACTTCAGACGGCACTCGCAATGACAGGAAGCACACCGCGCGCGCTGGCGGCGAGCGCGAACGGTGATCTGCTGCTGTCCGCGAAGGACATGACGCTCGCCGAGGGCGCGCTGCCGATCGGGCCGAACCTGCTGCCGCGTCTGCTGCAGATCTTGCGCCCGCAACGCGGTGCGGCCAAGTCGACAACGGTCGAATGCGCGGTCGCGAGGCTGCCCTTGCGCAACGGCGTGGCGGCGGTTGATCGGTCGATCGCCGTGGAAACGAGCGACCTGACGTTCTCGGCCTCCGGCCGGATCGACCTGCGCGACCAGACGATGGAACTCGCGATCCGCCCCAACACGCGCAATGTGCTCGGGGTCAACCCGGCGCAGCTGGCGTCGCTCGTCGTTGCCAAGGGTCCATTGCTCGACCCCAAGCTCGCGCTCGACGCCAAAGGGACGGCGAACCTGGCGCTGTCGATCGGCGCCGCTGCGGCCAGCGGCGGCTTGTCGCTGCTCGGCAAGAACCTGGTCAATCAGACGGGCGACCCGCACCCCTGCGTCTATGCCGCGACCGGGGTCGCTGCGAGGTCGCCCGCGACGCCAGCAGAGACGACCACGAAGTCGGGTGGCAAGTCCCCGGCGGGCAAGCCGGACGAGCTTCAAAAACTCTTGCGCAACATCTTCAAGTAGCCGTCAGTCAGGCTCGTGCAGCCGCAGCGCGGCGGCATCGATCGTCGTCATCAGTTCCGCGAGGTTCGCCTGTACCGGGAACTGCGGGAACTCGTCGACCACGTTTTGCGGCGGGTGGATCAGGAAACCGGCGTCGGCCGCGCCGAGCATGCTGGTGTCGTTGTAAGAGTCGCCGGCCGCGATCACCCGGTAGTTGAGGCGCTTGAACGCCTCGACCGCGCGGCGCTTCTGATCCGGCTGGCGCAGCCGATAGTCGGTGACGAAACCGTCGCCATCGACCATGAGGCGGTGGCACATCAGTGTGGGCCTGCCCAGCTGGCGCATCAACGGGTCGGCGAACTCGTAGAAGGTGTCCGACAGGATCACGACCTGGTAGCGCGTGCGCAGCGCGTCGAGAAAGTCCTTTGCGCCCGCGAGCGGGCTCATGCCGGCGATCACCTGCTGGATGTCGGCGAGCTTCAGGCCGTGCTCACGCAACAGGGCGAGGCGGTAGCGCATGAGTTTGTCGTAGTCGGGTTCGTCGCGCGTGGTACGCGCGAAGGCGGCGATCCCCGTGCGTTCGGCAAACGCGATCCAGATTTCGGGGACGAGGACGCCTTCGAGATCGAGGCAGACAAGGTGCATGAGTGACTCCGACGCGATGCCGGGAATCGTAGCGCAGCGGATTCGATGGCCTGCGGCACTTATCGCGGCTGGCATGCGATGGGCGCGTATCTACGGTTGACGCCGCGGGGCGCATGCATACAGTGACGCGTTCGCGCATTGCACTCGTCGTTGCAAGTACCGCACCGATCCTCGACCCTTACTCACCCGGAGCATCACGATGAAAAACAAGCACTTTCTGCTCGCGACGGCCGCACTCGCGGCGTGGCTCAGCGCTGCACCGGCGCACGCGCAGACGACGCTGACGGCGTCGTCATGGGTGCCGCCTTCCCATCCGTTGACGGCCGGCATGCTCGTGCCGTGGACCAAGGAGGTCGAGGCCGCGACGCAGGGCCGCGTCAAGTTCAACGTGCTGCCCAAGGCGCCCGTCGCCGCGCCGCAGACCTTCGATGCGGTGAAGGACGGCGTGATCGACGTCTCGTTCACGGTGCAGGGCTACACGCCGGGGCGCTTCGTCTTGACCAAGATGGCCGAGTTCGGGTTCCTCGGCGACTCGGCCGAATCGACCTCGGTCGCGTACCAGCGCATGTACACCAAGCATCTCGCCAAGCTCGACGAGCACAAGGGCGTGAAAGTGATTGCGGTGTTCACGCACGGACCGGGCGAGATGTACTCGGTCAACAAGCCGATCGCCAGCGTGGCCGACCTGCAGGGCATGAAGATCCGCGTCGGCGGTGGCGTCGTCAACGACATCACCAAGGCGCTCGGCGCGAGCCCGCTGCTCAAGCCGGCGAACGAGGCCTACCAGATGATGCAAAGCGGCGTCGCCGACGGCATCTTCTTCCCGCCCGAGTCGATCCAGAGCTTCAAGCTGCAGGGCCTGATCAAGCATGCGACCTTCGTCCCCGGCGGCCTCTACAACACGAGCTTCGTGATGATGATGAACGAGGCCAAGTACAACGCGCTTTCGCAGGCCGACCGCGACGCAATCGACAAGCTCTCGGGTGAACACTTCGCGCACCTCGCGGGCACGGCGTGGGACAAGGCCGACGCATCCGGCATCGAGGCGATCAAGGCAGCGGGCATCGACATCCAGACCGCAAGCCCCGCGTTCGTTGCCGAGATCAAGACCCGGATCGACCCCGTCGAGCAGGCCTGGTACGCCGAGGTCAAGCCCAAAGGCGTCGACGGCGCGGCACTCATGAAGGAATTCCGCGCCGAGATCGCCAAGGTCGCGGCCGGCAAGTGAGCGAGGCCTTCGCGTGAGCTTTGACGGCGCGGGCCTTGCCACCCGGCCCGTGCCGCCCTTGCTGCAGCGCGCTGACCGGGTGCTCGGCACCGTCGCCGCACTGATGCTCGCGGCGATGGTGCTGCTGACCTGCGTCGACGTCGTCGGTCGCTACTTCCTCAACCGGCCGCTGACGGGGGCCTTCGAGCTGACCGAACACGCGATGGGCGCGCTCGTCTTCTCGAGCCTGCCGCTCGTCGCGCTGCGGCGCCAGCACGTCACGGTCGATCTGTTCGACCGCTTCGTGCCATCGGCCTGGCGGCGCGCGCAAAGCACGTTCGTCGATCTCGTTGCCGCGGTGTGCACCGGTGCCATCGCGTGGCGGCTGTGGGTCAGGGCGGTCGAAATGCACGCGGCAGGCGAGACGACGGCGGTGCTGCAGTTCCCCGTCTATCCGCTCGTGTACTTCATGGCGGTGCTGACCTTCATCGCGGTGCTTGCGATGCTTTCGATGGCCTGGCTCGACGCCACCGGAGACATCCCAGTGATGATCGAATGAACGAGGCGCTGATGGCTTTTGCAGCGATGCTGCTGCTTGCCTTTGCGCGGGTGCCGATCGCGTTCGCGATGGGGCTCGTCGGCTTCGCGGGATTCGCGCTCAAGATCAATCCCTCTGCGTCGCTCGCGATGGTCGGCGCGGTGACCTACGAGACCGGCCTGTCCTATTCGCTGTCGGTCGTGCCGCTGTTCGTGCTGATGGGCAATCTCGTGACTCGCGCCGGCCTTTCGGAGGAACTCTACAAGGCGTCGCACGCCTTCCTCGGCCATCGCCGAGGCGGCCTGGCGATGGCGACGATCGTCGCCTGCGGCGGCTTCTCCGCGATCTGCGGCTCGTCGATCGCGACCGCCGCGACGATGGCCAAGGTCGCGGTGCCGCCGATGCGGCGCTACGGCTATTCAGAGGCGCTGGCCTCCGGGTCGGTCGCGGCGGGAGGCACGCTCGGCATCCTGATCCCACCGTCGGTCGTGCTCGTGATCTACGGCATCCTGACACAGCAGAACATCGGCAAGCTCTTCATCGCCGGCGTGCTGCCTGGCCTGCTGGCGATCCTGTGCTACATCGGCGCGGTCATGCTCACCGTGCGGCTCGACCCGAAGAGCGGCCCGCCGACCGAGCGCGTGCCGATGGCCGAGCGCATGCGCGCGCTCAAGAGCGTGTGGGGCGTGATCGTGCTGTTCGCGATCGTGCTCGGCGGCATCTACGGCGGTGTCTTCACGCCGACCGAGGCGGCGGGCATCGGCGCCTTCGGCGCGTTCGTCTTTGCGGTCTGGCGCTGCGGCTGGTCGCTCAAGTTCATTCGCGACGCGCTGGTCGAGAGCGCGGTGACGACCGGCATGATGTTCACGATCCTGATCGGCGCGCTGATCTTCGCCAACTTCGTCAATCTGACGAGCATGCCGGGCGAACTGATTGCGCTGACCGACCGCTTCTCCAGCACGCCCTTGCTCGTGATCTTCGGGATCTGCGTGATCTACGTCGTGCTCGGCTGCGTGCTCGAGAGCATGTCGATGATCCTGCTCACGGTGCCGATGTTCTACCCGGTCGTCGCGCACCTCGGCTTCGATCTGGTGTGGTTCGGCATCATCGTCGTCGTCGTCACCGAGATCAGCCTCATCACGCCGCCGGTCGGGCTCAATGTGTTCGTGCTGCGCAGCGTGTTGCCCGACATACCGACCGCGACGGTGTTTCGTGGCGTGCTGCCCTTTGTCGGCGCGGATATCGTGCGGCTGACGCTGCTCGTGCTGTTCCCCGCGATCTCGCTGTACCTCACGCAGTTCGTGCGCTGACCGGCGCGCGGGCCGTGCCGTCGATCGCCCTGGCGTTGCACCCTGGCGTCGTTGCACCACAGGCGCGGGCGATGCAGGCTGCGTGCGCGGCACTCGCTGACTGCGGCGTTGGCTCGAGCAGCGCGAGATAGCGCGCGAGGTTGGCGGCGATCGCAACTTCCGGCGCCGTGCTGCGCCTGGGCGCCGGCCAGCGCGCCGCAAGCTCGGCGAGCATGGCCTGCTCGATGAATTCCAGCTCCAGTTCGAGCGCGAGCATTTGGTGGCGCAGCCTTCGCGCCAAGTCGGCATCGCGCGGCGGATTGCGCTTGAGTGCGCGGCGCGCTTGCCGCACGGGTGCGATCACGTCCGATTGCCACGCTCTGACGCAGCGCATCGCCTCGCGCAGGCGGCGCTTGTCGATCGATCGACCGCTCCGACCGAGCCAACCGCACAGCAGCAGCAGGTTGACATCGGCGTCGCAGCTCTCCTGCAGCGCAAGGCAGGCGGCCTGCATTCCTGGTGCGCGGTAGGTGCGCAGCGAGAAGCGCCAGAACGGGTGAAGCGAGCGCGTCATCAGCAGCGCGCGGACCGGTCCGCGATGCGCGCCACGCGCCGTTCGCGAGGCATCCGTCGGCTCATGCGCCGTCGGACTTTGCCCGCGTTGCCACGTCTTGCAAACCAGTCCAGCGCCGCATCAGATCGTGTTCGACGCCGACCTGATCGAGCGCCTTGCCGATGCTTTGATGCACGAGATCCATGATCGTCTGTGGCCGTTGATAGAAGGCCGGCATCGGCGGCAGGATCACCGCGCCGCAATCCGCAGCGCGCGTCATGAGCTTCAGGTGGCCCTTGTGCAGGGGCGTTTCACGAACCATCAGCACGAGCTTGCGGCCTTCCTTCAAGTGCACGTCGGCAGCACGCACGACAAGGTTATAGGCGAACGAGTTCGCAATGCCGGACAAGGTCTTGATCGTGCACGGCGCGACGATCATGCCGCGGGTGAGGAACGAGCCGCTGGCGATCGCGGCACCGATGTCCTTGTTGTTGTAGACGACGGCAGCAAGCGCGCGCACTTCCTCGAGCGAAGTGTCGGTCTCGACGGCGATGCTCAGGCCCGCTGCCTCGCTCAATATCAGATGCGCGGGCTGGCCCAGGGCGTTCAGCACGCGCAGCAACTCGACGCCATAGATGACGCCAGTGGCGCCGGTAATCGCCACCACCAAAGGCAGGGTCATGAGTGCGCGCTCCTCGTCGCGTTGGCTTCAGCGGGCTGATGGTCGTCTTCGCAATTCGACGATGTCGGCGCGTACCAGCGCGGCGCCAGACTGCAAAGGATTCTAGGACCGGCCGTGCACGCGCTGGCCATCACGCATAGCGTTTGCCCATCTGCGGCGACCCGACCGTGGCAGGATACGGATTGCACAAACGAAGGGGACAACTCGATGAAGAACATCCAACTCGCCCACTACAAGCCGACTCATTTCGACTACGCAGTCAACGGCAAGATCGCGACCATCACGCTGAACCGCCCTGAGCGCAAGAACCCGCTGACCTTCGATTCCTACGGCGAGTTGCGCGACTTGTTTCGCGAGATGGTCTACGCGAGCGACATCAAGGCGGTCGTCTTCACCGGCTCGGGTGGCAACTTCTGCTCCGGCGGCGACGTGCACGAGATCATCGGCCCGCTCGTCAAGATGGACATGCCCGAGCTGCTGCAGTTCACGCGCATGACGGGCGACCTCGTGAAGGCGATGCGCGCCTGTCCGCAGCCGATCATCGCCGCGATCGACGGCGTGTGTACCGGCGCCGGCGCGATGATCGCCTGCGCCTCGGACATGCGCATCGCGACCGTGCGCAGCAAGCTCGCCTTCCTATTCGTGCGCGTTGGCCTCGCGGGCGCCGACATGGGTGCGTGCACGCTGCTGCCGCGCCTGATCGGCCTGTCGCGCGCGGCGGACCTGCTCTACACCGGCCGCGTCGTCGGCGGCGAGGAGGCCGAGCGCTTCGGCTTCTACAACCGCCTGGTCGAGCCCGACGCACTGCAAGCCGCGGCAGATGCGCTTGCCAAGGAACTCGCCGAAGGCCCGACCTTCGGCCACGCGATGACGAAGACGATGCTGTGGCAGGAGTGGAATTCAGGCCTTGGCGAGTGCATTGAGGCGGAGGCGCAGGCGCAGGCGATCTGCATGCAGACGAAGGACTTCGAACGCGCGTACCACGCGTTCGCGGCGAAGCAAAAGCCCGTCTTCGAGGGCGATTGAACGATTGAACGCCGTCGTGGTTGAATCACGCCATGCCTGATCGAAGCTACCTTTCTTGGCCGTTCTTTGACGACGGTCACCGCGCGCTTGCCGATGAACTCGAGCAATGGGTCAGCGACATGCTGCCTGCTCTGCTCGAGCACGACGAGGGCGATCTGGACAGCGTCTATGCCTGCGTCGGCAATCTGGTGCGCGCGCTGGGCCGCGCGGGGTTGCTCCGCGTGTGCGTTCCCGGCGCTTACTCCGAAGCGCACGGTGGCGCGCGCGAAGGCATCGACGTGCGCAGCCTCGCGCTCGCGCGCGAGACGCTCGGTCGCGCGTCGGGCCTCGCTGACTTTGCGCTCGCGATGCAGGGGCTTGGCAGCGCGCCGGTCAGCCTGTTCGGCAGCGACGCGCAGAAGGCAGCGCTGCTGCCCGGCGTTGCACGCGGCGAGTTGATCGCCGCGTTTGCGCTTTCCGAGCCCGATGCCGGCTCGGATGCCGCCGCGATGAGCACGACCGCGCGGAGGGACGGCAACGGCTGGGTGCTCGACGGCGTGAAGACCTGGATCTCGAACGGTGGGCTTGCCGATCGGTACGTTGTCTTCGCGCGCAGCGAAGAGGGCGCGCGCGGGTCGAAAGGGATATCCGCATTTCTCATCGACGCCGACACGCCGGGGCTCGACGCGAGCGAGCGCATCCCGGTCATCGCGCCGCATCCGCTGGCGACGCTGCGCTTTGCGAATTGCCGCATCGACGGCGACCGGCTGATCGGCCAGGAAGGCAAGGGCTTCGCGATCGCGATGGGCACGCTCGACCTGTTTCGCACCAGCGTTGGCGCCGCGGCGCTCGGCCTTGCGCGACGCGCGCTGGACGAGGCAACGAGCCGCGCGCTCGATCGGCGCATGTTCGGCCAGACGCTCGCCGACTTCCAGCTCACGCAGGCCAAGCTCGGCGAGATGGTGACCGCGATCGATGCCTCGGCGCTGCTCGTCTATCGCAGTGCGTGGACGCGCGACGTGCAGGGCACGCGGGTGACGCGCGAGGCGTCGATGGCCAAGCTCTACGCCACCGAGGCGGCGCAGCAGGTGATCGACGCGGCGGTGCAGTTGCACGGCGGGCTTGGCGTCGTCACCGGCTCGACGGTCGAGCGGCTCTATCGCGAAATACGCGCACTGCGCATCTACGAAGGCGCGACCGAAGTGCTGCAACTCATCGTCGGCGGCAAGCACCTCGAGACCGCGCGCGCGAATCGCCGTTGAAGGGTGCCGGCCCGTCCCCTCGGGTCCCCTGAGCGTCGGTGTCAGCCTGTTGCGTTGTCGCCCGCATCGTTCATGGTGCCAGCAGGCGCCAGTTCGGCGTGCAGGGACACGACGCCGCCAATCACTACCAGCGCGGGGGCGCGTACGCCGTGCTGGCGCGCGAGCGTCGGCAAGGTCTGCAGTGTGCCGGCGACGGTGCGCTGGTTTGGGAGCGTGACGTTCTCGATCACCGCAGCCGGCGTGTCGGCCGCAAGACCGTGGCCGACGAGCCGGCTGCAGACAATGGGCAGCGTCGCCACGCCCATGTAGATCACGAGCGTCTGGCGCGCGCGCGCAAGGCTTGCCCAGTCGAGTTCGAGGCCGCGTTCGCCATGTTCGTCGCGCAGATGGCCGGTGACGAACGTCACCTGCGTGGCATGGTCACGGTGGGTGAGCGGGATGCCGGCGCTCGCCGCCATGCCTTGCGCCGCGCTGATACCCGGGATGACCTCGAAGGCGATGCCGGCCGCAGCGAGTGCCTGCGCCTCCTCGCCGCCTCGCCCGAAGATGTACGGGTCGCCGCCTTTGAGCCGAACCACTGATCGGCCGCTCTTCGCGAGCCTCACCATGAGCTCGATGATGCCGTCCTGCGTCAGCGTGTGGTCGCCGCTTTGCTTGCCGACGTAGATCAGCTCTGCCAGTGGATTGACGAGCTTCAGGACTGCCGTCGAGACGAGCTTGTCGTAGAGCACAAGCAGTGTCGCTTCCAGTACGCGCGCGGCCTTGAGCGTCAACAGACCGGGGTCGCCCGGTCCGGCGCCGACCAGGTAGACCGTGGCGGGAGTCGGACTGGCCTCGCCGGCCTGCGGTGACAAGCCGCTCGCTTCGTCGGGTGTGCTCATCGAAACGTTTTACCAGCAGCCTTCGGACCAGTGGCCTGAGCGCAAGCAACCCACTCTCGGCTCGGCGTTCCGCCGACTGCGGGCCACCTCAAACCCGGAGCGAGCCGCGAAAACCTCTTGCCGCGTAGTACGACTGCACACCGTTGTGATAGACGAACACCTTGCCGTAGCGGCGATCGCAGAAGAGCGCGCCGCCGAGCGCCCGAACATCAGGCGGCGTGGCGATCCAGCTCGAGGTCTTCATGTCGAACTCGCCAAGCGACTGCAACGCCCGGTATTGCTCTTCCGTCAACAAGTTGACGCCCATTTCGGTTGCCATTTCGACCGCGCTGTTCTGCGGCTTGTGCTCCTTGCGCGATTCGCGCGCTTCGGCGTCATAACAGGTGCTTCGACGCCCTATGGGGCTTTCTGCGGAGCAGTCGACGAAGGTGACGTGACCGGACTTCTTGTCCTTGCCGATGACGTCCGGTTCCCCGCCAGAGGCTTCCATCGCCTGTAGCGTCTCGAGTGCCCCAGGGTTGCCTTCGAGTCTCGCCTGCACTTCCGCCCATGCGATTCCACTGTGGCGATGCGCGTTCTTCTCGAAGCGGGCCTTCAGCGCGCGCAGCAGTGCATCGCGTTCTTGCGCTTTCATGTTCATCGCGTCACCATGAATTCAAGCATTGAAGAGGCCTGCGCGCCGACCAGCACCACGCCCAGAGTGGCGAGGTGCCCGCCGAGCGTTTTCAGCCAAAGCGCGCCGATCGCGTACAGCGGCAGAAACAGGATTCTGCCAGCCAGATACATGCCTGTTACGCAAAGGGAGCGATGTCGTAGATGACGACACGCTCCCAGAAAGACTGGCAGGTGGAAACAAACCTGGCGTGATGCTCGCACTTGGCTTGATAGAACTCGTGGTCTTCTAGAGACTTGAAGTGAAGCGACGTCGCGAAGTCAAAGGAGTGATCCGCGACAGAACGGCGCGCGGTCTGCGCGGGAGTCCCGACGAAACCGCTTGTGAGGTAGGGAATCTGCGCGAGGCGCTGAACTTCGGACGCAAAGACTTCGCGCTCCGTCGGAGTGAGATCCTTGCGCAGCCAAAAGAGTGCACTGTGAATGAACATTGGGTAGCAACTCAGGGTTGAAAGGAGCCTCCCCGTGCCGAGCTGGGCATCAGCGCGGAGCAATTGCCAGTAAGTCGCCGGCGATGAGCGCGTCGGGACGGGGTGCAAGCTCAATATTGTGCGAGATGATGCGCGCACGTGAACGGCTGCGGGCTGAAAGAGGCCGATTTCGGAGAGAGGCGGACGCGAGCCCGGCCCGGAGCCCCGACCTTCAATCGCCCCATTGCACGCACCCTCGTCGATACAATTCGCCCCCTTGTTCCCACCGAGCTTCGCATGTCCGATCGCCTCGCTGTCCTGCCGCAATACGCGCTGCCCAAGCAGGCGCTGACGACGCGTGCGGGAAAGGTGGCGAACGCGCAGCGCGGGGTGAAGACGACGCGCCTGATCGCATGGTTCGTCCGCAAGTACGGCGTCGACATGAGCGAGGCGGCGGACAGCGATATCGCGCACTACGCGAGCTTCAACGATTTCTTCACGCGCGCGCTCAAGCCCGGCGTGCGTCCCCTCGCGCAAGCGGAATTCGTCTGCCCGGTGGATGGCTCGATCAGTCAGTTCGGCGCGATCGAACAGGGCCAGATATTTCAGGCCAAGGGACATCGCTATTCGGCGACCGCGCTCCTCGGTGGCGATGCGGCGCTCGCCGCACCGTTCGAGGACGGCCATTTCGCGACGCTCTATCTGAGCCCGAAGGACTACCACCGCATCCACATGCCGTGTGATGGACGCTTGCTTCGCATGATCCACGTGCCCGGCGCGCTGTTCTCGGTGAACCCGACGACGGCGCGCGGCGTGCCGGGGCTGTTCGCGCGCAACGAGCGCGTGGTGTGTGTGTTCGAGGGCGTGTTCAACGGCTTGCCCGGACCGTTCGTCCTCGTCCTCGTCGGCGCGACGATCGTCGGCAGCATGGCCACGGTGTGGCACGGCATCGTCAACCCACCGCGTGTCCCCCAGACGCGCGAGTGGCGCTACGAAGATCAGGACGTCCGACTGAAGCAGGGCGACGAGATGGGGCGCTTCCTGCTCGGCTCAACGGTTGTCGTGCTGCTGCCGCGCCTGGGCTTGAAGTTCAATCCGGCCTGGGCGCCGGGGGCTGCGATCCGCTTGGGCGAGGCGATGGCGGGCGCGCAGAGCGGATCGGACCCCGCGCCGCAGCGATGACCGTCAGTTTGCCTGGCATCAGCCCACCTGGCGCCGGCTTCGAGGCGCCGCTCGAGATGATCGCGGCCTGTCACCATCGCATCGAGAATCAATGCGCCACGCTGCGCCGCCTCGTGCCCCACATCGCACGGCATGGTGCGGATGCCGATGCGCGCAGCGCAGCGATGGCCGTGATGCGCTACTTCGACACTGCCGCGAAGGATCATCATGCCGACGAGGAGGCCGATCTGTTCCCCGCGCTGATCGAATCGATGGCCGGGTCGGATGCCGTCTGCCTGCGCGAACTCGTCGACGCGCTCACCGCTGACCATCGCGAGCTCGAAGCGCACTGGCGTCACTTACGCGCGGCCCTGCAGACGATCGCAACTGGCGAGGCCGCTTTGCTCGCATCGAAAGACGTGGAGCCGCTGATCACGCTCTATGAGCGGCACATGGAGCGCGAGGAAAGGGAACTGCTACCGATGGCCGCGCGCTTGCTGAGCGACGCCGCACTGGAGGAAGTTGGCCGAGCGATGCGCGAACGGCGGGGTGTCGGGCGCGTTGGGTGAGCGCGTCACAACCACGCCTGTCGACTTGCTAGGTTCCGCGGTCCGGGCCGGACGACAGGCCGGTTTTGGCGGGGTGAAGAGAAGCGGGGTCGCCAGACCCCGTTTGCAATCTGCGACGGACCAGCATGGCGCAGGCGACGAAGCCGGCCGCTGCCGCGGCGACGTGCTTGAGCGTGTGCCCGCTGACAAGGTGATGGAACTCGAGCACCTGGACATCGAAGGTTTCCAGCAGCTTGGCGAGCACGTACCAGCCGAAGATGAAATACAGATCGCCGGCACGCGTGTAGCGCGAAGGGTGCAGCACGGCCATCATCAGCAGCACGAGCACGGTATAGGCTTGCAGCAGCGCATAGGGCAGCACGTTGCCGACGCCCTGTCGTTCGGTAACGATCCAGTAGACCACGGAGGCCACGCCCAACAACAGCATGGGCGGGAGCAGCAGCAGGCCCGCGCGCACATTGACGCGGTCGACGATCTGCGCGGACACCAGCCCCGCGAAGGCGATCGTCATCGGCAGGCGATCCCAGAACAGCGTCTCGTTGTCCGGGCTCAGGTGATAGTAGGCCGACCCTGCCGCTGTCATCACCATGCCGACGAAGAACACCAGCCACGGCCAGCGCTCGGCGCGATGTTCGAAGTGGGTGTATCCACCCCACACGACAACGAGGCCGGCGACGCCAGCGAGCAGGAAGGCGATGTTCGACGACACATCGAAGAAGTTGTCGATGCCGAGCGCGTGGCGATGGTCGGCAAAGTCGTGATAGTCGAGCGGTTGCGGCACGGCGGGCAGCAACACCGCGGCGGCAGCGAAGAGCAGCGTGAAAGCCAGCAGGACCCCGGTTTGCTTCTTCATTTGCCTGTCGGTCCGATGCCCTGTTCGACGCGCTGCATCAGATACGGAAAGAACGGGTTCGAAGACATGCGCGCCAGCGAATCGATCGTGACGACCAGGATGCCGCGTTCGCCACGCGTGGCCATCGCTCCGAGATGGACGCCGAAGTCCTCGTCCGATTCGGGTTCCATCCCGTAGAGCGAGTCGCTCAGCGGAAACGGCAGTGCCAGATGCGACAGCGAGAACACGTCGCGCGGATAGCGCAGGTCCAATGCCCGGACCTGTTCGGTCGTGGCGCCGGCCGGGGTCACGCGCTCGACCATCTCGCTGCTGTTGCGGCTCTCGTTGGTGATCACCGTCGTCGTGAAAGTGCGAGGCGGTTCAGGCAGCAGCCGCGCCAGCACCGTATCGGTACTGCGGCGCAGCAGCGGGCCGAACTTGGCGTTGCGGTTGAGGTCGAACAGCACGAGCTCGCTGCCGTTGGCCGGCAGTTTGCTGTACAGCGCATCGACGATGGCGCGCGTGCTGACCGTAAAGTCCACCACCGACTGGAAGGTCAGTATCGGCGCCAGTTCGGCGAGGCGGCCGTCTTCGGCGTGCGCGGCAATCTGCGCCTGCAGCCGTCGCGCCACCAGCGACGACTGACGCGCGCCGTTCACGGGGAATGAGTTGTACTTGAAGGGATTGAACTCCGGCACGATGCCCAGCCAGGCCGCCTTGGCAAACGCCGGAAAGAACGCCGGCCAGCCGAACACGCCGGCAAAGCGCGCCATGCTCGTGATACCGATCATCGGCGAGACGAGAACGATGCGGTCGGGTCGGGCGAGTGCCTTGTCCTCCAGCGCCTCGAGGGCGTACTTCATCGCCAGCGCGCCCCCGTTGGAAAATCCGACCAGATGCAACGGCACCCCCGGCCCGCCGAGTTGCCTTGCATGGCGCACCGCGAGACGTGTCGCCGCGGTCCATTGCTCCCATTCGACCTTGCTCAGACCGGCAGGCACAGAGCCATGGCCTGGCAAGCGAATCGCCACCACGGCGAAGCCATCAGCGGCATAGCGTCGAGCGATGTGGCGCAGGCTGTAGGGCGAATCCGTCAGCCCGTGCAGCAGCACCACAGCGCCGCCAGGCTTGCCGGCAGGCATCATCACGTAGGAACGGTTCCAGTCTTGCGCGAACCGCCCAGGGTAGATCGGGCTGCCGGCGTAGTAGCGGTTCGAATCGATCTGCGCCTCGGCGGGCAGCTTGTCAGTGACTTCGGCCCGCACCTCGTCGAAGATGCGACCTTCCGCGGCCAGATACTGATCCCAGTTCGACGCGTCGATCTGCTCCGCCGACATTTCGTGCGGCACGAAGGTGTGCCAGAGGTCCAGCGGCGGCCCACGCCAGGCGTCGATGGCGCGCCAGGCGAGCACCGCAACAATGAGCAGCACGAAAGGCAGCACCAGCCATTTGAAGATTCGGCTCGACAGGATTCGCATCAATTGAATTCTCCGCCTCTTCGCCTGACGTCGGCTGTCGGCGCGGGGTTGGCCGCCACCAGGTCTGCGCGGGTCGCGCAGCGGTAGCGAGGCGGTTCAGAATAGAAAGTAGCGCTGCGCCATGGGCAGCACTGCCGCCGGTTCGCAGGTCAGCAATTCACCGTCGGCGCGCACTTCGTAGGTCTGTGCGTCGATCTGCATCTTCGGTGCATAGCCGTTGTGCACCATGTGCTGTTTGCGAACGCCGCGGCAGTTCTTCACCGCGGCGAGGCGCTTGCGCAACCCGAGGGAGTCGCCCAGGTCCGCCGTCACGGCCGCTTGGCTCGTGAAGGTCAGCGAGCCACGCGCGAGCGCCCCGCCAAAGCTGCCGAACATCGGCCGGTAGTGCACCGGCTGTGGCGTCGGGATGCTGGCGTTGGGGTCGCCCATCACCGACACCGCAATGAAGCCGCCCTTCATGATGAGTGTCGGCTTGACGCCGAAGAACTTCGGCTTCCAGAACACCAGGTCGGCCCATTTGCCGACCTCGATGCTGCCCACCTCGTGGGCGATGCCATTGGCGATGGCCGGGTTGATCGTGTACTTGGCGACATAGCGCTTGGCGCGGAAGTTGTCGTTGCGCGCGTTGTCCTCTGGTAGCGCGCCGCGCTGGACTTTCATCTTGTGCGCCGTCTGCCAGGTGCGCAGCACCATCTCGCCGATGCGCCCCATCGCCTGGCTGTCGCTGCTCATCATGCTGATCGCGCCCAGGTCGTGCAGCACGTCCTCGGCGGCGATGGTTTCGCGGCGGATGCGACTTTCGGCGAAGGCCAGGTCCTCGGCGATGGATGCGTCGAGGTGGTGGCACACCATCAGCATGTCCAGGTGCTCGTCCACCGTGTTGACGGTGAAGGGCATGGTCGGGTTGGTCGACGAAGGCAGGAAATTCTGCTCGCCCACAACGCGCAGGATGTCCGGCGCATGCCCGCCACCTGCCCCTTCGGTGTGGAAGGCGCACAGCGTGCGGCCCTTCGTAGCCGCCATCGTGTCTTCGACGAAGCCGGACTCATTGAGCGTGTCGCTGTGGATCGACACCTGGGTGTCCGTCTCTTCGGCAACCCCCAGGCAGCAGTCGATGGCCGAGGGTGTCGTGCCCCAATCCTCATGCAGCTTCAGGCCGATCGCGCCGGCCTCGATCTGCTGGCGCAAGGCCTCGGGCTGGCTCGCATTGCCCTTGCCGAGCAGGCCAAAGTTCATGGCAAAACCGTCCACGGCTTGCAGCATGCGCGCGATGTTCTCCGGCCCCGGCGTGCAGGTCGTGGCGAGCGTGCCCGTGGCAGGGCCGGTGCCACCGCCGAGCAGGGTGGTCACGCCGCTGGCCAGCGCATCGTCGATCTGCTGCGGGCAGATGAAGTGGATGTGGCTGTCGATGCCGCCTGCGGTGACGATCATGCCCTCCGCTGCAATGACCTCGGTCCCCGGGCCGATGATGATGTCCACGCCCGGCTGCACGTCAGGATTGCCGGCCTTGCCGATCGCGCAGATGCGCTGGCCGCGCAGGCCGATATCGGCCTTGACGATGCCCCAGTGGTCGAGGATCAACGCGTTGGTGATGACGCAGTCGACCGCCTCGCCGGCGCCTGGGCCGTTGACGCGCTGGCTCTGCCCCATGCCGTCGCGGATCGTCTTGCCGCCGCCGAACTTGACCTCTTCGCCGTAGCCGCCTGCGCGCAGGGTGTAGTCCTGCTCGACCTCGATGAGCAGTTCGGTGTCGGCCAGGCGCACGCGATCGCCGACCGTGGGGCCGTACATCTCGGCATAGGCGCGTCGCCCAATGGTGCTCATCACAGCGCTCCTTGCACGAGGCCACGGAAGCCGAAGACGCGGCGGTCGCCGCCGAAGTCAACCAATTCGACCGTGCGCTGCTGGCCCGGTTCGAAGCGCACCGCCAGGCTCGACGGGATGTTCAGGCGCATGCCGCGCGCCGCCTCCCGATCGAACTTCAGCGCGTTGTTGGTCTCGGCGAAGTGGTAGTGAGAGCCGACCTGGATCGGACGATCCCCGGCGTTCTCCACCACCATCGTCAGCGTGCGGCGGCCGGGGTTGAGGGCGTGGTCGCCGCTGTCGGTGAGCAGTTCGCCGGGAACGACCATCATTTGCCCCGTCGTGCCCACAGCACCATCGCGACCACGACGCCGAGCACCACGAAGCCCCAGGCGTCGCTGGCATGCCAATGGCTGCCGTGCAGGCCGTGGCCTTCGTGGGCGACGGCCCAGGGAGCGATACCAACCAGTGTGGCGAGCAACGGTTTCTTCATGGGAATTTCCTTCGGTTCAGGCGATGGGTTGATGCACCGTCACCAGCTTGGTGCCGTCGGGGAAGGTGGCTTCGACCTGGATGTCGGGAATCATCTCGGCCACGCCGTCCATCACGTCGGCGCGTTTGAGCACGGTCTTGCCGTCGCTCATCAACTCGGCCACCGACTTGCCGTCACGTGCGCCTTCCAGAATTGCCGCGCTGATCAGCGCAACCGCCTCGGGGTAGTTCAACTTGAGGCCGCGGGCCTGACGTCGCTCCGCCAGCAAGGCCGCAGTGAACAGCATCAGCTTGTCTTTCTCGCGAGGGGTCAGTTCCATGTCGGGTTCTGGCGAAGCGGTATCGGGTCGATGTTAAGGGACGAGCCGCGCGCGCGGCAAGCCGCCTCGCGAAGCGACATCGGGCCAGGCCAGCTTGCCCACTCACTCGCCGCACAACAGTCGCATCCGCCGTTCGGCCAGAGAAAAGGCATCGTCGGTCTCGGCCGAGAGCACCTGTTGCTTGGCCTGCTCGCAAGCGGTGGCTGCTTCGACATCGGCTGGTATCGGCGCCGGGGCAGGGGCGGGGGTCGGCGCGGGTGCCGCAGGCCGCGCTGCCGGGGGCGGGGTGCAACGCGATTCGGGCACGAGGCGGATGTTGGCCCACTGACCCTGCTCCACGGCCACGCAGTCGCCGACACGCTTGCCGGCTTGGTCTGAGACGATGCGCACGGTGCTCCTTCCGCCGATCAGCACGGTGTACTCGAAGGCCTGCGAGCGCCCGGCAAGACTGCCCACGCCGCGGCCGGCAGCCGCGCCGCCAACACCCCGCAACGCCCGATTGCTGGACGACTGGCCGCTGCCGCTGACCAGACCGATGGTGCCGCCGGCGATCGTGCCGACATTGCGCGCGGTCGAACTGGTCTCGGTGACGGCGGTGACGTTCGTGATGCGCCCGTATTGCACGCGCGACTGTGCCTGAGCGATCATCGGGCACAGTGCGACTGCAATCAGTGCAGCAGCGGCGACGAATTCGGGGCGGCTGGATAGTGGGCTCATGAAGTGATGTCCGTGGTTGAGGGCAGGGTGGGTCGATAGCATCCGATGCCTCTATCTTGTGGCCGTCGATACGCAACCGGTGCTTATATGGTGATGAAACCTATTCTCGATCGCTGGGACGCGGCGTGCGCCGACACGTCCAGTTTGCGCTTCATCGACGTCAACCTTCGAGGTGCGGGGCAGGTGATGTTTCAGAACAACCCGCTGACCGGCTTGTTGTTCCTCGTGGCCATCGCTTGGGGCTCGTACACCGGCGGCGCTCCTCCTGTGTTCTTCGGCGGCCTGGTCGGGCTCGCCACGGCCAGCCTGACGGGGATGTGGCTGCGTGTTGATTCGCAGGCACTGCGCGACGGCCTGTTCGGCTACAACGGCCTCCTCGTCGGCCTGGCGCTGCCGACCTTTCTTGCGCCCTCGCCGCTGCTCTGGTGCTACGTCCTGATCGGCGCAGCGGTGTCGGTTGTCGCGACGCTTGGCACGGCCAACGTCACCAAGGCGTGGAGCGTATCGGCGCTGACTTTCCCGTTCGTCATCGTCACCTGGCTGCTGCTGCTCGCCGCCGCCGCCTTCGCGGGGCTTGGCGGTCACGCCGCGGCCCCTCTCGACGAGATCGTGCTGCTGGACCCGGCCCTGACCGACCCGTTGCGGCCCGCCGCATTTCTGCAGGGCTTGCTGCAGAGCATCTCGCAAGTCTTCCTCAAGGGTGATGCGCTGTCGGCCCTGTTGCTGGTCGTCGGGCTTGCGCTCAATTCCGTCGCGGCGGCACTGCTGGCGCTGGCCGGCGCCTTGCTCGCGCTGTGCACCGCGCATGCCTTGGGCGCGGAGAGCCAACTCATCAGCGCCGGTTTGCTGGGCTTCAGCCCCGTGCTCACCGCCATCGCACTCGGCTCGGTGTTCTACAGCCCGAGTGCGCGTGTCCTTGCCTATGCTGCCCTCGGCACGGTCTTCACGGTGATTGCGCAGGGCGCCTTGAACGCCGTCGTCGCGCCCTGGAGCATCCCGGCGCTGACAGCGCCCTTCGTGCTCGTGTCCTGGCTGTTCCTTCTGCCGCGCCAGCAATTCGGCCGCGGTGCCGACGCCGACGCTCCGGCGCCGTGACGACGATGCCGCCCGCGTCCGGCGAGACACCGCCGGTGATCCTGTCGAATTCCAAATTGCTCGGCATCGTTGCGCTGTTCCCGCTCGCCTTCATTGCCACCGCATTGGTGCTGCAATCGCCGCGCGAACTGATCGAGGGCCTGGCCAACATCCTCACTTCGCGCGACACGCTGATCACGGACTACATGGGCCTGGGCGGCATCGGAGCGGCCCTGCTCAATGCCGGTTTGCTGACGCTCGCCGCCCTGTTCTTCTACTGGCGCTCGGGCGCCAAGATGGGCGGTGCGTCGATCGCCTGCCTGTTCCTGGTGCTCGGCTTCGCACTGTTCGGCAAGAGCCTGCTCAACGTCTGGTTCATCGTGCTCGGGGTGTATCTGTACACGCGCTACAAGGGGGAGCCTTTCGCGCAGCATATCAACGTCGCCTTCTTCGGCGCGGCGCTGGCGCCGATCTTCACCGAGATCTTCTTCAGCACGACGCTGCCCGCACACACGAGTGCGCCGCTGGCCGTGGCCACCACGCTGCTGCTGGGCTTTCTGCTGGTGCCGACTGCGGCACATCTGTTCAAGACGCACATGGGCTTCACGCTCTACAACATCGGCTTCGTCGCCGGGTTGCTCGGCACCTTGATCGTCGCGATCTACAAGTCGTATGGCTTCGTGCCTGAGCCGGTTTTCATCTGGACCACCGGCAACAACCGCCTGCTCGGCTCCCTGCTGTTCGGCCTTTTCGCGGCGACGGCCGCCGGTGCGTTCTGGATCGACCGCAATGCCGGGCGCCAGCAATGGGCGCTGATGCGCCGCAGCGGCCAGGCGCCTACCGACTTCGTGGCTTTGCACGGCATCGGCGCGGCGCTGCTCAACATGGGCCTGACCGGTGCCATGGGCACGGCCTACGTGCTCATCGTCGGCAGCGATCTCAACGGCCCGACCATCGGCGCGATCCTCACGATCGTGGGCTTCTCGGCCTTCGGCAAGCACCCGAAGAACATCGTCTGGATCATGCTCGGCGTCTACCTCGGGTCGATGCTCAAGGACTGGAGCGCCAGCGATCCTTCGGCGGTGCTGGCGGCCCTGTTCGGCACCACGCTGGCGCCGATCGCCGGGCGCTTCGGCTGGCGCTGGGGCATCGTCGCCGGCTTCCTCCACTCGTCGGTGGTGCAGACGGTGGGCCAGTTGCACGGCGGCCTCGTCCTCTACAACAACGGCTTTGCCGCGGGCCTGGTGGCGTCCATCCTGGTCCCGGTGATCCTGGCGCTGCGTACGCCCGATCCCGACGAGCCCGAAGTGCGCTGACGCCGCGTGCTCTACCTGGGCATCTGTTCCGACTCAACCACCAGGTCGAGCACGTAGACGTAGGCCGATGCGTCGGCAGGCGCGTTCTTGCGCGTATAGCGATTGATGCGCAGCACGTTGCGCACGCCCGGCTCGTGCGTGTAGCCCTCGATCGGGCTGTAGAACGTGGCCCAGTCGCCCGGGGTGCCCACGCGCAGACCTTGTTCGTCGAACTTGAGCTCGCGTGCCCTGATGCATTGCGTTGGCCCGCCGGCGCCTGGCTGACAGGGCACCGTCTGCGGTGCCACTTCGAGGAAGATGCGCGTCGGCGCGCCGTACAGGCTTTGGGGCGTGGGTTGGCCGCTGAACTGCAGCGTCTCGTTCTTCGCGCTGGTCAGGCGCAACGTCGCCGTCAGGCCCTGTGTGAACTCGGCCTTCAGGGGTTGTGCGAGCGCTGCGGACAGTGCCGCGTCCGCCCGCATCAACGCGGGATCACAAGCCCTCATCGTCTCGGCCATTCGGCCAAACTTCAGCTGACCCTCGCCGGAGAGTTGGAAGCCCCCGTTCATGTTGTTGCACGCGCCGCTGATGGCAACGCGCTGTGCATCGAAGTCGAACACGATCGGCGTGGTCGTGGTCATTGCCTCAATCGCATTGCCTTGCGAGTCCTTCGCGCTGCGCAAAGTCCAACGATGATCTTGCAAGGCCTTCCTCAGCGTTGGCGCGTCCGCGCCTGCCACGACCTTGGTCAGCGTGCGGTTGTGCGAATTCGGTGCCGGCATCGAGCCGTCGCTGTCGAGTTGCAGCAGGCGGCCCTCGCCGACGCGATACATCGCGCCCCTGCCGGCACCATCGAGCGTGATGGTGTTGCCGTCCGCGTTCCAGCTGAAGCTTCCGGTGGACACGAGGGGCGCGACCTGTCGGTCCATGTAGCGCATGGACAACTCGAACCGGCCGTCCTGCTGCAAGGCGAGCCGCGTCTGAATGCCCGGGCAATCGGCGCACGGCAGCACGCCTTCGTAGACGCCAGCCCAATCGAGCGAATTGCGGCTGTTGTGCATGTCGGGTACCGCGGGCGCGGTGTCGTTGCGCGGCATGCAGCCGGCCGCGCTGGCGGCCAGCGCCAGCAGCGTGATCACAGTCCTCGTCTTGAATACGGCTTGCATGGGCTCCTCCGTTGTCGCGATGGGGTCGAATGGGCGACTCCATCGTCGATGGGCGCGCAGTCTACCGCTCGTGCTGATGGCGCCTCTACCGCGGCGCTTGGTCACGCTTCGGGCACACTACTTCAATCAGAAAAGCTGCCGAGCGAGGAACGTCGAAGCATGGAAAGGCTGCGCGCAGTGGTACACGGCAGCGTGCTGTTGCTGATCATCGGCTGGCTCCTGTACATCGGCAGGGCCATCCTGGTGCCCGCTGTGCTCGGGGCGCTCATCGTCTACGTCATCGTCGGTCTGGCGCATGTGCTGGGCAGGCTGCCGACGGTCGGCGCCATGATGCCTTTGCGCCTTCGCTACGTGGTCTCGGTCGCCATCATCGGCCTCGCGTTCTTCATGCTGGCCTACCTGATCATGGCCAACAAGGAACATGCGTTGGCGCTTGCGCCGCAGTACCAGGAATCATTGCTCGCCTCGATCCAACGCATCGCCGTCTACCTGGGCATCGAGCGCGAGCCCACGTGGGCGTCTTTGCGCGAGGATCTTCTCGCACGCATCAGCCTGCAGCGCATCTTCGGCTCCATGCTGGCTTCGGTGGGCTCGATCGTCGTCACCTTCATCGTTGTGTTCCTGTACGCCACTTTCCTGCTGGTCGAGCACCGCAGTTTCGAGGCCAAGTTGGCCAAATTGTCCGACGACCCGAGGCGCGTGGCGCGGATCCGCGAAGTCATCCAAGCCATCAACCGGCGCATCGGCTCGTACCTGGCGCTCAAGACCGTGCTCAGCGCACTGCTCGGTGCGGTCAGCTGGGTCATCATGGCGCTCTGGGGTCTGGAGTTCGCGCTGCTGTGGGCAGTGCTGGCGGCTTTCCTGAACTTCGTTCCCTATGTCGGCTCGGTGCTGGGCGTCGTGTTCCCGACGCTGATGGCCGTCGTGCAGTTCGGCGAGCCGGGTACGGTGCTGTCGCTGGTACTGGCGCTCACCGCAGCACAGTTCATCATCGGCAATTTCCTCGATCCATACGTGATGGGAAATTCGCTCAACCTGAGCGCCTTTGCGATCCTCTTCAGCCTGGCGGTATGGTCCGAGCTGTGGGGCATCCCGGGCGCATTTCTAGCCGTGCCGATCACCGCGATCATGACCATCATATTTTCGGAATTCCCGGGCACACGGCCAGTGGCGGTGCTGCTTTCGAAGAACGGCCAGCTTTGAACGTGCAGACGGGTCTCAAGGCCGTGGCCGAGCTGTTCGCGGCGGCGGCAAGGAACTGGGTGGCCGACCACGCGCAAAGCATGGGTGCGGCGCTGGCCTTCTACACGATCTTTTCGGTCGCACCGCTGCTGCTGATCGTCATTGCCGTGGCCGGTTTCGTGTTCGGCGAGGAGGCGGCGCGCGGCGAGATCTACGGGCAACTGCAGGGCATGCTCGGCAGCAATGGCGCACTCGCAGTGCAGGGGCTGCTCGAGGGCGCGCGCCGGCCGGCCGACAGCGTTCCGGCGGCGGCATTCGGCGTGGGCGTCCTGTTCGTTGCCGCGACGACGGTGTTCGCCGAACTGCAGGACGCGCTCGACCGCATCTGGCGCGCGCCGCAACGGCCCGAGAGCAGCGGCCTGTGGGGGCTGGTCCGCGCGCGGCTGCTGTCCTTCGGCATGATCCTGGGCATCGGGTTCCTGCTCACCGTGTCGCTCGCCTTCAGCGCAGCGATGAATGCGCTCAGCCGCTGGGCGCGCCCCATTTCACCGGGCTGGGAAGCCTTCAGCGGGGCGAGTGAACTCGGCGCCAACTTGCTGCTGCTCGTCGTCGTGTTCGCGATGATCTACAAGACCATGCCGCGCGCCGGCGTCGCCTGGCGGGATGTGTGGGTGGGCGCGGCGGTGACTGCAGTGCTTTTCCTGATCGGCAAGTCGCTGATCGGCGTCTACATCGGCAGCAGCGGCATCACGTCGGCTTTCGGCGCTGCGGCTTCGCTCATCGTGGTGCTGCTGTGGGTGTACTACTCGGCGCAGATCTTCCTGTTCGGCGCCGAGTTCACCTGGGTCTATGCGCAGCGCTACGGCTCGCGCCGGCCGCAGCCCGCAGACGTCAACCCAACGCCTTCGCCTTGAGCTTGTCGAATTCCGCCTGGCTGATCGTGCCGGCGTCGAGCAGCGCCTTGGCGTCGCCGATCTGCTGGGCCGGCGTCTTGCCGGCAACCTCGCGTATGTAGGCGTCGGTGTCGGTCTTGGCGCGCTGCAGCGTGGCGTGTTGCCGTTCGGCCATGCCGGTGCCGCGGGCGACGATGTAGATGATCGCCGTCAGCACCGGGATGAAGATCAGCCCGATCATCCACAGCACCTTCGAGCCGCCACCCAGATCCTTGTCGCGAAACAGATCGACGACGATCTGGAACATGATGATCAGGTAGGCGACGAAGAAGAAGGTCGAGATCATCAGCCACACGATGTCCCAGAAGTTGCTCATGAAGCGTTCTCCGTTGAAGTTTGAAAGATGAGGTGGGCCGCGAACGCGACGCCTGCGGGACCTGCGACGCATACCCTGCTGACGTTGCGCAATCGGCCGCTCCCGCAGGCAGCGATCGCCTGATCCTGTTCAGGCCGCCACCAAGTGCGGGCGCAGTGTACATGCGGCTGCAGCGGCTGAGTTGCCGCTATGTCTTGTTCGCCAGATTGTGGATGTGCCCGATCAACTGCTGCGCCAGAGGGCTCGGCACGTGCGACTTCAGCGTTACCGCGCTGACCGCTTTCTCCGGCGTCGGGATGTCGAAAGGCAGGCGCACCAGGAACTCCTTGCCCGGCGCGAATTCGATCTGAGAGCGCATGCCGAAGCCCAGCATGCCGGCGTGCAGCACCATGCTGAACTGCAGCGGCACCGAGATCGCCTCGATCATGTGATGCGGGACTTCGAGCCCGGCTCGGACGAGTGTTGTCTGCAGATGCTGGTAGAAGGAGCAGTCCGCTGGCGGCATCACCCAGCGTTCCGCCAGCAGTTCCGGCCACAGCACGCGCTTGCGACTCGCCAGCCGATGCTCGTTGCGCGCAATGACGCACAGCTTCTCGTCGAACAGCCGCGTGATTTGCGTGTCGTCGCCCGGTTCGATCAGCGCCAGCCGGAGGATCGCGACTTCGATGTCTCGCTTGCGCAGACGGTCGATCAGCTCGGCCTCGCGAGCCTCGACCACCGAGATGAAGATGTTGCGGTCGAGGTCGAGCATGCGGTTGATGGCGACCGGCAGGAAGGGGATCGCCGGCATCGGCGTGATGCCCACGCGCAGCGTGCCTTCGCCGCCGCGCGACACGAGCGACAAGTCCTGCGCCGCGCGTCGCAGTTCGTCGAAGATCGCGAGTGCGCGCGGCTCGAAGCTCAGCCCATGCACGGTCGGCTCGACGCCGTGGCTGAAGCGGTCGAACAGCTTGACCTCGAGCATCTCCTCGAGCCCCGCGATGGCCTTGGTGACTGCGGGTTGCGTCAGGTGCAGCACCGCCGCCGCGCGGCGAAAGCTGCGATGTTCGAGCACCGCGACGAAGACGCGGAGTTCACTCAGCTTCAGGTGTCTGGGCAGTCGGTGAACGAGGTCGTTGGCGCTCATGGCTCTCGGATTTGCTTCGCGTGGAGTCGATGGGCGCCGGCGCTGTCGCAGAGGCGGCCCGTATACAGAAAATTATCGCCCGATGAAAAAGGAGACAACCGGCAAACCAGTATCGCCGCTAGAGTCGTTGCGATGCACCCTGTGAATGCCTGCCCGGTCCCGATGCGCCAGCACGCCACGCCCACACTCGAACCGCGCCGCCAGCGCCGATGGCGGCGCACGGTCGTATTCGGAGCGTGGTTCGTCATGCTGGCGTCGGCGCAAGCCGCCACGACCGATCTGACCGCGGCGCGGCAACTGGTCGAGCGCGGCGACTATCGCGCGGCCTACGACGTGCTGGCGCCGATGCAGGGTGCTGCAAAGGGCGACGTCGAATTCGAGCTTCTGCTCGGTCAGGCAGCGTTGGAGACCCAACGGGCGCAAGCCGCGCGTGAGGCTTTCGAGCGTGCACTCGTCGCTGAACCAGCCTCGGTGGCTGCCCATCTCGGTCTGGGGCGCGCCTACCTGGCATTGGGCGACTACGCGAGCGCAAAGATCGAATTCGAAACCGTGCTGCGTTTCGACGACCTGCCGCCCGACCTGCACCAGCAGGCCGAGATCTATGCCGAGGCGGCGCAAGGCTATGCCACGGGCAAGCGTCTGCTCGCCAACGGCTACGGCATCGTCGGCTACGGCAACTACCGCACCGGCGCCGTTGCCGGCGGTCCGAACAACGACGCGTTCTTCGCCGCGCGCGTGGGCGGCAACCTGAACTACGAGTTGGACAACGGTTACGCGCTCGACGGCAGCCTCGACTACCGCTTCCGCGACTATGACAACGCGCAGCGCCGCAACGACTCCGACCTGCGCTGGAACGGCGCCGTCAGTCGCAACGTCGGCGAGGGCAACTGGGTGGCCGGTCTGCGCGGACGCGTCAGCTACCGCGGCGACGGCGACTACCGCAACGACTTCGGGCTGTATGGCAACTACCGCTATCGCCTCGACGAGGACAACCAGGTGGCAGTGGGCGCCGAGATCCGGCAGCGGCGCTACCCGAACGGCCGGCTGCGTGATCGCACCCGCAACATCGCCGAGCTCACCGGCAGCTGGACCACTTCATTGCTCGACGGCAAGGCGAGCTTCACCCTTGCCGGACAGGCCGGGCGCGAGTTCAACACTCAACGCAGCGATGGCGACGCCAACTTCTTCGGCCTGTCGCCTTCGCTCAATTTCACGATCACCGACAAGCTAGGTGGCTTCGTCTTCGGCTGGTGGCAAAACGACCGCTACAACATCGAGCAACTGGGCAGCGTGGGAGACCAGATCGTCGGCATCGGCACGCGCAACGACAACCTCTACGAAGTCGGCGGTGGCCTGACCTGGCAGTTCGCGCCGCGCTGGTCGCTGAACCCGGAGATCTTGTACATCCGCGATTCGAGCAACGTCCTCGCGGTCAACTACAGCTCGACCGAAGTCTGGATGACGCTTCGGTTTGACTTGTGACAGTCACGTTTGCAGTCAGTACCAGAAACGTTGTCGGACTAGGGATGGCTTCCAGCGCACGAGTCGATAACCTTCGCCGCGGTCGCGAGACTGATCCGTTTGGGCCGTGGCGGCTCTTTGATGTCCTCAGGAGAAATCATGGCCGGTGAACAAAAGATGACGCGGATGGCGCTGACCGCGATGGTGGTCGGCGGCATGGTCGGGGCAGGTATCTTCTCGCTGCCGCGCACCTTCGCCAACGCCACCGGGCCCCTGGGCGCGGTCATCGCCTGGATCATCGCCGGCAGTGGCATGTACATGCTGGCGCGTGTTTTTCAGGCACTCGCCGAGCGCCGCCCCGACATCGATGCCGGTGTCTACGCCTATGCACGCGAAGGCTTCGGCGACTATCCCGGCTTCCTGTCCGCTTTCGGCTACTGGATCGGAAGCTGCATTGGCAACGTGTCGTATTGGGTGCTGATCAAGTCGACGCTGGGCGCGTTCTTCCCGGTCTTCGGCGACGGCAACACGGTGGTGGCGATCGTCGTCGCTTCGATCGGCATCTGGCTGTTCCACTTCCTCATCCTGCGCGGCGTGCAGCAGGCGGCGGCGATCAACAAGATCGTCACCATCGCCAAGGTCATCCCGATCATGGTGTTCATCCTGATCTTGATCTTCGCGTTCAAGATGGATCTGTTCAGCTTCAACTTCTATGGCGGCGATCTGACCAACGGCCTGTTCGAGCAAGTCAAGGCGACGATGCTCGTTACGGTGTTCGTCTTCATCGGCATCGAAGGGGCCAGCGTCTATTCGCGCTTCGCCAAGGAGCGCTCCGACGTCGGCAAGGCGACGATCCTCGGCTTCATCACGGTCACCACGCTGATGGTGCTGGTGACGCTGCTGCCCTATGCCGTGCTGCAGCGCGCCGACATCGCCGGCATGCGCCAGCCGTCGATGGCCGCGGTGCTCGAATCGGTGGTCGGCCCGTGGGGGGCGATCTTCGTCAGCGTCGGGCTGCTGGTCTCGGTGCTCGGGGCCTATCTGGCCTGGGCGCTGATCTGCGCCGAGGTGATGTTCGCCGCCGGCAAATCGAAGGACATGCCCAAGGCCTTCGCGCGCGTCAACAAGAACAACGTGCCTTCGGTGGCGCTGTGGTCGACGACCATCATCATCCAGCTGATCGTGATCACGACCTACTGGTCGAACGACGCCTTCGCGCTGATGCTGAACCTGACCAGCGCGACCACGCTGATCCCGTACCTGTTCGTCGCCGCCTACGGGCTGATGATCGCGCAGCGCGGCCAGACCTACGAGGTGCGGCCCGAGGAGCGCAAGCGCGACCTGATCCTGGCCACGCTGGCGGTGGCCTACACGCTGTTCATGATCTACGCCGGCGGGCTGAAGTTCATCCTGCTTTCGGCCGTCCTGTTCGGGCCGGGCACGGTGCTGTACTTCATCGCGCGGCGCGAGCAGGGCAAACCGGTGTTCGCCAAGACATCGGACTGGGTCACCTTCGGCGTCATCGTGGCCGCAGCCATCTACGGCGTGTACGGTCTGGCGACCGGCGCCATTTCCATCTAACCAGCAAGGAGAGATCATGGCAACAGCCAAAGGCAAGGCAAAGTCCAGCAGCGCCAAGAGCGAAGTGAAGTTCGGCGTGCATTCCGAGGTCGGCCAGCTGCGCAAGGTGATGGTCTGTGCGCCGGGCTTGGCACACAGCCGACTCACCCCCAGCAACTGCGACCAGCTGCTGTTCGACGACGTGCTGTGGGTCGAGAACGCCAAGCGCGATCACTTCGATTTCGTCACCAAGATGCGCGACCGCGGCGTCGATGTGGTGGAGATGCACAACCTGCTGGCCGAGACGGTGGCCGTGCCCGAAGGCAAGAAGTGGATCCTCGACAACCAGGTCGTGCCGGATCAGGTCGGCCTCGGATTCATCAACGAGCTGCGCAGCTACCTCGAGGGGCTGGAGCATCGCCAGCTGGCCGAGACCTTGATCGGCGGGCTGTCGACGCACGACTTCCCGGAGTCAGTCGGTGGCAATGCGCTCAAGGTCGTCAAGCAAGCCGCCGGCGCCACCGAATACCTGCTGCCGCCGCTGCCCAACACGCTCTACACGCGCGACACCACCTGCTGGATCTACGGTGGCGTGACCTTGAACCCATTGTTCTGGCCGGCGCGGCACGAGGAGACGATCCTCACCACGGCGATCTACAAGTTCCACCCTGACTTCGCCGGCAAGGTCAACGTCTGGTGGGGTGATCCTACGAAGGACCACGGGCTGGCGACGCTCGAGGGCGGCGACGTGATGCCGATCGGCAAGGGCAATGTGCTGATCGGCATGAGCGAGCGCACCTCGCGCCAGGCGATCAGCCAGCTCGCGGCGACGCTCTTCAAGAAGGGCGCGGCCGAGCGCGTGATCGTCGCGGCCATGCCGAAGATCCGTGCGGCCATGCATCTGGATACGGTGTTCACCTTCGCCGACCGTGACTGCGTGCTGCTGGCACCGGACTTCCTGGCCAAGACCACGACCTTCTCGTACCGCCCGAGCAACCACCCGAGCGGCGTCGAGTTCCATGCCGAGAAGAAGCCCTTCGTCGACGTCGTCGCGCAGGCGCTGGGCTTCAAGAAGCTGCGCGTGGTCGAGGCTGGCGGCAGCGACTACCAGCGCGAGCGCACGCAGTGGGACAGCGGCGCGAACCTGGTGTGCGCGTCGCCGGGCGTGGTCTATGCCTACGACCGCAACACCTACACCAACACGCTGTTGCGCAAGGCAGGCATCGAAGTCATCACCATCGTCGGCGCCGAGCTCGGTCGTGGCCGGGGCGGCGGCCACTGCATGACTTGCCCGATCATTCGCGACCCGGTCGATTTCTAGTTCGCGGCCGCGGAAAAAGCTGCGTACCGCGACAGGCGAGCACGGCCCCGTTCCGCGCGCAGGTCCCCGGGGCTGCGCGCTCATTTCCCTTTTGCCAGGCCTTTCAAGTCGGCCCCTCTGCCAGCAACGACTCCATGGACACGAACGAAGTCGCGGCGGATGCCAGGCCACCCAGAAGCGGGCTCAAGTTCCCCGGGGCTGTTGCGACGCTGGCCATCGTCACCGTGCTGGTGTGGGTGGCAGCGCTGTTCATCCCGTCAGGTCGCTACCAGACCGACAGCGCCGGCTCGCCAATCCCGGGCACCTTCGAGCAGGTGCCCTCGCCATTGAGCTTCAGCGAAACGGTAGAGCAGCTGGTCCTGGCGCCGGTGAACGGTGTCTACGGGCTTCGTAATCCCGAGACCAAATTCGTCAATACCGAGACCTTGGGCCGCATCTTCGGCCAGATCGGCGTCATCGTCTTCATCATGGCGATTGGCGCGTTCATCTCGGTAAGCTTCGCCACGCGGGCCTTGGAGGTCGCGGTCGCTTCGCTGGCGCACCGGCTGCGTAAACAGGGCTGGCTGCTGATCGCCACGGTGATGGTGCTGTTCTCGCTGCTGGGGTCCACGATGGGCTTCTCGGTCGAGACGCTGGGCTTTTACGCACTGTTCCTGCCCTTGATGGCTGCGCTGGGCTATGACCGGCTGGTCGCCGCCTCGATGATCATCCTCGGCTCGCTGGTCGGTGTCATGGCGGCCACCGTGAACCCCTTTTCCATTGGCGTGGCCGCCGGCGAAGCCGGCGTGTCGATCGGTGAGGGTCTCGGCCTGCGCGCGCTGCTGTGGGTCGTGCTGACGGCGATGGCCATCGGCTGGGTGCTGCGTTATGCGGCCAAGGTGCGCAAGGACCCGGCCGCGTCGCTGGTGGGTTGGGACGAGGACACGTCCGCCGAAGCGCCGGCTGCGCCGCCAGCAGGCGATGGCCCGGCCGCGGCGAGCGCAGTGGATGAACAGCTGACCGGCACGCAAAAGGTGGTGCTGGTCATCACCGGACTGGCCTTCGCGTTGATGATCTTCTCCGTCATCCCCTGGTCCAGCGTGATCAGCCCGCGCGGCGGCGCGGCCGACTACGACGTCACCCACGCAGTGGCCGGCGCACAACCCTTCTGGTTCGAGCTGAACTGGTGGTTCCCGCAGTTGTCGATGCTGTTCATCCTGGCGTCGGTGCTGGTCGGCTTCGTCGCCAAGATGGGCGAGAAGGAGACCGTGCGGCTGATTGCCGCCGGCGCGGCCGACATGATGGGCCCGGCAATGGTCGTGCTTCTGGCCGGGGGCGTGTCGGTGATCATGAACAACACGCAGACGCTGGACACGATCTTGAACTCGATGGAACAGTTGGTCAGCGGCACTTCGGCTGCGTTCTTCACTTCGCTGACCGTGGCGGTGAACGTTCCACTGGCCTTCCTGATCCCTTCCAGCTCGGGCCATGGCGCGCTGGCCATGCCGCTGCTGGCACCGCTGGCCGACTTCGCGGGTGTGAGCCGCGCCACCACGATCACCGCGTGGATCATGGGGCACGGTCTGGCGCTGATGATGGCGCCGACCAGTGTCGTGCTCGTCGGCGGCCTGGCCATTGCCAAGGTCGGCTATGACAACTACCTGCGCTTTGCCTGGCCGTTGCTGCTGGCGTTGTTCGTCGTATCGGCGGCCATAATTGGCGCCTTCGCGACCCTCACTGTCTGAGGCCGCTTGCGAGCGGCACCGACCTTGCTGCGTGGATTCATTTTTCGATGACATTTTCCGGGAGCTTGCCCGTGCCTGAACTCGCTTTCGCAGGTCGATCCGACCGCGTCTCCATGTCCCGATCCGTCTTGCCGCTGCTCGCCGCGCTGGCCTTGCTTGGCGGCTGCCAGCGAGAGGTGGAAAAGCCCGCGCCCGAGATTCGACCAGTGCGCACGTTGACGATCGAGAAGCGCGATGCAGGCTCTTCCGTTTCGATCACCGGCACGGTGCAGGCGCAAAACGAGGTGAACCAGGCGTTTCGAATCGACGGCCGCCTGATCGAGCGCACGGTCGACGTCGGCGACATGGTGAAGAAGGGCCAGTTGATCGCTCGGCTCGATCCGCAGAACGAGGAAAGTGGCGTGCAGGCAGCGCGCGCACAGCTGTCGGCCGCGCAGGCACGGCGCATCGAGGCGCAAAGCAATTTCGAGCGCATGCGCGATCTGGTGGCCGAAGCCGCGGTCTCGCGTGCGCAGTTCGAGCAGGCCGAGGCGCTGCGCAAGACGGCCGACTCGCAGGTCGAGGCCGCGCAGTCGCAGCTCCAACTGGCGCAGAACCGGCTGGGATACACGCAGCTGTTCGCAAGCGTCGCCGGCGTCGTCACCTCGCGCGGGCCGGAGCCGGGTGAAGTGGTCGGGCCCGGCCGCACGATCGTGCAGGTGGCGCGTGAGGGCGCACGCGATGCAGTCTTCGACGTGCCGGTGCAGGTCAAGAACAGCGCGCCCAAGCATCCGAACATTCAGGTCGCGCTCGCCAGCGATCCGGCCATTACGGCCGCCGGCAAGGTGCGCGAAGTCGCGCCGCGCGCCGACCCGGTCACCGGTACCTTCGCGGTGCGGGTTCAGCTGATCGATCCGCCGCCGGAAATGCGCCTCGGGTCCACCGTCACCGGGCGCATGACGCTCGATGCCACCTCCGCAATCGAGATTCCGGCGACTGCGCTCGTGCGCACCAACGGCAAAGCGGCGGTGTGGATCGTCGAGCCGTCGGCCAAGACCGTGTCGCTGCGGGAGATCGGCGTTGGCTCCTCGGCCGCGTCGATGGTCCAGGTCGCGAGCGGACTGGCTTCCGGTGACATCGTCGTCACTGCCGGTGTGCAGGCGCTGCGCCCGGGCCAGAAGGTGAGCCTGCTCGGGGCAGGCAAATGATCGGGCCGAATCTTTCTGAATGGTCGCTGAAGCGGCCGTCGTTCATCCTGTTCCTGATGATCCTGTCGGTCGCCGCCGGGGTGCTCGCGTTCAAGAACCTGGGTCGTGACGAGGATGCACCTTTCACCGTGCGCACGATGATCGTCGCCGCCGCGTGGCCGGGCGCCACGGTCGAAGAAACGCTGCAGCAGGTGACCGAGCGGCTCGAGCGCACCCTGCAGGAGACGCACAAGTTCGATACCGTGCGCAGCTATACGACCGCCGGTCAGACCACGATCTTCGTCGACCTCGACGAGACCACTGCCACCGCCGACATCCCGGACGTCTGGTATCGCGTGCGGCGCAACATCAGTGACATGCGCGGCAGCCTGCCGGCCGGCGTGCTCGGACCGTTCTTCAACGACGACTTCGGCGACACGTTCGGCATCATCTACGGCTTCACCGCGGACGGCTTCAGCCAGCGCGAGCTGCGCGACCATGTCGAGGACATTCGCTCCAAGCTGCTGCAGGTGCCCGATGTCGCCAAGGTCGAGGTGCTGGGGGCGCAGGACGAGCGCATCTACATCGAGTTCTCGAACGAGAAGCTGGCCGGGCTGCGCCTGAACCTGCAGGCCATCATCGGCACGCTGCAGGCGCAGAACGTGCTGCGTCCTTCGGGCGTGCTGCAGACCGAAAAGGAGCGCGTCTATCTGCGCGTCAGTGGCGCCTTCGACAACGAACGCGACATCGAGAACGTCAACATCGTCGCCGGCGACCGCATCATCCGCCTCGGCGACATCGCCAAGGTCCGGCGTGGTCTCGTCGATCCGCCGACGCCGATGTTTCGCGTCAATGGCGAGCCGGCGATCGGGCTGGCGATCGCGATGCGCGACAAGGCCGACATCCTCACGCTCGGCAAGAACATACGCGCCGAGATGGCCGAGGTTCGTGCCAGCTTGCCGGTGGGCATCGAGCCGGTGCTGGTGGCCGACCAGTCCACCATCGTCGACCACGCGATCAACGACTTCCTGACCTCGCTGGTGCAGGCGATTCTCATCATCCTGGCGTGCAGCTTCCTCAGCCTCGGCGTGCGCCCGGGCATCGTCGTCGCGCTCGCCATCCCGATCACGCTGGCGCTGGTGTTCACGGTGATGAACTCGATGTACATCGACCTGCAGCGCGTTTCGCTGGGCGCGCTGATCATCGCGCTGACACTGCTCGTCGACGACGCGATGACCACCGTCGATGCGATGCAGCGGCGCCTCGCCGCCGGCGACTCGAAGGATGCCGCCGCATCCTTCGCCTATCGCACGCTGGCCGCGCCGATGCTGGTCGGCACGCTGGTGACGATCGCGAGTTTCGTGCCGGTCGGCTTCGCGCCGGGCGGCGCGAGCGAGGTGCTGTCCTCGCTGTTCTGGGTGGTGGCGATCTCGCTGATCGCGTCCTGGCTGGTGGCCGTGGTCTTCGGTCCGATCATCGGCAAGGCAATCCTCGTGCCGCCGAAGGCGCAAGGCGAAGCGAAGCCGAACAAGCTGCGCAGCGGCTATCAGAGCTTCCTGAGCGGAGCGATCCGCCTGCGCTGGGTGACGATCGGCGTCACGGTCGCGATGTTCGCGGCGGCCATCCTGGCGCTGCCGCTGGTGCCGCGGCAGTTCTTTCCGTCCTCCGACCGGCCCGAACTGCTGGTGGACCTGACGCTGCGGCAGAACGCATCGATCGCTGCCAGCCAGGTGACGGCCGAGCGCGTCGAGGCGCTTTTGAAGGGCGATCCGGACGTCGATCACTTCAGCACCTACGTCGGCCGCGGTGCGATCCGCTTCTACCTGCCGCTGGCAGTGCACTTGGCGAACCCGTTCTTCTCGCAGGTCGTCGTCATCGCCAAGGACATCGAGGCGCGCGACAGGTTGCAGGCCAAGCTCGAGAAGATTCTGGCGCAGGACTTCCCCGAAGTCACCGCGCGCGTCTCGCCGCTCGAGATGGGTCCGCCGGTGGGTTGGCCGCTGCAATACCGGATCATCGGTCCGGACAAGGACGAGTTGCGCCGCATCGCCGAGCACGTTGCCCAGCTCATGGGCGCCGACCCGCGCGTGCGCAACGTCAACTACGACTGGATGGAGCCGGCGCGGCAGTTCCGCGTGCATATCGACCAGGACGAAGCCCGGCGGCTGCGCGTCAGCACCGCCAACATCGCGGCGGTGCTGCAGGCATCGGTCACCGGCACGACGATCACGCAGGTGCGCGACGACATTTATCTGGTCAACGTCGTCGCCCGCGCGGTGGACAGCGAGCGCGCCTCCTTCGACACGCTGGCGTCGCTGCAGGTGTCGACGCCGACCGGCCGCATGGTGCCCTTGTCGCAGTTCGCACACTTCACCGAGGAACAGGAGTTCCCGCTGGTCTGGCGCCGCGACCGGGTGCCGACGCTGACGGTGCGCGCCGACGTGATGCACGGCGTGCTGCCCGAGACGGTGGTCGCGGCGATCGGGCCGTCGATCGACGCCTACAACGCAAAGCTGTCTCGCCCCTACCGGATCGAGGTCGGTGGCCTCTACGAATCGAGCAACGATTCGTCGGCCAACGTGTTCTCGGTCGTGCCGATGATGATCCTGCTGATGCTGTTGTTCATGATGCTGCTGCTGATCAGCTTCCGGCGCCTGGCGATGGTGTTGGTCATCATGCCGCTGGGCCTGATCGGCGTCGTCGGCGCGCTGCTGCTCTTTAACCGGCCGCTCGGATTCGTCGCCATCCTCGGCATCCTGGCGCTGATCGGCATGATCGCGAAGAACGCGGTGATCCTGATCGTCTCGATCGAAGAGGAGCGCGCCGGCGGCCAGAGCGTGCGCGACGCCGTGATGACGGCCTGCGGCAACCGGCTGATGCCGCTCGTGCTGACAGCCGTGTCCACCGTGCTCGGCCTGATCCCGATCGCGCCGACCATCTTCTGGGGGCCGATGGCGATCGCGATCATGGGCGGCCTGCTGGTCGCTTCGCTGCTGACGCTGATCCTGCTGCCGGTGCTGTACGTCACGATCTTCGGCCGCGACGACAAGAAGTCGCCACCGCCGGCGTTGCCGGCGGCCAAACCGGCCTGAGGCCACGATGGCGGTCGGCACAGACTCCCGGCAGGCGGTGGCAGTGCCGCAGCCCGCGCACGGCAGCGCGGTGCTGGAGCTGCATCTGGGCGAGCTGCGCCAGCTCTTCAACTCGATGGACCCGGCGCCGTTCCGCGAGCGCGATCTGGACCCGAAGGCCACCGACTACATCGTCGACTGGGCCACCGAGGCCCCGGCCCACCAGGCGCTGTCCATGGTCGTGCATCTGGGCACGCCCGCGCCCGACGTGGCGATGGTGGGCGACGCGGTGCGCGAGTACTACCAGGGCCGCGCCGCGGCCAAGCGGCGCGAGCTGTCGAAGCTGTTCAGGGTGGGGCGTATCAGCCTGGTTATCGGGTTGGCGTTCCTTGGCGTGGCCATCGCGGCCGGTGAGGCGCTCTCCGGCTTGCTGAGCAAGGAGGGCTACGCCTATTTGGTGAAGGAAAGCCTGGTCATCGGCGGCTGGGTCGCGCTGTGGCGGCCGCTGGAAATCTTTCTCTACGACTGGTGGCCGCTGCGCGCGCAGGCGAAGCTGTACGACCGCCTGGGCCGCATGCAGGTGAGCGTGGCATGAGCAGCGCGCCGCTTTGGTCTAAGGCCCGCGCCGGCACGGTGCGCGCAGTGCTGTTCCTCTGCGTCTGGCTGATCATCGATCAGAGCGCCAAGCCGGCCAACCTGGTCTTCGGCCTGCTGGCCACGGCCGGCGCCACCTGGACCAGCCTGCGCCTGCTGCCGCCAGACGCCGGTCGGGTGCGCATCGGCGCGCTGGTGCTGCTGCTGCCCCGTTTCCTCTGGCAGTCGGTGGTGGCCGGCATCGACGTCGCGCGGCGCGCCTTCAGCCCGAGCCTGCCGCTGAGCCCGGGTTTCGTCGACTATCCGGTGGGCCTGCCGCGTGGGTCCGCGCGCAATGCCTTCGAGCTGATCTCGAGCCTGCTGCCAGGCTCGGTGCCGACCGCCGAGGCCGAGGCCGCGATCGAGTACCACTGCCTCGACGTGCAGCAGCCGGTGGTTGAACAGCTGGCGGCCGAAGAACGCGCGTATGCGCAAGCGCTGGTGGCGGGACGCCGGCATGGATGAGTTTCTGCTGTCGGCCGCGGCCTTCGTGTTGCTGATGGTGGCGCTCGGTCTGGTGCGCGTGGCGCGCGGGCCCGCGTACGCCGACCGCATGATGGCGGCGCAGCTGCTCGGCACCGGCGGCATTGCCGCACTGCTGCTGGTGGGCGCTGCCGTGCGCGAGGCGGCGGTGGTCGACGTGGCGCTGACCCTGGCGCTGCTGGCAGCCTTCACATCGATCGCCTTCGTCAAGTTCATGGCGCGCAAGGACCGCCCGCCGCTGGCGGACGATGACGACGAGGAGGTCGCGTGATGGACCGCCTGCTCGACCTCTTCAGCATCGTCGCCATCGTCGCCGGCGCCGTCTTCTTCCTCGCGGGCTCGGTCGGCCTGCTGCGATTTCCCGATGCCTACACCCGCCTGCATGCGCTGACCAAGGCTGACAACCTCGGCCTTGCGCTGGTCGTGATCGGCTTGTTGCCGCAGGTGGGCGGCGTGTTGGCCGGACTGAAGCTGGTGCTGGTCTGGCTGCTGGTGCTGCTGTCCGGCGCGGCCGTATCACAGCTCATCGCGCGTGCCGCGCGGCGCCGGGAGCAGCAGCCATGACGGAGTTCGCCAGCCTCGCGATCGTGCTGTTGCTGCTGGCGCTGGCGGTGTGGACCTTGCTCGCGCACGACGCGTTCCTGGCCATCGCCGGCTTCGTCGCCTACGGCCTGCTGCTGTCGCTGGTGTGGGTGCGGCTGCACGGTATCGACGTCGCGCTGACCGAAGCCGCCATCGGCGGCGGTCTGACCGGCGCAATGCTCATCGGCGCCGTGTCGCGGCTGCGTGGCACCGAGGCTGCCGCTCGGGTCGAACGCAGCGGTGCCGGCGTCCACGTGCTGGCGCTGCTGCTGTCGCTCGGCGTCACCGCGACGTTGGTGCTGTGCGTGCTGGTGCTGCCCGTTCCGGCGCCCACCCTGGCGCCGCAGGTCAGCGAGAGCCTGGCCGTCACGGGCGTCGGCAACCCGATCACCGGCGTGCTGCTGGCCTTCAGGGCGCTCGACACGCTGCTGGAGGCCATCGTGCTCGTGATCGCGCTGATCGGCGTGTGGTCGCTGGCGCCAGACCGCTTTTGGGGCGGCCGACCGGGCCCGCGCTACCAGTCCGACCCGGACGGCATCCTGGCCTACTTCGCGCGGCTGCTGCCGCCGCTGGGCATCATCTTCGCGGTCTACATCTTCTGGGCCGGCGCCGACCACCCCGGTGGCAAGTTCCAGAGCGCAACCATCCTGGCGGCGATGTGGATGCTGGTGCTGATGGCCGGCCTGGCCGATACGCCCCGCGTCGATCATCGCGGCCTGCGCTTGGGCATCGTCATCGGCCCGCTGGCGTTCATCGCCATCGGTGTGCTCGGCCTGTTCACGGCGGGGGCCTTGCTCGCTTACCCGCCCGACTGGGCGAAGCCGATGATCGTCGTCGTGGAGGTGGCGCTGTTGCCCACGTTGACGCTGGTGCTGGGCCTGCTGCTGGCCGGCCCGCCAGCGCGCCGTGCCGGTCCCGGGAGCGCCGCGTGAGCATCGACACGCTGTACGGTTTGTGCGCCGCTGCCCTCGTGGGCATCGGCCTGTACGGGCTGATCGTGCTGGCGCATCCGCTCCGCAAGATCATTGCCTTCAACGTCATGGGCTCGGGCGTTTTCGTGCTCTTTGGCGCACTGGCCAAACGCGGTGCCGGCGCCGGACTGCACGCCGACCCGGTGCCGCAGGCACTGCTCATCACCGCCATCGTCGTAGCGTTCGCGGCGAGCGCGCTGGCGATCGCGCTGATCGTGCGCTTGATCGAGTCCACCGACTCGGCCTCGCTGGCCAGCGACCCGCCCGACGAGGCTGCGTCTTGAGCACGCCGGGCGGCTTGCTGCTGGCGCTGGCTGTGCTGCTGCCCTTCGTCGGCATGCTGCTCGGCTTGGTCGCGGGCGGACGCCATGTGCGGCGCATCGCCTTCGTCACGCTGCTCGTCGGGCTGGGCGTTGCCGTGGGGATTACCTCGGCCTGGCTGCAAGCGGGCGAGGTGGTGTATCTGCTCGGCAACTGGTCGCCGCCGCTTGGCATTGCACTGCGTGCCGACGGCCCGGCGGTGGCCATGCTGTTGGCGGTGGCCTTCGTGGTCTGCGGCATCGCGCTGTATGCGCGCGCCGATTTCGACGTGCCCGTCGGCAGCAACGAGTCGCGCGCGGCCTTCACTTACTGGCTGCTGTTGATGGCGGTGTGGGGCTCGCTGAACCTGGTCTTCGTCAGCGGTGACCTGTTCACGCTGTATGTAGCGCTGGAGCTTCTGACCTTCGCCGGCGTGCCGCTGGTCTGCCTGGCCGGCAGCGGCGAGACGCTGCGCGCCGCGCTGCGCTACCTGTTGTTCGCGCTGTGCGGCTCGGTGATGTACCTGCTCGGGGCGGTGCTGCTGTACGGCGGCTACGGCACGCTGGACATCCGGCTGCTGGCCCAGACGGTCGAAGCCGAACCGATCGCCTGGACCGCGCTGGCGCTGATGACCGTGGGCCTGCTCGCCAAGACCGCACTGTTCCCGCTGCACATCTGGCTGCCGCCGGCCCACGGCGGCGCACCGGCCGCGGCCAGCGCCGTGCTGTCGGCGCTGGTCATCAAGGGCTCGTGGTTCCTGCTGCTGCGGCTGTGGTGCGACGTGATGCCCGGCGCCGCCGGCGCGTCGGCGGCGCAATTGCTGGGCGGCCTGGGCGCGGCGGCCATCGTCGTCGGCAGCGTTGTCGCCTTGCGCCAGCAGCGGCTGAAGCTGCTCGTCGCCTATTCGACCGTGGCGCAGATCGGCTACCTGTTCCTGATGTTCCCGATGGCGCTCTCGGCGGCGGGCGTGGTGGACGGCGCCGTCGCGGCCGGCGTGCTGCAGGCCATCTCGCATGCCACCGCCAAGGCTGGCATGTTCATGGCCGCGGGGCTCGTCTACGCGGCGCTGGGCCACGACCGCATCGACGACCTGGCCGGCGCGGCGCGCGCGTTGCCCATCACGGTGCTGGCCTTCGTGCTCGGCGGCGTGGCGCTGATGGGTGTGCTGCCCAGCGGCGCCTACCTGGCGAAGAAGCTTCTCCTCGATGCCGCCGGTGCGTCAGGTCAATGGTGGTGGACATGGGTGTTGCAAGGTGGCGCTGTCTTCACCGCCGGCTACGTCGTGTTGGTGTTGGCGCGCGTGCTGCGCCGGCCGGCCCAGCCGCTGGCCGAGCTGAAGCCGGTGTCGATGCTGTCGCAACTGGCCGCGCTCGGCCTGTCGCTGGCCTCGCTGCTGCTGGCGCTGGCGGCGGTGTTGGGCCCGTTGCCGGCGTCGCTGATCTCCAATCCCCTGTCGCTCAAGGAACTGGGCAACACGCTGGCGGTGCTGGGCATCGGCGCGCTGCTGGCGCTGGGCCTGGCGCGTCAGCCGCTGTTTGCGGCGCGCGGTGGGTCGTTGCGCGCGGCCGTGCAGACGCTGGGGCGCAGCTTCGAGCGCGCCGACCATTTCATCCGCCGCTGGCCATCAGCGATGCTGGCGATGCTGGGTATCGCCGCGATGTTCGGCTGGCTGCTGGCCCGAGCCTGAGGTTCATGCCATGCCAGGACTCACTGCGCAGCGCTGCTCCTTGGACCGGTCTCATTCATGAGTGACCCACAAGAAGCCAAGCTGTCACGCGGCGCGCTGGTCGCGCTCGTCGTTGGTTCGATGGTGGGCGCTGGCATCTTCACGCTGCCGGCTGCCTTCGGCCGCGGCACCGGCGTCCTGGGTGCGCTGGTGGCTTGGGCCATCGCGGGCGGCGGGATGCTGATGTTGGCCTTCGTGTTCCAGACGTTGTCACGCCGCCGACCCGACCTCGATGCCGGCATCTATGCCTACGCCAAGGCCGGTTTCGGCGACTACCTCGGATTCGTCGCGGCCTTCGGCTACTGGGTTGCGTGCTGCTTCGCCTGCCTCGCCTGCCTGGTGCTGATCAAGGCTACCCTGGGGCAGTTCTTCCCGGTCTTCGGCGACGGCTCTACGGCAGTGGCCATCCTCGCCGCGAGCGCGATGCTGTGGGGTGTGCAGGCGCTGGTGCTGCGCGGCGTGAAGCAGGCTGCGGCGCTGAACACCATCGCCACCGTCGCCAAGATCGTGCCGATCGGCGTGTTCATCTTCGTCGTCGTCGCCGGCTTCAATGCCGACGTCTTCGCGCTCAACCTTTGGGGAGGCGAGGAGCCCGGCCTCGCCACGCTGGCCAGCCAGGTTGGCGACACGATGCTGGTCACGGTATTCGTCTTCGTTGGCATCGAAGGCGCCAGCGTCTATTCGCGCTACGCAAAGGACCGCAACGACGTCGGTGTGGCCACGGTGCTCGGCTTCCTGGGTGTGCTGTGCCTGCTGGTGCTGGTGACGGTGCTGTCCTACGGCATCCTGCTGCGCCCCGAGCTGGCGGCGCTCGCCAACCCGTCGATGGCCGGCGTGATGCAGGCTGTCGTCGGCCCGTGGGGCAGGGTGTTCGTCAGCGTCGGGTTGCTGATCTCCGTGGCGGGCAACTTCCTGTCGTGGGCGTTGCTCGCTGCCGAGGTGCTGCATTCCGCTGCGCAAGATGGCACCATGCCGCGCGCGCTCGGTCGCGAGAACGTCCGTGCCGTTCCGCATGTCGCGCTGTGGCTCTCGAACGGTCTGATCCAGTTGTTCCTGCTCGTCACCTGGTTTGCCGAATCCGCCTTCACGCTGGCGCTGAAGATGACCAGCGCGATGACGCTCGTGCCTTATCTGTTGGTGGCGGCCTATGGTTTCAAGCTGGCATCCGGCGGCGAGACCTATGCCGGCGAGCCCCGCATGCGCGCGAAGGACCGGCTGTTCGCGGGCATCGCCAGCGTTTATGCGGCCGCGATGCTGCTGGCGGGCGGCGCCAAGTTCCTGCTGCTTTCAGCACTGCTGTATGCGCCGGGCACTTGGCTGTTCGCGCGCGCACGCGGCGAGCGCGGCCTGTCGGTATTCAGCGCCCCCGAGCGCGCAGGCTTCTATGGGCTTTCGCTTGCCGCGATAGCCGGGCTGTGGGCCCTTGCTACGGGCGCGATCGCGCTATGACTTCGACACGCCGTGCAGCCCCGAAATCGGCTATCGATTCGGCTAGCATGAATTCACACACGGCGGGCGTTGTGGCGCCCGCGCTTGACTCAAGGACACGAGCATGAAGACCCGATTCATCACCGTCCTGCTGGCCGCCGGACTGACCGGCTGCATGGTAGGCCCGAACTATGTGCGCCCGACAGTCGAAACACCGCCGGCCTGGCGGATCGACTATGCCAAGGCTGCCGACGTCGCCAACACCAAGTGGTGGGAGCAGTTCGGTGACCCGGTGCTCGACGAATTGATCGACACCGCGTTGCGCAACAACCGTGACCTGCTGGTCGCCGCGGCGCGTGTCGACCAGTTCATCGGAGGGCTGAGCGCGACCGGCTCGCAGCTCTATCCGCAGATCGGCTACGGCGGCGATGCGACGCGGGCGCGCGCGAGCGCGGTCGGCCAGCCGCCGTTGCCGCCGGGCGCGAACCCGTACTTCTCGCTCTACAACGTGTCGCTCGGCGCGGCCTGGCAGACCGACCTGTTCGGCCGCGTGCGGCGCCAGACCGAGGCCGCGCAGGCGCAGGTCTACGGCAGCGAACAGGGCCGGCGCGGCGTGGTGTTGACGCTGGTGTCCGCTGTGGCTACCAGCTACATCGTGCTGCGTTCGCTCGATCGCCAGCTGGAGATCGCGCAGCTCACGGCGAACAATCTCGGCGAGAGCCTGCGCATTTTCGAGCTGCGCTTCAAGCGCGGCCTGATCGCCAAGACCGAGCTGACGCAGGTGCGCTCGCAAGTACAGCAGGCGCTGGCGGCGATCCCCGGTTTCGAGCGCGCGATCGCGGTGCAGGAGAACCAGATCTCGATCCTGCTCGGCCGCAACCCCGGGCCGATTCCGCGCGGCAAGACGATCGATGAGCTGGCCGCGCCGCTGATCCCAGGTGATCTGCCGACCGCGCTGCTGCTGCGACGCCCCGACATCCTGCAGGCCGAGTTCAACCTGGTGGCGGCCAATGCCAACATCGGCGCGACGCGTGCGCTGTACTACCCGAACGTGTCGATTCAGGCGGCGCTTGCGAGTACCAGCACGGTGTTCAGCAGCCTGCTCACGGGGCCGGCGGCGGCGGGCCTGATCGGCGCCAGCCTGACGGGGCCGATCTTCACCTTTGGTGCGATCGAGGGGCAGGTCGCTTCCGCCGAGGCCGGCGAGCGCCAGGCGCTGGCGTTCTATCAGCAGACCGTGCTGAACGCGTTTCGCGAGACGGACGATGCGCTGGTCGGGTCGAAAAAGCGGCTCGAGGAGTTCAACGTGCAGCGCGAGCGGGTGATCGCGTTGCGCGAATTTGCGCGGCTGGCCAAGCTGCGCTTCGACAAGGGTGTGTCGGGCTACCTGGAGGTGCTGGTCGCCGAGAACGAGCTTTTCGCAGCGGAGATCGCATCGGTCAGTCTCCAGGCGAGCAGCTATGCGCAGTTGGTAAGCGTCTACCAGGCCATGGGCGGGGGCTGGGTCGATATCGCGGCCGACATCGCGCCCAAGCCGCAGGGCAATCTGACGGCCGCGTCAACGCCATGGTCGTTTGGTATACCAGCGAATCCGGCAGTCAAATGAGGGTCGAAGACTCGCAATAGCGCACCCCCCGCCTTGCCACGCTGCGACCGCTGCCCGCCTCATCGATCGCGGATTCAGGGGTTGCGGGACTGACCGGGTGGTTGACTCAGCCAGGGGTTGCCGGTGGCCGCCATCTCGAAGCCCACGTTGTAGAGGGCTTGCATGGCCACCGGATCGAAGGTCTCCTCGCCGCCCATCTCGACGCCGTTCGGGATGGTGATCCACGCAAAGCTGGCCTCCTCGCGCTGTGCATAGCCGTAGATGCGAAACAGGTCGCCGAGCGCCGCCGCGCGACCGGAAGCGTCGATCACGCGCACGGCGATCGACGGCAGCGACCGGCGCACCGGGCTGGGCTGCGGAATCAGCTGGCCGTTGTGGATCACGAAAATGTCCTCCCGGCCGACGCCGCCATGCCCGCCGCGCGACTGGATGATCGACGCCTGAAAGACGCCAGCGCTGAGGAACACCCGCGCGCCGACCCCGCCATCGACATGCATCTCGTCGTAGAGCGGGCCACCTTTCTCCAACTCCACCTTGAAGAACACCGGCGGAAACGCGACCGGAATCGACGCCGACGCCAGCATGATCTTGCGAAACAGTTCGAGCGCACCCGGCTGGCCGCTGTCGGCGATCAGCCCCATGTTCCAGACCACGAAGCGCGGCATGTCCAGATTGGTCGTGCCGATGTACAAGCGCCGCCCGTGGCGATGCGCGTCGGCAACACGGCGCAGCAGTTCGGCGTCGACGTGCTGTTCGATCAGCGCCTGCAACGGCCGTGTATCGGCGAGCGCTTCGCCGGCGATCAACTGCCACACGATGGACCCCAGTTGGAAGATGTCGCGCGAGCGTGTGGTGGTGTAGAACTCGCGCAGTGCGTCGTCGTATTCCGGCCCGACGAAGGCGAACGGCGCCATCAGTGCGCCGGTCGACACACCGGTGACGATCTTGAACGTGGGCCGCGTGCCGGCGCGTGTCCAGCCATTCAGGAACCCTGCGCCAAAGGCGCCATTGGCGCCGCCGCCGGACAGCGCGAGGTGCGCATAGCGCACCGTGCCGTCAGGTCCTGGCGGGAACTCCGAGACCGACTCCTGCGCGAACGACTCGGCGAGGTCGCGCTCGATCGGCGGTGTCGGCTGGCCCGCCCAGGAGCGCACCTCCGGCATGCCGGGCAGGACAGCCGCCTGGCCTTGCTGCGGGGGCACCGCATTTCGCGGCACCACACTGCAGCCCGCGAGCGCGATGACCAGCGCACCCATGGCTGCGCGACCGATCGTCGCCAAGGCGCGCGGCCGCGATCGCCGCGCATGCCGGAGCCATCGGCCCGCTGGGATCACGGATTCCGCCTGCATCGGGTCGGTCATCGCTTCAATGAAACCTTCTTCGCATTTGTTGCGCGTGCGTGGTGCGCCACACGGGGCCGAACAGCTTGTCGGTGCGGGCCTTGAACCCGGATTCTCGCTGGCAAGGAACGACGTACCGGTTTGCGGACTGCGCGCCTTTTGCGGCAAGCACGACTTAAAAGGCCTGTGTGTAGGTTGCCGCCTGGCAGGCCAGACTTCCGCCGGGATCGCCGTTGATGCATCCGCCGCTTCGTTGCGGAGCAGTTGCCGAGCAAGCGACGAGCATGCACAACAGGGACGACAGGACGACCTTGATCATGACGGATGAGTTTCCAGTGTAGGGGTGTTTCCGCGAACCGCCGTCGACTGACTTGCACGCCCTCGTCGATCGAGCCGGTCGCTGCGCCCGC
>CAWBXT010000018.1:0-99909 GCA_963792765.1 uncultured beta proteobacterium | reverse complement strand
GATCGCGCGCTTGCGCGTCAAGTTGCGTGAATGGTGACAAGAGCAGCGCCGCGCCTCGCGGGGAATGCGTGACGCGACGGTGAAGATCGCGCGCCAACTGCCGATATCGGCTGTGACTTTCCAGCACGAGGTTTGACGATGTTTGCAGCCTTCAAGCGCAGCCGGTCGGCGTCCGCCGAACCGATCGAGGCCACGCCCGAGGCGGCCCAGCCCGATCTGCGCGTTGCCGTCCAGAGCATCGGCAAGCAGGCTGCGCTGATGGGACGCGACGCGGCCGAGGTGCGCGGCCTGCTCGACGACACGCAAAAGGCCTCCGCCTCGCAGGAGCGCGCGATGGCGGCGCTGACGCATCGGCTGCACGAGATCACGCGCTCGCAGCAGGTTATCGGCACCCAGACGCGCGAGAGCCTCGACGCCGTCTCGCGTGCGCGCCAGGCGGTGGTGGAGGTCGGCCGTGAAGTCGCCGGCATCGTCGACAACCTGCGCGACGTCGCGGAGGCGGCCGGCGTCATCACCCAGATCGCGCTGCAGACCCGGCTCGTCGCGTTCAACGCATCGGTCGAGGCCAAGCGTGCCGGCGATGCCGGTCGCGGCTTCGGTGTCGTCGCCGATGCGGTGAAGGATCTGGCGGGCAAGGTTGAGTCCTCGTCCAAGGAAATCATGAGCACGGTCGGCGATCTGGACAAGCGCATCGCCGCACTCGCGCGCGAGATCGAAGTACAACCCGGCCAGGCCGGCCAAGGTGCGTTTCACACCGCGCTGGCCGAGGTGAACGGCAGCGTCGGCCGCATCACCGAGGCCGCCGGCCAGAGCGGCACGGTATGCGCCGGACTGAACGCGCAGATGGCCACGCTTGAGGGCGAGATGCACGGCACGACGCGCGCGCTGGACGCCGCGCTGGTGCGCAGCGAAGCCTTCCTGAAGGTGTCCGAGCAACTCATCGAAGTGGTGGCCGACTGCGGCATCGAAACCGAGGACACGCCCTACATCAGTGCTGCGATGGAAACCGCTGGCCAAGTCGCCAAGCTGCTCGAAGATGCGGTGCGGACGGGCACGATCAGCACGGCCGATCTGTTCGACGAGAACTACAAGCCGCTTGCCGGCAGCGAACCGGCGCAGGTGACGACGCGGTTTTGCGATCTCACCGACCGCCTCTTCCCGCAGGTGCAGGAGCGCGTGCTCGGCCTGTCGAGTCGCGTCGTGTTCTGTATCGCGGTCGATCGCAACGGCTACGTGCCGACGCACAACCGCAAGTACTGCCAGCCGCAACGTCCCGGCGAACTCGCGTGGAACACCGCCAACAGCCGCTACCGCCGCGTCTTCAACGACCGCACCGGCCTCGCGTCGGCGCGCAACCGGCGGCCCTTCCTGCTCCAGACTTACCGGCGCGACATGGGCAACGGCCAGTTCGTCCTGATGAAGGAAGCCTCGGCGCCAATCAGCGTCAACGGACGGCATTGGGGCGGCTTGCGCCTCGCCTTCCAGTTCTAGGCATGACGGCAGCCGCCGGGCAGGCCGCGCATACGGCGGGCTTCACACTGCGCGCCTGGCCGTTGCCGGCGCTGCTCGTCTGGGCGGTTGCCTGGGCGATCCACTTCACACTGCTCGCGAACGGCGCACCGGCATGGGCTGCGGCCAGCGTTGCAAGCTGCGCGGCCGCGTTGTCTGCGATGCGCGCGACGACGCCGTGGCGCCGCCGACTGGTCGCCGCTGGCTTCCCGCTTTCGTGGCTGGCGGCGAACTACGCCTTCACGCTACCGGCCTGGGTATGGTTAGTGCCGCTCGGGCTGCTGGCGCTGCTCTACCCGATGCGCAGCTGGCGCGACGCGCCGCTGTTCCCCACGCGCGCCGGTGCGCTCGACGGCTTGGCACGCCTGGTCCCGCTGCCGTCCTCGGCCCGCATCGTTGATCTCGGATGCGGTCTGGGCGATGGCCTGCGCGAACTGCGGCGCGAGTATCCGCAGGCGGAGATCAGCGGCATCGAATGGAGCGCGCTGCTGCGCTGCGTGTGCGCGCTGCGCTGCCGCGATGCAACAGTCGAGCGGGGCGACATCTGGGCAAGCGACTGGTCGGGCTACGACCTTGTCTATCTCTTTCAGCGCCCCGAGAGCATGGCGCGCGCCGCCGCCAAGGCACTGGTCGAATTGCACCCCGGCGCATGGCTCGTGAGCCTGGAATTCGAAGTGCCCGGATGGCGTCCGCAACACGTGATCGAAGGTGTTGGCGGTCGCCCCGTCTGGCTCTATCAATTGCAACAACAAAGCCAAGCCGGCGACGCTTGAGTCGCAGCGGGTGCGAACCCCGGTGCGCGAATTCGCGGCCGCGTTTCTCGCTGGCACTCCAGGCCTACGCGAGCAGTTCACCTCATCGTCGATGGCGGAATTCACCGCTGCAGACCGCATTCCGGACACCAGATGTCGCTGAAGGCGGATCTGTACCAGGAAATGCAGGCGCTGTCGGCCTGAGCGGATTTGCCGTTTGCGCGGAACGAAAATGCGGCAATACTGTTGGCCACACCAACGCCGGAGGCCCCGATGGTCAGCAGCACTGCGACCCGCGCCCGCAAACCCGCGGCCAAGAGAGCGGCCAAGAAGCCCATGAAGTCGGCCGCGGTCGTGCCCGTGGCGGCGCGATCGCTCGAATTGCCGCCGGCCGCGGCGATCGCGCCGAACGCGCTGAAGGCGCTCGCTCGTCAGCTCCAGTCATGGACCGAATCGGTGCTCGGCATGGCGGGCACGGCGACCGATATCGGCGTGACGCTTGCCAAGGCCCGCCTGTCGAAGCCGCAGCACAAGGCGGCAGTGGAGAAGGCCGGCTCGCTGTTGCACGATCTGCGCCAGACGGCAGGGCTCACCGTGCAGGATCTGGGACGTGCGCTCGGCCTGTCGGACGCGACCGATCTGGAACTGATCGAGAGCGGCAAGATGGCAATGCCGTTCGAGCTGATCCTGCGCGCGGCGTCGGTGCTGGGGCGCAAGGACCCGGTGACCTTCGTCATGCAGTTCACACGCGCCTACAACCCGGAGATCTGGAAGGCGCTCGAGGCGCTCGGCATCGGCAAGCTCGTCGTTCAGGGCGCGCGCGAGCGCGAGTTCGCGAACATCTATCGCGCGCACGACCGGGCGCGGGGGCTGTCGGATGCCGAGTTCGCGCAGTTGCTGGCGTTCGTCAACGCCTCGTTCGAGCTGGCGCTCGACTTCCTGAAGCCGGTGCGCAAGGCGGGTGCGGCGGCGCCCAAGCGGGGGCCGAACACCGATTGATGCGGTGTCATGTTCGAACGCGTGGCACGTCATTGGCGGCTCTCGGCAAATTGCCGCCCTTAAGCTCCTAGGTAGGCATAGGCGGCGCCCGACCCGTTGCTGTCGGTCGCACATTGAATCTGGCGTCCCTCATGCAGACCTAGAAGGCGAACTTTGGCAAAGCTGCAGGCGGGATACTTCAAATTGAAGTCCGAGGTGGCTGATGTGTGATCGCTTCTCGGCTGCTCTCGTTCAGCGACCGCACCGGCGGTCGCAGTTCGTCATCAACGATTCTGACTTGGCTGAGGCGCGCTACTGATCGGATGGTGACTATCGCTCGCCTGCGCGCTCACTGAAATGGCCTGTCCTTGCGGGACTGTCAGACAGCCTGTCGCTCAAGTACCAGGCAACTCGACTTCGACACGCAGCCCGCCCGTCGGAGCCGCCTGCAGGCGAACGCTGCCTCCGTACAAGCCAACGAGCTCGTTCACGATCGCGAGGCCTAATCCGCTGCCGGGCACCGATTCGTCCAGTCGCGCGCCCCGAGCCATCACGGACTCGCGTCGGTCTGCCTCGATTCCGGGGCCATCGTCGACGATCACGACCTGAAGCCGGCTGCCGGGCCCAGACCCCAGCAAGGCCGCGCTGACTTGAACCTCCTGCCTGGCCCACTTGCAGGCGTTGTCGAGCAGGTTGCCCAGCACCTCTTGCAGATCCTGGACTTCGCCTGCAAAGGCGAGATCAGGCGCCATCGGCAGGCACCGCAAGGCGATGCCACGTTCCGCGTGCACCCGTTCGAGGACGCGCAGCAAGCCATGGATCACCGGCTGCAGAGGCACCCTGGCGCCCGGCACGCCTTGCGCAGCAGCCGCTCGGGCGCGTGCAAGGTGCCAGTCGACGTGGCGGCGTGCAACGCCCACCTGCTCTTCGACCAGTGCGGCCAGCTCGGCGCCTGTTTCGGGACGCTGCAGCGCCACAGCCGCAGCCTGCGACATGGCGGCCAGCGGCGTCTTGATCGCGTGGGCGAGATTGCCCGCCTGCGTGCGCGCCCGTGCCACGACTTCGGCATTGCGGTCGAGCACGGCATTGAAGTCGTCGACGAGCGGCTGCACCTCGGATGGGAACCGACCGTCCAGCTTCGGTGATGTGCCGGCGCGAACCCCCGCCAAGGTGCGCTGCAGCGCACGCAACGGGGCCAGACCGATGGCGATCTGAGCCAGCGCTGCCGCGCACAGCAGAACGAATAAGGTCGCCAGTGATGCCGCCAGAACACCGTTGAAGCGCTCCACGGCGGCCACGGTCTCGCGCAGGTCGGCCGCGACGGTCAGACGCCAGGACGTGCCGACTGCGTCATCAGCACCGCCATCCCCACCACGATCGCGCTTGACGGTGCGCTCCACCATCAGCAGTGCCGCGCCGTCGGGCCCGGTGCCTTCGTGCACGTGCACCACGCCGTCGGCCAGCACATCATTGGGCAGTGACAGCGCGGCGTCCCACAGCGATCGTGACCGCAGCGCACCCCGCTGCTGCACCTGACCTGCGCCGTCAACCTGCCAGTACAAGCCCGAGTAGGGGCGCGACCACCGCGGGTCGCTCAGGGCCTGCGAATCGATCTGAGGCTGCCCAGCGGCGTCGAATTCCAGCCTCGCCGTGATCTGGTCGAGTTGCGCGGTCAGCGTCTGGCTGAACTGGCGCATGACATGGTCGCGGAACAAGCTGGACAGCAGCAGGCCCGCCAGCACCAGCGCCACTGCCAGGGCGACGAGCGTAGCCGCCAGCAGCCGAAAACGCAGCGATCGCGTCCAATGGCGGCCGGACCCGTGCTTCAAAGCGGCGTCACCAGGCGGTAGCCCATGCCACGAACCGTCTCGATGGTGTCCGGGGGCAGCTTGCGCCGCAGGCGGCCGACAAACACCTCGATGGTGTTGGAGTCCCGGTCGAAGTCCTGCGCGTACAGGTGTTCGGTCAGCTCGGTACGCGACACAACGCTGCCCGGGCGGTGCATCAGGTAGGCGAGCAACCGGAACTCGTGGCTGGTCAGGGTCACCGGCTGCCCGTTCAGCGTGACGCGGTTGCTGCGGGTGTCCAGCGTCAGGGCCCCGCACTGCAGCAGCGGCGACGCCAGACCCTGCGCACGGCGGATGAGTGCGCGCACGCGCGCCAGCAGCTCCTCCATGTGGAAGGGCTTCGCCAGGTAGTCGTCGGCACCCGCGTCGATGCCGGCGACCTTCTCGTGCCAGCTGTCGCGCGCCGTCAGGATCAGCACCGGCAATGTCAGACCGGATTCGCGCCAGCGCTTGAGCACGCTGATGCCGTCGAGCACAGGCAAACCCAGATCGAGGATCACCGCGTCGAAGGCTTCGCTGGCGCCGAGGTGGTGACCGTCGCGGCCGTTGTCGGCTTCGTCCACCGCATAGCCGGCCTCGTGCAGCCCGGCGCGCAGCTGCGCGCGCAATGTCGGATCGTCTTCGACAAGCAGGACTCTCATGCGGCTCCCGGCACGCGGATGTGCTTCATTTGGGAGGCTCCTTGGAAGGCGTGACCTGGCGGGCCGGGTCACGCTCCGCCTTTCGTCCGTCCTTGTCACCCTCGTTGCGCTTGACCTGCAGCACCTGCGCCGTGGCGGCGTCCACGTCGAGCTTCAGCAACTGACCGTTGGCCCGCAGCAGCTTGATCTCGTAGATCCAGCGTCCGTCGTCGCGCTCGAGCTCCAGCTCGAGCACCTGGCCCGGATGCGTGCGCCGCAACCGTTCCAGCAGGGTCGGCAACGGCAGGACCTGGCCGGCTTCCACCGCTGCGCGCGCTCGCTCATGGTCACCGCTGTCGCTGCCCCATGCCGATGGCTGTGCCAGCCCGACCAGCAACAGCGAGGCCAGCGCGATCCTCAGACGAGCGTGGCGGCTGCTGTGGGTGATCGGGCGAAGGGCATGCACGGCCGGATTGTCGGCGAGCGAATCTGAACCGCGGATGAACGAACCCTTCAGGGTCGGTTCATGGAGCTCGACGAAGAATGGCTCCACCGACCCGTGCTGCGGGTCAAGGCATGGAGCCCCCGATGATCCCCAAGACGTTCATCTCGATGCTGCAATCGATGCGATGCAGGCCAGTCTGGCTTGGCCGCCTCGGCCTGCCTGGTGCTGCTGCAGGGCACAGCGCAGGCGGCCGACACGTCGCCAGCCCAGCAGCTCGAACGCTTCAGCGCGCAGGCCGCCACGCCCGGCCAGGCCGAGCGCGGCCGGGTGTTCTTCACCAGCCGCCAAGGCGGCGAGTGGTCTTGCGCGTCCTGCCACGGCAACCCGCCCACCCAGCCGGGGAAGCATGCCAGCACGGGCAAGTCCATCGACCCGATGGCCCCTGCGGCCAACCCCAAGGTCTTCACAGACACCGCCAAGGTCGACAAGTGGTTCCGCCGCAACTGCAAGGACGTTCTGCAGCGCGAGTGCAGCGCTGGAGAGAAAGCCGACGTGCTGGCCTACCTGATCGGACTCAGGCCATGAACCGCACCTGGACCCCAGCTCGCTGGGCGCTGGCCTCGCTCGCCCTGATCGCAGGCTCGTTCGCCGTTTCCGATGCCTATGCCGATGGCGGCCGGCTGATGCCCCCGAACGCCCCTGCTGCCTACACGCAGGAATGTGCCTCCTGTCACCTGGCCTATCCGCCGGGCCTGCTGCCTGCGCGGTCCTGGCAACGCCTGATGGGTGGCCTGGACAAGCACTACGGCAGTGATGCCAGCCTCGATGCCGCCACGGTGCAGCAGATCAACGGCTGGCTGCAGGCCCATGCCGGCACCTACAAGCGTGTGAACGAAGAACCTCCGCAGGACCGCATCACGCGCTCCGCCTGGTTCGAACGCAAGCACCGGAAGATCGATCCGGCGGTCTGGAAGCTGGCCAGCGTCAAGAGTGCTGCGAACTGCGCGGCTTGCCACACCGCGGCCGATCGCGGTGTTTTCGACGACGACAACCTGAAGGTACCCGGCGGGCATGGACGCGCGGATGCGCCGCAGCTTCAACGACTGACCCGACGACCGACGTACGACTGCACACGAGCGAGATCCACGATGCAAACAGCACCCGCCTTCCAACCCGCCGCCACGGCGCCTTCTCGCGCTGGCGACGCGCCCCAGCGACGCGTCATCGATGCACCTACGCGCATGTTCCACTGGCTCTTCGCGTTGAGCTTCCTGGGCGCCTACATCACGGCCGATGGTGAGCGCTGGCGCGCGCTGCACGTCACGCTCGGCTACACGCTCGCGGGCCTGCTGGCGTTTCGGGTGCTCTATGGACTGCTCGGTCCCCGCCAAGCGGGCCTGGGTCTGATGCTGCGCAAGCTCACCAGTGCACCGGCCTGGCTGCGATCGGCGGCGCAGGGGCTGAGGACGGGCAAGGTACTCAGCATCAACTGGCGGCAAGGGCAGAACCTGCTGATGGCGCTGGCGGTTCTGGCACTGCTGGTGCTCGTGGTCCCGCTCACGCTCAGTGGCTACGGCACCTACAACGACTGGGGCAACTTCCTGGGCGGAGACTGGCTGGAAGACGTGCACGAGTTCTTCGGCAACGCCTTCCTGGCCGTGGTGCTGGCCCACATCGGCCTGATCGTCGCCATCAGCCTGCTGCGGCGCCGGAACCAGGCGCTGCCGATGCTGACGGGCCGTACGGAGGGCGCCGGGCCCGACCTCGTCAAGCACAACCACGCCTGGCTGGCCGGCCTGCTGCTGGCTGCCGTGCTGGCCTTCATCAGCTGGCAGTGGCAGCAGTCGCCACAAGGGTTGATCCCGGCCCAGGGCATGACCCAGCAGGGCTCTGACCGCCATCATGACGACGATGACTGAGCCCCTGCCACTTCCTGCCAGGGGCACCCAGCGCACAGACCGCTTCATGCAGAAGGCGCAGACTTGCAGGCCCATGCCTTCGAAACCATCCCTGTTGCGCCGCTTGAGCGAGCGGCATGTCTGCTGACGCACCGCAGGCCGAGACCGGCCTGGATCCCGCGTTGGCGGCCGCTCGCCTTCGCGACGAAGGCCCCAACGAGCTGGGGCTGAGCCAGCGGCGCACGCTGCGCGACATCGCCTGGGAGGTGCTGCGCGAGCCGATGTTCGGTCTGCTGCTGGGGGCCGGCGCGATCTATCTGGCGATGGGCGATACGCGCGAGGCTCTGATCCTGCTCGGCTTCGTCTTCATCATCATGGGCATCACCGCGCTGCAGGAGCGCCGCACCGACAAGGCCCTGGATGCCCTGCGCGACCTGTCCAGCCCACGCGCGCTGGTCCTCCGTGGCGGACAGGCCGTTCGCGTCCCGGGCCGCGAGGTGGTGCGCGAAGACGTGTTGCTTCTGGCCGAAGGTGACCGTGTGCCAGCGGACGGCGTGCTCCTGCAGGCGCATGAACTGGCCACCGACGAGTCGATGCTCACCGGAGAGTCCGAGGCCGTGCCCAAGCAGGCAGGCACGGGCCGGGTCTTCGCCGGCACGCTGGTCGTCAGCGGTCAGGGCCTGGTGCGGGTGGACGCCGTGGGCCGGCAGACAGAGATGGGGCGCATCGGCGTGTCGCTGCAGACCATCACCCTGGCGGCCTCACCGCTGCGCGATGAAGTGGCCAGGCTCACGCGTCGGCTCGTGGTCATCGCGCTGATGCTGAGCCTGGCCCTGATGGCGCTGTTCTGGCTGCTGCGCGGCGGCTGGCTCGAGGCGATGCTGGCCGGCATCACGCTGGCCATGGGCCTGCTGCCGCAGGAGTTCCCGGTCATCATGATCGTCTTCTTTGCGCTCGCCGCACGCCGGCTGGCGGCCCAGCAGGTGCTGACGCGGCGGCTGAACGCCATCGAGACGCTCGGCCAGACCACGGTGCTGTGCGTGGACAAGACCGGCACCCTGACCCGCAACCGCATGGCCGTGGCGGCGCTGGCCATCGACGGCGAGGACCTCGACACCGAGAGCCTGCCGCCCGGCGAATTGCCCGAGACCTTCCACGCCTTGCTGGAGGTCGCGCTGCTGGCCAGCGAAACCGAGCCGCATGACCCGATGGAGCAGGCGCTGCATCGCCTGGCGGCCGTTCACCTGGACGGCACCGAGCACCTGCATCCCCAGTGGACACTGGCGCGCGAGTACGAGCTGTCGCCCGAGCTGCTGGCCATGAGCCACCTCTGGCGCAGCGGGACGGAGCCGCACGACGTCGTGGCGAGCAAGGGAGCGCCCGAAGCCGTGGCGGCGCTGTGCCATCTGCCGGACGCCCGGCGCGAACGCATCATGGCCCACGCGGCAAGGTTGGCCGACCGCGGCCTGCGCGTGTTGGGCGTCGCGCGTGCCACGCACCGAACCGATCAGGACTGGCCCGGCGTGCAGCACGACTTTGCCTTCGAGTGGGTCGGCCTGGTCGGCTTTGCCGACCCGCTGCGGCCCGAAGTTCCCGAGGCCATGGCGCAGTGCCGCCGCGCCGGCATCCGCGTCGTGATGATCACCGGCGACCACCCGCGCACGGCGCGTGCCATCGCAAAGCAGGCCGGCATCGGCGGCGACGAGGTGCTGACCGGGGAGGACTTGCTGCGGCTGGATACGGAGTCGCTGGCGCATCGAGCGGGCGCGGTGAATATCTTCGCGCGCGTCCGCCCGCAGCAGAAGCTGGCGCTGATCGAGGCGCTGAAGGCCAACGGCGAGGTCGTTGCGATGACGGGGGACGGCGTCAACGATGCGCCGGCGCTGAAGGCGGCGCACATCGGCATCGCGATGGGGCAGCGCGGCACCGACGTGGCGCGCGAGGCTGCTTCGCTGGTCCTGCTGCAGGACGACTTTGCGTCGATCGTGCAAGCCATCCAGGCGGGGCGACGCACCTTCGCCAACCTGCGCCAGGCCATGGTCTACACGCTGGCGGTGCACGTACCCATCGTCGGGCTGGCGATGCTGCCGGTGCTGTTCGGGCTGCCCCTGGTGCTGGCGCCGCTGCACATCGCCTTTCTGGAGCTGGTCATCGACCCGGCCTGTTCACTGGTGTTCGAGGCCGAGGACAGTGACCCGGACCTGATGCATCAGCCGCCGCGCCCCTCCGGTGCCGCGCTGTTGACGACGACGCACGTCACGCAGAGCCTGCTGCAAGGGGGCCTGGTGACAGCCATGGTGGTGGGCGTCTATGCAGTTCTGCTGCGCGTCGCGATGCCAGGCGGCATGGCCAGCACCGCCGCCTTCGTGGCGCTGGTCAGCGCCAATGCGGCGCTGATCCTGCCCAGCCGCACGGCCCGTACCGATTGGCGCAGCCTGGGCGCGGGGCTCACGCCTGTGAGCCGCTGGGTCCTGGCCTGCACGCTGCTGGCGCTGCTGGCTGTCACGGCGATTCCCTGGCTCGCACGGAACTTCGGCTTCCTTCCCCTGACACCGCTGCAATGGCTTGCTGCGCTGGCGGCTGGCCTGGCCATGATGCCGCCGTTGCACCTGTGTAAGGTCATGCTCATTCGGCGCCCTGGTCCTCCCGCTTCCATTTCAACGCCGTGATGGATGCGCTTCCAAGAGATGCCCAAGAAGCGCAGCAGCGCGGACCTCGCGCAAGCGGTAGCGCCAGCGAGAACGTGCTGGCACGAGAGACTCGATCTCCTTCAAGTCATGTGCCTGGCCGCTGCTGGCGGCGACGCTGCTGCCTCCCCGGGGTGATGGCCCAGCGTGTAGGGATTGGTGATGAAGGACACCGCAGCCACCAGCAACAAGGTCGGCAGCACGGCGCGCGTGACGACCGTGATGATGAAGTTCTTGAGATCGTGGTTCATGGTGGGCGTCCTTGTGAGCAAGTCATGCGGCGCGGTGTTGTGCCGTGCTTGCATCATCTGCGCTCGCGCATGAACGCGGCATGAACACATCGTTCAGGCTTGGTTCAAGCGGGGCTGGGTACAGTAGCGGCACGGTCGGAGCTTCGATCGCCACACGTCCAACTCCGGAGTCAGACCATGCTCAAGAGCACATTGATCTCGGCCGCCCGCCGTGTGCCAGGCGTGCGCTGTCGTGCGAGCAAGCCAGTGCGTGGGTAAAGCTTCCCAGCAAGTTACTCGATGACCGTGATTGGCTCTTCCCAGGCTGGACGACTCCATAGCGGGCGTCCGCGAGCACCCGCTTATGGCCGCAAGCGTGAGCTCGATTCCAGCCCGCGACTGACTGCAACGCGTGGGCAGCTGCCCCGGCGCATGTGTTGTTCAACGAGCGCGCAACGGCAAGGGAAACGCTTCTGCGCATCGCACGCTGCACGCGCCAAAGGCGGCGTGACCGTTCAGGCCTGGAGACTGCCGCCGCGACGGCTGCGCTCGGCCGCGCCTTGTGCCGAGTAGAGCGCGGGCGCTTCGCTCGGCATCAGCACGTCGATCGCCCGATCGAGGGCGGCGGTAGCGCGCGCGAAGGACTCGCGCTGCGCTGCAACCTGGCTGCTTGCGCGCATCAGCCGCTCGCGCAGCGGTGCAGGCAGCGCGCCATTGCGGGCGGCGTGCGAGAAGTGCTCGACCGCACGCGCGAGCGCACGATGCAGTTCGCTGGCCTGCGCGTCGATCTCGGGTGCATTGCTTTCGAGCAGCGCGACGCCGAGTGCGGTGAGACGCGCCTCGACGGCAGCGAGCGTGGATTCGAGTTCGGCGTCCGCCTTCGGGGCGGGGCCGGGGGTGTCGGATTTGTTCACAGGCGCCTAGCGTTGGACCTTGCCGAGCAACTCCTGCGCATTGGCGATCAGCTTGTCGGCGATCACCTCGGCGTTCACCTTGAAGCGTCCCTCGGCGATGCTTTGCGTGATGCGCTCGACCTTCGCCGCGTCCAGTTCGGCCGGTGCCGCGGTCGTGCGCAGGCTCGCCGCGGTGGACGAGAGTTCGACCTTCGCACCCTGCGGGTTGAGCAAACCAGGCGCTGCCTTCGGCGCGTCTTCGGCGGGCGCGCGCGCCGCGGGGGCGCTCGGTGCCTGTTCCAGTATGGCCGGAAGCGGATTGATTATTTTCATGGCGTGCTCCTTCGTGTCGCCCGAGCCGTGTCGATGCCCTGACGGCGGCACTGCCGCTCGCGAGGGTGACGCACGGTGCGCGCCATCAACATGCAGGCTGTATCGGACTCATTCGCGACGACTTTAGGGCCTCGGCGGGAATTCGACGCCGGCGAGGTCATCGTTACAAGTCGATCTCGATCCGCCGTTCTGCGACCGGCTGGCCGACGACGATGCGCCCGCTTTCGGTGCGCACGCGCGCCGCTTGGCCCTCGATGCCGGGGCCGAGGGCCTGGCCTTCGGCGCTGACCCGAAAGCCCGTGCCGACCGCGGAGATCTGCACCGTCTCGCCGGCGGCAAACCATTGGCGTCGGCGCAGGTCGGCGCTGCGCAGGCTCTGGCCGGGGGTCAGCGGCCGCGCCAGGGTGCGGCCGACGGCATCATCGAGCTTGACGATGGCGGTGCCACGATCTGCCAGGTCGACCTCGGCGGTCTGCAAGTCCGCAGCCGTCAGCACCGTACCGGCCGGCAACGCCGCCGCGCTCGTGACGCCAGGGCCGAACACCTTGACGATCAGCGGCAGGTAGACGTTCCAGGGCGTCACGCCCTGGGTGCAGCGCAGACCGATCCGGGTGCGCCCCCACAGGCGGGTGCCGTTCGGCAGATAGGGTTCGATGCGCTCGCAATGCGCCAGGCGCAGCCGCGGGTCGAGCGCGCCGACCTCGATTTCGAGCCGCATGCCGGGCAGGGCGCCACTGTCGAGTGCGAACTGACGTGCCTGTTGCGCGATCGCGGCGCCGAGGCTGGCCGCGGACTCTTCGGCGGGCGAGACGGCCTGCGCGGCCGGCTCGGCGGAGAACGCCGGGCCAGCCATGGCGATCAGGCCGAGCGCAACGAGCGCCAGCATGAGCCAGGCGAGCAACAGGCGCAGGTCGTCTCGCAGGCGGTGCGAGCGATCCGGGGGCGCGATGCGGGTGTATGCCACCCAGCCACTGTAGGTTGTCGGCCGCGCTCTCAAGGCCGTGAATTGGCGGCGATTGCGCCTCTTGTTCGCGCTTATGTTCGCCGCGGCGCCGACCAACAATGCCCCGACGCGGACCCTTTCCCAGGCCGCCCACCAAGGACCGGCAGCATGTTGAACCGCCTCACCGACACGCTCGACTTTCAGGCCCAGGCGCTGACGCTGCGCTCTGAGCGGCAGCGGCTGCTCGCGAGCAACATCGCCAACGCCGACACGCCCGGCTACGTGTCGCGTGACATGAACTTTGCGCAAGCCCTGCAGCGCGCCACCGGCGGTCTGCCCGCCGCGCGCACGCTGGCCGCGACGCAGCCGGGCCACATTGCCGCGAGCACCGCCGCTGGCGCCGGCCCGGATCTGGTCTACGCAACGGCGAGCCAGACGAACCTCGATCGCAACACGGTCGACATGGACCGCGAGCGTGCGAGCTTTGCCGACAACGCGCTGCGCTACGAGGCGACGCTGCGCTTCATCAACGGCCATGTGCGCACGATGACGAGCGCGATCACCGGTCAGTAGATCGCACGGCCGCAGCAGGAGTTCACCCCATGTCGATGTTCTCGATCTTCAACGTCTCGGGCAGCGCCGTCAGCGCGCAGGCGCAACGCCTCAACGTCGTTGCCAGCAATCTTGCGAATGCCGACACCGTGGCCGGTCCCGACGGCCAGGCCTACAAGGCGCGCCAAGTGGTGTTCCAGACGCTGCTGATGGGCAACGCGGGTCAGCCCGACGGCGCGGCCGGTGTGGAGGTGTCGCAGATCACCGAGGACCAGACACCCGGGCGCCGCGTGCATGACCCGAAGCACCCGCAGGCCGATGCCGACGGCTACGTGACCTACACGAACGTCAATCCGGTCGAGGAGATGGTCAACATGATCTCGGCCTCGCGTTCCTACCAGAACAACATCGACGTCATGAACACCGCCAAGACGCTGTTGCAAAAGACGCTGCAGATGGGTCAGTCCTAGGCGCGCGCGCCGACTGACCCCGCCAACGACATTTCCACCCAAGGCACGCCATGACCGTCTCCTCTGTCAGCCAGACGTCTTCCGCCACCGAAACGGCAGCAACCACCACATCGTCGGATGCCGGGAGCGCCGACCGCTTCCTGAAGCTGCTCGTCGCGCAGATGCAGAACCAGGATCCGCTCAGCCCGATGGACAACGCCCAGGTCACGAGCCAGATGGCGCAAATCAACACCGTGACCGGCATCGAGAAGCTCAACACGACCGTGCAGGGCCTGTCCAGCCAATTCGTGCAGATGCAGGCGCTGCAGGGTGCGGGTCTCGTCGGCCACGACGTCATCGTCCCCGGCAACCTGCTCGCGATCACCGACGGCTACGCCCAAGGCGGTTTCGATCTCTCGGGCCCGGCCGACAGCGTGAAGGTCGAGATCCTCGCCGCCAACGGTCAGGTCGCCGACACGATCAACCTTGGCGCGCAGTCCGATGGGCTGCACAGCTTCGCCTGGCCTTCCGGCACCGCCGACGACAGCAGCGGCCTCAAGTTTCGCGTCGTCGCCAAGAGCGGCGCGCTGGAGCGCAACGTGACGCCGCTGATGCGCGACCGGGTCGCCGCCGTGAGCATGGGTGGCGATGCGCTGATGCTCGAACTCGCACGCAGCGGCAGCGTGCCCTACGCGAACGTCAAGTCCTTCAATTGATTTCCGGCGACTGATTCAGTCCTTCAACCCCACAAGGATCCCACATGAGCTTCCAGCAAGGTCTCTCCGGTCTGAACGCTTCGAGCAAGAACCTCGAGGTCATCGGCAACAACGTGGCCAACGCCAACACGATCGGCGCCAAGTCCTCGCGCGCCGAGTTCGCCGACATGTACGCGACGGCGATGAACGGCGCGGGATCGACCGGCGCCGGCATCGGCGTCAGCGTTGGCGCGGTGTCGCAGCAGTTCACGCAGGGCAGCATCACGAGCACGGGCAATCCGATGGACCTCGCGATCAACGGTGCCGGCTTCTTCCAGGTGCGCGACACGAGCAACCAGGTGCTCTACACCCGCAACGGTCAGTTCAAGCTCGACAAGGACGGCTACGTCGTCAACAACCAGCTGCAAAAGCTGATGGGCTATCCGGCCAACGCGCAAGGCGTCGTGCAGCCAGGGCAGGCCTCGCCGATCCAGCTGCCAACGGCCGGCATCAATCCGAACTCCACCTCGCGCATCGATGTCGAGATGAACCTCGACGCACGCGCCGCCGCGACCTTGCCGCCCTCGGGCCCGATGATCGACTTTGGCGACGCAACGACCTACAACAACGCCACCTCGATGACGATCTACGACGCCAAGGGGCAAGACGTCGCGCTGACCTACTACTTCCAGAAAACGGGCACCGACAACTGGAACGTGTACGTTGCGGCCAACGGCACATCGATCCTCGACGACGGCGGCACGCCGCCGGTGCCGCAGCCGGTGACGACGATCCAGTTCCCGGTCGATGGCGGTACGCCCGTGTCGCCGGTGGGGGCCATTTCGATCGACATTCCGGTGACGACCAACTCGGTCGGCGCCGAGACGGTGCCGATCAGCGGCGTTTCGCTGCATCTGGGCGGCGCGTCGCAGTACGGTTCGCAGTTCGGCGTCACGAGCCTGTCGCAGGACGGCTTCTCGGCCGGCACGCTGACTGGCGTGAGCGTCGAGGACGACGGCGTGCTGCTGGCGCGCTACTCGAACGGCCAGTCGCGACCGGCGGGCCAGTTGGAGCTCGCGAACTTTCGCAATCCTCAGGGCCTGCAGCCGCTGGGCGGCAATGCCTGGGCACGCAGCTACAGCTCCGGCACGCCGGTCCTCGGTGTGCCGGCAGACGGCAACCTGGGCGTGCTGCAGTCCGGCGCACTCGAGGAAAGCAATGTCGACCTGACTGGCGAACTCGTCAACATGATCACCGCGCAGCGCCTGTATCAGGCGAATGCACAGACGATCAAGACGCAGGACCAGGTGTTGCAGACGCTGGTCAACCTGCGCTGATCGCGCCGGAAGAGGGCCCCCAATGGACCGCATGATCTATCTGTCGATGAGCGGGGCCAAGGCGGCCATGCAGCGCCAGGATTCGCTTGCCAACAACCTTGCGAATGCTTCGACGACAGGCTTTCGCGCCGAAATGCAGGCGTTTCGCGCCGTGCCGGTGCAGGGCAGCGGCGCGAGCACGCGCGTGTTCGCGCTCGAAACGACGATCGGTCACAGCGACACGCCCGGCCCGATCGCGACCACCGGCCGCAGCCTGGACGTCGCCGTCAAGGGCGACAGTTGGCTCGCCGTGCAGGCGCTCGACGGGACCGAGGCGTATACGCGTGCCGGTTCGCTGGACTTGAGCGCAGACGGCACGCTCGTCACCCGCAGCGGCCTGCAGGTGCTGAGCGACGGCGGGCCGATCCAGCTGCCGCCCAACAGCGAGCCGACCATCGCTGCCGACGGGTCGGTCAGCGCGCGGTTGCCCAACGGCACGTCGAGCATCGTCGGCAAGTTGAAGCTCGTGACCCCCGAAACGCCATTGCAACGCGGCAACGATGGCCTTTTCCGCGGCATCGGGGGTGACCCGCTCGATGCCGATCCGCTCGCCCGCGTGCAGGACGGCGCGCTCGAGGGCTCGAACGTGAGCCCGGTCGAGAACATGGTGGCGATGATCGCCGCCGCACGCCAGTTCGAGGCGCAGATGAAGCTGATGCAGACCGCCGAGGCCGACGAGAAGGCGGCCTCGCAACTGCTGAGCACCTGAGACGCGCGCCCGCGGGCGCAGAAGGAGAAACCTGATGATGCGATCGCTGTGGATTGCGAAGACCGGCATGGAGGCCCAGCAGACGCAGCTGGACACCATCTCGAACAACCTCGCCAACGCCTCGACCAACGGCTACAAGAAGTCGCACGCGGTGTTCGAGGACCTGATGTACCAGAACCTGCGCCAGGTCGGCGCCAACAGCTCGGAGCAGACGACCCTGCCGACCGGGCTGCAAGTGGGCCTGGGCACGCGTGCGGTCGCAACGGCGCGCAATTTCTCGCAGGGCAACTTGCAGCAAAGCGGCAACTCGCTGGACCTCGCGGTGCGCGGCAACGGGTTCTTCCAGGTGCAGATGCCGGACGGCACGGTCGGCTACACGCGCGACGGCTCGTTCCAGGTCGATGCGCAAGGCGTGCTGGTGACGAACAACGGCTACCAGGTGCAACCCGGCATCACGATTCCGGTCGGCGCCCAAAGCGTGACGATCGCGCCCGACGGCACCGTGAGCGCGACTCTGTCGGGCCAGACGGCGCCGCAAAGCCTCGGCCAGATCCAGCTCGCGAGCTTCGTCAATCCGGCCGGATTGGAACCCAAGGGGCAGAACATCTTCACCGAAACCTCGGCGTCGGGAACGCCGAGCGCGGGCGCGCCGGGGCTCAACGGAATGGGCTCGGTGCAGCAGGGCTTCGTCGAGACCTCCAATGTCAATGTCGTCGAGGAACTCGTCTCGATGATCCAGACGCAGCGCGCCTACGAGCTCAATTCGAAGGCGATCCAGACCTCCGATCAGATGTTGCAAAAGCTCGGCCAGCTCTGAGCAATTGTCATGAATTCTCCCGCTTCGCTTCTCGTGCGCGCCGCGCTGTTCGCAGCTGCAGTCGTGCTTTCCGGCTGCCAGGCCCTGAACAATCCACCGCCGGTCGACATCGCGCAGCCGACCGAAGTGCGTGTGCTGCCGCGCCCGGCGCCGGTCGCGAGCAACGGCGCGATCTTCCAGTCCGGCCAGTACCGCCCGCTGTTCGAGGACTACCGCGCCCGCATGGTCGGTGACACGCTGACGGTGATGATCGTCGAGCGCGTCAGCGCGAGCCAGAAGTCCAACAGCTCGGTCGACAAGAGCGGAAAGATGGAAGGCTCGGTCACCGCGCTGCCGGCGTTTTCGCTCAACTCGTTCAACCGCGCGTCCGCCGCCGGCTCCTCCGACAACACCTTCGCCGGCAAGGGCAGCACCGACACCGCCAACAATTTCAACGGCACGATCAACGCGAGCGTCGTCGAGGTGCTGCCCAACGGCCACCTCGTGATCGCGGGCGAAAAGCAGATCGGCGTCAACGCCAACGTCGATGTGCTGCGCTTTTCAGGCCAGGTCGATCCGCTGATGATTCAACCCGGCAACATCGTCGCGTCCGCGCAGATCGCCAATGCGCGCATCGAGCACCGCGGTCGCGGGCAGGCGGCCGAGGCGCAGGGAATTGGCTGGTTGTCGCGCGTCTTTTTGAGCATTGCGCCGTTCTAGCGCGCCACAGAATCAAGGCGCTCCCACCTTTGCGCGCCGCACCGCCACCCATGCACCCGACCGACCGCTTGATCCGCTGGATCGTCACCCTCGGCGCGCTCGCCGCGAGCGCCGCGCTCTGGTGGCCGATGCCGTCGCAGGCGATGCGCGTCAAGGAGGTCGCAACGGTGCAGGGCGTGCGCAGCAACGCGCTCGTCGGTTACGGCCTCGTGATGGCGCTCGACGGCACGGGGGACTCGAGCACCGGCGTCCCCTTCCTGCCGCAAAGCATGATCGCGCTGCTGCAGCAGAACGGCGTCACCGTGCCGCAGGGCACGAACATGCAGCTGAAGAACGTTGCCGCAGTGATGGTGACGGCGCAACTGCCAGCCTTCGCGCGACCCGGGCAGACGATCGACATCACCGTCTCGTCGATGGGCAACGCCAAGTCGCTGCGCGGTGGCACGCTGATCTCGACGCCGCTGCGCGGCGCCGATGGCCAGATCTATGCCATGGCGCAGGGCAATCTGCTCGTCGGCGGCGCGGGCGCCGCGGCGGGCGGCTCGAAGGTGCAGGTCAACAGCCTGAACGCCGGGCGCGTGCCCGATGGCGCGACCGTCGAGCGCAGTGTGCCGACGCCGCTCGTGCAGGGCGACTCGCTGCAACTCGACCTGAGCGCGAGCGATTTCAACACCGCACGCGAAGTCGCGCGCGCCATCAATCGCAAGATGGGCGACGGCGTCGCGCAGGCGCTGGATGGGCGCAGCGTCCGCGTGCGGGTGCCGCAGTCTGCCGATGCACGCGTCGCCTTCATGGCCGACGTCGAGAACCTGCAGCTCGAACTGGCGCCGCCATCGGCCAAGATCGTTCTCAACGGGCGCACCGGCTCGATCGTGATGAACGAGGCTGTCACGCTCGCGGCGTGTGCCGTTGCGCACGGCAACCTCGCCGTCGTCATCAGTTCGACACCGATCGTGAGCCAGCCGGGGCCGTTTTCAAGCGGACGCACCGTCACCAGCGAGCAGGCCGACATATCGATCAAGGCCCAGCCGGGTGCGGTGATCCAGATGCCGGCGGGCGCCAAGCTTGCCGACGTCGTCAAGGCGCTCAATTCTCTCGGGGCGACGCCACAGGACCTTTTGGCCATCCTGCAGGCAATGAAGTCGGCCGGCGCGCTGAACGCGGAAATAGAGGTCATCTGATGGCGGCGAACGCGGTGGTCTCGACCGACGCGCTGCGAGCCCGCGCGGCGACCGATCCGCGCGCCGCCGTCAAGGAAGCCGCCAAGCAGTTCGAGGCGATCTTCATGCAGGAGTTGATGAAGAGCATGCGCCAGGCGACGCTCGCCTCCGGCATGCTCGACAACGCCGGTACGAAGCTCGGGTCGGACATGCTCGACACCCAGTTCGCAACCCAGATGACGGGCATGCCTGGCGGCCTCTCCGATCTGATTGCGCGCCAGCTCGAGCGCCAAATGGGCGCACCCGCGTCTGCGTCGGCGGCGGCAAAGCCGGTGAGCGGCACAGCGCGTGCAGCGGACTTCACCGCCCTCAACGGCCAACAGCGACAGATTGCCTTCGTGCAGACGCACCGCGAGGCAGCGCAAGAGGCGCAAGCCGCGACCGGCATCCCGGCCACCTTCATGCTCGCGCAGGCGGCGCACGAATCGGGCTGGGGCCAGCGCGAGATCAAGAATGCCGACGGCAGCACGGCGAACAACCTGTTCGGCATCAAGGCCGGCGCCGGCTGGAAGGGCGCTGTCGCGGAGGTCACGACGACCGAGTACGTCGACGGCCAGGCCAGGAAGACAGTGCAGCGCTTTCGCGCCTATGCGTCGGCGTCCGATTCGTTTCGCGACTATGCGCGGCTCATGAATGGGAACAGCCGCTACAGCCAGGTTCTCGCAAGCGGCGGCGATGCACAGAGCTTCGCGCAAGGCCTGCAGGCGGCGGGCTACGCGACCGATCCGGCCTATGCCGACAAGCTCGCGCGCGTCATCAACACCACCTTGCGCGTGCAGCGCATGGCGGCCTGATTCGGCAGACTGCGATGTCCAACTCCGCCTTGATGTCCATCGGTACGCGTGCGATGTCGGCGAGCTATGCCGCCTTGCAAACGACCGGGAACAACATCGCGAACGCCAACACGGCGGGCTATTCGCGCCAGCAGGTCGAGCTCGCGGCATCGTCCGGCCAGTACAGCGGCATGGGATTCTTCGGCAAGGGCGTGGACGTGACGACGGTGACCCGCGCGCACAACGAATTCCTGACCCGCGAAGCGACGCTCACTCAATCGATCGCCTCCGCGGATGGCACGCGGCTGGAGCAATTGCGGCGCCTCGAACAATTGTTCGGCACCGGCGAAGCGGGGCTCGGCTACCAAAGCGGGCAGCTGCTCAACGCCTTTGTCGATGTCGCCAGCCGGCCGCAGGACTCCGCTTCGCGCCAGGTGGCGATCGCAAGCGCGGGCGATCTGGCGGCGTCGTTTCGTGCCGTGGGCGACCAGATCTCGAATCTGCAAGCCGGCGTGCACGCGGACATGCAGACCTCGATCAAGGCCGTCAACGCACTCGCGAAGACGGTCGCGGGTCTCAACGAGCGTATCGCCACAGCGGTTGCGACTGGCCATACGCCCAACGACCTGCTCGACCAGCGCGACCAGGCCGTGGCCGAGATCGGCAAGTACATGCAGGTGACCACGATCGCGGCCGGCGATGGATCGCTCAATCTGTTCATCGGCGGTGGTCAACGCCTCGTGCTGGGTGGCGACGCGTCGACCCTCGTGCCGATGGCCGATCCCTTCGACTCGACGCAGTTGCACGTGGGCATCAGCGACGGCAGCAAGAACCGCCTCGTGCCCGACAGCATGGTCGCCGGCGGCTCGATCGCGGGTCTGCTGCGATTCCAGAACGAGGACCTGCGCGATGCGCGCAACCTGGTCGGACAGATGGCGGCGTCGCTCGGCGGTGCGGTCAACGAGCAGCAGCGACTCGGTCTGGACATCACCTCGCCTACCGGGCGGCCGGGGCAGGATCTGTTCACGATCGGCGCGCCCCGCGTGCAGACGGCGACCACCAACGTCGGCAACGCGGCCGTCACGGTCGCAACGGCAGACGCCTCGCAACTGCAGGCGAGCGACTATGAACTGCGCTTCGACGGCAGCAACTACACGCTGACGCGCCTTGGCAGCATGGACGCGCCACAGACATTCACGCCCGCTGCGCTTGCCGCCGGCGTCACGGTCGATGGCATGAACATCCAGCTTGCGAGCGGCACTGCCGTCGCCGGTGACCGCTTCCGACTGCAGCCGGTCGCCGCGGCGGCGATCAACATGCAACGCGCGTTCGACGACCCGCGCGGCATCGCCGCCGCATCGCCGGTCACGGCGACGCTCGGCGTGTCGAACACCGGCACAGCGACGATCGCATCGCTCGACGTCAGAATGCCCATTGCGGCACCGGTGAACGCAGTCGTCAAATTCAACGTCGATCCCTCGACCGGCGCGACGAGCTATGCGCTCAGCGACGACGGCGGCACCACCTTCGGTGCGGCGCAGCCTTTCGTCGCCGGTCAGCCGATCGGGTACACCGACGGTGGCGGGAACCTGTTGTGGGAGGTCTCCGTCAACGGCACGCCGGCCGACGGCGATCTGATCGCAGTCGATCCGACGGCCGTGCCCGCGATGAGCAACGGCAATGCGCTCGCCATGGTTGCTCTGCGCGACGCCGCGCTCGTCGGCGGCAACACCGTGACCGACGCCTGGTCGTCCGCGCTCGGCGAGGTCGGCGTGCGGGTGCAAGGTGCGGACGGCGCGGCGCGCATGTCTGCTGCCGTCGCGAGCGACGCCCAGGCGCGCCAGCTCGATACGTCGGGCGTCAATCTCGACGAGGAAGCAGCACGACTGATCCAGTACCAGCAAAGCTACCAGGCGGCGGCCAAGATGCTGCAGGTGGCGCAATCGGTGTTCGACACCCTGTTGCAGATGACGCAAGGCTAGTCATGATCCGATTGAGCACGGCCCACCAGTACGACACGACGATCGATCGCCTGACGCAGCGCCAGGTCGAGCTGAGCGACGCGCAATTGCGGATGACTGCCGGCAAGCGCGTGATGCGCGCAAGCGATGACCCGATCAACGCTGCGCGCGCCGAGCGTGCACTCGCCAGCGTCGCGCGTGCCGAAGCGGGCACTCGTTCAGCCGACGCGAGCCGCAACGCGATGACGCAGACCGAAGCCGCGCTCGGCGACGCCGGCGAATTGCTGCAACAGGTGCGCGAGGCGCTTGTCGCGAGTGGCAACGCCGGCTACGACGACAGCCAGCGCAAGGTGCTCGCTGATCAGATCCGCGGTCTGCGCGATCAGTTGCTCGCGGTGGCCAATCGCAGTGACGGCGCGGGCGGCTATCTGTTCGGCGGTCAGGGATCGGCCACCCCACCGTTTCTCGATGCCGCGGGGGGCGTGCAATACGTCGGCACGCGCGGCGCGATCAACGCGGTGCGTGGCGACAGCCTGCCGATGACGATGGACGGCGACGCCGCATGGCTCGCCGCGCCCAGCGGCAATGGCGTCTTCGAGACGCGCGTCGTGACGTCTGGCGGCAGCGGCTGGATCGATGCCGGTCGTGTGACGGACCCCAGCGCGCTCACCGGTTCGAACTACAGCCTGCAGTTCAGCATCTCGGGCGGTGCGACGACCTACAGCGTGTTGAAAGACGGCGCATCGACGCCGCTCACCGATGTCGCCTACGTGCCTGGGCAGGCGATCGCGATCGATGGCATGGCATTTTCAGTCAGCGGCGCGCCGGCCGACGGCGACGAGTTCGATATCGTTCCCTCGACCCCGACGCTCAGTGTGTTCGATGCGCTCGACGCAGCGGCCAACGAGTTGGCGACGCCGATGCGCAGCGCCGGCGCGATTGCGCAGACGACGAGCACGAGCCTGCGCGACGTCGATGCGCTGCTCGCGCGACTCTCGTTGTCTCGTTCGGCCGCCGGCGAGGCGCTGACCCGGATCGACAACGTCGCGGCCCGCCACGAGGCAGCGGCCACAAGCGGGAAGATCGAGCAATCGAATGCCGAGGACCTCGACCTGACGGCGGCGATCTCGGACTTCCAGACGCGCCAGACCGGCTACCAGGTGGCACTCCAGACCTACGCGTCGGTGCAGCGCCTGTCGCTGTTCGACTACATCAAGACATGAACCCGGCGCACACGCTCTGCAGCGTGGCGTGCACCCCAGGCGACAAGAAATGAGCGACGCATCGATTCTCGGCCAGGTGGCGCTGTGCTATTCGCCCGTCATCGACCGCAACCGCGCCGTCAAGGCGACACGGCTGACGGTCTTTCCGCTGAAGCCGGACGCCGCTCTCGACGCCGGGCTGTTGCTCGGCGCGGTAGGGCAGGTCTGGCCGGCGGGCGGCGGTGAGGTTTGGCTCAACGTGTTGAGCGAGAGCCTGCTTGGCGATCTGCTGCGCGCGAGCAGCGAGACCAACCTGAAGCTCGAGGTGCCGTCGTTCATGGCAAGCGATCCGGCGCAGCACGACGCGCTACTCGCGCTGCATGCTCGCGGCAACGTGCTCATGCTCAAGGGCCGGCCGGCCGAGGAGCTGCCGCGCGAACTGCTGCCGTGCTTCAGCCATGCGATCGTCGATCTGTCCGAGGATCGACGCGTCAACGAAGCACCGGGCGCATCGCCGCACGCCGCGGCGCGCGCGATTCCTTATGCGCAGTCGGGCATCCGCACGATCGTGCAGATGGAGGCGAGCTTCAACCGCGGCGCCGCTGCCGTGCTGGGCTGGCCGATCGACGACGTGCTCGCCGAGCAGGCGAAGGGCTCGCCGCGGACCTCGAATCAGGGCGACATGCAGGTCATCGTCGAGTTGATACACCGCGTCGATCGCGAGGAGTCGATCGATCGCCTGGAACAGACGCTGCGGCGCGACCCGACGCTTGCCTTCAAGCTGTTGCGCTACATCAACTCGCCGGCCTTCGGCCTGCGCGTCGAGATCTCCTCGTTTGCGCACGCGATCATGATGCTCGGCCATCGCAAGCTCAAGCGCTGGCTCGCGCTGCTGCTCGCGACGGCGACGCAGGATCCGAATCAGAAGCCGGTCATGTTCGCCGCCGTGCGCCGCGGGCTGCTGATGGAAGAACTCGGCCGCGCGGTGGGCGACGAGGAGATGCGCAACGAGATGTTCATCTGCGGCGTGTTCTCGCTGCTCGATCGCATGTTCAACCAGCCGTTCTCCGAGCTGCTGAAGACGATACCGGTGCCCGAGCGGGTGGCGCAGGCGCTGCTCGAAGGGGCGGGGCCGTACAACCCCTATATCGAGCTCGTACGCGCGGTCGAGGGCGATTCGCTGTTCGACGTGCGCACCGCGGCCGAGAACCTGCTGCTCGGCATCGGCGAGATCAACCAGGGCCAGCTTCGCGCCTTGGCCATGGCGGCGCAGCTCGACTGAACTCCAGCGCAATCGCGGCGCTCGCCGCGCTGCGTACACTTCGGCGTTTGATTCCCACGCGAGCCCGCACAACACGCTTATGAACCGCCCGGAATCGGTCGCTGGCGCGCCGCTGCTGCAGCCGTTTCTCGACCTGCTGTCCGATCCAGTGCTGCTGCTCGACGCCCAGGCGCGACTGCTGTTCGTCAACCCGGCCGCTCAGCGCTTGCTGGGGTGCGGCCCGGGCGGACGGCTGGACCAGCTGCAGTCGGTGCTCGGCGATCGTGCGCTGCATTGGCTTCGAGGGGTGCTCGCTGGCCGTGCGGGCGGCGCTCAGGAGCAGCCGTTCACGCTGCCCGATGACCGTCGCCTGAGCCTCGCGTTGCGGCCGATTGACGCCCGCCAGTGGGCGCTGCGGCTGCGGCTCGAGGCCACAGCCGAGGGCGATCTCCCGGCAACGGTACGACCGATGCTGCATGCGGCATCGACGGACCTCCTTCAGCTGGTCTGGGAAGCGCCCTTCCCGGCGATGTTGCTCGGCCCGGGGGGCCGTCTGCTCGACGCCAATCCGGCCTTCGTTCAGTTCAGCGGGTTCGCGCGAGCCGAACTGATCGGCGTCGACCCAATCGATCTGCAGCCCGAGGAAGACCGCACCGCAGCGCGCGCGCAGCGCGAGCGGGCGGATGACGCCGGCGCGCCCGGCGATCCGCTGTCGGCGTTCGAGCGGCGGCTGATCGATGCCAGCGGGCGCGAGCGCTGGTGGCGTGAGGCGCGACAGGTATTGGTCGACGCCGACGGCCGCAGCCTGAGCCTCGTATCGATGCAGGACTGCACCGCCGAGCACGTCGCGCGCGAACGCGCTGACCGCTCGGCGCGAGAGCTCGACGACTGGTTCAACCTCAGCCCGGTGGGCATGGTGTTGTTCGACGATTCCGGCTTGCTGGTGCGCACCAATCGCGCGTTCGACACGCTCGTCGGCGTGGTGCCGGTGCTGCTGACGGAGGCGTCGTCCGGCCTGCAGCAGCTGCTCGCGTTCAGCGAGGGCCGGCCGCTTTCACAATTGCAGCCCGGCGGCAGCACACTGGAGAGCCAGGCCTGGCTCGCGCAGGGCGACGCGGCGCCGCGTCGATTGCGATCGGTCGTGCGCTGCTATGAGACGCCCGGTGGCCAGCGGCGCTACATGGCGGTCGTCGAAGACCGCAGCATGGAAGAAGAGCGTGATCTGGCGCGGATGCAGATCGATACCTTGATGGACACGGCCGGCGTCGGGCTCGCGACCTTTCAGGAATCGACCGGCTGGTTACGGCAGCGCGCGTCCGGAACCGTTGAGGTCGCCGGGGACGTTGGCCGGTCGTCCGCGCCGAGCGTTCCCTCCGCGGCGTTGCAATCGGTACGGCGCGAGATCGTCGTCGAATCGACCTTGCCCGAGTTCGAGAAGGTGCAGCACGCGCTGCGCCACACGCTGCGCGCCGAGGCCCGCTACGCGATTCGTCACCCCGAACTCGGACTGCGGTGGCTGCTGACGCGTGTCGAGCCGGCAACGCTCGCCTCGGGCAAGCGCACGACCTCGGTCGTCACGCTCGACATCACCGATCAGCACCAGACGCAGTTGCGCAGCGAACAGTTGCTGCACGAGATGACGACGATTCTGGAGAGCGCAAGCACCGGCATCGCGTACCTGCGCGGGAGCCGGCTCGTGCGCTGCAACCAGCGTTTCGAAGGCTTGCTCGGCCTCGATGCCGGACGTTCCGCGGGCCAGCGCATCGAGGAGTTGTTCGCCGGGTGGCCGCAGGTGCGCGATCAGGTCGCCGAAGCGGCGAACACGCTGGCCAGCGGGGCGCTCTACGAGACGGAATTCAGGCTCAACGCCGAACCGATCGAAGGCGCGCCCGAACGGTGGGTTGCGCTGTCGCTGCGCAGCACGGGGGCGTGCGGACGACGCCGTGGTGATCGCGGTGCTGTCGGACATCACGCGCCTGAAGGCGCAGCAGGGCGAGCTCGAAACGCTGGCGCGTGACCGCGAGTTGATGTTCAGCTTGTCCGAGGTCGGCATTGCCTTCGTGCGCGACGGTGTGATCCAGCGTGCGAACGAGGCCTTCGCGACGCTCACCGGCTATCCTGCGCAGGACATCCTGGAATTGCCGTTTCAGGCCTTGTTTCCGGATCGTGCCGAGTTCAACCGGCTGTGGTCGCGCGAGGACGAGCAGATGCGCCGGCGCGGTCGCTGGAGCGGCGAGCGCCAATTGCGGCGGCGCGACGGCCAGTTGCTGTGGGTGCAGGTCAGCAAGCGGCTGGTCGTCGAAGGCGACCCGACCGGCGGCATGATCGCCTCCTATGTCAATGTCGACGCGCGCCATCGTGCCGAGCAGGCTGTCGCGCTGCAGGCGGAACGCACGCGCGCGATCCTCGACTCCGTGCTCGTGGGCATCGTCACCGTCGGCTCGCGCGGCATCGAATGGATGAACCGCTCGGCGCGACGCATGTTCGGTGGCGATCTTGCAGATTTCGTCAGCCAGCCGATCAGCACCGTTGCAACGGCCGAGCCGGATCATCCGTTCCGCCAGACGCAGTATCTGAACGATCTCTTCGAAGGCCAGGCCGAGACGTTTGAATGCCGCGTCAAGGCGCGTGACGGGCGCGAGTTCTGGATTGTCGGCAACGTCGTCGCGACCGGGCTCGAGCGCACCGGCCGGCAACTCACCTACGCCCTGCTCGATATCGAACGGCGCCGGCAGGCCGAGGCGCGCAGCGAGGAGACGCAAGCCTCGCTACAGCGTCTGATCGAGATGGCGCCGTTGGCGATTGCCTTGCGCGACGCGCACACGTTGCGCGTGCTGCAGCTCAACCAGACGGCCGCCAGCATCGTCGGCCGGCCGATCAGCGAGCTCGTCGGCCGGACACCGGAGGAGATGCACACGCCCGAGACGGCGGCCGAGATGCGAGAGCACATGGCGCGCGCGCTCGCCGCCGGGGAAGTCACGCATCACGAATACACCTTGCCCGGCGCGGACGGCCCACGGCAGTGGGACGCGCGCTATTTGCCACTCGGCCCGCCGGGGCAGCCGCCGGACCAGTTGCTGCTTGTCGCGACCGACGTCACCGAGCAGCGCGCTGCGCAGCAAGCGCGGCTCGAGGCGGCGATTGCGCAGCGCGAGATGCTGGTCAAGGAAGTGCATCACCGCATCAAGAACAACCTGCAGGGTGTCGCCGGCCTGCTGCAGCAGATCGCCGAGCGCAAACCAGAGGTCGAGGCGGTGATCTCCGAGGTCGTCGGCCAGGTGCAGGCGATCGCGCAGGTCTACGGGTTGCAGGTCGGTAGCTCGGGGCCGTTGCTGCTGAAGAGTGTCGTCGAGGCGATCACCGGATCTGTGCAACGCACCTTCGGGCGAAACATCGCCTTTGCGTTCGAGGGCGACGCGTCGCGACCCTGGGCGCTGCCGGAGGCGGAATCGATCCCGATTGCGTTGACGATCAACGAGTTGCTGACCAACGCGATCAAGCACTCGCGCGCGCAAGACGGCGGTGAGCCGGCGGTGCACTGCAAGCTGACCTGTGGTGAAGACGGTGTCAGCATTACCATTTCGAACCCCGGCGCCTTGAGCGCGGACTTCAAGCTGGCGCGCATCCCGGGCGGCGTTTCCGGCCTCGGGCTCGTGCGTGCGCTGATGCCGCGGCGCTGCGCGACGCTCTCGCTCGAGCAGCAGGGCGCACAGGTCGTGGCGACGGTCGACGTTGACGCCGCCGGGCGTGGTCAAGCTGTCACAAGTCTGATCCCCGCCGCCGTCGCGGCGCTCAGCGGTTGCGGAGAGCGACCGTTTCTGCGGCGAGTGCGCTTTCGGCCACAATTCGGTGCGCAGCTCCGCGACCGGTGGGGCGCTCGACCTGGGACCCGACGGTGACCGACAAAGGCAAGATCCTCGTGGTGGACGACGACCGGCTCGTGCTGGCGACGCTGACCCACGGGCTGCTGCAGGCCGGCTACGAGGTGATCGACAGCCGACAACGGCGCCGACGCGATCCTGCTCGCCCGCGAGCATCGACCCGACTTGGCGCTGCTCGACATCCGCATGGAAGGCATGAGCGGCTTCGACGTCGCCGCCTACCTGCGCGAGTACCTGCACATGCCCTTCATGTTCCTCTCGGCCTTCGCCGACGACGAGACGGTAGCCAAGGTCAAGGAGCTCGGCGCGGTGGACTATCTCGTCAAGCCGCTCGAAGTGCGGCAGATCCTGCCCGCGGTCGAGGCGGCGCTTGCCGCTTTGCGTGCCAAGCCGGCGGCGACGGAGACGGCGCAGGCGTCCGTCGAACCGACATCCGTGATCGTCGCCATCGCGGTCGGTGTGCTGATGCACCGCAACTCGCTGGCGCGTGGCGCGGCGCTCGCGATGCTGGAATCGCAGGCGCGCGAGGACGGACACGGCCTTGAAGATCACGCGCGGCGAACGGTCGAGGCGCTCGAATTGCTTGCCCGCCGGCCGCGCGACTGAACTGTCGGTCGAACCGCGCGGTCTTCGCGCTACGCTGGTCCTGTCGCCCGAAGGCAGCGTGAAGTGAAAGCGGCTGCCGCGCTGCACCTCGGCGTCGGCCCATATCTCTCCGCCGTGACGCCGCACGATGCGCCGCACCGACGCCAGGCCGATACCGGTGCCCTGGAAGTCATTTGCGCTGTGCAGGCGCTGGAAGACGCCGAACAGCCGGTCCGCGAACCGCATATCGAAGCCGGCGCCGTTGTCCCGAACGCAGTAGGCGGGCTGGCCGTCGTGCAGCGCGCTTTCGAACCAGATCTGCGCATCGGGCTTCCTGGCGGTGTACTTCCAGGCGTTGCCGAGCAGGTTCTCGAGCGCAATGCGCAGCAGCGTCGGATCGCCCTGTACCTGCAGACCCTCCTCGATGTGCACGCTGACCATGCGCTCCGGCGCTTGGCGGCGCAGATCGTCGGCGACGTAGCCGGCGAGTTGCGACAGGTTCACCGGTTGTCGGGCCAGCGGTCGCGACGACAACTGCGACAGCGTCAGCAGCGCATCGATCATGCTGTTCATGCGCGCGGCGGCGCCGAGCACGCGGTCCAGATGGTCGTTGCCGATGCGGTCTAGCTGGCGGCCGTAGTCCTCCTTCAGGATCTTTGTGAAGCCCTCGACGACGCGAATCGGTGCGCGAAGGTCGTGCGAGACGGTGTAGCTGAAGGACTCTTGATCGCTCGGCGCGGGCTCTGCGGCGCGCGCCGGCGTGAGGCTGAGCACCCAAAACGTTCGCGCGGGGTCGCCGATTTCGATGCGATGCGCCGATGCGTCCCAGGCCGCGTCGGTCGGCGCCGCAGCCTCGCCCAACGCTCGCGCCGCGCGATCGCCGACGCCGTCGGGCAGTCGCGACCGCAATTCGGACCACGGCAGACCCTCGAGCCGTCCCGGCGCCGATTCCAGCATTTGCGATGCTGCGGCGTTCGCTTGCACAATACTTCCCGCACCACGCGACGACGCTTCAATAATGAACACCGGCAGTGGCAGGCTGGCGAGCAGTGCATCGGGAAAAGGGGTCCCGCCTTGCACCGGCGCTTGCGTCGCAGGGGCCGGCGCGGGCCCATTTGTCTGTGCGCTCTGCAGGGCGATCTCGAGCGCGCGCTGGCGCCACAGCGTCCAGCCGATGGCGGCCGCAGCGCAGGCCAGCCCGATTGCGAGCAGCCAGGGTAGCGCAGGTGGAGGTTCGGTCGCGCTGCCGGCCAGCAGCGCCTGCACAGCCAGGGCGAAGGCGAGGCCGGTTGCGAGCAGCGCCGTGATCCACGCTATGCCGAGGGTCCGCCCGGCAGTTCGGCCGGGCCCATCGGCCGGGTTCGAGGCGGGACGGGGCATGCGAAGATTGTACGGAGCACGCCAGTTGCGACACGCGCCTGCCGACCCGGGCGAGACGTGGCTTCAGTTCCGGCTCGCGCTGCCGAAAGCAACGATCAGCGGCCACGCGTCGTCGCGGGATTCCGGGTACCCGCTTCGTGGCCTGGCGTTGGGGCCGGACGGGACGCGGCGCGCTTGGGCTTGGCCGACAATGCAGCATGTCGATGATGGACACGATTCATGACCAGCGAGAGTGAACGCGCCACGCCCGAGGTCGAGGGCGCGTCGGTCGTGCTCGACCCGGAGGCGCTGGCACGGCTGCGTGAGCTCGACCCGGACGGCCAGAGCAAGTTGTTGTCGCGCGTCGCGGGTGCGTTCGGTACTTCGGTGGCGCGCCTGCTGCCGCAGATGAAGACGGCGGCCGACGCGCGCGACATGGCGGCGATCCGTCACGTCGCGCACACGCTAAAGTCGTCTTCGGCGAGCATCGGTGCGGTCAAGTTGTCGCGCCTGTGCGCCGATATCGAGTCCATGTCCCGCGAAGGCCGGGTCGAAGGCTTGCCTGATGCGATCGCCGCATTCAATTCCGAAGTCACCGCCGTGCTCGACGCTTTGAAACCCATGCTCGAGAGCCAGTCATGAAGAAGGCCGAGCTGTCCGCGGGCGAGGGCGGACCCATGCTGCGCAAGGTCTTGCTCGTCGACGACGACGAGGTGAACCTGCTGTTGACCTCGCACGCCCTGCGCGAGGCCGGTTTCGAGGTGACCGAGGTGACGAGCGGCGAGGACGCGCTCGAGATGCTGGACGCCCTGGTGCCCGACATCGTCGTCCTCGACGCGTTGATGCCGGGGCTTGACGGGTTCGAGACCTGCCGCATGCTGCGCGGGCGCAGCGGCTTCGACGCCTTGCCGGTGCTGATGTTGACCGGCCTGGACGACGACGCATCGATCACCCGTGCCTATGAGGCCGGCGCGACGGACTTCTTCGTCAAGTCCACCCAATGGAGCCTGCTCACCGGGCGCCTGCTGCACCTGTTGCGCTCTTCGGGCATCCGCATCGAGCTCGAGCGCAGCAAGGCCAAGCTCGCGCGCGCGCAAGACCTTGCGCGCATGGGCAGCTTCGATTGGCGACGCGGCCACGGCGGGCCGGTCTTCTCGGTCGAAGGCCTGCGCGTGCTTGGCATGGGGCCCGAGGCCATGTTCGGCATGCGTCAGATCCTGCGCACCGTCAACGTCGATGTCCGCGGCGGGCTGACCGAACTGCTGCATGACGCACTGCGACACAGCCTCGCGCTGGCGACCGACGTGCCTGTCACGCTGCGCGACCGCAAGCAGCGCATCATCCACGTCGAGGCTGAGCCCGAGTTCAACGAGCACGGCCACCTGTCCGGATACACGGGCATCGTGCAGGACGTGACGGACCGCCGGCTCGACGAGGACAAGATCCGCCATCTGGCGAACTTCGACACACTGACCGGCTTGCCGAATCGCCATCAACTGAACCTGCGCGCCGAGAGCGCGCTCGAACATGCGCGTCGCCTCGGCCATCAGGTCGGCGTGCTGCTGATCGACCTCGGCCGTTTCAAGGTCATCAACGACACACTCGGACACGCTGCCGGTGACGAACTCTTGATCGAAGTGGCGCGCCGGCTGCGTTCGAGCGTGCGGCACTCGGACAAGGAGATCGAGGTCTCGATCGACTCGATGGGCTCGCGCTCGCACCGCGCGCTCGAAGGTGTCGGGCGTTACGGCGGCGACGAGTTCGTCGCCCTGCTGCCCGAGATCGGCGACGAACTCGACGCCGAGCGCGTTGCGACGCGCATCCTGGAACTGATGAAGGACCCGATGTTCGTTGGCGGGCAGGAGTGCTTCGTCACCGCGAGCGTCGGCATTGCGCTGTTCCCGCGCGATGGTGCCTCGGTGGCGGACTTGATGCGCAGCGCCGATGTGGCGATGTACGCCGCCAAGTCGCAAGGCCCGAACACCCATGCGCTCTACAGCCCCCACCTCGCCGGCATGGGGCGCGCGAAGATCGAGCTCGAGAGCGCGCTGCACAAGGCGATCGAACGCAACGAACTCGTGCTGCACTACCAGCCCAAGGTCGATGCACGCAGCGTGCGCATGATCGGCGTCGAGGCCCTGATGCGCTGGAACCGGAACGGCGTGCTTGTGCCGCCCGGCGACTTCATCCCGCTGGCCGAAGAGACAGGCCTGATTGTTCCGCTCAGCGAGTGGGCGATCCGCGAGGCGGCGCGCCAGACACGCATCTGGCAGGACCGTTTCGGCTTCGCCGACTCGATCGCCGTGAACCTGCCGAATCGGCTGTTCGAGCGCACCGATCTGCTCGAGCACATCCACGCCGCGGTCAGCCAGTACGGTGTGCCGCACCACTCGATCCAGCTCGAGATCACCGAAACCGGGCTGATGAAGGATTCGGGCAATGTCAATATGACGCTGCACCGCCTGAACGAGATGGGCGTCGAGATCTCGATCGACGATTTCGGCACCGGCTATTCGTCGCTGTCGTACTTGACCAACATGCCGATCAGCGAGCTGAAGATCGATCGCGCCTTCGTGCACAACCTCGGCCTCACGCCGCAGAGTTCGGCGATCGTCACCGCGATCATCGCGATCGCTCGCTCGCTCGGGCTGCGCGTCGTCGCCGAGGGCGTCGAGACGCTGCGCCAGATGGAGCAACTGCATCGCCTGGGCTGCCGTTTCATGCAGGGCTTCCTGTTCAGCCGGCCGCTCGCTCCCGAGCAGCTCGAGGCATGGCGCGAGCAAACGCTGCTTTCAGGCAAGGCGCCGTGGATCGTCGAGACGAGTGACGCAGCGTCCGAGGCGGAGGGGCGCACACCGCACTTGCGCGCCGCCAACATCATCCCGCGCGCCTGAGCGCCGGGCATTCAGCATTGAGTGGGGTCACGGTGGAAACGCGCAGTTCGATCTCTCCCGCGACGTCGCAACCGGCACAGGTGGCGAAGGCGGCGCTGAAGCGCCTCGTCGAAAGCCGCCTCGAGCCGACGCCCGAGAACTATGCGAAGGCCTACCGCGCCGAGGGCGGCACCAGCTCGCCCGCGCCGCATTCAGAACGTGGATTGCATCTGCTGGAGCGACTGGCCGGCGCGGTGGGGCCAGACGCTGCCGCCACCGATCGGCGCGCGTTGGCGGGGGCCATTCTCGATGGGCGGTGGGAGCTGGCCGAACGCACGCTGGACAAGCTCTCGGTCGAGAACGATCAGGGCGCGACGCTTGCGAGCCTGATCGAACGCATCGTGCGCGGCGTCGAGCGCGGCGGCAGGCAATGGACCAGCGGGCGGCGCAAGGAAAGCTTGCAGCGCGTGCTCAACGGCAGCCACGGTGACGCTGGCGTGCTTCAGATTCGGCTGACCCAACTGCTCGGAAGCTGGGACAAGGACGGCGCGGACAGTGCCCTCGCCGCGCTCGACGAAGCCCCTGTGGCCGCTGCGGCGACCCCGGATATCGCGGTTGAAGCGGCGCCAGTGGTGGCGCAGGCATTGCAGACGTCAGCTGCGGCTGCGGACCATGGCGCAAAGGCGACCGAACCAGGGGCGCCCGAGGCGATCTGGGCATCCGCCATTGCGAGTCTGGGCGCGAGTTTGCACAAGGCGCTGGCTGCTGCGGGGGCGAACGAACAAGCGGGGGCGCTCGCCGCACTGACGGGTGAGATCGCCGCGCGAAGGGCGACGCCGGAGCATGCCGATGCATTGCTGCAGCAGTGCCAGAGCATTGATCGCGCTCTGCAGCACCGTCACCACCTGGTCGAGCAACTCGGCGGACTGTGCCGCGAACTGACTGAGGGCCTCGGCGACATGGTCGAGGACGAGAGCTGGACCAAGGGCCAGCTCGAGGCGATGCGTGTCAAGCTCGACGAAGGCATCAACGCGCGGGGCGTCAAGGCCGCGAGCGAACTGCTGCGTCAGACGCGGGTGCGGCAGCGAGAACTGCGTGAGGAAAGGACTCGGGCGCGCGACGCGCTCAAGTCACTGATGAACCAGATGTTGCAGGAGATGGGTGACCTGGGCTCGCGCACCGGCGATTTCCACGACAGCATCGGCCGCTACGCGCATGCGATCAATGGCGCGCAAACGCTCGAGAGCCTGACGGGGGTGGTCGGCGAGATGCTCGACGAGACCCGCAGCGTGCAGGAACTCGTCGGGCAGACGCAGCACCGCTTGCAGGCCGAGCATTCCCGCGCGTCGGAGTTGGCCGATCGCGTGACGACGCTCGAGACCGAACTGCGCCGCCTTTCGGACGAGGTGACGACCGACCAGCTGACGCAGATCGCGAATCGGCGCGGCCTGCTGCAGGCGTTCGAGATCGCGCGTGCCCGCGCCGAACGCGACGCGACGCCGCTTGCTGTCGGGCTGCTCGACATCGACAACTTCAAGCGCCTGAACGACGAACTGGGCCACGGGGCGGGCGACGTCGCGTTGCGGTCGCTCGCCGATGTGGTCGCCAAGTCGCTGCGCCCGGACGACGTCGTTGCGCGCTACGGTGGCGAGGAATTCGTCGTACTGTTGCCGGCAACACCGGACAACGATGCCCAGCAGATCCTGACGCGACTGCAACGCTCACTCTCGGGCGGCCTCTTCATGCACGAACGCAAGACGGTACTCGTCACCTTTTCTGCCGGCGTCTCGATCTACCGCCACGGGGAGCCGATCGAGGCAGCGCTCGAGCGCGCCGACGAGGCGCTGTACGAGGCGAAACGCACGGGCAAGAATCGCACCTGCGTTGCGTAGGACGGCGTGCCCAAAGAAAAAGGCGGCACCCGAGAACCGGACGCCGCCTTCGCGGGTGAGGTCGGCCGCAGAGGGCCGGGAACCCGATTTACTTCTTCTGCTTCGGCGGGCCCTTGTCCTGATTGGCCACCGACGACTGACCTTCGACGATCGTGCCGGCCTTGTTGGCGGATGCGGCATCGGCCTTGACTTCGGCGCGGTCCCCGGTCTTCGCGGGCTTCATCGGCGTGCTTTGACCCTTGACCGACGATTGGCCCGACACGATGTCGCCGGACTTGTTGGCGGCCTTCGCCTCGTCCTTGACTTCCATACGGTTGCCGGTCTTGGCGGGCTTCTTGGGCATGTCCTGCTTCGTGACCGACTCCTGACCCGACGGAATATCGCCGGCTTTCTTGGCGGCGGCGGTTTCAGCCTTGACTTCGGCGCGGGTCGGCGACGAGGCGGATTGGGCCGACGCGGACAGGGTGAAAGCCGAGATCACGGCGAGCGTGAAAATGGAAGGAGCGAATTTCATGCGAATCTCCAATTGCAAAGATATTGATTAAGGGCGGTTGCCATCGACTCACTGTCGGTCATTCGTGGACTTTGCTCCATGAGCCGACCGCGGTGATGATTAGCGCTCTCTCAACGCTTGGCGCTACCGGTCCGTTTACAGGGGACGCGAGATTCTACATTGAGCAAGCATCAGGGGCGCCAATTGTTGCCTCGGTGCAACCACGGCCAAACAGCACGTGAAACGCTGGCGGAGACGGTGAGATTCGAACTCACGGAGGAGTTGCCCCCTCGGCAGTTTTCAAGACTGCAGCCTTAAGCCACTCGGCCACGTCTCCATCGTGGCGAGCATCTTAATTGATGCCCCAGTTTCTCAGCCGCTCGAACCGCGCGCCGGCTTGCACTTCACCTGCACCGTCTCCCGGCGGCCGCCGTCGATGCGGACTGCGGTCAGCGCGCCGCCCCAGACGCAGCCGGTGTCGAGCGAAAGCAGCTCGGGTGAGTCGATCAGCCCGAGCGTGGACCAGTGGCCGAACGCGATCGGCGTCCCTTCGGTGCGGCGTCCGGGTACCTCGAACCAGGGCATGTAACCGTGCGGCGCCGAACCGGCGCCTTCCTTGGTCTCGAGTTCGAGCCGGCCCCGCTTGTCGCAAAAGCGCATCCGGGTCAGGGCGTTGACGATGAAGCGCAGCCGTTCGGCGCCTTCGAGCTTCTCGCTCCAGCGCGCCGGTTTGTCACCGTACATCACGCGAAGAAAATCGCCTGCGCGCCCGGACCTGAGCGTGTCCTCGACTTCGGCGGCAAGCGCGAGCGTCGTCGCGCAGTCCCATTGCGGGACCACTCCGGCGTGCACGAGCAACCAGCCGTCGTCGAACGCGGCCAGGCGCCGCGAACGCAGCCAGCCGAGCAGGGCATTCTGGTCAGGTGCGTCGAGGATCTCGGCCAGCGTGTCTTGTCGCTTCAGGCGCTGTGTGCCTTCGGCCACGGCCAGCAGATGCATGTCGTGATTGCCCAGCAGACAGTCGGCTGCCCCGTCGAATCCCATGACGCGGCGAAGTGTCGTGAGCGATTGCGGCCCGCGGTTGACCAGATCGCCGAGCACCCAGAAGTGATCGCGCGAGGCTGAGAAGCCGATCTCGGCCAGCAAGCGGTCGAGCGCGTCGCAGCAGCCCTGCACGTCGCCGATGAGGAAATTCATGCGCCGATTCTGCTACGCTCTGCGGCCTGCACATTTGAAGGAAACTCCGCAGCGGCCCGCGGTCCGCGTTGCGCGCTGCATGGACCTGGTCCTCCTCGCCTTCCTGATTCTGCTCAACGGCCTGTTTGCCATGTCGGAGATGGCGCTCACGGCCAGTCGCAAGGCGCGGCTCGCGGTGATGATCGAAGCCGGCGACCCGAAAGCGCAGGCCGCCCTGGCGCTCCACGAGAACCCGACCAAGTTCCTCTCCGTCGTCCAGATCGGCATCACGTCGATCGGCGTGCTCAACGGCGTCGTCGGCGAGGCGGCATTCTCCGAACCGCTCGCGGCCTGGCTGAAGGGGCTCTTGCATATCAGTCCGCGCGCGGCGTCGATCAGCGCGACCGCGCTCGTCGTCTTCTCGATCACGGTGCTGACGATCATCTTCGGCGAACTCGTGCCCAAGCGGCTCGGGCAGATGTTCCCGGAGGCGATCGCACGTCGTGTGGCGCAGCCAATGGAATGGCTGTCGTGGATCGCGCGGCCGCTCGTCAAGTTCCTGTCGTGGTGCACGGTCGCGACGTTGCGATTGCTCGGCGCGCACGGCCCCGCGCGCATCGTGACCGAGGAAGAGATCGCTGCCAGCCTGGAAGAGGGGCTCGATGCCGGCGTGATCGAAGCGCAGGAGCACCAGATGGTGCGCAACGTGTTTCGGCTCGACGATCGACCGGTCGGCTCGATGATGATCCCGCGCAACGAGATCGTCTGGCTCGATGTCGCCGCGCCACAGGAGGTGGTGCTCGAAGTCATCGGGCGTTCGGAGCACTCGCGATATCCGGTGTGTCGCGGCGGCCCCGATGACGTGCTGGGCATCGTCTCGGCGCAAAGCCTGTTGCAGCAGGCGCTGCGTGGTTTGGCGCTATCGCTCACCGAAGACCTTCAGGCGGCGGTCTACGTGCCGGAGACTTTGTCGGGCTTGGAGTTGCTCGAACAGTTTCGGGCGACGAGCGTGCAACTCGTCTTCGTCGTCGACGAGTACGGCGAGGTGCAGGGCGTGATCACTGTGCGCGATGTGCTCGAGGCGATCACGGGCGAGTTCACGAACCCGACCGACATGGACACCTGGGCGGTTCAGCGGCCCGACGGCAGCTGGCTGTTCGACGGCCTGATCCCGGTCCCCGAGCTCAAGGACCGCCTCAACATCAAGGAACTGCCCGAGGAGGCCCGCGGTCGCTACAACACGCTCGCAGGCATGGTCATGCTGCTGCTGGGCCGCCTCGCGCAAACGGCCGATGTCGTCGAGTGGGACGGCTGGCGCTTCGAGGTGGTGGATCTCGACGGCAAGCGCGTGGACAAGGTGCTCGTCAGCCGACTGGTACTTGATCCTGGCGACGAAGCGGGTTGATTGACACGCTCCCCCGCGAGGGGATCGGCGCGTCGAATTGGCTACTATCGGAGTTGCCGTTCCCCTGCGGCGCAGCGCAGCAGGTGACGACGACGCTCGCATTTGCACCTGGAGATCGTGATGAGCAAAGCCTTTGCATCGCAGGCCGATCTGGTCGAGAAGAAGGTCAGCTTCGACAAGCTGTCCGACAACGCCTACGCCTATACCGCCGAGGGAGACCCGAACAGCGGCATCATCGTCGGCGACGACGCGGTGATGGTGATCGACACCCAGGCCACGCCGGTGATGGCGGCCGACGTGATCCGCCGCATCCGCGAGGTGACGGACAAGCCGATCAAGTACGTCGTGCTGAGCCACTATCACGCGGTGCGCGTGCTCGGTGCAAGCGCGTACGGTGCGCAGCAAATCATCGCCAGCCAGGACACCTACGACTTGATCGTCGAGCGCGGCGAGCAAGACAAGGCGAGTGAGATCGGGCGCTTCCCGCGCCTGTTCAACGCCGTCGAATCGGTGCCGCCGGGAATGACCTGGCCGACGATGACCTTCAGCGGCAAGATGACGGTCTGGCTCGGTCAGCTCGAGGTGCAATTGCTGCAACTCGGCCGCGGCCACACGAGAGGCGACACGGTTGCGTGGTTGCCGCAGCAGAAGATCCTCTTCAGCGGCGACTTGGTCGAGTTCGACGCCACGCCCTACGCTGGCGACGCGTACTTCGAGGACTGGCCGGCGACGCTCGACGCGATTGCGGCACTGAGGCCTGAGAAGCTCGTGCCCGGCCGCGGTGCAACGCTGCAGACACCGGCACGGTGCAGGCAGGGTTGGACGGCACGCGCGCTTTCGTTTCCGAACTGTTCGAGCAGGTGCGGGCGGGTGTGTCCGCGGGCAAGGCGCTAGGCGACGTCTATCGCGAGTCGATCGCCGCGCTGCGCCCGCGCTACGGGCAGTGGGTGATCTTCGACCATTGCATGCCGTTCGACGTCACGCGCGCCTACGACGAAGCGACTCAGTTCCCCGACCCACGCATCTGGACCGCGGAGCGCGACCTCGAGATGTGGCGTTCGCTCGAGGGGCGTTGAGCGGCCCGCTTCGATGCTCAGCACCTACACCTATCCGACGCTGCCCTATCGGAAACCGGCGGAGCTGCAGTCTGGCGAGGTGTCGCGCCACCAGGTTGTCGTCGTCGGCGGGGGGCCGGTTGGCCTGACGGCGGCGATCGATTGTGCGCAGCGCGGCCTGCAGGTTTTGCTGGTCGACGACGACAACACGGTCAGCGTCGGCTCGCGTGGCGTCTGCTACGCGAAGCGCACGCTCGAGGTGCTCGACCGCCTCGGCTGCGGCCAGGCCATGGTCGACAAGGGCGTGACGTGGAACGTCGGGCGCACCTTCCATGGCGAGGGTGAGGTCTACAACTTCAACTTGTTGTCCGAGACGGGTCACCGCCGCCCCGGCATGATCAACCTGCAGCAGTACTACCTGGAAGACTTTCTGGTCCAGCGGGCGACTGTGCAGGAGGGGCTCGAATTGCGCTGGAAGCACAAAGTCGTTGGCGTCGCGCCGGGCGATGACGGCGTGATGCTCGACGTCGACACAGAAGACGGTCGCTATCAAGTGCACGCCGACTGGCTGGTCGTCGCCGACGGCGCGCGCAGTTCGGTGCGCCGCATGCTCGGCCTCGACATCGAGGGCAAAGTGTTCCAGGATCGCTTCCTGATCGCTGACGTCGTGATGAAGGCGGACTTTCCTGCCGAGCGCTGGTTCTGGTTCGATCCGCCGTTTCACCCCGGGCAAAGCGTGCTGCTGCACCGCGAGGCCGACAACGTCTGGCGCATCGACTTTCAGCTCGGCTGGGACGCCGACCCCGAGACCGAGAAGCAACCTGAACGCGTCATCCCGCGCATCCAGGCGATGCTCGGGCCGACGCGCGAGTTCGAGCTCGAATGGGTCAGCGTCTACACCTTCCAGTGCCGGCGCATGCACTCGTTTCGCCACGGTCGCGTGATGTTCGTCGGAGACTCGGCGCACCAGGTGTCACCGTTCGGCGCGCGCGGCGCGAACTCGGGCATTCAGGACAGCGACAACCTCGCATGGAAGCTGAAGCTTGTCGCCGAAGGCGACGCGCCCGATGCACTGCTCGACACGTACAACGAGGAACGCGTCGCCGCGGCCGACGAGAACCTGCTGAACTCGACGCGCTCGACGGACTTCATCACGCCCAAGAGTACCGTCTCGCGCTGCTTTCGCAATGCGGTGCTGACGCTCGCCGGCAAGCATGCGTTCGCCCGCACGCTCGTCAACTCCGGGCGGCTTTCGGTGCCGACGATCCTCGTCGCGTCGCGTCTGAACACGCCCGACACGGAGGCCTTCGGGGGCTCAATGATCCCGGGCGCGCCGATGGACGATGCGCCGGTTCGGGTAGAAGGCCGCGATGGCTGGTTGCTCGATCAGGTCGGCGCGGGCTTCGCGTTGATGTTGTTTGCAGACGATGCGTCCGCGCTCGACGCTGTGACACGCACGACGCTGGCGGCACTTGCCGACGTGCGGCCAGGCGTGACCCCAATGATCGTCACACGGCATCCGGGCAAGGCGAATGACGGCATCACGAGAATCGAGGACGTCGAGGGTCTCGTGCGCGATCGCTACGACGGCCAGCCGGGCAGCATCTATCTGCTGCGCCCGGACCAGCACGTCGCGGCGCGCTGGCGCCGACCCGATGCGGTGAAGATCCGTGACGCCGTCGCGCGTGCGACGTGCAACGATTGAGGGCCAGACAATGCAGCATCTCAATACTGCACCGAACTTCGGCACCCCGGCTGAGCGCTACTTCCGCGCTTTCACGCCGGGGGACGATTTCTACGAACGCCTGATCGAGACGCACCGCGGTCTGAGCGACGAGCAAAGCCAGCTTGTCAACGCGCGCCTCGTGTTGCTCCTCGCGAATCACGTCGGCGATTTGCGCGTCCTCGAAGAAGCGCTCGCCGCAGCACGCGAGGGCGTGTGAGAACCGTATGAATCCAGCCGCGCGCACCGGTCAGTGGCTTGGCGCAGCGCCACTTCAAGGAGAGAGCAAATGAAGATTGATCGCATCCATCACGTGGCCTACCGTTGCCGTGATGCGAAGGAGACGGTGGACTGGTACTGCAAGTACCTCGACATGGATTTCGTCCTTGCGATCGCCGAGGACGCGGTGCCTTCGACCAAGGCGCCAGACCCGTACATGCATGTGTTCATGGATGCCGGCAACGGAAACGTGCTTGCCTTTTTCGAGATTCCGCATTCGCCGCCGATGGGGCGCGACCCGAACACGCCCGACTGGGTGCAGCACATTGCGTTCAAGGTCGACAGCGTCGCGACGCTCGAGAAATGCAAGGCGCGTCTCGAGGCCGACGGGATCCCGGTGGTCGGCGTCACCGATCACACGATCTTCAAATCGATCTACTTCTTCGACCCGAACGGCCACCGTCTCGAACTCGCCGCCGACACCGGGACGCCCGAGCAGATGAAGAAGCTCGACGAGGTCAAATGGGACATGCTCGACGAGTGGTCGCGCACGCGCAAGGCGCCCAAACACGCGGCCTGGATGCACGAACGCGAAACCTCCGCCAACGACTCGTGACGTCGACCTTAGCGAATCGCCCACGGCCATGACCGACATAGACGAGACGCACGATCCTGCGCTGCGAAGCTGGGTCGCTTCGGCCAACGTACCGGGCGCCGACTTTCCGGTGCAAAATCTTCCGTATGGGCGCTTCCGGCGTGTCGCGAGCGACGAACCGTTGCGCATCGGCGTCGCAATCGGCGACCAGATCCTCGATCTGAAGCTTGCGCTCGGCCAATGTCCGTGGGACGCGCCGGTGGCAGCGCTGCTTGAGCCGCTGGCCGAAGGCGACCTCGCATCGTTGATGGCGTGCAGCAGGGACGAACGCCGGCTGCTGCGCCTTGCACTGTCGACCGCGCTCCGCGAAGGCAGCATGCAAGGCCCGTTCCTCGAACTGTGTCTGCTGCCGCAGATGGATGCGCGCATGGCGCTGCCCTGCCGCATCGGCGACTACACCGATTTCTACACCGGCATCCATCACGCGACAGCGGTCGGCAAGCTGTTCAGGCCCGATCAACCCCTGCTGCCGAACTACAAATGGGTGCCGATCGGCTATCACGGTCGCAGCTCGTCGATCGATGTCAGCGGCGCCGACTTCAGGCGTCCGCAGGGGCAGTTCCGTGTCACCGCGGATGGGCCACCCGCTTTTGGCGCGTCACGCCGGCTCGACTACGAACTCGAACTCGGTGCCTTCGTCGCCCAGGGCAATGCGCGAGGCGAGCCGATCACGATCACCGACGCGGAGGATCATCTGTTCGGCATCTGCCTGCTCAACGACTGGTCTGCGCGCGACATCCAGCCTTGGGAGTACCAGCCGCTCGGGCCGTTCCTGTCGAAGAGCTTCGCGACAACGATTTCGCCCTGGATCGTGTCAATGGAAGCGCTTGCGCCCTTCCGCCGCGCATGGGCGCGGCCCGACGGTGATCCGCAGCCGCTGCCGTATCTCGACGCGGCCAGCAACCGCCAACGCGGCGCGATCGACATCGCGCTCGAGGTCTGGCTGCAGACGGCAGCGATGCGAGAGCGAGGCGAGAGCGCGGTGCGGCTTTCGGAATCGAATTTTCGCGACGCGTACTGGACGCTCGCGCAACTCGTCGCCCATCACAGCAGCAACGGCTGCAATCTCGGCGCGGGCGATCTGCTCGGTACCGGCACGCAGTCGGGCCCGCAGCCGGGGCAGGGCGGGTCGCTGCTGGAACTGTCGCAGGGCGGACGCGAGCCGATCACTCTGCCCAACGGTGAGAAGCGCAGTTTTCTGCAGGATGGAGACTGCATCACGCTGCGCGCGTCGTGTGCGCGAGAAGGTGCCGCACGCATTGGCTTCGGCGAATGCAGCGCCACGGTGCAAGGCGCCCTGCCCGTGCAAGCGGTTCAGTCCTGATGCGCAACGCGCTACGCCTCTTCGCCGCGCTAGGCGGGACGCCGGTCGCGATCCGGACATTTCGCCGTGACGTCGCCGCGCGGGCTCGATGGCATACCATCTCGTCCGCGATATTCGCCATGCAGGAGACCCCAACGATGAAGTTCCGAGAATTGCCTGTCCTCACAAGCGGCCTGCTCGCCGCGACGCTGGCTTTGCCCTTTGCCGCCCACGCGCAGTCGGCCGCCGACAAGTGGGAATTCCAGATGGCCTTGTACGGCTACTTTCCAGCCCTCGGCGGGACGACCCAGTTCCCCACCGGCGCGTCGGGCCCCGAACTCGACGTCTCGTCCAAGACGCTGATCGACCACTTGAAGATGGCCGCGATGGGCACCTTCGGTGGGAAGAAGGGCCAATGGGGCTTCTGGAGCGACCTCTTTTACACCGACGTCGGTGGCGACAAGAGCGGCACGCGTGACTTCCACATCACGGGCCACGACTTGCCAGCCGACGTCACCGGCGACTTGAACCTGGACGTGAAGACGACGCTCTGGACGCTGGCCGGCACCTACGAACTCGGCAAATCAGCCGACTACTCGCTTGACCTGGTTGCCGGAGCGCGTCTGGCCAACATGAAGCAACGGCTCGACTGGACGATCAATGGCGACATCTCGGGTATTCCGCTGCCGGGCCGCAGCGGGTCGAAAGAAGTCACGATCACGAACTGGGACGGCATCGTCGGCTTGAAGGGCATGGCATACATCGGCGGCGATCACAAGTGGTTCCTGCCTTACTACGTCGATGTCGGCGCCGGCCAGTCCAAGCTCACCTGGCAGTTCATGGCCGGCGTTGGCTACCAGTTCGGTTGGGGATCCATCGTCGCCGCCTGGCGCTACATCGACTACGAAATGAAGTCGGACGTGCCGATCCAGAGCCTTGATTTCAACGGGCCGATGATCGGCGCGGTGTTCCGCTTCTGAGTCGACTCCGAAGCCGAATCGCAGGCGGGGGGCGATAGTCGAGGCGATCGGCCCCGTCAGGCGTGCAGCCAGAACGCACTCTCGGCGAATTGCTCACCGTTCCACCAACCGGTTCTTCCGGTCCCACGCTGGAAGTTCGAGGTGCCAGCCTGGCTTTGTACCGGCGCAGTCACCTCGCCCGCAGCATTGCGCCGCGCGCGCTGTGCATCGTCCTCCGGCACCACGACGACGATGTGGCCAGAGCGCCCATCCTCCTTGCGTCGCGCGACGATGAGGCCGATTGCTCCCTGGTTCGCTTCGTCCTGAAGCTTCGATAGCGTGCCGGTCCGGCGCCAGCCGAAGTCGGGCCCGAAATCACGCAACCAGCGGAACAGATCGTTCGCGCGCACCTCTCCGATCGTGTCACCGATCAGCGGCTCGACCGACTCGCCGCGGTCCAGGCGCAGCAGCGCCTTCGAGGACCACCACACCCGAGGCAGATAGACGCCAGCCAGGTGGCAGAAGTCGTGCGCGTAGATGTTGCAGAAGGTCAGGCCGCTGCGCGGCTGGTAGCGCAGGTGGTTGACCTCGTCGACCGCGAGCCAGGCGACGATGCGGGCGATTTCCTCCCGCAGTTCGACTGCCGATGTGCCACGGCGTTCTGGTTGGCCGCTTTCGTTGAGTGAGTGGGCGTTGGCCAGATCCCGCCGCCGGGTGACCGAGCCTGCGCGGCGCGGCATCGTCACAGCGACGATGCCGCGCGTCGGCGGTGCTGAAGCAGGCACCACCGCCTCGATGGGTGCCGGGGTGGCCTCGGCGACGAGGAACTTCTTCGATGCAAAGCCGCGCAGCAGCGCGCCCGCGAGGCTGGTTTCGACCTCGATGAAGCCGTTCACGACCTTGCCTGTCAGCGCGCGAACCGGCTGCCCGTCAGGCAGGTGGGCAATGACGTTGGCTTGCGCGGGATCGCTGATCGCAGGCTCGCGCCGCAGCCTCAGCATGCTCTGCTGGGTCGTCACGCGCATCGACGGCCCTTCGGCCGTGACGGATGTCGGCAGCGCGATCACGGCCTCACCTGCCGGCGGCGCTTCAATCGTCGGTGCGGTGCCTGGGAGGGCGGCCGTGTGTGCAAGGCGCAGGAACTCGAGGATCGCCTCGCCGTAGAAGCGGGTACCGTCGAAGTGTCCCTGCCTCAAACCCTGTGCCGGCTTGAAGCCGCCGGTGTTGTACGCGACGCCGACCGCCGCCAGCTCGGCGTCGGTGAGCGATTCGCGCCCGGCGAAACCCAGCTTGACGACGGCGCGATCGAGCTCGCCGAGGCATTGCGCGAGCGCCTTGTCGAAGTGCGCCCAGTCGCCGTCGAGGAAGTAGGCCGGATCGGTCCGGAAGAACTGCAAGTCGCGCTGAAAGATGCCGAAGCCATGGCAGAACTTGTTCGCCCGCTTCGCGACACCCTCGTAACCCGGCACATGCTGCGCCATGTCGACAAGTGCCTGGTGCGCGAGGGTGAACATTTCCTCGCCCCGATCTTGTGCCAACAGGTCCGACTTGCTGGTCGGGAATGCCCGGCGCCCGCGGTCGGCGTCGAGCGTGTCGCCGACGCACAGCGCGAGCACCTGCTCGACCGACAACCCCCTGCGCCTGAGCGCGGGCCAGATCGATCCTGTCTCCTGGCAGGCGATGGCTGTGATGAAGTCCACCGTCAACGGTGTGCCCGCTATCGCCGCCTCGATCTCCGGCTGGAACTGGGTCTTGAACCAGACGACATCATCACGCGAAGGCATTTGCATCTCCTGTTCGCCAACCTCGTGATCGTCGGCATTGGCTGGCCGGCCCATTTTGTCCACGCCCGCCAGCAGTGACAACAGCGGAGCTAGGGAGGCGTAGGGCCGCGTTGGACAGCGAATCGGCCGCAGGCTAAGGGGGAACGGACCGGGGGCGTGCGACCCTCTCTGCGTTCAGGGTGCCGCGAGCGTTGGGCTAGATCGTCGTCGAGAAGCACGCGCCGTCCGCGTGTGGCAGGATGGGCGAGACTGCCGCTGCTTCAGGCGCGGCCCTTCTGCATTGAATAGCGAGGCCCAAACCATGAACAATTCAGTCCCCGCGGGCGGACCGATGTCGGCCTCGGCAGCAGCCGTGGACTGGGATGCGGCGCAGTACGCGAAGCACTCTTCGCTGCAGGCAGCGATGGCGGCCGAGACCCTCGCGCTGCTGGAATTCCGCGGCGACGAGCACGTGCTCGACGTAGGCTGTGGCGACGGCCGCATCACGGCCGGCATTGCCGATCTGGTACCGCGCGGCGCGGTGCTCGGCGTCGATCCATCGGCCGACATGGTGGCCCACGCGAGCGGCCTTTTCGGCACGGACGGCTCGCAGGCACGTCGCAATCTGCGCTTCGAGATTGCCGACGCGCGCGCGCTTCCGTATCGCGCGGAGTTCGATGTGCTGGTGTCGTTCAATGCCTTGCACTGGGTGCCCGAACAGACACTTGCATTGCAAGGCATCCGCGCTGCGTTGAAGCCCGCCGGGCGAGCGCGGCTGCGGCTCGTGACCAAAGGCCCGGTGACGAGCCTCGAGGAGGTGGTTGAAGCGACGCGTGGGTTGCCGCGCTGGGCAACGCACTTCGAAGGTTTTGCCGACCCGTACCTGCGGCTCACCGCCGAGCAGTACGCGGCGCTCGCGGAACGAGCCGGACTGCGCGTACAGAACGTGCAGACGCAGGCGAGGGCGTGGGATTTCCAGACCCACAGCGCGTTCTTCGGCTTCTGCAACGCCGGCTTCAACGTCTGGACGCAACGCCTCCCGCATGCCCAACGCGGCGCCTTCATCGAGGCCGTGATGGCGAGCTATTTGGCGGCGGTGAACAGCCAAGCCCGAGGACGCTTTCACGTTCCGCTTCTATCAGACCGACGTCGCGCTGGTGGCCGAGGGCGGTTGATTGTCAGCGGCGCGGCGCTCTCAAAAGCTCCATCCGCCGCCCGCCGCTGAGCTTTGCCGGCGCCGGCCATGTTTTGCCGCAACGTCTGCCCCCGCAAGCGACAAGGGGCCAGCAGGTGTGAACCTGTTGACCCCCGTCTTACATGGTGCCGGTGAGAAGCACTGCGACTGCGCGTCTCCGCCGACTCGGCCGTGTTCATTTCTGCATCGGCTTCGGGCGCCCGGGTTCTTGAACCGGAATGTCTTGCCCTGGCATCGGAGGCTCGATGATTTCTGGAGGTGGTGGCACGACGTCGGGTTCGGGTCGCGGCGGAGGTGGTTGCGGTGTCGGAATCACATCGGGAATGGGTTGGGGCACATGCGCGTGGACAGAACGCAAAGGTGTCGATAGCAAAGTGGTCATGGCGAGTTTTCCTCAGCAGTCTCATGGGGTATCGGGTCAAGCGCCTACTGCCCGGCAAGGCGCTTGCCTGCGGCTTCGTCGAACGTGAGATGCCGACGCTGCTGGTTTGGAGGATCGACGACGGTCGGGCCTCGATGTAGGCGTGACGCAGCTTCGCGATCCGGGACAGCACCCCGGACGAACTGCCTCTCGCGGCGCCGCCGCCCGGAAGCTTTCAACGACAATCTGTGCTGCCGCATTGAAAGGACCTTGGATGCTTTCCCTGGAGCAGGAGCTCGTGGCGCTGGCCGCCCGCATGGGCGAGAGACGCGAGGAGATTCTTCGGGCGTGGCGCGACAAGGTGCGCGGGGACCCGAATCTCGAGTCGGGCAAGGCGCTGCCGAAAGCGCAACTCGAAGACCACGTGCCTGCGGTCCTCATGGCCTTCCAACAGGATCTGGCTCAGGGCGTCACCGACCAGGCGCCGACACCGCAGCGCACGCGCTCGGCGGCGGCGCATGGCCTGCACCGATGGCAGCAGGGCTACGGACTGAGCGAGGTCGTGCGGGAGCTCGGCGCGCTCAACCTCTGCGTCCTAGCGGAACTCGACGACTACACAGAGGCTCATCCGGCACTGGAGAGGCAGGTCATGGTGATTGCGCGCCGTCGCTGGGCGGTGTCGTGCAGCACGGACATCGAAGCCAGCACCGCGCAGTACTTCGAGCTCCAGCAGAGCGAGGCCGAAGGCCATGTGCGCGACCTCGAAAGGGCACTTGGGGATCTGCGTGACCTGGAGCGCCAGCGCGCCGCCTTGTGGCAGGAGGCAGCGCACGACTTGCGCGGCAATGTCGGCGTGGTCTCGAACGCGGCCGCTGGCTTGGCCGCAGGCACCGGGCAGGGCGAGACAAATCGGGTGTTCATGGGGCTGCTGCAACGCAATGTCTCCTCGCTGCGCCACTTGCTGGACGACGTGACCAGCCTGGCGCGCTTGCAGGCCGGTCGGGAGGAACGCCAGCTTGCGAATTTCGACGCCTCCATCGACCTGTCCGAACTCTGCGAGGGCCTGTTGCCATTCGCGCAAGAGCGCAAGCTGTCGCTGCGTTGCGAAGGACCTGCCCCTTACCTCGTGCAGGGAGATCGGGTCAAGATCCGCCGAATAGCGCAGAACGTCGTACTGAACTCCGTCAAGTACACGCTGAGGGGTGGCGTGACAGTGCGTTGGGGCGATAGCGAAGGCGACGACGCCAAACGCTGGGTGCTCACCGTCACGGACACCGGCCCGGGTTTTCATGCCGGCCCCGGCGCACCCATGGCAAACGCGCTTCAAGAAGCGACAGAGGTCGCCGAAGAGGGCGCCGAAGAGAGTGCGGTCAAGCAGGAGTCCCCTGCGAAGGTAGCGACATCGGGCGTCGTTCCCCTCGTCGACTCCCGGCCGGTGCATCAGGAAGCTGGCGAGGGCATCGGCCTGTCGATCGTCAAACGGCTGGCCGAGCTTCTCGATGCTTCGGTGGAACTGGAATCCAGCCCCGAGCAGGGCACGACGTTTCGCATCCTGCTGCCGCGACGATACTGACGCGTGCCATCCCGCCATGGCGTCTTGAGTTCAGACGCGCCGACACGCGGTTGGGGGGAGTCCGTGGACTTCGAAACTGCGCTGGTGCAAATTTCGCATCGCTTGCGGCGACCCGCAGGACAACACGTTGTGGGCCATACGGTGTGGCGGGTCAGCGCAGGCGCGCAATGAGTCCCTCCGGCTAGCTCATCGCCCACGAGTGCTGTACGCGAGAATTGATCATGGAAGCTGGCAGGTCGATCACCTTGGAACCCGTGTTGGAGCGGCTGCTGGACGAGGCATACCGCTTGCTGGCCGCGTTGCCGCTGCTGGTGTTGGCGGTGATCGTCGTCTGGCTCGCGTGGGTCATCGGGCGCTGGTTGTCGCGGCGGGCGGTGCTCGATCGCCTGGTGTTGCGCAATCCCTTCCTGCGCGATCTGATGCGCACCACGGTGCGCTGGGCGGTGATCGCGATCGGTGTGCTGGTGGCGCTGGAGATCATGAATGCCACCTCGATCGTCGGTGCGGTGCTCGGCACCGCGGGGGTGCTCGGCGTGGCCATTGGGTTCGCCTTCAAGGACATTCTGGAGAACTACCTCGCCGGCATCCTGATGAGCCTGCGCCAGCCATTCGCACCGCGCGACCACGTGGTCATCGGCGGTAACGAAGGGGTGGTCGTTGCGTTGACTTCGCGTGCCACCATCCTGATGACGCTGGATGGCAACCACCTGCGGTTGCCGAACGCACTCGTGTTTCGCAGTGTCACGCTGAACTACACGCGCAACCCGAGCCGGCGCTTCGAGTTCGACGTCGGCATTGGCGTGCAGGAGGATCTGGTCTGCGCACAGCAGATCGGGGTCAGCGAACTCAAGCTCATCGAGGGCGTGATCGCCACACCGCCACCGCGGGCCTTCATCGCCGCCCTTGGCGATTCGAATGTCCAGGTGCGCTTTCATGGCTGGGTCGATCAACGCGCGCACGACTTTCTGCTGGTCAAGAGCGAAGCTATCCGCCGCGTCAAGCTGGCACTTGAAACAGCGGAGATGGATCTGCCCGAGCCGATCTACCGCGTGCAACTGCGCAGGCACGCGGCCGGGCCGGCGCCGCAGGGCGACCCAGCGAGCGCTCGCAGGGCGAAGCGCCCCGAACCATCGCCACCAGACACGCGTGCGCAACGCGACCTTGAAGGACAGATCGCGCAGGAACCCCTCCGGTCGAACGACTTGTTGGACCCCTCTGCGCCGCTGGAATAGGCACGACGCCTCGCGTACTTCCACGGGCTCGCGCGTCGCCAGCGAGCTGGTGAAAATTGTTCTGATGCCCGTTGCGGTCATCCTCGGACCCGCGGGTCGATAGGTCGGTCGCGATGCTGGCACCGTGCCTCAGGTGCAGCAGTGCTGCTCAGTTACCGCAGCGTATACAGAAAGGCCGCCATGTCACGCGCCTCCGCTTCTCCAATGCCCATGTCGGGCATCGCGTTGCCCGGCACGACCGCCTGCGGATGGCGCAACCAGCGCACCAGGTTCGGCGGCGTGTTGCGCAACACACCGGCCACGTAACCGCGCTCACCGAAGCGGTTCAGCGGTGGACCGACATTGCCATGCGCGCCGTCGATTCCCGGCACCGTGTGACACAGCGTGCAACCGCGCGTTTGCAGTGCCGCCTTGCCACGCGCCACGTCGCCGCCTTGGACGGCGTAACGCGGCTCGGCGGCCTGCACTGACCACGCCGTGCCCGAGGCGACGTACACGCCACACAACACGGCTGCATGCAGTGTTCGGCTGGTGATTGCCCGCGATTTCATCAGCCTCACCCGGAACACGGTGGCACCGTTCCGATGAACCCGAAAGCGATCAGCGTGGCCAGAAAGAACACTCCGCTGCTCATCAGCCCGACCATGGCCATGAAGCGTGTGCGTCCGTCGCCGCTGGCTATCGCTTGATGTCCGTCGCCGGGCGCTTCGGCGCGGCTGCGTCGCCAGTTTCGCCAGGCCGTGGCGCCGGCCCACAAGCAGATGAGAAGCGCCACCGCCTCTACCGCGGTGGATGCCTGCAGCAAGCCCGCCCATGCCGGCTGGGCCAGCGGCACATCGTGGGGGTAGCAAGCATTTCCGGCCAGCACCGAATTGACCGTCAATTGCATGACCCACGCCATCGGCGCGCCGACGATGGCGAACCACAGATTCCAACCGAGCACCAGCGCATGGTGCGGCGAAGGATGTGGCTGGCCATGTGCCGAGTGACCCGTCGAAGCAGCCGAAGAGCCGGCCGATGAAGTGGAGTTCTGCAGGGCGTTCATCGCAGATAGGGTGAAACATAGAAGGTGAGGAACACCGCCACCCACACCGCTGTGACGAAGTGCCAGTACATCACCGCGATGGAAACGGTGGAATGGCGGCGCGCGCCGAAGTAGCCAAGCAAGGTCCACACGAACAGCATCACCAACATCAGCGCACCGACCAGCACATGTGCCATGTGAAAGCCCGTGACGGTGAAGTACAGCGAGCCGTAAGCGTTGGTCTTCGCGGTGAAATCCTTGTCGCTCCACTCCTTGCCTTCGAGGCCGACGAAGGCCAGCGCCAACACCACCGAAAGCCCTAGCCCGATCAGCAGTTGTCTCTGGCGCCCGGCACGAATGCCTTTCTCGCCCCACCACATGGTGACACTGCCCAGCAGCAGCACGACGGTGCCGATGACCGCCAGCGTCAGCTTCGGTGGCCCATCCGGCGGCCACGCCTGCACTTGTTGAGAAGCCACGTAGAAATAGCTGAACAGCAAGTAGGCGAACAGCGCGGCTTCGGTGCCGATCAGGCTGATCATTCCCCAATAACCCGACGACAGCCGGCCCTTGCTGCCTACCGGGAGCGGCTCTCCGGCGTAGAGGGTCTGGGTCTCGGCGACGTTATTCATGGAGCAAATCCATGGTCTGCCCCAGCTGAGCCTCGGGCCACAGCCAGATGATCGTGGCGACGATCGAAGCGCCCAGCATCAGGCCGAACAACAACCACGACTGCATCAGCATGCCGATGAACAGCGCCACCAGCGCAATCGACAGCAGCAACGGCGCCAGCGAGTCGCCAGGCATGCGCAGGATCACGTCGGGGAGCGCGTCCAGCGGCGTGGTGCCGATGGTCTCGCGCCCGTCGTCGAGCAAGAAGCCCTCGTCGATGACGCTCTCGCCGCGGTGCCCTTCCATCTGCGGCTCCCACAACGGGTAGCGACTGGCGACGCTGGGAATGACCGCAAAGTTGTACGGCGGCGGCGGTGATGCGGTGGCCCATTCGAGCGACGGCGCATGCCACGGGTTCGACCCGGCGCGCTCGCCGTGGCGCAGGCTGCGCCAGACATTGACGATGAACAGCAGCACGCCGATCGCGAACAGGTAGGCACCCAATGTCACCACCATGTTCCATGCGCTCCAACCCAATCCTGCCGGGTAGGTGTAGATGCGCCGCGGCATACCCAGCAGACCGAGGATGTGCATCGGAAAGAAGCCCACGTTGAAGCCGATGAACATGATCCAGAAGCTCCACTTCCCCAGCCGCTCGTTCATCAAGCGGCCGGTGAACTTGGGGAACCAGTAGTGGATGCCACCGACCACCGGGAAGACGTTGATGCCGATCAGCACGTAGTGCAGGTGGGCAACGACGAAATATGTGTCAGTCAGCTGCGTGTCTACCGGCACCGCGGCGGTCATGAAACCCGATACGCCGCCGATGACGAAGACGACGACGAAGCCGGCAAAGAACAGGAAGGCGCTCGTGAACACCGGTCGACCGGTCCAGATGGTGGCCAGCCAGGCAAACACCGCCACCGCGCTGGGGATCACGATGACGAAGCTGGCCGCACTGAAGAACGACAATGACAGGGGCGGCAGCCCGGTCGCGAACATATGGTGCACCCAGACGCCGAAGCCGAGCACCATCGTGGTCACGGTGGCCAACGCCACAGCTGTGTAGCCGACCAGCGGACGACGGCAGAAGGTCGGCAGGCCGTCCGAGACGATGCCCATCGCCGGCAGCACGATCGCATAGACCCACGGGTGGCCGAACATCCAGAACAAGTGCTGCCATAGGAGCGGCTGGCCGCCATCGGCAATGTCGAAGAAGTGCATGCCCCAACGCCGGTCCAGCCACAGCATCAGGAAGGCCAGGCTCACTGCGGGCACCGCGAACAGGTTGCCCACAGACGCGGTCAAGGTGCCCCACACCAGTATCGGCACGCGGTTGATCGACATGCCCGGCGCGCGCGTGCGAATCAAGGTGACGACGAAGTTGATCGAACCCACCGTCGTCGACACACCGAGCAGCACCATGCCCAGCGCATACAGATCGATGTTGATGCCGGAGTTGTAGGCCAGCGACGAATACGGCACGTAGTTGAACCAGCCGGCGTCGGGGGCCCGTCCGAGCGGAAAGCTGCCATACAGGAACAGCCCGGCGAACAGGAAGACCCAATACGAAAACGCGTTCAGTCTCGGGAAAGCCATGTCGCGCGAACCGAGCAGCAGCGGCCACAGGAAATTGCTGAAGCCCGAAAGAACAGGCAGCGCGTAGAGAAAGATCATCGTCACGCCGTGCATCGTGAACAGTTGGTTGTATTGCTCGGGGCTGAGCACGGTCTGGTTCGGCAAGGCCAGTTGCCAGCGCATCACGGCCGCTTCCAGTCCGCCGAGGATCAGGAAGACAAACGAGGTCACCAGATAGCGGATGCCGATTTCCTTGTGGTCCACCGACGCCAGCGCACCGACAAAGCCCCTGCGCGTTTCCCAGATGCGTTGCAGGCGCGGCGCGATGCTCGGGTCGTCCGCGGGGCGCGCGACCACGGGAATGCGAAGAGCGTCGGTTCCGGCATGGGTGTAGGCCAAGAACGACTCCCTACTGCAGCGTTTGCAAGTAGCGCACGACCGCGTTCAGATTGGCGCCTGACAAGTTCAACGTGGGCATGCGCGAGCCGGGCTTGAGCGCCTGCGAATCGGCGATCCATGCCGCCAGGTGGCCCGGCGTATTGCTCAGCAGGCCGGCGGCAATCGTCTCGCGGCTCATCAGGTGGGTCAGATCGGGCCCGAGGGTGCCGCCGGCGGGTGTACCGCGGACCGCATGGCAGGCGGCGCAGTTGGCCATGAAGGCGTGCTGGTCGGCGCGTTGCGAGTCGCTTTGCGGCATTTCCGCCGGCTGCAGCTGGTGACTGCTCCAGGCCAGATAGTCCTGCGGCGAATCGGCCACCACGTACAAGGCCATGTGGGCGTGCTGCGCGCCGCAGAACTCGCCGCACTGGCCGCGATAGATGCCGGCGCGGTCGGCTTGCAGCCACATGACATTGGTCTTGCCCGGTATCACGTCCATCTTGCCGCCGAGCTGCGGCACCCAGAATGAATGAATCACGTCGCGGGTGCTCAGCTCGATGCGCACCGGCTGGCCCACGGGTATGTGGATCTCGTTGGCAGTGCTGAAAGTGCGCTCGGTCTGTGCGCTGTGGTAGCGCACGCCCCACCACCATTGCGCCGCGTTGATTTGCAGTGTCAGCGCGGTGTGCGCCGGCATGGCCACCGCGGCTACTGTGAACAACGTCCACACCACACATGCCACCAGCACTACGCTGGATGTACCGACCCCAACGTAGAGCCAGGCCATGCCTCCTTCATCGCGGCGCACCGCCAGCGCGGCAGGATCGGCAGGCTTTGCATGCCGGCGCAGCACGGCCCTCAGCAACAGCACGGTGATGATCAGCGTGACGGCGATCGACACCAGCCCCAGCCCCCAGCCCAGCCGTGTGGCCGGATCACCCGCGGCACCATACGTGCGCAGGTACGACATCGCCGGATCGGCGCACGCCAGCAGCGGCACTCCGCATAGCGTGCCGAAGCAGGCGATGCGCCAGCACTTCATCGGGTGCTGCCCGCCGGCGGCGGCTCGTCGGGGTTCGGCGGCGCTGCCGCGGGCGCCGTGTCTGCGCCGCTGGGTTGGCTGGCGCTGGCCTCGTGTGAGGGCAGGGTGGGTGTAGTTTCAGGGGCCACCCGTTCGCCTGCGCGATCACCTTGTACCGAGGCCTGGAACTGGCCGGTCTTGTATGTGCCGCCGAGCGATTCGATGTAGGCGACGATCTTCCAGATTTCCTGGGGCGGTAGCGCCGGGTTCCATGCCGGCATGCCTTGCGGGCGGCCTTCGTAGATCGACTTGAATACCGCCACCGGTGTGCCGCCGTAGCGCCAGTAACCGTCCTTCAAATTCGGCCCCATGCCTCCGGGCGCGCCGTAGCCGTGGCAGCCGGCGCAGTTCATCTTCATGAACAGCTCGAGCCCCTGCTGCACCGCCTGCGGATCGCCTTCGTAGGGGTTGGGGAACTGCGTGGCCAGCGTGCTGTGCGCTGCGCCAGCCAGATCACCGAGCGGCACGGCTTCTATGGCGCTCATGTCGGGCAGCGTGGGCTGCGGCGTGCGCGTCGTGCTGCCGCCTTCGAAGCGCTCGCAGCCGGCGAGCGACAGCACCGCCGCGGCGATGGCCCACACCGCTCTCACGGTTTGCCCCCCATGCCGTGGTCGTTGCGCGTAGCCGCTGCACCACCTTCGGTGGTGTACATGCCGGCGCCGCCGTGCGGTGATTCGCCGTCGACCGAGAACACGTAGAGCACACCACCGCGCGCCGGAAAGCCCTTCTCGGAGGAGCTGACCATAGCTGCACCGCCGACACCCGAATACACCGCCACGTATTGCCGCTTGTCGGGGCCGAGGTAGGTCATCGGCTGGCCAATGATGCCGCTGCTGAGCTTGTGCGACCACAGCACCTTGCCGCTGCGCGCATCGACCGCGCGGAACCAGCCGTCGACCGTGCCGTAGAAGACCACGTCGCCAGCGGTGGCGAGGGTACCGCTCATCGCCATGAACTGTTCCTTGATGGCCCAGGCCTTCTTGCCAGCCACCGGGTCCCAAGCCATGAACTCGCCCCAGTTGCCGCCCGGCCCGGCATGGCGTTTCATCTCCATGCCGTCGTACGGTGTGCCCGGGATGTACGACTGCGGGTGGTCAGTTACATCCATGCAGATGTTGAAGATGCCGGCATAGACAAGTCCGGTGCGCGGCGAGAACGCCGCCGGCTGCCAGTCCTTGCCGCCGATGTCCGGCGGGCACAGGTCGTGCAGCTTGACGTTCGGTCTCGGCTGCATCGCAGGGACCACTTTCGGCCGCCCGCTCTTCAAGTCGATGCCGTCCGACCAGTTCTGGTAGGCGAAGGGTTCGGCCACCAGCACCTCGCCGGTGAGGCGGTCGATGGTGTAGGCGAAGGCGTTGCGGTCGAAGTGCACCAGCACCTTGCGCGGCTGGCCGTTGAAGTTCAGCTCGAGCAGCAGGTTTTCGTTGACGCCGTCGTAGTCCCACTGGTCGTGCGGCGTGAACTGATAGGCCCACTTGGCCATGCCGGTTTCGGCGTCGCGCGCGAAGACGGCGCTGGTCCACAGGTTGTCACCCGGGCGCTGCACCGGCACGCGCGGGCCGGGGTTGCTGGTGCCGTAGTAGATGAGCTTGCTTTCGGGGTCGTACGACACCCAGCCCCACACGCCGCCGGCGCCCGTTTTCCACATGCCGGCCGGCCAGCTCTTAAGTCCCAAATTCTTGCCGACCATCCACGGGTAGAAGGGTTTGAAGCCTTCACCGATGCGCACGTCCTTGTCGCTGCCGGTGCTGTGGGCGCGCCACAGTTCTTTGCCCGTCTTCAGATCGAGCGCGGCCAGCCAGCCCCACACGCCCATCTCGCCGCCGCTGTTGCCCACGTAGACCTTGTCGCCGACGATCAGCGGCGCCATCGTCATCGTGCCGCCCTTGGTCACGTCGTCCATCTTCGTGCGCCAAACCTCCTTACCGGTCTCGGCATCAACGGCAATCGTGTGGTCGTCCAGCAGGTTGTAGACCAGCTTGCCATCGGCATAGGCACTGCCGCGGTTGACCGTGTCGCAACAGGCCTTGCCGATGGCCAGCGGCGTCGGCTGCGGGTTGAAGGCCCACTTGATCGGGGCACCCGGTTTGCTCAGGTCGAGCGCATAGGCCAGATTCGGGAACGGCGTTACGAGGAACATCGTGTCGCCCACCACCAGCGGCGCGGCTTCGTGGCCGTTCTGTGTGCCGTCGGAAAAGCTCCACGCCACACGCAGCTTGGCCACGTTGTCGGCGGTAATCTGGTTGAGCGGGCTGTATCGCGTGTTGGCATAGTCCCGTGCCTGGCTGTGCCATTCGCCGGGGGGATCGTTCGGCTCGAAGTTGGCCCGCGCGCCGTTCAGCGGAGCGCTGGCCGAACCGGCAGCGGCCGACGCTGCAAACTGCGGCTCGGGCGGTGCAGCCGTGGCGCTGACTGCGGCCAGCAGCAGCAAGCTCGTCGCGACCGATGCGGCGGCGAAGCGGGCGATGGGGGCAAGCTGTTGCATGGTCATGTCGTCCGCGTGAGATCAGCGAAATGCCAGATGGGGCGAGACCGCATCAGTCTGCTCACCGGACAGCGGCCAGGCGACGCGGCGCATCATGGCTTCGGAGTCCGTGGAGCGCCGGCCCCTGCGTCGGAAGTCGCGCAACTGCGCGGCAAGATAGGCCGGGTGCTGACCGGCCAGGCGCGGGAACAGTGGGTTCAGCCCGGCGGCATCGACGCCGTGGCAGGAGGCGCACGAGTCGACGTGTTCGCGTGGCACGCCGTCGAAGTAGATCCGCTCGCCGTCGCTACGCGGCTCGCCCGTCCGCGCGGTTGGCCGCAGCGCTGGCGCGTGCAGAGGCTGGCTCGCGTAGTACTCGGCAGCGAGGCTTACTTGGTGTTCGCTCAGATTCACCGCAATTGCCCCCATCACGCCGTTCGCACGCTGCTGGCCCTGCGCGGCAAAGGCCCGCAACTGGCGCATCAGGTAAGCCGCGTTCTGCCCCGCAAGTCGCGGCACGCCCGTCGCGGTGCGCATGCCGTCCAGCCCATGGCAGGCGGCGCACTGCTGCGTCACGACAGACGGCTGTGTCATCGGCGGCGGTGGCATTGGCATGGCCTGTGCGACGGCCGCGCCGTACAGCAGCCACGCGCCGCAAACCGGTGCGTGAAGGGACAGGCGGAACCGGCGGTGCACCCTCATGGCTGGCCCTTGAGCATCGAGTTGCGCAGGTTGGCCACCGTGTCGGCATTTACCGGCGGCGCACGATTCCCCCACGCGTTGCGCACGTAGTTGACGACGTCGGCGATCTCGCCGTCGCTCAGCTTCCAGCCGAAACCCGGCATGGCCAAGTAACCGCGTTGTCCCGTCGCCGGCAGTACCTGCTCGCCTTTGAGAACGATTCGCAGCACGGTTTGCGGCCCGCGCGCCTGCACCGCCGAACTGCCTTGCAGCGCAGGGAACACTCCGGCCAGGCCTCCGCCGTCCTCCCTGTGGCAAGCCGCGCACTGGTCGATGAACAACGCTTGGCCGCGGTGCAGCGCGTCGCTGCCCAGCGGCGCCAGAGCCAGAGTGTCGTCGCGCGGCGGCTGGTCCTTCAGATAGACGGCGATGGCCGTCAAGTCGGCGTCGTTCAAGTGACTGGTCGAATTGCGGATCACCTCGGACATCGGGCCGGCGGATGCGGTGCGCCGGCTGACGCCTGTCTTCATGTAGACGGCAATGTCGTTCACGCTCCACTGCCCGAGACCGGAGCGGTTGTCGCCGTTCAAGCTGGGCGCAAACCAGCCGATGCCGAAACCGGCTTCGGTGGCGCCGCCAGCCAGATGCTCGCTGTCGATGGTGCCGCCCAAGAAGCGCTTCGGCGTGTGGCAGTCGCCGCAATGGCCAAGGCCCTCGACGAGATATGCGCCACGGTTCCACTGCGCCGATTTCTCGGTGTTCTCGCGGTATTCGCCCTTGTCGAAGTTGAGCAGATTCCAGCCGGCCAGCATCGGCCGAAAGCGCAGCCACCACGGCAGCGGCTGGTTCGGCTGGTTCACTGGTTGCAAGGTGTCCACATAGGCCTTGATGGCATCGACGTCGGCGCGCCGCACTTTCGTGAACCAGGGGTATGGGAACGCCGGGTACAGCGCAGCGCCTTCGTCATCGTGGCCGGCGTGCAGAGCACGGTAGAAGTCGTCACCGCTCCAACCGCCGATGCCGGTGGCTTTGTCGGGCGTTATGTTCGGCGTGTAGATCACGCCCATGCCGGTCGGCATCGCGCGCCCGCCGGCCCACGGGGTGCCGCCGTCGGCCGTGTGGCAATACTCACAATCGCCCGCGCGCACCAAGTAGCGGCCCAACTCCAATTGCGTTGGCGTGGCGGCTGGCACCGCGCCTGCCAGCGACACGCACAACATGAAGCTCATGTGGGCAGACAAAAGGCGCACCATGATTTCAGGCCTGCACCAGCGGCCCCGGTGATTTGAGATAGCGGTTGCGAATCGCATCCGCCGCCCAGAAGGCCAGCGCGCCGACCGTGCCGGTCGGGTTGTAGCCGTGGTTCTGCGGGAACACGCTCGCGCCCATGACGAAGACGTTGGGCACGTCCCAGCACTGCAGGTAGCGGTTGACGACGCTGGTGCTCGGGTCGGCACCCATCGCCGCGCCGCCGGTGTTGTGCGTGGTCTGGTACGGCACGATCGAGTAGGGGCCTTCGCGGTAGTTGAGTTTGATCGAGCGCGGCTTCATCGCCTTGGCGATCAGCGCCGCCTTGTCGGTCAGGAAGCGCGACATGCGCAACTCGTTGTCGTGAAAGTCGAAGGTCATGCGCAGCAGCGGGTTGCCATAGATGTCACGGTACGTCGGGTCGAGATCGAGATGCGAATCGCGAAAGCTCATCACACTGCCGTGCGTCGCGATCGACATCGCGCTCAAATAGTTCTTGGCGCGCGCGCGCTTCCATTCGCTGCCCCACTTCGGGGTGCCGTTGGGTACTTGGGTTTGCTGCGCGATCGGCCGCCCACCGGTGTTCCACAGCGCGATGTAGCCGCCGCCGATGAAGCCGTGCGGGCCGTGATCAAAGTTGTCGCCGTTGAACTCGTCGATCGCCTGACCGAGTGCGCCCGCGCCCATGAACGGGTTGACGACGTCGTCCTGAAACACGTCCACCGAAGAGGTGATCTGGTAGGCGTAGTTGCGCCCGGTCACGCCCTTGCCGGTGGCCGGGTTATAGGGTTTGCCGATCCCCGACAACAACAGCAGGTGCACGTTGTGCTGAGCGAACGCGCACAGGATCACTAGCTGCGCCCGCTGCTCGACATGCTTGCCTGCAGCGTCCACATAGGTCACCCCGGTGGCGCGTCTGCCGCTGGCATCGAGATTGACTCTTGACGACGTCGCACTCGGTGCGAAACGCGAAGTTCGGCTTCGCCAGCAACACCGGCAGGATAGTCGTTTGCGGCGAAGCCTTCGAGTAGTTGCCGCAAGCGAACCATTCGCAGTAGCCGCAAAAGGTGCACTGGCCCATCTGAACGCCCAATGGATTCTTGTAGGGCTCCGAGGTGTTGGCCGCAGGGCAGGCGAAGGGCTTGAAGCCGGCTTCGCGCGCTGCCGCGTCGAACTTCATGGTGCCGAAGCTGCGCTTCAGCGGAGGCAACGGATAGCCGCGTGCGCGCGGCCCCTCAAATGGGTTGCCGCCTCGCTGGATGTCGCCGCCGATGTTGCCGGCCACCCCCGACACGCCGCACAGATACTCGAAGCGGTCGTACTGCGGCTCGAGCTCGGCGTAGCTGACACCCCAGTCCTGGATGGTCATGCCTTCGGGAATGAAAGCCTTCCCATAGCGGGCGACGGTGTGGCTGCGCACCTCGAAGTCTCTCGGGCAGGAAGCGCCAGGTCTGGCCGTTCCAGTGCACCCCCGCGCCGCCGACACCGGCGGCCGGCAGGAACGAGCCGAGATGCCGCATCGGCAAGGCCGTCTGGTCGACCTTGTTGCGGAAGGTCAGCGTCTCGCGTGCCGGGCGCTCGAACAGCGCGCGGCGCACCGCGTAGCGCAATTCGTCCTGGATGTGGGTGGTGGCGAAGTCGGGCACCGTGTCGCGGTACTTGCCGCGCTCCAATGCGAGTACGTTCAGGCCGGCTTCGGTCAATTCGTGCCCGAGGATGGCGGCGGTCCAGCCGAAGCCGACGAGCACGACATCCACCTCTTTCAGCTTCTCGTTCATGGCAAGTGCTGCGGCCGGCGCGTCGGGTCGCGGCCCATCAGGCCGACGACGGGTCGCTGGTCACGTGCACCGAAGCGGCCGATCGCGGCCAGGTGGTCGTAGCGCGGCCCGGTGAAGCCGATGAGCTTCCAGCCGGCGAAACCCTCGTTGCCGCCGTACAGTGGATCGGCGAAAAAGCCTTGCTGCGTGTTTTGCCACAGCAGATCGAAGAAGGTCTTCGCCGAGACCGCACCCAGTTGCGGCTTGCCGTCGTGCAGGTCTTGCAGCCAGGTGTCGCGTCGTGCTGCGTCGAGCCCGGCGAAGCCTTTGGCCCCCGACACCTGAGCGTCGATCGCGGCGATTGCCATGCGATAGATCTGCGCCGGCGTATGTTTGCTCTGGAAACCCTGCGGCTGGGTCCCCTCGCTCCACGGCCCAGCCATATACCAGTCGGTGGCCTGCCCGAACGGGCCGGCCAGTTGACGATCGATGAACCCGGTCACGCCAGCCTCGACGGCACCGGCGCCCAACTCGTCGGCCGGAATCAGCCGGCGCAGGGCAGCGTCGATGAACGCCACCTCGGCTGCAGTCAAATAGACGTAGCTTCGCGGCGCGGCCGGGGTCAACGGCGGCAGCAGCGCGCCCGGCACCTCACCCGCGGCGGCTGCCGCCGACGATACCCCGGGCGCCAGGCCCGCAGCGGTGGCCACCGTGCCGACCGCAACGGCCAACGCCATGCGTCGGCGCCATGCGTTGCGCTCGTCGGTGCGTAGGTGCAGTAGCCCTCCGCGAAGCAACGATCAGCAAGGCGGCTGGCAGTCATAGTGTTTTCAAGCTGTTGCGTGCGCTGGCAACGTGCTGATTCGCGAAGCCATCGTGCTGCGAATTCAGCATGGCAACTTGCGTGCCTGATCTGGGCCAAGGCAACGACCGTGTCCATACGCTGCATCGGCACGTCTTGCTGCAGCGTCTACCGGAAGGTCTTTGTAAGAGTGTGAAAACTGCGAAGCGTCCGAGCGGCGCGCCAGGAATGCCAATTGCATAGCAAGGCCGACTGTGAACCCAGCCTGCCACTGCATGGGACGCGTCGGTCTGCGCCTCGCGACCGCGCGCACGACCGCCTTTGCTGCCTGCTTGAGCTTCGCTGCCGCGGTCTACGCGCATACCGGAGGCCACGACTCGGGATACGCCCCTATGTCGCTACCATGGGCTTTCGAGCCCTGGGAGACATCACTGCTCGGCGTAAGCGCCTTGCTCTACGGTAGCGGCCTGCGTCGGCTGTGGCGACGTGCCGGGTTGGGGCGCGGCGTAGCACCGTGGCAGGTATTGGCCTTTGGGGCCGGCTGGGTGATCTTGGTGATCGCCTTGCTCAGCCCGCTCGATGCCTTGTGCAACGCGCTGTTTTCGGCGCACATGGTGCAGCACGAACTGCTAATGATCGTCGCCGCCCCGCTGTTCGTGATGTCGCGGCCGTTGAGCGCTTGGCTTTGGGCCTTTCCCGCGGCTTGGCGCGTCGCCATCGGCAAGCTGTTCCATCAACCCGGCTGGCGCCGGCCGTGGCTGCTGATCACCGCACCGTTGTGCGCCTGGACCCTGCACGCGCTGGCGCTGTGGCTGTGGCATTTGCCGGCTCTGTTTGAAGCGGCTCTGCACAACGAGGTGCTTCATGCCTTGCAGCACCTGTTCTTCCTGGGCACCGCGTTGGTCTTCTGGTGGAGCCTCTTGCGCAGCGACACGCGGCGCGTCCGCGGCATCGCGCTGTTGTCGCTGTTCGCCACGTTCGTGCATACCGGCGCTCTCGGCGCGTTGTTGACGCTGTCCCAACGGGTCTGGTACCCGAGCTATGCGCTCAGCGCGTCGCAATATGGCCTCAACGCGTTGCAGGATCAACAATTGGGCGGCGTCGTGATGTGGGTGCCGACTGGATTCGTCTACCTACTAGCCGCTCTTGTACTGAGCACCCGATGGTTGCGTGAGTCACCAGTTGCACTGCCCGCCACGGCCTATGAAGATACAAGCCCGAAGGCAGCAAGCCCGGCGTCTTTGAACTCGGCGCATGCAGCAGGAACGCGATTTGCCTGATTGTTTCCTGTGTGCGCTACCGGCGGGATCAAATGAACAACGGCAACTCTAAGAGCGATTCAAATCAACCTTCAGACGAGCAAGCCACAGCCGATGAACCAGCCGACGAAAGCCCGCTGGAATCGCTAGGTCGTGCCGTCTCCGAAGTTGTCACGGACGCTAAGCGGGAAGATGACCTGAGCGGGTCGGAGGATCGCAAGGCGACGCGCTGAATAGGGGATGGAGGTCCACTGCCTCGCGCGCCGCCAGCGCAAGCTAAGCCTTCATGAGTGGGCGCAGCCCCTCAGACGATGAATCGGTCCCACGCGCCATAGTGCTCGTCGCTGCGCACGCCGCGCGGCAAACTGGCGGCGATTATCGCGATGCCGATGACCACGCCGGCCCCGGCAGCGACCGTATTCGCACCCGCAAGCCACCAGGGTGCCAGCACCAGCCAGACGCCGAAGGGGATGTTGAGCAGGCGCAGCGGGCGCGCCACTTCGGCCATGGCAATCACGGCAATGGTGAGAATCATCGCGCCGACCAGATGGTCGCTGTCGGCCATCGGCGGCACTGTGCCAAAGAGAATTCGCGTGAACATCAGCACAGTGCCCAGCGCCGCACAAAGCACCAGCGTCCATGGAATCGTCACGCCGCGCAACGCCGAGGCCAAGGCCTCGCGCAGTGGCGCGCCAAAGCCGGGCCGCGCATCGCTGGGCTGCTCCGGCTGAGCGCCGCCTCGGAAAAACGTGCGCCAGAAGGGCTCGCCGCGACGCCGGCTTTGCAGGAGGAACTGGCCCATGGCTACCAACTCGTCCAGGCTGTACGGGATCATGACCAGCATGGCTGCGGCCGTCACCAGGCACAGCGTGCACCAAGTGCCGATGACGATTGGTTGGATCACGACGAAGGTGATGCTGACCACGCCCAGCGGCACGACAACGATGCCGAACATCGCCACCATCCAGGGCATCGTGCGCCAACGGCGCCGGTCACCCATCACGCCCATCAACACCTCGAAGACGTAGGCCACCGCGCCCAGGCCCGCATCGGCGATCGGCCAGGCCTTGGACACCGACGAGGTAACGATGGTCTCGCTGCCGTTGAGCGCGGCGGCGCCGCTGAAAAATGGTTCCCAGACGCCTTCGACGTGGCCCAGCTGATACGCGGCGAGGTGTCGCGACACCAGCAAGCCAAATGCGCCGAGCGCGATGATCGGCATACGCTGCAGATAGGTCGATGGCGAGTAGCTCCAGCCCGGCGGCAGGTCCGACTGGTCCATCATGCCGGCCTTGCTCATGCCCGGCATCATCGGCACCAGAATGGCGAAGGCAATGACGAAGGCACCGACGAAAGTGTCGTTGGCGTAGACCGCCGCGCTGGGTGCCCAGAACACGAGCGGCGCAAACAGCAGCCAGCAGCCGACCGCCGCATTGGCCCACTGCGCCCAGGCCAGCCGCGGCGACAGGGACATGGCGCCGAAGCACATGATCAGCAGGCCGCAAATCACGTCGCTGCGCGCCAGTTGCCCGCTGCGCCACAGCGGATCGGCGAGCCCGCGCTCGATCGTGACGCGCTGCACCGCATCGCTGAATTCGGTGGCGCTGAAACCGCCAAAGGCGAACGGACTGCTGAGCAGCCATGCGCCGAGCAGGATGTTCAGCCAGTGCACCCACAGCAGGTCAAAGTGCTCGCGACGCATGGTCTTGGCCATGGCATCGTGCGGCGCGTGATCCATCGCCTTGTCTGCCTCGTCGTGCCGATGCGCCGCGTCGGCGTCCGCGCTGCCTTCGGGGCCTTCTATGCCCTCGGTGGCTTCGGCGGCATCGGCCGGCGGCGACGACAACTTGGGCGCCTTGGCCGCGACCGCCGCCGCATTGAGGCCGTTGGCCTGGTACCAGCCGACCGGATCGGCCTTCAGGGCCTGCAAGATGCCCGGCAACTCGTCGTGCAGGTCGTGTCGCGCGCGCCAGCCCAGCAGTTCGGCAGCGCGCGAGGTGTCGACCTGATAGTGGTCGCCGGCCATCTGAACCATGTAGGGGTGGATGAAAGGGTCGTCGTCGAAAGCCTTGTCCTGAAACCAGGCGCCGACGCTGGCCAGCGTGGCCGGGATCGGCACCGTCTGCCAGTCTTCATCGTGCAGTTCGCGACCGACGCGCTTCTGAATCTCGCCAAAGCTCATCACGCGTTCTTCGGCCAGCAGTACGGCCACGCTGTCGGGCAGTTCGGCACGACGCTCGATGATCTGCAGCACCGCATCGGCCAGATCATCCACATGCAGATACGGCTGGCCAGCCTGCAGGTCGCCGGGATAGACATGGCTCGTCAACCGGCGTTCGTGGATGCGTGCGATCTGGTGTGCCAGGAAAGTGTTGTGGCACATCGCGTCGTAGATGCCGGACGGCTGCAACAACACCAGTGGCACGTCGCCGTGCTGCTCGCGCAGCAGGTGCTCGGTACGTACCTTCGATGCGCGGTACGGAAAGCGATCGTCCAGCGGCGATGACTCGTCGATGCACCGTCCGTGGCCCGAAGGCGCATGCACCAGCATCGTGCTCATGAAGATGAACTGCTCGACGTCGAATTCACGCAGCGCCTGCAGCAATCGCTCGCTGCCCTCGACGGTGATGTCCTGATAGCGGGGGTCGTTTTCGCCGGACAGATCGAAGTACGCCGCAAGATGGATCACCGAGGCGATCCGCGTGCCGTGCGCCGCGCGCACGCGCTGCAGCGCCGTGTGGATGCTGTATTCACTGCCCAGATCGATGCCGATGCTCTCGGCCGACTTCGGTGGGTCCTTCGAGACATCGAGATCCAGACCGACCAGATCGAAACGCGTGCCGAAGTGCTGAATCAGCGCGCTACCGACGAATCCGGTGCTGCCGGTGATGAGTAACGTGGGTTTTCGCTTGGGCATGGCGAAGGGTGATCAGCGATGTTGCGACTCATTCGTCGGACTTGCTCCTGCATTCCAGTCAGCAGAGCCGCGCGAGGGCGATCCGGGCAGGTCCGCTAGTTGGCGGCCTCATGGTTTCCGTGCTGTCATGCGCTCGCGTAAGCGCACCACGACAGGCTGGGCGCTTTCGCCCGCGCGCAGCGTGAAAGCTTCGTCGCCTGGGCTTGGCGGTGCGAACTTGATGGCAATCGGTGTTCCTGCAGCATTGCGGACTCGGCAGCTCGGACAACAGGTACGCCGATTGCCGCACCCATCTGGTTTGCCGACATCGCAGCGGCGCGGCTCATTTTTGGGCGCGGCGAATGCCCGACCCTTTCCGCAACAGCCAGGAGACTGCCATCGCCACGGGATCACCGGGCAAGATCCGCGCCGAAGCCGATCACGATCGCGTCGGCGGCCGCACCACCAAGACCTTCGAGGCAGGGTTGGGTAGCGTCGCATGACAGGGCCCCTGCAGGTTTCGACGGCCCTGCGTTTGCTCGCGCTGCTGCTGCTGTTGGGGTTGGCCTGGTTGCTGCGCGACGTCGTGATGTTGCTGTTCGGCGCGGTGCTGTTCGCGGCGGCACTGCGCGCCGTGGCCCGGCCGGCGACCCGCCTCAGCGGGCTGCCGTACAAGCCAACGTTCGCTGCAGTGGTCGTAGGGCTTCTGCTGACGACGGGCGTGGCGCTGTGGTTGCTCGGTGGTCCGCTGGCCGAGCAGCTGCAGGCGCTGCGCACTGCCGTGCCCGAGGCCTGGCAGGCGTTACAGCAGTGGCTCGCCATGCGGCCGCTGGGCGCCCGACTCCTCGATCTGACCTCCCAATGGGGCGCCGACGACCTGCCGTGGATGAGCATCGCCGGGATTGCCGGCCAGCTGATGGGCGGCATCGCCACGCTCGGCCTGATCCTGTTGCTGGGCGTCTACCTGGCCTTCGACGTGTACCTCTACCGCAACGGGCTCGTGCGCCTTTTCCCGCCGTCACGCCGCGAACAGGTCGGCGGCGCGCTGGACGCCGCCGGGAACGCGTTGACGCGCTGGCTGCTGGGCCAGTTGGTGACGATGCTGGTCATTGGCGCGGCGGTGTCGATCGGGCTCGCGGTGCTCGGCATGCCACTGGCGCTCGCCCTAGGGCTGGTCGCCGGACTGTTGAATTTCGTCCCCTTCTTCGGGCCCATTGCGTCGGGCCTGCTGGCCGTGTTGGTAGCCTTCGCGCAAGGTCCGGAGCAGGCGCTGTACGTCGCGCTGCTTTTTGTCAGCGTCCAGCAGCTCGAAGGCAATGTGCTGGTGCCCTTTGTGCAGCGCTGGGCGGTGAATATGCCGCCTGCGCTCGCTGTGCTGTCGGTGCTGGTGTTCGGCGTGTTGTTTGGCGTGTTGGGCGTCATGTTCGGCACGCCGTTGATGGTGGTGACGATGGTGCTGGTGCAGCGTCTGTACGTGGAACAGACGCTCGAGCACCGCGGGCCATCGCCGCGCGGCGAAACATGAGCGCCGTCCAGGCCGGCTGCCCTCTCGTCGAATCGACGATACCGAATCCCCCGAGCGTCGCGCACCGAGAGCGAGCATCAGAACGGCATGCGCCAGCGCAATGCGAGCAGCGCGGTGCGCCCGGCGGCGGTCTCGAAATAGCGGCCGTTGATCTCGTTGACGATCACCGCACCCGAGTAGCGCACGCCGGTCAGGTTGTCGAGCCGCGCCAGCAATGACAGCGTCCCGCCGCCGAGCGCGAAGTCGCGGCTGATGCGCAATGCGGACAACAGCGCACTCGATGAGAAGTCCGTGTTGCGGTCGTTGACCGGCATCTCGCCCTGGTAGCGGAGTTCGGCCGCCAGTTCAGTGCCGTCGGGCGCGCGCCAGGCGAGGCTGGCAAAGCCGCTCCTGGCCATCGTTCCGGCGATCCTGTTGCCGGCCGGCACGATGGCGTGGTCCTCGGGCCGCACGCACGGGGTGACGACGCAGGTCTGAAAGCCGTCGCTGTAGGTGGCGTCCAGCCAGGTCAGCGCGAGCAGCGCGCGCCACGCCGGCTGAGGCTGCCACCGCAAGCCGAGTTCGGCCCCTCTGCGCAGGGTGCTCCCGACGTTCCGGAAAGTCGAGCGTCCTCCCGAATTGGTCTGCACGCCGATTTCGTTGTCGGTCTCGGCGCGAAAGAGTGCCGCGTCGATCGCCAGGCCGAGCGCGTCGTCGCGCCACTTGGCGCCGAGTTCGAGCTGTGCGCTCGTCTGCGGTTCCAGGTCGGCGTTGAATCCGGGGGCTCCGTTAGGCCGGTAGGCGAGCTCGCCCAGGGTCGGCGACTCGAAGCCCTTGCCGGCACTAAGGTAGAGGTTGAGCGCCGAAGACGGAAGCCATTGAATGGCCGCGACCGGCGTCTTGTAGCTGAAGCTGCGCGCATCCGAGTCGTCGCCGTTGGACAGGTAGCGGTCGTTCGATCGAACCTGCATGCGGCCGCTGCGCAGGCCTAGTGTCGCGCTCACCGTCGGCGCGATCGCGAGTTCGCCCTGGGCGTAGAGATCGGCGGTGCGCGTGCTGTTGCGTTCGTCGCGACGAAGCGCGCCGCTGATCCCGATGATCTGATCATCGCCGCTGCCGCTGAAGTTCTGGTAGCCGCGTCGGTCTTCTCCTTGCTGTTCCGCGGTGACGCCCACGATCAGCGACGCGGCGTCCCAGCGCCACACGAGCCGCGCGTCCATGCCCGAGTAGTTGCGATCGAAGTCGATTTCGCCGCCAGGGTGTCGCGGGCTGTTCTGAGCCGCAACCGGGATGGACTGCCACTGCGTCACACCGCGCTGGCCGACATAGAGCATCACGGCACTCTCGCTCAGCGCACCGGTATCGGCAAAGCGGTGCCGCCAGGTGCCGCCGAACTGTGCCTGGCTGCTGGTCTTGCGCGTGTTGAAGGCGATTGCCTCCGCCGTCGTCTGGAAGGGGTCGGCGTCGAACTGCTCGCGCGTGAGGCCGAGCGGATCCTGCGCCGGTTGGTCCACGCTGTTGAGGATCAGCGTCAGGGTATCGGCGTCGGCTGAAAAGCCCAGGCGGACGTTGCCGAGCGCGCGCTGCGCCGCGCTGTGCGGCCGCACGCCGTCCGTATGGAACTCGCTGATCTGAGCCCGAATGTTCCAGCCTCCCGACAGCGGCGATTCGATCATCGCTCGCGCCTGCCAGAACCCGTTGCTGCCGACGTCGCCATCGAGTGCGTGGGCCCCGCGCGTGGGCGGCGCGCTCACGAGCGATATGACGCCGCCCGAATTCGCGCCGTAGAGCGCCGAGAATGGGCCGCGCAGCACTTCGATGCGCTGCGCGCCCGCGATGTCGAAGTTCGACACCTGGCCCTGTCCGTCGGGCATGGTCGCAGGTATGCCGTCGGTATACAACCGGAGGCCGCGGATGCCGAAGGTCGAGCGCGCACCGAAGCCGCGTGAGCTGATCTGCAGATCCTGCGCGTAGTTGTTGCGCAGGTTCGCCACCAGACCCGGGACCCGGACCAGCGACTCCGACAGGTTGACCATCGGCCCCGCCGAGCGCAGCTCTTGCGCGTCGATCACGCTGATCGAATAGGGCGTCTCGAAGGCGCGCTGCTCGACGCCGCTGCCGCTGATGATCACTCGGTCGAGTTGACTGGGCACGGGCTGTCCCAGGGTCGGCAGCGGGGTCGCCAGCACTACAAGCAACACCCACGACATCGCGTCCGAAGCGGAGTCTTGCGGCAAAGATTCACTGCTTGCTCTCGGACCCCGAAGGCGGAATGGACTCACTCGGCTTTGGTCTCGGATTGAATTTCGAACTGCTGGCTTGACGCGGCGGCACTACAGACTGCGCGGCGCCGCGTTGCGCGAACGCCCAGACCCTGCGCGTCGCGTCCTGCCCCAAGGTGAGCCGCGGGGTGCGACCGGGACCAGTGACGCTCTGTTCGGGGAACGTATCACGTACCTCTGGCGTCGCCCCGAATGAAATTCGACCCAGTCTGCGATCCAATCCTGACCCGGGGATGGAGCCGATGGCAGCATCATCGACACCGCCAAGAGGCGGCCCTTCAATGTCGTTTGAAGTACTGGAGCTCGCGCTCGTGCAGTGACCGGCAATCCGTATGCCACCCAAAGGGCAGGGCCGCAGGCCGTCAGACGTCGCTTCAGGCAAGAGTTGCTGCGCCGTTTTGGCAAGTGTGTCCGACGATGCGGGCGGGCGGGGCCCAGCGCGGTGCGTTGGCAGACGCGCGCACCTGATCCATCCAGAAAGTTGGAAATTCGCGGCCGTCTCCTACAGGTTAGCGATCCCGCTCCGGTTACAAGAACAAGATGACGACATTGCTGCCGCTCGCAGGTGCTTGGCGCCGAGACTGCCCGAACGAGAGCGCCGTCGCGACGCACGGAGGCGCGCGATGAGATTTCATGTGCCCAATCGATTCGGCCGCAACCGCTGGCGCAGCGGCCACCGTGTGCGCCTGCTCGAAAACGGAGAGGAGTTCTTTCCCGCGGTCTTCGAGGCCATCCGAAACGCGCGCCACGAAGTGTTGCTCGAAACCTTCATCCTCGCCGAGGACAAGGTCGGCCGCGAGTTGCGCGACGCGCTTGTCGAAGCCAGTCGACGCGGCGCGCGTGTCGACGTCCTGGTCGACGGCTACGGATCGGCCAACCTGAGCGTCGCCTTCATCGAGACGCTCGTCGACGCCGGCGTGCGCCTGCGCACCTTCGATCCCGGCTGGCGCCTGTTCGGCCAGCGGCTCAACGTCTGGCGGCGCATGCACCGCAAGCTGGTGGTGGTGGACGGGCGCCAGGCCTTCATTGGCGGCATCAACTACTCTGCCGACCACCTGGAGGACTTCGGGGCGATGGCGAAGCAGGACTATGCGGTGCAGGTCGAAGGCCCGCTGGTCGAGGTGATGCGCCGCTTCGCGCTCAAGGCGATCCGCCGCGAGCATGCCGACCCGTCGCCGGGCGACGCCGAACAGGCGGGCGCAGGCGGCGTGCAGGCGATGTTCGTGACGCGCGACAACCACCACCACCGCAACGACATCGAACGCCACTACCGCGCTGCGATCCGCACCGCGAAGACCCGCGTGACGATCGCCAATGCCTACTTCTTTCCCGGCTACCGCGTGCTGCGCCAGCTCAGCGCCGCGGCCAAGCGCGGCGTCGACGTACGGCTGATCCTGCAGGGCGAACCCGACATGCCCATCGTGAAAAAGGCAGCGCGGCTGCTGTACGAGCACCTGCAGCGCGACGGCGTGAAAGTGCACGAATATTGCCGCCGCCCGCTGCACGGCAAGGTGGCCGTCGTCGACGACGACTGGGCGACCGTCGGCTCGAGCAATCTCGATCCGCTCAGCCTGGCGCTCAATCTCGAAGCCAACGTGATCCTGCGCGGCGGTGGCTTCGCCAAGGAGTTGCGCGAACGGCTCGACGATCTCATCGAGAACGAGTGCCAACTCATCGAGGTCAAGGCCAAGCCGCGCTTCGAATGGTGGCAGCGCCTGCGCAGCGCGTTGCTGTTTCACTTCCTGCGCCACTTCCCGCGCTGGGCGCAGCAGCTGCCCGTGCACGAGCCGCGGCTCGTCCGGCCGGGCACGGTGCCGTCGCGCCCATCTGATAGGCCGCTGTCGGAGGCGCCCGCCCCGCCGAAACGCGCCGACGGCGTGCAGGACGCCGATACCGCCGTGGCGGTGCGCGCCTACGCCGCGGCCGGGAGCGTCGATGGCGCTTGATCGTGCAGCGCACCCCGATGCCGGCGTCAGTCACCGCGACGACCCACGCGGCATGGCGGCGAACCTGTGGGCGCGCTGGGGCTCGTACGCTGTCAGTGCCTTCTTCTTCATCTTCGTCGGCGCGCTGCTGGTCCGGTTCGCGCGCGAGGTCGACTGGGTCATGGCCTGGCAGTCCGTGCGCGCCTATCGCCCCGCCACGCTCGCCTTTGCCGCTTCGCTCGCGGCCGCCAGCTATGCGCTGTACTGCACCTTCGATCTGATCGGCCGCCACCAGACCGGCCACGCGCTGCCTGTCGCGCGGGTCATGGGCGTTTCGTTCGTGTCCTATGCGTTCAACCTGAACTTGGGCTCGCTGGTAGGCGGCGGGGCCACGCGCTACCGGCTCTACTCGCGCCTGGGCCTCAAGCTGGACGTGGTGACCAAGGTGTGGGCGCTGAGCCTGCTCACGAACTGGGTCGGCTACCTGCTGCTCGGTGGCGTGGTCTTCGCGCTGCGTCTGCTTCAGTTGCCGCCCGACTGGCGCCTCGACAGTGGTGATCTGCGTCTGATCGGCGGCGCCATGCTCGTTGGCGTGGCGGCCTACCTCTGGCTGTGCGCGCGTGGCGCGCGGCGCGAGTGGAAGCTGCGCCATTGGCGCTTCGAACTGCCTGGCTTCCGCGTCGCGCTGCTCCAGCTCGGTCTTTCGACCCTCAACTGGCTACTCATTGCCGCCATCCTGTTCGTGCTGCTGCGCGAACGCATCGACTATCCGGCGGTGCTCGCCGTGACCCTGATTGCGGCGGTCGCGGGCGTCATCTCGCACATCCCCGCAGGGCTCGGGGTGCTCGAAGCCGTGTTCCTGGTTTTCCTCTCGCACCGCACCGCGCAGGGTGAATTGCTCGCGGCGCTGCTCGCCTATCGCGCGCTGTACTACATCGCGCCGTTGTCGCTGGCGACTCTCCTGTTCTTCGCTACCGGTGTGGGCAGTACCAGCCGCGCTACGGATGCGGGCGCGCCCGGCACGCAAGCCCGCGGCGGGCGCGGGGATCAGCCGCGCCGCGTCACAGCTGCAGTTGCGCTGCCAGCGGCGCATGGTCCGAAAGCCGCGACCATGGCCGCAACGGCAGCTTCACCGGGGCCTGCAGGCGGGCGTTCCTGACGTAGATGCGATCGAGTGCCAGGATCGGCAGGCGGGCTGGGAAACTGCGCGCGGCGCGCCCGTGCGCCTGCACGAAGACTTCGCGTAAACCGCAACGCCGTTCGAGCACGTCGTGGGCGCGGCGGCGCCAGTCGTTGAAATCGCCGGCGACGACGAGCGGTGCCCTCGGCGGGACTTCGGTCGCGACGACTTCGCACAGCCGATCGATCTGCCGCACCCGATGCGACTCGCGCAGACCCAGATGGACGCAGATCGCATGCAGCGGTGCGGTGGCGTCCGGCACATCGATCACGCAGTGCAAAAGGCCGCGAGCTTCTTGGCCGTCAACTGACACGTCGTGGTTCAGGCTCGCGCTGATCGGGTACTTCGAAAGCAGCGCATTGCCGTGATGCCCGTGCGGATAGACCGCATTGCGCCCGTAGGCGAACTGCGGCCAGATGTCGTCGGCGAGGAACTCGTAGTGCGGCACCTGCGGATAGCCTGCGACGCGGGCCGATCGCTCGCTGTGCGTGCCTTGCACCTCCTGCAGGAACACCACGTCCGCGCCTACTGCGCGAACAGCGTCGCGCAACTCGCGAAGGACGAAGCGCCGGTTGAACAGCGCGAAGCCCATATGCGTGTTCACCGTCAGCACGCGAATAGGCGTGTTCGGGGGCTGCGGTACGGCCAATTGCTGCATCGGACTGCCGTTGTACCCCTTCGAGCACGGCAAACGGCGCGCCGGCTCCCGCGACGCAAGGGTCCGCCACACGGTACGGCTCCCCCTTCCTCGCCGAGTTGCATCCCTACGTGAACGTCGGGATGCAAAGGTGTGTTTCTCCTGCGGGTCCCTGCAAGTCAGCGTCTATGGCTTGATCGCGCCCGGATAACGGGGCGATAACGGGAGCGGCCTACGCTGACATCATCGAATCGACCTCGAGCGGCACGATCGTCCGCCGCCCGACCCTGGACCCGACGAAGCCGCGCACCGATCGGTGGCCGGCGCGGCATGATTGCACCGTGGCAGACCCCATCGCACCCAAACCCGACGCCCTGCGCCTGAGCCTCTACGGTCTGCCGCGGCTCGACGCGGGGGCACGCAGCCTGGCGCTCGAACGCAAGGCGGCAGGCGCGTTGGCTTGGCTGAGCTTGCGCGGCCCGGTGCTGCGGAGCCGCCTCGCGGAACTGCTGTGGCCCACAGCACCGCCCGAAGGCGCGCGCAACAACCTGCGCCAGGTCATCTTCAAGTTGAAGCGGGCGCTCGACGTCGCCGTCATCGAAGGCCAGGAGACGCTGCAACTGGCGGCCATGGCGCAGATCGTCGCCGGGGACGCTGAACTGCTCGAAGGCTGCACCTACGACGACTGCCCGACCTTCGCCGAGTGGCTGAGCGAGGCCCGGCACGCGCATCGCCAGCGGATCGCAGGTGAGCGGCTGCGCGCGGCGGATGCCGCCTTGAGTACCGGCGATGCCGAACAGGCGCTGACCCTGGCGCGCGCCCTGCTGGCCGAGGACGAGCTCTCCGAGGTCGCCCACCAGCGCTTGGTGCAGGCCCTCTATCTGAGCGGAGACCGCAGCGCTGCTCTCGAAGCCGCCGCACGTTGTGAGGCGTTGCTGCGCGATGCGCTTGGCGTCGAGCCATCGCCCGCGCTGCAGCAACTTGTCGACACGGTGCGCCGGTCCGGAGCGCCGGCCACCGTGCCGGTCATCCCGGCGGCAGTGCTGCGGCCGCCGCGCCTCATCGGTCGATCGCGCGAACTCGGGCTGATCGCGCAGGCCGGGCTGGAAGCTCGGGTGGCCCTCGTGACGGGTGAGCCGGGGCTGGGCAAGTCGCGCTTGCTTGCCGAGGCGGCAGCAGCAACGACTGGCACGCGGGTATTGGGCGCTCGTCCCGGCGACGTTGCCGTACCGTTCGCCGCCTTGGCGCGCTGGTTGCGCGCGCTGCACGATGCCATGCCGGCGCCGCTGGACCCGCTGCCGCCGGCGCTGCAACGCCTTCTGCCCGACCGCATGCCATCTTCGCCCGCGGCCGACCGCCTCGACCTGCAATCGGCGGTGATCGAGATCCTGCGGCGCGCCAACGCGGCGGGGCTGACCGGGCTCGCGCTCGACGACCTGCACTTCGCCGACGACGCGAGCCTGGAGACGCTTCAGGCACTGCTCGACGCCCCTGGCCTGTCAGCGCTGCGCTGGACGCTTGCGCGTCGGCCTGCCGAAGGCGCTGCGGCACTCGCACGGCTGGCCGATGTGCTGCTCGACGACGACCGCCTGCTGCCGATCAAGCTGGCGCCGCTGGACGAGGCAGGCGTGCGCGAGCTTGTCGCCTCGCTGGCCCTGCCCGAGCTGAACGCGGGGCAGTTGGCTCCCGCCCTGTGGCGCAGCACGGGCGGCAATCCCATGTTCGTGCTCGAGACGCTGAAGGCGCTGATCGTCGCGCCGCAGGAGGCACGCGCTGCCGATCGACTGCCTCAGCCGCGCAGCGTCGCGGCGCTGATCGAGCGCCGTCTGCAACAGCTGTCGGCTCCGGCACTGGCACTCGCGCGCGTCGCCGCGCTCGCGGGCCCCGACTTCGGCACCGATCTCGCGGTGCATGTGTTGCAGGTTCCGCTGATGACGCTGGCCGACGCCTGGGCCGAGCTGGAGTCGGCCCAGGTGCTGCGCGAGCAGGCCTTTGCCCACGACCTGATCTACGAAGCCACCTTGGCGAGCGTCCCCGCGCCGATACGGCGCCACGCGCGGCGTGCCATCGCCGAGTTCCTGGTGCCGCGTGACGCCGAGCCGTCGCGGGTGGCCGAGCACTGGCTCGCTGCCGGCGAACCGGCGCAGGCGGCGTCGCACTTCGTCGCCGCCGGCCGGCGCGCCGAGGCCGCAGCGCGCTACGCCGAGGCGCAGGTGCTGTTCGAGCAGGCGGCGCGCTGCCACGACGCCGCAGGCCAGGCCGCGCAGGGCTTGGACACGAGGCTCGCGCTGGCCGACCTGTTGGTGGAGGCGGGCCGCCACGACGCTGCCTTGCAGGTGCTCGATCCCCTCGCCGGGCAGCCGACGGTCGATGCCCGGCTGCGCGTCTGGATGCAGCAGATGCAGGTGGTGATGCGCAGCGACCGCATGGACGAAGCGATCCGCATCGGTCGCGAGGCGATCTCCGACGAAGAGGTGCTCGAAGACGCCACCCCGCATCGCCTGGCTGAAATGCGCTGGACGCTGATGATGGCGCTGCGCGACCAGGGCCACCTGGCAGAGGCGCTCGCGCAATTGCAACTCGCCGAGCCCGCGCTGGCCGCCTCGCCCGACCCGAGCTGGCGCTGCTGGTTCCACAGCCAGCAAGCCGTGCTTGCCCAAATGCAAGGCGAAATGGGGCGTGCCAACGAAGCGCAGGCGCTCGCGCTCGCGGCAGCGCGAACGGTTGGCCGCAAGCGCATGCTGGCGGGCTGTCTTCAGAATGGCGCGACGGCCGCGACCGGCACGGGCCATCTGGTGGCGGCGCTGGACTTGGTCGACGAGTGCCTGTTGCTGATGACCGACACCGGTGGCGAGGATCATTTCACGATCTACGTGCACGTGCAGCGCGCGCGCCTGTTGGTCTGGCTGGGCCGCTACCGCGAGGCGCTCGACGCGCTCGAACCGGCAGCAGGTGACGACAGCCCCCTTTCTCCCGACAGTCGGGCGCGGGCCAACTACACATTGGCGGAACTGTGGGCGCGGTTGGGACAGCCTGCGCGGTCGCGGCGAACATTGGCTGCCGCCGGCCAGCTGGCCCTGTCTGACTTCGAAAAGCGCGTGCTGGCGCAGGCCACCTGCGAAGTGGCCTGGATGTTGGGCGAAGACGAGGCAGCCAGCCTCGGCGCCATGAGAGGTTTGGTCGAGGGCGACGCCATTGCCACACACATCGAAGTGCTGCGGTGGCGTGCGCTGCCTGTCCGGACGGCCGGGCCCGACGCAGCGATGCTGCGCGAACGCTGGCTGGCAAGAGGCCTCGAGGGCCATGTGGCCGTTGCCGACGCACTTGCGGCGCGTGATGCCGCTCAGGCCGGAGATCCCAAGGCCGCCGCACTGTGGGCCGGCCGTGCGCATGCGGCGTTGCGCAAGGTGTTGATGCCGGGCATCTACCGGCCCTGGCTGCATCTCGAGATCGCCCGCGCGGCCCTGGCGGCCGATCGCGAACTGGCGCTGCGTGCACTGCGCGACGGCGCCGACTGGGTGCACAGCGTCGTGCGATTCCAGGTGCCGGAGCCGTTTCGCGATTCGTTTCTCCACAGCAACCGCATCAATCGCGAGTTGCTGGAGATGGCCGCGGCCGAGGGCGCTGACCGGTCGCCAGGCCAATAACGCGCTGATAACGCCCCGTTCCTAAGGTCCGCTCCACGGTCGCCGGCATCGCTGGCGCCGAGGCAACACAGGAGGAACGGGCCATGGAATTCGACAGCTTCCGCAACGACAAGACACTCGCGCCGACCCGGCCGAGATTGCAGCCAGGTGGGCACGCAGGCCAGCCAGCCGAGGTCCAATCGTGAGCGCGGTCGATGTGGCGGGCTGGTTTGCTGCCAGCCTGACGACGCTGACCTTCTTCTGCCGCGACATGCGCCGCCTGAGAGTCCTCGCGCTGTGCGCCAATGGCGCGTTTATCGCCTACGGTTCGATGGCGGCGTTGACGCCCGTGCTCGTGTTGCACTTGCTGCTCGCGCCCGTCAACGCATGGCGCCTGCTGGAAATGCGTTCGCGTGCCATCGTCGATCGCGCCGACGCGGCGCCAGTCGCTCCGCCGGGTCGAACGGCGCTTGCCGCCAAAGTTCCGGGGCGGCGCGCCATCGAACTGAGGCGTTGGACTGTCGGGCGCCAACTGGCCGGATGCGCTTCCGGCTTGCGCCGAAGGGCGATCGGTTCAGTGAGTCTCTGTCGCTTCCCTTCGCGTCCAGCAATTGCCAACGGACACGGGCGCTATCGCCGTCGCCTCCGAACTCAAGGTGGGTTCGCCGGGCGGATGCACCGGGAGCTGCCTGGCTGAGCAAGCCGTATCGCGCGTGGCATCTCGCGGCGTCCGTTGGCTCGAGTGTGGCGCGCCGGAGGTGGCAGGACCGCCTGCTGCGGTACTCCCTTGCCAGTGCGACTAGGATTCGTTTCTGGGCGCCATTGCGGCGGCGTGGCGCGCGTAGAGCTTCTGCATCCCGCCAAGCCAGCGGTCGTAGTCCTGAACCTTGTGTTGCATGTACTGCGCCACCTCCGGGTGTGGCAGGACGAGGAATCGACCGTCGCGCCATCCTTCGACAACGGTCTCGGCCACCGCCTCCGGGCTCAGGATCCCGTCTCCGGCCGCCGAGCCGCCGTCGCCGGTGACCATCGCGGTCTGGACCGATTGCGGGCACAGGCAGGACACGAGCACACCCTGGCGCCCGTAAGCGATGCGCAGCCACTCGGCGAACGCCACTGCGGCATGCTTGGTCACGGCATAGGCCGGCGACTCGACGATCGACAGCAAACCGGCTGCCGACGCCGTGACGAGAAAGGCGCCTTCGCCACGCGCGACCATCTCGGGCACGACGGCGCGCGCCGCCCACACATGCGCCATCGCGTGGATCTGCCACATGCTGTTCCATAGCGCATCCTCGAGGTCCAGGCCGCCCTTGCGACCCAGGATCCCGGCATTCGACACGTAGACATCGACTTGTCCGTAGCGGTGGCGCGCTGCGGCGACCAGGGCCTGGATGTCGGCCTCGCGGCTCACGTCGCAGGCCACGGCCAGGCCCTGCACCTCGTCGGCGACGGCCTCGGCACCTGCCAAATCGCGGTCGGCCACGACCACGGCGCGCGCGCCCTCGGCAGCGCAACGGCGTGCAATCCCACGGCCGATCCCGCTGGCCGCGCCGGTCACGATGACCACCTTGTCGCGAACGTCCACAGCTGTCTCCTGTTCTGCCTGCTCAAGTGTCGACCGCGCGAACGGTCTGGTCTGCCACGCAGGCGACACACAGGCGCTCCATCTGCGCCGCCCAGCGCCGCACCTGGGGCGCGGGCAGCTGCAACAACAGCCCGTAGCGGCGCCCACCCCAGACGGCGAGGAACAAGGCCTCGGCCAGCCCGGCCGGTGGCCGGTGGGGCAGATCGATGCAGGCATCGAAGACCCGCTGCCACGCGTCCGACAGCTCGTCGTGGACGCGCCGGTGGTGCTTCGGCTCGGCCATCCTGCCTTCGAGCGCCAGCATCTCGGCGTCGAACCAGGGCAACTCGGGCGCGTCGGCTCCACAGCACAGGCGCACCAGGTCGTGCAGGCGCTCGGGCCAGGGCCGCCCGGCCGGCTGCACGCATTGCTCGTCGATTGCCTGGATCAGGGATTCGATGCAGTGCCTCACGTAGCCGGAGACCAGCGCCGTCTTGCTCGGGAAGTAGTCGTACAGCGTGCCGACCGCGATGCCGGTTTCGAGCGCGACCGCACGGGTCGTCAGCCGCTCCAGGCCGTCGCGCTGCCAAATCCGAACCAGCGCGTCGTAGATGGCCTGGACGGTGAACCTGGCGCGCGCCTGGGTCGGGCGCTTGAGCGGCTTGGCGCGGGGCGCCGCAGGGCGTTCACTCATGCCGGGGGCAATCCGAACCCGCGCAATGGTGGTCGCCCGTACAGTGACCTGACATCGCATTCAGTCCTCGCCAAGGAGAACCCCCATGACCATCCTGACCCGCCTGCTCACCGACCGATCGGCCGTCGACCAAACCCGCATCACCACCGAGCCCCTGACACCGCCGTCCACCGGCGAGGCCCTGTTCCGCATCCGGCGCGTGGCCGTCACGACCAACAATATCACCTACGCAGCGTTCGGCGACGCCATGCAGTACTGGGACTTCTTCCCGAGCGGGCAGGCCGGCTGGGGCCACATGCCGACCTGGGGCTTCGCCGACGTGGTGGCCTCGGACGTCGATGGCGTGTCGGTGGGCGAACGCTTCTACGGCTACTGGCCGATCGCGAGCCACCTGCGCATGCGGCCGGTCCGCGTGACGCCGCGCGGCTTCTACGACGGCGCGGAACATCGTACGGCCCTCACCTCGGCCTACAACCAGTACACCCGCGTCAGCCAGGATCCTGCCTACGACGCGGCGCTGGAGAACTACCAGATGCTGGTGCGTCCGCTGTTCATCACCTCGTTCATGCTGGCCGACTTCCTGCAGGACAACGCCTTCTTTGGCGCCCGCCGGCTACTGATCTCGAGCGCCTCGAGCAAGACCGCCTACGGCACCGCCTTCTGCCTCGCGCAAGACCGCGGGATCGAACTGCTGGCGCTGACGTCGGCGCGAAACCGCGGCTTCGTCGAGCACCTGGGTTGCTATCACCGAGCGGCCGACTACGGTTCGCTGGAGGCGCTGGACACCGAGCTTCCCACGCTGTACGTCGACTTCTCCGGCGACGAGGCGCTGCGCGAGCGCGTTCACCGCCACCTTGGCGCGCAGCTGACCTACGACTGCTTTGCGGGCTCGGCGCAGAACACCAGCTTCCTGCGCGACACCGGCTTGCCGGGGCCGCAGCCGCAGTTCTACTTCGCGCCGGTGCAGATTCGCAAGCGCAATGCCGACTGGGGGCCGGCGGAGGTGACGCGCCGGTTCAACGAGGCCCAGGCGGCGTTCATCCACCGCGTCAGCAACCCGACGGCGCCCTGGATGCAGGTGCAGGAGCATGAAGGCTTCGCGCAGGCCCAGCGTCTTGTCGCCGACCTGTGTGCCGGCCGGCTCAACCCCCAGTCCGGCCATGTGCTCGTACTGCCCTGACTGCACCCGCGCGATGGACTGCCCGTCGGTGGCGGGGATTCACCGAAGCTGATCCGATCTCGCGGCGCGCGCGCCGACCGACGAGGTGCTGCGGGCGGTGCCGTGCAGGCTCGGATCGGACGGGAGCCGCGGCTCATTCCTGCAGCGCAGGACGGCGTGATGAAGATGAACGCAGACCTTGTGCAGGCGTTGGCGGCGACGGCGCAGTCGTGGCCGGCTGCGTAGGGGTCTATCTGTTCGTGCTGTAGGGCGCTCGCCGGGTTTGTTGCGGCGCTGAACCCCTTGTTCGGATGGGCGCAGAGCAGGGCGCTTTCATTCCCACGCATTCCCCAAAGAGAAAGGGGTTAGTGGCTACTACGCCGCTAACCCCTGTCCTTTATGGTGCCGGTGAGAAGAGTCGAACTCCCGACCTTCGCATTACGAATGCGCTGCTCTACCAACTGAGCTACACCGGCGAAAGCCGCGCATTCTAGCAAACGGTGACTGTGCGTTCGGCGGCGCTGGCCGCGCGCGCGGGCTACTTCAGCGCAAACGCCGGCAGCTTCTTCGCTACGGCAATGTTCTTCAGCGTCGTGTAGCGCGGCAAGCCGTCCTTGGCGTAGGCGGGATAGTCCTCGCCGCGAATCAGCGGGGCGAGATACCGTTTGCACTTGTCGGTGATGCCAAAGCCATCCTTCGTGATGAAGTCGCGCGGCATGAACTTCTCGACGTTCGCGACTTTCGCGAGCGGCGCGGTCCCGATGCGGTAGCGGTAGGGTGCATCCGACGTGCGCTCGATCGTCGGCATCACCGCGTTGTGGCCCGCCAGCGCCAGTTCGACCGCCTTGGCGCCGAGTTCGTAGGCTTGGCGAACGTCGGTCGCCGACGCGATGTGGCGGGCCGAGCGCTGCAGATAGTCCGCCACCGCCCAATGGAACTTGTGGCCGAGTGCGTCCTTCACGATACCGGCGATGACCGGCGCCGCGCCGCCGAGTTGCGCATGACCGAACGCGTCGCGCGTGCCTTGCTCGGCGAGGAACTTGCCATCTGCGGTGTGGCATCCCTCGGAGACGATGACGGTGCAATACCCGTGAGCTTTCACGAGCTTGTCGACCCGCGCGACGAACTTCACCTGATCGAATGCGATCTCGGGGAACAGCACGACGACCGGGACACCGTGGTCCTCTACCAGCCCGCCGGCAGCAGCGATCCAGCCCGCGTGACGGCCCATGACCTCGAGGACGAACACCTTCGTCGAAGTGCGTGCCATCGACCGCACGTCGAAGGAGGCTTCGAGCGCCGAAACGGCGACGTACTTCGCGACCGATCCGAAGCCAGGGCAGCAATCGGTGATCGGAAGGTCGTTGTCCACGGTCTTGGGCACGTGGATGGCCTGGATGGGGTAGCCCATCGCCTCCGACAACTGGCTGACCTTGAAGCAGGTGTCTGCCGAATCGCCGCCGCCGTTGTAGAAGAAGTAGCCGATGCCGTGGGCACGGAAGACTTCGATCAGGCGCTCGTACTCGGGCCGGTTCGCTTCGAGCGACTTCAGCTTGTAGCGGCAAGACCCGAAGGCCCCCGACGGCGTGCTGCGCAGGCCGCGAATCGCGGTCGCCGATTCCTTGCTGGTGTCGATCAGGTCCTCGGTCAGTGCGCCAATGATGCCGTTGCGGCCGGCGTAGACCTTGCCGATCCGGTCCCTGTGCTTGCGCGCGGCCTCGATCACGCCGCAGGCGGAGGCGTTGATGACGGCGGTGACGCCGCCCGACTGCGCGTAGAAGGCATTCTTCCGGGCCATTCGCTTGTTCCTCAAGTTGGGTGTTGCAGGGCGCGTCATCTCAGGGCTGCGCCGCGATTGCGCGCTCGACGACCTCGCGCACGTCGCCCGATAGATCCGGCTTCGCGGCGACACGCAACAGCGCTTCGCGGGCCGCGCTGCGATACGGCTCGACGAGCACGCTCCAGCGGTCCATCGCGCGCGCGATGCGCGACGCGATCTGGGGGTTCACCGCGTCCAGCTCGATGACGCGATCAGCCCAGAACACATAGCCCGCCGCGTCCTCCCGGTGGAAGGCTGACGGGTTGTAGTTGCACAGGCCGCCGATCAGGCTGTGCACGCGGTTGGGGTTGCGCAGCGAGAAATCCGGGTGACGCAACAACTGGCGGACGCGCTGCAACACGCTGCCATCGTGCTCGGGCATGCGGGCCTGGATGGCGAACCATTCGTCGATGACGTTGGCCTCGGCGCGAAAGATCGCGTAGTGTTGCTGCAGTGCCGCCTCGGCCAGTTCGCTGCGCGCGAAGATCAGTGCGTTCAGCCCGCCGAGGCGATCCGTCATGTTGCGGGCGTCGCGCACCCGTTGTGCGGCACGCTCTGACCAATGCGACTCACCGCGATGGCTGGCGCCGAGGCAGGCCATCGCCAGCGCTAGGTTGGCGAGCGCGCGGCGACCGGAAGATGCCGCGTCGGGGGTGTACGGGCCGCCCACCTGATGGGTCTCGAAAGCCCAACGCCAATCGTCCGCCAACGCCAGCGCAAGCTCGAGTTGCAGCGCGCGTCGTGCGGCATGGATGCGCGGAGGATCGACGGCGACCAATTGCTCGGCGACATATTTTTCGCCCGGCAGCGTCAGCACCAACGCCTTGAACGCGGGGTCGAGCTGTGCATCGCGCAGCACGCTGCGCATCGCTTCGGCGAACGGCGCATCGAGCTGCGGCGAGCGGCCTTCCCGAAGCGCATCGAGCAGGCGCGCGAGCGCCATGCGCTGCGCGGCCTCCCACCGATTGAAGGCGTCGCTGTCGTGCCGCAGCAGCGTCAGAAGGTCGGCTTCGGCAAGGTTGTCACTCAGCAGCACCGGCGCGGAGAAGCCGCGCAGCAGCGACGGCACGGGCTCCTCATCGACGTTCACGAAGGTGAAGAAGTTTCGTGCCGCGTCGAGCACGAGCACGCGCTCGAAAGTCCCCTGCGCGGGAGGAGGCTCGCCCTCGAGTTGCAGCGTCAGCGGACGCCCGTCGCGGGCCAGCAGGCCCATCGCGACCGGAACGATCTGCGGTTGCCATGTGCCGTCGCTCGCCGTTGCCGGGCTCGTCTGGTCGAGGCCGAGCGTGTAGGTGCGACTCGGTGCGTCGTAGCGCCCGCGCACGGCGACGCGCGGCGTGCCGAGCTGTGCGTACCAGCGTTTGAATTGGGTCAGATTCTTGCTGAGCGCGCTCTCGGGATTGGCGTCCGCGATCGCCTGGGCAAAGTCGTCGCAGGTCACGGCCTGTCCATCGTGGCGCTTCACGTAGAGCGCCATACCGCGCGCGAAGCCGGCGCGCCCGACCAGCGTTTGCATCATGCGCACGACCTCCGCGCCCTTTTCGTAGACGGTTGGCGTGTAGAAGTTGTTGATCTCCTGGTAGGCGTCGGGGCGCACCGGGTGGGCCATCGGGCCGGCGTCCTCGGGGAACTGCGACTGGCGCAGGCCGCGCACGTCGCTGATGCGCTTGACGGCGCGCGCGCTCGCGCTGCCCGCCATGTCCATGCTGAACTCCTGATCGCGAAAAACCGTCAGGCCTTCCTTCAGGCTGAGCTGGAACCAGTCGCGGCAGGTGATGCGGTTGCCAGTCCAGTTGTGAAAGTACTCGTGGCCGACGATGCTCTCGATCGATGCGTAGTCATCGTCGGTCGCTATGGCCGGACTGGCGAGGACATAGCTGGAGTTGAAAAGGTTTAGGCCCTTGTTCTCCATCGCGCCCATGTTGAAGTCGCCGACGGCGACGATCATGAAGCGATCGAGATCGAGCGCGAGACCGAAGCGTGCCTCGTCCCAGGCGATGCTCGCGACGAGCGAGTTCATCGCGTGTTCCGTCTTGTCGAGGTCGCCGCGGCGTACGTAGATCTGCAGCAGGTGGTCGCGCCCGGCGCGGGTGCGGACGTGCTGTTCGCGCGCGACCAGGTCGGCCGCGACGAGGGCGAACAGATAGCTCGGCTTCGGGAACGGATCGTGCCACTTCGCGAAGTGACGTCCATCGTCGAGCTCGCCCTGTTCGATCAGGTTGCCGTTGCTCAACAAGACCGGATAGGCCGCGCGATTCGCGCGCAGCGTTACCGTGTAGAGGCACATCACGTCCGGCCGGTCGAGGAAGTAGGTGATGCGGCGAAAGCCCTGTGCCTCACACTGGCTGAAGATCCCGTTGCCGGATGTGTAGAGGCCCGAGAGCGCGCTGTTGCGCTCGGGTGCGCAGGTGTTGCGGATCTCGAGCGTGAAGGCATCGGCGCTCGGTGCATCGATCACGAGCAGGCCATCCTCGTTGCGGAACGAAACGCTCTCGCCGTCGGCTTGGACGCGCAGCAGGTTCAGTTCCTCGCCGTGCAGCCGCAGCGGTTCGGGCGGGACGTCCGGATTGCGCTCGATGCGCATGCGGCTCGTCACGAGCGTCTTGGCGGGATCGAGGTCGAAGCCGAGCTCGACGCTGCGAATCCAGTACGCCGGCGCGCGGTACGCGTCACGCCGGATCAGCTTGTCCGTGCCTTCATCCATGCGGAGGTCTCATTGCTGCAATTGTTCACACGCCCTGCTTGAGGCTCGCCTCGATGAACGCATCGAGATCGCCGTCGAGCACTTTTTGCGTTGCCGAGACCTCGAAGCCCGTGCGCAGGTCCTTGATGCGGCTCTGGTCGAGCACATAGCTGCGGATCTGGTGCCCCCAGCCGACGTCGGTCTTGCTGTCCTCGAGTTTTTGCTGCTGTTCCTGCTGCTTCCTCATCTCATGCTCGTAGAGGCGCGAGCGCAGCATCTGCCAGGCTTCGTCGCGGTTGCGGTGCTGACTGCGGTCGTTCTGGCACTGCACGACGATGCCGGTCGGGACGTGCGTCAGGCGCACCGCCGAGTCGGTCTTGTTGATGTGTTGGCCGCCGGCGCCGCTCGCGCGGTAAGTATCCGTGCGCACATCGGCCGGGTTGATCTCGATCTCGATCGAGTCGTCCACCTCGGGGTAGACGAAGACGGAGGCGAACGAGGTGTGGCGACCGCCGGCCGAATCGAACGGGCTCTTGCGCACCAGGCGGTGCACGCCGGTCTCGGTGCGCAGGAGACCGAACGCGTACTCGCCTTCGATCTTGATCGTCGCGCTGCGAATGCCGGCCACGTCGCCCTCGCTTTCCTCCAGTACGTCGGTCTTGAAGCCCTTGCGCTCGCAGTAGCGCAAGTACTGGCGCAGCAGCATCTGCGCCCAGTCGCAGGCCTCGGTGCCACCGGCGCCGGCCTGGATGTCGATGAAGCAATTGCTCGGGTCGGCTGGGTTGTTGAACATGCGCCGGAACTCGAGGTCGGCGACGGTCGCTTCCAGCTTGGCGGCTTCTGCCTCGATGGCGCTCAGGCCATCGAAGTCGTCGTCCGCCTTGGACATGTCGTAGAGCTCGGAGTTGTCGGCCAGATTGCTCGTCAGGTGGTCGATGGTCTCGACCACGCCATCGAGCAGCTTCTTCTCGCGGCCGAGTTCCTGTGCGCGCTTGGGCTCGCTCCAGACGTTCGGGTTCTCGAGCGCCGCGTTGACTTCGTTCAGCCGCAGTGATTTGCGGTCGTAGTCAAAGATACCTCCGAAGATCTTGCGTGCGCCGGGTCAAGTCCGCGAGATTGGTGCCGATAGCGTTGATGTGCTCGATGTCCATGTTGCGGGTCCGCGACGGTTTGAGGCTGCAATTTTGACACGCGTCCGTGTCGCTGTTGCATTTCGTCGCGCCCGCGGCGTGCCAACACGAGGGTTGCCCCGGAGGGGAGTTTCATGAGGGCGACCTTGATTGGCGGAAATTGGTGCGGACAATCGCCCTCGACTGCGATTCATCGCAACACCAAGCGCGGCATGCTGCAACTCGTAACACTCGCCCATCTGATCGTGTGGATCGCACTGCTGGCCCTGGTCGGCCAGTTCGCGCTCGGCTTGCTGGCCGGCGCCAAGCGCGACACCAACGTCTTCTACAAACTGCTCGAGGTCATCGCTTCGCCGTTCGTGAAGCTGATGCGCCGCCTCACGCCGCGCGTCGTGCTCGATCGCCATGTACCGCTGGCGACGTTCCTCGTCCTCGTCGTGCTGCTTGTGTTTCTCTCTATCGCGCGTATCACGCTCTGCCTCGAGACCGGGGTCAACTTATGTGCATGAGCGCGCCGGGCCGCTCCCAAGCGCGAATCCCGGAGCACTCAGTGCGGAGGGTAGTCCAATGAGCGCCGCGCGATTCGAGTATCTGCGCCTAAAGCTGCGTGCGCTGCTGCTGCTCGTCATCGGGCGCCGCGAGGCGGCGCTCGCCGTGTTCACCGAGATGCTCGAGCGTGCGCCGCTCGACGCATACGCGCTTGCGAGCCGCGCCCATCTGCATGCGCAGCTCGGCCGACGCGATGCTGCGCTTGCCGACGCGCAGGCGCTGACCCTTCACCATCCGCAGCGCAGCGCGGCCGATTGGTTCAATCTCGCCTACCTGCTCGACGAGGCCGGGCGTCTGGAAGAGGCCGAGCCCGCATTTCGCCGCGCCATCGCGCTCGACGCGAAGCTCGATCGCGCCTGGTATGGCCTTGCGCTGGTGCTGATCCGCCTGCGGCGCCCGGAGGAAGCAATCGATGCGCTCAAGCGCAACACCGAACTGCAGCCGATGAGCCCGTATGGCTGGTATCAGCTCGCGCGCGTTCAGTTCGATCGCGGAGAGCCCGACGAGGCGCGCCGGATCATCGGTCACCTGAAGAATTTCGAACCCAAGGTCGCTGCTCAACTCGAGCGAGAGACCGGTCTTGCGGCATGAGCCGCTGCCAGCCAGCCCCCGGACGGTTCCGGGAAATGCAACCGAGGAGGTAAGTCCATGCAAATCAGCGAGAGGCATCGCCAGTACTGGCAGAGAAACCTGCGGATCACAGGCATTCTGTTGTTCGTCTGGTTCCTCGTGACATTTGTGATCGGGTTCTACGCCCGAGAGCTCAACTTCAACTTCTTCGGCTGGCCGTTCAGTTTCTGGGTCGCTGCCCAGGGTGCGCTGATCGTCTACGTTTGCATCATCGGGTTCTACGCCTACTACATGAACCGGCTCGACCAAGAGTTCGGCGTCGCGGAAGTCGAGGAGGACTGACATGGCACGCACTACCGTCCGCATCGGCAGGCTTCAACAGCGCCACGAATACAGGTTTCAAGCAGCAGCTCAACAAGGTCTACAGCTGGTACACCGGTGGTTTCATTGCTTTCGTGCTCGTTCTCGCGGTGTTCGAGCAGATGGGCATGCCCAAGGAGTGGATTGGCCTGATCTTCCTGCTCGCCACGGTGGGCCTGTATGCCGGCATCGGCATCATGAGCCGCACGACCGACGCGGCCGAGTACTACGTTGCGGGGCGGCGCGTGCCCGCCGTCTACAACGGCATGGCGACTGGCGCCGACTGGATGAGCGCAGCGTCGTTCATCGGCATGGCCGGCACGCTCTACCTCAGCGGCTACGGCGGTCTGGCTTTCATCCTCGGCTGGACGGGGGGCTACTGTCTGGTGGCGCTCTTGCTCGCGCCCTATCTGCGCAAGTTCGGTCAGTTCACGATTCCGGACTTCCTTGGTGCGCGCTACGAGGGCAATCTGCCTCGCTTCCTCGGCGTCATCGCCGCGATCCTGTGCTCGTTCACGTACGTGGTGGCGCAGATCTATGGCGTCGGGTTGATCACGACCCGCCTGTCGGGGCTCGCGTTCGAGGTCGGCATCTTCGTCGGCCTCGGTGGCATTCTGGTGTGCTCGTTCCTCGGCGGCATGCGCGCGGTCACCTGGACGCAGGTGGCGCAATACATCATCCTGATCGTCGCCTACATGATCCCGGTCGTGTGGCTGTCCATCAAGCAGACCGGTGTGCCGGTGCCGCAGGCGATCTATGGCTTCCAGCTGGAGAAAGTCACCGCCAAGGAAAAGGAGCTGATGGATGATCCGAAGGAGAAGGAAGTCATTGCGATCTTCAAGCAACGGGCCGACGCCTACGGCGAGAAGCTGAAGGACGTTTCCATCGCGCTCGAAACGGAGAAGTCCGCCGCGACGATCAAGCTCGACGACCTGCGCACCGCCAAGGCTCCGCCGGCGGAGATTCAGGCGGCCGAGAAGGCGCTCGCCGCGCTGCCCAGGGACTCGGCCGCGGCGAAGGTGGCGTGGACGAAGGCGAAAGCAGCCGACGAAGCGCGCGCCAAGCCGCTCGCGGGCATGCCGCGCCATGCACAGCAATTCGCCGGCAACCCCGACGGCGACGAGAAGGCCGTCAAGGCGTTCGACGAATCACGACGCAACTTCCTCGCGCTCGTGTTCTGCCTGATGGTCGGCACGGCGGCGCTGCCCCACATCCTGATGCGCTACTACACGACGCCGTCGGTGAAGCAGGCGCGCGAATCGGTGACGTGGTCGCTGTTCTTCATCTTCCTGCTGTATTTCACCGCGCCCGCTCTCGCCGTGCTCGTCAAGTACGAGATCTTCACGGTGCTCGTCGGCACGCCGTTCGATCATCTGCCAGACTGGATCGCGGCCTGGAACAAGGTCGATCCTTCACTGCTCTCGGTGGCCGATGTGAACCACGACGGCATCCTGCAGTTGGGTGAGATGAAGATCGGCGGCGACATCATCGTGCTCGCAACGCCGGCGATCGGCGGCTTGCCATACGTGGTCTCGGGCCTTGTCGCGGCCGGCGGCCTCGCCGCGGCGTTGTCCACCGCCGACGGCCTGCTGCTCACGATTGCCAATGCGCTGTCGCACGACCTGTACTACAAGATGATCGATCCGAACGCGTCCACCGCACGGCGCGTGACGCTGTCGAAGGCGTTGTTGCTGGTGGTTGCGTTGGCCGCAGCGTCGGTCGCGGCTCAGAAGCCAGCGGACATCCTGTTCCTCGTCTCCGCCGCGTTTTCGTTTGCGGCGGCGGCGTTCTTCCCGGTGCTCGTGCTCGGCATCTTCTGGAAGCGCGCGAACAAGTGGGGCGCGTCGCTCGGCATGATCGCGGGTCTCGGGACGACCTTCTACTACATGGCAACGACCCAACCCTGGATGCGCGGCATATTCGGCGTCACGAGCCCGATCGCCGACAACATCTGGTGGGGCATCTCGCCGATCTCGGCCGGACTCTTCGGTGTGCCGATCGGCTTCGCGGTGATCATTATCGTGAGCCTGCTGACCGGCGCGCCGCGTTCGGATACGCAGGATCTGGTCGAACATGTGCGCTATCCGGAACTGAACCTCGGCAAGGCGTAGAGGTTCAGGCGCCCGCGTCGCGCCCGGCTCCCTAGTTCAGCGGCCCTGCTCGAAAGAGCGGGGCCGTTTCAGTTGGTGTCGGCCGTGACCCCGGACACAGCGTCAGCGCGGTCGAGGAAGGCGGCCAGCCGAGCCGCCAGCGCTTCCGGCTGGTCATGGTGCAGCATGTGGCCGGCCGGCGAGAGCCGATGCTTCTCGACCTGGGGCACGACCGCGAGGCGCGTGTGGAACTCCTCTACCGAATAGCGGTGGCCCCACCACTTCGAGATGTCCGTCTGGTCGCCATCGACCCAAAGCAACGGCGCGCTGATCTGCTTCCAGCACGCGAGCACCTCGTCCTTTCGGTAGAGCACGGGGTTGGACAGCTTGTGCGCCGGGTCGGCCAGCAGCACCCACTCGGGCGCGCCGGTGTCGGCATTTGTACCGCGTTGCGACCAGTGCGGCGCAAGCCAGGCTGCACGATCCGGGCGCAGCAACGGATTCGTCTTTCGCAAGCGCTCGGCGACGGCCTGCAGGCTTGCATAGCTGCGCAACTTGCGTGGTTCCTTCAACTCGTCGAGCCACTTCAGGTAGCGCGCGGGGGCGAGCGAGGATGGCGCGTCGGGCATGCCGAAACCTTCGAGGTTGACGAGCCGGCGAACGCGGGCAGGGCGCACACCGGCGTAGATCATGGCGATGTTGCCGCCCATGCTGTGGCCGACGAGGTCGATCGGTTGACCGGGCAAGCGCGCGTCGAGCAGCGCGTCGAGGTCACCCAGGTAATCGGGGAACCAGTAGCAATCGGCACCCGGGTTCTCGCTCAGGCCGAAGCCGCGCCAGTCGGGCGCGATCACGAAGCGATCCTGCGCCATCGCATCGACGACGAACTGGAACGACGCGCCGACATCCATCCACCCGTGCAGCATCACGAGGGCAGGGCGGTCGGGCGTGACGAGTGACGCCTCACCCCAGACGTTGACGTGGATGCGCAGGCCGCGCAACGAAAGAAACTCGCTGCGCGCCTTGCGGCGTGCCTGATACGGCTCGAAATCGTCCATGGCGCGACTGTAGGCGAGCGGCGCATTCCGTGCTGTCCGGGCCGTGACACGGAACGGCAGCCAGCTGCCACAATGCTGCGATGCACAACCCTGCTTCAGCCCCGCCGCCCGCCTTCATCCTGCGCCCGGCCGAATTGCGCGACGTCGCACCGATCGTGCAGATGATCCGCGAGCTTGCCGTGTTCGAGAAGCTCGAGCACCTCGTGCAGGCGACGCCCGAGAAACTGCGTCCGCACCTGTTCGGCGAGAAGCCGGCCGCCGAGGCGATCGTCGCCGAGGCCGACGGCAAGGCGATCGCCTTCGCGCTCTTCTTCACCAACTTCTCGACCTTCCTCGCCCGGCCAGGTCTCTATCTCGAGGACTTGTACGTGCAGCCCGCCTATCGCGGCAAGGGGGTCGGTGAGGCGATGCTGACGCGCCTGGCCGGGACCGCGGCCGAGCGCGGCTGCGGCCGCTTCGAGTGGAGCGTGCTCGACTGGAACGAGAACGCGATCCGCTTCTACGAGCGCATGGGCGCCACGGTGATGCCTGACTGGCGCATCTGCCGCATCACGGGTGATGCCCTGCAGGCATTTGCCGCGTAGCAGCGCGTTGCGTGTAGGGGGTCGGGGTGCGACGGCGCCGCCTGAGGGATAGCGTCAGGCGCAGGCCAGCATCACGAGCTTTTCGGGCGAGACGCGCAGATGCAGGTCCTGCTCGAGGAAGGTGTCGACGACGTGGTAGCCCGGCCGCGAGGAGTCACGTCGCAGCGGTTCGGCGAGGCTGCGCCCGTCCGGGTCCCGCAACGAGGCGACGATCGGTGCGTTCGCATTCGCGCCGCGTTTGACGACGATGCCGGTCTCACCGCTGGCGAGCCGCACGCAGCAGCCAGGCGGATAGATGCCGAACTCCTTCACGAGCGCATGGTTCATCGCGTCGTTCGGGTCCTGCATGAACATTTCGCGCCCGGCGCGATTCGCCGCCAGCGCGCCGCGCGTGCTGCGCGCGCTCAGCTTGGCGGTGTAGATGTCGACCCGGCGCACGAGCGAGGGAATCTCGCCCACTTCGCGCAGCCGAAGCGGGTAGCCGCTGCCGTCCGGTGCTTCGTGATGCTGGGCGACAGCGGTCAGCCAGTCCGATTCGGTGATGCCCGCGTCCTGCAGCATCTCGACGCCGCGCATCGGATGCTCGCGAATCGTCGCCCGTTGCAGCGCCGTGAGGGGCGAAACCTGCGTCGCAAGCCGGCCCTGAAGTTCGATCATCGCGAGGTTCATCGTCAGCGCTGCCTTGAAGGCGACGAGAGTCTGCGCTGCGGGCCAGTTCAGGCGCTGCGCAACCAGGTGAGCCGTGATCGCCGCGTGCACCGAGTGGGTGACGCCATAGCGGATGTTGTCGTCCGGGTTCTGTCGCAGCACCTGGAAGATCGCGAGATCCGGGTCGCGCTCGATCAGGGCGAGCACGGGTTCGGCGGCGTCATCGAGCGCGGCCCGAAAGTGTGCCTGGGCCGACGCGCGCAACGCGGCGGCAACGCCGTCCATGCACTCGATCCAGAGCGCGGGCAACTGCTCAGGCCTCGCCGCATCGACGCGCGCGCGCGGCGCTGCGTCGTCGGTCAAAGCGCCGCGATCACGCAGGGCACGAAGTTGCGCCTCGCTCGTGATGAGCTGACCCGTGGCCAGCAGCAAGGTGCGGTCGACGTCGCGGATGTTGAACGGCAGCGGCTGACCGACCTGCACCAGGCGCCAGAGATCGGCCTCAGGAGCGATTGCGGGGTGTGTCATGGCGGAGGATGAAGTGTGGGGAGTCGTACCGCGCTCGCGGGCGCCGGGATCGCCACGCACTGCGAGGCTGGTACGCATCGCGACAACGCGACAACGCGACAACCGCGCGCGGTGTGATCCTTTGTCGGCGCACGAACGGGTGGACTTGAGTGTCGCGCGCGCAATTTGCTACGCTCGCCCCATGCCACGCACCGCCGCCGATGACCACTACGCGTCGCTGCATGCGGACTTCCGCTGGCAGGTCCCGGCGGAATTCAACATCGCAGAGCATTGCTGCACCCGCTGGGCGCGCAACCGGCCGTCGGCGACGGCGATCACGATCGAGCGGGAAGACGGCGAGGTGCTTCATCACAGCTTCGGCGAACTGCAGGCTGACGCCGACCGCCTCTCACGCGCGCTGCGTCGGCTCGGTGTGGGGCTCGGTGATCGGATCGCGATCGTCATGCCGCAGCGTTTCGAGACGGCCGTCGCACACATGGCGATCTACCAACTTGGCGCGGTTGCAATGCCGCTGTCCATGCTGTTCGGCCCCGACGCACTCGAGTACCGGCTCAACGACAGCGAGGCAAAGATCGCGATCGTCGACGAGAGCGCGGTGGCCAACTTGCTCGCGGCGCGCCCGGCCTGCCCGGCGCTGACGACGGTCATCACGGTCGGCGCTGCCGTTGGACGGGGTGACGTCGACTGGCAATCGGTGCTGCGGCCCGAGCCGCCGAAGTTCGCGCCACGCAGCACGCGCGCCGATGACGCCGCCGTGCTGATCTACACCAGCGGCACGACGGGACCGCCCAAGGGCGCGCTCATTCCGCACCGCGCTCTGATCGGCAATTTGCCGGGGTTCGTCTGCAGCCACAACTGGTTCCCGACTGGCGACGCGGTGTTCTGGTCGCCCGCAGACTGGGCGTGGACCGGTGGGCTGATGGACGCGCTGCTGCCGTCCCTCTACTTCGGGCGCCCGATCGTCGGCTACGCCGGCCGCTTCGATCCGCTGCGCGCGTTCGCGCTGATGCAACGCCATCGGGTGACGCACACCTTCCTGTTCCCCACTGCGCTGAAAGCGATGATGAAGGCGGCGCCGACGCCGCGCGCGCACTATGCGCTCGAACTGCGCTCGATCATGAGCGCCGGCGAGGCCGTCGGCGATGCGGTGTTCGCCTACTGTCGGGACGCGCTCGGGGTGACCGTCAACGAGATGTTCGGCCAGACCGAGGTCAACTACATCGTTGGCAACTGCGGCACATTCGTCGATGTGCAAGGCGATTCACACAAGGCGTGGCCGGCACGACCGGGCAGCATGGGGCGGCCTTATCCGGGCCACCGCATCGCCGTGCTCGACGACGCGGGCGACGAGTGCCCGCGCGGTGTGGCAGGCGATGTCGCGGTGCACCGGCGCGACGCCCACGGCGCACGCGACCCGATCTTCTTCCTCGGCTACTGGAGGAACGAGGCCGCGACGCGCGCCAAGTTCACGGGCGACGTCGAGGACTCCTGGTGCCGCACCGGCGACATGGCCACGATGGACGCGGACGGCTACCTCTGGTATCAGGGGCGCAGCGACGACATGTTCAAGGCTGCGGGCTATCGCATCGGCCCGAGCGAGATCGAGAACTGCCTCGTGAAGCACGCGGCGGTTGCGAATGCCGCCGTCGTGCCCAAGCCCGATACCGAGCGTGGGGCCGTGGTCAAGGCCTATGTCGTGCTCGCGACGGGTTTCGATGCAAGCGATGCGCTCGTACAGGACCTTCAGCAGCACGTGCGTGGAAAGCTCGCCCCCTACGAGTATCCGAAAGAGATCGAGTTCGTCGCCGCCCTGCCGATGACGACGACCGGCAAGGTGCAGCGCCGCGTGTTGCGTCTGCAAGAGGAGGCGCGCGCTGCACAACTCGCGAGCGCGCGTGGCGATGGCTGAGCCGTTCCCGCACGCCTGCGCGATCGCCTGCGTCCGGCGGCACACCCGCTCGCGTCATCCATCGTGTACGGGCTTCAGGAGATAGCCGATGCACCAAGGCTCCTGCCACTGTGGCGCAGTTCGACTGACGCTGCCGACCACTCCCACGGTAGCTACCGACTGCAATTGCTCCCTGTGCCGTCGCATCGGTGGGCCATGGGTCTACTTCGAGTTCGGCACCGTGAAAATCGAAGGCCATCCAGAAGCCACGGCCGGGTACGTCTGGGGCGACAAGACACTGCGCACCATTCACTGCAAGACCTGTGGCTGCGTCACGCACTGGGAGCCGCTGGAACCGACCCCCGCCGCCAAGCATGGCGTGAACCTGGGAAACTTCGATCCCGAACTCATCGCTTCGGTCAGGGTTCGTCGCTTCGATGGGGCCGACACCTGGCAGTTCTTCGACGAGTAGACCATCCTCGCCCGCACGGGACTAGGCTGATCGTGTCCGCTCAGCTCAAACGTTCCACGCTACTTGCCGCAGTGATCGCGCAGCCGGGCGATGGCCCAGAACGGCAGGCTCAGCAAGCCCATGCCGCCGCCCACGAACTCGCCTTTGTCGCAGTCGCCGTGCGCGCTGGAAGCGATCGCGCTTCCGAGTTGTTGCGACTGGCTCACGAGCGGTGTCGTGCCGTCGAGGTCGGCGAGTGACGGCGCGAGTGCGGCGTCACGAATGGCGCGGCGAGTGCCGGGGCTGTCCAGAATGCTCGGCGGCGGCACGCCTCGCGCCTGCGCAGTCGGTGGCGGGGCGGGCGTCATAGGCGTCTCCGCTGCGTCCTGCGACGTCGACTGAGCGTCGGCGATCGGGGCCGCTCGAGGCACAAGGGGCGTGGCCGCTGTGGTTCGGGGCGACGGACGGCGCTCGGCGAGAGCGCTGTCCGCAACGGTGCGCGGCATCGCGGTGGGACGGTACGACCAGCGCCGGGATCTCCGGCGGCAGCCAGCGCAGCGAGACGCGTGGCGGAGCGGACGCCGCGTTGCGTGGCACGACTTGGTGTTGACTGAGCAGCCACGCCGCGGCGGCGTGCAGCACGAGCGCCGCGACAACGACAAGTGCCGAAGCGACGGGGTGGCGTGACGGTGGACGAAGCAATGCGGTGTGCGGTGAGCCTTTTGCGGCATTGTCGCCAACTCGCCGACTCGCCATTTCGGCTGAGGCACACTCTTGGCATGGAACCGATCACTCTTGGCAAGACCGACCTGCGCGTCACACCCATCTGCCTCGGCACGATGACGTTTGGCGAGCAGGTCGATGAAACGACGACGCACGCGATCCTCGACCATGCCGTGGCACGCGGCATCGGCTTCATCGACACCGCCGAGATGTATGCGGTGCCGGCCCGCGCCGAAACCTACGGCGCGACCGAAACGCTGATCGGCCGCTGGCTCTCCGCCCGCCCGGGGATGCGCGAACGGATCGTGCTCGCGACCAAGGTGGCTGGCCCGTCGCGCAACATGCCGTGGGTCCGCGGTGGCAGCCGTGATCTGCGCGCCGCCGACATCGTGCAGGCCTGCGACGACAGCCTTCGCCGGCTGCAGACCGACGTCATCGACCTCTATCAGATCCACTGGCCGAACCGCAACGTGCCGATGTTCGGCCAAATCTATTTCGATCCGAAGCAAGAGGCGACATTCAGCTCGGTGCAGGAGCAACTCGAGGCGCTCGCCACGCTCGTCAAGGTCGGCAAGGTGCGACACATCGGCCTGTCCAACGAGACGCCCTACGGTCTGGGTGAATTCGTGCATGCGGCGCAGGCCTTCGGGCTACCGCGCGTGGCGACGGTCCAGAACCCGTATTGCCTGATCAACCGCACGCTGGAGAACGGGCTGGACGAGGCGATGTTCCACCATGGCGTCTCCTTGCTCGCCTACTCACCGCTCGGCTTCGGCCTGCTCACGGGCAAGTACGACGCGCACGGACTGGACGACCCCGCGCGACCGGGCCGCATGAGTCTCTTCGCCAGCATGAAGGCACAGCGCTGGGGCCGCGCGGATTCACTCGCCGCTGCCCGCCGCTACAACGCGCTCGCGCGCGAGCATGGCTTGACGCCGACGCGCATGGCGCTCGCCTGGTGCTACACCAAGTGGCAGACGACGAGCACGATCATTGGCGTGACAACGCTCGCGCAGCTCGACGAGAACATCGATGCCTGGGGCACGACGCTCGCGCCCGAACTGCTCGCGGCGATCGACAAGGTGCGCTGGGAGATTCGCGACCCTGCTCAGTAGAGTCCGGCAGGCGAGCAGGCAGCGACGATGGCGAACAAGCCCGCGCACGTCAGCGAGACGCCGGCGACGCAGTTTCTGCGCCGTCACCATGTCGCGTTCACCGAGCATCCATACGAATACATCGAGCACGGCGGCACCGCCGAGTCGGCGCGGCAGCTCGCCGTTGCGGAGCATGAAGTCGTCAAGACGCTCGTGATGCAGGACGAGCGCGCGGCGCCGCTCGTGGTGCTGATGCACGGCGATCGCAACGTGAGCCTGAAGAACCTGGCGCGCGAGATCGGCTGCAAGAAGGTGGAACCCTGCCGCCCTGATGTCGCGCAACGCCACAGCGGTTACCTGATCGGCGGCACCTCGCCGTTCGGCTTGCGCAAGGTCATGCCGCTGGTCGTCGAGACCAGCGTGCTCGATCTGCCGCGCATCTACATCAATGGCGGGCGACGCGGCTTCCTGGTCGGCATCGCGCCGGAGGTGCTCGTGCGCGTGCTCGGCGCGCGTGCTGTGCATTGCGCGAGTGCAGAATAGCCGCATGGACACGCTGCTACCGTTTCTTCCCGCGCTCGCCGCAGTGCTCGCCTACTTGGTCGGCTCGCTGTCGTTTGCGGTCATCGTGAGCCGCGCAATGGGGCTTGCGGATCCGCGCAGCTACGGATCGCACAACCCGGGGGCAACCAATGTGCTGCGATCGGGCAACAAAGCGGCCGCCGCGACAACGCTCGTGCTCGATGCGCTCAAGGGTTACCTGCCGGTGCTTGCGGTCGTGATCTACGGGCCACGCTACGGGCTCGGGGAGGGCACGCAAGCCCTCGTGGGCCTCGCCGCGTTCGTCGGGCATCTGTGGCCGGTGTTCTTCCGGTTCCAGGGCGGCAAAGGTGTTGCAACGGCGCTCGGCGTGTTGCTCGCGCTCAATCCGTGGCTCGGCGTGGCGACACTGGCGACCTGGCTGATCATCGCCTTCTTCTTCCGCTATTCGTCGCTTGCGGCGCTCGTCGCGGCGGTGTTCGCGCCGTTCTATCAACTTCTGATCTGGAACGGCGGGCCGCTGATGCCGGCGATCCTCATCATGAGCCTGCTGCTCGTCTGGCGCCATCGCGCGAATATCGGCAAGCTGCTCGCGGGCACGGAAAGCAGGATGGGGGGGCTCAAGGTCGTGCAGGTTCACCCCGCGCACGAGCGCGGACCGCACGGCGGGCACGGACACGGACACAAGTCCGCGCGCGGCGCCAACCGCAAATCGCACAGGGGAGAGAAGGCATGAGCGAAGGCATTCGACGCTTTCACGTCGGGGACCGGATCAGCGAGATGGCGATCCACCGTGGCACGGTGTATCTCGCGGGCCAGGTACCGAGCGATGCGACGGCGGACATCGGCGGTCAGACACAGCAGGTGCTGGAGATGATCGACCGGCTGTTGCAGGAGGCCGGCACCGACAAGGCGCACATCCTGATGGCCCAGATCTTCCTCGCCGATCTATCTGACTACGATGCAATGAACGAGATCTGGGAAGACTGGGTCGCGCCGGGCGACGCGCCGCCGCGTGCCACGGTGCAAGCAGCACTCGCGCGGCCGGATTGGAAGATCGAGGTCGTCATCACGGCCGCGTTGTGGGCGGAGTGACATTGGGCACGCCCGCGTGAATGCACGGTTGCGCTCCGCACTCTCGCTGATCGCGGTCGTGCTCGTCGTCGGCGCGGCGAGCGAGGCGTGGCGCGCGTGGTCGGCTGACCGCATCGGTGAGGAGGTGGCGGCCCTTGCGGCGCCGGGCGATATCGAGATGATCGCCTCGGACACTTGCGTCTTTTGCGCCCAGGCACGAGCCTGGTTCAAGGCCCACGACGTCGCGTTCACCGAGTGCAGCATCGAGCGCGATGCTGCATGCGCGGCGAAGTTCAATGCCCACATGGCGCCGGGAACGCCGCTGATGCTCGTGCGGGGGAAGGCGCAGGTGGGCTTCAATCCGCGCCGCGTTGCTGACGCGCTTGGCGCTTCTTGAAGCCCCCGGCGCGGCTCTCGGACTTCCTGACGCCAGTGCCGGTAGGCGGCGCGACGTGTGTCGCTCACTCGATGTTCAGCCCGAGCAATGCCGGGTCTCCGCGGCCGTAACGGACGATTTCGGGCTCGTCGCCGCTGAGGTCGATCACGGTTGTCGGCTGCATCGGGCAGGCGCCGGCATCGACGACCGCCTGCACCTGCCCGTTGAGTCGTTCCAGGATCTCGGCCGCGTCGTTCAGCGCCTCGGTTTCGCCAGGCGCGATCAGGGTCGTTGCGAGCAGCGGCTGGCCCATCGCCTCGAGCAGCGCCTGCGTCACGCGGTGGTCGGGCACGCGCAGGCCGATCGTGCGGCGCGATGGATGCGACAGACGGCGCGGCACTTCCTTCGTCGCCTCCAGGATGAAGGTGAACGGCCCCGGTGTGCCGAGCTTGAGGAGCCGGTACTGCCGGTTGTCGACCCGCGCGTAGCTCGCAAGCTCGCTCAAATCGCGGCAGAGCAATGTGAGGTGATGCTTGGCGTCGACCTCGCGGATCGCGCGCAGCCTCTGCGCCGCCGCCTTGTCGTCGAGGCGGCAGACGAGCGCGTAGCTCGAGTCGGTCGGGATCGCGGCGACGCCGCCGCGGTGCAGGATCTGCACCGCCTGCTTCAGCAATCGGGGTTGCGGGTTGTCGGGGTGGACTTCGAAGTGCAGCGACATGGCGGGAATTGTCGGCGAGGCAGATGAGCGTCCGTCGCGAACGACGCGATGGCGGCGGGCGCACTATCGGGCATCGGCCTCCTGGCTTGCCGCTTCGCGCAGCCAGCTGACAAAGTCCTGC
>CAWBXT010000017.1:0-11725 GCA_963792765.1 uncultured beta proteobacterium | reverse complement strand
AGTACTTGAAAGGGCCCGCAGGTTGGCGGGCCCTTATTTTTGGGGCCGCCTGTAGCCCATCTGTAGCCCACTCTACGGATTGCCTTTCGCCTTGCTGTAGCACTGTACTCGTGGGCTACATTCACACTGAGCGGCGCGAGAGCGCCGCATTGATCTCGGCACCGAAGATCAGCGTTACCGCGCTGACGTACAGGAAGAGCAGCGTCGCCACCACTCCTGTGAAGCCGCCGTACACCAGCGCCAACTTGCCTGCCGTATGCAGCGTGTGCGACAACACCGCCGCCGCTGCCACCCACATCGCTGCGCCGGCGATCGCGCCCGGCAGCACCGTGCGCAGCCGTTGGCGCACATCGGGCAGCCAGCCGTACATCAACGCATACAGCACGGCGACGACGACGAACGCCACGCCATAGCGGACGGTCAGGCGCAGACCCGGGTCGGCAGTCGCGCTTTCGCTCTGCAGCAGGCCGCGCAGTACCGGCGAGACGACCACCGAGCCGAAGGCAACGACGGCACTAACCCCGACGACAACCGTGAACAGCGTGACCTTGATGCGCGCCCGCCAGAAGGACAGGCCGCGCTCGACCCCGTAGGTGCGGTTGAGCGCGGTACGGATGGCCTGCATGCCCGACGATGCGGCCCAGATCGTCATCACCGCGCCGACGGCCAGCAGCGCTTGGCTGCGCTGGCCCAGCACCTGCTGGATCACGGGCTGCAGCGCGTCGGCCACTACTTGGGGCGCGTAGGCCACGACGCGCGTAGCCATCTTCGCGGCGTCGCCCGGGCGGCCGATGAAGGCGGCTGCCGCGGAGACAAAGAGCAGCAACGGAAACATCGCCAGCAGCGTCGAGAAGGACACGCTGCCGGCCTGGTTGGCGCTCTGGTGGTCGATGTAGTTGCGAATCGCTTGTTCGAGAACCCGCAGCCCGGGGATGGCCCCGCGCCAGCGCTCGAACTGGCTGCGCTGCCGCGCAATCAATGGGGACGGCGACGCGGCCGGCCGCGTTCGCGATGTGCAGGTGCATTCATGGCAGGGCCTCGTCGGATCGCCGGCAAGCGGCGCGCCTGCGAGGCTGGTACGGGGTCGCAGCGGCCCCCCGTGATCGTTTCGCGACGGCGCACCCACGCTGATGGATTCGCCCTTGTTGACGCCGAAGCTGTTCGGCGCGCACCCCGCCAGGCGAGAGATGGCCGCCAAGCACTCCGCTCGCTATTCGCCCGGCAGATGCCGATCGGGAAACGGCAGCTTGCCGTGCACAGCGACGTCGTCGTCGAGTGGATCGCCGGTCACGAGACTCATGGCCATGGCAAAGGCGAGCTTCATGCCCTCGGCGCTGGAGCGATCCCAGTACTCGGCATAGAGTGGCACGACCTCGACGAGCACTAGATCGGCGTCGGCGCGACCCTGCGGGAACCAGACGCTGTGCTGCGGTCGCCAGACCTGGTCGAGGTGGTACGCGTCGCGCGTCACCCGCACGTTGCCGGAAATCGACAGGTAGCGCGACCCCCTTTGCATCGCAACGTTCACGCGGGGATGTGCTTTCATTTCGTTTAGCTTGCCGCTGGCCATACTGCTGATGAACCAGACGTGGCCCTGCGGCGTGCGATCCACAATGACCATCGGCCGCGACCGCAGTTCGCCGTCGCGCTGCGTCACCAGCATCGCCGTGTCGAAGTGACGCAGCGCCACGCGGAGTTCATTCAGCGCGAGGTCGGGTTCTGGTGCGGGACAACTTGTCTGCGGCATGGGTGCACTTGTCGGCGAGGGAGAGGTCCTCGACCGGCAATAGCCGTGCCGTGTGGCGGACGCTTGCGTCGCGGGAGCCGGCGCGCCGTTTGCCATGTCAGAAACCACAACGCAGAAGGACTGAAGCCATGCCTGCAACCCACCGCAAGAAGCGCCCGACCGCGCCGCCGGCGCGCCGCACGACCGGCCCCACCCTCGATGCCGCAACCGACGCCAGCGTGGCGCGCGACGAGGACGACGCAAACGACTGGGTGTCCGAGCGCCTCATCAGACCCGATCCCGCCGACCGGCAGGACACGGGCATCGGACAGGCGCGCGACAGCGAGCTGCACCGCGGTCGTGCGGTCGAATCCAAGCGTGGGCAGCAGTGACGGCGAAGGCAACTCGCAGCGGCCGCTTGCCTGCGCTGAGGTCTCGGCGTAGAGGCTCGGCACGCCTGAGCGATTGCAGCGGGTGCAGGGCGTCACGCAGATCACGCGCGAGACCCCCTCGGTGCGCAGGACATCGAGAACGACGTGCTCGAAGGGGTACAAGGGCAGTCCGATGCAGCAATTGGCCGTACCGCAACCCCCGAACACGCACATCCGCGTGCTGACGGTGAACACGCATATGGGCTTCGCGCTGTTCAACCGGCGCTTCGTCCTTCGCGAGTTGCGCGACGCCGTCCGCGCAGTAGGCGCGGACGTGGTGTTCCTGCAGGAGGTGCAAGGCACGCACAGCGAGCGATCGGCCCGCGTCGAAGACTATCCGCAGGTGCCGCACTACGAGTTCCTCGCCGACGACATCTGGCCGCAGTTCGCCTACGGGCGCAATGCGGTCTATCCGCACGGGCATCACGGCAATGCGCTGCTTTCGAAGTACCCGATCAGCGCGAGCCTGAACCACGACGTGTCAGTTGACGGCCAAGAAGCTCGCGGCCTGTTGCACTGCGTGATCGATGTGCCGGACGCCGCCACGCCGCTGCATGCAATCTGCGTCCATCTGGGTCTGCGCGAGTCGCATCGGGTGCGGCAGATCGATCGGCTGTGCCAGATCGTCGCGACCGAAGTCCCGCCGGGAGCGCCGCTCGTCGTCGCCGGCGATTTCAACGATTGGCGCCACCGCGCCCACGACGTGCTCGAACGGCGTTGCGGTTTACGCGAAGTCTTCGTGCAAGCGCAGGGGCGCGCCGCGCGCAGTTTCCCAGCCCGGCTGCCGATCCTGGCACTGGATCGCATCTACGTCAGGAACGCCCGCCTGCAGGCCCCGATGAAGCTGCCGTTGCGGCCATGGTCACGGCTTTCGGACCATGCGCCGCTGGCAGCGCAACTGCTGCTCTGACGCGGCGCGGCTGATCCCCGCGCCCACGGCGCTGCGCTCAGAGCCGGTCCATCACGATCAACACTCGCATCGGCGGCCTGGCTTCGTGGCGGTCGCGGGATCAAGACAGCCCGCTCCCGCCGTGGGCTTGCGTGCCGGGCGCGCCCGCATCTGTGGCGCGGCTGGTACTGCCCACACCGGTAGCGAAGAACAGGAGAGTCGCCAGCGACAACGGCGCGATGTAGTACAGCGCGCGATAGGCGAGCAGCGCCGCGAGCAGTTCGCCTTGCGCGGTGCGGTGCGAAAGGAACACCAGGAACACGGCTTCGAGCACCCCGAGCCCTGCGGGGATGTGCGAGATGACACCCGCCACCGCCGCAATCAAGGTCACGGCGAGCACCGCCGGATAGTCGATGCGTTCGCGCAGCAGCACGAACAGGATGGCGGCAATGAGTAGCCAGTTGAGGGTCGAAAGACCGAGCTGCAGCAGCGCGACGCGGCAGCTAGGCAGTTCGAAGCGCCAATGGCGCAGCTTCCACTCGCGCCGCGCGCCACGCGCGCACAGCCAGAGGTAGGCCGCCACGCCAAAGAGCATGGCGCCGCCGATCAGACGCAGATCGCCACTGTCGAGGCGCCAGTCGGGCGGCAGCTGAAGCAGACGCAGCGCGAAGACCACGCCACCGAGCAGCAGGTAGCCAACCCAGTTCGTGAGCAAGCTCAGCGCCCACACCTTGGTCACCACGTCCAGCTTGAGGCCGAGGCGCGAGTAGAGCCGGTAGCGCGTGGCCCCGCCGCCTACCAGCGAGCCCAGGTTCAGGTTGAACGCATAGGACACGAACGAGACGCCCATGACCCGTGCGACAGACAGCGCGTGGCCGGTCTGGTGGCGGCCGATCAGATCGAAGGTGCAGTACAGGGCATAGCTGGCGGCCGCGAGCGAAGCGGCAAGGGCGAGCGTGGCGGGGCGATAGGCGCGCACGGACTGCCAGGCCATGGCCCAGTCGACCTCGCGCGCGAACCGGACCAGCAGCGCGCCGACGAAGATGAAGAAGGCACTGACAGCGTACGAGCCCCAGCGCGCCCACAGGTTCGCCGCCGTGCCGCGTGAGTCGTCGCGGTGACTGACGCCGGCATCGGGGTGCGCTGCACGATCAAGCGCCATCGACGCTCCCGGCCGCTGCGTAGGCGCGCACCGCCACGGCGGTATCGGCGTCCTGGACGCCGTCGGCGCGTTTCGGCGGGGCGGGCACCTCCGCCTGCGGCCTATCAGCCGGGCGCGACGGCACCGTGCCCGGCCGGACGAGCCGCGGCTCGTGCACGGGCAGCTGCTGCGCCCAGCGCGGGAAGTGGCGGAGGAAGTGAAACAGCAACGCGCTGCGCAGGCGCTGCCACCATTCGAAGCGCGGCTTGGCCTTGACCTCGATGAGTTGGCACTCGTTCTCGATGAGATCGTCGAGCCGTTCGCGCAACTCCTTGGCGAAGCCGCCGCCGCGCAGGATCACATTGGCTTCGAGATTGAGCGCCAGGCTGAGCGGATCGAGATTGCTCGAGCCGACGGTCGCCCAGTCGTCGTCGACGACAGCCACCTTGCCGTGCAGCGGGCGGCGGCAATATTCGTGCACTTTCACTCCGTCGCGCTGCAGGTGCTCGTACAGCAGCCGCGCTGCCTTTTTCACGATGGGCATGTCGGGTTCGCCCTGCAGGATCAGCCGTACGTCGACGCCACGCTTGGCCGCGGCGCTGAGCTGGCGCAGCACGCGGTAGCCGGGAAAGAAGTAGGCATTGGCGATCGTCACGCGGGTCCTCGCGGTGCGGATCGCCGCGCGGTAGTGGCGTTCGATGTCGTTGCGGTGGTGGTGGTTGTCGCGCGTCACGAACATCGCCTGCACGCCGCCTGCGCCCGCCTGTTCGGCGTCGCCCGGCGACGGGTCGGCATGCTCGCGGCGGATCGCCTTGAGCGCGAAGCGGCGCATCACCTCGACCAGCGGGCCTTCGACCTGCACCGCATAGTCCTGCTTCGCCATCGCCCCGAAGTCCTCCAGGTGGTCGGCGGAGTAGTTGATGCCGCCAATGAAGGCCTGGCGCCTGTCCACCACCACCAGCTTGCGGTGCATGCGCCGCCAGACGTTGAGCCGCTGGCCGAACAGGCGCCAGCCGGGATCGAAGGTGCGCAGGCGCACGCCGGCGTCGACGAGCGTCGCGATGAAGTCGACGCTTAGGTTGGCCGATCCGTAGCCGTCGACCAGGACGTCGACACGCGCGCCGCGTCGACTGGCTTCGACAAGCGTGTCGCGCAACTCGCGGCCGACCTTATCCTCGGCGAGGATGAATGTCTCGAGCAACACTTCGTGGCGCGCATTGCGGATGGCCTCGAAGACCGCGGGAAAGAACTCCTCTCCGTTTTCGAGCAGGCGCACACGGTGGCCGCTGCGCCAGCGGTTCCGGCCGAATCGCTTGGGCGCATGAAATCTCATCGCGAGTCTCCGTACGTCGCGACGGCGCTCCCGTTCGGGCAGTCTCGGCGCCAAGCGCCTGCGAGCGGCAGCAACGTCGTCATCATGTTCTTGTAACCGGAGCGGGATCTCTAACCTGTAGGAGACGGCCGCAAATTTCCAACTTTCTGGATTGATCAGGTGCGCGCGTCTGCCAACGCACCGCGCTGGTCCCCGCCGGCCCGCATCGTCGGACTCACTTGTCGAAACGGCGCAGTAACTCTTGCCTGAAGCGACGTCTGACGGCCTGCAGCCCTGTCTCGACCGTTGGGTGGTGCCCTTTGGGTGGCATACGGATTGCCGGTTGCCGCACGAGCGCGAGCTCCAGTACTTCAAAACACATTGAAGGGCCGCCTCTTGTCGGCGTCGATGATGCCGTCATCGGCTCCATCCCCGGGTCAGGATTGGATCGGCAGACGGGGTCGAATTTCAATCGGGGCGCACGCCAGAAGTACGTGATACGTTCCCCGAACAGAGCGGCACTGGTCCCGGTCGCACCCCGCGGCTAACCTTGGGGCCGGACGCGACGCGCAGGGTCTGGGCGTTCGCGCAACGCGGCGCGCCCCGCAGTCTAAGTCTGGAGTGCCGCCGCGTTAAGCCAGCAGTTCGAAATTCAATCGGAGACCAAAGCCGAGTGAGTCCATTCCGCCTTCGGGGTCCGAGAGCAAGCAGTGAATCTTTGCCGCAAGACTCCCCTTCGGACGCGATGTCGTGGGTGTTGTTTGTAGTGCTGGCGACCCCGCTGCCGGCCCTGGGACAGCCCGTGCCCAGTCAACTCGACCGAGTGATCATCAGCGGCAGCGGCGTCGAGCAGCGCGCCTTCGAGACGCCCTATTCGATCAGCGTGATCGACGCGCAAGAGCTGCGCTCGGCAGGGCCGATGGTCAACCTGTCGGAGTCGCTGGTCCTGGTCCCGGGTCTGGTGGCCAACCTGCGCAACAACTACGCGCAAGACCTGCAGATCAGCTCGCGCGGCTTCGGTGCGCGCTCGACCTTCGGCATCCGCGGCCTGCGGCTGTACACCGACGGCATCCCTGCGACCATGCCCGACGGTCAGGGCCAGGTGTCGAATTTCGACATCGCCGGCGCACAGCGGATCGAAGTGCTGCGCGGTCCGTTCTCGGCGCTCTATGGCGCGAATTCGGGCGGCGTGATTTCGCTCGTCAGCGCGCCGCCCGCGCAAGGCGCCTACGCACTCGATGGTGATGTCGGCAGCAACGGGTTGTGGCAGGCGCGAGCGATGATCGAGTCGCCGCTCGTGGGAGGCTGGAACATTCGGGCCCAGATCAGCGGATTCAATACCGACGGTGTGCGGCCACACAGCGCGGCGCAGCGCGCGCTCGGCAACGTCCGCCTGGGCTTTGCAGGCGACGCCGATACCCTGACGCTGATCCTCAACAGCGTGGACCAACCGGCGCAGGATCCGCTCGGCCTCACGCGCGAGCAGTTCGACGCCGACCCCTACCAGACGACGGCGGAGGCAATCGCCTTCAACACGCGCAAGACCAGCAGCCAGACGCAGCTCGGCGGCACCTGGCGCCACCGTTTTGACGATACCGGTTCGCTGCAGGAAAGCGTCCTGATGCTCTATGCCGGCCAGCGCGGTGTGATGCAGTGGCAGTCCATCCCGGTTGCACCCCAGGTCAGCCCGCGCCACCCGGGCGGCGTCATCGACTTCGATCGCAACTTCTCGGGGATGGATGCGCGCCTGGTCTGGCGCTGGCAAGCAGCCTCGCTGATCGCCGGCATGGCCATCGAACAGCAACGGGAAGACCGGCGCGGCTACCAGAACTTCAGCGGCAGCGGAGACGATCTGGTCATCGGCGTCACTGGCGCCTTGCGCCGCGACGAAGGCAACAGCACGCGCACCACTGATCTCTACGCCCAGGGTGAAGTCGCGATTGCGCCGAAGGTGAACGCGACACTCGGCCTGCGCAGTGGTCGCATGAACATTCGATCGAACGATCGCTACCTATCGAACGGCGACGACTCGGATGCGCGAAGCTTTGGCTACAACACGCCGGTCGCGGCCATTCAATGGCTGCCGTCCTCGGCCTTCAACCTCTACTTGAGCGCCGGCAAAGGCTTCGAATCGCCGACGCTGGGCGAACTCGCTTACCGGCCCGACGGCGCGCCGGGATTCAACGCCGGCCTGCAGCCGCAGACCAGCACACAGATCGAACTCGGTGCCAAGTGGCGCGACGACACGATCGGCCTGGCCATCGACGCTGCGCTGTTTCGCGCCGAAACCGACAACGAGATCGCCGTGCTGACCAATTCGGGAGGACGATCAAGCTACCAGAACGTCGGGAGCACCCGGCGCAGTGGGGCGGAACTCGGCCTGCGCTGGCAGCCTCAGCCGGCGTGGCGCGCGCTGCTCGCGCTAACGTGGCTGGACGCTACCTATGGCGACGGCTTTTGGACCTGCATCGTCACCCCATGCGTGCGGCCCGAAGACCGCGCCGTGGTGCCAGCCGGCAACCTGATCGCCGGCACGATGGCCAAGAGCGGCTTTGCCAGTCTGGCTTGGCGCGCGCCCGACGGCACCGAGTGGGCGGCCGAGCTCCGCTATCAGGGCAAGATGCCGGTCAACGACCGCAACACGGACTTCTCGCCGAGTGCGCTGTTGTCCGCATTGCGCATCAGCTACGACTTCGCACTCGGCGGCGGTACGCTGTCGGTGTTGGCGCGGCTCGACAACCTGACCGGCGTGCGCTACTCGGGTGCGGTGATCGTCAACGAGATCAACGGCCGCTATTTCGAGACCGCCGCCGGACGCACAGCACTGCTCGCATTGCGCTGGCGGATGCCCTTCTGACGCTCGCGCGTCGTGTCGATCTTCGCTTCTTGCGCCCGCTCATGGCGCGCCCGCGCTGACCCGCCACACTGTGTTGCCCACGTCGTCTGCCACCAGCAAGGCGCCGGACTTGTCGAGCGCCACGCCCACCGGACGGCCGTAAGCCTCGTCGCCGCGCAGGAAGCCGATGACGACGTCCATCGGTTGCCCCGACGGCCGCCCGCCGTCGAAGGGCACGAAGATCACCTTGTAGCCACTGCGCGGTTTGCGGTTCCAAGAACCGTGCTGGCCGATGAACATGCCGTTGGCAAAGCGCGGCGCAAGCTTCTGCCCTTCGGACTGCACCAGTCCCAGCGAGGCGGTGTGCGAGCCCAGCGCGTAGTCGGGAACGATCGCCCTGGCCACCAGATCGGGCCGTTGTGGACTGACGCGACTGTCGACCTTCTGGCCGTAGTAGCTGTAAGGCCAACCGTAAAAGCCGCCGTCCTGGACCGACGTGAGGTAGTCGGGAACCAAGTCACCGCCGAGTTCGTCGCGCTCGTTCGCCACAGTCCACAACACCTTGGAACTGGGCTCCCACGCCATGCCGTTGGGATTGCGCAGTCCGGTCGCGAACTCGCGCTTCTGCCCCGTGACAGTGTCGATCTCCCAGATCGCAGCGCGACCTTGCTCGGCCGCCGTCCCGTTCTCACCGATGTTGCTGTTGGATCCGACCGTGACGTAGAGCTTCGAGCCGTCGGGGCTGGCGATGACGTTCTTTGTCCAGTGGTGGTTGATCGGCCCTGCAGGCAGCTCGGTCAGTGTTCGACCGGGCTGCGCAATGTGCGTTATGCCTTCGCTGTATGGGTACTCCAACAATGCGTCGGTGGCGGCAACGAACAGTTTGTCGCCGACCAACGCTATTCCGAAGGGCGAGTTGACCTTGTCGATGAACACCGTGCGCACGTCGGCTACCCCATCGCCATTGGTATCGCGAAGCAACGTGATGCGGTTGGCGCTGGGCTGGCCCGATCCGGCATTCTTCATGACAAGGCGCATCACCCAACCCTTCAGGCCCTTCCCGTCCTCGGGTTTGGGCGGCGCATCGCTCTCGGCCACGAGCACATCGCCGTTCGGCAGCGTGGCCACCCACCGAGGGTGATCGAGGTCGTTGGCAAAGGCCCTGATCTGCAGCCCGCCCGTCACCTCCGGCGCTTGTCCTGCTGGCCAGCCGTGAGCATCGGCGATGTGCACCGTAGGAACCAACGAGTCCTGCGGCGACGGCAGCTGCGGGTGTGGCCCGTAGCCAGCTTCAATCGGCAGTGCGGCGTTGTCGGCGCAGGCAGCCAGTGTCAGCGCCGTGGCCAGCGCCAACGCGATGGCCGCTCGCCGCCGCCGGCGGTTTGGGTGGGCGCGGTGCCAGGGAGACATGGCGGTCAGTTGGGTATGCGCTTTCATAGGCCCCATTGGCAATCACCATACCCACAGCCGCGCCGGACACGCCGAAGCCCGGACGGCGCTCATGTTTCGCCGCGCGGCGATGGCGTGCGGTGCTCGAGCGTCTGTTCCACGTACAGCCGCTGCACCAGCACCATTGTCACCACCATCAACGGCGTGCCGAACATGACGCCGAACAAGCCGAAAAGCACCCCGAACACCAGCACCGACAACACGGCGAGCGCAGGCGGCATATGCACCGCCCAGCGCTGCACCAAGGGCACCAGCACATTGCCTTCGAGCTGCTGGACGCCGACGAAAAGCAGCGCGACGTACAGCGCCTGCTGGGGGCCTTGCACGAAAGCCACCAACACGGCCAGCAGGCCCGACGCAATTGGCCCGAAGAAGGGGACGAAATTCAACAGTCCGGCGACGAGCCCGAGGGCGAGCGCCAGTGGCATGCCGAGCACCGCCAGCCCGAGCGACACCGCCGTGCCAATGACCAGCATCGTCACCAACTGGCCCAGCAGCCAGCGCGTCAAAGCGTTCCCGGCGGCGTCGAGCGCACCGCCCACCTGTTCGCGCCGCGACGGCGGGAACAGGCGCAGGAGCCCGTTGCGGTAGAGGTAGACGTCGAAGGCGAGATAGACGCCCAGCAACAAGATCAGGCCGAGCGTGCCGATGCCGCGCATCAGTTGGCCGGCAAGCCCGGCGATGCTCATCCACGGCAGGTCGTCGGCGCCCCATTGGGAGGTCAGATCAAGGAGCCGCGCACCCAGCGGCCGCATGGCAAGCCACTGCTGCAACGCTTGCCACGCCTCGGGAACGGCAGTGCGCAGCGCCTGCAACTGCTCGGCCAGCGGACCGCCGAGCAACCACACCGCGACGCCCGTCGTCAGCAGAAGCCCCACGACCACGGCGGCGAACACTGGCTTGTACGGCAGTCTGCCGAGGCGGGTCACCGGCCTGGCCAGCGCGCGCAGTGCTGCCGCAAACAGCACCGCGCCGAATAGCAACATCACCACGTCGCGCAGCAGCCAGGCCAGCCCCAGCAGCAGCACCAGCGCGAGCAAACGGAGGGCCGTCGAAACCTGCCCTGTCATGCGCCGCTACCAGCCCTGCCTCGACGGGCCTTGACAGTGCCGCCGACTCGATCGGCGTCAGCGCGGATGTTGCCCGGTGATGCCATGGCGTTGAAAGTCTCCTGGTTGTTGCGGAAACGGGCCGGGCATTCGCCGCGCCACCCATGGGGCCGCGCCGCTGCGACTTCGGCAAACCACGTGAGTGCAGCAATCGGCGTACCTGTTGTCTGAGCTACCGAGTCCGCAATGCTGCAGGAACACCGCTTGCTAAGGACGGGGCAATGGCCAGTCTCCAAGTTCGCACCACCCAACCCAGCCCCGTCGCATGGCGCGGCGCGTCAGCGCTTCGAGCTTGGCGCTGCCAGCATGCCATGGCGTTGATTGCGGGTCTGCTGTACATCGCGCTGGCACACGCTCAGGCCCACGAGCGCACGACGAAGCTTGCACAAGGCACTTTCACGCTCCGGAGCAGCGTTGTGCAAAGCACCGACATCTCCGAGCTGAGCGCGAGGGAGCGCGGCATCACGCCTTCGCCGCGCACCGCCGTGCTCGACGTGGTGCTGCTTCGCGAGGAAGGCGAGCGCCGCGTCGCCGTCCCCGTCGCAGAAATCGACGCGAAGGTGCGTGATCTCCTCGGCGCATCGCACAGCGTGGCGCTGCAGCAGGTGCGCGCCAATCAAGGCGTTTCGTACGTCTCGACCTTTACCTACGAGCCGGCCGAAGTGCTCGACTTCACCATCAGCGCGCGCGCGGGCGAAAGCACCGAGCCTATCGTGCTGCGCTTTCGCGAGCGCATGCCAGCACGGAAACCATGAGGCCGCCAAGTGGCAGACCTTCCCCGCTCGCCCTCGCGCGGCTTTGCTGACGGCATTGCCAGGAGCAAGCAAGCGCG
>CAWBXT010000016.1:0-117211 GCA_963792765.1 uncultured beta proteobacterium | reverse complement strand
ATCGATCGCGCGCCACGCTGTCGGGCAGGCGCTTCAGGCGCACCTCGAACTCCGCGCCCCGGCCCGCGCCCTCGCTGCGCGCGACGACGGTGGCGCCGTGCATGTCGAGCAATCGCCGGACTAGCGCCAGCCCGATCCCGAGCCCGCCCTGAGATCGGTCGATCGAGCGCTCGTCCTGCACGAACAGGTCGAAGATGCGCGGCAGCGTGGCCGGCAGGATGCCGAGGCCGTCGTCACGCACCCGCACGACGGCAACTTCATCATCGACGAGTAGCTCCAGCGACACCAGACCGCCGTCATCGGTGTACTTCGCGGCGTTCGTCAACAGGTTGTCGAACACCTGCACGAGGCGTATCGAATCGCCTTCGACCCAGACCGGTTCCTCCGGCAAGGTGCATTCGAAACGGTGACGCTTGCGCGCGAAAAGCGGCTCGACCGCCTCCACCGCGCGCTGCAGCGTGAAGCGCAGATCGATCGGTTCGAGTCGAAGCTGCAAGGTGCCTTGCGTGATGAGCGAAATGTCGAGCAGATCGTCCACCAGCCGCGTCACATGGCCGACCTGGCGCACCAGCACATCGTGCACCCATGTGAGCTGCGGGTCGTCGTTCGCCGCGCGGTGCAGCACCGCCGCGGCGTTGCGGATCGGCACCAGCGGGTTGCGCAGTTCGTGGCCGAGCATGGCGAGGAACTCGTCCTTGCGGCGCGCCGCCTCCTCGAGCTCGGCGCGGGCGTTGACCTGCTCGTGAATGTCGACCATCGAGCCGATCAGGCCCTCGTTGCCGGTGGTCGGGTCGCGCCGCCACATGACGGTGCAGTTCATCCAGCGCGCGCCGCCGAAGCGGGTGTCGAGCCGCAGTTCGGCGGAATGTCTGGCGTCACTCTGCTTGAGCTTGCCGATCGCGGCGAGCAAGGCCGTGGCGTCGTCGCGATCGAGGAAGTCGACCAATTTGCGCCCCACCATGCGTCGCGCCGTCAAGCCGATGAAGGCGGAGAAGGAGCGGTTGACGAAGTCGAGAACACCTTGACGGTCGCTCATCCAGATCAGCACCGGCGCGTTGTCGGCGAGGCTGCGAAAGCGCTTCTCGCTCTCGCGCAGTTTCGACTCGGCGGCCTTTTGCGCGCTGATGTCCCGCCCGATCCAGGCAACGGCCTGGCCGGCGCCATCGCCCGCATCGATCAGCGACATGCTGGCCGACACATGCAGGCGCCGCCCGTCACGCGCGACCTCGCCCACCTCGACGATGCGCGGCGCGCCGCCGGCTCGCACGCGGGCGATCTCGGCCGCACAGATGGCGCGCGCCGGCCCCGGCAACAGCCGCTCGATGCCCTGGCCCACCGCTTCGCTCTCGCTGTAGCCGTAGAGCCGCTCGGATCCGCGATTCCAGGCCAGGATCCGCCCCTCGTCGTCGTGCACGACGATCGCATCCTGCGATGCCCGCATCACGGCGGCCAGGCGATCGATCGCGGCGGTGGCGGCCTTCAGCCCCGTCACGTCGGCGAAGGTCACCACGACGCCGGCGATGCGGTCGTCGCGCGTCCGGTAGGGCGACGTGCGGCGCAGGAACACATCCCCGTTGTCGAGCGTGACCTCGGCTTCCAGCGTGCTCAGGTCGTGCAGCACCTGGCGCGCATCGCGCACCAGCGCGGCCATGTCGCAGGCGCTCGCGATGTCGGTCAACGGGCGGTGCAGGTCCCCGGGGAGGAGCTGAAAGAGGCGCGTCGCGTCCGGCGTGTAGCGCTTGATCTTCAGCGCCGAGTCGAGGAACAGCGTCGGGATGCTCGTGCTGGCGAGCAGGTTGCCGAGGTCGTCGTTCACCGTAACGAGTTCCTCGACCTTCAACTCCAGCTGCGCGTTGACGGCGATCAGTTCCTCGTTGACCGACTCGAGCTCTTCCTTCGATGTCGCGAGCTCCTCGTTGGTGGACTGCAACTCCTCGTTGGTCGACATGGCCTCTTCGTTGGCGACCTTGAGCTCCTCGTTGGTCGACTCCAGGTCCTCGACGGACGTGCGCAACTCGCGCTTGAGGCGCGCCAGCTCTGCCTCGACGGATTCGGTTGCGCCCGGCGTCTGATCGGATGCGCTGCCGCTACCGTCGGGGGTGGGGTCCGGCGCATCCCTCGCCGGCAGGCGTGCCGCGTCATCGGGTCCACGCTGCGCGGCGGGCGCCGGCTCCGGGCTGGGGGACGCGTCGTCCGACGCGTTCGATGCCGCCCGCGCGTTCAAGCTAAAGTCGATCTGCGAAGCGTGCCGCGCCCCCACGCGACGCAGGATGGTGCCGCCCGCCCCGACGAGCGTGAACAGCCCGTCACGCGCCGAAGCGGTTTCGGATTTGCCGAGCAGCAGGTAGCCGCCCGGCCGCAGGGCGAAGTGGAGCAGCTGCAAGACATGGCGCTGCAGGCTCGGCTGCATGTAGATCAGCAGATTGCGACAACTCACGATATCCATGCGCGAGAAGGGCGGATCGGCAATGAGGTTCTGCTGCGCGAACGTGACGACCTGCCGCAGTTCCTTCTTCACCTGATAGCCCCCTCCCTCTGCGCGGAAGAAGCGGCTCAGCCGGCGCGAGCCGACGGAGTGAGTGATCGACTTCGTGTAGCGCCCTCGACGCCCCATGTCGAGCGCGCGCTTGTCCACATCCGAGGCGAAGATCTGGATGTTGATGTGTCGCTTAGCGCGTTCGGCGTTCTCGATCAGCACCATCGCCATGCTGTAGGCCTCCTCGCCGGTCGAGCAGGCCGGCACCCAGACGCGCAGCTCGCTCGCGTCCGGGGCCTGTTGCAGGATCGATGGCAAGAGGCTCTTGTCCAGCGCCTCCCAGGCGTGGGGCTCTCGGAAGAACTCGGTCACACCGATCAGGAAGTCGGCCGCAAGCACTTCGACCTCGTGCGGGTCCGAGTCGAGATGGCGCAGGTACTCGGTCAGGCCCGGCAGGCGACAGAGGCCGACGCGGCGACGGATGCGCCGATAGAGCATCGGCGTCTTGTAGTCGGTGAAGTCGAGTCCCAGCCGGCGTTTGATCAGATGAATGATCGATGCGAGCTGGCCCGTCTCCTGCGCCTCGCGCGCGCCGCCGCGCGCCGCGCTTGCGGCGCTGCGCGTGTAGGTGATGATCGCGGCCGGCATGTCCTCGATCGCGAGTTGTTGATCGACGTGGCCGCTCGCGATGGCATTGCTGGGCATCGCGCGGTAGGCAGCGGTCGCAGGAGCCTGTGCGATCGTCATGCCGCCTTCGCTCTTGATCATCTTCAGGCCTTGCGCGCCGTCGCCGTCGCTGCCTGTGAGGATGATGCCGATCACGTTCTCCCGCTGATCGGCGGCAAGCGAGATCATCAGCTGGTTGACCGCCATCGGATCCGGCGGTCGCGTTTCGATCGGCGTCACGACAATTCGGCCGCGCACGACCTGCATGTAGCTCGCGGGTGGGATGACGTAGACGTGATCCGCCTGCAGCGGCGCGCCGTCGCTTGCTTCGACCACCGGCATCGCGGTGGCGCGACCGAGCAGCGAGGAGAGCTGGCTCGCGCGGTCGGGTGCCAGATGCATTACGACGAGATAGGCACAGCCGGTGTTCGAATCGAGCCCCTTGAAGAGGCGCACGAGGGCTTCGACGCCGCCCGCCGATGCGCCGATCGCGACGCTGAAGAACGGATGCTGATGCGCGCCGCCGGTGTCTTCTGGCGCCAGTGCGTCATGTAACTGCGCGCCGGCGCCGACGGCGGAGGGCGGGACGGGCGCGGGAACTTCGTTCACGATACGACGACGACTCCAGAAATGAGCTGCTGGACGAACACGCTGCGCAGCACACTCGCGTGCTGACGACTGCCCTCCAGTCAAGTCTATGACGTTGCGCCCGTTCGCACGAGCCCGGGAGGCCGCGTGCCCGCGAGGTCTTGTTGGCAGTCACAGGGCCACAAGGCGTTCCTCTCACGGGTGCCTTGGCACATTGCTTGCCCGGACCCGTGTATGAATGCCTTCCTGCCAGGGCAGCAGCCCTGTTCCGTCCTCCCGCTCACGCGGGCCGGGGAATCACCGCCGCGGGCGCCAGATGTTGTCCCGCCATTGCCCGGCCCCGACGTTCTTCCGCCGCCGCCTGGGCCCAATATCGAGCCACCGAAGCCGCCCATCGTCCCGCCTCCGGACGAGTCGCAATCTGAGGTTCGGGAGCCTCCGGTCAAGTAATCTCCGGTGCGGTAGCCGACCCGTTTGCGGGCAGGCGGTGGGGGCCCGGGCGGCGGCGCAGGTTCAGTCGATGGCCCACGCCAGCGAGGCCTCGTCCCGCCAGCGCGAAGAACGAAGCTGTCATACTTTCGGCGCGCGCGCATCGCGCTGACGCCGAAGGAGCCCGCCCTCGGCGCTGCGCGGCGGACGTGATGCTGGAGGGACTGGATGGCTCATGCGTTGATCGTCGACGACGATGGAGATGCCGCGGCGACACTGAAGATGCTGGTGGCGGGCGAGGGCCTGACCGTCGCCGTCGCGGGGAGCCTGCGCGACGCGCGCCGCCAGCTCGCGCTCCAGTCGCCCGATATCGTGCTGCTCGACCTGCAACTGCCCGACGGCAGCGGCATGGATCTGTTCGAGGACGCGCAACTCGTCGCCAGCGCGGAGATCGTGTTGGTCACCGGCCACGCGTCGCTCGAAACCTCGATCCAGGCGCTGCGACTGGGCGCCGCGGACTATCTGGTCAAGCCGCTCAACCTGCGCCAGTTGCAGGGCGTGCTGTCGCGCATCATGAAGCCCGCGACGCTGATCGCCGAAGTCGAAGAGCTGAATGTCGATCTCGCGCGCAGTGGCCACTTTGGCCATCTGTGGGGTCGCGCGCCTGCGATGCGGCGCGTCTACCAGCAGATCTCGCGCGTGGCCGGCACCGGCATCACGGTGTTCATCACCGGCGAGAGCGGCAGCGGAAAGGAGCTCGTCGCGCAAACCGTGCACGACTTGAGCCGGCGCCGCAAGCAGCCCTTCCTCGCCGTCAACTGCGGCGCCATTTCGCCAAACCTGATCGAGAGCGAGATCTTCGGCCACGAAAAGGGCAGTTTCACCGGGGCCGATCGCCAGCATTTGGGATTCTTCGAGCGGGCCTGCGGCGGCACGCTTTTTCTCGACGAAGTGACCGAGATGTCGGCCGAGCTTCAGGTCAAGCTGCTGCGGGTGCTGGAGACGGGCCGCTTCATGCGCGTCGGCTCCACGCAGAGCCTGGAGGCCGATGTGCGGGTGATCGCCGCCACCAACCGCGATCCGCTCGAGGCGGTGGCCGCAGGCAAGCTGCGCGAAGACCTGATGTACCGGCTCAACGTGTTCCCGATCGACATGCCGCCGCTGCGCGACAGGCTCGAGGACGTGCCGTTGCTGGCCGAACATTTTCTGGCGGCGATCAGCGCCCAGGAGGGCCAGGTCAAACGCTTCTCCCCGCGCGCCATGGATCGGCTCTGCGGCCACCGATGGCCCGGCAACGTGCGCGAACTGCGCAACGCCGTGCAGCGGGCCTATGTGATGGCGGGCGCCGAGCTGATCGACGACGATTGGCTGCCGAACGCCACCGGCGCGCCGTCCGCCCGCGATGGCAGCGGCGCGACGCGATCGCCTGAGGCGGTCGACGGTACGCATGCGCGGCAGACCGTCACCATTCCGATCGGGTCTTCACTTGCCGAGATGGAGCGCACGGTCATTCTGGCCACGCTCGACTTCTACGAGAACCATCGCGAGCGCGCAGCGGCGGTGCTCGGAATCAGCCTGAAGACGCTCTACAACCGGCTGAAGGAGTACGCGGCGGACGCTCCCCGCGCCGAGTGACGCGAACGCGCTCCGCGCGCGCTGTTCGAAGCCGAAGCGCGCGAGGAGCGTCACTCGACGTCGCGGCAACTTGTTCGGCAAGGCTTGCAAGCACGTCACCTCCATGCCGGGTCGCAGGCCGCCGCTGGCGGGCCCGGCAATTGCCCTACCAAATCCAGACACATCGCATCCCGCGAATCCCGGAGTTGGTATGACCATTGCAGAAGACACTTCGACAAGCGTGTTGCCAGGCAGCACCAAGGCGGCCTTCGGCGGGCACGCCATCGTCTCCTTCGCGCGTGCCTGGCAGGCTGACGAAGCCATGCGGGCGCTCGTTGAACTCGGGTTCGGGCGCGAGATCGTCCACCAGGGCGACGACCCGTCCGTGATTGCGGCGATCGCTGAAGATTTCACGTCGCACGGCCTGTCCAACGCGTCCTGGTTGGCGCGGGCGCAGCTTGAATTCGCCGAGCGCGGGCGGCATTGGCTGGTGCTGCGCACGCACAGCGACGGCCGCGCATTCCAGATTGCCGAGTGCGTCACATCGTGTGGCGCGACGAGCGTTCAGTACTACGGCAATCTCGTTGTCGAAGAGCTGCTGACCAAGCCGTCGCCGCGCGCCGAAGCCGACAGGCCGCACTCGCAGGTGCCAAGGGCCGATGGCGCCGCGTCTGTCAGTGATGCCTCTGCGAACGGTGACCGCTGGCCGGAGGTGCAGCGGGGATAGTCAGCGCCACAAGGCACACCCGCCGCCCACACGATCGGCCCCTTTCTGCGCTCGGCACCGTTCAACGAAAGGGCGGCCCAGCCTGCGCATCGGGACGGGCCACGCGGCGACGATGATGCGCGAGCATCAGTGGCGTGGCCGATATGCCGTGAAGGAAGATCGACAGCGCGATGCAGCTGAGCGTGCCTGCGACGAGGTTGTGCGCCAGGTCCCGCTCAAGCCCGCTCTCGAACGCGAACGCGAGGTAGAACAGGGAACCGATGCCGCGGATGCCGAACCACGCGACGAGCCTGCGCTGCGGCCCGAGCAACATGCGCCGGTGCACAACCGTCAGCACCGAAACCGGCCGCACGAGCCCGAGCAGTACCGCGGCGAAGGCGAGGTGCTCCCACTCGATATCCACACCATGCAGCGCGACGCCCACCGAGAGCACCATCGCGGCTTCCACCAAGCGCTCGTAGCGCGCGCCGAAGTCGTGCATCCGGCCCGCGAGGGCCTTGGCGTTCTCAGCCATGTGGGTGCCGTGCAGTGGCCGCAAGAGCATGATGCCCGCAATGAAGGCGACGATGAAGGCCGATACGTCCGCGGCGCGCGCCACGCCGTAAGCGAGCGCGACGGCACCGACGGTGAGTAGTTCGTCGCGTGCAAGCCGATCCCCCGCCATCAGCCGGCGCCTCAACGCCTGCCCGAGCAGCCAGGCGATCGCTGCACCGATCATCGCCCCACCGAGGATGGGCCAGGTCACATCGGCAAGCCACCAGTTCCGCCAATCGACCCCTTTTCCGTGCAAGCCGAGCAGGGCCAGGGCCAGCATTACCGCGGGGAACGCAGTGCTGTCGTTCAGGCCGGCTTCGGCCGTGAGCGACAGGCGGACGGCGTCACGATCGCTCTCGGAGCGGATCTGGACGTCCGAAGCGAGCACCGGATCCGTGGGCGCGATGATGGCGCCCAGCAGCAGCGCGGCCGGCAGCGACAGGCCCAGCAGCAGCATGCCGGCCGCCATCGACAGCACGATCGTCACGATCATCCCCGGCCCCGCCATCAGCAATGCGACGCGCCATCCGTAGAGCGTCAGCGGCGCGCGCAGGCGCACGCCGACAGCGAACAACGAAACGAGCACCGCGAACTCGCTGACGATGACGAGCGGCGTCGACTGGGCGAGCAGGTCGTCGGTGTCGGGTGCCCCGATCAGCACGCCCGCGAGCCAGCCGAGCGCCAGATAGATCAGTGCGGGCGACAAGGGCAGTCGCCGCAAGGTCTTCTCGGCGAGGACCAGCACGATCAGAGCCGTGCCCAGCAACAGCAGCGCCGATGTCAGCATCGTCTCGCCGCCGGGTGCTGCGCTCTCAGGCCGGTCGACGCAGCCGGCAGCTCACGCCTTCGAGCGGGCGCGGGCCTCCTCGCGCAGCGTGCGCACCTGCGCGTGATTGCGCTTCACGCCGTGGTATTGCCTTTCGATGACCTCGCGGATCAGCGCCGGCAGCGGCTCCTCCAGCGCGTCGCGGTAGCGATCGAGCGCCGTATCCTCGCCGCGCTCGCATTCCTCGAGCAGGGCCAGATCGGTATAGCCGACCAGCTTCGCCTTCACGGCGACCCAACCGCGGTGCATGGCCCCGCTCGCCGACCCGCTGTCTTCGACCGTGCCACCGGTCTGCACCACCATGCGTCGCAGATCGGCCGCGGCGGCGGCGCACTCGTCGGCGCGCTGCGTGAAGAACTTGGACAGGCTTCGCTCCCTGGCGTGTTCGGCGCAACTGCGAAAGCCGTACTCGCCGTCCTTGCAGTTCTCGACCAGGTTGTTCAGGTTATCGATGATGACGTCGTTTTCCATGCCCTGCCTCGCGTCCAACACAATCAGGCGGCACCCAAACCGGGCGTTCGCACGCTAGGGCCGGGCAGATGGCGTACCCGACAGGTCTCGCCCGTGCGAGCGGTGTCGAGAGGTGCCATGACGCGTCGCTTCTCGACGCTACTCAACGTGTCGGATGCGCTCACGACAGCGTGCAGGACGAAACCTGGCTGGGCGGCTGGCGCCGGCGTCGCCGCCGGCCCCGGGACACGCAGCACCACCGCATGGTCGACACCGTCGTCACGAAGCGCGAGCCGAATCGTGTGGCTGAGCTCCCCATCGACAGAGAGTTGCGGGGCATCGACGGCCGCGTCGCGCTGCACCTGCACGCGCCACGCGCTCGTGCCATGCCGGTAGGTGAATGTGAAGCCGCCCCACGCCGTCGGCAGGCTTGGCTCGAGCACGAGCCATAGCGTCTGCCCGTCGTGATCGAGTTGCAGCCCAAGCAGGCTTTCGACGATCAGCCGATACATCCAGCCAGCCGAGCCCGTATACCAGGTCCAACCGCCACGGCCGGCATGTTCGCCGACGCTGTAGACATCGGCGGCGACGACATAGGGCTCGACCTTGTAGCGCTGCACCTGCTGCTCGTCGCGCGCGTGCTGCATCGGGTTGATCAGGTCGAACATCGCCCACGCCTCATCGGTCCGGCCCGCTTCGGCGAGCGCCATCGCAGCCCAGACCGCGCCATGCGTGTACTGGCCGCCGTTCTCGCGCACGCCTGGAACATAGCCGGCGATGTAGCCGGGGTCGTGTCCGGCGCCGTCGAACGGGGGTTCGAGCAATCGCACGAGGCGGTGGTCGCGATCCACCAGCCGCTCCTGCACCGACTGCAACGCACATGACGCGCGATCGGGCGGCGCAACCCCGGACAGCACGGCCCAGCTTTGCGCGATCAGGTCGATGCGGCACTCGGGGCTCGCCGCGCTCCCGAGCGGCGTGCCGTCATCGAACCAGGCACGTCGATACCACTGTCCGTCCCATGCTTGTCCCTCGATGTTTTTCGCGAGTGTCGCCGCCTCCCGTTCGCAGCGCGCGGCAAACTCCGTGTCGCCGTGGGCCGCCGCAAGCGGAGCGAAATCGCGCATCACGCGGCACAGGAAGAACGCGAGCCAGACACTCTCGCCGCGCCCGGCGGCGCCGACCCGGTTCATGCCGTCGTTCCAGTCGCCGCCGCCCATCAGCGGCAAACCGTGCACACCGAAGCGCAAGCCATGCTCGATGGCGAGACGCGCATGCTGATAGAGGCTCGCAGTTTGCTGCGAAGTCTGCGGCACGTCGTAGTAGGACTCGTCTCCCGGCGGCACGGGGCGGCCCTCGATGAAGGGCAGTTGCTGATCCAGGACGTCGCGATCCGCACTGCAGCGCCAGTACCGCACGAGCGCCCACGGCAGCCACAGGTAGTCGTCCGAGCACGTACTGCGCACGCCCTGGCCGCCGGGGGGATGCCACCAATGCTGCACGTCCCCTTGCGGGAACTGGCGGCCGGCACAGCGCAGGAGCTGATCGCGCAGCAGGTCCGGCCGGCTGTGCACAAGGGCCATCGCATCCTGCAGCTGATCCCGAAAGCCGAACGCGCCGCCCGACTGGTAGTAGCCGCTGCGTGCCCACAAACGGCAGGCGCAGATCTGATAGGGGAGCCAGGTGTTCACGAGCGCGTCGAGCGTCGGGTCGGGTGTCTCCACCTGGATCGTGTCGAGCACGCCGCGCCACAGGGCGGCGGTTGCTTCGAGCGCCTGTTCGGTCGCCTGCGGCCGGCGAAAGCGCTCGATCAATGCGCGCGCCTCATCTTCGTTGTCGCCGGCGCCGAGACGAAATACGACGCTGCGGCTTTCACCGGGGGCGAGCGAGATTTCGACCTGGATGGCCGCGCACGGATCGAGCGCCGCACCTTGCCGCCCCGAGAGCCGCGTCTCGTGCATCGCGCGCGGATCGCGAAGCGACCGGTTGCGGCCGATGAAATCGGTTCGATCACAGGTCACGCTCGCGCGATCGCGATAGGCGTCGTCGACGTCCAGAAACGCGACGCAATGACTGTGCTCCTGGCGGAACGCGTTTCGCGCGAACAGCGCACCGCTCGTGGCATCGGTTTCGCAGACGACGTGCGGTGCGCTCGTGGCGCGTTGACTGCCGAGTACCCATTCGACATAAGCGGTTGCCGACAGGCGGCGCGCCTCGGCGCTGGTGTTGCGCAGTTCGATGCGCGCCAAGCGCACCGGAGCGTCGGCGGCGACGCACAGCGTCAGCGTCGAGCGGATTCCGAACGCCTCTTGCTCGAAAGTACTCTTGCCCGGACCATGACGCGTCAGCGTCGGCCGTGCAGCGGCCGGCAGTGTGGTCGGTGACCAGAACGCACCGCTGTCCTCGTCACGTATGTAGAACGCCTCGCCGCAGGCATCGGTGACGGGATCGTTCAGCCAGGGCGTGAGGCGAAACTCGTGTGCATTGCCGAACCAGGTGTAGGCGCTGCCGCTCTCCGAGACGACGCTGCCCAGGCGTGGATTGGCCAGCACGTTGACCCAGGGCGCAGGGGTCGGGCGCCCGGGCGCGCCAGTGATCACGTATTCGCGTGCGCTCGCATCGAAGCCGCCGTAGCCGTTCGTGAGAGTGAGCGATGCGAGTGCGCCGGCGGTGAGATCCGAATGCCGGTCGTGGCGCGCATGCCGCTGCGGCGCCGTCAACGCGCGGCGCCGCCGGTCCAGGGTTCGGGTCTGGTCGCGCGAGAGCCGGCGTTCGGTCCATCGCGAATGCTGCAGCTGTTCAGTGAGCGTGCCGCGTTCGTCGCTGAAGACGGCGCGCGCGACGGACATCAGCAGCATGCGATCCTCAGGCGCGATCTGATCCGCATTGCGCACGAAGACGCCGCCGGGGCGGTCGACCGTCGACGCTTCGCGGCCGGCCCCGACCAAGCCGAGAATCTGCTCGTGCAGGCGTTGACGATACGTATCGCGCTCCTGGTTCCAGATCACGAGGTCGACCGCCAATCCTTTCTGGCGCCACCAGGCGTGCGCTTGCAGCAGTTGCCGCACGAGCTCGATGCGCCGCGAATCCGTGATCGTGACGAGCACGATCGGCAGGTCGCCCGAGATCGAGTAGCCCCACAGGCCGCTCTGGCCGCGCCTGTTCTTGCGGATCATCTCGCCATCGGCACGCAGCGTCGGTTGGGCGTACACCAGCAGGCCGGCGATGCGCGAGAAGAGCTGCGCTTCCGCGGCGCCGATGTCGAGCTGGCGCAGCATCACCTGCGCGTGGGTCCACGCGAGTTCGAACACGCGGTCGGCGAGGCGCCGGTCGCGGTACTTGTGGATCAACGCAAGGCATTCTTCGCGGCTTGCCGCGACGCCCGTCACGAGGTCGATCGTGCGGCTGCTTTCGGTATCGACGCGCAACACGCAACGGCTTGCGAGGACCGGGTCGAGCACGGCGCCGGCAGTGTTCGAAAGCGGTCCGCTGCGATGCAGCGCCAGCGGATCGGACACATCGCGGCCGCGACCGATGAACCGCGCGCGATCGGTTTCGTGCGAAACCTCCAGCAGCGAAGCCCGTGCTCGATCGGGGGCGTGCACGTTGAGAAGGTGGAACATCCACGGCGTCCGATCGGTCTCGGAGCGAGGCCTGCGCCAGGCGAGCAACGCGCCCTCGCGCTGCAGGACTTCCGTCATCACGAACAGCTTGTTGAACGCGGGGTGCTGCGCGTCCGCCGCGGCGCTGGTCAGCACCACCTCGGCATAAGTCGTCAGCTCGATGCCGCGTGCATGGCGTGTCGTGTTGGTCAGGCGCACGCGCCGCAGTTCGATGTCGTCTTCGGGCGAGACTGCAATCGTCGTGTGCGTCTCGATGCCGTCATCCAGCCGTCGGTATTCGGCGCGGCCCTCGCTGAAGGTGCAGCGTTCGCGGGTTGCGCTCGCACGCGTCGGCTGGTGAGCGTTGGACCACGTCTTGCCGCTGTCCAGGTCGCGCAGGTAGCAAAAGCTTCCCCAGTTGTCTTGCGTTGTGTCCTCGCGCCAGCGGGTCAGCGCCACGTCGCGCCAACGGCTGTAGCCGGCGCCGGCCTGCGTCAGCAGCAGGTGGTAGCGCCCATTGGAGAGCAGGTGGACTTGCGGTGCCGGCGTATCGGAACTGTCGAAGGTCCGCTCGTGCGTCTCTTCTTCGCGCGTGGCGGGCCGGCGCGCTACGCTGTCGGCGGCGCCCCGAGCCTCGACGCGACCGACGGGCGCGCGCTCATGCAGCAGCGGCTGCATGGCGCGCAGTTCCGGATCGGCCATGAACCGTTGCTGCATGCGCTCCCCGTTCAGCGCCTGGCCGAGCGCGAGCAGCGCCATTCCCTGGTGATGAGCCATGACCTGGCGCACGATGGCGAAGGGTTTGTCCGGCGGCAGCCGCGCGCGCGTGAAGTCCAGGGCCTCGAAGTAGCCGTAGTCGTCATCCGCCCCGAGTTCGTTCAGGCGCCGCAGGTTTGCGACCGCGAGCGCGGGCTCGACGATCAGCGCCATAGCCGTCGCGTAGGGCGCAATCACCAGATCATCTCCCAGGCCGCGTTTGAGGCCCAGCCCGGGCACGCCGAAGGCGCGGTACTGGTAGTTGAGCGCACTGTCGATTGCGTTGTAGCCCGACTCGGAAATGCCCCAGGGGACGCCGCGCTGCTTGCCGTAGGCGATCTGACGCCCCACCGCCGCGGCACAGCTCCGGGCGAGCAGCGTGTCTTCGTATTGCGGCATCAGCAGGGCCGGCATCAGATACTCGAACATCGAGCCGCTCCACGACATCAGCACCGGACTTCCCTCGACGAGGGACAGGCCGCGCCCGAGTGCGAACCAGGCCTGCACCGGCAGGCGGTTCTGCGCGATCGCGACATACACACCGAGCCGTGCTTCCGACGCCAGCAAGTCGTAGAAGCCCGCGTCGGGGCGCTGGTCGTCCACGTGCCAGCCGATGTGCAGCATGCGTCGTTTGCGGTCGAAGAGAAAGTCGTAGTCGGCTTCGCTGAGCGCCGCAGCACGCGCCGCCAGCGCCTGCACCTGCTCGAACGCTCTTGCCGCTTGCGGTGTGGCGTGCGAGTCTGCTGCCAACGCCCGCAGGGAGGGCATCTGGCCATCGGCGCCCGAGTCGGCCATGCCAGGCGGGAGCAATGCGGACATCTCCTCGATCGCGGCTCTGCACTGGAATGTCAGTGCCTGTGCCCAGCGCAGCGACGCCTTGCTGCGCTCGCGAACCTCGGTGGCGCTGAGGTGGGACGCGACCGAGGCCGCCAGCTCCGTGGCGCTCTCGTGCATTGCCTCGAGCGTGGCGCGAACCTCGCGCAGCGTGCCGCGCGGCTGATCACAGTAGTCGTCAACCTGCTGTCGCAAGCGCGTGCATTGAGGGGTGTCCCCCAACTCCCCGTCGGCAGCGAGATACAGATCCAGCGTGTCGCGGATGCCGTGGCACCAGCGCACATCGGAGATCGGCTCGTCGGCCAACGCAAGCAGGCCGCTGCGCAGCACGAGCAGCGATGCAGCGAGGTTGCCACTGTCGACCGAACTGACATAGCGCGGTGGAAGCGGCTCCAGCGTCTGGGTGTCGTACCAGTTGAAAAAGTGACCGCGATAGCGCGGCAGGCCCTCCAGCACGCCGAGCTGGGCGTCGATGCGCGCAAGCAGCTGCGTCAGCAGCAGGTAGCCGAGATCGCGCGCGACGAGCGGCGCGAGCAGGGCCATGCCGATGTTTGTCGGCGACGTGCGGTGCGCGATGCGCGGCGCAGGCTGCCATTGCACATTGTCCGGGGGCAGATGGTGCGTTTCAGGTCCGACCTGGTCTTCGAAGAAGGCCCAGGTTCGCCGCGCGACGCCGCGCAGGTAACGTCGGTCCCGGGCCGATAGCGCGGCAGCAGGCCGCCGCGCGGGCTGGTCGAGCCACCACACCAGCAGCGGCGCAAGGGCCCACAAGCCGAGCCAAGGCGCGGACGCGACAAGCGCGTCAGGACGTGTCGTCGCCAGCAGAGCCGTGAGGCCCGATGCCAGCAGCGGTCCGGTCCAGGTCTGGCGCAACGCCTCGAGCAATGCCGCGCTGCTGCCCGCAGGTGCGCCTGAGGGGAGTTCGGTCGAAGCCGTCCATTCGAGCAGTCTGCGCCGCGACACAAGGACGCGCCACAGCGTCCGTCCGATGGCGTCGAGCAAGTTGCGCGCCTCGTCCGGCAGCAGGGCAGCACGTTGCAACAACCGCCAGAGCTCCATTCGCCACACGCCAAGGTCACCCCGGCCGCCCTGCACGGACGAGCGCAGTGCTGCGCTCGCCTGCACCAGCATCGGCACCAGTCCGAGCACGGCCGCAGCGATCAGCGACCAGAGTGCGGGGGCCGGCAGCACCGTCCAGCCGAGCAGCAGCAGGAGCAGCAGGGCCGGCGGCACGAGGCTGCGGCGCAGGTTGTCGAACAGCTTCAATCGCGACAGCGGCGACAAGATGTTGAGTGGCCTGCCCGGCAACGCGCCGACGCGTCCGAACAGCCATGGCAACAGTTGCCAGTCCCCGCGTGTCCAGCGGTGGATGCGGGCGACTTCGGTGGCGTGGCGTTGCGGCACTTGCTCGAACAACGTGACGTCACTCAACAACCCGGAACGCGCGTGGCAACCTTCGATCAGATCGTGGCTGAGCACGCGGTCGTCGGGAAGGCGGCCCGCGAGGGCGCGCTCGAAAGCGTCGACGTCATAGATCCCCTTGCCGATGTAGGAACCTTCGTCGAACAAGTCCTGATAGACGTCCGAAACGGCGCGCGTGTACGGGTCGGTGCCAGCGTCTGCTCCGATCAGGCGCGCGTGGCGTGAACGCAGCGTGCTGGGCAAGCTGGCTTTGCTACGGGGTTGCAGGATGGCGTGCCCCTCGACCACCAGTCCGGCGCACGCGCCGACGCCGAAACGGGGTCGCTGCAGCGGGTGCGCCATCGTCGCCGCCAGCTGTGCTGCGCTGCCGTGGGGCAGTTCGGTATCGCTGTCGAGCGTGATGACGTAGCGGACGCCGGCCAGCCGCTTCAGGTCGCCTTCGATGCGGGCGAATGGTTTGCCGGGCCCGACGCCGGCGCGGCCGCGCACCAATGCATTGAGGTCGGACAACTTGCCGCGTTTTCGCTCGTGGCCCATCCAGACACCTTCGCGCGCGTTGTACCGGCGCGGGCGATGCAGCAGGAAGAAGATGTCTCGCCGGTTCGAGCCACGTGCCGGCGCGTAGCGCGCGTTGAGCACTGCAATGCCGGCGGCGGCACGTTCCACCAGAGCATCATCGCCGGGCTCGTGCTCGGCTGGCGCGTCGCGCAGGTCGGACAGCAGCGCGAAGCGCAACTGTGGGTCCCGGTTCGCGAGGTAGTGCAACTCGACCGTCTCGAGCAACGCATCGATGGTTTCGGCGCGTGTCAACAAGGTCGGCACCGCAACCAGAGTGAGGGCATGGGTCGAAATGCCCTTGCCGAAGTCGAGCCGTGCCAGCATGCGTGGGGTGACGAGCAGGGTGGCGATCCAGTTCACGATGGCGACTGCAAGCTGACTGGCACCGAGCAAAAGCGTCGAGACGAACAGCCATGCCAGCCAAGGGGACGCGGAAGCGAGTTCGGTTTGCTGCCAGACAAACCAGGCTGGCCCCCAGCTCAGCAGCAAAGTCGATAAGGTCACCGCCGCCGCGTGCGCACGCAGCTTCGCGGTTGCGGACCAGGACGGCCGAAGACCGAGATGACGCTCCAGCGTCTGGCGACCTAAGGCAACGAGGTAGTAGCCGACGTGCGACTCACGTTCATCAGGCGCGTCGCCAGTGACTTGGGCGGCCGGATCGGCAGCCTGGTCTGGCGCGTCACTTTTTGCTCGTGTTGCCAGCGCCAGCACCTCGCGCGCAATGTCCAGCTCGGTCTTCCCACTTCGCCGCGCGAGCCGTTCGACAGCATGCCGATAACCGTCTCGCGAGGCGAAGTCCATGCGAGCGTAGGCGGCGGCAGGGTCCTCGCGCAGGATGTGTTCGACAAGGCTCGCGTCTTCGACAAACTCGGACCAGTTGCCCGCGTCGACCAGTCGTAGGCTGCCAATGCTGTTGGCAACGCTCAGCTGCCATTCGGCTTGCTCGCGGCTGTCGTCGACAAAGGAAGTCTCCAGCGTGCGACCCTGCGCCCGCAACCGCTGCTCGAGCCACGATATCGGCATCGCCATCGCCGCGCCGCGTCCTTGCAGACGTCGTGCGAGTTCGGCGACGAAGCTGGTATCGAGCGCCTCGCCCGACCGCGCGAGATCGGCGACGACGAGCACCAGGTCGCTGGGCGGCTCGTCGCGAGCCGCCGCCAGCATCCGCTCGGCCCAGCGCTCGGCACTGTCGCGCGAACGCTGGCTGCTGGCTACAGCGACACCGATGCGCCGCAGATTCTCGATCAACGCCAGCCGCAACATGATCGGAAGCGCCCACAACTCGCCGAGCGTCAGTGCTCGTTCCGTCTGGTACGCGGAAACGAACAGCGAAAGCGTGTGCATCACGAGTCGACCGTCACCGTGCGCAACGGCGTTGAGCGCAAGGTCGTAGACACGCGGCTGCCCCGCGCCGGTACCGTGTCGCGCGACATCGTCGTTCAGGCGTGGCAGTTCGCGGCTGTAGCGCGCCGGCAGGTGCCGCTTGGCGGTGGCGATCTCCTCTTCGATCAGATAGAAGTTGTCGAGCAGCCACTCGCCTGCTGGTGTGATCGCGCGCGCGGCGCTGACGGCGGCCGACAACTGCTTCGCGACGTCTTGCAATGCCGACTGATTGGCCTGCAATCGACCGAGCAACGGATTGCGCGAGCGGGGCGCGGCCAGTTCATGTTGCCGTGCGAGCTGCCGACCGTGAGCACGCATCTGCTCCGCCGTAAGGAGGGCAGCGCGCAACGGCGCCTGCGGCGCGGGGGCACTCTTCGGCGCATCGACCCATAGCCGGTGCAGCAGCTTTCGGCGAAGGCCGGTAGCCATCACCGTCCGGCGTTCATTGGAGAGCGACGCGCGACGGGCCGTGAGTGTCCGGGCGACCGGACGCAGGGCGGCGTGCCGATCGTGCGGACTGAGGCGGCGGAGCCCAGGCAGTGCCGCCTACTCGGCGGTGCGGGTCCATTCCTCGACTTGTCTGGCAGCCTCACGCAGGGCGACCGCGTGACGTTTGCGCCTCTTGCCGTGCGCGTCCTGAAGCCGCATCGCAGCGGCATGCCGATGGTCTTCTGGAGCGTCTGGTGGCGCCTGCCTGGCGTTCCCGGGAGATGACCGCGTTGCGACGTGTGCGCGATTGCCATGCATGATGTTTTCTCCCCGTGAATGGGTCCAGAGCGCCGGCAATCCGCATGCCCGCCGCTTCGCTGCCCTGGCAGGGCTTGCGGCATGAATTGCAGGCCGGGACGCTTTGGTGCCTACACCAGCCGGCTCACTCCGCCCCGTCCTGTGCCATGTCGCCCAACTACTGCCAGGACGCCAGCAGTTCCTCCTTGCGCGCTGCCAACCGGGCGCCGAGCGCCTTCATGTCCAACGCGCTCGCGCGCGCCTTCGGGAACATCTCGGTGTGCTCTTCCTTGACGTGATGCTTGACGTACTCGGAGAGCACCTTCACCTTGGCGTCGAACATCTCGCCTTCGGGCGTGGCGCCGTCCTCGAGTTGTGCGATCAGGCTCTTCAGCGTGGCATGTTCAACCGTCGCCTCGGGCACCAGTGCGTCGTCCTTCAACGCTTGCTTCACGGCCGGGTAAAAGATTTCCTCCTCGATGGCGGCGTGTACGCTGAGCTCCTTGCAAATGTCTGCGGCCAGCGCGCTCTTGTCGCGGGCCGATCGCGCCTTCTCATATTCACTGAACAACTGACTGACGTGCTTGTGGTCCGCGCGCAGCAGGGCGGTTGCCTCGCGTGCCGGCTTGCCGTTGGTCTGGGTGTTTGGGTTTGCGCTGGCCATGATGGCTTCCTCGTGAAGAGTTGATGATGTGTGCCGACTGTGCCTCGACGTAAGGGGCCCACACCATCGGCCGCCGCGCCGGAGCGCTGTAGGCGCTTTCCGATTTCGCGCGCTTTGCCTCAGGTCACCCTGCTCGACCACGCCGGTTATCGGGGCTCTTCGGCCGCCCGCGACAGCGCATGACGGGGCCGAACGGATCTCGATACCTGGGCGCGCACGCGATGGGCTGGTTCAGACACGTCGCCGAAGGACAGTTCCTGGCGAGGCCGGGTACTCAGCCTCCCGGCCAGCTCCGATGTCAGTTCGCGGTGCCGGCGTCTTGCCTCAGGGCCTCAAGTTCGTGCTGCACGTTGAGGGCGAAGCCTCGTCGACCGCCGCGGCGGTCGACGAGCAGCGTATCGAGCATCGCCGTGCGCTCGGCGGGGCGCGGCCAGGCTTCGGCTAGCTCGTTCGCGACCCGTGGATAGCGCTCGCACAGCGCGTGCGGGCGCAGCGCGGCGGGCAACTCGAGCAGCCAGCGTATCGTCAGCCCTGCGAGCGCGTGGTCGCGCGGCAGGAGCTTGCGCCGCACCCGTTCCCAGTACCCAGGCGCGAGCGTCTTTGCCCTGGCCAGGCCTTCGGGCAGCGCATCGAGCGCTTCGCGCGCGACGGCGAAGTCGGTGATCTCGAACTCGATCGCGTCCCGCGACGAGGGGGTCGGGTCTGGTGTCATCGCATCTCCTTCGTCAGGCAAGGCGAAGCCAGCTTAGGCCTGACCGCTGCCGCGTGACAATGAACGATGTCACGCCGCGAGCGCCGACCCCCGAACCCGGTGCCGGGCCGATGTGCCACTATTTTTGGCCATCGTCCTGTGGACAAGCTGCTGTGTCCTGCGCGGGCCTCTTGTACGAGTTGAGGCCAGCCCCCATCTCCGTCGAATCCAGCCCTAAGAGGAGTGTTCCGTGTCGACGATTGCTGCAGGCCCCGTTGTCCAGATCAAGCCGCTCGGCTTCCCGTGGGAGACGATCGACCCTTTCCTGTTCTGCGCCTACCACGATGACGCCTACCCGAAGGGCAATGGCGAGATGGCGGTCGACGAGATGCTGCTTGCTGGACGCGAGCTCGGCAGCGACTTCAGCCGCAAGGACGGCTGGAGCATGTACCACGGCAACCCGGTGCCGGGCTTTCCGGGTCATCCGCACCGTGGCTTCGAGACCGTGACCATCGTGCGAAAGGGTCTGATCGATCATTCCGACTCGCTTGGCGCCGCAGCACGCTTCGGCGGCGGCGATGTGCAATGGCTCACGGCCGGCAAAGGCATCGTGCATGCCGAGATGTTCCCTCTGCTCGACACCCACGCGCCCAACCCGCTCGAGTTGTTCCAGATCTGGCTCAACCTGCCGGCGCGCAACAAGATGGTGGCGCCGCATTTCACGATGTTCTGGTCGGAAGACGTCCCGCGCTTCACCGCGACGGACGAGGCTGGGCGCAACACCGTGGTGGCGTGCATCGCCGGTCGTGCCGGGCCGGTCGATGGCGCCGCGGGCGAGGGCGGGCCGCCGGCGCCCCCGCCGAATTCCTGGGCAGCGCAGCCCGAAGCCGACGTGGCGATATGGACCCTGCGGATGGCGCCCGGGGCGCGCTGGACGCTACCTGCTGCAACGCGCGAAGGAACGCGGCGCGCGCTGTACTTCTTCAAAGGCACGTCGGTGGAAGTGGGTGGCCAGGCCGTGGACCAGCCCGCCATGATCGAGTTGCTGGCGACCGAAGCCGTCGAGCTGGTGAATGGCGAGGCCAGCGTGAGTGAGTTCCTGATGCTGCAGGGCCGCCCGATCGCCGAGCCCGTGGCGCAATATGGCCCCTTCGTGATGAACACCCAGGGCGAGATCGCGCAAGCCTTGCAGGACTACCGTCGCACGCAATTTGGCGGCTGGCCCTGGCCCGACGATGCGCCGGTGCATGGGCCTGAACCGGCTCGCTTCGCGCGGCATCCGGACGGCCGCGACGAACGGCCGGCCTGATTCTCGGAGGCGCCCCTCAGGCGACTTGCCGCACCAGTCGCAGCAATTGGGCGTTCATCGGCGCGATGCCGTCGTCGAGCGCCGCCGCAACTTCCTTCTGCGCTTTGGCCCAAAGCGGTAGTGCCTCGGCAAAGACGCGCCGGCCTTCGGCTGTCAGGCCGAACAGGCGCTGACGCCGATCGGCGCCGACGCTGATCGACACCCAGCCGCGGCCCTCGAGCACACGCAGATTGCGCACCAGCGCCGTGTCATCCATCGCGATCCGGGTTGCGATTTCCTTCGCCGACGAGCCTTGCATGCCGGCCACCGCCCACAGCACGGCGAGCTGGCTGGACTGCAGGCCAGCGCTGCGCAGGTGCCTGTCGTACACGGAAGTGACGGCGCGCGCCGCCATGCGCAGGTTGCCGCACATGCAATCGAAACCGCGCCGCTGGTGCTTGTCCACGATGTCCATCCATCGATTCTAGCTGCGTATACATCCATTAAACAAGCGCTCCACGCGTCAACGGTTTTTCGAACGCCAGTTGCTTTTTTGCACGAGCACTTTCCTTTTAGCTGCGTATGCAGCTATATTTCTTGCATGCACTACGCATGCCTCATCGTCGAACTCGCCGCCGACCCCGCGCAACAGCTGCAGCGCGACTTGGCCGGGTTCGACATCAAGGCGCTCACGGTGCCGTCGTGCGAAGCCGCATTGGCACTGATGCAGCACTGGGGCTTCGACGCGATCGTGCTCGACACAAGGAACCTCGGGCCACGCTGCATCGCCGCGCTGCAGCGGCTGCGGCGCAAGTCGCGTACGCCGCTGGTCGTGTTGATCCGCGCTCAAGACGAGGCGTCCCAGCTGGCCGCACTCGAATCGGGCGCCTGCGATGTCGTGGTACTGCCGGCGTCGGCGCGCCTGATTGCTGCCAAGCTGCGCCGGCTGATCGAAACCGACGCCGAGGCACAGTCGGAGGCGGTTGAAGTGGGTGTGGGGCCTTTGCTGATGAACGCGCGGTATGGCACGGCTATCGTCGGCGACCAGGCGCTGGCACTGACGGTGCACCAGTTCGAGTTGCTGTTCCTGTTGGCAAGCCGGATCGGCCAGTACGTCAGTCGGGAGACCATCACTCGCGTGCTTCAGAACCGCGCGGCCTGCACCGGCCGCTGTGTCGATGCCCACGTTTACCGGATCCGCAAGGCGCTGCGAGCCGCGGAGGTCACCGGCGTGCGGCTGGAAACGATCCGCGGCCGCGGCTATTGCCTGTCGGTCGAACCTGTGTCGAAGGCCGACCCCTTCGCCGTTCAATCAGTTTTTGGCGGCAGCAATGCGTACCGCCCGGACCGCGCGCGGATGGCGGTCGGTCAAGGACTCTCCAGCCCGTAGTCGAAAAGGAGTTCCCATGCGCAATAGGACCAAGGTCTGCAAGGGCCTGACGCTCGCTTTCGGTGGCAGCCTGGCGCTCGGTGCCGTTCCGGCCCTTGCGCAGCAGACGACACAGCTCGATCGGGTCGAGATCACGGGCACATCGATCCGGCGGGTCGAGGCGGAAGGCGCGCTGCAGGTGCAGACGATCACGAAGGTCGAGATCGACAGGCTCGGCGTCCAGACGACGGAACAGCTGCTGCAGACGGTATCGGCCATGTCGTCGTCGGGGCAGACCCAGCTCTCCACCGGCGTCAGCCTGTCGACGTACGGCGGGTCGGGCGTATCCCTGCGCGGTCTGGGCGAGGAGCGCACGCTGGTACTGCTCAACGGCCGGCGATTGGCAGCATTCGCCGGCGGCGGCGGCGCTTCGGTCAATGTCAACAACATTCCGCTGGCCGCGATCGACCGCGTGGAAATACTGAAGGACGGCGCTTCCGCGATCTACGGCTCTGACGCCGTCGCCGGTGTCGTGAACTTCATCCTCACGAAGAATTTTCAGGGCCTGCAGATCGGCGGCACCTACGGCACGCCGACGCAAAGCGGGGGCGGGCAGCAATACCAGGTGAACGTCGTGGGCGGCCTCGGCAACCTGGATCAGGATCGGTACAACCTGACGGTCGGTCTGCAGTACGCAGACAACTCGGACCTGTTTGGCAGGGACCGCGCTTTCGCGAGCAACGGCAACATCCCGGGCACTTTCGTCAACGCAGCGACCGGGCAGGGCAACATCCAGGGCATCTGGAATCCGGGCGGCCCCCGGGACCCGGGCTATGTTTCCGGTGGCCCGGGCTCCGGCTTCGGCAACCCCTTGGCCGCGCTGGGCCGCTGCGGCGACATCAAGATGTTCGACGCCGGCCTCACCTCCAAGGGCCTGCCGTACTGCCAGTACGACTCTTCGCCCGACGTCGGACTGCTCGGGGCTTCCAAGGTGACCTCGCTCACCGGCAACTTCGTGTTCAAGCTGAACCCGAATGCCGAACTCTTCATGGATGGCATCTACTCGAGAGCGGTCGTCACGACGACGTACCAGCCCAGCCCGGCACGCACCGATTTCTTCGAGACCGATGAGGAGTTCGCCAACCAGGGCGTCGACCCGGTGCTGTTGCTGCGACCGTTCCTGCCCAGCGGCGCGCCCAACCCGAACTACCAGCTGGCCTCCGACTACTTCAAGGCGAACGGCCTTGCGGGAATGGACGGCAAGCCGATCGGCGTGACCGACCGGACGTTTCTCTTCGGGCCGCGCCAGAACGAAGACACGTCCACTCAGAGCCGTCTGGTCGTCGGTTTGCGGGGCGAGATCTGGGGCCAGGACTACAACGTCGGCGTGGCGCAGAACCAGAGCAAGGTGGCCGGCTCGGTCACCAACGGCTACTTCTCGCAAGTCGGCTACGCGAAGGCGACACAGGACCCTAACAGCGACTGGAACCCCTGGGCTCAGACCCAGTCGGCAGCCTTCCTCGCCGCAGTCGCGCCGGCCGCCTACGCAGGCCCGACCCTCAATTCGACCTCCCGCAGCACGAATGTCGACGCCACCATGTCCGGCACCGCATACAAGCTGCCGGCGGGAGAACTGCAGTACGCGGCGGGCTACCAATACCGGTCGGAGTCGCTGAAGCTGGACCCCAGCCCGGCGCTGCTCTCGGGCGACATTGCCGGGCTCGGCGGTGCGACCAAGCCGATCGACGTGTCGCGCAGCGTCAACGGCCTGTTCGGCGAACTGAACATCCCGGTCATCAAGAACCTCGACCTCAATCTGGCTGCGCGCTACGACAGCTATAGCGACGTCGGCTCGACGAGCACCTACAAGGGCAATATCCGATACCAGCCGACCGCGACTGTCTTGTTGCGCGGGTCGTACGGCACCGGGTTCCGTGCGCCAACGCTGACCGACCTGTGGAACCCGCAGGTGCTCGGAACCTCGGCCCAGTTCAACGATCCCGGCGATACCAGGCCCCCCCGGCCGGGATCTGCAGACCAACGAGCTGACCGGCGGCAATCCGGACTTGAAACCCGAAAAGTCCAAGCAATGGTCGCTGGGCGGCATCTGGCAGGCATTGCCGTCGTTGTCGGTAGGGCTGGACTACTTCAACATCGAGATCGACAGCGTCATCTCGCTGCCGACGACACAGGAAGTCGTCGATCAGAACTTTGCGGGCAACCCGGCCTATGCCGGCGCTGGTGACACGTGATGCGTCAGGCAACATCACGCAGGTCAGGACTGTGTTGGCGAATACCGGCACGATGAAGTCCGAAGGCTGGGACATCGATGTCCGGTTCCGCCAGATCCTCGGCCCGGGCCGCCTCGACGTTGGCCTCAACAGCACGTACTACCTCAAGTTCGATCAGAGCACCCCCGGAGGCGGCACCTCGCACAAGGTCGGCACGATCTGCGACGGCACGCCCAACTGCGCGCCGACCATTCCATCGACCGCGGGGCTCGACGGTGTCGGCGTGGTACTGCGCTACAAGCAGTACCTGTCGGCCACCTGGACGCAGGGTGCCTGGGCGACGACGCTGGCCAACCAATACGGCACCGGTTACCACACCGGCATCAACGATGCCGGCAATCTGACAGACATGTCGTCGTTGTCGATCTGGGATCTTCAGGTGGCCTGGGCCGCCATCCCGAGCCTGAACCTGACACTCGGCGCCCGCAACATTTTCAATCAGAGCACACCGGACTTCTTCATCCCGTCGTCGAACCAGTTCCAGACCGGCTACGACGCCAGTCAGTACGACCCGCGAGGACGCTTCGTGTACGTGACCGCGGTGTACAAGTTCTGACGCGGCCGGCCGCACCTCGATCGATGGGCGCTCACTCGGCGATCGTGTCGGCCTGCACCGCGCTGACGGGGCGATGCTTGTCGGCGGCCGCGCGCACATTCAACCACGCACTGGCCGCACCGCAGATGCCGATGATCGCCATGCCGATCCAACCCCAGCCGTCGGGGACGACGCCGAACACGATGTAGCCGGCCAGTGCCGCCACCGCCAGCTGGACGTACTGGAAGGGCATCAGGGTCGAGGCGGGAGCCTTGGCCAGCGCCATGATCAACATCAGGTGCCCCGTGGTACCCAGCACCGCCACGGCCATCAGCGCGCCGACCTGCAGCCCTGGAGCGCCCATCAGCTTCTCGATCGGATCGGCAACGCTCGCCAGCAGGATCGGCGTGGCAATCGCCATCCCAGTGGCGCCCGTGTAGAAGTTGGTCGTGAATGGATCTTCATGCGGCGCGTAGCGACTGGTCATGATCTGGAACGCGGCATTCGAGAACGTGGCTGCCAGGGGCAGTAACGCGGCCCAGCCGACGATGCCGCTGCCGGGCCGAATCACGATCACGGCACCGATGAAGCCACCGGCCACCAGGGCCCAACGCAACGGCGAGATGCGCTCCTTCAGCCAGACCCGCGCCACCAGTGTCGCCACCACCGGTGTCAGCATGATGATGGCGGTGAACTCGGCCACCGGCATGCGGCGCAGCGCGGCGAAGGCCATTGCCGACGAGAACGCGAGCAACGCGCCGCGCGCGATCTGGAACATCGGGTTCGCGCTGCGGAAGGAGCGCTGCTTCGACAGTGCGATCCACAGCGTCATGATCGCCGCGTGCAACCCGTAGCGGGTCCACAGGACCAGCGCCACCGAAAAATAGGCGCCGACGAAGCGCACCGTGGTGTCCATGGTGGCGAAGCAACTCGCCGCGCCGATCACCAGCACAATGCCAAGCAAGGGTCGAGGGGAGGTCATGCGGGCCCGAGGCTCGGCGGCTCAGTGGATGTTCTGACCACTATAGCCACAGCGGTTGCTGACCTCACGCGCGGAAGGCGAACCCAACGAACCGAAGCGTCCTACCGGTCCGGGCGTTTGAGCTTTGTCTTGTCTGCTGGTGCGAAAAGCTCGTCGAGCAGATCGCCAGGCACGGTGTCGGTACCTTCGACCACTTCGACGCCATTGAGGAGGTCGTATGACGAGGTGACCCAGCTGCCATAAGTCACTTCCGGCAGATCCTTGCTGGGCATCCGTGGCGCTGCGGGGGCACCGACATCGACCCACTCGCCCATTGGCGAACTTTCGCTGATGCGCCAAACCACGGCTCTCGGGTGGATCAAAGGCTTGGTTCGTTTCACAGTACCTCCCAACCGCAATCTCGCGCGCGTTACCGGTGTGGCTTTCCGCGCTGCCGTCATTCTGCACGCCATCGCGTGATCGACGCGATCCCCCGTTCCCGCAAGGGTCGGAGGTGGTGATTCATGGCGGCGTGCGGGCGATCCCGACCGAGATGATCTCGTGACGCAAAGCGAACCCTGCTGATCGACAATAGAAGTTGCCAGCGGCGAGGACCAGACCATGGGGAAGGAATGTCTCCCGCGACGCCCGCCACCGACAGCGCGGCCAACCCCCAACCGAGAGTCATTCATGAGCCAGTCGATCCCACCTAACGCGCTTCAACTTCGCTCGCTGGTGCAGGCTGACGGCACCTTGCAGATCAGCCTGGAGCCAACGCCCGTGCCCGCGCCGGGCCCTGACGAGGTGTTGATCCAAGTGCAGGCAACGCCGATCAACCCGTCCGACATCGGCCTGCTGTTCGGGTCGGCCGATCTGTCCACCGTGAAGGTGGCTGGCAGCACCGACCGGCCGTTGGTCACCGCCCGCATCCCCGAACGCGCCATGCCCGGCATGGCCGCGCGTGTGGGCCAGAGCATGCCAGTGGGCAATGAGGGTGCCGGGCTGGTCGTCGCCGCCGGTTCCTCGCCCGCCGCGCAAGCTTTGCTTGGCCGCACGGTGGGGATGATCGGTGGCGCCATGTATGCGCAGTACCGGGCCATGCCCGCAGCGCAGTGTCTGCCGCTACCGGCCGGCACCACCGCTGCCGAAGGCGCGTCGTGCTTCGTCAACCCATTGACCGCACTGGGCATGGTCGAGACCATGAGGCGCGAAGGTCATACGGCCCTGGTGCACACCGCTGCAGCAAGCAACCTGGGCCAGATGCTCAACAAAATCTGCCAGAAGGACGGCATCGCGCTGGTCAATGTCGTTCGCAAGCCCGAGCAGGCGGCGCTTCTGCGCGAGATCGGTGCCAAGTATGTGTGCGACAGCAGTGCGCCTGGATTCATGGCCGAATTGACCGATGCGCTGGCGAGCACTGGCGCCACGATCGCGTTCGACGCCACTGGCGGCGGGACGCTGGCCGGGCAGATCCTGCAATGTATGGAAAGCGCCATCAACCGCACCGCCAAGGAATACAGCCGCTACGGCTCGGCAGTGCACAAGCAGGTCTACTTGTATGGCCATCTGGACCCGCGCCCGACCGAAATCCAGCGCAGCTTCGGCATGGCCTGGGGCCTGGGTGGTTGGTTGCTGTTCCCATTCCTGCAAAAGATCGGGCCCGCTGCGGGACAGGCACTGCGCGAGCGTGTGGCCGCCGAGCTGACGACCACGTTCGCCAGCCACTACGCGCGCACGGTATCGCTGGCCGGCGCGCTGAGCGCCGACGCCATCGCCTTCTACGGCCCTCGGAACACCGGCGCCAAGGTGCTGATCGATCCGTCGATGTGATCGCGCAGATGGAAGCGATGACCTGCGATGTCGCGCAGACAAATGTTGTGCAGCCCGCTTCGCCGCCTGCCGCTTCATGGCGTTGCATATGAGCCCCAGCCGATTGACGCCGTTGCCCCCACCTGATCCGCAGCCGTTGTCGGCGATCGATTTGGACCTGCTGCGCCCGAGGCTGCACCGCTACTGCACCCGCATGGTCGGCTCGGCACTCGATGGGGAGGACATCGTGCAGGGGGCCTTGCTGCGCGCACTGGAATCAGGGGTTCCAGAGCAGCCAATCGAGAACCCCGAGGGCTGGCTGTTCCGGATTGCCCACAACCTCGCGCTCGATTTTTTGAGGCGCCGAAAACGCCTTGCCGACGCGCACAGTGAGGACGATGTGGACTCGATCATTCATCCCGTCGACGAGCAAGCGCGGCGCGATGCCGCTGCTGCTACGTTGCCAACATTCATGCAAATGCCCGCATCGCAGCGAAGCGTGGTCATTCTCTTTGACGTATTGGAGTATTCCGCCGAAGAGGTGGGCGACATTCTCGACACCACGGTGCCGGCGGTGAAGTCGATCCTGCAGCGCGGACGCAACCGCTTGCGCGAGTTGGCCACACAAACTCCGGACGCGGTCAAGCGCGCTCCGCTGTCGAGCGCCGAAGAACGACTCCTGCGACGGTATGTCGACTTGTTCAACGCACGCGACTTCGACGCGCTTCGCACGATGCTCGCTGCCGACGTGCGGCTCGATCTGGTGAATCGCCTGCAACTGCAGGGCCCCGCCGTTTCCGAGTACTTCGGGAGATACGGGCAGACGCAGGGGTGGCGGGCGTGGCCAGGCCTTGTCGAGGGCCGGCCGGCCGTGCTGATGCAACAGCAAGAGCGTCGCGATGCGGCGCCGGACTACTTCGTCGTGCTCGAATGGTCTGGCGAACGCTTATCGACGATTCGCGATTTCCTCTTTGCGCGCTACGCGGTGGCAGACGCCGAGCACGCTTCGCTGTAGCCACGCCGCCAGGCAACGCTCGCATGTCCGCGAACTGCGCGGATTGACCTCACACACCTCCGTGCACGTCCCGCTCGGTCACAATCTTTCGAGCGGAGTGCGTCTATCTTCACAGGAGCAATCACATGGAATACCGCAAGCTTGGTGGTTCGGGATTGATGGTCCCGGTGCTGACCTTTGGCACCGCCACGTTCGGCGGCGGCAATGAATTCTTCAAGAAGTGGGGCGACACCGACGTGAAGGAAGCCACTTCAATGATCGATGCCGCGATGGAGATGGGCTGCAACTTCTTCGACACGGCCGACGGCTATTCGCGCGGTCTGTCCGAGCAGATTCTGGGCGGAGCGATCAAGGGGCGGCGCGACAAGGTGCTGCTCGCGACCAAGACGGGCATGGCGATGGACGATGGCCCCAACAGCATGGGCACCTCGCGCGACAAGATCGTCCGGTCGTGCGAGGCCAGCCTGAAACGCCTGGGCACCGACTGCATCGATCTCTATCAGCTGCATTCCTTCGATGCGATGACGCCGATAGAAGAGATGTTGCATGCGCTGGACGACCTGACGCGCGCCGGAAAGATCCGCTATTTCGGCGTTTCCAACTATTCGGGCTGGCACCTGATGAAGATGCTCGCGCTGGCCGACAAATACGGGTTGCCCAGACCGGTGACGCATCAGGTTTACTACACCTTGACCGACCGCGACTTCGAGTGGGAGCTGATGCCGCTCGGGCTCGATCAGAACGTCGGCACGCTGGTGTGGAGCCCGCTCGCCGGGGCCAAGTTGAGCGGAAAGGTGGGGCGCAAGAAGGCTCCGCCGGCAGGCAGTCGTTCTGCCACGGACGCCAGCTGGGATGTTCCAGAGGAGCGGCTGTTCGCCGTCACCGACGTGCTGGAAGTCATCTCGGAAGAACTCGGACAGTCGATCCCGCGTATCGCGCTTGCGTGGTTGCTGAGCCGGCCCACGGTCTCTTCGATCGTGATCGGCGCTCGCAACGTCGTGCAACTCCAGGACAACCTGGCCGCTGCCGACGTGCGGCTCACTGCGGAGCAGATCGCGAGGCTTGACGAAGCGAGCGCTGTCCGGCCTGCATACCCGTACTGGCATCAGCGCAGGACCTTCCTGGCGCGCAATCCGCCGCCAGTCTGAGAGCAAACGGAGCCTCTTGCGGCGCCGCGCTGACCGTCAGGTCAGCGACGCCCGGTAGATGCTGGCGATCGATTCGTCCAGCGCCTTGTCGAACTGTTCTTCGCTCTGCTGCGCCGTGAGGCCCTCGGTCAGCGCGCGCGAGAAGCTGGCGATGACGCCGCGGTTTCGGGCAAGCAACTGGTTCGCCTCGTCTCGCGGGTAGCCACCCGAAAGCGCGACGACCCTCAGCACCTTCGGGTGCGCGACGAGGTCCGCGTAGAAATCGTCGGAGGAGGGTAGCGAGAGCTTCAACATCACCTGCTGCGTGGGCGCCAGGGTGTCCAGGTGCTGCAGGATTGCGGCCTTCAGCAGTCGCTCGGCGTCTTCCTTGTCGCTTGCATGGATGTCGACCTCTGGCTCGATGATCGGCATCAGACCGGCGGAGAGGATCTGCTTGCCGGCGGCAAACTGCTGGGCCACCACCTCTTCGATGCCTTGAGGATTGGCGTGCTTGATGACCGAGCGCATCTTCGTGCCGAACACACCCTTGTCGCGCCCGCGCGCCAGCAGCGCATCGAGCTCCGGCATCGGCTTCATCAGCTGCACGCCTCGCGCCTCGCCGGCCAGACCCTTGTCGATCTTGAGGAACGGCACCACTCGCTTCACCGACCACAGGTAGTCGGCCGTGCCGCGCCCCTCGACTTCGCGGTCCATCGTCTGCTCGAAGAGGATTGCGCCCAGGATGCGGTCGCCTGTGAACGCCGGGCTGGTGATGATGCGGCTGCGCATGGCATGGATCAGGTCGAACATCGCGGCGTCGCCCGCGTAGTCTCCTTCTTTGATGCCGTAGAGCTGCAACGCCTTCGGGCTGCTGCCGCCGCTCTGGTCGAGCGCGGCGATGAAGCCCTGGGCGGATTTGACTTTCTCGTGCATTTGCGAATCCATCATGTCCCTCGCGTACGGTCAATGGCCCCAAGTCGGCGCCGACAGGCTCGGATCGTAACGCCCACGACGATCACGGCAAGTTCGTCACCTTCACAAGACGATCCCTCGGGTTCGATACCGCTGACCAGCCTCGACGCCAGGCGAACATTCATGGCGGGTAAACCCGCCACAGTGGCCGACGGGCAGCCTCCTAAAATGTTTGTGCCCTGCAGCATTTCTGGAGATCGCTCGCATGTCCGCTACCCGTCGCGCGCCGGCCGCCCCAAAGCCTGCCGAAGGGACTGCCCCTGCGGACAGCACGCGGGTCCTGAAGAAGTACCCGAACCGGCGCCTCTACGACACTCACGCCAGCAGCTACATCACGCTTGCCGACGTCAAGAAGATGGTGCTGGCGGGCCAGGATTTCGTGGTGCGCGAGGCCAAGACCGGCGAGGACCTGACGCGCAGCATCCTGCTGCAGATCATTCTCGAGGAAGAGACCGGTGGCGTGCCGATGTTCTCGTCGCCGATGCTGGCGCAGATCATCCGCTTCTACGGTCACGCGATGCAGGGGATGATGGGCTCCTACCTCGAGAAGAACATCCAGACCTTCACCGAACTGCAGCAGCGCCTGGGCGACCCTGCCAAGGGCCTGAGCCCCGAACTGTGGGCGCAGTTCATGAACGGCCAGGCGCCGGTCGTCCAGGGGCTGATGGGCAACTATCTCGAACAGTCCAAGAACCTGTTCGTGCAGATGCAGGAGCAGATGGCCGATCAGGCAAAGGCGCTGTTTCCCGGACTGCCCGGTTTCCTGCCGCCCAAGCGCTGAACGACGGAGAGGCCGCGCAAGCGGCGCGCGCGTCTTGCGGCCGGGTTGTCGCGGGCCTGACTCACGCGCCAGATGCGCGGTGCAGTTCGCGCAACGACGTCTTCAGGACCTTGCCGATAGCGCTGCGTGGCAACTCGTCGACGACGTGCAGCGCGGCGATGCGCTGCGTCTTGCCGAGCCTCGCATTGACCCACTGGCGCACGACTTCTGCCTCGACCGCAGCGCCGCCTCGGGCGACGACCCAGGCGATCGGCGTCTCTCCCCACTGTTCGGACGGCACGCCGACGACCGCGGCTTCGGCCACCGCGGGATGCTCGCGCAGCACCGCTTCCAGGTCGCTCGGGTAGACGTTGAACCCGCCGCTGATGATCATGTCCTTGCGCCGGTCGAGCAGCGTGAGGAAGCCTTCGGCATCGAAGCGACCGACGTCGCCGGTGCGGATGAATCGGTGGCCCTCGGCATCGAACCACTCGGCCTCGGCGGTCTTCGCGGGCTGCCCGTGGTAGCCGGTCATCATCGCGCCCGAGTGGCCCACGACCTCGCCGATCTCGCCGCGCGGCAGTTCGCGCCCGTCTTCGTCGATCACACGAATATCGTGGCCCGGCAGCGGTTGGCCGACGGTGTGCAGCTTGTCCGGATGTTCATGCGCGGCGAGTGCGCAGGTGCCTCCGCCCTCGGTCATGCCGTAGTACTCGACGAGGCCACCGGGCCAGCGCGCGAGCACGTCGGCCTTCAGCGCACCGGCGAAAGGTGCGCTGGTGCAGAACTTCATGTGAAACGCGCTGAGGTCGAATGCGTCGAAGCGCGGGCAGGCCATCAACCGCTGGTATTGCACCGGCACGAGCATGGTGTGCGTCGCGCGGTGCCGGGCCGCGAGTTCGAGATAGCTCTCGGCGTCGAACTTGCCCATCAGCACGACGCAGCCGCCCAGGCTCAGCGTCGGGAAGAAGGTGACGAGCGTCGTGTTCGAGTACAGCGGCGTGGCGAGGATCGTGACCGCCTGCGGGCCATAGCCGAGCGCCGCTCCGCGCATCACGTGCATCCAGCGCATGCCGTGCGACTGCACGATGCCCTTGGGCAGGCCCGTCGTGCCCGACGAATAGATGATGTTGAACGCCATCTCCGGCGTGATCTCGACGCGCTGCGGCGTGCTGCCGGCGGGAGCGAGCCAGCGCTCGAACGGCGTTCCCGGAGCCCCGTTCTGCAACGCGACGAGGGCCGGAGCGCCCGACCGAGGCTCGCCGAGCAGCGCGGCAGCCGGGGCGTCGACGAAGAGCAGGCGCGCGCCGCAGTCGCGCAACATCGCGTCGAAGGTCGCGGGCGTCACCGACGGCGACAGCGGCGCAAGCGCGGCGCCGGCGCGCAGCGCGCCGAGAAAGATCGCGGCGTAGTTTGCCGAGTTCGCGGCACAGATCGCGACCGCATCGCCGGTCGCCAAGCCGTCGCGCTGCAGGCTCGCGGCGACGCGATCGATCAGCGCGTCGAACGTCGCGTAGTCGAGCGTGCGCTGCGTGTCGATGACGGCGATCGCGCGCGGGTCTCGCAACGCATTGGCCTTGACGCGATCGGCGATCGCTTCGAACGGTGGATCGATAGTCGGCGGGGCTTCCGATGCGAGGTTGTCAGTCATCCGCGGTGTCCTTCGCTTCGCAGGGGGTTCGATAGAACGACGATTCAGTTGAAGGTCTTGCCTTCGGAGGCAAGCCGCTGCAACAACGGCGCAGGCCGCCACCAGGCTTCGGCGCCGGGCTCGGCAGCGAAGCGGCGCAGGCTGCGCACCACGTTGCCGAGGCCGACGCTGTCCGCATACAGCATCGGCCCGCCGCGCTTCAGCGGGAATCCGTAGCCGTTGAGATACACGACGTCGATGTCGGAGGCGCGCGCTGCGATGCCTTCCTCGAGGATGCGCGCGCCTTCGTTGACGAGCGCGAAGATGCAGCGCTCGACGATCTCGTCGTCGCTGATCGCGCGCGGCGTGATGCCCTGTTCGGCGCGAAACTGTTCGATCAGCTGGGTCGTCGCCTCGTCGGGAATCGGGTCGCGCTTGCCGGGCTCGTAGCGGTACCAGCCGGCGCCGGTCTTCTGGCCGAAGCGCCCGGCCTCGCACAGCTTGTCGGGGACCGAAGGCGCCAGCGGCACGCCAGCCTCGACGGCGCGCCGCTTGCGTGTTGCCCAGCCGATGTCGAGGCCCGCCAGGTCGCCCATGCGCAGCGGGCCCATCGCCATGCCGAAGCGTTGCAGCGCGCCATCCACCTGTTGCGGCAACGCGCCGGCATGCACGAGGCCGACCGCGGCAGCCCCGTAGCGGCCGATCATCCGGTTGCCGATGAAGCCGTCGCAGACGCCGGAGACGACCGCCACTTTCTTGATCGTCCGCGCGAGCGCCAGGCAAGTCGCGAGCACGTCGGGCGCCGTCTTCGCGCCGCGCACGATTTCGAGCAGCCGCATCACGTTGGCTGGACTGAAGAAGTGCAGGCCGATCACGTCTGCGGGCCGCGACGTGAAGCCGGCGATCGCATCGAGGTTCAGGTAGGAGGTATTGGATGCGAGGATCGCACCTGGCTTGCACACCTTGTCGAGCGTCTCGAAGACCGACTTCTTCACGTCCATGTTCTCGAACACGGCCTCGATCACGAGGTCGGCGGACTTGAACGCGTCGTAGCTCAGCGTCGGCGCGACGAGCGCCATGCGCTGCTCGACCTGCTCGGGCTTGAGGCGGCCCTTCTTCATCGTGTTCTCGTAGTTGCGCCGGATCGTCGCCACGCCCTTGTCGAGCGCCTCCTGCTTCATCTCGAGCAAGGTCACTGGAATCCCCGCATTGAGGAAGTTCATCGTGATGCCGACGCCCATCGTGCCGGCGCCGATCACGCCGACCTGCCCGACCTTGCGCAACGGCGTGTCGGCCGGCAGGTCGGGCAGCTTGGCGGCGGCACGTTCCGCCGCGAACACGTGGCGCAGGGCGCGCGATTCGGGCGTCGCCATCAACCGGATGAAGGCCTCGCGTTCGAGCCGCAGGCCTTCGTCGAAGGGCTTGCTTACCGCATTCGCGACGGCTTCGACGCACTCCAGCGGGGCCGGAAAGCCCTTCGCCTGACCCGCGACCATGTTGCGCGCGAACTGCAGGAACGGCGCGGCGAGCGGCGCCTCGAGCTTCAGATCGCGCGTTCGGCGCAACGGGGCGCGGTCATCGACCACCTTGCGCGCGAACGCGACCGCGCCGTCGACGAGGTCGCCATCGATCACGCGGTCGATCAGCGCGCTGCCGGCGAACTTCGCCGCCGCGACCGGCTGGCCGGAGACGATCATGTTGAGCGCCGCTTCGAGGCCGATCAGCCTGGGCAGGCGCTGCGTGCCGCCCGCACCGGGCAACAGCCCGAGCTTCACTTCCGGCAGGCCGAGCTGCGCATCGGCGAGCGCAACGCGGTAGTGGCAGCCCATCGCGAGTTCGAGCCCACCGCCTAGGCATTGGCCGGCGATGGCCGCGACGAGCGGCTTGGCGCTGCCTTCGAGCAGCTTGATCAGCGCCAGCAGATTCGGGTCGCGCAGGGCATGCGGCGTACCGAACTCGCCGATGTCGGCACCGGCCGAGAACGCACGCGCATTGCCGGTGAGGACGATCGCCTCGACGCCCTTGTTCGCGATCGCGGCGTCGAAGGCGTCTGCCACGCCGACGCGCAAGTCGGCGCCGAGGCTGTTGACCGGCGGCCGGTCCATCGTGATGACGGCGATCGCGCCGCGCAAGCTGGAGGTGACGGGTGGCTTCATGGCATGGGAGATTCGGCAACGGCGGGAAGCAAAATGGTAGTCCAGCCCCGAAGCCACTCCAACGCGCCATGTCCGGATCGAAGTCTGCCGTCGTCAGGTCGCTGCACTGGATCGCGGTCGCGCTGCTGGTGGCGGGCGGCGCCGGTATCGCGCTGTATGTGAGGGACATGGGCCGCGCCTACGACCGGATCCGCGGCAGCGCGCTTGTGGAGACCTCCTATGGCCGCATGGAATTCAGGCAGGGCGGGGCCGGTCTGCCGGTGCTGGTGATTCATGGCAGCGGCGGCGGTTTCGACCAGGGCGCAATGATCGCGCGCGCCGTGCTCGGCGAGGGTTTTCGCTGGATCGCGCCGTCGCGCTTCGGCTATCTGCGCTCGGAGTTGCCACCCGGCGCCAGCTTCGATGCGCAGGCGCACGCCTATGCGGAGCTGCTCGACGCGCTCGGCATCGACAGAGTCGCGGTCGTCGCGCTCTCGCATGGCGGGCCGTCGGCGCTGCTCTTCGCCGTGCTGCATCCCGAAAGGGTGTCGTCGCTGACATTGATCTCGTGCGGCGTTGCGTCTTCGAAGTCCGCCGAGCAGGCGCAAGCGAACCGGCGCGGCGACATGTTGACCACCATCTTCAGTCACGACCCACTGTATTGGGGCGTGAGCACGTTCCTGCGTCCGACGCTGATGGAGCTGATGGGCGCCAACGCGACGGTGGTTGCCGGGCTGGGCGGCACGCAGCGCGAACTGATCGACGACATCATCGATGCCATGAATCCGGTGGCGCCGCGCGCCGCCGGGGTTGCCTTCGACAACACCGCCCAAATGCCCAATGAACGGATCGCCGCGATCCGTGCCCCGACCTTGATCCTCCACGCGCGCGACGACACGCTGCAATTGCCGTCGAACGCGACGTTCGCCGCGCGGACGATCGCCGGTTCACGCATCATGTGGTTCGAGCACGGCGGGCACTTGCTGATCGCAGTCGAGCAACCGGCAGTTCGGGCCGCGGTGCAGGCATTCATCCGCGCGCACGCGCCGGAGTAGGCGCTCGCGGCGATGGGTGAAAATCGGCTGATGACTCTCGACACCCTCGCGGACGTTGCGCCGCCGGTCGGCGCCGGCGCGCCGAAGATTGGCTTCGTCTCGCTCGGCTGCCCCAAGGCGCTCACCGATTCCGAGCTGATCCTCACGCAACTCAGCGCCGAGGGCTACGCCACGTCGAAGACCTACGACGGCGCCGACCTCGTGATCGTCAACACCTGCGGATTCATCGACGACGCGGTGCGCGAGAGCCTGGACGCGATCGGCGAAGCGCTGGCCACCAATGGCCGGGTGATCGTCACCGGCTGCCTCGGCGCGAAGCCGGGCGAGGGCGGTGGTTCGCTCGTCCGCCAGGTACACCCGAGCGTGCTCGCCGTCACCGGTCCGCACGCGACACAGGAGGTGATGGACGCGGTGCACCGCCACGTGCCCAAGCCGCACGATCCGTTCGTCGATCTCGTGCCGCCGCAGGGCATCAAGCTGACGCCGAAGCACTACGCATATCTCAAGATCAGCGAAGGCTGCAACCACCGCTGCACGTTCTGCATCATCCCGAGCCTGCGCGGCGATCTGGCAAGCCGTCCGATCGGCGACGTGCTCAGCGAGGCGCAGCGGCTGTTCGAGGCTGGCGTCAAGGAACTGCTCGTGGTCAGCCAGGACACGAGCGCCTACGGTGTCGACGTCAAGTACCGCACCGGCTTCTTCGACGGCAGGCCGGTGAAGACGCGCATGCTCGACCTTTGCGAACAGCTCGGGAACATCGCAGAGCCCTTCGGCGCCTGGGTGCGGCTGCACTATGTCTACCCGTATCCGCATGTGGATGAGGTCGTGCCGCTGATGGCCGAAGGCCGCGTGTTGCCCTATCTGGACGTACCCTTCCAGCACGCCCACCCGGACGTGCTGCGCCGCATGAAGCGCCCGGCCAGTGGCGAGAAGAACCTCGACCGCATCCTGCGCTGGCGCGAGCTCTGTCCCGAGCTCGTCATCCGAAGCACCTTCATTGCCGGCTTCCCGGGCGAAACCGAGGGCGAATTCGAATATCTGCTCGACTTCATGCGCGAAGCCAAGATCGACCGTGCGGGATGCTTCGCCTATTCGCCGGTTTCCGGCGCGCTGGCGAACGAGCTGCCGGGCGCGCTGCCGACGGAGGTGCGCGAGGAGCGCCGCGCGCGCTTCATGGCGGTTGCAGAGGCGGTCTCGACCGCGCGGCTCGCTCAACGTGTCGGTTCGACGATGCAGGTGCTCGTGGATTCGGCGCCGGCGCTCGGGCGCAAGGGCGGCCGCGGCCGGACCTATGCCGACGCGCCGGAGATCGACGGCACCGTTCGACTGCTGCCGCCTCAGAAGGCGTCCAAGCAACTGCGGGTCGGTGAGTTCACGCGTGCGCACATTGTCGGCGCCGAAGGCCACGATCTGGTCGGCGTTCCGGTCTGAACAACGGCGGAAGACGGCGAGGCGAAGCTTGCCGCGGGGCGACAAGTTCGATCAGGCGGTGGATCAGCCCACGAGCAAGTGCAAATAACGCGTTCTGCGCTTCAGGTCTTCCGCTCGGCGTCGGTCTTCACACCGTCGAACGGCGGACCGATCTTGCAGATGCCGCTCACGCGCAGGATCGGCGTGCCGTCCGCGGTGGCCAGGCCCTGCGCGAAGACGAGGGAGCGCGTCACGCGCAGCACCTGCGCATCGCCCTGCACCCAGGCGCCGAGCGGCGCGGGCGCCAGGTAGTCGAGTTGCAGGCTCACGGTCGGCAGGAATCGCATGCCGACCTCGCTCTTGCGGTGGATCGACAGCGGCAGCAGCATGTCGGCGAAGCTCGCCAGCATGCCACCGTGGCAGATGCCCATCGGATTGGTGTGGCGCTCCTCGACCCGAAAGCCGACCCACAGGTTCTCGCCATCGCGGCGCAGATAGAGCGGTCCGACAAGGTTGATGAACTCGCCGGTCATGCGCAGCGCGTGAAAGCCCGCGGGGATGTCGAGCGCGCTCATCGTTGCACCTCGCGCTCGACGTCGGCCAGGAAGTCGGCGTTTTCCGGCTCCAGCTTTTTCCAGCCCGGGTAGACGCGCGCGAAGTCGGCGGCAATTGTCTGGAGCGGCATGTCGTCGAACACGCCGCGCTGATGCACGTACTCCATGTGCCGGTTGCCGGCGCGGTCGAACGCGTGATAGATCGAATCGTCGCGGCCGTTGAATTCGAGGGGCAGCAGGCCGAAGCGATCGCAGAGCTCGATGTTGAAGGCGGGCGTCGCCTTGCGCCAGGCGCCGCCGAGCCAGATCTCGGTGTAGCCGTGCCAGATGTAGAGGTCGCTCTGCAAGCTCTTGCGCATGCGCTCGGTGCTCAGGTGGTTGCGAACGTCGGCATAGCCGAGCCGCGCCGGGATGCCGGCGGCGCGGCAGGCGGCGGCGAGCAGCGCGGCCTTCGGCACGCACCAGCCATAGCCGAGTGCCAGCACGCTGCTCGCGCGCATGCCGTCGGGCGTGAAGTCGACGCGATACGGGTCGTAGCGAAAGCCGTCGCGCACCGCGTAGTAGAGCGCCACCGCGCGCTCGGTCGCGCCGGCGTGATGCGCTTGCTTTCCGGCAAACGCCATAACCTCGGGGTGGTCGGCGTCGATCAGCGCAGTCGGGGCGAGGTGAGCGGCAGTCGGGAAGTCGGGCGCGTCCATCGGCAGCATCGGCGCGATGCGCCGGTCAGGTTGTGTCACGGTGAAGTGTGAGCCTTGCGCATATTGCGCGCCGTCGCCGCGGTGACAGGATTGCGAGCGCGCAACGGCGACAATCTTGCCGCATGGGCATTCTCTATCTCGTTCGCCACGGACAGGCTTCATTCGGCGCTGAAGACTACGACCAGTTGAGCGCGCTGGGGCGCCGCCAATGCGTGCGGCTCGGCGAGTACTTTCGTCACCGCGGCAAGCGCTTCGACGCGGTGTTGACAGGCCGCTTGAAGCGCCACGCCCAATCCCTCGCAGGGATCGCCGAGGGCCTGCACGAAGCGCCGGCACCGCTCGTCTGGCCCGGTCTCGACGAATACGACAGCCACGCGGTGATCGCCGCGGTCCACCCGGAGCCGCTCGTCAAGCCCGACACGCCGGAGCTGTACCGTCATCACTTCCGCCTGCTGCGCGAGGGGTTGCTGCAATGGATGGCAGGGCATACGGCGCCGGTGGGCATGCCGAGTTACGCCGATTTCGTCGCCGGCGTGAACGGTGCGCTCGACCATGTGCGGCGTGAACACGAGGGCGACGTGCTGATCGTCTCGAGTGGGGGCCCGATCTCGACCGCCATCGGCCAGGTGCTCGGTGCACCCGCCGAGGCGACGATCGGCCTGAACATGCAGATCCGCAACAGCGCGGTGAGCGAGTTCGTCTACACGCCCAGGCGCCACACGCTGCTCACCTACAACACGCTGCCGCACCTCGATCGCGCGGACGACGCGAACCTCATTACGCACACCTGAGCCTGCGGCGTCGCTGCGCCCTGGCGTGATGACTCGGCCCCCTACACTGGGGGAACTCTCAGCCGCAGCGAACGCCATGACGACCGACTCCAGCCACGACCCGGCCACCGAACTGATCCACCACGCCTACCAGCCGCCAGCCGGCTTCACGTCGACCCAGCCCGGCGTGTACAAGGCCTCGACGATCATCTTCCCGAACGTTGCCGCGGTGCGCGCGCGCAGTTGGAAGGACAAGAGCGGCTACACCTACGGCCTGCACGGCACGCCGACGACCTTCACGCTCGAAGAGCGCATCGCGACGCTCGAGGGCGGCCTGCACACGTTGCTCGTGCCGAGCGGCCTGGCGGCGATCGCGCTCGTCGATTTCGCGCTGCTCAAGAGCGGCGACGAGGTGCTGATCCCCGACAACGCCTATGGCCCCGGCAAGGAGTTGGCGCGCAACGAGCTTGCAGGCTTCGGCATTGCGCACCGTTTCTACGACGCGATGGATGCCGCATCGCTCGCGTCGGCGATCGGCCCGCAGACCAAGCTTGTCTGGCTCGAAGCGCCGGGCTCGGTGACGATGGAGTTTCCCGACCTGCCTGCGCTGGTGCGCGTCGCGCGCGAGCGCGGTGTGACGACGGCGCTCGACAACACCTGGGGTGCGGGTATCGCGTTCAATGCCTTCGATCTGCCGGACGGCGAGGCGGTGGACATCTCGATGCAGGCGCTGACCAAGTTTCCATCCGGCGGCGGCGACGTGCTGATGGGCTCAGTGACAACGCGCGACGAGGCGCTGCACCTGAAGCTCAAGTTCACACACATGCGACTGGGCTGGGGCATCGGCGCGAACGACGCCGAAACGATGTTGCGTTCGCTGCCGACGCTCGCGCTGCGCTACGCCGCGCAGGACCGCGCCGCGCGCACGCTAGCCGAGTGGCTCGAACAGCGCAGCGAGATCGTGCGCGTGCTGCACCCCGCGCTGCCGGGGTCGCCGGGGTTCGCACACTGGCAGGCCAGCTGTCATGCAGCGGCGGGCCTGTTCTCGGTGGTGTTCGATGCGCGCTTCCCGAGCGAACAGGTCGATACGTTCGTCGATGCGCTCAAGCTCTTCAAGATCGGCTATTCGTGGGCCGGGCCGGTGAGCCTCGTCGTTCCCTATCGGGTGCAGGACATGCGAACCTTGCCGACGACCTACGCCGGCGTCGTCGTGCGATTCTCGATCGGCTTCGAGGCGGTGGAGGATTTGCTCGCCGATTTGCAGCAGGCGCTGGAACGCGCGTTCGGTAACGGCTGAGCGCTCATCGCTCCGGTTGGGCGACTGCCGCGTGACCGCAAACTTGAGTCTCAGGAATCCGATGACGCAATCAACCTCTAGAAGGAATGCACTTGGCCTCGTTGGCTGGCTCGCCGCGACCTTCCTCACAGGCGGCATCGGAGCGTTTGCCTCTGCCAGCGCTGCATCGTTCTACGGGCAACTCTCTCAGCCGTCCTGGGCCCCGCCGGCTTGGCTCTTTGGCCCGGTCTGGACGGTTCTCTATGTCCTCATGGGCGTCGCAGCCTGGCTTGTCTGGCGTGAGCACGGTTTTGCGGGTGCTTCCACCGCGCTGAAGCTCTTCATCGCCCAGTTGTTCGCCAACGCGCTTTGGACCTGGCTCTTCTTCGTTTGGCACCAGGGTGCGCTGTCTCTGGCCGAGATCGTCGGTCTGTGGCTGCTGATCGCAGCGACTGTGTCAGCGTTTTGGCGTGTGCATAAGTTGGCGGCGATCCTGCTCGTGCCGTATCTCGCCTGGGTCAGCTTCGCTGCCGCTCTGACACTGTCGCTGTGGCGGCTCAACCCCGCGGTGCTCGGCTGACGATTCGCGAGTGAAGCCCTCACATTCCGCTTGAGCGTAGCGCCATGCAAGGTTGGATCCGCCAGATCCGAATTGGGGCGGACGCCTGCCAAGATCCCCAAGCCCTTTGCCACGCCAGCGGCAGGCTGGCCGCCGAAGTTTTGAATATCATCGCCCGCTCGTCGCAAATGGGCTGACTCAATCACCGCACCTTGCCATGCCAAACACGCGCGCACTTATTCTTGTCCTTGCAGCAGCTGCCTTAGCCGGCTGCGCCTCTGATCCGGCAGAAAATGCCGCAGCCAATGGCGGTACGGTCTGCACGCGGGAGAAGCCCGTCGGTTCGAATTTCTCCGTCACAACGTGTCGCACACCGGAGCAAGTCGCGCGGGACAAAGCGGATGCGGATCGCGTCAAGTCCGACATCCAGCAAACGATCACGACCGTCCGACCCGCCACTCAATAGGCGAACGCCAACGCAACGGCCAGGTCCGATCTCGGCCTCAGAGTGCGCGGTACTGGCACTCGCCGTTCAGTCCTTCGGCTTTGACGAGACCTTGTGTCTCATCAGACGTCCCTTCTCGCGTTCCCAGTCGCGCTTCTTCTCGGTGTTGCGCTTGTCGTGCTGCGCCTTGCCCTTCGCAAGCGCGATCTCGGCCTTCACCAGGCCGCCCTTGTAGTGCAGGTTCAGCGGCACGAGCGTGAAGCCCTTTTGCTCGACCTTGCCGATCAGGCGCCGGATCTCGGCCTTGTGCATCAACAGCTTCTTGGTTCGGTCGGGCTCGGGCTGGACGTGGGTTGATGCGCTGCGCAGCGCGTTGATCCGGCAGCCGATCAGGTGGAGTTCGCCGTCGCGGATCACGACATAGCCGTCGGTGAGCTGCACCTGCCCGGCGCGGATCGCCTTGATCTCCCAGCCGGCCAGCACCAGCCCGGCTTCGAAGCGCTCCTCGATGTGGTAGTCGAAGTGGGCACGGCGGTTCTCTGCGATCGACATGAAGTGTGGGCGGAGGTGGGGCTCGGCGCCGCGACGGGATGCGCCAATACACTTGGGATTGTATGAACAGCCTTCGCCCCCGCATTGCCGGCCGCTCTTGCGTCGCTGCGCGCGGGTGCGGGTTGCGCCGGGCATGAAGCAGGTTCGCAAGTCCGTACTGCTGTGGTACTCGGCTCCCGAGATGTATGCGCTCGTCACTGCGGTCGAGGACTATCCGCAATTCCTGCCATGGTGTGCCGACGCGAAAGTGCTGGCCGAGACCGACACCGGCATGAAAGCCCGTCTGACGCTCGCGTTTGGCGGCGTGCGCCACGCGTTCACGACGATGAACGAACACGTCGATGGCCGCTCCGTCGACCTCTCGCTTGTCGACGGGCCGTTCTCGCTGCTCGACGGCCACTGGCAGTTCCTGCCCCTGGGCGAGGACGCGGCGGCGCCCAAGCCCGCGTGCAAGGTCGAGTTCGACATGCGCTATGCCTTCGCGAACGGCGCGCTCGAGGCCGTGATCAGCCCGGTGTTCGACCGCATCGCGAATTCGCTCGTCGATTCCTTCGTGCGCCGCGCGGAGGAAGTCTATGGCGCCCGCTGAGAACTCGATTCAGGTCGAGCTCGCCTGGAGCCCGAGTGCGGGTGAGGTGCAGCGCCGGACGCTCGCCCTGCCGGAAGGCTCCACGATCGCCGACGCGATCGCGCGCAGCGGTTGGGACTTGCCTCCCGACCTTGTGGCGGCGGTGTGGGGCAAAGCCCGACCGGCGTCGCATCGCCTGTGCGATGGCGATCGGCTGGAACTGTTACGCCCGCTGCTCGTCGATCCGATGGAGGCGCGGCGCCGACGCCAGCGAGGCGCGCGGCAGGCGAGGAAGTAGCTGCAGCGCCCTAGCGCTTGCAGTCGGCCGCGATCACGCCTTGAGTGCGCTGCACTTCCTCGGCGCGGCCCTTGTCGTCGAGGAATTCGCGCTGGCCCTGAGCGTTGATGCGTGACATGCGCTGGCCGCCCTGCAGCGCCTTCATCTGGGCATTGGCGCGCGAGCAGTTGTCGAGCTTCATCTGCGCGATGCGTTGGTCCTCGGCCTGCTTCCTGGCGGCTGCTTCCTCTTCGGCCTTGGTTGGCTTGGGGGCGGAAGCGGCCTCCGCCGCTTTCGGCACGAGCAAGGGCGCGGATGCGGCCGAGGCGGCAGGCGCGTTGCGCGGCACCGTGGTCGGCGCGGGACGCTGCAGGATGTCGGCCTCGGCCACGCCCGCCGGCGGCGGCAGGTCGCTGTACTGCACGATGCCCGTCTTGTCGCGCCACTTCCATTGCGCCTCGGCGGGCACGCAAACGAGCGTGGCGACAAGCGCTGCGGCAAGCATCCACGGTCCGGGACGCGAAAAAAATCGAGACATGGCGCGGCGGTCCAAAAGCATGATTCGGCAGTGTAGCGGTGCCACCGCGCTGGTATGTGAGAGCGAAAGGCCCGGGGCGCACGACTCTGTGCCAATTAGTTGGCATGCCGGCCCGGGGCGCTTGCCGCTGGCGCGCGACCGGCGGGCCTGGAGCCGCTCCCTATAATTCGCCTTTGCGACTGGAGCTTGTCTATGCGCCTACTCGGCAAAGCGCTCACCTTCGACGACGTGTTGCTGGTGCCGGCGTTCTCACAGGTGTTACCCCGTGACACCGATCTCTCGACCCCGCTGACCCGCAAGATTCGCCTGAACCTGCCGCTCGTGTCCGCCGCGATGGACACCGTGACGGAAGCGCGGCTCGCGATCGCCCTCGCCCAGGAAGGCGGCATCGGCATCGTCCACAAGAACCTGACGCCCAAGCAGCAGGCGGCCGAGGTGGCACGCGTCAAGCGCTACGAATCGGGCGTGCTGCGCGACCCGATCACGATCACGCCCGACGTCACGGTGCGTCACGTGAAAGAACTCTCGCACCTGCACGGCATCTCGGGTTTCCCGGTGCTCGAAGGGCCCGGTCGTCGTCGGCATCGTCACGAACCGCGACATGCGCTTCGAGACCCGCCTCGATGCCCCGGTGCGCGAGATCATGACGCCGCGCGAGCGGCTCGTCACGGTGGGTGAGGGCGCGACGCTCGCCGATGGCAAGGCGCTGATGCACCAGCACAAGCTCGAGCGCGTGCTGGTCGTCAACGACGCCTTCGAGCTGAAGGGCGTCATGACCGTCAAGGACATCACCAAGCAGACGAACTTCCCGAACGCGGCCCGCGATGCGCAGGGCAAGTTGCGCGCCGGCGCCGCGGTCGGCGTCGGGCCCGAGAACGAGGAGCGCATCGAACTCCTCGTGAAGGCGGGCGTCGACGCGCTCGTCGTCGACACGGCGCACGGTCACAGCGCGGGCGTGATCGACCGTGTGCGCTGGGTCAAGCGCCACTTCCCGCAGGTCGAGGTGATCGGCGGCAACATCGCCACCGGCGCGGCGGCGCTCGCGCTCGTCGAGGCTGGGGCTGACGCGGTCAAGGTCGGCATCGGCCCTGGGTCGATCTGCACCACGCGCATCGTCACCGGCGTCGGCGTGCCGCAGATCATGGCGATCGACGGTGTCTCGCGCGCGCTCAAGGGCAGTGGCGTGCCGCTGATCGCGGACGGTGGCGTGCGCTTCTCGGGCGACCTGGCGAAGGCGATCGCTGCCGGCGCCGACAGCGTGATGATGGGCAGCGCCTTCGCCGGCACCGAAGAGGCGCCGGGCGAAACGATCCTCTATCAGGGCCGCACCTACAAGAGCTATCGGGGCATGGGCTCGATCGGCGCGATGCAGCAAGGCTCTGCCGACCGCTACTTCCAGGACAACGCGCCCAACAATCCGAACACCACCAAGCTCGTGCCCGAAGGCATCGAAGGCCAGGTGCCGTACAAGGGTTCGGTGGTGTCGATCGTGTTCCAGATGGCCGGCGGCTTGCGCGCGGCAATGCACTACTGCGGTTGCGCGAGCGTGAACGACATGCACGAACGCGCCGAGTTTGTCGAGATCAGCTCCGCCGGCATGCGCGAAAGCCACGTGCACGACGTGCAGATCACGAAGGAAGCACCGAACTACCGGATGGAGTAGGGCGGATGACGCGATCTTCCGGTCCCGACGCAGCAGACGCGGGACCAACGCCGGGTTCCCAGGCCAGCCCGCATCCCCTTGGGGGCTCGGTCGACGCAGCCGTCGGCCGGGGCGCGCCACGCGTTGCGGCGATGCCCTTCATCTTGCTCACGGTGCTGATCGACATGGTGTCGATCGGATTGATCGTGCCCGTTTTGCCGCTCATCGTCGGCACCTTCACGTCGTCCCCGGTCGAACAGACCTTCTGGTTCGGCGTCGTCACCTTCACTTTCGGTGTGGCCAATTTCTTCGCCTCGCCGGTGCTTGGCGCGCTGTCGGATCGGTACGGTCGCCGGCCGGTGCTCTTGCTCGGGTTCAGCGGGCTGGCGTTGAGCTTCATCGTCACCGGTCTTGCAACCGCGCTTTGGATGTTGATCGCGGTCCGCATGTTCAGTGGTGCGATGCAATCGAACATCGCGATCGCCAACGCCTACGTCGCGGACATCACGCCACCCGAGCAGCGAGCCCGCCGCTTCGGGCTGCTCGGGGCGATGTTCGGTATCGGCTTCATCCTCGGCCCGGTGATGGGCGGATTGCTCGGCGCGATCGACATTCACCTGCCGTTCTTCGCCGCCGGCGCGCTCGCGATCACCAACTGGATGTACGGCTGGTTCGTGCTGCCCGAGTCGCTGCCACCGGAAAAGCGCCGCGCTTTCGAGTGGCGGCGCGCGAATCCACTCGCGGCGCTCAAGGGGCTGTCGCAGTTGCGCGGTGTCGGGCCGCTCGTCGTCGTCATCGGCCTGGCGTCGCTCGCGCAATTCGTGCTGCACACGAGCTGGGTGCTGTACACGACATTCAAGTTCGGTTGGGGTCCGGCGCAAAACGGCTGGTCGTTGTTCGCCGTCGGCGTCATGTCCGCGCTGGTGCAAGGCTTCCTGCTCAAGTACCTGCTCGCGCGCTTTTCGCCGCAGCGCCTCGCAGCGGTCGGGTTGTTCGCATCGGCGCTGACCTACCTCGGCTTCGGTCTCGCGAGCGAAGGCTGGATGATGTACCCGGTGATCATCGTCGGCACGCTGATCGGAGGCGGCGCGCAGGCCTCGATTCAGAGCCTCGTCTCGAACGCGGCCGACGGGCGAACGCAGGGGACGACGATGGGTTCGGTCGCGTCGCTGTCGAGCCTGATGGCAGTGATCGCACCGATCATCAGCGCACCGCTGCTCGGCGTCGTCTCGCACCTGCCGCGGGGCGACGTCTGGATCGGGCTGCCCTTCTTCTTCTGCGCGCTGCTTCAGACCATCGGCGCCAGCGTCGCGATCGCCCATTTCCGCCGCCAGCGAACGCTGCGCCTCGCCGCCGCGACCTGACACACACTTCGCGCGACCCCATGCACGACAAGATCCTGATTCTCGATTTCGGCTCGCAAGTCACTCAACTCATCGCGCGCCGCGTGCGCGAGGCGCAGGTGTATTGCGAGATTCACCCAAACGACGTCAGCGACGCCTTCATTCGCGAGTTTGCGCCCAAGGGCATCATCCTGTCGGGCAGCCACGCCAGCACCTACGAGGCCCACGAACTGCGCGCGCCGCACGCGGTGTGGGACGCGGGCGTGCCGGTGCTCGGCATCTGCTACGGCATGTTCGCGATGGCTGTGCAGCAGGGTGGGCAGGTCGAGGCCAGCGACCACCGCGAGTTCGGCTACGCCGAGGTGCGCGCGCACGGCCACACTGCGCTGCTCAAGGGCATCGAGGATTTCGCGACGACCCGAGGGCCACGGCATGCTCAGGGTCTGGATGAGCCACGGCGACAAGGTCACCGCGCTGCCGCCGGGCTTCAAGCTCATGGCCTCGACGCCGAGTTGCCCGATCGCCGGCATGGCCGACGAAGGCCGCGGCTACTACGGCGTGCAGTTCCACCCCGAGGTCACTCACACCGCGCAAGGCGCGGCGCTGCTGACGCGCTTCGTGCGGGAGATCTGCGGTGCCGGCGGCGACTGGGTCATGGGCGACTATGCGAGCGAGGCGGTTGCCCGCATCCGCGAGCAAGTCGGCAATGAGCGGGTCATCCTCGGGCTGTCGGGCGGCGTCGATTCGAGCGTTGCCGCGGCGTTGATTCACCGCGCGATCGGCGACCAGCTCACGTGCGTCTTCGTCGACCACGGCCTGTTGCGCCTGAATGAGGCGAAACTCGTGATGGAGATGTTCGTCGGCAAGCTGCACGCGAAGGTCGTGCATGTCGACGCGTCGGCTGAGTTCCTTGGGGCGCTTGAAGGTGTCGCCGACCCCGAGGCCAAGCGCAAGATCATCGGCCGCGAGTTTGTCGAAGTCTTCCAGCGCGAGGCCGGCAAGGTAAAGGACGCGAAGTGGCTCGCGCAGGGCACGATCTACCCCGACGTGATCGAAAGCGGCGGCGCGAAGACGAAGAAGGCGACCAGCATCAAGAGCCATCACAACGTCGGCGGTTTGCCCGAGACGCTTGGGCTGAAACTGCTCGAGCCGCTGCGCGAACTGTTCAAGGACGAGGTGCGCGAGTTGGGCATCGCGCTCGGCCTGCCGCCGGAGATGGTCTATCGCCACCCATTCCCTGGGCCGGGGCTGGGCGTTCGCATCCTCGGCGAGATCAAGCCGCAGTACGCCGATTTGCTGCGCCGCGCCGACGCGATCTTCATCGACGAGTTGCGCGCGACGATCGACCCCGCGAGCGGCAAGAGCTGGTACGACCTGACGAGCCAGGCCTTCGCCGTCTTTCTGCCTGTCAAGAGTGTCGGCGTGATGGGCGACGGCCGCACCTACGACTACGTGGTGGCTTTGCGCGCGGTGCAGACGAGCGACTTCATGACTGCCGATTGGGCGGAGTTGCCGTACGCACTCTTGAAGAAGGTCAGCAGCCGCATCATCAACGAGGTGCGCGGTATCAACCGCGTGACCTACGACGTGTCGAGCAAGCCACCCGCGACGATCGAGTGGGAATGAAGACCTGGACTACTTGAAGAAGGCGCCCAGCGCGGCGATTTCTTCGGCCAGACTCTTGCTCATCACGTCGAGTTGTTTCGCGGTGTCGGTGGCGGCCTTCTGATCGGCCTTGAATTGCGTTTGCGCGGCCTCGGCTTGCTCGCGCAGCCCGGTGTCGGCGTCGAGCTGGCGCTTCACCGCAGCGGTCTTCAGGATCGCCAACACTTCCTTGCGTTGCTCGTCGCGCTCGACCGAGGACGCCTTCAGCTGCTCGGTGCGCGCCTTCAGGCCGACCGCGGCGTCGCTCGCCAGCGCGGCCCACGCATCGGCACTCACGCTCTCGTGAGTGCCGCCGGTGAAGGCGGGGGTGTCGGGCAACAGCAGCACCGTGCCGGCCGTGGCTTTCGCGATGTCGAGGTGCGGGTTCAGGGCCTGCAGGCGCTGCACCGACGCTTCGTCGGCGCCTTTGAGCAGCTGTTTGAGGTTGTCGCCGGCCTTGACCTGGAAGAGACGCAACATGTCCGGACTCCGTGGCGGCGTTCAGCCGATGAGATTGAGAGCAGCGAAGGGCGCGGGCAACGGGCCGCCGCCGAGCGTGATGCTGCCGCTGGTGATGTTGCCGAGCGCGACTGCCGATTTGGTCGCGCCGATGGCGACCGCGGGGCCGGCGTGCCGCACCCGGTTGGAGCTGAGCACGACCACCGGCGAGCTCAATTGCACCGCAGTCGTGTTGTCCCCGGCGCGCAATTCGATGCGGTTGTCGCTGACCATCGCCTCGCCGTTCGCGGCCACCAGCACGGTCGGCATGCGGCCGCGCGCCGACAGCGAATTGGCCTGAACCTGCGCCACGCCGCCCTGTGCCTGCAGCGAACCGTTGGCACTCGCATCGGCCGCCGCGACGCCGATGAAGGCCCGGTTGCCGGAGAAGACCAGCGTGCGTCGGTCGTCGACGCGCAGCGTGCCGACATTGCCGGCCCGCGCAACCCCCGGCACGCTGCCGGCAGACAGGCCGGTGGCCGCGGCGGCAGCGAAGTCGGAAGTGAATGCCGCCGCCGAGCCAGCGCTGACGCCGACGTTCGGTGCCGCTTCGAGCACCAGCAGCGCGAGCCACAGCGCCTCGTCGGCCGAGAGCGCATCGGCATCGCTGTCGCGCTGCACGTGGTTGTGCGCGATCTCGGTCTGCTGGAACGGAGCGCGGACCGCGATGCCGATGCCCAGGCCGTTGAAGTTCGCGCTCGGCCCGATTTGCGAGATGTCGTTCTGGCCGATGCGGGACCGCGCGACTCCCAGCGTGCCGATACCCACCGCGAGGCTCAGGCGGTCGCTGTTGACCAAGCCGATGCGGCGCAGCACATTGCCGGCAATCGTCGCCGACGTCGCGCGCGCCACTGAAATGCCTGCGGTCTGCGGCAGCACGTCATTGCTGGGTGTGCCGCGAATGTCGGTGATCTGGTTGTTCTCGATCGCGACCGCGCCGGCCTGCCCATCGTCGCTCATCACGATGCCCTGCCCGCAGGACTCGATGATGTTGAGCTTGCAGATCAGTTGCTGCACTGGGGAACGGATGTCGATGCCCGCCTCGGTGAAACCGCTGATCTGGTTCGCCAGGATCTGAGCCTGATCGCTCCCGTTCTGGTCGAGCCCGGCCTGCAGCAGGACAGCGCTGCCGCTCGGCTGGCGCGAGCCCTGGCGCGTGGCGACGAGCTTGTTGCCCTGCACCCACAGGCCGTCGACGCCAGCGACGATGCCGCTGCCGTTGACGTTGAGCGTGTTGTCGCACAGTTGCATCGACGTGCCCGGCAACGCCATGCCGGGCAGTGCGATGCCGCCGTCGCGGCAGTTCAGGAACTGATTCGCTGCGATGCGGTGGGCATAGAGGTGCAGCACACTGCCCGAAAGCGCAATGCCCCGGTTCTGGCACGAGAGGATGTTGTGTTCGATCCGCAGCGCCGCCGTGAGCGCCACTTGCGGAACGCCGCCGCCGTCGCGCGCGCTGCCGGTTTCACTGCGTATGCCGTCGTTGCCGATGATCAGGTTGTCGTGGATCGACACGCCGGCGCACAAGCCTTGCAATGCGATTGCGGCCGGGCGCGACTCGCCGGCCAGCACCGCCAGCACCAGTTCCGACAGGCGCACGCCGGCCACCGTGCGCAACACGACGGCCGCGCCGCTGCGACCGAGCGAGACGACGCTCAACTTCTCGACCGCGACCGCCAGCGAGCGGCTGACGACCATCGCGCCGCCCGGCGCCACCAGCACCGTCGCCGGGCCCTGGCCGCGAATCGTCAGGGATCGTCGCACCCGTGACCTGCAGCGGCTCGGCCAGCACGTAGATGCCGGTGTGCAGGCAGACCGTGCCGCCGGTATCGCGCAGCCGGTCGACGGCCGCCTGCAGCGTCAGCGCGCCGCTGGCGTGCGACTCGGGAGTCACGCACTCGCTGCAACTGCAGTCGCCGCCGCCGCCTGGCCGGCGGCCAGTGGGTGCGGCAGTCGGTGACCGTGCCGGCGCCGACGTCCCAGAAGCCCAGTCGCGTGTAGTGGTGGTGCACGCCGCGCGGCGGGGCCTGATCCAGGACCTCCACCGACGTGTCGGCCGTGCGCGCTGCGAAAACCCAGAAGTCGCCGGCGCGGAAGCCCGTCGGCCCGCTGCTGAAGGACACCGTGACACCGTCTTCAAGCAGCAACGTGGTGCCCGCCGTGGGCACGTCGATGAGTCCGCTGCCGCCGGGCGCGTCCAGGTCCTGCACCTGCACCGTGCTGCCGCCGGCGCCGGTGCGAAAGATGCGGCCCGCGCTGATCCCAGCGCTTGACGCGCAGGTTGCGGCTGGCCGGGAAATCGCTGTCCGGAAAAGCCGCCGGAAGCAGCTCGGCGGGCAGCGCCGGGGTGAACGAGATGCGACGGTTCGCGACGTCGACGGCGATGCGGCGGATCTCGCCGGCGCGCAGCGAGAACTCGCGCGCGTCGTCGCCGATCTCGACCCAGTCGCCGTCCTGAAAGGCCAGCACGTCGTCGCGTCCCAGGCTGTCGAGTTCCAGCTCGGTGGCCGAGATCACGCTCGCGACGCGCGAGACGACGCTTGCATTCTCGCGCGACCACTTGAACGTAGCCCCACCGGCGACCGTCCCCGGATCATGAATCTCGACCCGGTACAGGTGGTTCTCGACGCCGCGGTAGCCGCCGCTTGGCGGCAGCTCGCAGGGATCGTCGATCGGGGGCACTTCGAAGGTGCCGGTGCTCAGGCGGCCGTCGGATGGCGCGATCACCGCGGGCCAGCCCGGAACCTCGTTGTCGGGCGTGGCGCAAGTCGCGTTGCCGGCATCTTCGGCCAGCACCCGCACCTGCCAGGCGGTCTGTGTGCGCGAACTGGTCTCGACGCCGACGGCGATCTCCACCAGATCTGGGTCTTCGATGTGGGTGACCTCGCGCGACCAGACGTCGAGGAAGACCAGATGGCGTCCCGCTTCGGGCAGCGCTGGTGGCTGCGGCAGGTAGGGCTGGCTGTCGTAGAGGATCGGATCGGCGCCGGTGTCTCTCAGCGAGCAGCGTATCCCAGGCGACGTCGCCGGCACCGTGGCATTCGGCGAGGAGGCCGTCGACGTAGAGGCGGCCGCGGCCGATGGCCAGCATCCCGGCCACCAAGGTCAGCTGGAAGGCGTTCGGCGTCGTTTGCGACACGGTGCCACGGCCCAGCACGTCGCTGGCCAGCGCGCGCAGCCGGCGGTCGACCACCGCCACCAGTTCGTTGGCATCGGCATCGAGCAGCACGCCGCCTTGCTTGAGGTCGACGCCGGCCCAATCCAGCAGAGGGTTGAGGCGGATGCGCGAGAGATCGGCTGACATGGTGAGATTCCCCTTTTCAGTTGACCTCGAGACGAAGCGTCGAGCGCGACTGCGGAGGCAGCTTCAACCAAGGCCCTGTGCAGCTTCGGCTCTCCCGTGCCGCTGGAAGGCTCGCCCTCGGGGGGCAGCAACGCGACTGGAGGTCGTTTCATTTCACGGCTCATGTGACGTGGAACACGCCGGCGGCAAGGCCGAAGCGCAGGTACTCGGCGAAGCGCACCTGGAGGTTTGCTTCGCGCTGCGGCTGCATCAGCGCGTGCATCACGCCGATCTCGCCTTCGTCGTCGGCGCCGGTGCGGATGACTTGCGGTGTCGTGCCGCGCAGTTGCATGTAGGCCGGGTGCCCGTAGCGCAAGGCACTGAACTGCGGCAGCACACCTGGGTGCTCGGCGCTCGGCAGGCAGCGAAAGCGCCGTGGCGCGATCGAATCGGGTGGCAACCAGCAGAAGCGCACGCAGCCCTCCTGCGTTCGTTCGGCCCACACCGGGGCGCGCCAACCGTCGCCAGCCAGGCGCCGGGCGACGAGCAGGCTGTTCGATGCCAGCACCAATGTCTGCGCGTGCAGCTTGCCGATGACGCTGCTGTCGACCACCGTCAGGTTCGCGCCCGGCGTGTCGGCAGTGCTCCCTTCGTAGGCGACTGGCACTTGCAGCGCCGGCATCGACGATGCAGTCGCGCAGCACCAGTTCGGCCTCGGTGGCGACGCGCAGCGCACCGACGATGCAGCGCTCGAGCGTCACCTTGGCGAACGGATGGGCCACCACCAGACTCGGCGTACCCGGCGACACCGCGACGCCGGCCGTGTCCAAAACCAGTCCGGGCACCAATGTGCAGTCGCGCAGGATCAGCTCGCGCGCCTCGGTGTCGGCGGCGGCAGCCAGCACCAGCGCGCCGCCGCTGATCACGACGCCGTCGAGCACGAGGCGGCCGCGTTCGCCGATGGCCAGCGTGATGTCGCCGCCGACGGCGATCAATGGCCGCGCCCCGTCGGCGGCGGCAATCACGACTTCGTTGCCAGAGGCTCCGACGTCGACGACGCCGTTGACGGTGATGGTCGGCGTCTCGATGTAAACGAGGCTGTCGGCGATCAGCAGGCGGCCGCCGTCGACGAGATCACCCAATGCCGGCGCCAGCGCCTCGCCTTCGCGCGCGCTGCGCTGCACGGCCAGCGTCTCGCCCGGCGGTGTGCGTTCGTATTCGCCCGCGCCGATGCTGCGCGAGAAGCCGAGCTGGAACGTAGCGCGCAGCGCTGTCGCCGGCACCGCGCTGCCCAGCAGCACGCGGCCGCGTTCGGGGTCGACCGCGATGCGGTCGGCGGGGATGCCGGCTTCGTGGTTCCAGCTGCCGCCGACGTCGCGCAGGTCGGCGGTAACCATCTCTGCCGCGGGCACCGGCACCCACGGCGCGCCCGGCAGCGCGGGCGGGCGCAACAGCACGATACTGCGGCCGTCACCGAAATCGTCCAGCGGCGCCAGCGCCACCCCGCGCACCGTCAGCGGCGCCGGCACGTGCAGCGGCAGACTCAGGGTGTCGAGGTCGGGTTGCGGCTGCGGGTTGCGGAAGAGCTGTGTGTCGCAGCCCAGCGGGTTGAGGCGCCAGCGCCTGCCGCTGGCGTCACCGGGATCGGCCTGCAGCGGCACACCGCTGAGCGGGAAATGCTGCAGGCGCCAGATGAATACACCGATGTGCGGGATGCCGTAGCGCCCGCCACCGCTGCGGCCGTCGCGCGACACCGTGGGGCTGCGCATGTCGGCTGTGTGGGCGGCCGTGTTGAAGGCGCCACGGTTGGCGTCGCCGTCGCGCAGCCGGTCCACCGCCAGCATCGCCGGCAGCGAATGCAGGTTTGCCGTGCCCAGCGCATGCAGCCGCGGGTGGTTCATGTACTGCGTCGTCGCCAGTTGCTCGAAGAACTCCGCGACGTGCGCCGGCCAGCCGGTCACGCTGCGCGCGAGTTCCTCGAGCATCAGCGCCGTGCCCTTGCGGCGGCGGAAGGCGATCGTGTTGGCGACGTCTGCGCGCGGCGAACCGAGGGCAGGGCTGGCGCCCTCGTGCAACGGCCGGTAGCCGATCAGATCGCCGATGTAGGGCGCTGCCCAGTCGGCGCAGGTTTCGATGAACTGATCGTCGTAGAGCTGCTCGATGTCTTCCTCGATCGCCTGCAACTCCGCGGCGAACAGCACCATCAGTTCGCGCAGCGGTTGGCCGACCTCGGCGTCGCGCAGGCGCTGGACCTGCGGCAGCAGGCGGTAGAGCTTCTCGGCGCGTTCGGCGGTGGTCGCGGCAATGCTCATCACGCAACCTCCACGGGGCGCACTCGGGGATGAGCACTCGGGAGCGGCCCGGCGTGTCTCATGGCATGACCTCCAGTCGGTCCAGCGGCGCGGGACTCAGTGTCAGCAACTCGGCCGCCCGCGGCACGCCGCCGACCACGCGCATGCGCGACGCCAGCAAACGCAGTTGGCGCGACGGCACGGTCTGCGACAGCGGCTGCGTGCCGCCGTACAGCAGGTCGAGGTCGACCGCGACGACGCCTGCCACGGTGTGTACGCAGGCGATGACATCGCTTTGCTGCACCGGCTCGGCGAGCTCGCGTCGATCGAAGGCGTAGCGCGCGCGCAGCGCCGCCTCGACCTGGACGAGTACGGTCGCACTGTCGTAGGCCGGATCGCATTTCACTTTCAGCCCGATGCGGAAGGTGCTGGGCTGATGCGCCAGCAGGCGCAGCGCGACGTGCGGGTCGCCACCGGCCTGGAGTGCCGCGAGCAGGTTCTGCCACACCGGATTGGACGGCGTGAGCACCACGCCGGCGGCGCCCGCAACCGTGACGACGACGGTCGGGCCGGCCGGCAGCTTCAGCACCGTCGCCTGCGCCTTCGCTATGCCGGCGAAGGCGCGCGCGAAGTCTTCATAGTCGAGCACCGACACGGCGCGACCCAGCGTGCGCACCGACAACGGCATCGTCAGCCGCGCGGCGTCCGGCGCCTCGGGGTCCGTGCCGCCGCTGGCCGGCAGCGGATTGGCCACACTCTTCAGGCCAAGGGGGCGGGTCGAGGCCTGGGTCAGCGATTCGGCCGCGACATTGCCGTCGACGCCGATGCCCTTGCGGTAAGTGGCCCGCACATTGTTGACGCCGCTTGGCAGACGCGCGCCGTTCACGCCGTCGCCGAAGCGCACCAGGCTGCGGCCCTGTTCGTCGAGGTCGAGCCTGAACACGCTGTCGTCGGGCGCGCGAGCATAGAGAGAGGGCAGCTCGGTCCATTGGATGTCGCCGACGCGCAGCACCAATTCGCTGCGCGCGCCGCTTTCGGTGGCTGCGGCGCGGTAGGTCAACGGCACCTGCTTCAGCTCGAACGACTGGAAGGCCAGCGCTGCATTGCCGCCGCCCAGGATCTGGGTCACGGACTCGCCGTGCGACGCGAGTGCCACGTTGGCATGCACGACGACGCTGTCGCGGCGCAGCGCTGCCGGCAGCGGCGGCGTCACTTGCAGCGCGCAGCGCGCGGCATCCACCGCCGTGACGGACTGCAGCGTGCAGGTGTGGACGACAGCCGCGCCGTCGCTGTTGCGGTTGCCGCGCACCAGCAGCCGTCGGCCGGGTAGCAGGCCGGTTGCCGGTGCGTTGACGGGGATCAGTGCTCCGCTCACCGCCGTCGTTACCGGATAGGGCGCGAGTGGCAACTGTTCCGACTGCACGAAGGCACTCGTGCCGCGCACGCTGCCCTGGAATTGCTCGGCATAGTTCTCGCCGCGCAACTGCAGGCGCGTCACCTTGCCCGAGAGTGCGAATTCGGAACGCGAGACCTCGGCGGCGCCCGCCACCTCATAGAGTTCGACATAGGTCCCCGCGGGCGCTGGCTCGGCGGGCCGGTTGAAGTCGCCCTTGGCAAGCACGACGAAGCTGTTGCTGCCGACTTCGGAATAGACGGCGTCGAGATCGAGGTAGCCGCCGGTCGTCGTGGCGCCGCGCGGCGACAGCGTGAAGGCAGGCCAGTCGGCCTGCGTCGGGCTGGGCGAGATCGACACTGCCGTCGACAGCAAACTTTCGCTCGCCGCCGCCGCCCTGGCCACGACGGCGGAGGTGAAGTCGCTCGATGCGCTGACGCTGGCCACGTAGTCGGTACGGAAGTCGAGCGACATCGAGCGCCAGCGCGGCGCGTTGTGTCCATAGGCGGCAGCACGCTTGCGCAGCGCATGGGCCTGCGGGACGCGCGCCGGATCGACGTGCGGCGTGATCGAGCCCAGCGCGCGCTTCCAGGTCACCCGCGTGCGGTCGTTCGCGACGTCGGGCTCGACCCGGTCGAGCAGGCGGAAGTCCCAACGATCGCTGGTGGCTGTGACGCGGAAGTCGTCGTCGACGAGCAGCAACGCGTCCCCGGCGCGCAGACCGGTGCGCACGCCGGCCAGGAAGGTCTGGCGGTCGCCGCGGCGGGGCAGTTGCACTTCCGACAGCCACGGTCGCATCGCGTTCCAGGCCGGCCGCGCTTCGATCGCTTCGACCGTCTCGAAGGTCTGCGGCTTTTCGCCAGGTCCAGGGACGCTCTGGACCTTCAATCCGGCGTCCAGCTGTAGCACCGACGGCACGCCGGTGACGAAGTTGCCCGGCTCTGGCGGCAGCGCGGCTGGCGGCGTCGGCGGCGTCTCGAGCGCGAAGGCGAGCAAGGTCTCGGCAGCCACGCCGGGCTTCAGCCGGTAGCCGATCAGGCGGCCGAGTTCCTGCATCGATACCCGTTCGGTGGCGGTGCGCAGGTAGCTCTCCTGTATGAGGCGCTCCTGGTAGAAGCTCAGCACGTCGGCGGCACAGGCGAAGGCGTCGATGAGGCCGATCGTGAAGTCGGCCTCCTCGCGCGTGTGGAGCCCGGCCAGAGCGGGCAGCGTCGCGGTGTTCAGGCCGGCGATCAGGCTGGCCTTGAACTGCGCCTGGTCGCCGATGCGGTAGGTGATGCTGCCCAGGCCGATGCGGTTCGCGCCGGGCTGCGGCGTGGCCTGCAGCACGCCGTCGCAGCAGCCACAGGCTTCGAAGCCGGGTGGAAATGCAATCGCGCCGGCCTTGGGATCGGGTTGCAGCAGTTCACTCATGTGCCACCTCCGTGCTTCCCACGCCGGTGGGTGAACCCTTCGGAGCGGCCGGGCGGGTTCACAGTCCACCTCCTGCGGTCAGCGCGAGGCGCCCGCGTTCACGGAAGTTGGGGTTGTTCGCCAGTTCGGGAATCTCGAGCCGACCGGTGCGGATCACGCCGTCGGCCAGTGCCGTGGGGCTGCCGCCGCCGAAGCGCTCGAACTTGTCGACACGCACCGAAGCCACGCCCGGCACCGCCTGCGCCGCGGCGACGACGCGGCTCAGATAGACAGGGTCACCGAAGCTGAAGTTGTCGGGGTGGAACAGCGCCAGGCTGCCGTCGGGCAAGCGCTCGGCGCCCAACACCCGCTTGACGGCGCGCAGCACGTCGGCGCGGAAGTGGCCCTCGGCGACGCAGATGTGCAGCGCGAGATCGAGCGCCACATAGTGCGGGCCGTCCACTTCCAGGTCGTACCCGGCCATCCGGAAGCGCTCCAGATGGCGGCGCAGGCGGATCTCGAAATCGGAGTCGACTTCGGCATTGCCGGGCCGGTCGGCACTGACGAAGACGGTATGCCAACTGCCGGTCCAACGGAAGGTGGCGGCGGCGCGTTGTACCTCGCCGCTGCGTTGCGTCACCTCGGCGTAGTCGGCCGGCGTGACGGCGCGCAACTGGGTCCGGAAGGCTTCGGGCGCGTCGCGGCGCGCGGCCTGCACGTCCTCCGGCTCGATGCCGCCCTGCGCCGGCAACGGGTTGTCGATGGCGATGAAGTTGGCGACGTCGGGGAAGGTGGCTGGCGCGTCGGCGTAGAGCGCGCTGTCCAGCACCAGGTGCACCAGCGTGCCGGCGCCGACATTGCCGGCGCTGCCGCTGCCGATGCGGTAGTGGGCGTCGAACTGCATGCCGGGATTGGGCCGCTGGCCGTTGCGGTCGTCGCCGAAGCGCAGCGTGCTGCTGCGGTCGTGCTCGGTTTCGACGACAAAGTCGGTGTCGCTTTCGTCGCTCGCCAGCAGGTCGGGCTGCGGCAGCCAGGTGCTGGCCACCGCCGCGCTGCTGATACCTTGCAGCACGACGCGTGGCGTGGCGGCGCGCGGCGGCAGCTTGAGCAGGCCGCTGGCTGGCCACATCGGCGGCGCGCCCGGGGCAGCAGAGGGTAGCGCCGCCATCAGCGCCGCAACGTCGAAGCCCCAGCTCAGCGGCGCGCTGGCCAGCACCGGTCGATAGCGTACCGGCACGCGCTCCGGTTCGGGCTGCTCGCAGACGTCGGCACGGCGGGGCTGCGGCGCGAGCCGGCGCACCTCGTCGGTGACCGCGGGCAGGCTTTCGGCCGGCAGGCTGCGGCCATGGTCGGCGAGGATGATGTTGCCCAGCGCGACGCTGATCTCGAGCTCGGGCCGCTCGGCCACGCCGAGGCACAGGGCGAACGGCAGGGCGTCGGCCGCGGCCCATTCGATGCGCGTGATGTCCAGCGGCGCATCCAGCGGGGACGGATCGAAGAGCCGTCCCGACGGGTCGACGTCGTGCACCGCGCTCACCAGGCGCACGGCCCAACGGTGCGCCGGGTCGGCGTCGGCCTCGGTGAACTCGGTCGGGCTCCGCACCTCCTGCAGCACCAGCACGTCGCCGGTGGCCAGCGGCAGGTGGTTGCGCAGCGTGGCGCTGGTGCTGCCGCGCGCCAGGCAACAGCCGAGCTGGCCCCAGGTGTGGAAGCTCATGCGGTTGGCGGCCGGATGCAGCAGCTTGTCCTGCGCGGCTTCGAACCAGGGCGCGCCGCTCGCCAGCAGTGCTGCTTCCTGCGCGCTGCCACGCAGCACCACAGGCGGAATTGGCAGCGGCAGCTGCGCTGGTTGCGCGACGAGCGGCGTCCCGAGTGCGACGCGCACGTCCGCCGCACCCTGCACCGTCACGTGCACCCAGGCGCGTGCGTTGCAGCCTTCGTGCAGCCGGTAGTCGACGAGCCGCGCGTGTCGCCGCACCGAGACGCGGCGGCGCGCGGTCGCCAGATACGCTTCGTTCGCGATCGCGTCCTGGCGGTAACTGAGCTGGTCGGCGGCATAGGCCAGCAGTTCGACCAGCGTCACGCCGACATCGGCTGCCGAGCGCTCGGTCCAGCCCGGCACCGTCAGGCTCAGGCGGTCGAGCATCATCCGGCGCAGCGTCGGATAGTCCTTTGCCAGGTAGTCGATCGGCGGCAGCGTGCGCGCCTCGGGCGGGCACGTCCGTGGTTCGGCGCAGTCGTAGTCGCTCGGGCATTCGACCTTGAACGAGAAGGCGACGCGCGACAGCACCGGGTCGAAGCCGTCCGGCGGCACGCTGGCGCCGATGCCGGACAGCAGCGCGAAGGTGTAGAGCGAGAAGTCGCCCTCGCTGTCGGTGCGCACGACCAGCGTGCGTGACTGCTCGGCGGCTGGAATGCCGTCGACCAGCCCGGGTTCCGCGACCGCGGGGAGGTTGTCGGCCGCGGCCACCCAGCGCACCGGCACGACGCGGATGCGCTCGCCGCCGTCGATGCGCACGTTGTCGCGCGTCAGCGTCGCCGGCACCGGACGCAGCAAGCGCACGAACAGCGTGCGCTGGCGCGCCACGCCTGAGGGCGCGGCGCGGTCGAGCACCTCGAGGAAGTCGATCGCGTTGGCGCTGCCGGCCAGGCGCAGGACGTCGAGTCTTCGCTCGTCGCAGCAGTGGAAGAGGGCGTTCGCCATGTCAGTGCCGCCCGGCCGCCCGAAGGTACTGACGCTCCCCCCGGGGGGAGCGAGCGAAGCGAGCTTGGGGCAGTTTCATCCTAGACTCCCGGTGCGGTGAAGGTGGCTTGCTGGCTGCTGCCATCGCTCAACAGCCGATACGCCACGCTGACCGTCAACACGCCGCTGTCGTGCTCCACCGTCACGCCCTGCAACGCGATCAGGTGCGACAGATGCTGCTGCAGCGAGGCCTGCACCAGCATCTGCGTCGTCGCGGAAAGCGTGTCGCTGTTCGGCTCGAACACCAACGCCAGCAGGCCGCTGCCGAAGTCGGGCCGCATCACGCGTTCGCCGGGGGACGTGAAGAGAACCTGCTCGACGAGGTCTCGCACGTGGTCGGCCACGCCGGTCTGCGCGCTACGGCCGCTGGCGTCGAAGGCGAAGGGAAAGTCGAGGTGCGACATGGCCGGACTCTTGGGTCAGGTGGCACTCACGCGCGGCTGCTGCGACACGACCAGCAGCCCGGTGCCGGTGGGCACGCAGGCCGCGGTGCCGGTGTTGATGACGACCGGCATGCCGAGCGCGCGCACACGCAACGCGCCCACCGACCACAATGCGGTGACGCACGGCGGGCTGGACGTCGAAGCGAGCGCGCAGCCCGTCACAGTCCAGGGCAGCGGCGTGACCGCCACCGGCAGGCCCGACACGCGCACGCGCGCGATGGTGGCCGTGGGCATGGCCGGGCCGGCGTGCATGCACGTCACGACGGCAGCCTGGTGGACGATGAAGCCGGGCATGGTGGGCGTGCCTCAGGTGACCTGCAAGGCCCCGGCGTTGACGTCGACCATCGGCGCAACGATGTTCACCGCAGCCGTTCCGGTCACTGTCAAGGTGCCGGCCGGCGTCATCTGGATCATCGTGCCGTTGATCAGCGAGATCATGACGCCCAGGGTGTCGCTGATCACGATGCCGGTGCCGGCCTGGGTCTGGAAGGTGAAGCCGTTGGTGCCCGGGGGCACCATGCGGGCGAGCGCCGGGACATCGGCCTCGCTGTACCAGCCACCGGTCCAGATCGGATGATCCGGATCGCCGCGCTCGAACTCCACCCAGACGCCGGCACCGATCGGCGGTACCGTGAACATGCCCATGTTCGGCCCCGCGCCGGGCAGGCAGGGCAAGGCCCAGCTCGACAGCATGTTGCCGCCGACGTCGGGCACCTCGCACATGATGCGGCCCGTCATCAGCGGGTCGACGTTGTTGCGGACGGTGCCGCGGTACTTGCCGTAGTAGGGGCCTGCACTCATCGCGTCGCGCCCTTACACCGGCACCGCGGGCACGGTGGGCAGCAGCCCGTTGCGCGCCAGCGTGAAACTCTGCTTGTAGCTGCCGCGCGCGATCTGGTGGCTGACGCTCTTGACGTAGAAGAGGCCGTCGTAGGGCAGCCCGGCGCCGCGCACGCCGACCAGTTCGCGCGACTTCAACACCCGGCCGTAACGCGAGACGTCGAGCCTCCCGCTGCCCGTGACTGAATCGCTGTTCTGCCCTGCGTAGGCCAGGCCGCGCATCAACGCCTCGCCCACGCCCAGGTGCGCCGTGTCGTCCAGCTTCTCGATCTTCGGCGGCAGCGGGGGCAGCGCGCCGAGCGGCGGGTTCAGAGGCGAGATATCGGGGATCGGCACCGGAATGCCGACCTTCGAGAAGTGTTCCTGGAAGTAGACGATCGGCATCTTCTTGCGCTCGCGGTCGAACTCGAAGCTGAGGTCCTCGACATTGGTCTTCGCGTCCATGCCGGCAGTGAGCGCGGGCTGCGGGATGCCGATGCGGATCTCGGGCCCCCAATACGCGGTGGAGGTGCCCGGCGCCGGCCCTGGCGAGAGGTAGAAGACATAGCCGACGTTCGCCGCCAGTTGCTTGACATAGGCGTAGTCGGTGCCGCGGTGGAGCGGGATGTAGTCGGTTGGCAGCGGCGGCGTGTCGACGATGCTGGGGATCACCAGCGGCACGACGCCGAGTGCCGCGTACTTGGCCAGCACCAGCAACACGCGCACCGAAGGCGGCATCGCGGGATAAGGGATGCCGTTGAAATCGATCACGTCCATCAGCGCGGACATGTCCTTGCCGCGCACCGTGACGCGACCGACGCCGCCGGCGCCTGGCGTCATCGACACGGTGGTGGCCATGCCATCGAAGATGTTCTCGGCCCGCGCACCCATCGTCACGGTCAGGCCGACACGCATCAGCGGCACGCCGCCGCCCCCGCTGATCAGAAACAGCGTGCGCAGCGGCGAGCGTGGCGGCAACTCGAAAACCATCTCGAAGCCGCTCTGGGAATCGCCCGATCCGGCGTCGACGCGCACCGACACCAGCGCTTCCACCAACTCGCGCGGTGCGGGGATCGGCACCGGGCCGACGTAGAGCGAGAGTTGGATGCCCTTGTCCATGCGTGTTCTCAGCCGCTGATCACAGGCACCGCGATGCGGGCGCCCGGAGCGTCGGTCAGCGCATTCGGATCGTCGACGCCGTTCGCATCTGCCAGACGCCACCAGGCGAGCGGCTCACCCAGCGTGCGCGCGGCCAGCAGATCCGGCCGTTCGCTGGCGTTGACTGCGGCGTAGGCGGCGATCGCGATGTCACCCGGCTGGGCGATGAAGCGTCGGCGCAGGTACGCCACCGGCGCCCGCGTGATGGTGCGGGTCGGCCCGGTGCCCGGCGCCGGCAACAGGGCGATGGCGACGTTGCGATAGCGGCTGTTCTCGTCGAACGGATTCGACGGGATCGCGCCGGCGTCGATCAGCATCTGGACGGGGTCGGTCGTGCTCATGGCAGGTTCTTGGCTTGCGCGCGGTCAGGGCAGGCTGCTCAGGCCCAACGCGCTGGGCGCGGCGCTGCCGGCCTTGGCCGCCAGGCCCTCGCGAGCGCGCAGGTAGTTCAGGAACAGGGCGCCGCCCTTGTGCTGGAAGCCGAGGTCGTCGGTGCTGAGGACGCGCAGGCCGAGCGAGACCTTGGCGCGCACCGGGTTCAGCGCCGAATCGAAGGCCTCCTCGGTGATCGAGAACTCTTGCACTCGCACCGGGATCACGCGGCCACGGCCCCAGACGAAGAGCACCAGCGGCGCTTCGGGCGGCACGATCTCGAGCGTGCCGGAAGCGGCCAGGCCGTCGAGCGTCTGCAGTTCGGCGACGCTGGGATTGACCAGGCCTTCGAGCGCCGCAAGTTGGGGTGCGATGCCGAAGGCCACGACGTTGGCGTTCTGGTCCGGATGCTCCAGGCCGTCGGTGGCGTCGATCTCGGCGTCGATCTTCAACGTTTCGATCGCCGGCCCCTTCAGGCGAAATGGCGTCGCACGCTCGGCGCCGGCGTCCCCGCCGCTGCCCTGTACCTGGTAGCTGCGGCTGAGCGTGTCGGGGTTGTATTGCAGCGCGATCGTCTGCTTGGGCGTGTTGCCGCCCGCGGCCAGAATGACGAGGCCGCCGGCGATCAGCTTGGGACTGTTGGAAAGGCTCATCGCGTCTTTCCTCTTGGCATCGTCCCGTCTGGCGTTCCGTCTTGCAGCAGCGCCTCGCGCCAGCGCTGCACCGCGGCCCGGCGCTGCGCCGCCGAACTGTCGTGGGCATAAGCCGCGCCTTGGGGCACAGCGGTGCCGAGCTTCGCGATCAGGTCCTCGAAGGCGCGTTGCGCATGCAGGCGCGTCATCGGCGCGGCGTTCGCCATCCGTTCGAGCAACGCCGGCGCGGCGGCCAGGCCCAGCTTCGGGAGTTCCTGTACCGCCGGCGTGACGTCCATATGCAGCATGTCGGGCGCGTCGTCCAGCGTCTGCAGCAGGGCTGCCAAAGCAGCAGGATGGTGGATGCGGGCGAGGCCGACGGCAGCTTGGGCGCGCACGCCTTCCTCGACATCGTGCAGGCCGGCTTGAAAGGCGGCTTGGGCTCGCGTGTCGGCCAGCCTGGCCAGCGCATAAATCACCTGCTCTCGCGGCGCGCCGACGTCGTCCCACAGATCCAGCAAGCCCGGCACGGCCATCGCGCCCATTTCCAGCACACGAGCGACGCCGTCTGTTCTGCATGCGCACGTCGGTGGCGCCTGGGTAGTCCCATAGCGACGCCGCCGTGACGGTCGATCCCTTTTTGCTGCCGTCGCGGTTGTCCGGGTCTTTCAATGCCTTGTAGTCGTCGATGTAGTAGGGCGAGACAGGTGCATCGGTCTTGGCCGTCCGCGGAGTGCGGTTCTTGTGAACCGCATCGACGAAGTAGCCGCCCCCAGTGTTGGAAGCCTTGTTCTCGGCGGTCATGACCTTGTTGCGATTGGCCTCGTCACCGGTGTAGACGTGGTCCTTGCCAGTGCTGCCGATCGTGGTCTTGGCAATCTGCAGGAGACGAATGCTCTTGGCGTCTGGCGCCTTGGCCCCCGGCGTGAATTCGATCGTGCCGCTCATCCCCGACTTCGCCCCTTTGTGCGATTCGGTCTTCAGGTTGAGGTTGAAGTCGCCGTCAGTCGATTTGTACGGCCCCTTCAGGTCGCGCTGCAGGCGCGGTCCGTGGCGCTGCGTCAGCGCCAGCACATGCATGCGTTCTGCCGAGATCGGCGAGGGCGAGGCGTGCAAGCCGGACGCGATGCCTTCGGCCTCCCTTTCGGAAGCGTCGTCGGGCCGCCCGAGTTGCACCTGCGAGAAGTCGTGACCGAAGCGGCCTTCCATCAGCTGCCGCGTGGCGCCGTCCAGTGCGACGCCAGGCCGGGCGAGGACGGCATCGACGCCTGCACGGGTTGATCTGCGAGCCGCCGCGCCCCTCACGCCGCCGCCGTCGCCCCCTTGCACGTGCCGATGCAGCAGCATCTTGCTACGCCAGTCTTCGCATTCGCCGCCCTTCGGCGCGCGTGCACCGCAAGCGCAACTGCGCTGGATGCGCCGTGGCGCGTGGCCCGGCTGCGCGATCTGTGTCAAGGCGCCGGTTCTCATTCCGCCGCCCCGCGGCGCAGCGACGCCGCCAGATGGCCACCGACCGTGGCGGCGAAATCGTCCGCCGGCGTCGTGTGGTTGACGGCTGGCCGGGCACCGGCCAGATGAGCGGCCAGTGCCTGCTGCAGGGCGGCGGGGAACGCGGGCAGATCGATCGCCCGTTCCGCTGCCGCGTCCACCACCAGACGCCCGACATGCAGATGCACTTGCGGTGCGGCCGTTCGGCCGGTGAGGCGGCGTGTCATGCGGCGCCTCCGACGGTGCCGAAGCTGCGCTCGAGCTTCTGGTACTCGGCACGCGCCGCTTCGATCAGGTGGTGCTGCCCGATCGCGGTGTCATCGGCCGCGGCGCGGAAGGCGCCGTTCAACGCGACACCTCGGATATGGCCGCCGGTCAGGTGCAGCCGCGCCAGCGCGCGCCAGTCGACGTCGCTCGCCAGCGGCGCCCGCGGCGGGAACTGGCGCCGCCACAGCGCTTCGCGCGCAGCCTCGTCAGGGAAGGGAAAGTTGACGATGAAGCGCAGTCGGCGCAGGAAGGCACGGTCCAGCGCGCCTTTCATGTTGGTGGTCAATATCGCCAGGCCGCGGTAGCTCTCGATGCGTTGCAGCAGGTAGGCCACTTCGATGTTGGCGTAGCGGTCGTGGCTGTCCTTGACGTCACTGCGCTTGCCGAACAGGGCGTCGGCCTCGTCGAACAGCAGCACGGCACCGCTGGACTCGGCCGCATCGAAGAGTCGGCGCAGGTTCTTTTCGGTCTCGCCGATGTACTTGCTCACCGTCAACGCGAGGTCGACGCGATAGAGGTCAAGCCCCACCTCGTTGGCAATGGCCTCTGCGGCGCAGGTCTTGCCGGTGCCGCTGTCGCCGACGAACAGCGCCGCCAGACCGAGGCCGCGGCCGCCGGGTGCGGCGAAGCCCCATTCGTCGTGGACCCTGATGCGGTGCTGAAGCTGCAGCGTGATGTCGCGCAGGGTGTCCATCGCCGCCGTCGGCAGCACCAGATCGGCCAACGTGGTCTGCGTCTCGATGCGCTGCGCCAGTGCGTCGAGGCCGCCGCGGCTGGCGCTGCGCAGAGCGCGCCAGAGCGCTGCGCCCTGGGTCCGCTCGTCGCCTGCCGGCAACTCGGCAAGCGCCTGCGCCAGGGTATCGGCGTCGGCGGGGAACTGCTGCAGCGCGCGCCGCAGCGGGGCCGCGACGCGGGTGGTATCGGACGGCGGCGTCGGTACCGTCACGCGGACGCAGCGGCGCCCGGGCAGGTCGGCGAGTTCGGCCGCGCCGATGGCGCCGAGCAGCAGCACCGGGCTAGACAACTGCGTCAGCAGGCGCAGCACTACCGGCCCGGCGTCGGCGCTGTCGAGTTGGGCGTGCGGCGCGGCTGCCAGCACCACCGCGGCGCCAGACAGCAGCGCCTCGCGATCGAGTGCCCGGGCGAAGTCGGCGCCGGCGCGCGGGTCGCTGTCGAGCGCGCCGGCGTCGACCCAGAGCGCCCGCAATTGCAGCCGCTGCAGTGCGGCCAGCACCAGCGCGCGGGTCGCGCGGCGATGGCTCGCCTGCTGGGCCAACGCCCCGAGCAATACCAAGGGCTGCGAATGGGTGGCAAGCGCCGTGACAATGGTGCGCGCAGCTGATTCGGTGGCCGCGTCACCGATGTCTTGGCGGACGCCATCGGCCATCGGGTCGGCTGGCAGCAGTTGCGCAACACCGTGCAAGCGTGTGTCGAAAGCGGCGACACCCGTGAGGTGATGCAGCACGCGCTCGTCGATGCGCAGCCTGGCCTGGCCCAGGGGGGCTTTCACCGATGACGCGCAAGAGCTGCCAATGGCGCAGCGGCGCCAGAGGTGAAAGCGCATCCCAGTGGGCGCCGTCCAAATGCGCCAGTGCCACCGCGAAGTTGACGCCAGGGGCGGTGTCGGTGCCGTCGATGTGGGCCAGTGCCGCTCGCAGCGGGGTGTCGCATTCGGCGCCGGCGGCCAGCAGCAACAACTGGCCTTCAAAGTCCGACAAGCCGAACAGGCGCAGCACCTGCTGATGCGCCGATTCGAAGCCTTGCACCGCCGGCCACGGCGCGGCAGCCTCGGCCGCAGGCTCTGACGACAGCCGTTCTGCGAGGGTCCGGAGGCGCTGCGCCAGCCAGCGCTGGTTGAGTTCGTGCCAGTCCAGTGCAGCCAGGGTCTCGTTGCTGCCGATTGCCGCCGTCTGAAGAATGGGTTCGCGAGGCCGGTTCATGGCACGTTCAGGCGCTGGCTGAGGTCGAACACCGGCGCGGTGCCTGTCTTCAAGACGAGCAGGCTCTCGACGCCGTCAACCCGCAGCCGCACCCAGCGGTTGCCGGCCGGCAGGCTGTCGGGAAAGCTGAACACCAGCGGGTCGGCCGCATCGGTGCGCACGTTCGCGGTCTCGGCTGTGCTGTCCAGCAGCAGCACGGCCGTCTGCTCGGGCTGCACCTGTGGGCGCGTCAACATCTCCACTGTGACGCGCTGGGGCACGCCGCCGCGCGTGGCGGTGGCGGCCGGCAGGTTCAACGGCGGGCCGGTGTCGACGAGCACGGGGTCGGCGCAGAGCAGCAGCGCGACGCCGTTGGTCTGCCGCGGGTGCAATTCGCCGGACGGCGTGACGCGCAGCGTGAGCTGCCAGACGCCGGGGATGAGATCTGTTTGCGCCGCAACGTCGCTGGGCAGCACGAAGTCGAACAGGGTGCCGGCGTCGTTCGGCGTCACCGGCAGTTCGAAGGCCACCGGCCGCAGTCGATGGGTCAGGAGAGCCGTGGCGCCGGCGCCGTTCAGGCGGACGCCGGTCGCGCGCACCGTGTCGCCCAAGCGCGCCACGCTCTGCTGCGTCAGCAGCGGCACCGCGGCGAACAGCGTCGGCAGCGGCGGCAGCATGTCGGCCTGCACGGCGACGCCGCGGTCGCGCCCGGTGGTCGGGTCGACGATGCCGCGCGACAGCACCGGCAGCGGCTTCACCGTGGCGCGCTCGGACTCGATCAGCACCACCGAGACCTCGTAGCACATCGACGGCCGGTAAGGAGTCTGCAGCGCCGCCCAGAGCTTGGATGCTTCGTCCATGCCTTGCGACAGCGGCGTGATGCGCAGCAACTCGGCCTGGTCGGCGAGTCGCGTGTCAGCGAGAGCCAGCAGCGTGGCGGGCAGCGCGGACGGGTCGAGCAGCGTGCGCAGCAGGCCGGCCGTCAGGCGCGGCGTCTCGTGCAGCAACTGCATCGCGGTGCCCAGGATCATCTCCGCCGCGGCGTCGGTGCGCGCATAGGCGGTGACCAGATAGTGCAGGTTCAACGCCAGCGGCGGGTTGCTCGCCCGCCGCCCCTGGCCATCGTGCCACGGCAGGGCATCGTTACGCAGGCCCGCGTTGGGCTGCACTTGGTAGAGGAATATGTTCAGCCGCGGCGGTTCGTTGGGGTCGTCGAGGTCGACGATATCGGGCGCGATCGCCGATACCGTGATCGCTGCGCCCACCGCGCTCGCCAGGTCGGCCTGCACGAAGCCGCTGTCGATGAAATTGCGCAGTGCCTCGCTGAGGCCGCCAAGGGCCAGCGCGGTGCTCATCTGCGGCTGCCCCTGCGCAGGTAGTCGGCAAGCGACGTCTCCGGCTCCCGATGCTGCGGCACACGGGGCGACATCGGTCTGGCCGCCGCGGCCGGAGCGCGCACCTCGATGCGGTCGATGTGCAGATGCACGACGGGCGGCGCTTGCGCTTCCGCCTGCGGCCGCGGCGCGTGGGTCAACACCTGGACGCGATGCGCCGACAGCGGCGATTCGACGCCCGCTTGTGGAGCGCCCCTCGCGCGCGACGCGACGGCGGCGAGCAGCGGCGATGCCGTCGCCGAGGCTCTGCCTTCGGCAATCGGCGGTGTGTGCGGAACCCTCTCTGGTGCCTGAGCCCCCGGCAGCGCGATCCGGTCGCGCGATCCGGTGTGGCGCGTGTGATCGAGTGGCTGCCGCGCCGGGGCCAGTGGCAACTGCTCAGGCATCGAGTCCGGTGCGAGGCGGGGCGAGGTCGATCGACGATCGGACCGCGCCGACCCCTCGTCGCTCATGAGCGCATCCATGGTCGACGAGGTCAGGTGGGCAGCCGCCGTGGTCCGCGTGTTTTGCACCGCGCCTTCTGTCGTCTGCCGCGACTGCGAGTCCTGCAGCGCCAAGCCCGAAGTGCCCTCGTGCGGACCCGGCTCGCTGTCGGCCGCCTGCGCGTAACCCTGTCGCGACGCGAAGTACGGTCGCAACGCCGGCCTCAACAGGGGCGTTGTCGCCAGTTGTTGCGTCGCCAAGCGGGTGAAGATGTCCATCAGCGCTTCCCGAACGGTCGCGACGTCAAGCGCTGGCGCCGGCCAACTGCAGGTACGCGGCACGCCGCAGCGGCGTCAATGCCAAGACGTCGTGCTCGCGCCAGCCATAGGCCTGCGCCAACGAGGCCACGTCGGCCAGGACCGCCTCGGCGCGGTGCCGAAGTTCGGCGTAGACGACGCTGGCCAGGTCCAGCGGTGCTGCGAAGCGGAATTCGCAGGCGGAGCAGGCGAGGTCGAATTCCAGTCCCGCGAGGGGGTCCGCGGCGTCCAGCGCCTGGGCCACCGCCTCCTGCACTTCAAGATCCAGCGCCGCGGCCACACAAGGCTCGCCAGCCACTTGGGCATCGACGACACATCGCTCGAACAGTGCTCGTGCCGCGGCACTTGGATCGTCTGTGAGGGGCAGCTCGGCCACGGCCTCCAGGTCATCGTCCGTGAGTGCGCGAAAGCGCACCTGGGCCTGTTCCAGCGTCAATTCGTGCAACGTGTCGTCGGCGCGTGTCGGGGCTGGCAGGGTGCGTGTGTCGATATCGACTTCGAGCTCCGTGCGGCACGCCGGGCAGCCGGCGCGCAGGGTCAGGCCGTGGCCGAACAACTGCTCTCGCAGGCGTAGCAGCGCGCCGTTGCGCACGCCCAGACCCGTGCCCGGTGCGGCGCCGGCGGCGCGTGCCAACATCTGCGCGCGTTGCCGCGGCGGCAGCGGCCACGCCGCCTCCCACAAGTCCAGCAACGCGGCGTCGTTCATCGCGGCGGGCCGGGCAAGGCGCGGGGGAAGGCCATCGTTCAGGCCGGCTCGGTGAAGGTGGGCTCGCTCGGTTCGGCCACTTCGTAGTCGCGTTCCCATCCCTCGTTTTCCAGCTTCAGGGTCTGGATCGCGACCGCGTTGGCGTTCGCGTCGGCGTCGGGGAAGGCCTGGTATTCGCTCACCCAGCAGCGGTAGATCTTGTAGGCCAGCACCACCTGGCCCGCCTCGTTGCAGACCTCGAGAATGATGTCCTTGCGGAAGTCCTTCAGCGACACCTCGGCACCGAGGCCGGAGCCGTAGTTCCAGACCTTGTTGGCCCACTTCTCGAACTCGGTGTCGTGGGTGACGCCGCGTTCCAGCGTGACCGCCTCGTACTTGGTGCGGCCGGGCGATTTGCGGCCACTGCTGGGATCACCGCCGACGCGGTGCTCGACCACCTCGGTGCTGCGCTTGAGCGCCGAGACCTTGCTGATGCCGGCCACGTATTTGCCGTCCCACTTGACGCGAAATTTGAAGTTCTTGTAGGGGTCGAAGCGGCTGGCGTTGACGCTGAACTGGGCCATGGGTTTCTCCTTTGCTGGCGGGTTCAGGCCGCGACCTGGCCGGCCATCTGCTGCAGGCGCACGACGACGAATTCCGCCGGCTTCAGTGGCGCGAAGCCGACCAGGACGTTGACGATGCCGGCGTCGATGTCGGCTTGCGTCGTGGTCTCGCGGTCGACTTTCACGAAGTAGGCTTCGCGCGGCGACGTACCCTGAAATGCGCCCTGGCGAAACAGACCCTGCATGAAGGCGCCGACATTCATCCGGATCTGCGCCCAGAGCGGTTCGTCGTTGGGTTCGAACACCACCCACTGCGTGCCGCGGTACAGGCTTTCTTCTAGGAACAGCGCCATGCGGCGCACGGGCACGTACTTCCATTCCGACGCCAGCGTGTCGGCGCCGCGCATCGTGCGCGAACCCCAGACGATGGGCCCGGTGTTCGGGAAGCTGCGCAGGCAATTCACGCCCAACGGGTTGACGAAGCCGTTCTCGGGATCGGTCAGGGTGACCTCGGGCGCAAGCACGCCCACCAGCGTGGCCTCGATGCCAGCCGGCGCCTTCCAGACACCGCGCGTGGCGTCGGTTCGCGCCATCACGCCGGCCACCGCGCCGGATGGCGCGTAGGCCTCGGCGCGGCTCTCGCGCAGCGGGTTCGGGGCGCGCACGCGCGGGAAGTACAGCGCCGCATTCGCGGTGCGCGCCACCACTGCAGTGATGTTGGCGGGCGTGACGTCGTCCACCGCATCCCAGCCGCTGGTGTGGAACGGCGGGTCGATCAGCGCCATGGCGCGGCGTTCGGTGCAGTACGACACCGCCGCCGTCCAGGTGGTGTTGTTGACGTCGCTCGAGTCGGAGAACGGCGGGATCACGAGAAGATTGAACAGGTCGGCCTTCTCGAGGGCGAACATGCCGCGTTTGTTGCTGCGCAGGTTGGCGCCGCTGACGACCTCGGCATCGGTGATCGCAGCGCCGTCGTCGCCTCCGGTCAATGCCGTGGCATTGGTCGAGTCGAAGGGGTCGGGTGGGCCGGGTGGAATGTCCTGGTCGACGGCCGGCAGCGCGGCGATCGTGGCGGCCCCGCGCAGCAGGCGGCTCTGGTCTTCGAGCACTTGACTGATGAAGCGCGGGTGGCCGCTGGTGATGCTGACGTTGAGATAGGTCTCGACGATGCCGGTGGCCAGATCCTTCACGCGCAGGTTGAACATCGTGTTCGGCAGATTGGCGTCCGCCACCTCGTCCTCGACGTCGACGTCGACGCGCACCCGCAGTTGGTTGCCCCAGGTGCCTGGATTCGCAGCGCTGAACAGCGCCGCCGCCGGCAGCGCCGGCATCTGCGCCGCGACGGCGCCGTTGTGCACCCGCACGACCAGTGCATCGGAGCCGCCGTTGGTGAAGTAGTGCAGTGCGGCGAACGACATCGGACAACTGTTGGCCAAGCCGCCGAAGTTGCGCTCGAAGTCGGCGAAGCCGGTCACGCGCACCGGGCTCTTGGGGTCGCTGTCGATCGGCCCGCGCAGCGCACGGCCGACAAAGGCGGTGATCGAGGTGGCGACGCCGGTGATGCTGTGAACGCCGCTGGGCACCTCTTCGATGTACACGCCGGGATAGGAAAGGGCCACGGGCATGATTCGCTCCTCAGGTCACTGCGCGTGCCGCGCAACGGGAATGCCGGCAGTTGCGCCGACGGGTCGACCGGCCGCGCGTCATGGCGCATCCGATGGGTGGGGGTTGGAATACAGAACCGAGCCGTCGGCCAATGTCGTGCGGCGCAAGCGTCGCTGCCAGGTCATCGTGGCCAGCGCGTGCTCGACGGCTTCGGCCGTCGCATGGATGCCGCGCACACCGAGCCACCAGCGTGTCACGCCGGCCGCCGTGTCGGCGGCATGCGGGTGCTCCATCAGATGCTGCTCGATGGCCTGTATCAGCGACGCGTCCCGCGCCCGCGCGCTCGCCGACTGCTGGGCGCTGACGGTATTCGGCGCATTTCGCGCGTTCATTCATGGGGCCTTCAGACGCGCCGGTTGGCCGACGAATGCAGTGGGACTCACATCCACAGCGCAAATGCGATGCCAGCGTCTGAGACCTGAATTGCGCCCAGATGAACCCGCCCCTAGTCTTTGGGGGTTGCGAGGGCACGCCGGAGAAGACGACGATGAAGCGCTGCAGGCACGTCCGGATCGAGGACGGGTCGTTTTCGACCCGATGGGTGCTCGGTGACCCGGCGTGCCCTGGCGGGCGACGCAATCAGGTCAACTCGCGCGTCGAGGCCAGCCCGTGCTTCTTCAGCAGTTTGCCGAAGGCGCGCCTTTCCTTGCCGGCGAGCGCCGCAGCGCGCGTGACGTTGCCCTTCGTCATTTGCATCGCGCGGGCGAGATACTCGCACTCGAAGGAACGCAGTGCTTCGGCCTTCGCTTCCTGAAAGCTGGTCAGCGGGGCCTCGATGCCCGGCACCACTCCGATCTCGCCAGATGCTAGGGTGACGCCGCTTTCATGGCCGGCAACGCTGGCGAAGTGCGAGACACGCGGTCTCTCCTGGTCCAGCAGGCTGTCGTCATGGACGATGCACGGGCCGCTGCTCATCAGGAACTGCCGGTGCACCCAGCCTTCGAGTTCGCGAACGTTGCCCGGCCAAGGCTGACGGCCGAGCCAGGCAAGTGTCTGTGGATGCAGAAGCTTCGGCGCGCGGTGGTACTTGGCGGCGAAGACCTCGGCGAAGCGAAGTGCCAGCAGTTCCGCGTCGCCTTCGCGCTCGCGCAGTGGAGGCACCACCAGGTAAAGCACGTTGAGCCGGTACATCAGGTCGGCACGGAACTCGCGCGCGTCGACCAGTTCCTGCAGCGGCCGGTTGGCGGCCGCCAGCAGTCGTACATCGCTGCGCAACTCGCGCGGCGTGCCGACGGGGCGGTAGCGCTGGTCCTGCAGAAAGCGCAACAGCGTGACCTGCGCCTTCGGGCTCAGCGCGTCGACCTCATCCAGGAACAAGGTGCCTCCGGCCGCCTCGGCCACCAGCCCGCGGCGCGCGTTGCGTGCGTCGGTGAAGGCGCCGCGCTCGTGGCCGAAGAGCTCGGCCTCGACCAGCGTGTCCGGCAGGGCGCCGCAGTTCACGGGCACGAACGGCCCGGCGCACCGCGCGCCGCCATAGTGAATGGAGCGCGCCGCCAGTTCCTTGCCGCTCCCGGTTTCACCCTCGATCAGCGCCGGCGCTTCGCTGGTCGCAATGCGGCGCAACTGCTCGATCATCCGCGCATGCGATGCTGAGGCTCCGACCATCTGCCCGCTCAGACGGAGGTCGGCGTCGTCGCTCTCGGCAGCAGCGGCGCGGCGGTGGGACAGGAGCGGCTCGGTCATGTTGCGGCTGACTGGGAGAGCAGGCGACGAGTCTAGTGAGGTCAGGGTCGGACTCGCACCCCTAGCTTGTGTCAACGCAAGGCCATTGGACGGTCTGACCGCGCTTGCTCGCATTCACGGTTGCGTTTTGAAACAATCGATCGCTTCCGACCACGCCAGCCTGGCCGGAGTCGGCAACTCGCGACACGGCCGGGATGCGGGAGAATCGGTGCCTCGGCATCTCGGGGACGGGTTGGGCGACACCCCGCGGCCGGCACGCCCGATTGAAAAGTTCCTCGGAGCGACTCGATGAGAATCATCTTCAGCATGGTCGGCCTGCTGGTCGTCGTCGCGATCATCGGTATGCTCGCCAAGCACGAATTGCAGGCGGCGCGGGTGGTCGTTCCGGCCGGTGAGGCGGCGAGCGCAACGGTGCTCACGGGCACGCCGGCGCAGCAGTCGAAGCAGCTACAGCGCCAGGTCACCGACGATATCAACAAGGCCTTGCAGCAAGGCATGCAGCGCAACGAAGACGCGAGCGCCAAGCAGTGAACGGGCAAACGCCAAGCGAAGAGAGCCAGGCCGCCGACGAGTTCGCGATGCGCATCGCGCTCGACCAGGCGCACAACGCAGCGCTCGTCGGTGAGGTGCCGGTGGGCGCCGTCGTGATGCGCGGGGGCCAGGTGATCGCGACCGGCTACAACCGGCCGATCACCGAACACGACCCCACGGCGCACGCCGAGATCGTCGCGTTGCGGCACGCAGCACACCTGCTCGGCAACTACCGGCTGCCGGAATGCGAACTCTTCGTCACGCTCGAGCCCTGCGCGATGTGCGCGATGGCGCTGCTGCATGCGCGTTTCAAGCGCGTCGTGTTCGGCGCCGTCGATCCCAAGACCGGTGCCGCCGGCTCGGTGGTGGACTTGTTCGCGAACGCCCAGCTGAACCATCACACCGAACTGACGGGTGGCGTTCTTGCCGACGCGTGCGGACAAGTGCTGCGCGACTTCTTCGCTGAGCGGCGGGAGCAGTATCGGCAGCGCCGCGCGCCGGGCGCCGACGACGAACCGATCCCCACCGGCGAGGCGCTCGAGCTCGACCCGTCCAAGCCTGCATGAGCACGCCAGGCCGATACCACGTGCTCATTCCGGCGCGCGCAGCGCTGAGGGTAGTCCAGTGAACTCACTCACGATCTTCTCGCCGTCCGGCGTGCTGGCCAAAGTCGCTCCGGTGCGGCGGGCGGCGAAGCGCCTCTCCGCGCTCGGCTTCGATGTGGCGATCGACGCTGCGGCGCTGGCCCGGTACCAGCGCTTTGCCGGTGACGATGCACTGCGGCTCGCCGCGCTGCACCGCGTTGCCGAGCAGGCGCCAAGCATTGCGATGGCCGCGCGGGGCGGCTATGGCCTCACCCGCTTGCTCGATGGCATTGACTGGATGCTGCTTGCGCGCAGCGTCGAGCGCGGCACGCGCTGGGTAGGCCACAGCGACATGACGGTGCTGCAACTCGGATTGCTCGCGCACGCCAAGGCGCGCAGCTGGGCCGGGCCGATGGCGTGCTACGACTTCGGCCGCACGGCCGAGGAACATGGCGAGAAGGCGGTCGAGGGCGTCGACGAGGTGACGCAAGGCTGCTTTCTCGAAGCGATGGACGGCACGCTCGAGGCGATCGGCTTTCGCACCGAGCGCGGCTTCGACGGCCTGCAGGCGCGCGGCACGTTGTGGGGCGGCAACCTGTGCATGCTGAGCTCGCTGCTTTCGACGCCGCATTGGCCGAGGATCAAGGGTGGCGTGCTTTTCCTTGAGGACGTGAACGAGCACCCCTATCGCGTCGAGCGCAGTCTCCTGCAATTGCACCAGGCCGGTGTGCTGGACGCGCAGCAGGCCGTGCTGCTCGGATCGTTCAGCGAGTTTCGCAAGTCCCCGCTCGATCGCGGCTACACGCTGCGCAGCGCAATTGCCCATCTTCGCAGTGTCACGAAGACGCCGATCCTGACCGGCCTGCCGTTCGGCCATGTGCCGACCAAGGTCTGCCTGCCGATTGGCGCGAAGGTGACCCTGCTCGTGGACGGGCGCGACGTGCTGGTGGGCTGGTGAGAGTCGGTGCGCGGTGGCTCGGGGGCGAATGGGCGGTGGATCCGGCGGCCGGTGAAGACCGGGCCAAGGCCTTATCATTGCGCCCTGCCTCGGGTCGCCCCGGTCACAAGCCGGGCGCGGCCGGAGGCTGATTGTTTTGTTGCGGCGAGCGCGCAAGCCTGCGCTCGCCGGACGATGAAGGGGCAGGCCGCATGAACGGTCGTTTTCGGATCACCACAATGCGCGAGTTCGGACGACCGACGGCATGGATGGCGGGCCTCGCCCTCGCCGCGATGGCGATGCTCGGCGGCTGCAACAACAGCCCCTGGCCCGAAGGATCGGAGAAGGCGAACGTGGTGCGCTCGGCGATGATCGAGAACACGCCGCGCCACCTCGACCCGACGGCCTCGTATTGGTCGAACGACACGCTCGTCACGTATCAAGTCTACGAGCCGCCCTACGGCTACCACTACCTGAAGCGCCCGTTCGAGCTGGTGCCGAAATCGGCCGCTGCAGTCGTCAAGCCGATCTACCTCGACAAGGACGGCAACCGCCTGCCCGACGACGCGCCGGCCGACCAGGTCGCCGAAAGCGTCTATGACGTCCCGATCAAGAAGGGCATCAAGTTCGCGCCGCACCCCGCCTTCGCCACCGATGCCCAGGGAAAGTACCTCTATCACGACATGAAGCCGGGCGAGCTGGGCGACCGGCGTACGCCGATGGACTTCAAGGAGACGGGCACGCGCGAACTCGTCGCCGAGGACTTTGTCTACGCCGTCAAGCGCCATGCAACCACGCGCATCACGACGCCGATCTACGGCATCTTCTCCGAGTACGTGCTGGGCCTGAAGGACTACGGTGCGCTCATCAAGGCGGAGGACAAGAAGCTGCGTGAAGGCCTGGACCCGGCGAGCCTGGACAAGCCCTTTCTCGACTTTCGCAAGTGGCCGCTGATCGGTGCCACGGCGCCCGAGAAGGATCTGCTGCGCCTGCGCATCAAGGGCAAGTACCCGCAGTGGAAGTACTGGATGCAGATGACCTTCATGGCGCCGGTGCCGTGGGAGGCCGATGCCTTCTATGCGCAGCCAGGCATGGCCGAGCGCGGCATGACGCTCGACACCTGGCCGGTCGGCACCGGCCCGTTCATGGTGACCGACTTCACCAAGGACCGGCGCATCGTGATGAAGCGCAATCCGAACTACCGCGGCGAACCCTATCCTTGCGAAGGCGCACCTGGCGACAAGGAAAAGGGCTTGCTCGACGACTGCGGCAAGCCGACGCCGTTCATCGACGAGATCGTCGCCACCGTCGAGCGTGAGGCGACGCCGCTGCGCAACAAGTTCCGCGACGGCTACTACGACCTCGAGGTCTTCGAGCGCACCGACACCGGCAACAGCTACCTCGTCGAGATGAAGGATTCCGACGAAGTGCGCGAGGACTACCTGAAGAAGGGCTTCGACTTTCCGCAGAGCGCGGACGTCAACAGCTACATCATCGGCTTCAACATGCTCGACCCGGTCCTCGGCTGGGGCGAAACGCCAGAGCAGCGCGAGCGCAATCGCAAGCTGCGCCAGGCCATTTCGATCGCGATCGACTGGGAGGAGTACTCGAAGATCTTCCCGAAAAAGGCCGGCGAGACGGCGATGAGCCCGCTGCCCAAGGGCATTCCCGGTTCGCGCGAAGGCACGCTTGAGGGCGTCAACCCGGTCACGCACAAGCTGGTCGACGGCAAGCCGGTGCGTCGCTCGATCGAAGAGGCCAAGCAGTTGATGGTCGAAGCCGGCTATCCGCGTGGGCGCGATGCAAAGACCGGAAAGCCGCTCGTGATTGCCTACGACTTCTACGCCGTGCCGACGCCCGAGCGCAAGCCCGAGATTGACTGGGTGGTGCGTCAGTTCGCCAAGCTTGACATCCAGCTCGACGTGCGTGCGACCGACAACAACCAGTTCCAGGACAAGGTCAGGAAGGGCAAGCACCAGGTCTTCTGGCTCGGCTGGAATGCCGATTACCCGGACGCCGAGAACTTCATGTTTCTGCTCTACGGACCCAACGCCAAGAGCGTGTCCGATGGCGAAAACACGGCGAACTACCAGAACCCCGAGTACGACAAGCTGTTCACGCAGTTGAAGTCGCTAGATGACGGGCCCGAGAAGCAGACGGTGATCGACAAGATGGTGAAGATCCTTCAGCAGGATGCGCCTTGGAGCTTCGGCTTCTACCCTTACGCGTCCGCCGCGGTCCAGAGCTGGGTGGACAACTCCAAGCCGGCGATCCTGATTCGCGACCACGGCCGCTACCTGCGCCTCAAGCCCGAGGAGCGCACCGCGAAGCTCGCCGAGTGGAACAAGCCGATGTGGTGGCCGCTCGTGCTGATCGCCGCAGTCGTGGTGCTCGGCCTCGTCTTCGCGCGCAAGAGCCTGCGCCGGCGCGAACGCATGAACGCACGCGGCGAAGTGCTCGCGTCATGACGGCTTTCACCAGTCGCGTCACTTGCGGCGCTGCGGCGGAGCGCGCCCGATGATCAACTACATCATCCGGCGCGTGCTCTACGGCGTGCTGATCCTGCTCGGCGTCAATCTCGTCACCTTCTTTCTGTTCTTCACCGTCAACACGCCGGACGACATGGCGCGCATGAACATCGGCGGCAAGCGCGTGACGCAGGAACTGATCGAGAAATGGAAGGTCGAGCGCGGCTACGACAAGCCGCTGTACTGGAACGACAAGGAGCCGGGCACGGCGAAGCTCACCGACACGATCTTCTGGGAGCGCTCGGTCTCTCTCTTTTCACTGAACTTCGGCCGCGCCGACAGCGAGAGCGCGGGCGACATCGGCCATGAAGTCGCGAGCCGCATGTGGGTCAGCATCCAACTGGCGGCGCCGATCTTCCTGCTGCAGGTGATCGCGAGTACCTCGTTCGCGCTGCTGCTCGTGATGTTCAGGCATACGCGTCTCGATTTGTGGGGTGTCGTGTTCTGCGTGCTGATGCTGTCGATCTCGAGCCTGTTCTACATCATCGTCGGCCAGTACCTGTTCTCGCGCGTGCTTCGGCTGGTGCCGATTTCCGGCTATGCGGGCGGCTTCGACGTGATTCGCTTCCTGATCCTGCCGGTGCTGCTGTCGGCCTTCGCGCGGCTCGGCGCCGAGTCGCGCCTGTACCGCGCGATGTTCCTCGAGGAAATCGGCAAGGACTACGTGCGTACCGCGCGTGCCAAGGGCCTCTCGGAGACGGTCGTGATGTTCCGCCACGTGTTGCGCAACGCGCTGATCCCGATCATCACGAGCGCGGGCAGCTACCTGCCGTATGTGTTCCTCGGCTCGCTCGTGTTCGAGAGCTTCTTCGGCATTCCCGGGCTCGGCGCCTACGTGATCGAAGCCATCAGCAAGCAGGACTTCGCGATCGTGCGCACGATGGTCTTCGTCGGCTCGCTGCTCGCGATCGTGTCCTACATCCTGATCGACATCGCCTACACCTGGGCCGATCCGCGCGTGCGGTTGGCCTGATCCCGAAGGACATCCTGAATGCCCAAGCTCGTCCTGCTGTGGACCGACGTTTCGATCTGGCTGCTGGCGATCGCGCTCGTGGGATACGCGCTGTATGCGCGGCGCCAGAAAAACCTGGCCTCCACTTGGCGCAAGGTGTTCGCGGATTCCGCCGCGCTCGCGTCCAGCGTCGTGCTTGCCGCCTGCGTGCTGCTGACACTCGCCGACAGCGTGCACTTCCGCAGTGTGCTGCCGCCGGCCGCCGGTGCGCCAGCGGGCAGCGTCGCATACGACTCGCGCGTGCAGTCGTTGCTCGATGTCGTACTGCGTGATCTGGTCGCGTCGCGCGAGTCCACCTACTCGAGGCCGCTCGCCTACACCGGCTTCACGAAGGAGTCGCTCGAGGTCGATGGACAATTGCAACGGGTCGCGCCGCGGCTCGTCCATGGCGGCGCGCACCTGACCGATCCGGCAACGCAATGGCGGGGCGACGTCGCCTGGCGCATCGTGCTGGGTCTGGTCGAGGGCACGATCGCCGCGGCGATCGTGTGTGCACTCTTCATCGCCGTCCTCGCGCGGCGCGCGAACACGAGCTGGCGCGACATGGCCGCCGCCATTCGGCACGGTGAAACCGACATCCCGTGGCGCGTCGCCGCGCTCACTCTCGGCGGGCTGTTCGCGATCGGTGGCGTGATCTTCTCGCTGATGGGCTACTACCATCCGTTCGGCACCGACGTGACTGGCAACGATGTGCTCTACCAGACGCTGAAGAGCATCCGCACTGCTTTCGTCATCGGCACGCTCGCGACGATTGCGACACTGCCGTTCGCCGTCGTGCTCGGGATCATGGCGGGCTACATGAAGGGCTGGGTCGACGAGGCGATCCAATACCTCTACACGCTGCTGGCGTCGATCCCCAACATCCTGCTGATCGCCGCCTGCGTGTTGATGGTGCAGATCTTCCTCGACAAGCACCAGGATTTGTTCGAGACGGGCGTCGAGCGCGCCGACGTCAAGCTCTTCCTGCTGTGCGCGGTGCTCGGGGTGACGGGCTGGACCGGCCTGTGCCGGCTGCTGCGCGCCGAGACACTCAAGCTGCGGGAACTCGAGTACGTGCAGGCGTCGAACGCGTTCGGCGTCAGCCGCTGGCGCATCATGGTGCGCCACATCTTCCCGAACGTCGCGCACCTGATGCTGATCGTCACCGTGCTCGAGTTCTCGGCGCTGATCCTGTACGAGGCGGTGCTCTCGTACGTCGGTGTCGGCGTCGATCCGTCGATGAACAGCTTCGGCGGCATGATCAATTTCGCGCGCAACGAGATGAGCCGCGACCCGGTCGTCTGGTGGCCGTTCGCGGCCGCGTTCAGCTTCATGGTCGCGCTCGTGCTCGCCGCCAACCTGTTTGCCGACGGCGTGCGCGATGCCTTCGATCCGCGCTCGCGCGCCTTCCGACCACGCGTCATTGCGCGCAAGCCGGCCGAGGAGGGCGCTCATGCTTGAGATCGACGACGTCAAGGTCGCGCTCGATTCCGAATCCGGCATCGTGCGGGCGATCGACGGCATGCGCCTCACGCTGCGCCGTGGCGAGACCTTCGCGCTCGTCGGCGAGTCGGGGTGTGGCAAGAGCATGACGGCGCTCGCGCTGATGCGCCTGTTGCCCGAGAACGGACGCATCACGCAGGGGCAGGTCCGCCTCGACGGCGCGGATCTGCTCGCGCTGCCCGAATCCGGCATGCGCGCGATCCGCGGCGGCAAGATCGGCATGATCTTTCAGGAACCGGGAACGAGCCTGAACCCGGTGATGCGCATCGGCGAGCAGATCGTCGAGGCGATCGAGGCGCACACCGCGCTGCGCGGCGCGGCTGCGCGGGAGCGGGCGATCGAATGGCTCGGCAAGGTCGGCATTCCCGAACCCGAACGGCGCATCGACGACTATCCGTTTCGCATGAGCGGCGGGCAGAAGCAGCGCGTGATGATCGCGATGACGCTTGCCGCCGAGCCCGACTATCTGGTGGCGGACGAGCCGACGACCGCGCTCGACGTGACGATCCAGGCGCAGATCCTCGACCTGCTGAAGGACCTGCAGAAGGAGCGAGGCCTCGGCCTGCTGCTGATCACGCACGACCTCGCCGTCGTCTCGGGCATGGCGCACCAGGTGGCGCTGATGTATGCCGGCCAGATCATCGAAGTGGCGAGCGCCGAAGCCTTCTTCGGCAAGCCGCTGCATCCGTACGCGAGGCTGCTGCTGCGTGCGCTGCCCGACGCCGGCCGGCGCGGCGAAGCGCTCGCCGCGATCCGCGGCACCGTGCCGCCGCTGTGGCTGCGCTTCGAAGGCTGTCGCTTCGAGCCGCGCTGCGACCGCGCCTTCGGCGCGTGCGCGACGACCCGGCCGGAACTGATCGATCAGCCCGGCGGGCGCAGCGTGCGATGCTTGCTGTATGGCGAAGACGCTCCCGCTTCGGCACTCGCGCCGGGCGAGGCCGGCGTCATCGAGCACATCGAACAGGTGCCGCGCGCGATCTCCGCTTCAACGCCTGAACCGGGCCAGCGCCTGCTGGAGGTCGACAGGCTCGCCGTTCGCTTCCCGATCCGCAAGGGTCTGCTGCAGCGCACGACGGGGTACTTCGACGCCGTCGATGGCGTCTCCTTCAATATCGAGACGGGGCGCACGCTTGCGCTCGTCGGTGAGTCGGGTTGCGGCAAGACGACGACCGGCAAGGCGATCGTCCAGCTGCTGCGTGGCCAGGCCCTGATCGAAGGCACCGCAAAGCTCGACGGGCGCGACCTGTTCACATTGCACGACGACGCGCTGCACGAGGCGCGGCGCTCGATCCAGATCATCTTCCAGGACCCGTTCGCGTCGCTCAACCCGCGCATGCGCGTCTTCGACATTCTCGAAGAAGGCTTGCTCGCGCTGAGCACCGATCTCGACGCGCCGGCACGTCGGGCGACGCTCGAAAGGCTCGTCGATCAGGTCGGCTTGCGGCGCGATGCGCTGGAGCGCTATCCGCACGAGTTCTCCGGCGGCCAGCGCCAGCGCATCGCGATAGCACGCGCGCTCGCCGTGTCGCCGCGACTGATCGTGTGCGACGAGCCGACATCGGCGCTCGACGTCTCGGTACAGGCGCAGATCCTGAATCTGCTCGCCCAGCTTCAGCGCGAGTTCGGCATCTCCTATCTCTTCATCACGCACAACATCGGCGTCGTCGAGTACATCGCCGACGACGTGGTCGTGATGCAAAAGGGCCGCGTCGAAGAGTCCGGCCCCGCCGATCGCGTGCTCGGAAGCCCGCAGTCGGAGTACACGCGCACGCTGCTCGCGGCGGTGCCGCGCGTCGTGCAGACGGCGGCGAACTGAGCCCCCGCCCGGGCGAGAGCGCCGGGCCCGACCCCTCGGCCACGAGTCGCCGCCGCCGACAAAGCGCTGTGCGCCCGGTCAGGCGGGCGGCTGTTGCAACGAACTGTTGCATGATTCCAACGAAGCGGCGTGAGAGATCGACGAAAAGGGTGCCCGTTTGGCGTGCAGTGCGCGCACCAGTTCGGCTGCCATCGGATCGGGTGCTCCCCGCAAACCCGCATGAATAAAGGGTTCGGGAGCAATCCCTATGTTGGCGCGCGACGGCGCTCGCGGTCGCGAATGCGAACCGTCAAGGAATTCCCTAGCGGGGCGCGAATTCCGTTCCATGACAATTCCGCTACAAGGTTTCGAGGTCCGGAAACAGTCGGCTTACAAAAGCGGCGTTCTCGGCCCCGAACCTGGGTCAATCGATCAACCTTCCCGTCCAATCAGGAGTCCTCATGTTTAAGAAGACCAAGCTTTGCAAGGGTCTGCTGCTCGCCTTTGGCGGCAGCTTGGCGCTCAGCGCATTGCCGGCACGATGCGCAGGATGCGCAGGCCACGCAACTCGACCGCGTCGAAGTCACAGGTTCATCGATCAAGCGCATCGAGGGCGAGGGTTCTACTCAAGTCCAGATCCTCACCAAAGAGGACATAGGCCGCCTGGGCGTTCAGACGACCGAGCAGTTGCTCCAGACGATCTCGGCAATGTCCAGCGGTAGCCAGACTCAGTTGTCGACCGGTGCCGGTACGTCCACCTACGGCTTCTCTGGCGTCTCGCTGCGCGGCTTGGGTGAAGAGCGCACGCTGGTCCTGATGAATGGCCGGCGCCTCGCGGCGGCGGCCGGGGCTCGGTGGTGCCGCCGTCAACGTCAATGGCATTCCTCTCGCGGCGATCGAGCGCGTCGAAGTGCTGAAGGACGGGGCCTCGTCGATCTACGGTTCCGACGCGATTGCCGGTGTCGTGAACTTCATCATGGTGAAGAACTTCCAGGGCCTGCAACTTGGCGGTACCTACGGCTCGCCGACCGATAGCGGCGGCGGCCAGCAGTACAACGTCAACGCCATCTTCGGCATGGGCGACATCAACAAGGACAATTACAGCTTGACGCTCAGCGCGCAGTGGGAGAAGACCGATCAGCTGTTCGGCAAGGACCGCGACTACGCGAAGAGCGGCAACAAACTGCCGTACTTCGAGTCAGGCGCGACCGGCCAGGGCAACATCCAGGGCAACTGGGAGGTGGATGCCAACGGCAACCCAACCGTTCGCTCGCCCGGTTACGTTGCCGGTGGCCCTCCCGGCGGCTTCGGCAACCCGCTGACGCTGGGTGGCGACAACTGTGCGCAGGCAAAGATGTTCCAAGTCTCAACTCCGACTTCCAAGGGCGTTAATTACTGCCAGTACGACGCGTCTCCGTATGTCGGCCTGATCCCGCAGAACGAGTCGACCTCGTACACCGCCAACTTTCAGTACAACCTGAACACACACGCCCAAGCGTACGTCGACTATTACTACAACCGCAACGTCGTGACGCAGGCGATCCAGGAGAGCCCGGCGCGTACCAGCTTCTTTGAGACCGACGAGCTATTTGGCGTGGAGGGCGCACCCGGTTCCACCGGGCGCGTGCTTCTCGTTCGCCCCGGCTCCGACGCCTACACCAAATACGTCCTGCCCTGGATCGCTGCCCATCCCGAGCTCGGTCTCGACCCGAACAAGGCCGTCGGCGTGACGGCGCGCGTGTTCGACTTCGGCCCGCGCACGAGCCAGGACACGCAGACGCTGTCGCGCCTGTCAGGCGGCATCCGAGGCGACGTCTACGGCCAGGATTACAACGTCGTTGTCTACCAGAACGAAAGCAAGCTGTCCGGCCAAGTGACCGACGGTTACTTCTCGCAGATCGGCTTTGCCAAGGCGACGCAGACTTCGGACTGGAATCCGTGGGAGTTGCAGCAGTCTGACGCCTTCCTCGCGGGCATCGCCCCGGCCAAGTACGCCGGCGGGACGCTCGCGGCGACGACGCGCAGCACCAACTTCGACGCCACGATGTCGGGCGCCGCCTTCAAGCTGCCCGCAGGCGAGATGAACTACGCCGTCGGCTATCAGTTCCGCGACGAGTCGTACAAGACGGACCCGAGTGAGGCGCAATTTACGGGTGATATCGCCGGCCTCGGCGGTGCGACCAAGGGCATCGACGAGGCACGCAACATCAACTCGGTCTTCGGTGAGTTGCAGATCCCGGTCATCAAGAACCTGGACGTCAACTTCGCGGCGCGCTACGACAACTACAGCGATGTCGGCTCGAAGAGTACCTATAACGCCAACTTCCGCTGGCAACCTGTGACGCAGTTGCTGCTCCGCGGCAGCTACGGCACGGGCTTCCGCGCACCGACGCTGTCGGACTTGTGGACGCCTCAGGTGCTGGGCACCTCGGCCCAGTTCAATGATCCGGTCACCGGCGCGCAGAAAATCCAGGTCAACGAGTTCTCGGGGGGCAACCCGGTATTGAAGCCCGAGACCTCGGACAACTGGACTCTCGGCTTCGTCTGGCAGCCGCTCACCTCGACGTCGATCGGGCTCGACTACTTCAACTACAAGATCACGAACGTGATCTCGACACCCTCGACGCAGGAAATCGTATCGCAGAACGCACTGGGCAATCCGGCCTATGACGGTCTCGTGGTGCGTGACGCAGCCGGCAATGTCGTTCTGACGAAGGCGATCCTGGCCAACACCGGCACGATCCAGGCGCAGGGTATCGACATCAACGGCAACTATCGCCAGATGATCGGCCCAGGCCGCTTGGACGTTGGCCTTTCCGGCACGTACTACATCAAGTACGATCAGAGCACGCCGGGAGCTGGCACCTCGCACAAAGTCGGCACCATCGTCGACGATGAGGGCAACCCGGTCATCGGCGCCGATACCGGCGGCGTGATCCTGCGCTACAAGCAGTACATGTCGGGCACGTGGACGCAGGGCGCCTGGGCGACGACGCTGGGCTGGTCGTTCGCCGACGGCTACCGCGCCGGCTGGGACCTGAACGGCGACCCGACCTCGATCGGCGACATGAACCTGTTCGACCTGCAGGTGCAGTGGACCGGGTTGAAGAACCTCGCGCTGACGCTCGGTGCGCGCAACATCTTCAACACGCAGCCCGACATCTTCGTGCCGGTGTCCAACCAGTTCCAGACGGGCTACGACGCGTCGCAGTACGACCCGCGCGGCCGTTTCTGGTACCTCACGGGCACGTACAAGTTCTGAACGTGACCTTAGCTCCACGGCTTGGAGGCCCGCGCCCGAGCTTGTATACTCAAGCTTGGTAGGTTTCCAGAACCGCCTCGTGCCCGCTGGCCACAAGCCGGCGGGCATTTTTGTTAACCTCGCAGACTACTCTTCCGCCGAGGCCACCGGAACATGGACTTTTCGTCGCGCCAGCCGCAGCCCCAGAAGCATCTTCTGGGCATCACGATCGTCGTCCTGTTTCACATTGCCCTCGTCTATGCGCTCGTGACCGGTCTCGGCAAGAAGATCGTCGACGTCATCAAGCAGCCGATCGAGACCAAGGTCATCGAGGAAATCAAGCCGCCGCCGCCGCCGCCCGAGCGCCTGCTGCCGCCGCCGCCCAAGCTCGAAGCGCCGCCGCCGCCGTTCATTCCGCCGCCCGAAGTCCAGATCGCGACACCGCCGCCGGTGCAAAACGTGATCACTTCGACGACGACGACGCCACCACCCCCGGCCGAAATTCGCCCGGTTGCGCCGCCCGCACCGCCCGCACCGCCCGCGCCCAAGGCGGCGCCGACTTCGATTGGCTCGATCTGCCCGACGATGGTTCAGCCGGAAATCCCGCGCAGGGCCATTCGCGAAGGACGAAGCGGCAGTGTCACGGCCCGCGCGACGATCAAGGGCGGCAAGGTTGTCGACGTGGAAATCCTGCGATCGAGCCCGCCGCGTGTCTTCGACGACGCTGTTCGCGACGCGATGATGCAATACGTCTGTACCGGCGATCACGTCGCCGAGCAGATCTTCGACTTCAAACTCGACTGAATTCCCAGGCATACCCTCCAGACCAAGTCCGCGCCCCACGTAGCCGAAACGGCTGCAAGCCTTCCTCCAAAGCAACACGTTCCAAGACAGGAGATTTCTCCCATGACCACCCGCCTCATTCCCCAGCTCGCGGCGCTGACCCTGGCTGTTTCCCTTGCCGCGCTGCCGGCAGTGACGTTCGCGCAGGACGCCAAGCCCGCAGAGGCCGCCGCGCCGGCCTCGGCTGCCGTCATGCCGGCCGACACCAGCGCGGCGCCCGTGCCGCCGCCGATGCCGCCAGCCGTGACGAAGGAAGAGGTGGACAACCCCTACGGGCTGTCGGCGCTGTGGGCCCAGGGCGACTTCGTCGCCCGCGGCACGCTCGTGATCCTCGTCATCATGTCGATGGGCAGCTGGTACATCCTGATCACAAAGTTGTGGGAAAGCCTGAAGCTCGCCGGCGAGGCGAAGACCGCGCGCAAGGGCTTCTTCAAGGCGGCGTCGCTTGCCGAAGGCGCGAAGCTGCTGAAGAAGAGCAGCGCGTTTCGCTACATCGCCGAAAGCGGGATCGACGCGAGCGAGCATCATGAAGGCACGCTGACGGAGAACATCGATCACAGCACGTGGGTCGGCATGAAGGTCCAGCGCAGCGTCGATGAGGTGAACAGCCGGCTGCAAGATGGCCTGGCGGTGCTGGCGACGGTCGGCTCCACTGCGCCTTTCGTCGGCCTGTTCGGCACGGTCTGGGGCATCTACCACGCATTGACCGCGATCGGCATCGCCGGCCAGGCATCGATCGACAAGGTCGCTGGCCCGGTGGGCGAGGCGCTGATCATGACTGCGATCGGTCTGGCTGTCGCAGTGCCTGCGGTGCTCGGCTACAACTGGCTGGTGCGCCGCAACAAGGTGACGATGGAATCGGTGCGCGCCTTCGGCGCCGACGTGCACGGCATCCTGATGGGCGGGCGCGTCGCACGTTGAAGCAGCGCGTCAACGCAAAGAAGGAGGCACCCTCATGGCGATGAACATCGGCTCCGACGGCGGCGACGAGGACGAACTCAGCGCCGCGATCAACACCACGCCGCTGGTGGACGTGATGCTGGTGCTCCTGATCATCTTTCTGATCACGATTCCGGTCGTCACGCAAAGTGTCGCTGTCAAGCTTCCCAGCGAGAGCAACCTGCCGCGCCAGACCAAGCCGGAGAACGTGGAAATCTCGGTGAACAAGGACGGCGACGTGTTCTGGAATCTGCAACTCGTGGCGGACAACAACACGCTGGTGGAGCGGCTGAAGAAGGTCTCGGTGCTCGACCCGCAGCCCGAAGTGCACATCCGGGGCGACCAGGAGAGCCGCTACGAATCGATCGGCAGGGTGGTGTTCGCGTGCCAGCGTGCGGGCATCCTGAAGATCAGCTTCGTCACCGAGCCGCCCGCCAAGGGCTGAACGCCGCCTGACGACAAGGACCAGATCATGGCAATGAATGTCGGCTCGAGCTCGAAGGAAGACGAGGTGATGATGGACATCAACACCACGCCGTTGATCGACGTGATGCTGGTGCTGATCATCATGCTGATCATCACGATCCCGGTGCAGTTGCACTCGGTCAATCTCAACATGCCGGCCGGCAACCCGCCGCCGCCGACGACGCCGCCGGTGGTGGTGACGATCGATGTCGATTTCGACGGCACGGTGCTGTGGAACGGCGAGACGCTTCCCGACGCGCAAGCGCTCGACGCCAAGCTGCGACAGGCGGCCGCGGAGACCGATCAGCCCGAAGTCCATCTGCGACCCAACAAGCTCGTCGCATACAAGAGCGTGGCGGCGGTGATGGCCGCGGCGCAGCGCCTGGGCGTCACCAAGCTCGGGATCGTCGGCAACGAGCAGTTCATCAAGTAGGCCCATGACCAAAGCCCTCCGTTTCGTTGCCGCGCTCGCGCTTTCGCTGTTCGCTCTTGCCTCCCAGGCGCAGGACGCCGTCCGCCCCGTGGTGGGGACGCCCTTGCAGGCGGCCCAGCAGTTGATCAAGTCGGGCAAGTACAAGGAGGCGCTGGCGAAGGTGAACGAGGCCGACAACGCGCCCAACCGTACCGCCAACGAGAACTACCTGATCGAACGCATGCGCCTCGCCGCCGCGTCAGGTGCGGGCGACATGGGCACTGCGGCAAAGGCCTTCGAAGCCGTCAGCGCATCGGGCAAGCTGTCTTCGTCCGACAAGCTGCGCATCATCGAATCGATCGCCGGCGGCTACTACCGGGCGAAGGACTACGGCAAGGTGGTTGAGTGGGCGCAGCGCTACGAGAAGGAAGGCGGCAAGAGCGCGCAGATGGAGACGCTGGCGATCCAGGCCAAGTACCTCTCGGGCGACACGGCCGGCGTGACCAAGGAACTCGTGGACGAGATCCAGGCCAGCGAGAAGGCTGGCAAGGCGCCGTCGGAGGACCGCTTGAAGATGCTGATGAGCGCCACCGCGAAGCAGCCCGACAGTGCCGCCTACATGCTCGCGCTCGACAGGCTCGTGAGCTACTACCCGAAGAAGGAATACTGGGCCGAGTTGATCGACCGCGTGCAGCGCAAGCCGGGGTTCTCCGATCGATTCTCTCTCGACATCTACCGCCTCATGCTCGCCACCGGCAACATGCGCAATGCGAGCGACTACATGGAGATGACGCAGCTTGCGCTGCAGGCGGGCTACACGGCTGAAGCGAAGAACGCGATCGACAAGGGCTTTGCCGCAGGCGTGCTCGGCGTGGGCCCGGAGGCCGAGCGGCAGAAGCGTCTGCGTGATCTTGACCATCCGCCGAGCCGATGAGGCGCGCGCGCAGGCGTCGACCAAGGAGGCCGAGGCCCTGGCCGACAAGAGTGGCAACGACCTCGTCAACTTCGGCTTCAATCTGGCCCTGTCGGGACAGGCGGCGCAGGGCGTCAAGCTGATCGAGAAGGGCATCGCCAAGGGCAGCCTCAAGCGCCCCGAAGACGCAGAACTCCGCCTCGGTCAGGCGATGGTCCTCGCCGGCAACTCAAAGGCGACCGGCGTGCTGCGCGGCGTCACCGGCGCCGATGGCTGGCCGACCTTGCGCGCCTGTGGATCCTGATGGGCCGCCGCAAGGGCTGACCGACTTCAGATTCAGTCGCCGCGCGCGACACCCTCCCGGCGCGGGTCAGCGCCGGCCAGCCAACCCCCATCTGGCCGACCTCCATTCGGCGCGCGCATCAAGGTGTGCACGCCACTTGGCAGGTCGCTCTTGCCGAGCGTGTGGCCGCGGGCGGTCAGCGCGTCCATGGTGGCGTCGTCGAAACGACCAGTCTCCAGCAGCAACGGCCCGCCTTCGCCGCTGAGCGGCCCGAAGTTCGGCAGGTCCGCGGCCGCCTGCGGTGACAACCCCCACACCGCGCCGAGCAGCGCCTTGGCAGTGTGATGGATGATCGCCGCGCCGCCGGCCGAGCCTGTCGCCATCACGAAGGCGCCGCTGGCGCGATCGAAGACGAGCGTCGGCGCCATGCTCGAACGCGGGCGCTTGCCGGGCTGCACTCGATTCGCAACCGGAAGGCCGTCGTGTTCGGCGACGAAGCTGAAATCGGTGAGCTGGTTGTTGAGCAGAAAGCCGCCCTCGAGCCCGGCACCACGGTTGACCATCAGGCGCGCACCAAACTGGCTCTCGACGCTGGTCGTCATCGTCGCGGCCTGGCCCCACGCATCGACGACGGCCAGATGCGAAGTCGAAGGGAACTCCGGGCTGCGATCGGTCGCCCACGCGAGATCGGCTCCGGTGGGTACGCCGGGCCGTGCAGCCCCCATCGCGCGCGGGCCGATCAACGCCGCGCGGCGTGCCAAATACGCCGGCGCGTAGAGGCTGTCCCAGCGTCCCGCAGGCGGCGCGACGAAATCCGGGTCGGCGACGTACTGGTTGCGGTCGGCAAACGCGAGGCGTGAAGCCTCGCTGTAGATGTGGAGGAACTCGGGCGTTGGCCGCCCGTTGGCGAGTGCTGGCGCTTGCATGTGCTCGGTCGCGATCGCGGTGATGCCCAGAATCTGGGCTATGGCGATGAAACCCGAGGACGGTGGCCCCATGCCGCAGACGCGGCGGGTGCCCCAGTCGGTGCACAGCGGGTCGCGCAATCGCGCCGTGTAGCCTGCCAGGTCTGCCTCGCTCAGCAGCCCTGGATTGGTCGGGTGATTCCGCACCGCAGCGACGATCGCGCGCGCCGTGGGCCCGCGGTAGAACGCGTCGGCGCCTTGCGCCGCGATCTCACGCAACACGGCAGCGTATTCAGGATTTCGCAGCCGCGCGCCAGCCGGGCGCGCGCTGCCGTCGGCGGTGTAGAAGAGGGCGAGCGCCACCGGGTCACGGCGCAGGAAGGCGTCGCCGTCGAGTTGCCGGTGCAGGCGCGGCGAGATCGGAAAGCCCTGTTCGGCAAGTGCAATGGCGGGCGCGAACAGGGTCGCCCAAGGCAGGCGTCCGTGCTTGCGGTGTGCGGCTTCGAGCATGCGCAGCACGCCCGGTACGCCGACCGCGCGTCCGCCGACGAGCGCCTGGGTGAAGGGCAGAGGCCGTCCCTCGCGGTCGAGGAAGAGGGCTTCGGTTGCGGCGGCGGGCGCTGTCTCCCGCCCGTCCCAGGCCTGCACCGAGCGGCCGTCCCACAGCATGAGGAAGGCCCCACCGCCGATGCCGCTCGACTGCGGCTCGACAAGCCCGAGCACGAGTTGGGCGGCAATCAACGCGTCGAGCGCCGATCCTCCGGCCCGCAGGATGTTTGCACCCGCGTCGGCGGCAAGCGGATGGGCGGCGACGATGGCCTGCCGCTCGAAGTGCCAACCCGGCTTCTCGGTGTATTGCGAAGCAAGCTCGGGTTGGTCCCTGCTCGCGGGAACTGGACCGAGGGCCTTGCTCTCGCTCGCCGGCAGCGCGCAACCGAGGAGCTGCGAGCAGAGCAGCGCTGCGAAGAGCCAACGGGGCCTCATGCGTCCGGTACGCGACCTTGTGACCGCTTCATGAGCGGGTTCTTCGGCTACATGTTCCGCAGGTCGCGACCGGTTCGACCGAGTGGGCCCGCCGCGGCAGGGCACGCCTCACCTACCTACTTCGGCGCGAGGCGGATCGCGCCGTCGAGGCGAATCACTTCGCCGTTGAGCATCTCGTTGGTGACGATCTGGTGCACGAGCTTGGCGTAGTCCGCCGGCGTGCCGAGGCGGCTCGGGAAGGGCACGCTCGCGGCGAGTGCGTCCTGCACTTCCTGGGGCATCGTGAAGAGCATCGGCGTGCCGAAGATGCCGGGCGCGATCGTCATGTTGCGGATGCCGTTGCGCGCCAAGTCGCGCGCGATCGGCAGGGTCATGCCGACCACCCCGCCCTTGGAAGCCGAATACGCCGCCTGACCGATCTGGCCATCGTACGCGGCGACGCTGGCGGTCGAGATCAACACACCGCGTTCACCGGTCGGCTCGGGGTCGTTCCTGCTCATCGCCTCGGCGGCGAGTCGGATCATGTTGAAACTGCCGATGAGATTGACGCTGACGACCTTCGCGAAGACCGCCAGCGGGTGCGCACCGTCCTTGCCGACCGTCTTCACCGCCGGCGCGATGCCGGCGCAATTGACGAGCCCGACGAGCTTGCCGAGCGAGGTCGCCTTCGCCACGACCGCCTGGCCGTCGGCCTCCTGGCTCACGTCGCACTTCACGAACGCGCCGCCAAGTTCGTCCGCGAGCGCGGCGCCCTTGTCCTCTTGCAGGTCGGCGATGACGACGGTTGCACCGTGCGTGGCGAGCATGCGCGCCGTGCCTTCGCCCAGGCCCGAGGCGCCACCGGTGACGATGAAGACCTTGCCCTTGATGTCCATATGACTGCTTTCCTTCGGTTGCTCAGCCGAGCGCGGCGAACGCGCGCTCGCGGATTTCGTCGACGCTGCCGGTGCCGGAGATGCGCAGGCAGCGCGGCGCCGCCGGTTCGCCGCTCGCCTCCCATCGCGCGTAGAAGTCGACCAGCGGCTGGGTCTGGTCCTTGTAGACCGCCAGACGGCGCCGAACCGTGCCTTCACTATCGTCTTCGCGCTGGATGAGGGCCTCGCCGGTAGCGTCGTCCTTGCCTTCGATCTTGGGCGGATTGAACTTCACATGATAGGTGCGGCCAGACGCGAGGTGCACGCGCCGGCCACTCATGCGCTCGACGATCGATGCGTCGGGGACGTCGATCTCGAGCACGGCGTCGATCGCGACGCCCGCGCTCTTCATGGCCTCTGCCTGCGGGATCGTGCGCGGAAAGCCGTCGAACAGAAAGCCCTTGGCGCAATCGGCCTGCGCGATGCGCTCCTTGACGAGCGCGATGATGATGTCATCACTCACAAGCGCGCCGCTGTCCATGACCTTCTTCGCCTCGAGCGCCGCCGGCGAGCCGGTCTTCACCGCCGCGCGCAGCATGTCGCCGGTGGAGATCTGCGGGATACCGTACTTCTCGCAGATGTACGCGGCTTGGGTGCCTTTGCCCGCACCCGGCGGTCCGAGGAGGATCAGTCTCATTGTTGTCCCTTGTCGTGTCTCGCTGTCTTGTGATGCGGGCTGCCTCGGCCCGGCCGCGGGTCGAAACGAGAATAGCATGCACTCCCCGGCGCGAAGCTGACGCGCGCCGTGCCCGGTTGATGCGCTGGGCGCTAGGAAAACAATTTGCGGACGCGCTCCAGGTCTTCGGGTGTGTCGACACCCGGTCCCGGTCGCAGCGCGCTCACATGCACCGCGATGCGTTCGCCGTGCCACAGCACACGCAATTGCTCGAGAGCCTCGATGGTTTCGAGCGGGCTCACCGCAAGCGTCGGGAAACGCCGCAGAAATCCGGCGCGGTAGGCATAGAGCCCGATGTGGCGCAGCGGTGCCGGCTGCGGCAACGCCTGCGCTGGAGTGGCGTCGCGCGCGTGCGGGATGGGCGCACGAGAGAAGTACAGCGCGCGCCCTTTCGCGTCGAGCACGACCTTGACGACGTTCGGGTTCGAGAAGTCGTCGAGTGTGTCGATCGCATGAGCCGCGGTGCCCATCACGCAATCGGGGCTTGCGTCGAGCAGCGCGGCGCAGGCGGCGATCAATCCGGGGTCGATCAGCGGCTCATCGCCCTGCACGTTGACGACAGCGTCCGCACCATCGAGCCCGAGCCGCTCACAAGCCTCAGCCAGGCGATCGCTGCCGGTCGCATGATCGGTGCGCGTCAAGAGGGCTTCGACGCCGTGACGCTCGCAGGCTTGAACGATGCTCGCATCGTCGGCGGCAACCACAACCCGCGCCGCACCCGACTGTGCCGCGCGCCGCGCGACCCGCACGACCATCGGCAGCCCTCCGATGTCGGCCAACGGCTTGCCGGGCAGACGACTCGACGCGAGCCGCGCCGGCACGAGCACGGTGAAGTCCATGCGCAGCCTCAGGAATGGGCAGTGTCCGCGCCTTGCGCGTCTGGCGCCGACAACGAGCGCGCCTCGCTCTCGAGCATCACTGCCATGCCGTCGCGGATGGGGAAGGCGAGCCTGTCTGCGGTACAGACGAGTTCACCCGCCTCGCGCCGGTAGTCGAGCGGTCCCTTGCAGATTGGGCAGACGAGCAGTTCGAGCAGGCGGTGATCCATCATCCCTTGTCCTCGTCTTTGTCCTTGTTCCTTGGCCGCGCCGGCAGCAGGCTGAGCAGGTGCGACGCGGTGGCCGCGGGCAGTTCGAAGTCTAGCGTCGCGACCCAGACTTGCGTTGCTCCCAGTGGCGCGCCCGAGTCGAGCTTCACCGCGTCTTTTTCGGTCACGATCACGTCAAGGGTGTGCGGGGGCCAAGGCAGCGCCGTGAACGCAAAGTGGTCGGGCAGCGGAAGCTCTTCGAACTCGAGGCCCCATTCACGCAGCATCGAGAAGAAGCGTTGTGGTCGCGCAATGCCCGCGGCGGCGATCACGCGCCGGCCGCGCAGAGCGTCCAGATGCGACGCACTGGCCGCCGCGCCCGCCCGCCACTGGGCCAGCGGTGTCGCGCCTGCAAGCCTGCGCTGGGCCACTTCGCCCGGCCAGGGGGTTGTCGGGCGGGCGGCGTTGTAGAGCACTACGCTGCGCGGCGGCGCCTGCCTCGCGAGCGGTTCGCGCAACGGCCCGGCCGGCAGCAACCAGCCGTTGCCCGCGCCGCGCTCGTCGAAGACGATCAACTGCGCGTCGCGTGCAAGGCGCTGGTGCTGCAATCCGTCATCGCTGACGATGATGTCGACGTGCGGATTGACCTGCGACAGGGCGCGCGCGGCGGCAACCCGGTCGCGGCCGACGAACACCGGCGCCTCGCTGCGAAGTCGGATCAGCAGCGGTTCGTCGCCGCACAAGTGCGCCGGTGTTTCCGGCAGCACTTCGAGCACCCCCGTGCTGCGCCCGCCATAGCCGCGCGAGACGACGCCAGGCGTCCAGCCTTCACGGCGTAGCAGGTCGAGCACTGCGCGCACCGTGGGCGTCTTGCCGGCGCCGCCGGCAACCACGTTGCCGACGACGATCACCGGCACCGGCGAGCGCCGAACGCGAGGCCAGCCGGCCCACGCTGCAAAGCGGCGCAACACGAGCGCAACGCCGTACAGCAGCGACAGTGGATAGAGCAGACAGGCGAGCAAGCCCCGCGCGTTCCACGCCGCTTCGAGGCGTTGCTGAAACCCGGAGAGCACGTGCGCCGCTAGCGGGCGCCGGCGTTGCCCGACGTCTGGGTTGCGAAGGTCAGTCGCGGCAGGCCGACGCGGCGCGCGGCGTCCATCACATTGATCACGCTCTGGTGCGCGGCATTGGCGTCTGCCGAGATGATGACCATCGCGTCCTTCGAGCCATCGCTCGCGGCGTTCAACTCTGCCGCGAGCACCTCGACACTGCGCCCGTCGACCGGCTTGCGATTGATCACGTAGCGACCGTCGGCGGCAATCGCGACGATGATTTCGTTCGGGTTGTCACGCGGCTTGTCGGCATCGGCCGTTGGCAGCGTCACTTGCAGTTCGGTGAACTTCGAATACGTGGTCGACAGCATCAGGAAGATGAGCACGACGAGCAGCACGTCGATGAACGGGATCAGGTTGATCTCGGGCTCTTCCGGCTCGCGCCGTCGAAAGTTCATGGCCATCGCGATGCGGCCGGGTCAAACAGCCGGCGGGCGCGGCACGGAGAAGCGCATCAGATGCGGCACCATGCGCTCGGCTGCCTGCTCCATGTCGAGCGCGTAGCTGTCGACACGGCGGCGGAAGTAGCGGTAGAACATCAACGCCGGGATTGCGATCATCAATCCGAATGCGGTGTTGTAGAGCGCGATCGAGATGCCGTGCGCAAGCATCGCCGGATTGTTGCCGCCAGTGGGCGCCTGCGAGCCGAAGATCTCGATCATGCCGATCACGGTGCCCAGCAGGCCCAGCAGCGGCGCCGCCGAGGCGATCGTGCCGAGCGAGTTCAGATAGCGTTCGAGTTCGTGGATTGCCGCGCGGCCAGCGGACTCGAAACTGTCGCGCAGCGCACCCTCACTGATGCGCGGCTCCGCGATCACCGCCCGCAAGCCACTGGCCAGGACGCCGCCGAGGACCGAATTGACGGCGAGCTTGTTGACCACGTCGGCAGCCGGCAGGCTCGCGCGGGTGACGGAGATCACTTCGTCGAGCAGGCGCGGGGGCGCCACACGCTGCGTGCGCAGGCTGGACATGCGCTCGATCACCAGCGTCAAGGCAACCACGGAACAAAGGATCAGAGGCCAGATCGGCCAACCGGCGGCTTGTATGATCGACAGCAATGGAGGCCTCGTCGCGCTGAACGCGCTTTCCAAAAGGCGCGATTATGACCCCAAGCCGGGTGCATACCTTTGATGCACGGCGTGCAGCGCGACCCGCCGGGACTGCCCGACCGAAGCTTGTCCCGAGCGCGAACGAACTGTTCACCCTTGCTGTGGATAACTTTGTGGGTAAGCACCCTGCGCCCTGTCGCAAGCGTTGCAATCATCGGGCTTGGCACAGAATGCTCAAATGGAAGGCAGAAAAGTTGCGTTCAAAATCAATCACTTGCGTGAAAGTGACAGTGGTGTGACAGCGGTTATGTGCCGCGAGGCCCCGTTTTCTGCGGCTGTGGAGTTCTCGGCCCGCATGAATGCTTGCTTTGCCGACGATTGAGCCGACAGCGAAAGCCCCGCTCGAGGCCACGCCACGGCTCGTGTGGGAGGTCTCGGCCTTGGTGCACGCGATGGGCGATGCGCTCGAGGCGCGCTTCGCGTCGTGTTCGGTAAAGGGCGAGATCTCCGGCTTCCAGCGCGCCGCCAGTGGGCACTGCTATTTCAGCCTCAAGGATGCCGCAGGACGGGCCGCGCTGATCCGCTGTGCGATGTTCCGGCGCGCGGCGAGCCTGCTCGACTTCGCTCCGGCCGAAGGGCAGAAGGTCGTCGCGCGCGGCCGCGTTTCGGTCTACGAGCCGCGCGGCGAACTGCAGTTCATCGTCGAGGCGCTGCAGCAAGGCGGTGCGGGCGCGCTCTTTGAACAGTTTCTGCGCCTCAAGAGCAAGCTCGAGGCCGAAGGACTGTTCGATGCGGCGCGCAAGCGCGCCTTGCCGCGCTATCCGCGGCGCATCGGCGTCGTGACATCGCTGGGGGCTGCCGCGCTGCACGATGTCGCGAGTGCGTTCGCACGGCGCGCGCCGCAGGTCGAACTCGTCGTCTATCCGAGCCCGGTGCAGGGCGCGGAAGCGCCGGCGACGCTCGCACAAGCGATTGCGCTGGCGAACCGGCGCGCCGAGGTCGAACTGCTGATCGTTTGCCGCGGTGGCGGCTCCCTCGAGGACCTGTGGGCCTTCAATGACGAGCAGGTCGTGCGCGCAATTGTCGCGAGCCGGCTGCCGGTGGTGTGCGGCGTCGGCCACGAGACGGACGTGACACTCGCTGATTTCGCTGCCGACCTGCGCGCGCCGACGCCCACTGCGGCGGCAGAGATCGCAGCGCCGGCGCGGATTGAGTGCATGGCCGTGCTGCATGCGGCCGCCGACGCGATGCGCCAGCGCGTGCTGCGTGCGATCGACGATCGTCGCCAGCGCCTCGATCGCGCCGCGCTGCGTATTGCACGCCCGGCCGACGCGATGCAGCGGCAGCGCCAACTGCTCGCATCGCTGCAGCACCGGCTTGCCCTTGCCGCGCGGCAGTCGGGCGCGACGCGCGCGCTCCACGCGCAGCAGACAGCGCAGCGCCTGCAGCGCGCGGTGGCGGTGCTGCGCGCGCAGAAGGTGCAGCACCTTGCAACGCTCGCGGCGCGGCTGGACGCGCTCGACCCGCGCCGGGTGCTTGCGCGCGGCTATGCGTGGCTGAGCGATGCCGATGGCCGCGCACTGACATCGACTTCGCAGGCCGCCCCCGGACAGCGCATCGAAGCGACACTCGCCGACGGCCGCTTGAGCGCAAGCGTCACCGAAGTCGTTCGCGACGGCGACGCGCCGCGCTGAATCAAGCGATGGCGCAAGGGTCACACGAGCTGCCTACAATCGATTGCATCACTCACCGACAAGAGAGGACAACGATGGAACACACCCTGCCGGCACTGCCCTATGCGCTCGACGCACTGGCCCCGCACCTGAGCAAGGAAACGCTCGAGTACCACCACGGCAAGCACCACAACGCCTACGTCGTCAACCTCAACAACCTGCAGAAGGGCACCGAGTTCGAATCGATGAGCCTCGAGGACATCGTTCGCAAGTCCTCCGGCGGGATCTACAACAACGCGGCGCAGATCTGGAACCACACCTTCTTCTGGAACTGCATGGCGCCAAAGGGCGGCGGCGAGCCTGGTGGCGCGCTGGCGGCCGCCATCAAGGCCAAGTGGGGTGACCACGCGGCGTTCAAGGAGGCGTTCACGAAGAGCGCGGTCGGAAACTTCGGGTCGGGCTGGACCTGGCTCGTCAAGAAGGCCGACGGCAGCGTCGACATCGTCAACATGGGGGCGGCTGGCACGCCACTGACGACCGGGGACAAGCCGTTGCTGACGATCGATGTCTGGGAGCACGCCTATTACATCGACTACCGCAACCTGCGGCCGAAGTGGGTGGCGACCTTCCTCGATTCCCTCGCAAACTGGAAGTTCGCCGAGGCCAATTTCGGCTGAGGCGCGGCCAGCCCTCCGCTACAACAGAAGCCGGTCACTGACCGGCCTTCTTCATTGCGCGGGTGAGTCCCCGGGCGATGCGGTCGCGGCCACCTGGACCTTGGCGCTGGAGTGAGGCTTGGTGGCCTTTGCGGTCCGAACCGACGCCTTGGCCGAACTCTTCCGTGAGCTCTTGGTTGCGACACGGGCCGGCTTGGCCTTGGACGTCGACGCCGACTTCGTGCGTGCCGAGCTCTTGGGAGGAGCCTTCGTGGCGACGCGCACCGGTCGATAGACGACGACGGATTGCCCGCGTTTGAAGCTCGACGTCACGGACACATCGTTCCATTCCGCGACCTGCGCTGCACTGACCCGGTAGCGCCGCGCGACAGAGGCGACGCTGTCCTTGCGGCCGGCCTTGAACGTGGTCTTGCGCAATTGTTGTTCCGGCGCGAGCGCGAGCATTGCGCCGTCCGCGACATGCTCCGGCACGTCGGCCTGCCGCGTCTCCGTGCGCGGCACCAGCAAGGTTGAGCCGGCCTTCACGAGCATGCGCGGCGGAATGCGATTCACGTCGCGCAACGACGATTCGCTCATGCCGACCCGCTCGGCGACCACCGACGGCTTGAGCGTTGTGGGCGCGACCCACGCCGTCCAGCTTGCAGTGTTGCCCGGATACTCGGCGAGGCGGTGCAGGAACTGGTTCGCGTTGTCGTAGGGCAGCAGGATCTGCGGCGTGCCGGCAGCCAGGATCACCGGCTTGTTCAACTGCGGATTGAGCGTCTTGAACTCTTCCAGCGGCAGGCCCGAGAACTGCACCGCCAACTCGACGTCGATGTCGCGTTCGATCGGCACGCTCAGGAAATAGGGGTGATTGGGTAGCGGCGGCAGCGAGAGACCGAAGCCCTTCGGATCGGCGACGATGTTCTTCACCGCCTGCAGCTTGGGCACGTAGTAGCGTGTCTCCTCGGGCATCTTGAGGCTAAGGTAGTCGGTCGGCTTGCCGGCCTTCTGGTTGCGCGCGATCGCGCGCTGAACGCTGCCTTCACCCCAGTTGTAGGCGGCAAGCGCAAGATGCCAGTCGCCGAACTGGTCATGCAGCTTCGACAAGTAGTCGAGCGCCGCGCGCGTCGAGGCGAGCACGTCGCGCCGGTCGTCGCGAAACACGTTCTGCTTGAGGTCGAAGTCCTTGCCGGTTGCGGCCATGAACTGCCACATGCCCGCGGCCTTGGCGGCCGAGATCGCCTGCGGGTTGAACGCGCTCTCGATAAACGGCAGCAGCGCGAGCTCGGTCGGCATGCCTCGGCGCTCGATCTCCTCGACGATGTAGAACATGTAGCGGCTCGATCGCTCGGTCATCCGCGAGACGTAGTCCGGCCGAGCGACGTACCACTGCTCGCGATTGCGCACCAGATCGGTATCGAGATTCGGCATCGCAAAGCCGCGCCGTACGCGCACCCACAAATCCTTGCGCGCAGCCTCTTCCTCGGCGTCGAGTCCACTCCCGGCCTGGCGTGCGGCGCGCTTCGCGGCCGCCATCTGCGACGGTTGCGGCTCCGCCGGAGCGGCCGGCGCAACCTGGACGTCCGGTTTCGAGACCTCAGTGACTTGAATCGACGTGTCCGCCGTGTCGGTGTGGGTCGGTGTCGCGGCACAGCCGGCGAGCAGTGCGCCGACAACCAACAATGCGGACAGATGCTTCGTCATCGATGAGGAGGTTTCCGTTGGCGATACTGCGGATCGGCGTGGCCGTCGGATGAGTCGCTGCGAAGGAGCGTCACTAGAATGCCGGCTTGGCTCGACGCCGTTGCGGTGCACGCCGCTTCGACTGTCGCCGCCTCCGGAACGATGACGGTCGCCTCGCGGCCATCGCATCCCACCCGGAAGTCGTTGTCGCTGAAAGCGGGCATTGCAATAGGTTTCATGACGAAGGACCGCGCGATTATAGGTTTGGCTCACTGGTTGCAAACCCCTGCAGGCCGCTATTTGCTTGGCTGGGAGCAGGCCGAACTCGATCAGGCGGTGGCCGACGTCTTCGGTTTTCATGCCTTGCAGCTGGGTCTTTCCGAACTCGACGCCCTGCGCGCGAACCGCATGCCGCATCGTTTCATCGCGCTCGACGCTCACGCACCACGCCCGGATGGCGACGACCCCGCGCGGGCCGTGGCGCTGCTGCGTTGCGACTTCGAGGCACTGCCGATCGATTCGCATAGCCTTGATCTCGTCGTCATGCCGCACACGCTCGAGCTTGCACGCGACGCCCATCTCGCGTTGCGCGAGGTCGAACGTGTGTTGCGCCCGGAGGGCCGGCTCGTCATCCTGGGCTTCAATCCGATGAGCCTGTGGGGCATGCGTCAGCGCTTCGGACATTTGCGCAGGTATCTGGGCCTCGGCGCTGCCAAACCGTTGTACCTGCCGAGCGAGGGCGAATTCCTCGGCTACCGCCGCCTGCGAGACTGGTTGCGCCTGCTGAGCTTCGAAGTGGAGGGCGGCCGCTTCGGCTGCTACCGGCCGCCGTTCAAGTCGGCCAGAGGTCTGACGCGCTTCGCCTGGATGGAACGCATGGGTGACCGCTGGTGGCCTGTGTTCGGCGCGGTGTATTTCCTCGTTGCCGTCAAGCGCGTGCGCGGCATGCGCCTTGTCGGGCTCGTCAGGCAGCAAGCTCCACAGCCCGGTGCAACGCCGGTGGTCGTTGCCAACAGTCGCGAGGCCGCGTAGTGACGGGGACAAGCGAAGTGGCGCGTCCATCCGCCGCCCACACGTGACGATCTACACCGACGGCGCGTGCAAGGGCAACCCCGGGCCGGGCGGCTGGGGCGCCTGGCTCGCCGCGGACGGACACGAGAAGGAACTGCGCGGCGGCGAGAAGCTGACCACCAACAACCGCATGGAACTTACCGCAGTGATCGAGGCGCTGGCGTCGCTCAAACGAAGCTGCGTCGTCACGATTCACACCGACAGCGAGTACGTGCGCAAGGGCATCACCGAGTGGATTCACGGCTGGAAGCAGCGCGGCTGGAAGACGGCGGACCGAAAGCCGGTGAAGAACGCCGAGCTCTGGCTGCGCCTCGACGCACTGCGCGATCTGCACGAGGTGCACTGGCGCTGGGTCAAGGGCCATTCGGGCGATCCCGGCAACGAGCGCGCCGACGCGCTCGCGAATCAGGGCGCGGCGTCGTTCATCTGAGCCACGCTTGACGCGCCAGACGCGCAGGCTGCGCTACACCAGCCCGTCGAACGGCAGCACGTCCACCTGCTCCCCAGCGCCAACGCTGCCCTGCTCGTGCCCGAGCACGACGAGCCCGTTGGCGACGCTCATGCTGCGCAGGATGCCCGAGCCCTGCGAGCCGGTGATCGCGACCTGCCAGCCGCCGCCCAGGGCACGCGTGACGACGCCGCGCTGGTACTCGGTCCGGCCAGGCTTCTTGCGGATCGCGGCCGTGCTCGCGGCGCGCAGCATCGGCAGCGGTTCGACGGTCGCGCCGCTCATCGCGAGCAACGCGTCGCGCACGAAGGCGTAGAAAGTCACCATCACGGCGACCGGGTTGCCGGGCAGGCCGAACAGGATGGCCTGATGTTCCCCGCTCCCGCCGCCGATGCGTCCCTCGGCGCCCGGCCGGGTGCCGATTCGTCCCTCCTCGTCCGGTCGGACGCCGATACGTCCAATGGCCATCGGCCGCCCCGGACGCATCGCGATGCGCCAGAACAGCACTTCGCCGAGTTGCGCCATGATTTTCTTCGTATGGTCCGCCTCGCCGACACTGACGCCACCCGACGTGATCACCGCATCGGCGCACGCCGCTGCCTCGCGGAACGCCGCCTCGAGCGCAGCCGGGTCGTCGCGCACAACGCCGAGGTCGAGCACTTCGACACCCAGCCGCGCGAGCATGCCCCACAGCGTGTAGCGGTTGCTGTCGTACACGCAGCCGTCGCCCAGCGGCTCGCCGATCGAGCGCAGTTCGTCGCCGGTGGAGAAGAACGCGACACGCAAGCGCCGGAAGACCGGCACTTCGGCCACCCCGAGCGAGGCAATCATCCCGAGGTCGGCCGGACGCAGCACGCGGCCGGCCCGCAACGCTGGTTCACCCACGGCAAGGTCTTCGCCCGCGAGCCTGCGGTTGTCGCCGGTGCGGACGACGCCGGGCGGCACGACGACGCTGTCGTCTTCCACCCGCACGAACTCCTGCGGCACCACCGTGTCGAGTCCGGCTGGCATCACGGCACCGGTCGTGATGCGAAGGCATTTGCCCAGCGGCACGCTGCCGGCAAACGGTTGGCCCGCGAGACCGGTTCCAGCAAGGGTTAAGCGCGTGGGTGCGTCGACAACCAGATCGCTGCCGCGCAAGGCGTAGCCGTCCATCGCCGAGTTGTCGTGCGCCGGCACGTTGGAGGTCGACACCAGGTCGCGCGCGAGCACGCGGCCGAGGGCAGAGCGCAACGGCAGCATTTCGACTGCCGTGACGCGCGGCACGAGCCGGGCGATGAACTCCTGCGCCTGCGCGACGGGCAGGGCGTTCGGGTCGTAGCCGCTGAGCTCGGCAGCGATCTCTTTGAGGCTCGGCGTTGGCTTAGGCTTCATTGGAATGGCAGGTTCAACATCATTAGGTCCTTGACATGAAGACGACCGCGACGCGCACCGCGTGCTCGAATCGAGCCGTAGCACGCGAAGGCTTCGCGCTTGCCGAGGGGATTGCCGCTTCGTCGCCACCTTTTAGACGTTAGCGTCAGGAGTTCGGCCTCGTCGTTGGTGCGTCAGCGGTCGATGCGGGCATGGACGATGCACGGGGTCGGCCCTGATGCTACGCGCGTTGGACTTGGAGTGAGCCATCATGTCGACTCGGACTTGACCCAGTTGCACGGGCAGATTGAGACTTGGTTTTCAAGTCGGATCGATGAGCTCGGGTGCAGGGATATCCACCGGCGGCGTGGCGCCCCCCACGGCTCTGGCACACCGGCGCGGAGCGCACTTTCTGGTTGCCGGTCTTCCTCGACTACTACAACAACCGCCGTGCCCACTCCGCGCTCGGCTTCAGGCTTCCGCCTCTCGACTCGGCGGGAACAATCTATTGACCATCAACCGCTAGCGTGTATGTGAGGCGGTCCGGCAATGTCGGACGACGCGGCTAGCCGCGTCTGACCTTGATGCTGTCAAGTCGGATTTTGGCTGCGGGCGCTGTTTCTGCGGCTGGAACTGTGCCCGATTCGCGCCTCGTGCTGCGCTTTGCTTCACCTTGGCCCCCTGATTTAGGGGGGGGGGCCAACAAAATGGCCGGTTCAAGGGGGTTTGGATGCAGAATGCGACTATCCGAGAGAATTGGGAGGTATGCCATGAGAGCCCGGCTCTTGTTCGCTTCACTTGCAGTTGCGATCTCCGGTTCCGCCGTGGCAATGACGACGGATCTGGGGACGCTCGACCTCGGTGGGTCCTCGTTCGGCAAGGCCTTCATTCGGATATTCGATTTTGGCTCGCCGCTGGGAGGGTTCACCGATCACTACACGTTCAAGCTGCTGGGCAATTCCGGAGCAGAGGGCGGTGCCGCGGTGGCGATGGAGTGGGGCTCGCTCGACTTGGACCTCCTATCTGTCTCGCTGTCAGGCGGCACGCTGGATCACGAAGTAACCGACGACACGCCAGCAAGCTTCAGCTTCAGCGGGCTCGGCGCGGGAACCTACAATTTCGACGTCACTGGCATCTTGAAGAGCTACGGTGGCGAGCTTGGTTTTGCCTCGTATACAGGCAACATCAGGTCGATGGCAAGCCCTGCGCCTGAGCCCGGCGCTCTGGCCTTGGCACTGGCAGGCTTGATTGGAGTCGCTCTGCTGACTCGACGCGGCAAGCGAATCTGAGCGTTCCGGGCCGACTGGCCCGCGATACCCGCGCATTTCTGCGCTGCCACCTCGGGTGGTTTGAAGTGCCTTTAAGCGCCGCACCATATTGCACGGTGGCGGCACCGCTGATCGTCCCTCGACGAGTCCAGTGCAGCAAAACCTCAAGCGTTACGCTACCCTTCACGGGGTTGCGCGGCTGGGTGCGAGGATTGCCGTCGCCTTACTTCAATCGTCCAGGAGATCACCGGACATGAATCGCCAGTTCGACCGCGTGCGCGCGTGGCTGCGTCCGGGCCCGATACTTGCAGTGGCGTCGCTCGCCGTCGCTACGGGCTGTGGGGAAGGTAGATCGGATGCCCAGTCACAGGTGGCCGCAAAGGTCAACAAGGGTGAGATTTCCGTCCATCAGGTTCAGCATGTGCTGGAGCGTCAGGCAGGTGCAACGCGCGAGCAGCCAATAGTGGCCGCACGAAAGATACTTGACGCTCTCGTCGAGGAGGAACTGGCGGCACAGGCCGCGCGCGACGAAGGACTGGATCATGACGCTGATGTAGTGCAGGCCATGCAGCTTGCGCAGCGCGAGGTGCTGGCAAAGGCGTTTCAGGATCGCCTTGCCAGCAAGGCCAGGGGCTCAACAAGCGACGAAGTCGATAGGTACTATGACAGCAACCCGGCGCTCTTCGAGCAGCGTCGCCTCTACGTCATTCAGGAAACGGTGGTGGCGGTCACGCCTGCAGAAGCCGAAGAGGTCGGCGCCCTGGTGCGAATGGCCTCCGGGGCCGACGAAATTGCCAATCAACTTCGGGCAAAGTCTTTTCGCTTCGAGACACGCCAATTCGTGCAGGCGGCGGAAAGCCTGCCGCTAGGCCTGTTGTTGCCCATGGCGCAGCTCGCCAAAGGTCAGTCAATCGTGATACCGCAACCTGGCAGCGTGCGGATTTTTACCGTACTGTATTTTCAGATTGCACCGGTGGACAGGCGCACGGCGGCGCAACCCATCGCCGCCTACCTCGATGGCGAGCGTCGCAGGCGACTCGTCGTCGACGGCATGAAGGACTTGCGCAAAGCTGCGAGCATCAAATATCTGGGTAACTTCGCTGAGTCCCCCGCCTCGGCGCCGGCCGCGACGCGGTAGACGACGCACGGACGATCCGGCACGATGTCGCGGCCTCAAACGTTGGCGCAAGGCGGCGACGCATCTTACGGCCAATCCAGCTGCGCATCGCGGTCACCTGTCGACGTCGACAGAGGCGTGCTGGGCATTCTCGCTACTGGGCTCCTGGCGCTGTATTTGCCCGTTGCGTGGGATTTGGCGCATGGAGTTCAGTCCTTAGAGGGTCACGAACTCGTCATCCTGGCTGCGTCGGGTTGGCTGTTGTATCGGCAGCGAGACGCGTTGGCGCAGTTGCCGAGTGCTACGTCCCCACTTCCGGGAAACCTGCTGATCGCGGTGGGTCTTGCGATCTACTATTTCGGACGCACCCAGCAATTCCTGCGCTTCGAATTGCTTTCCCTGACAGTGCTCCTCGCGGCCCTGCTGCTGCGCTACAAGGGGCTTCCTGCCTTGCGCTTGGCTTGGTTCCCGCTGGTCTTCCAGCTGTTTGCACAGTCCTTACCGTTCGAACTGGTGATCGCGGTAACGGGGCCCCTCAAGACGGGCGTTTCAACTGTCGCCGCGTGGTTGCTGGCAGTATTCGGCTATCCAGTCGCAAGATCGGGTGTCGTCATAACGATCGGCCAGTATCAGTTGCTGATTACCGAAGCCTGCGCCGGACTGCAGTCCATGTTCACGCTCGAAGCGATGGGCCTGCTTTACGTAAGCCTCATGCAGCATGGCTCGGCGCTGCGCAATGCACTGCTGGCGGGCCTGATCGTCCCGGTCTCCTTCGCCGCCAACGTGATCCGTGTCGTAGTGCTTGCCGTCGTGACGTTCCACTTCGGCGACGCTGCGGGTCAGGGCTTTCTGCACGGGTTCGCCGGCATATTGCTCTTCCTCGCTGCCTTGACATTCATTTCGATCTTGGATCGCCTGTTAGGAGCGGTCCTGGCGGAAAGGCGAAGCGCATGATCAAACGGAGTCGCCGCGACGCGCTCGTATTGCTTGCGGTCATGGGCGGGGTTTCGACATTGGCAGCGATGGATAGCCTAGTCCCTCTGAACCGAGTCGCGGGCGAGGAGGTCAATCTCGAGCAGATGTTCCCCCAGCGATTCGACGGTTGGCGAGTCGACGAAGCGACTCGCGTTTTCGTTCGTCCCGCTCAGAATCAAGGCAAGCAATATGGCATTTACGATCAGGTCCTTGAGCGGGAGTACGTCAACGACGATGGCCAACTAGTCATGTTATCCGTGGCCTACGGGAGCGAACAGTCGTCCGCACTCCAATTGCATCGACCCGAAATTTGCTACCCGTACAACGGCTATCAGGTACTGGATGTCCGCCGCGCAACGCTGACGCTGGCCGGCCGCCCGGTACCGGTGACTAAGCTTCAGGCAGACATGCCCGGGCGCCTCGAGCCAGTTACATACTGGACCGTGTTGGGCGGTGAGCCGGTGGCCGATGAACGGGGATTTCGCTGGCGCATCGTGCGCTTCGCATTGCACCGGGAACTTCCCGACGGCATGCTGGTCCGCCTGTCTTCCATCAACATGGACCCGAAGGCTGCCTTCGAATTGCAACGCCGCTTCGCGGACAGCATGTTGCGCGCGATGTCTCCTGATCACCGTGCGCAGGTCATCGGCAGCGCGTCCAGGTCGTAGAGGCTGACCTCGGCGGCAATGGCTTCCAGGCTCTTCATGGATCAGATCCGGCGTGTCGAGGTCGAGCGCCATCAGGTCCTTGGCGTGAAATCGCGCGCCGACACGGATCGCGCGTTCGAGCCGGCCGTAGCGAACGAAGCCCAGCGCGGATAGAGATCGACCGCGCACGCGTTGTCACTTGTCACCGAAAGCGTCAGAACCACCAGCCCTCGTTCTCGTGCCCGCGCGACGCACGCCACGAGCAGCGCACGCCCGATGCCGCTGCCGCGCAGATCGGGCACGACCATCATGCCGACGATCTTGCCGATATGGCTTACCTTGATGCGCGAATCCCGCTCGCAGGTCACTGCACCGACCAGTCGCTCGCCCCGCCACGCGGAAGCGTGAACGGCCATCCGCCATCGGATCGGGCCGGCGAGTCGCGCGAGGTAAGTCTCGGCCGGCCGGCGCATCTCAGTTGCGGCGTCCGATGTGAAGGCCTCGGGCCGCTCGGCGAGCGCGCCGTCGCGCAGTGCCTTGTACGCTGACCAGATCGGCCGCGCTCATGGCGCGCAGGATGATGCCTTCAAGTCATGCGCGATCGGGAATGTCCGCCTGCTGCAACGCGTGCAACTCGTCGAGCGTGTTGACATTGAAGAACGCGCGCCCGTCGTCGAACGGCACTTCGACACAGGCATGCTGCGCGGTCCAGCGGTCGATCTTGCGGCCGCCAGCCTGCGTGAAGCGCACCAGGCTTTCAAGCAGCATGGACTGCATCAGGCAGAACACCGGTTGCGCCCGCATCTCGCCGTTCTCTGGCGTGCAGGCGACGGCGATTTCGGCGCCTGCGGCCTCGAGTGCAACTGCCAGGCGATCGACGAGATCTGTCGGGAAGAGCGGCGAGTCGCACGGCACGGTTGCCAGGTAGGGCGTCTCGCATTGCTCGAGGCCGGCGCCGAAGCCGGCGAGTGGGCCGGCGAAATCACCGGTGGCATCGGGGAACACCGGCACGCCGAAGGATTCGTAAGCGGCAAGGTTGCGATTCGCATTGATCAGGATTGGGCCGACCTGTGGGGCAAGGCGCAGCATCGCCTGCAATGCGAGCGGCTGGCCCTGGTAGGTCTGCAGCCCTTTGTCGACGCCCCCCATGCGGCTGCCGCGCCCGCCCGCGAGCACGAGGCCGGTGATGTCGGCGCGCGCGATCACTGGTCAGAACGCGGCAAGCGACGCGGCGAGTCCACCGGGAAGGAATCGGCAACGTAGCGCGGCCCCTTCATCACGCTCGTCACCCAGCAGCCGATTGCGACCGTCAGCACCAGAGTGAGCGCAGCGAAGATCGTGCCGACGACGAGGAAGTCGATCATCATCAGTCGACGCATCAGATCCATCGGCATCTCGGCTTGAATCCCGCGCTTGACGCACGCGCCTGCCATCCAGGGGAGCGCGACGCTGGCAGCGGCAGCCCATGCGAGGCGATCACGGACGGGGCGCGGGAAGAGCTTCATCCGCCGATGTAGTGCATCTCGACGCGTTTCGGCGCCGAAGCGTCTGCGCCCCGCTCGCGCGGCAAGGCGCTGCGCAGCTCGGAGTAGCGATCGTCGCGGTGCTGCCAGATCGGCGCGATCGCGGCGGCGATCTGCTCATCGCTGAAACCGCCTCGCAGCAGCGCGCGCAGGTCGTGCCCACGGGTGGCGAACAGGCACAGGAACAGCTTGCCTTCGGTCGACAGCCGGGCGCGGTTGCAGTCGTGGCAGAACGCCTGCGTGACGCTCGAGATCACGCCGATCTCGCCTTGCCCGTCGGCATACCGCCAACGCTGCGCGGTCTCGCCCTCTGATTGCGGCTGCATCGGCTCGAGCGGGAACTCGGTGCGCAGGCGCGCGATCACGTCCGCCGACGGCAACACCTCGTCCATGCGCCAGCCATTGCTCGCGCCGACATCCATGTACTCGATGAAGCGCAGCACCGCGCCGCTGCCGCGAAAGCGACGCGCCATCGGGACGATCTCGTGGTCGTTCGTGCCGCGCTTGACGACCATGTTGACCTTCACCGGGCCCAAGCCCACTTCCATCGCACGATCGATGCTCTGCAGCACGTCGGCGACCGGAAAGTCCACATCGTTCATGCGCCGGAAGATCGCGTCGTCGAGCGCGTCGAGACTGACCGTGACGCGTTGCAGTCCGGCGTCCTTCAACGCCTGTGCCTTGCGCGCGAGCAGCGAACCGTTCGTCGTCAACGTGAGGTCGAGGGGTGAGCCGTCAGGTGTGCGCAAGGCGCTCAACTGTGAGACCAGCTCTTCGACGTTCTTGCGCAGCAGCGGTTCCCCCCCTGTGAGGCGGATCTTCCTCACTCCATGCGCAATGAAAAGCCTGGCAGTGCGCGTGATTTCCTCGAAGCTCAGCAGCGAGCTGTGCGGCAGGAAGGCGTAGTCCTTGTCGAACACCTCCTTGGGCATGCAGTAGCTGCAGCGAAAGTTGCAGCGGTCAGTGACGGAGATCCGCAGGTCGCGCAGCGGCCGGCCGAGTCGGTCCGACAGCAGCCCGCTCGGTGCATCGGGCTGCTCGGGCACGCGCGGCACCGCGGCGGCGTAGCGTCGATCGGCAAGCGGAATCACTCTCTCTGCCATCTGCCGATTGTCCCTTGTTTCACGATGACGGCCCGCGCGCACGCCCGCAACCCCAATGGCCTTTCGGGAGATTCGTCGCAGCGCCGGCATGCCGCGGCTACTGGTAGCAGATGCGGCTCTGGTAGTCGTCGTTGCGCACGATCGCCCAGCGGTCGCCGCCCGGCTGCCGGCGCACGCGATAGCACTCGTTGATGTTGTGCTCGCGCGTGACGCGGCCGTCGCGCCAGAAGAAGTCCATGCTGTAGCGCGCGCCGAAGTTGGCTTCGTCGCCCTCGCTGCCTTGATACATCACTTCGTACTTCAGTACCTCGACCCGATCGAGGCGCGGAAAGTCCGCCGCGCGGCGCGCCATGATCTCGTCGAACCCGCGGCGGTACGTCTTGCCGCCCTTCAAGCGCCCCGTCTGCACGACCGAGGCGTCGAACTGAGCGCCGTAGAGCGCCAGGTCCTTCTTCGTCCAGGATGCGAACACGTTGTCGATCGGTGCGCGCATCAGCTCGATGTCGGCGCCAACCGCCTCGGGCGTATCACTGCGCGTCAGGAAGCCGAGATCGCGCAACGTCTGGCGCGAGATGTCCGGCAGCCGCGCGATCTTCGGCGAACCCTGCGCAGTGGACAGCAGCAGGTACTCGCCACCGCGGTGCCCGGCGAGACTGCCGAAGGCCGGGGTGTGCTTCGGGTTTGCGCTCAGCGCCTGCACGTAGGTCGCGAGCTCGGAGAACGTGATCAGGCCGCTCGTGCGCCGGCTGGCAACGCCCGGCTCCATGCCCTTCAACAGGAAGTAGGTAAACCAGCTCAGTTTGCCGGGGCCGTTGTCGAGCACCTCCTGATCTTCGCCGCCCGCGCTCAGGTACTGGCGCACGTGACGTGCCGAAAGGTCCTTGACGAGGAAGGCCTCGCTGTCGAACTCGGGTCGATCTCCGGCGGCACGGGTCTGGAACTGCCCCATCAACCCCGCGTAGCAGCTGTCGAAGATGAAAAGCTGGTGGCGCGCCTTGTCCAGCAGCCGCGAGTAGTCGGTGATGTCGCCGGTCGAGATCAGCGACGCCGGATCGTTGCGGTCGCGTCCGCCGGGGACCACGAGATAGGCGACGTCGACGCCCTCCGTGCGTTTCGACTTGCCATGGCCGGCGAAGAAGAACACGAATCGGTCGCGCTCGCCGATCTGCGCCGCGATCGCACGCACCGCGCCGGAGACGTTGGCCTTCGTCGCTGCTTGCGCGCCGATCAGTGAGGTCACTTCGTAATGCTGCGCACCGAAGTAGCGCGCCACCGCTTGCGCGTCGGACTCGGCATTCGACAAATGCTGCAGGCCAAGGCTCGCGTAGTCGTCGACGCCGACGACGAGCGCGTAGCTGTGGGCGAAGTCCTGCGCCCTTGCCGCGGCCGCGCCTGAGATCGCGAGGATCGCAATCGCAAGCTGCACGAAGAGTGCAATGACGGTTCTAGACAAGATCGCTCCGTCAGCGGTGTGGGGATGTGCCCTGCTTGAGGGTTGCGCCCGGGCGTGCGTCACACTAGGGCCTTTCGGGAATGACGTATTGACCATAGGCAAGCGCACACGCGGCGTCAAGCGCGCAGCATGCATTGTCGAAGAAGGAGAACAGGATGTTCCAAGCTCTGCTGCTCAACAAGGATGACGCGGGTTTCCGCGCCGAAGTGACCTCGCTCGAAGACGCCGCGCTGAAGGCGGCGACGCCCGACGCGGACGTGCTCGTCGCGGTCGAAGCCTCGACGCTCAACTACAAGGATGGCCTTGCGATCACGAATCGCGGACCCGTCGTCCGACGTTGGCCGATGGTGCCCGGGATCGACGGTGCGGGTACGGTGGTCGAGAGCAAGCATGCGCGCTGGAAGGCGGGCGACAAGGTGGTCCTGAATGGCTTCGGCGTCGGCGAGACACATTGGGGCTGCCTGGCGGAACGCGCGCATCTGAAGGGCGACTGGCTGGTGCGCCTGCCGGAGAGCTTCACGCCGCGCGAGGCGATGGGGATCGGCACTGCGGGCTATACGGCGATGCTGTGCCTGATGGCGTTGCAGCGCCACGGCGTGAAGCCTGGCGTGGGCGACGTGCTTGTCACGGGCGCGACCGGTGGCGTCGGCAGCGTCGCGGTGAGTCTGCTCGCGACGGCGGGCTACCGCGTTGTCGCCTCGACCGGCAAGGCGGGCGAGGCAGCGTACCTGCGCGACCTGGGCGCCGCGGAAGTGATCGATCGCGACGAACTCTCGGCGCCCGGCAAGCCGTTCCAGAAGGAGCGCTGGGCGGCCGCAGTCGACACGCTGGGCAGCCACACGCTGGCCAACGTCTGCGCCCAGACGCGTTACGGCGGTGCCGTCGCCGCGTGTGGGCTTGCGCAGGGCATGGACCTGCCGCTCAGCGTGATGCCCTTCATCCTTCGCGGCGTGGCGCTTCTCGGCGTCGATAGCGTGATGGCGCCGCTTGCGTTGCGCGAGGAAGCCTGGTCGCGCCTTGCGGTGGAGTTGCCGCGCGCCGCGTTGGCCGCGATCCCGCACGAAATCGCGCTTGGCGAGGCGGTTGCAAAGGCGAATGACTTGATCGAGGGCAAGGTTCGTGGCCGTATCGTCGTGCGACTGGCCTGATTGCGCGCTTGCGTCAGGGTTGCGCAAGCGGTATCGCGAAGACTTGGATCCAACCCCTGCGCATCGTCGGTGAATTGCCGTCGAGGCCGGGCCACGAGATCTCAGGAGACCGACCATGGACTACGCCAGTTTCTACCGCCGTTCGATCGACGATCGTGATGCCTTCTGGACCGAGCAGGCCGAACTCATCGACTGGCACCGCCCCTTCGACCAGGTCTGCGACTACAGCAATCCGCCTTTCGCGCGCTGGTTCGTCGGCGGGCAGACGAATCTGTGCCACAACGCGGTCGATCGCCATCTGGCGACGCGCGGTGACCAGAACGCGCTGATCTTCGTCTCGACCGAAACCGACGAGGAGCGCGTCTACAGCTTCCGTGAACTGCACGCGGAAGTGCAACGGATGGCGGCGATCCTGCTCTCGCTCGGCGTGAAACAGGGCGACCGTGTGCTGATCTACATGCCGATGATCGCGCAGGCAGCGTTCGCCATGCTCGCCTGCGCGCGGATCGGGGCGATTCACTCGGTCGTGTTCGGTGGCTTTGCGAGCAGCAGCCTTGCGAGCCGTATCGACAATGCCGAGCCCGTCCTCATCGTCAGCGCCGACGCTGGCAGCCGCAGCGGCAAGATCGTGCCCTACAAGGGATTGCTCGACGAGGCGATCCGGCTCGCGAAACACAAGCCGGCGAAGGTGTTGATGATCGACCGCAAGCTCGCCCCGTTCGAGCGCGTCGCCGGCCGCGATGCCGACTACGCGGCGCTGCGCGAGCAACACATGAACACGCAGGTGCCCTGCGCGTGGGTCGATGCGACGCACCCGAGCTACACGCTTTACACGAGTGGCACGACCGGAACACCCAAGGGCGTGCAGCGCGACACCGGCGGCTACGCGGTTGCGCTCGCAGCGAGCATGAAGCACATCTTCTGCTGCAACCCGGGCGAGACCTACTTCTCGACGAGCGACATCGGCTGGGTCGTCGGCCACAGCTACATCGTCTACGGGCCGCTGATCGCCGGCATGGCGACGATCTTCTACGAAGGCCTGCCGACGCGCCCGGATGCCGGCATCTGGTGGAGTCTCGTCGAGAAGTACAAGGTGACGGCGATGTTCAGCGCGCCGACCGCGGTGCGCGTGCTGAAAAAGCAGGACCCGACGCAGCTCACGCGCTACGACCTGTCTTCGCTGCGCGCGCTCTACCTCGCGGGCGAACCACTCGACGAGCCCACCGCGCAGTGGATTGCCGAGGCGCTCGGCAAGCCGATCATCGACAACTACTGGCAGACCGAATCCGGCTGGCCGATCCTGACCGTCGCCAATGGCGTGCAGAAGATGCCGAGCAAGTTCGGCAGCCCGGGCGTCCCGATGTACGGCTACGACCTCAAGTTGCTCGACGAGAACACCGGCGACGAGATGAAGGGCGCCAACCAGAAGGGCGTCGTCGCGATCGAAGGGCCGCTGCCGCCGGGCTGCATGCAGACGGTATGGCGCGATGATGAACGCTTCGTCGAGACCTACTGGAAGACGGTGCCGGGCAAGCTCGTCTACAGCACCTTCGATTGGGCGGTGCGCGACGAGGACGGCTACTACTTCATCCTCGGCCGCACCGACGACGTGATCAACGTGGCCGGCCACAGGCTCGGCACGCGCGAAATCGAGGAAGCGATCTCCGGTCACCCGAACGTCGCCGAAGTCGCCGTGGTCGGTGTCGCCGATCAGTTGAAGGGCCAGGTCGCGATGGCCTTCGTGATCGCGAAGGACACGAGTGCGCTCGGCGAAGAGGCGGCCAAGCTCAAGCTCGAAGGCGAGATCATGAAGCTCGTCGACACCACGCTCGGCGCGGTCGCGCGGCCGTCTCGCGTGCGCTTCGTCAGCGCGTTGCCGAAGACGCGCTCGGGCAAGCTGCTGCGCCGCGCGATCCAGGCGGTGTGCGAGAGCCGCGATCCGGGCGACCTGACGACGATCGAGGACCCGACGGCGCTGCAACAGATCCGGGATATGTTCCCGAAGGCCTGAGGCGACGCCGGCAGGCCTTCAAGGTCTCCCCCGAATGGGGGAGCGGGTCACGTCGAACACCCCCGGCCCCACAGGGGGTGCCTGCCCAAGGTGTTTCCCGACCTCGGAGGGATGGGCAGCTCGCTTGCATCGTTGAACACTGCACCCAGGCTGATTCGAAAGGGGTGCACATCATGGCAAGAATGGCGTTCTCAGGGCCGAAGGCGGCAATTCAGCGCGGGGGCGCGACGGGCCTCGCTCTCGTTCCGACGGAGGCGCAAGCTGCGCTGAAGTGGACGATCGACGAGGAACCCATGGGCCCGGGGTGGCACGACTCGTCCTGGATGCTGAAGAAGGGCCTGGACGTCGTCGAAGGCCTGCCGCCGGGAGCGACGCCGCCGGAATGGGCCTGGACCTGGTGGGCGGCGTCGTTCGGTGGCGCGCAGCGCCCCGCATGAGCCGTGAGGAGCGGGCGAGTCGCCGCTACAACACGTCCGACGCGAAATCCGCCAGCCGCGAACGCTCGCCACGCGCGAGCGTCACGTGCCCGCCGTGCGGCCAGCCCTTGAAGCGGTCGACGGCATAGGTCAAGCCCGAACTGCCTTCGGTGAGGTAAGGCGTGTCGATCTGCGCCAGGTTGCCAAGGCAGACGATCTTCGTGCCCGGCCCCGCACGCGTGATCAGCGTCTTCATCTGCTTGGGCGTCAGGTTCTGCGCCTCGTCGATGATGAGGTACTTGTTCAGGAACGTGCGCCCGCGCATGAAGGCCATGCTCTTGATCTTGATCTTGCTGCGCACCAAGTCGTTGGTCGCTGCCCGGCCCCATTCGCCGGCGCCACCGTCGCTGCGTGACAGCACCTCGAGGTTGTCGTCGAGCGCGCCCATCCAGGGGTTCATCTTCTCTTCTTCGTTGCCGGGAAGGTAGCCGATGTCCTCGCCGACCGGCACCGTCACGCGCGTGACGATGATCTCGGTATAGCGACGGTCGTCCATCACCTGGCTCAAGCCAGCGGCCAGCGTCATCAGCGTCTTGCCGGTGCCCGCCGTGCCGGTCAGCGTGACGAAGTCGCAGTCCGGGTCCATCAGCAGGTTGAGCGCGAAGTTCTGCTCGCGGTTTCGCGCCGTCACGCCCCAGACCGAATTCTTCGCGTGCGTGTACTCCTTGAGCGTGCGCAGCACAGCGGTCTTGCCGGTGATCTCGGTCACCTTCGCATAGAGCGGCGCGGCTCCTGCCGCCTCGAGATAGGTGAACTGGTTCACGAGCAGCGAGGGCACCAACGGCCCGCTGATGCGGTAGTACGTCAGGCCGCCCTGGTTCCAACTCTCCATCGTCTTGCCGTGGAGGTCCCAGAAATCAGCAGGCAACGCCAGCACGCCGGTGTAGAGCAGATCGCCATCGTCGAGCGTCTTGTCGTTGAAGTAATCCTCGGCCTTGAGCCCGAGCGCGCGCGCCTTGATGCGCATGTTGATGTCCTTGGACACCAACACCACTTCGCGCCCCGTCAGCTGCTCGCCGAGTGCCTTCACGACGCCGAGGATCTGGTTGTCGGCCTTGCCCTGCGGCAGCCCGGCCGGCAGCGTCGCATTGACGAGCGTGGTCTGGAAGAAGAGCTTGCCACCCGCCTCGCGGTGCCCGGTGCGCGCCAGCGGCAGGCCTTCGCCCATGTCGGCGCCGCCGTTGGGGCCTTTCACGGAGGCGGCGAGCGCATCGAGATCGCGGCTCACCTGGCGTGCGTTGCGCGCGACCTCGCTCATGCCTTTCTTGTGGTCGTCGAGTTCCTCGAGCGTGATCATCGGCAGGTAGATGTCGTGCTCTTCGAATCGGAAGAGCGACATCGGGTCGTGCATGAGCACGTTGGTGTCGAGCACGAACAGGCGCGCCGGGCCGGTGCCGCGCGGCGTACGCGTTCGGCGCTGAGCGACGGGCTTGACGGCGTCGCGCGGCGCAGCTGCAGGCGGGTGTGCCGGCGCGCTCACCAGTGACGGCGCGGCGCGGGTGTCGAACAGATCGAGCACCGCCGGGGCGGGTTCGGCCGCGGTGGGCGACTTCTGCGTGCGCCGGCCTGGACGAGGCGCGGCCTGCGATTCGAAGTCGTTCGGATTGAGCAGTGAGGCGGGTCTGGCAGGCGGTTTGGGAAGTGGCATGGGGTGAGGTGCGGGATCAGTCAGTCGAGTTTAGGACAGCCAATGAAAAGAAGCCGCGCAGTGTCCTGGGCGGCTTCTGGCAAATGCATGACGCAAAGGCAATTCGAATCACGCCGCTTTCTTGAGTGCCTTGACAGACTTCAGCACCTCGTCGACGTGCCCGGCGACTTTGATGCCGCGCCACTCGGCGACCAGCACGCCTTCAGCATCGATCAGGAAGGTGCTGCGCTCGATGCCCTTGACCTTCTTGCCGTACATGATCTTGTTCTTGACGACGCCAAACATGTGGCAGAGCTTCTCTTCGGTGTCGGCGATGAGGTCGAACGGCAGTTCGAGGTTCTTGCGAAACTTGTCGTGCGATGCCATGTTGTCGCGCGAAACGCCGAACACGATCGCGCCGGCCTTGACGAAGTCCTTGTGCCGATCGCGGAACTGCATGGCCTCGGTGGTGCAGCCGGGCGTGTTGTCCTTCGGGTAGAAGTAGAGGACGACGATCTTGCCGAGAAATGCTTGTGGAGTGAACTTCACGCCTCCGGTTGCGAGCGCTTCAAATTCCGGGAGGGCTTTGTTGATGGCTGGCGTCATGTAGTAATCTGATGAGTTGAGCCGCGCTTGGCGTTGCACGCAATTATAAGGGCAGCCTATGAGCCGCCCCGTGGGTCAGTGCCCGGTAGAACCCTCGAGGAGTAGCGCGGCGACGACCGCGCGCCCCTCCGCGGCAAGCAC
>CAWBXT010000015.1:0-80364 GCA_963792765.1 uncultured beta proteobacterium | reverse complement strand
CGCAGATCCGTGTGGCCGCAAAAGGCCATCGTCACGTCGAGCTCCTTGTGGATGATATGCAGCGCTTTGGAGACGCCGGCCTCGCCCATCGCGCCGAGCCCGTAGACCATCGCGCGGCCGATCATCGTGCCGCGCGCGCCGAGCGCCCAGGCCTTGAGCACGTCCTGGCCGGAGCGGATGCCGCCGTCCATCCAGACTTCGATCTGCGAGCCCACCGCGTCGACGATCGCCGGCAGCGCGCTGATGCTCGACGGCGCGCCGTCGAGCTGGCGCCCGCCGTGGTTGCTGACGACGATCGCGTCGGCGCCGCTGGCGACGGCGAGCTTCGCGTCCTCGACGTCCATGATCCCCTTGAGGATCAGCTTGCCGCCCCATTGCTGCTTGACCCATTCGACGTCGGCCCAGTTCAGACGCGGGTCGAACTGCTCGTTGGTCCAGGCGGCAAGCGAGCTCATGTCGCTCACGCCCTTCACGTGGCCGACGAGGTTGCGAAACGTGTGGCGCCGCGTGCCCATCATCCCAAGCATCCAGCGTGGCTTGGTCAGCATGTCGACCGCGTTGCCGAAGCTCGGGATGACCGAGGCGCGCAGCTTGTTCTTCAGGTCCTTGTGGCGCTGGCCGATCACCTGCAGGTCGAGCGTCAGCACGAGTGCGCTGCAGCGCGCGGCTTTGCAGCGATCGATCATGCGCGCCATCGCATCGCGGTCGCGCATCATGTAGAGCTGGAACCAGAACGGCGCCTTGGTGTGTTCGGCGATGTCCTCGATCGAGCAGATGCTCATCGTCGACAGCGTGAACGGGATGCCGAACTTTTCTGCCGCGCGTGCCGCGTGGATCTCGCCGTCGGCATGCTGCATGCCGGTCAGGCCGACGGGCGCGATCGCGACCGGCATCTTCACGTCCTGGCCGACCATCTGCGTGGCCGTGCTGCGGTTCTCCATGTTCACCGCGACGCGCTGGCGCAGCTTGATCGGCTGGAAGTCGCTTTCGTTCGCGCGGTAGGTGCCCTCGGTCCACGAGCCGGAATCGGCATAGTCGTAGAACATGCGCGGTACACGCCTTTTGGCCATCACGCGCAGGTCTTCGATAGTGGTGATCACGGGCATGGCGTCTCCTCGTTGCTGTGGAGGCGATTGTCGCAAGTCGCACTGCCGCACGGCTGAGCCGCGTCATGACGCAGGCCCGCGTGCGCCGCATCAGCGGCGCGGTGCGGGCGTGTCGAACAAGGGCAGCCCGTAGTCGGCCGCGCGTTCCTCGGCAGTCACGGCGAGGGGCGGCGACTCGGACGCCGTCGCCGGCCTCACGAGATCGGCGAGCTTGGCCAGCGCCCCGGCGCGCACCCCGAGCAGCCGCAGACGGCGCGTCAGGTCGACGCGCTTCAGGCACTCGCCGGCAGCGCGGCGGATGCTGCGCGCGTCCATCGTATGCGCCGGCAGCGTCAGGTCGCGGGTGACGATCTTGAAGTCGTCGAAACGCAGCTTGATACCGATCGTCTTGCTCGCATAGCCCTTGCGCGCGAGGTCCCCTGCGAGCGCGACGCACAGGTCGGTGAGCAGTGGCGTGAGCGTGTTGCGGTCGCGTACCGCATGCAGATCGCGATCGAAGGTTGTCTCGCGGCTGATGCTTTTGGGTTCGCTGTAGGTGACGACTGGCCGCTCGTCGCGGCCGTGCGCGGCGGCGTGCAGCCATGCGCCGTAATGCGTGCCGAACGCACTGACGAGCATCGCCGGATCGGCAGCGGCAAGCTCGCCGATGCTGCGGATGCCGAAGGCTTCGAGGCGGGCGGCCGCCTTCGGTCCGATGCCGTTGATGCTCTTCGCGGGCAGCGGCCAGATTCGCTGCGAGATCTCCTCGACCCGCAGCAAGGTCAGCCCGTCGGGCTTGTCGAATTCGGAACACAGCTTGGACAGGAGCTTGTTGGGCGTGATGCCGACCGAGCAGGTGAGACCGGTGGCGTCGAACACGGCCGCCTTCAGTGCCTGCCCGATCGCGCGCCCGCCGTCTTCTTGCACGCCGGGACGCTCGCTGAGGTCGATGTAGATCTCGTCGATGCCCCGGTCTTCTACGTGCGGGGCGATCGCGCGCACGGCCTCCTTGAACAGTCGCGAATACCTGCGGTACTGCTCGAAGTCGACCGGTAGCAGCACCGCATCGGGCGCGAGCGCCGCGGCCTTCATCAGGCCGAGGCCGGAGTGCACGCCAAGGGCGCGTGCAGGGTAGGTCGCGGTCGTGATCACGCCCCGGCCGGTGTAGTGGCGCAATTTGGCGAAGCGGCGCGACCCGTCGGGCTGCGGTTGGGGCGCGTGGTCGCGCCCGCCGCCGATCACCACCGGCAGCCCTTTGAGTTCGGGGTAGCGCAGCAGTTCGACGGATGCGTAGAACGCGTCCATGTCGAGATGGGCGATCAGGCGCTGCGGCTTCGACGCGCCGCTTTCGGGCTCGGCTGTCGTTGCAGGGCTGTACATACATCCAGTCTACCTTCCCACCTTGACGCTGCCAATCGGGACGGGCCTCCAGCACAGTTGGGCCGTCAGGAGCGATGATCGGACTCATGAACGAACCCGATGGCGGCAATCCGCAGCACGTGGCAGCAGGCGTCATTTGCACTGCCCGACTGCGCCTGGAGCCCTTGTCCGCGGCGCACGCGCCCCGGCTGTTCCCCTTGCTTGCCGATCCGCGGCTCTACACCTACGTACCCGATGCGGCCCGCGCCAGCGTTGCGCTCCTCGTCGAGCGGTTCGACGAACTCGCGCGCGGCGCGCCGGACGATGCTGGCGAGACCTGGTTGAACTGGGTGCTCTTCCGCCGGGACAATGACGAGGCCGTCGGCACCTTGCAGGCGACCGTGGAGCCCGATGCGCGCGCCTGGATCGGCTATGTGCTCGTCCCTGCCGCGTGGGGTCAGGGCTTTGCCAGCGAAGCCTGCCGCTGGCTCGTCGGCGAACTCGCGCGCCGTCACGCCGTGCGGGCGGTCCTCGCGACTGTCGATGTGCGCAATGCGAGGTCCATCGCGGTGCTGGAGCGCGTCGGCTTCGAGCGCGTCGCGCGGCAAGCCGCCGAACTGCGTGGCGAGGCGTCGACCGACTATCTCTACCGCATGCTCTGCCCTGCCTGAGGCGGCTTCGGCCCCAATGCGAGTAGCGCGAGCGCGACCGCGCTGATCGCTGCGCCAGCGCCGAACGTGCTGCTCGCGCCAATGCGGTCCCACAGCAGGCCGGCGAGCGCGCTGGCGATCAGCATCGCGACACCACTCGCGAGATTGAAGAAGCCATAGGCCGTACCGCGCAGATCGGCTGGCGCAGCGTCGGCCACCATTCTTGCAAGGAGGCCTTGCGTGATGCCCAGATGCAGACCCCAGAGTGCGATGCCGGCCGATAGGGGCGCCCAGTGCGTTCCCAATGCAAGCAGTGTGTCCGCCGCAATCAGCACCACGAGACCGAGCGCGAGCAATCGGGCGTGACCCGCGGTGTCGGAGAGCTTGCCGAACGGATACGCGGCGAGCGAATAGACAAGGTTCATGCCGACGAGCACGAGTGGCGTCCATGCGATGGGCAGTCCGCCGTCGGCGGCGCGCAGCACCAGAAAGGCCTCGCTGAAGCGTGCCAACGTGAACATCGCGCCGACCGCGACCACCCACCAGTAGTTGCGGCCAAGCAGACGCAGCCTGTCGCGCCGGATCGGGTTGACTCGTTTCTCGCCGCGCGGGCGATCGGGTTCGCGCACGCCGAGGGCGAGCAACAACACCGACAGCGCGGCTGGAAGCACTGCGACCCAGAACACCGCGCGAAAGTCGTTCGCCCAGAGCAGCATCAATGCGATGGCGAGAAGCGGGCCGAGGAACGCACCGACCGTGTCGAGCGACTGGCGCAGGCCGAACGCCGCGCCGCGCATCGACGGCGGCGCGATGTCGGCAACCAGCGCATCGCGCGGCGCGCCGCGAATGCCCTTGCCGACGCGATCGATGAGTCGGGCCGCAAGCACGAAGCCGACGCCCGGCGCGAGCGCGAAGAGCGGCTTGGACAGCGCACCGAGGCCATAGCCGAGGATGGCAAGCGGCTTGCGCCGGCCGAAGTAGTCGGAAAGCGCGCCCGAGAACACCTTCACGATCAGACGCGGTCGCCTCCGCCGCGCCCTCGATCAGTCCGATGGTGAGCGCGCTCGCGCCGAGCGCGCTCACCATGAAGACCGGCAACAGGCTGTGGATCAACTCCGACGACACGTCCATCAGCAGGCTGACGAAGCCGAGCGCCCAGATCGCAGAGGGGAGGCGGGGGCGTTGCATGTCGCGGGCGTTCGGGAAGACGGGTGCCATGCATCGTCGCACGGATGTCGTCCACGAATGTTTCACGCAAGGCCGTCATGCTTGCATCGGATAATCAATCGATGCACTTGACGATCGCGTTTGCCTCGACGCTGTCGGAGGGCTGCGTCCACACGCTGCGCGATCTGCAACTTCCGCATCTGTCGCGCCTGCTCACGCGTTTGACGCCGACCGTTCGAGATGAAGGCGACGCGTATGCGCTGTCCATGCCACACGAGCGCGTTCTCGCGACTGCGCTCGGCATGCACGCCGCAGACGGCTGCCTGCCGTGGGCCGCGCGGCAGGCCGCCGACGACGGCGTCGACACCGGCGATGAGCTTGCGTGGGGCTTGCTGACGCCGGCGCACTGGCACCTTGCGGCCGATCACGTGGCGCTCGTCGATCCCGCCGAACTCGGCCTTGGCGAGCCCGAATCGCGCGCCCTGCTGGCGGCCGTGCGCCCTTTGTTCGAGGGCGAGGGCTGGCGCATCGAATATGGTGCGCCGCTGCGCTGGTATGCGGCGCACGCTTCGCTGCGCGACATGCCGTGTGCCGCGATCGACCGTGTCATCGGTCGGAACGTCGACATCTGGATGCCGCCCGATCCTCGCGTTGCGCGCATCCGCCGGCTGCAAAGCGAAGTCCAGATGCTGCTCTACACGGACGCGACGAACGCGGCACGCGAAGCGCGCGGTGCGCTGGCGGTCAATTCGTTCTGGCTCAGCGGCTGCGGTGTGGCGCAGACCGCGGCGCCGATGCATGGGCTCTGGATCGACGAGTCGCTGCGTACCGCCGCGCTGGCGGCGGACTGGGCGGCCTGGGCCGAGGCATGGCGGTCGCTCGACGCTGGGCCTCTGGCCGACCTGATGCAGCAGGCGACGCGCGGCGAGAGGCTCACGCTGACGCTGTGCGGCGAACGCAATGCGCAGCGTTTCGAGTCGCTTCCGCAGTCCCTGTGGTCGCGGTGGTTTGGCGCGATGCGGACGTGAGTCCGATCACGTCCACGTTGGAGGCCTTGTGAGCGACGCCGTGACACTCGTGCAACGCGAAGTGCCGCCGCGCGTGGCGTGGGCACTCGAGGCCGCCGGCGTCTCGCCGCTGCTCGCGCGCCTCTTCGCCGCGCGTGGAGTGCGCTCTGCCGACGAACTGGATGACAGCCTGGCGCGTCTCTTGCCGCCTGACGGCCTGCGCGGCGCGCAGGATGCGGCGCGATTGCTTGCCGATGCGATTGCAGCAGGCTCGCTCATCTGCGTCGTTGCCGATTACGACTGCGACGGGGCCACGGCGTGCGCGGTCGCGTTGCGCGGCCTAGCCCTGCTCGGCGCTGCGCCCGCCAACCTGCGCTACGTCGTGCCCGATCGCGCGCTGCATGGCTACGGGCTCACGCCCGCAATCGTCGACCTGGCCTGCGAGCCGCGGCTGCCGGCGTTGCTGCTGACGGTGGACAACGGCATCGCAAGCCTGGAGGGAGTCGCCCACGCGCGTGCGCGCGGGATCGACGTGCTCGTCACCGACCATCACCTGCCGGCGCTCGCGGGCGACGTTGTGGTGCTGCCGGAAGCGAACGTGATCGTCAACCCGAACCAGCCGGCCTGCGGATTCGAGAGCAAGAACCTGGCAGGCGTCGGCGTCATGTTCTACGTATTGCTCGCGCTGCGCGGCGAGTTGCGCGCCCGCGGCGCGTTTGGCACCGAGACGCAGCCGCGACTCGAAGCGCTGCTCGATCTGGTCGCCCTCGGCACCGTGGCCGACGTCGTGAAACTCGACGCCAACAACCGGCGCCTCGTTGCACGGGGCCTGAAGCGGATTCGCGCCGGCCACATGCAGCCGGGCGTTGCTGCGCTGTTCACTGCCGCTGGGCGCGACGCGGCGCACGCCGGTGCGTTCGACTTCGGCTTTGCAGTCGGGCCCCGTCTCAATGCTGCCGGGCGGCTTGCCGACATGACACTCGGCATCGAGTGCCTGCTGACCGACGATCATGCGCGCGCGGCCGAACTTGCGAAGGCGCTCGACGCGATCAACCGCGAACGCCGCGAGGTCGAGTCCGGCATGCGTGAGCAGGCCGAGGCGACGCTCGAAGCGATGTTGCAATCCGATGCCGAGCCGCCGCCGGCGCTGGTACTTTTCGACCCGACATTCCATGAAGGGGTGGTCGGCATCCTCGCGTCACGGCTGAAGGACCGCGTTCACCGTCCGGCCTTCGTGTTCGCGCGCGGACGAGACGGCTTGCTCAAGGGTTCAGGGCGCTCGATTGCGGGCTTTCACCTGCGCGATGCGCTCGATCTTGTGAGCAAGCGCGCGCCCCGGCTACTGTATCGCTTTGGCGGGCACGCGATGGCAGCAGGCTGCACGATCACGGAAGCGCGCTTCGAGGAATTCGAGCGCGAGCTGCAGCGGGTCGCGACGGAGCAACTTGACGCCTCGCTGCTGGCGCGCCGCCTCGCAAACGACGGGCCGCTCGGCGCGGAGCACTTCGGGATCGAGACCGTTCGGGCCATCGAGGCCCAGGTCTGGGGTCAGGCATTCGACGCGCCCCTCTGGGTGGACGATGTCGACGTGCTGAGTCAGCGCCGGGTCGGAGAGAAGCACCTCAAGCTCACCTTGCGCCACGGCGGCGTCGTGCGCGACGCGATCTGGTTCGGCCGCAGCGAGCCCCTGCCCGCGCGTGCGCGGCTCGCCTACCGGCTGAGCCTTGATCGATACAACGGCCGCGATCGGGTGCAGATGATTGTGCAGGCGGCTGCCTGAGTCATCCCTCTCGACTCCCTGCGGCGCCGATGCGGATTCGACCCCCCGATCTTGGGGGGGCAGATTGCTGGACCCTGGCAGGGTCAACGCATAAACTGGACCGCATCCACTTGCCGCGTGCGCGAATCGCGCGCAGAGCGTGCAGGTTCGGTACTTCAAATGAGGGAACTGTCATGACGACTGGATTCGCAATCAAGACAAAGCAGTGCGCTGCGGCGGCGCTCGCTATTGCAGCGCTGACATGCGCGACATCTGCCAACGCCATCGTGTATCGCGGCGCATGGGACCCGGCGTTTGGCGCCGCGTTCCCTGACCTCGGCTGGAACGGGGTCGCGAGCTTCTATGTGCCCGATGCGTGCCTTGCACTTTCGGGCACTGTCCTCAACAGCGATCCGTGCTCGTCGGGCGGGATGTCGATCCTGAGCGCGGATGTGGGGTTCTACAAGCTGTCGGATCCCAGACAACCCTGCGTATCATGAATCGCTCTCGTTCGCTATGCCTTCGATGGCCGTCAACAGCATGACGATCACGGAGGGCTCGCTTGCCGGCGTGGACGGCACTTTCCTCTATTCAGTGGCATCGACATTGCCGATCGCTGGCGGCCCGTACACCGACTTCAAGCTCTTCTTCGACAACGATGTGGCGGGCATGTTCTACGTCTCGCATCCTCCCGGAGGCCCCGTCACCTGGGGCGTGAGCGACTACAACCCGCCCGACGGCACGCCGTTCATCATTTTCACCCCCGAGGTGCCCGAGCCCGGGACCTATGCCCTGATGTTCGCCGGGCTGGCCGCGATCGGTTTCGTCGCACGGCGTCGGCAGCGTTAGGTCGCTGGGCCGGGCGACCGGCCCTGCCGCATCGGCCTGAGCCGGATGGCGCGGGCCTATGCAGTGACGCCCTGAGTCGAGCTTGGGTGACAACGCGAGTTCGATCGCGTGGTCGATCTCCCATTCGCAGCCGTCGTTCCAATGTGATTCGAAGGCCGGCTCGTCGAGCGAGTCGCGCAAGGTGGCGGCCAGCACTTGAGCTCTTCCCTCGGTCTTTGGCGAACGCACGAGTCGCAGGCGCTTACGCGCCATTGCCGCCGCAGCGAGGATACGCACCGCAAGGTCGGCCGGCCCCTCGCGGTGGATCAGCGCGGCGAGGTCATCAAGGCCGCCGAGCAGTTCCTCCCACATCTCGAAGGCGCGAAACGCGCGCACGGCCTCGTCGAGCCTTGACTCGCGCCGAAACGAGATCGCCCTCTTGCAAGTCGGCCTTGCCGAGCCAGCGCAAGGCGTTGGCCTCACCGCGCTTGTCTGCCGCCTCGCGGCAGACCGTCAAGCGAGCGCTTGAACCAGAGCACGGCCTGCGCACAATCGGCATCGTCGAACGCCACCTCGCCCAATTGGAGCTGGCATTCGCCCTGGATTTCCTGATGCTCAAGTTCGCGCGCGATCGTCAGGCACTCCTCCAGGTGTTCGCGTGCGCGGGCGGTGTCGCCGAGGTACGCGCGGATCTGCCCCAGATGAATAAGGCCGATGGCCTCGCCGCTGCGGTCGCCAAGATCGCGGAACAATTGCAGCGCCTCGTGTTCGTTCGCAAGCGCACCTTCGGCGTCGCCGCCCTGCAGTCTCGCGAGTGACAAGGTCGACAGGGTGGCCGCAATATCGCTTGGGTTACCGAGTTTGCGACGCAGCGTCAAGACAGGTTTCGAGCATGCGGCGCGCTTCAGCATGATCGCTCTGGCTTTCGGCGAGCGCAGCGCCAACATAGAGTGCCCACGCGTGCGCGATGTCAGAGGCCTGTATGGCCGGCAGGGCCAGCGCGGCGCGAACCATGCTGCGGCCTTCGGTCGCGTAGCCACGCAGGGTCCAGAACCCTTGCATCGCAACGGTCATCTTCACGACGATCACCGCGTCGACGCCCCCTGCCAGGGCAAAGGCAGCCGCGGTGCGCACGTTGTCGAGATCGGCTTCGATGCGCTGTATCCATTCGGCCTGATCCGGCCCCATCATGCCGTGGTTGGCCTCCTTGGACAGAGCGAAGTAGTGCTCGCAATGGCGGGCCGCCACGTCGGCAGATTCCGTTGTGAGTGAGAGCTTCTCGCTTGCGTAGTCGCGGATCGTCTCGAGCATCCGGTAGCGCCCCGAGTCGTCGCGCTCTTCCAGCATGACGAGTGACTTCTCGACCAGCGAGCCAAGGATGTCGAGCACGTCGACGAAGTCGATCGGGTCGACCCCGCACACGCTTTCAGCCGCAGTGAGATCGAATCCGCCTGCAAATACGCTGAGGCGAGCGAGAACGCATTGCTCAGCTTCGCTCAACAAATCGTAGGACCAATCGACCAGCGCGCGCAGCGTCTGCTGCCGCTCCTGTAGCACTCGTGCACCGCCGGTCAGGATCTTGTAGCGGTCCTTCAGACGGCTGTTGATCTCGGCGACCGTGAGGGCGCGGACGCGTGCCGCCGCCAGCTCGAGCGCGAGCGGAATACCTTCGAGCCGCGCGACCAGCTCGGCGACCGCGGGCGCCTCCTTTGCATTCAGCGAAAACGATGGTTTGTGCTGCTGAGCGCGCTCGACGAACAGGCGCACCGCGGTGGACCTCATCAGCGCCTCGATGCCCGCACCCCTGCCGGGCACGGGCAGCGGCCGCACCGGATAACACTGCTCGCCGGGCACGCGCAACGCCTCGCGGCTCGACGTGAGGAGCCGCACGTGTGGCGCGGCCTTCAGCACCGCGGCCGCCAGGTCGGCCGAGGCCTTGATCAAATGCTCGCAGTTGTCGATGATCAGCAGCGCACGGCGCTGCTTCAGGTGGGCGCACAAGGTTTGCAGCAGCGGTTTGTCGGGCTCCTCGTGCACACCGAGCGTCTGCGCGGCTTCGGTGAAGACGAGTTCCGCGTCGCGCAGCGGTGCAAGATCGAGAAACCACACGCCATCGGGAAAGGCGTGCAGGAGTTCGGCGGCAACCTCCAGGCTGAGCCGCGTCTTGCCGAGGCCGCCCATGCCCAGCAGCGTGATCAGCCTCGACTTCTCGAGGTAAGCCTTGACCTCGCCGAGTTCCCGCTCGCGGCCGACGAACGAGGTGCCCTGGTGCGGCAAGTTGTTCGGGATGTCCTTCACAGGCATCCACCACTCGCCGGCACGCACGACGCGATACACCTTCTCGGAATCGGTCGGTGCCTGCAGCCGGGTGTCGGGATTGCCGACCTCGAACAACTCGATCGGGGCGGCCACACCCTTGATCTGCCAGTGGCCGTGCGATTCCACGTTGAGTTCGGTCCTGCCGAGCTCGTCGCGCGCCTCGCGTGTCAACAAGGTCTGACCAGCGCGTGCGAGCGACATCACGCGCGCTGCGGTCGGCTTGGCCAGGCCATCGACCTCGAGCGGCTTGGCGCCGAGCGCGACGTCCTCGGCGCTGTTCTCACGCAGGATGACGGCCCCCACGTGGAGCCCGGCGCGCGCGTGCAGCGGCACAGGCAGCTCGCGCAATGCCGCGTGGTAGGCCATCGCATACTCGATCGCGTCTGCTGCCGCGTCGAACATGATCAACATGCCGTCGGTCTTGTCGATCTCGCGGCCGCGTTTTGCCTGCACAAGATCGCGCGCGACCCGGTCGTGGGCAGCCCAGAGGTCGGCCATCTCCTCGTCGCCCATCACTTCCGAGAGTTTGGTGCTGTCGACCACGTCGGTCAGCAGCAGCGCACGCAATTCACTCATGGGCTGGCCTACGGCCGGACCTCCTGGCACTCACGTGTGTCAAGCAACACTTCGGCTGCGCGGCGCACGGACCTTCCGGCACGATCCGCCTTCTGGCGAATGCATCCGGCGCAACGCACGGCCTTCTCTCTTAGGCAGCAATCCGCAGCCATACTCCCAAAGTGTACGGGTTAATCCACGAACGGTGCGCATGAGTCAAGCGCACCGAAAGGGGAGTCGCCGGGGGGCGCTCGTCACGCCGGTGCCTGCGCGGAGGAGAGACCGCGCGGCCCTATCAGCCAGGCACTCAATTGGGCGAGAACGGCGTCGCTGGCGAGCAGATCGAGGTGATTCAATCCCTGCCCGATCCACTGCCGTCCCGGCTCGAAACGAAGGCAACGCCCTGCCTGCTTGTGCTTGCCGAGTGCGCTCGCAAGCGGAACGAGGCCGTCGCCGAGCAACTTGCCGCGCAAGTTATCAGGCGCGGGGCCGAGCGTTCCTGCCATGGCATAGCAAGCGACGTTGACTGGCAGCGGCACATACACGCGCGTGTCATGCCCGTGTGCGAAACGGTCGGCGCCGGCCCAGTCCGCGTCCAGCAGGCTGCCGTGGCGCAGGTCGGTGATACCGGCGCTTCGCACTTTGCTCAGGCGCGTGAATGCCGCGGTGTAGGGGCTGGCGCCGAGAATCAGATCGATCCAGTGTCCGCCGCGTTCCAGTGGAGCGCCGTGATGGGGCGTGCCGAGAAAGACCATGGCGCGAAGCTGCTGTGGCCAGCGATCGTTTCGCGCCAGCGCCTGGTGCGCGGCGCTGCGCGCCACGAGCCCCCCCATGCTGTGGCCGACGATCAGGATCTCTTCGAGCGGCGTTGGCCATGCACGCTGCAGCTCCTCGAGCAGATCGGCGAGCAGGCGGCCGTTGGTCGACACGTGCAGGCCGGTGTTGTAGTGCAGGTACAGGGGTGTGAAATTGCCCTTGGCCGCCAGCGTTTCACCGAGGTCGAAGGCGCCGCCGGGCCGCAGCCGGCGCCACTGACCCGGATGCATGCACAGCCCGTGCACCATCAGCAACACTCGGCGCCGCGCCGCGGGTAGCGCGCGGGCGATCGACGCGGCGTCGATCTGAAGCGGAGCGCGGTCATGCAATACGCGCATCTCGATCGCCAGCGGGTTGGCGCTCGCCTGCAAGTAGTCTCCGAGCACACCATTGAGCGCGGCGAGCACCGCCTCGCGCTGGGGTGACGAGTTCGACCCGGTGGACCGGAGCAGGGGGCCGAGTTGCCCCAGCAGTGCGTCCAGGCCGCCGCCGACGAGGCGTGTCACGCCGCGGACGCTGCGATAGACGAGACCAGTGATGCCGCTCGTCGGGGCCTCCGAGGCTGCACCGAGCGGCGCGGACACGCGCGCAATGTTGTGATGCAGGTTCTCGATCAGGCTCGTCAACCCGATTGTCGCGTCGATCGCGAGGCGGCCCGCACCTCGCAGGTCGGCGTCACGCCGATGGGTTGCAGGAGGCACTGAGGAGGGAGCTTCTTTCATGTACGCATCTTGCGCGAGGCGGGGCATCTCCGCGCTGCGCGGGCACGAAGTTGGCTGCGCGTCGCCAGCCAGGGTGCGGGGTCGGCACCTCGTCGCGCTTCGCCAGGTGCTATTCGACGAACAGAAGCCCCGGTGTCTCGAGCGTCGCACGCAAGGCCTGCACGAACCGTGCCGCGTCGATGCCATCGACCACACGGTGATCGAATGACGACGACAGATTCATCAGCAGACGCGGCACGACTGCGCCGCCGCGGATCATCGGGCGCTCGACCATGCGGTTGACGCCTACGATCGCGACCTCCGGGCGGTTGATCACCGGGGTCGTCACGATGCCGCCAAGCGCGCCGAGGCTTGTGATCGTGATGGTCGAGCCGCTCAGTTCGTCGCGCGTCGCGCTCCCGGTACGGGCCGCGTCGGCGAGCCGCGCCACTTCGGACGCGGCGCCCCACAGGTCGAGCGCCTCCGCGTGGCGCACGACGGGCACAAGCAGACCGTGCTCGGACTGCGTCGCGATGCCGATGTGCACCGCGCCATGGCGTGTAACGGTGCCGGCCTCATCGTCGAACAACGCATTGATCTGCGGGAACTCGCGCACCGCGAGCACCACCGCACGCATCAGCAACGGCAGCAGTGTGAGCCGAACGCGTTCGCCCTGCCACTTCGCATTCAGTGCGACGCGCAACGCCTCCACTTCGGTGACGTCGACCTCCTCGACGTAGCTGAAGTGCGGGATGCGGCGCTTGGCCTCCTGCATGCGCATCGCGATGCGGCGGCGCAGGCCGATCACCGGAATCGTGACCTCGTCGGTGCGCTGTACACCGCGCTGCGCGGCCGCGACCGGCCGTCCGGCGCCGTGCGCGGCGGCGTGAGCGTCCAGGTCGGCCTGCATGATGCGCCCGGCTGTCCCGCTCGCGACGACGTCCTTGAGTTCGATGCCGAGTTCCCACGCACGGCGCCGCACCGAGGGGGAGGCGATTGGTGCGTCGCCGGATGCGGAGGGCCTGCTGCCGGGTTTGCGGGCGGGGGAGGTCGCCGCGCCGGTCGAAGGTGCCGGCGCAGCGAGCGGCGACGGCGCGGGTGCAGGCTTGGGCGCCGGCGCTGGCGCCGTGCCCGCAGGCGCCGGCACGCGCTGCTCGGCCTGGGCCGCGGGTGCTGGCGCGGCTGCCGGGGCGCTCGCGGCCGGCGCGCTGCCATCGGCGCGCTCGATCCGGATCAGTTCGGCCCCCACCGCGAGCACCTGGCCGACTTCGCCGCCGAGCGCGAGCACGCGACCGGCCACTGCGGACGGGATTTCTATCGTCGCCTTGTCCGTCAACACGTCGGCAAGCGCCTGGTCTTCGTGCACCTCGTCGCCGACCTTGACGTGCCAGGCGACGAGTTCGACCTCGGCGATGCCTTCGCCCAGATCGGGCACCTTGATCGTGTGTGCGCTCATCACGCCTCCATCGCGCGTTGGTACGCCGCCGCGACGCGCGCCGGGCTCGGGAAGTAGGCCCACTCCTGTGCGTGCGGATAGGGTGTGTCCCAGCCCGTCACGCGCTCGATCGGCGCTTCGAGGTGATAGAAGCAGTGCTCCTGCACCAGGGCGGCAAGCTCGGCGCCGAAGCCGCTGGTGCGAGTCGCCTCGTGCACGATGACGCAACGCCCGGTCTTCTTCACCGATGCGACGATCGCCGGCAAGTCGAGCGGCCACAGGGTGCGCAGGTCGATGATCTCGGCGTCGACGTTGCTCTCCGCCGCGGCAGCTTCCGAGACGAACACCATCGTGCCGTAGGCGAGCACGGTCAGATCGGCTCCGGGCCGCACGATCGCGGCTGTGTCGAGCGGCAGGGTGTAGTGGCCCTCGGGTACTTCGCTCGCAGGATGCTGCGACCACGGCACCGTCGGCCGGTCGTGGTGGCCATCGAAGGGGCCGTTGTAGAGGCGCTTGGGCTCGAGGAAGATGACCGGGTCGTCGTTCTCGATCGATGCGATCAGCAGCCCCTTGGCGTCGTACGGGTTGCTCGGCATCACGGTGCGCAGCCCGCAGACGTGCGTGAACAGCGCCTCGGGGCTCTGGCTGTGTGTCTGGCCGCCGAAGATGCCACCGCCGCACGGCATGCGGATCGTGATCGATGAGGTGAAGTCGCCCGCGGAGCGGTGCCGCAGGCGCGCCGCCTCGGAGACGATCTGGTCCGATGCGGGGTAGAAGTAGTCGGCGAACTGCACCTCGACCACCGGGCGGAGCCCATACGCTGCCATGCCGATCGCCGAGCCGACGATGCCGCCCTCGGAGATCGGTGCATCGAACACGCGCGAGCGGCCGTACTTCGTCTGCAAGCCTTCGGTGCAACGGAACACGCCGCCGAAGTAGCCGACGTCCTGGCCGAAGACGACGACGTTCGAGTCGCGCGCGAGCATCACGTCCATCGCCGAGCGCAGGGCTTGAATCATGGTCATCTTGGCCATGTTCAGGCTCCCGACTTCGCGTTGTGCGAAGTCTGTTCGGAAAACTCGCGTGCCTGGCGCAACTGCTCGTGCAAATGCGGCGGCATCTCCTTGTAGACATCCTCGAACATCGATTCGATCGGCGGCGTGTGGCCGTCGAGCAGCGCGCCGCCGTGGCGTTCGGCCTCTTTCAGCGCGGCGCTGACCTCGGCTTCGAATTCCTTGCGTGCTTCGTCATGCTGGTCTTCGGACCAGGCGCCGAGGCCGATCAGGTGCTGCTTCAGTCGCGCGATCGGGTCGCCGAGCGGGAAGCGCTTCGCATCGTCCGCCGGCCGGTAGCGCGACGGATCGTCGGATGTCGAATGCGCGCCGGCCCGGTAGGTCAGCCATTCGATCAGCGTTGGCCCGAGATTGCTGCGCGCGCGCTCCGCGGCCCACCGCGAAGCGGCAAGCACGGCGAGGAAGTCGTTGCCGTCGACCCGCAGCGACGCGATGCCGCAGCCGACGCCTTGTGCGGCAAAGGTCGTCGCCTCGCCACCTGCAATCGCCTGGAAAGTCGAGATCGCCCACTGATTGTTGACGACGTTGAGGATCACCGGCGCGCGGTACACATGGGCGAAGGTGAGGGCGGTGTGGAAGTCGGACTCGGCCGTCGCGCCGTCCCCGATCCAGGCCGACGCGATCTTCGTGTCCCCCTTGATCGCCGAAGCCATGCCCCAGCCGACGGCCTGGATGAACTGCGTCGCCAGATTCCCGCTGATCGTGAAGAACCCGGCGCGTTTGTAGGAATACATCACCGGCAGCTGGCGGCCTTTCAACGGGTCGCGGCCGTTGCTCATCAGTTGGCAGATCAACTCCGCCATGTCGATGTCGTCGCGCACGAGCAGGAGGCCCTGCTGGCGGTAGGTCGGGAAACACATGTCGCCGTCCCGCAGCGCAAGTGCATGCGCAATGGCAATCGCTTCCTCGCCCAGGCACTGCATGTAGAAAGAAATCTTCTTCTGCCGCTGCGCGATCAGCATCTTGGCGTCGAACGCACGCGTGCGCAGCATCGCGCGCAGGCCGCGCACGAGCAGCGCGACATCGACCTGGGGCGCCCACGGGCCGACGGCACGACCGTCATCATCGAGGACGCGCACGAGCGTGCGCGCCAGGTCGGCGGTGTCCACCGGCGCGACGTCGACCGGCGGTTTGCGCACCGCGCCGGCAGGTGACACGCGCAGGTAGCTGAAATCCGTGCCGTGCCCGGGGCGCCCGCTAGGCTCGGGCACGTGCAGGTGCAAGGGTAGTGGCGTTGCTTTCAAGGGCGCTCCTCGCGGGGCAAGCTTGGAGCTTGCGAACATTGCGGCTGCTGGACTTGGCGGTGGAAACGACTGGATTTCGCCTGTCGACCTGCCCGGGAGAGTAGCCGATTGCGCGGAGACGCGCACCCCGGAATGTGCTGTACGAAGCCGTGCGAGCTTTGCGTCAGGGGGCGCTTGTGAGCGACGCCTTGCGCCGCGCCCGCCAGGCGCCGAAGATCACGATAAGCCCCGGGATCAGGATCGCCGACCAGATGATCTTGTCGAGGTGTTCCTTCACCCACGGCAGGTTGCCGAACAGGTAGCCCGCTGTCGTCACACCGCCGACCCAGAGCGCGCCGCCCGTGACGTCGTAGAACGTGAACTTTGATCGCGTCATGCGCGCGACGCCGGCCACGAACGGGGCGAAAGTGCGCAGGAAGGGCATGAAGCGCGCGACGACGATCGTCACGCCGCCGTACTTCTCGTAGAACGCGTGCGCTTGATCGAAGGCGCGCTTGTTGAACCAGTGCGAGGTTTCCCACTGGAACACCCGTGGGCCGAAGTAGTGCCCGATTGCGTAGTTGCTCTGGTTGCCGAGGATCGCGGCGGCCGTGAGCAGCGCGATCGACAAAGGCAGGCTCATCATGCCGACCCCGCACATCGCACCGACGACGAACAGCAGCGAATCGCCTGGCAGAAAGGGCATCACGACGACCCCGGTCTCGACGAAGATGATCAGGAACAGTAGCGCGTAGACCCAGGCGCCGTAGTTCTGAACGAAGTCGAACAGATGGCGGTCGACGTGCAGGATGAAATCGATCAGGTACGCGATGAAGTCCATGGCGCGGATTATCCGTGCCGCCGCTTCCTACAATGCCGCACGATGCTATCGACCCAGCAAGCTCCACGCCGCGCGATACGTGAACTGCCCGACGAACTCGTGAGCCAGATCGCGGCCGGCGAAGTCGTCGAGCGTCCGGCCTCCGTCGTGCGTGAACTGGTCGACAACGCGCTCGACGCGGGTGCGACCGAGATCACCGTGCGTCTCATTGGCGGAGGGGTACGCGCGATCCTCGTCGAGGACAACGGTTCGGGCATCGCGGCAGACGAGCTGCCGCTCGCACCACGACGCCATGCAACGAGCAAGATCGCGACGCTCGCCGACCTGGAAAGCGTGGCGACGATGGGCTTTCGCGGCGAGGCGCTGGCCGCGATCGCATCGGTCGCCGAACTCTCGATCACGAGCCGCGCGGCGGACGCGCCGCATGCGCAGCGCATCGATGCGCGCAGCGGCGAACTGACGCCCGCGGCACGCGCGGTGGGCACGAGCGTCGAGGTGCGTGAACTGTTCTTCGCGACGCCGGCGCGCCGCAAGTTCCTGAAGACCGAGAACACCGAACTGGCTCACGCGTTGGAAGCGGTGCGTCGCCATGCGCTCGCGCGACCCGACGTGAGCTTTGCCGTGTGGCACGACGGCAAGCTCCAACAGCAATGGCGCGCGGTTGCCGGCGGCGCGCTGCCGCGTCTGCGCGATGTACTCGGGGAAACGTTCATCGCGAACAGCCGAGCAGTCGAGATCGATCTCGGCCTGTTGCGCATCAGCGGGCGCGCCGGCACGGCAGACGCCGCGCGGGCGCGTGCCGATCACCAATATCTCTATGTCAACGGGCGCTTCGTGCGCGACAAGCTGCTCGCGCACGGCGTACGTTCGGCCTATGAAGACGTGCTCCACGGCGCGCGCCAGCCCAGTTACGCGATCTTCATCGACATCGCCCCCGACGGCGTCGACGTGAACGTGCATCCGACCAAGATCGAGGTGCGCTTTCGTAACGGGCGCGAGGTGCACCAGGCGCTGCGTCACGCGGTCGAGGCGGCGCTGGCGCCGACCCGCGCGCTGGTGGGGGCCGAACTGCCCAGCGGATCGGAACGAACCGGCGCGCTGGCCGCAGTGCTCCCGTTCGGCGCCGCCTGGTCCGGTGATCGCGCAAGCGTCGGCTCGGGCTCGGCCTGGCGGCCGGCGCCGATTCAGGCCGGTCTGGCGCTTGAGCAACTCGCGGTGCTGCACGCGCACGAGGCAGCTGGCGCATGGCGTGTGGACACGCTGGCGGCTGCTGCAAGACGCGGCGGAGGGCCCTGCGGACGACACGTCGCTGCCACCCGGCGCCTGGCCGCTCGGCCGCGCGCTGGCGCAGATCGGCGGTGTCTACGTGTTGGCCGAGAACGAGGCCGGCCTCGTGATCGTCGACATGCACGCCGCGCATGAACGCGTGGTGTACGAGCGCCTGAAGGCGGGGCTCGCCGCGAGCGGCATCGAGTCACAGACTTTGTTGATTCCTCTCACCTTCGCTGCCACGCCGCAGGAGATTGCGACGGCCGAGACGCAGGCCAGGAACTTGCTGGCGCTTGGAATGGATGTCGCGCCGCTGTCGGCCAGCAAACTCGCGGTGCGCAGCCTGCCAGCGGCGCTCGCTGGCGGCGACGGCGTAGCGCTCGCGCGCAGCGTGCTTGCCGAACTCGCGCAGTACGACGCGACGAGCGTGTTGCAGCGTGCGCAAAACGAACTGCTCTCGACGATGGCCTGCCACGGCGCGGTGCGAGCGAACCGGCAACTCACGCTGGCCGAGATGAACGCGCTGCTGCGCGACATGGAGCGCACCGAGCGCGCCGACCAGTGCAATCACGGCCGGCCGACGTGGCGTCAGGTCAGCCTGCGCGAGCTCGACGCGCTCTTCATGCGCGGGCGCTGAGCCTGCGCACAGCCGTCGCCACGCATCGCCATGGAACACAGCTTCGTCTCCGCGCTGGTACTGCTGTTGCTGGTGCTGGACCCGCTCGGCAGCCTGCCGATCGTCATTCCGATCATGCGCGGTGTCGCACCCGAGCGGAGGCGTTGGGTCGCGGTGCGCGAGGTGAGCATTGCCTTTCTCGTGCTGTTCGGCTTCATGTTCTTCGGCGGCCCGTTCCTGAAGCTGATGCATCTGTCCGAACGCTCGCTCGAGGTGGCAGGCGGCGTGATCCTTCTCATCATTGCGATCCGCATGATCTTCGCAACGGGCAGCAGTGCCTACGGACTGGAGGATGGGCGCGAGCCGCTGATCTTTCCGCTCGCGGTGCCTTTGCTCGCCGGGCCGTCGGCCATGGCCACCGTGCTGCTGCTCGCGTCGCGCCAGCCGGGGCAGGTCGTGCAATGGATCGGCGCGCTCGTCGTGGCGATGACGATTTCGGGAGCGGTGTTGCTGCTCGCCGGGCGCATCCGGCGCCTGCTCGGCGATTCCGTCATCTCGGCGATGGAAAAGTTGATGGGCCTGGTGCTGACGGCGATCGCCGTCGAGATGATCCTCGCGGGCTTGAAGCGCTACTTCTTCGACATGCCGTGAGCGGTGCTGAGGCGGCGTCGCACGCAGCTCCTTCAGTTCAGGCTTGCAGCGCAAGGCGGGCGAGCTCGGCTTCGGTGAAGCCTGCTGCGCGGCGCGCATCGGTGTTGAACGGTGCGCGCAAACGCGGCGCGGCATGGCGCCGGCTGAGCAACTCATAGTGCTCCTGCGGGTCTAGCCCGTCGCGTACGCACAGCCAGCGGTACCAGTGGTTGCCGATCGCGACGTGCCCGATCTCGTCGCGCAGGATGATGTCGAGGATCTCCACGGCCCGCGCATCGCCGGAGCGCGCGAGCTTGGCCTGCAACGGCGGCGTGGCGTCGAGCCCGCGCGCTTCCAGCGTGCGCGGCACGAGCGCCATGCGCGCGGTGACGTCCCCAGCAGTGCGCTGGACCATGGTCCACAGACCGTCGTGAGCGTCGAAGTCCCCGTAGTCGTGATCGAGTGTCAGCAGATGCTCGCGCAGCAGCGTGAAGTGCAGGGCCTCTTCCGACGCGACGCGCAGCCAGTCGCGATAGAACTCGCGCGGCATGCCGGCGAAGCGCCAGACGGCATCGAGCGCGAGATTGATCGCGTTGAACTCGATGTGCGTGATCGCATGGAGCAGCGCGGCGCGGCCTTCACGCGTTGCGGCGGATCGCGACGGCACCTGTTTGGGCGACACGAGGCGCGGCAAGACAGGTCTTCCGGGCAGCTCGTTCGGCGCGACAAGGCAAGCCCCTGCGTCGATCGAGTCGACGTCCAGCGCCTCGAACAGATCGCGCGCGGCCCGCGCCTTGCTCGTCGGCTCGACGAGGCACAAGACCTCGAGGGCCTGCAGGCGGGGGTTCATTCGTAGAATTATCCGTTCACGCACAAGGATGACGATGGCACTTTTCCAACTTGGCGACATGGCACCTCGCATTGCGGACAGCGCGTGGGTTGCCGACAGCGCGCAGGTCATCGGCCGCGTCGAAATGGCGGCCGATTCGAGCGTCTGGTTCGGTGCCGTGTTGCGAGGCGACACCGAGCACATCCGCATCGGTGTCGGCTCGAACGTGCAGGACGGCAGCGTCGTCCACGCCGACCCCGGCTTTCCGACAATGATCGGCGACCACGTGACGGTGGGGCACCTTGTCATGTTGCACGGCTGCACGGTGGGCGACAACACGCTGATCGGGATGCAGGCGGTGGTGCTCAATGGCGCAAAGATCGGTCGGAACTGCATCGTCGGTGCCGGCGCGTTGATCGCCGCCGGCAAGGAATACCCGGACAACTCGCTGATCGTCGGCAGTCCGGCGCGCGTCGTGCGCGAAGTCACGGCCGAGCAGGCCGAGGACGTTCGCCGCGGCAGCGAACACTACGTCGAGAATGCGCGGCGCTTTCGCACGGAATTGAAGTGCGTCGGATGAGCGAGCTGCAGCGCTTCCTGTTCGACGGCGTGCCGGTGCGCGGCATGCTGGTCCGCCTGACGGACGACTGGCGCGAGGTGCTGCGCCGCCGCCAGGGCGGCGATGTGCATCCCGCGCCGGTGCGCTCGCTGCTCGGCGAGATGGCCGCCGCGAGCGTGCTGATGCAAGCCAGCCTGCGCTTCGAGGGCGCGCTCGTGCTCCAGGTTTTCGGTGACGGGCCGGTCAAGCTCGCGGTTGCCGAGGTACAGCACGATCTCGCGTTTCGAGCCACGGCGAGCGTCATCGGCGAGATCGCGGCCGATGCGCAGCTCGAGGCACTGCTCAACGTGCACGGCGGCGGGCGCTGCGCCATCACGCTCGACCCGCAAGGCCGGCAGCCCGGGCAGCAGGCATACCAGGGCGTCGTGCCGCTGCATGGCGACAGTCGCGAGCCGCTGCAGAAGTTGTCGCAGGTGCTTGAGCACTACATGCTGCAGTCCCAGCAACTCGACACACGGCTCGTGCTCGCCGCGAACGACGAGATCGCCGCCGGCCTGCTGATCCAGCGCATGCCCGTGAGCGGTGCGGGCAACCTCGCCGGCGCGCGCAACGAGGACCGCATCGGGCTGGACGAGGACTACAAGCGCATCGCCTTGCTTGCCGGGACGCTGACGGACGAGGAACTGCTCACGCTGTCGTCAGAAAGCCTGCTGCGCCGCCTGTTCTGGGAAGAGCCGCTGCGCCGCTTCGAACGGCAGGCCGGTGAATCCGCGCCACGCTTCGCGTGCAACTGCTCTCGCGAGCGCGTCGGACGCATGCTGCTCGGGCTCGGCGCGACCGAAGTGGACGACATCGTCGCCGAGCAGGGCCGGGTCGAGATCGGTTGCGAGTTCTGCGGCTTGAAATACCACTTCGATCCGGTCGACGTCGGCGGTCTCTTCAGCCCTCCCGGCGCACAGGCACCCGGCTCGGCTGCGATCAACTGAACAGCGTCGCGCGCCTCGCCAGCGCGGACGCGGCGCCGTCGATGTGCTCGCCTATTGAATCCCCGGAAGTTGCGGGCCGAACATCCCGCGCAGGATCAGCTCCATCCCCCGCGTGAAGAGGTAGAACGCGAACAGCGTTGCGACCCCTACCAGGCCGCTTCGCAGCCGATTTGCCCCGTGAAGCTGGCGAAACGCGCCCCAGCATGCGACGTTCCAGCCCAGCGCGACGAAGAGCTTGGACAACATGAGCAGGCTGTAGGTCAGGGCGAGGTCAGGTCGGGCTGCCTCGAAATCTTTCCACAATTTCGGGTTGGCTTCCAGAAAGGGGTCCATGGACAACAGGGCAGCGAACTCCGGGTTGTCGTAGCCGCGCACAACCCCTTGCGTGGCGAGGTCGAACAGCACGAGCACCATGTAGAGGGGGCTGACGGCGTAGAGGTAGGCCGAGAACGTCGCGATGAACTTCGCCTGTCCGCCAACCAGTCTGAAGAGCCCATGAATGACGGCTGCAAAGACGATCAACGCGACGATCTTGAACCCGGCCATCGCCGCGACCATCGTGGTCAGGCTCTGGTCCCTCTCGACACGAGGCAACTGGAGCAGGAAGCCGATCGCAACCGAAATGGCAACGAAGATCACCGGCTTGGTGAGCGTGCCTTGCTCTTCCTCGATCCAGCGCCCGATGCTCGTCTTCGGCTTCGTCACCAGCTTGCCCAGATCCGGAACATAGCTGGGCAGTTGCTTCAGCACCGGCTCGAGCAGTTCTTTCATGACGATTCGCCTGTCTCGGCGCGCGAGCTCTCGCGCTCGTCGGCATTGTGGCCTTATGCATGCGCGGCGGGAAGCCTCATCGCGGCGCGAGCAGTGCGGCGCTGTGCGACGACAACATCCGCTCGACGAGATCCGCCGCACGCAGCGGCGAGACACGGGCGGTATCGGCCGCCGCACCGTGCGCGTGCGCGGCCGCAGCGGCGATTTCGAAGGCCCGCGCGGCGGTGCCGTCCTGAGCCCACAGGCCGCCGATCCATCCCGCGAGCACGTCACCGGTGCCGGCGGTCGCGAGTGCGGCGTTGCCGGTCGGGTTGACCCAGGGTGCGCGCCCCGGCGCGGCAATGACGCTGCCCGATCCCTTCAGCAGCACGACGCAGCCGAAGCGGTCAGCCAGCGTTCGTGCGGCTTGCAGGCGATCGGCCTGTACTTCGCCCGCGATGCTTCCCAACAGGCGCGCGGCTTCCAGCGGGTGCGGGGTGAGCACGGTCGCATGGCCGCGCGTTGCACGCGCCGACAACTGCGCTTGAAGCGCCTCATCGATTGCAATCGCATTCAACGCGTCGGCGTCGAGCACGAGGCGGCTGGCCAGGCTCAGCAGGCGCGGTAGCGCCGGGCGCACTGCATCACCGCCGCCGCAGCCGCAGACGATGGTCGCGCCGGCAATCACCTCGGGCGTGCCTTGCCACCATGCGTGGCGAAACATCAACTCGGGACGCGCGGCGTCGAGCGCCACCGCTTGTTTCCCGTCGTCCAGCAGATCGACATACACCCGCCCGGCGCCAGCCGCATGGGCTGCGCGCGCAGCAAGCAACGCCGCGCCCGTCATGCCGGGCGCGCCGCCGACGACGGCGACATCGCCGAAGCTGCCCTTGTGCTGCGCGTGCAAGCGATGCGTCTGGATGGACTGCGACGCATCGGCGCCCGTCAACCAGGCGTCGGTTGACTGGATGATTGCGTCGGCACCGAGATCGTCGAACCAGACCTCCCCCGCCAGGTCGCGCCCGTGCCCGGTAAAGAGCCCAGGCTTGAGTGTCAACAGCGCAAGCGTATGCGTCGCCCTGACGCAGGCTTCGCCCAGCGGCTGGCCCGTCCACGCGTTCAGTCCCGAAGGCAGGTCGACCGCGAGCACCGGGCAGGGCAGGGCGTTGAGCTCGACGATGAGTTCCGCGAGACGCCCCTGCGGCGCGCGGGTCGCGCCGAGGCCGAGCAGCGCGTCGATTGCGAGGTCGTGCGTCTGCATTGGCGGCGCGCTCGCGTCGCCGATCTCGACGCCCGCGGCCTGCGCGCGTCGCAGCGCATCGGCGGCATCGGGCGGCAGCGCGGCCGCATCGCTGAGCCACGTGACACGCACTTCGCGCCCGGACTGGCGCAGTGTGATTGCAGCCTCGAGCCCGTCGCCGCCATTGTTGCCTGGGCCGACGGCAATCCAGACCTTGCCCGCGTGCGGTGCGACGGCAAGCGAGAGGCGCGCCACCGCCATGCCGGCGCGGCGCATCAAGGTGTGAGCGGGCAGCGCGGACTGTGCCTGCTGCTCGATTGCGCGGCTGGTGGCGGCGCCGTGCAGCGGCAGCGCCTTCTCGGGGAAGGTGACGTTGCGCATCAAGAAATTCGCGAAAGTTGGCAGGTCGACGCGGCGACAGATGAACGCTGTACCAGACGGTGATGCCTCGGGGCATGCCAGCTGCGATTGCGTTTCGAATTGTGTTTCATTTCCAGCCTTCATTGACCCCGAACTTCGTGGTCGAGATGACGAGGCTGGAGCAACGCGTCCGCGTCGTTGCCGAGCTGCTGATGGTGGTGCCGGGCGCCACGAGCACGTTGAGCGGCCTGTTGCTCGTCACGCCGCTGTTGTGGCGACGCCTGCGCCACTGGCGCGCGGCGCTGGCCGTCGCGGCCTTTCGACCTCGCGGCGGCGCCGGTCCGGGCAGGGCACGTGCGGGCCGGCGCTCAACCTCGGAGTCTGGAAACGTCGAGGCCCTCGGTATCCACGGGCGGTGGGCGTCCGGCCATCGCGTCGGCGACGACCCGCGCCGAACCGCAGGCGAGCGCCCAGCCACTCGACCCGTGGCCGAGGTTGAGCCACACGCCTTCGATGCCGCTCGCGCCGAGGACAGGCGGGCCGTCGGGCAGCATCGGGCGCGCGCCCTTCCATTGCTGCGCCTGACTCATGCGTGCTGCGCCGGGGTACCAGTCGTTGAGCACCTTGTGCAGCGTGGCGATTGCGCCCGGGTGGTGGCGTGTAGCCGAACCGCCAATCTCCGCACTGCCGGCGACGCGCACCCGCTTGCCCAGGCGGGTGATGGCAACCTTGTAACGCTCGTCCATCACGGCGGAGCGCGGACCGAAGTCGGCGTGATCGTCGATGTGGCGCAGAGGCGCGGTGATCGAGTAGCCGTGGACCGCGACGAGCGGCAGCTTCAAGCCGTGCGGCATGAGGAGCGCCGGCGCACCGAGCGCAGCACAGACGACGACCGCGTCGAACTCGTCGGTGAGGGGGCCAAGTGCCATCGGCACCGTCGCCAGGCCTTCGCGCGAAGCAGCGTCGCCGGCGCCGCCGAAGCGCGTCGTCTCCTCCGGGCTCAAGTGTTCGTGCGTCACGCGCGGCCGGGCGCCTGGATGCAACGCGCGCACGGTCGTGTGAAAGCGGAAACGCACGCCCAGTCGCTCGGCATGCGTGCGCAACAACAGCGCGAACTGGCGGCAGTTGCCGACCTCGTCGCTGGCCAGATAGATGCCACCGTGAAGGGGCGTCGCGGCGTTGAGCCCCGGTTCGACGCGCAGGCAGGCCGCGGCGTCGAGTACATCGAAATCGACGCCGAGTTCCTTCAGTACGGCCAAGCCCGGCTGCACTGCCGCCAGATCGCGCGCTCCGCGAAGCAGCACGAGGTAGCCATCGCTGCGCTCATAGTCGAGCTGCAGGCCGCGCGTTAGTGCATGCAGCCGCTCGCGACTGAACATCGCGAGCCTCTGCATGCGAGCGCGGTTCGCGGCGTAGCGGCGCGCATTGCAGGCGCGCCACCACTTCCACATCCAGCTGATCGTCGCGCCGTCGAGCGACGCGTTCAGTCGCACGGCCGCGTGGCGTGCCCACAGCTGGGTCAGGACCTTGAGCGGCATGCCGGGCGCGGACCAGGGTGTGACGTAGCCGGGGGCAACGATGCCGGCGTTCGCGAAGCTCGTCTCCGCTGCCGCGCTGCCGCGGCGCTCGAACACCGTCACCTCGTGGCCATCGGCCGCGAGTTCGTAGGCAGTGGTGACGCCGATGATGCCGGCGCCGACGATGGCGATGCGCATCGTCAGGCGCGCAGCGCGGTTGCGTGCATTTCGGCGAGCGCGCGTTCGATCGCAAGCGACGCGTCAAGCACCGTATCGTCTTGCATCGCGCCGCTCCAGACCATCAGGCCGACCGGCATCTCGCCCGCCGCGTGGCAGGGCAGCGAGAGCGCGCAGCCGTCGAGCATGTTGACGACCGATGGGTTGCGCAGCAGCAGCGCGTTCGCCGCATGGAATGCGTCGTCGCTCGCGACAAGCGGCGCGAGTTCGGGGGCGACGACCGGCACGGTCGGCGAAAGCAGCGCGTCATATCCGCGCAGCCGCTGCGTCATGGACTCGATCCATGCTGCGCGTGCGTTGCAGAGGTCGATGTAGTCCGCGGCACTGATCGCCTCGCCCCGGCGGATACGCAAGGCGACGCGCGGGTCGTAGTCGGCCGCATGGGATGCGAGAAGCCGACGGTGCCAGGCCCATGATTCGGCGGCCGCAAAGCCACCCGAGACCTGAAGCTGGCTGAGCGCGGCGAGTTCGGGCAGCGCGATCTCGGTGATCTTCGCGCCGGCGGCGCGCAGCGCATCGACCGCGCGGGTGAAGCTCGTCGCGACGCTGGCATCCATTGCGTCGAGCAGCGTCGTTGTCGGCAGCGCGAAGCGCAATGTGTCGACAGGGCGGCCCGCGAGGGCCACCTTGCGCGCGGCAATGACCTCGTGCAGCAGCACGGCGTCGCGCACCGAGAGTGTGATCGCGCATGCGGTGTCGAGCGTCGTCGACAACGGGATCGCGCCCGCGGTCGGCACGAGTCGCGCCGTGCTCTTGAATCCGACCAGGCCCTGGAGCGCGGCCGGGATGCGTATCGAGCCGCCGGTGTCGGACCCGAGCGCTGCCCACGCGGCACCGGCCGCGACCGAGACCGCGCCACCTGAGGTCGAGCCGCCGGGAATGCGGGGTGTGGCGTCAAGTCGGGCCGTGACCGGATTGGCCGGCGTACCGTGATGCGGATTGATGCCGACGCCCGAGAACGCGAACTCGGTCATGTTCGTGTGGCCGACGAGCGCGGCGCCCGCCGCACGCAAGCGGGCGACGACCGGCGCGTCGGCGCTTGCTGCAGCGGCGCCGGCAAGCGCGATCGAACCGGCGGTTGTCGGTTGGCCGGCGACGTCGAACAGGTCTTTGACGCTGATGGCGAGGCCGGCGAGCGGCGGCAGGGGCGCACCGGCCCGCTGTTGTGCATCGACGAACGCGGCGACATCGGCAGCCCCGTCGAAGCGGCGGATGAATGCCAGTCGCGCGGCAGGCCCGGCGCTGTCGACCTGCGAGCGCTGCAGCAGCGCGGCGCTGCGGGCGCGTCCGGCCTCGATCGCTGCACGTGCCGAGACAAGGTCCATCACTTCGGGCGTCATCGTCCTGCTATACTCCACGGGTTTATCTGGATGCCCTCAGCACGAACCGTTCGCGGAGAGTTCGCCGCCAATGCGGGCCGAGTGGCGCAAGGATCGACAAATCGCAAACCCGGCACTCGAAAGGTGTTGCAACTGGATCATCCGGTTGCAATTCAGGCCGGATTTTAGAACCAACCTTTGGAACCTTCATGACAGTCAGCATGCGTGAGATGCTGGAAGCCGGCGTCCACTTCGGACACCAGACGCGCTTCTGGAACCCCAAGATGGCCCCGTACATCTACGGCCATCGCAACAAGATCCACATCGTCAACCTCGAGAAGACGCAACCGCTCTTCGAAGAGGCGATGAAATTCATTCGCCAGCTGGCTTCGCGCCGCGGCACCATCCTCATGATCGGCACCAAGCGCCAGGCGCGCGAGGTAATCGCGCTCGAAGCGCAGCGCTGCGGCATGCCCTATGTCGATCAGCGCTGGCTGGGCGGCATGATGACGAACTTCAAGACTGTCAAGGGCTCGTTGAAGCGCCTGAAGGACATGCAGGCGCAGATCGAGGCCGGCAACGAGATCCGCATCAAGAAGGAAGCGCTGATGTTCGAGCGCGAGCTTGCCAAGCTCGAGAAGGACATCGGCGGCATCCAGAACATGACGGCGCTGCCCGATGCAATGTTCGTGATCGACGTCGGCTACCACAAGATCGCGATCGCCGAGGCGAAGAAGCTCGGCATTCCGGTGATCGGGATCGTCGACACGAACCACTCGCCGATCGGCATCGACTACGTGATCCCGGGCAATGACGATTCGTCCAAGGCCGTCGCGCTCTACGCGAAAGCCGTCGCCGACGCCGTGCTCGAGGGCAAGTCCAACGCGACGAACGACCTCGTGCAGGCGGTTGCCGCCGACGGCGACGAGTTCGTGGAAGTCAGCGAAGGCGCCTGAACCCTGGCGCCCGCCTGCCGCGGTCACGAGACGCGACAGGCAGACAAAGGGGCTCGCGAGGCCCCTTTTTCACATCCATTCAGATACGGAGAGACGAGACCCAAGATGGCTGCAATTACCGCAAGCATGGTCGGCGAACTGCGCGCCAAGACCGACGCCCCGATGATGGAATGCAAGAAGGCACTGACCGAGGCCGCCGGCGACATGGAGAAGGCCGAGGAGTTGCTGCGCGTCAAGCTCGGCAGCAAGGCGAGCAAGGCGTCGTCGCGCATCACGGCCGAAGGCATCGTCGCGGTGCACATCGACGGCACGACCGGCGCGATGGTCGAGCTCAACTGCGAGACCGACTTCGTCGCCAAGAACGACGACTTCCTCGCCTTCGGCAAGGCGCTCGCGCAGTTGATCGCGCAGAAGAATCCGGCCGATGTCGAGGCGCTCTCGGCACTCGAGATCGACGGCACGACGGTCGAGGCGCGGCGAGCGGTGCTGATCGGCAAGATCGGCGAGAACATGTCGATCCGCCGCTTCAAGCGCTTCGCCGGCGACGCCAAGCTGATCTCGTACCTGCACGGCACGCGCATCGGCGTCGTCGTCGAATACACCGGTGACGACGTTGCGGCGAAGGACGTCGCGATGCACGTCGCGGCAATGAAGCCGGTCGCGCTGGCGTCGACCGACGTGCCGGCCGCGCTGATCGAGAAAGAGCGCAGCGTCGCCTCGATGAAGGCGGCCGAGGATGCGGAGAAGGCCAAAGCCGAAGGCAAGCCGGTACAGTCCGCCGAGATCGTCGCCAAGCGCGTCGAAGGCTCGGTGCAGAAGTACCTGAAGGAAGTCAGCCTTTACGCGCAGGCCTTCGTCAAGAACGACAAGCAGACCGTCGAGCAGATGCTCAAGGAAAAGGCCACGAGCCTGAAGGGCTTCACGATGTACATCGTGGGCGAAGGCATTGCGAAGAAGGTCGACGACTTCGCGGCCGAGGTCGCCGCACAGGTCGCCGCAGCCAAGGGCGCCTGACAGGCGTCACGCTAGACTTCCCGACTGACCCACCACCGCCTTCCAGGGGCCCACCGCATGCCGATGTACAAGCGCATCCTGCTCAAGCTCTCGGGCGAGGCCCTGATGGGCGACGACGCCTACGGCATCAACCGCGCGACGATCGTCCGGATGGTCCGGGAGGTCCAGGAAGTAACGCAACTCGGCTGCGAGGTCGCGGTCGTGATCGGCGGCGGCAACATCTTTCGCGGCGTTGCCGGCGGCTCGGTCGGCATGGACCGGGCCACGGCCGATTACATGGGGATGCTGGCGACGGTGATGAACTCGCTTGCGCTGGCCGACACGATGCGCCAGGAGGGAATGACCGCGCGCGTCATGTCAGCCATCTCGATCGAGCAGGTCGTCGAGCCCTACGTGCGACCCAAGGCCCTGCAGTACCTCGAGGAAGGCAAAGTCGTGATCTTCGCTGCCGGCACCGGCAACCCGTTCTTCACGACCGATACGGCGGCGGCTTTGCGCGGCGCGGAAATCGGGGCGGAGATCGTGCTCAAGGCAACCAAGGTCGATGGCGTCTACAGCGCCGATCCGAAGATCGACGCTGCTGCGACGCGCTACGCGCAGATCAGCTTCGACGAGGCGATCGTGCGCAACCTGAAGGTCATGGACGCCACCGCGTTTGCACTGTGCCGCGACCAGAAGCTGCCGATCAAGGTATTCAGCATCTTCAAGCCGGGCGCGCTCAAGCGCGTCGTGCTGGGAGAGGACGAGGGCACGCTCGTCCACGTTTGAGGAGCGATTTGAATGACGACTGGAGACATCCGCAATGCTGCCGAGCAGAAGATGCAGCGCTCGATCGATGCCTACAAGACCGAGTTGACGAAGATCCGCACCGGGCGCGCGCACCCTGGCATCCTGGACCAGGTCCACGTCGATTACTACGGCTCGATGGTGCCGATCAGTCAGGTCGCCAACGTGACGCTGCTCGACGCGCGCACGATCAGCGTGCAGCCCTGGGAGAAGGGTATGGGCGCGAAGATCGAGAAGGCGATCCGCGAGTCCGATCTCGGCCTGAACCCGGCGGCGCAGGGCGACCTGCTGCGCGTGCCGATGCCGGCGCTGACCGAGGAGCGTCGGCGCGACCTGACGAAGGTCGTGCGCCACGCCGGCGAAGAGGCGCGCATCGCGATACGCAACCTGCGCCGCGACGCCAACGAGCACGCCAAGCGCCTGCTCAAGGACAAGGAGATCGGCGAGGACGAGGAGCGTCGTTCGCTCGACGATCTGCAAAAGCTTACCGACCGCATGATCGGCGAGATCGACCGCATCGTTGCTGCCAAGGAAGCGGAGATCATGGCAGTTTGACGCGGCCGTGACGACGCCGACCTGACCCGCCGAAGCCCGCCATGGACGAATCTGAGTCCGAACCGCGCGCCGCGCGCCCGAACGAGCACGCCCTCGTGCCCCGCCACGTCGCGATCGTCATGGATGGCAACGGCCGTTGGGCGCGCAAGCGCTTCATGCCGCGCGTCTACGGTCACAAGGTCGGCGTCGATGCGCTGGTGCGCATCGTGCAGTCGTGCGCGGATCGCGGCATCGAACACTTGAGCGTGTTCGCGTTTTCGTCCGAGAACTGGAAGCGCCCGAGTGACGAGGTCTCGGGTCTGATGAGCCTGGTGCTGGTCGCGGTCTCCAAGTACCTCGCCAAGCTGGCGGGCGACGGCGTTCGGATTCGCATCGTCGGCGACCGCAGCATCGTCTCGGACAAGCTTCGCGCAGCCTGGCAAGAGGCCGAGGAGGCGACGGCGCACAACACGCGCATCACGTTGTCGGTCGCTTTCAACTACGGCGGCCGGTGGGACGTCGTGCAGGCCTGTCGCCGGATCGTCGAGGCCGGCACGCCGGCCGACCAGATCGATGAGGCGCTGCTGGCGAGCCACATGGCGATGAGCTACGCGCCGGACCCAGACCTGTTCATCCGGACCGGCGGCGAGATCCGCGTCAGCAACTTCATGCTTTGGCAGACAGCGTACTCAGAGCTCTATTTCACGCACTGCCTGTGGCCCGATTTCGGTGACACCGAGTTGGACGCGGCGCTCGCCGCCTACGCACGGCGCGACAGGCGCTTCGGCGAGGTGCGAGAGAGCGCTCCCGTGAATGCCGTCGCTTATCAGGCCGACAGCTGACGTGCACGTCCGTCGTCGGACCCTTCTGGCGCCGCACTGACATGCTCAAGCAGCGCGTCATCACCGCCGCCGTCCTGCTCGCGCTGCTCCTGCCCGCGCTGTTTGCGGACGTGGCATGGCCGTTCGCGCTTTTTACGCTCGCGATGGTTGCCGCCGCAGGCTGGGAGTGGGGGCGCCTGAACGGCCTGCGCGATCTCGGCGCGCTGATCCTCGCCATCCTGGTGCTGACCCTGTGCATTGGTGCCGTCGAGTTCGGCTGGTTCATGGCGCCACCCGCGATGCTTTGGTGGCTCGCGATGCTGCTGTGGGTCCTCGGCGGAGCCTGGGCGATTCGCCAGGGCGTTGCCGGTTGGTCGGGTCATGCCGCGCTGGCGCGCCAGGCGACGGGCGTTGTCGCGCTCGCGCTGGCGTGGCTCGCGTTCGCGCACGCTCGCGCGATCGGCGTCAACTTCCTGCTGTCGGTGCTATGCCTCGTGTGGATGGCGGATATCGCCGCCTATTTCGGTGGCCGCCGCTTTGGGCGTCGCAAGCTCGCGCCCGCGATCAGTCCGGGCAAGAGCTGGGAGGGCGTCTGGAGCGGCATGGTTGGCGTACTGCTGCTTGCGTTCATCTGGACGAACCTGATCGACACCCAGCTCAATGTCGATTCGAAGAGCCTATACGCGTTGCTTTTTGCCCGAGTGGGCGTCGTCGGTGCGGTCGTTGCGCTGATTTTTCTGGCTGCAATGAGCGTCGTGGGTGATCTCGTCGAGTCCCTCGTCAAGCGCGCTGCTGGCGCAAAAGACAGCAGCCGTCTGCTGCCCGGCCACGGCGGCGTGCTCGACCGCATCGACGCGTTGTTGCCGGTCGTGCCGCTCGCACTTGCGCTGCACCAGTTGTCGCTTGGCGCTTGATCGAAGCATGATGCAATGAGGGCAATCCAACGCGTCTGCATCCTCGGTTCGACCGGATCGGTCGGCGTCAACACGCTCGACGTGATTGCGCGCCACCGGGATCGATTCGAGGTGTTCGCGCTGAGCGCCAATAGCAGGCTCGAAGACCTCGGGGCGCAGTGCCGCAGCTGGCGGCCGCGCTTCGCGGTGCTGCCCGACGAAGCGCTGGCCCGCTCGTTGCGCGCTGCGTTGCGCGAGGACGGCGTGCCGACCGAAGTGCTGAGCGGCGCGGCGGCGCTGGCCGAGATCGCGGCACACCCGCAGGTCGACAGTGTGATGGCGGCTATCGTCGGCGCCGCCGGGCTGGCGCCATGCCTGGCCGCCGCGCGCGCCGGCAAGCGGCTCCTGCTGGCAAACAAGGAGGCGCTGGTCGTCGGCGGCGCGCTCTTCATGCAGGCGGTCCGCGAGGGCGGCGCCCAACTGCTGCCGATCGACAGCGAGCATTCGGCGATCTTCCAGTGCCTGCCCGAGGATCGGACGTGCTGGGGCGCGCGCATCGACCACATCGTGCTCACCGCGTCGGGTGGGCCGTTTCGCGAGCGTGCCCTGGCGAGCTTGCGCGACGCGACGCCTGACGAAGCCTGCGCGCACCCGAACTGGGTCATGGGCCGCAAGATCTCGGTCGATTCGGCGACGATGATGAACAAGGCGCTCGAGGTGATCGAGGCGCGATGGCTGTTCGAGCTGACGCCTGAACAAATCCGCGTCGTCATCCATCCGCAGAGCATCGTGCACTCGATGGTGGTGTGCCGCGACAACTCGGTGCTCGCCCAACTTGGCACGCCCGACATGCGGGTGCCGATCGCCTATGGGCTGTCGTTTCCTGAACGCATCGAGTCGGGTGCCTCCCGGCTCGACGTGGCCGCGATGTCGAACCTGACTTTCGAAGAGATCGATCTCGATCGATTCCCCGGCGTGCGTCTCGCGTGGGACAGCCTGCGCGCGCCGGGAGGCAGCACCGCGGTGCTGAATGCGGCCAACGAGATCGCGGTCGAGGCCTTCCTCGCCGGCGCAATTCGTTTCGATCAGATCCATTCGGTCAACCTGCACACACTCGATCGCGTCAGGCCCGATGCGGACAGCGCGGCGTCGATCGGCGCACTGCTCGAGCTCGATGCGCGCGCACGCGGCGAGGCTTCGCGCTTCACGGCGGAGATGGCCCGATGATCGCGGCAACGCTTGCGTTTCTCCTCACGATCGCAGTGCTCATCGTGGTGCACGAGTACGGCCACTATCGCGTCGCGGTGGCGTGCGGGGTGAAGGTGCTGCGCTTCTCGGTTGGCTTCGGCCGCGTCGTGTGGCGTCGTCAGCGCACCCCCGAAAGCACTGAATTCGTTGTCGCGGCGTTGCCACTCGGGGGCTATGTGCGCATGCTCGACGAGCGCGAGGGCGCGGTCGCGGCGGGCGAGCTCGGCCGTGCTTTCAACCGTCAATCCCTCGCGAAGCGCACGGCGATCGTCGCCGCCGGGCCGATTGCCAACCTGCTGCTTGCGGTGCTGCTTTACGCAGCGGCGAACTGGATCGGCGTCGATGAGGTCAAGGCCGTCATCGGCTCGCCGGTGAGCGAAAGCATTGCCGAGCGCGCGGGGCTGCGTGGCGGCGACTGGGTTCAGCAGCAATCGGACGACGGCGAGACGTGGGACGACGTGCGCTCGATGACGGATTTGCGTTGGGCGATCACGCAAGCAGCGCTGCATCACCAGCCGCTGCACCTGCGCGTGACAGACGCCGCAGGTCGCGCGCCGCGTGTGGTGGTGCTCGATCTCGGCGGCGACGACGTTGGCGAGATCGACGCCCAGTTGATGCAGCGCGTCGGCCTCGCCGGCCCGTTCAACCCGCCGGTTGTGGGGCAAGTCAACGCCGGTGGCGCGGCGGCAGAAGCCGGGCTGCGCGCCGGAGACCTCGTGCTCAGCGTGGACGGCGCGCCCGCGACCGACGGCGCGAAGCTGCGCGAGTTGATCCGTGCCACGGCCAAGGGCGACCAGCCCACGGCCATGCGGTGGCGTATCGAGCGCGGCGCGCAACGCCTCGACGTGGATATCCGTCCGGCAATCGTCGTAGGCGAAGACGGTCACCGCATCGGGCGCATCGAGGCCTATATCGGCGGACCGCCTGAGATGGTGACGGTGCGCTACGGCCTTGTAGACGGGTTGACGCAGGCCATCGTGCGCACATGGGACATGTCGTCGCTGACGCTGCGCATGATCGGCCGCATGCTGATCGGCGAGGCGTCGCTGAAGAATCTGAGCGGGCCCCTGACGATCGCCGACTACGCGGGGCAGTCGGTGCAGCTCGGCCTGGCCTACTACCTTGGCTTTCTGGCGCTCGTCAGCGTGAGCCTCGGGGTGCTCAATCTGCTGCCGCTGCCGATGCTCGATGGCGGGCACCTGATGTATTATCTTTTCGAAGCTGTGACCGGGCGGCCCGTGTCCGTTGCCTGGCTCGAACGGCTTCAGCGCGGCGGGGTGGCGGTGTTGTTGCTGATGATGTCGCTCGCGCTCTACAACGACGTGGCCCGCCTGCTGGGCCTGCACTGACGCTCCCCGCATGCGCATTCCGAATGTTTGCCTTGAAGCCCTCCGGCTTCGCCTGATCCTGTTGTTGCTCGCCGGTCTGCTGCACGTCACCAGCAGTTGGGCGGTCGAGCCCTTTGTCATCAGCGACATCCGCGTCGAAGGGCTGCAACGTTCGGATGCCGGAACCATCTTCGCTTCGCTGCCGTTTCGCGTCGGCGACACCTACAACGATGAAAAGGGCGCCGCTGCGCTGCGCGCGCTATTTGCCACCGGTCTGTACAAGGACGTTCGCATCGAGATCGAGAGCACGGTGGTGGTCGTCATCGTCGAGGAGCGGGCGATCATCGCGAACGTCGATTTCGTCGGCCTGAAAGAGTTCGACAAGGAAGTGCTGCTCAAGTCGCTGCGCGAAGTCGGCATCGGCGAAGGACTGCCGTTCGACAAGGCGCTCGCCGACCGCGCCGAGCAGGAGCTCAAGAGCCAGTACCTGACACGCAGCCTCTACGGTGCTGAAGTCGTGACGACGGTGACGCCGATCGAACGCAACCGCGTCAACGTCACCTTCACCGTGACCGAAGGCGAAGTCGCTCACATCAGCGAAATACGCGTCGTCGGCAACAAGGCGTTCGACGAAAGTACCCTGCGCGGCCTGTTCGACTTGACGACGAGTGGCTGGCTCACCTTCTATACCAAGAACGATCGCTATTCGCGCGTCAAGCTCAACGCCGACCTGGAGACGCTCAAGGCGTTCTACCTGAATCGCGGCTATCTCGAGTTTGCGGTCGAATCGACCCAGGTCACGATCTCGCCGAACAAGGAAGACATCACAGTCACTGTCAACATCCGCGAAGGTCAACCGTACACGGTGACCGGTGTCACGCTCGAAGGCGACTTTCTCGGACGCGAGGATGAGTTCAAGTCGCTCGTGATGATTCGTCCGGGTGACCTCTTTCGCGCCGAGGCAGTGGCGGCCACGACGCGCAACTTCACTGATCTGTTCGGCACCTTTGGCTACGCTTTCGCTCGCGTGGATGCGCGTCCCGAGGTGGACCGCGCACGCGCTCAGGTGTCGATCGTTTTGTACGCCGAACCGCAACGTCGCGTCTATGTGCGTCGCATCATCGTCGCCGGCAACGACCGCACGCGCGACGAAGTCATCCGGCGCGAGTTCCGCCAGTTCGAGGCGGCGTGGTACGACGCACGGCGAATCAAGCTCTCGCGTGACCGGGTCGATCGGCTGGGCTACTTTTCCGAGGTGAACATCCAGACCAACGAAGTGCCTGGCGCGCCCGATCAGGTGGACGTGACGATCACCGTGAAGGAAAAGCCAACGGGCAACATCTCGGTCGGCCTGGGCTACTCTTCGGCGAGCCAGATCGCGTTCAACGCCGCGATCAAGCAGGACAACGTGCTCGGTTCCGGCAACTACCTCGGGCTCGAGTTCAATACGACGAGCTACAACCGGGTGGTCGTGCTGAGCACGGTGGATCCCTACTTCACACTCGACGGCATCTCGCGGGCGTTCGACCTGTACTACCGCACGACGACCCCGATCAACAGTCAGGGGGAGTACTACCAGATCGTGACCGCCGGCACGTCGGTGCGTTTCGGCGTGCCCTACAGCGACTTCGACACCGTGTACTACGGCGTCGGCTACGAACAGACCCAGATCAACGGCACGCTGGTCGGCATGCCGCTGAACTACCAGATCTACATCGAGGAGTTCGGACGCAACAGCAATTCGGTACCGCTCACGCTCGGCTGGTCGCGCGACGATCGCGACAGCGCCGTGACGCCTAACGCCGGCACTTTGAAGCGCGTCACGGCCGAGTGGTCGGTCGGGGGCGATCTGAAGTACCTGCGGCTGAACCTGCAATACCAGCGCTACTTCCCGATCGGACGCCAGTTCACCTACGCGTTCAACACCGAGTTCGGCTACGGCACCGGACTGAACGGTCAGACCTACCCGGTGTTCAAGAACTTCTTCGGCGGCGGCCTCGGCTCGGTGCGCGGGTTCGAACAGGGCTCGCTCGGACCGATCGACGTCACCGGAGCCTACATCGGTGGCACCCGCCGGTTCAACCTCAACAACGAGCTCTACGTCCCCGTGCCGGGTGCCGGCAACGACCGGACGTTCCGCATCTTCGGCTATCTCGACGTCGGCAACGTCTGGGGCGAAAACCAGCAAGTGACTTTCGACAGCCTGCGCGCATCGGCCGGCATGGGCGTGAGCTGGATTTCGCCGATGGGCCCGCTCAAACTGAGCTACGGGGTACCGATCAAGAAGCAGCCAGGCGATAGAATCCAGAAACTCCAATTCCAGATCGGGACAGCGTTCTAATGAAAAGCTTCGTCGTCAGATTTACCGTTGCGACCGCGTTGACGGTCGCTTGCGCGCTGGCGCAGGCGCAGGAACTGCGCATCGGCTACGTAAGCGGCGAGCGCGTGTTGCGCGACTCGACGCCCGCGAAGGCGGCGCAAGCCAAACTTGAAGCGGAGTTTTCCAAGCGCGAGAAGGATCTTTCCGAAACCGGGGCGCGGATGAAGGCGACATCCGAAAAGCTCGAGAAGGATGCCCCGACGCTGTCGGAGGCCGAGCGCGGTCGCCGTCAGCGCGAGCTGGTCGAACAGGATCGCGAATTCCAGCGCCGTCGCCGCGAGTTCCAGGAAGACCTGAACCAGCGCAAGAACGAAGAACTCGGCGCGGTGATCGAACGCGCGAACAAGGCGATCAAGCAGATCTTCGACTCCGAGAAGTACGACCTGATCATTCAGGACGCCACTTTCGTCAGCCCGCGTGTCGACATCACCGACAAGGTGATCAAGGCGCTCAACGCCGGCAAGTAGCGCGCCCTCGGCGGTGAACGGCGTCGCCCTTGGCGAGATAGTCGCGCAGTTCGGCGGCGAACTCCTCGGTGACGCTGAACTGCAAGTAGATCGCCTCGGTTCGCTCGAGAGCGCAACACCCGCTACCCTTTGCTTCATTGCGGCGCAGCGTTATCGCGCACTGATCGACGAAACGCGAGCGGGCTGCGTGATTGTCCCGCCTGCGCTGCGCGCAGCGGCGAGTGCGCGTGGCGCAGCGATCGTCACGGACGATCCGCACCTGTACTTCGCGCGGCTGAGTCAGTGGTGGGTGGCGCGCCTGGGCGTGCGTCCCGCCGCGGGCATCCATCCTTCGGCGCAGGTGGATGGCAGTGCGCGCGTCCACGCGAGTGCGTCGGTGGGACCGTTGTGCGTGATCGAGGCCGATGTCGTGATCGGCGCGCGCGCCGTGATCGGCGCTCACTGCGTCATCGGCAGCGGAGCCTCCATCGGCGACGACGCCAGGTTCGCCGCGCGGGTGAACTTTGGCGCGCGCTGCCGGATCGGCGCGCGCGGCATCATTCACAGTGGAGCGGTGATCGGCGCCGACGGCTTCGGCTTCGCGCCGCACGAAGGCACGTGGATCAAGGTCGAGCAATTCGGGGCGGTGTGCATCGGCGATGACGTCGAGATCGGCGCCAACACTTGCATCGATCGCGGCGCACTCGACGACACAGAGATTGGCGATGGCGTCAAGATCGACAACCAGGTGCAGGTGGGGCACAACGTGCGCATCGGCGCGCATACCGCAATCGCCGGGTGCGTCGGCATTGCCGGCAGCACGACGATCGGCGCGCACTGCACACTCGCCGGCGCGGTGGGTGTCAGTGGCCACCTGACGCTCGCTGACCATGTTCACATTGGCCCGCTCACCGGCGTCATGCAGTCGATCACGCGTCCCGGCGCCTACATGGGCGCCTTTCCGATCGACGAGAATGCAAATTGGGAAAAGAACGCCGCGACGCTTCGGCATCTTTACAGCCTGCGCAACCGATTGCGCGCCCTTGAGAAGAAGTCGAGTTGAGCGCAATGGACATTCACCAGATACTCAAGAAGCTGCCGCACCGCTATCCGTTCCTGCTGGTAGATCGGGTGCTCGAGATCGAGCCGAACGTGCGCATCCGCGCGCTGAAGAACGTGACGATCAACGAGCCTTTCTTCGGCGGGCACTTCCCGACGCGGCCCGTGATGCCAGGCGTGCTGATGCTCGAAGCGATGGCGCAGACGGCGGCGCTGCTGACTTTCTCGTCGCAAGGCGAGGAGGCGAGCGACGGCCGGCTCTACTACTTCGTCGGCATCGACGGTGCGCGGTTCAAGCTGCCTGTCGAGCCCGGGGACCAACTGGTGATGGAGGCGGAGCTGTTGCGCGCCAAGTCGGGCATCTTCAAGTACAAGACCCGTGCGACGGTAGGGGGCGTGCTCGCTGTCGAGGCCGAGCTGATGTGCACCGTGCGCGAGCGGGAGTGAGCGCGGCGATGCCCACGTTTGGCCGGTATTCGAACTTCCCGCGCCACGCATGACGGCGATCCACCCGAGCGCGATCGTCCATGCCGGGGCCGAGCTCGCGGCGTCGGTGAGCGTCGGGCCTTACACGATCATCGGGCCGCAGGTCGTGATCGGCGAGGGCACGGTGATCGGCGCGCATTGCGTGATCGAGGGCCGCACCCGCATCGGGCGCGACAACCGCGTGTTCCAGTTCTGTTCCATCGGTGCCGTGCCGCAGGACAAGAAGTACGCTGGCGAGCCGACTGCGCTCGAGATCGGCGACCGGAACACGGTGCGCGAGTTCTGCACCTTCAATCTCGGCACGGCGCAAGACAGCGGCGTGACTCGTCTCGGCTCGGACAACTGGGTGATGGCCTACGTCCACATCGCGCACGACTGCCAGGTCGGCAACCACACAACGCTGGCCAACAACACGACAATGGGCGGCCATGTGCACCTTGGCGACTGGGTCACGATAGGCGGCCTGACCGGGATCCACCAGTTCGTCAAGGTCGGTGCGCACGCGATGGCGGGGTTTGGCAGTGCCCTCAACCAGGACGTGCCGCCCTTCATGATGGTCGACGGCAACCCGCTCGCGGTGCGCGGCCTCAACATCGAAGGTCTGCGGCGCCGCGGCTTCACGCCGGAGCGCATTGCAGCGATCAAGCAGATGCACCGCCTGCTCTACCGCGAGTCGTTGACACTCGACGCGGCGCGCTCGCGCATCGAAGCGCTCGCCGAGGTTTCTCCCGAGGCCCGGCCCGACGTCGAGGCGATGATCGCCTTCCTCGCGAACGCACGACGCGGCATCGCGCGCTGAGCGGCGCGGCGGCGGTGATGGAATCGCCCCGTATCGCGATGGTTGCCGGCGAAGCCTCGGGCGACCTGCTCGCAGGCATGCTGCTCGCGGCGTTGAAGGCACGCTGGCCGTCGCTGTCCGCTGCGGGCATCGGCGGGCCGAAGATGGCAGCGCAGGGCTTTGTACCCTGGTGGCCGCACGACAAGCTCGCGGTGCGCGGCTATGCCGAGGTCCTGCGCCACTACCCGGAGATTGCCGGCATTCGCAGGCGACTCGGCGAGCGCTTGTTGCGCGAGAAGCCCGACCTCTTCATCGGTGTCGACGCGCCGGATTTCAACCTCGGTCTCGAAGAGCGGCTGCGCGGCGCGGGTATTCGCACGGTGCACTTCATCAGCCCGTCGATCTGGGCCTGGCGGGCGGGCAGGGTGCACACGGTCGGGCGCGCGGCCGATCTCGTGCTCTGCCTGTTCCCGTTCGAGCCGGCGCTGTACGAGGCGCACGGCATCGCGGCGAGCTACGTCGGTCACCCGCTCGCGGATGCGATCCCGCTCGAGGTGCCACGCGCGCAGGCGCGTGCGGCGCTCGGTCTGTCAGAGGATGCTGTCGTCGTCGCCTTGCTGCCGGGAAGCAGGCGCTCGGAGGTCGACTACATCGCGCCGCGCCTGTTCGCAGCCGCTGCGCGCATGCATCGCGAGCGGCCGATGCTGCGCTTTGTCCTGCCCCTCGTGCCCGGGCTGCGGCCGATGGTGGAGACGCTCATGGCGCGCGAGGCGGGCGGTGCGCCGATCACGCTCGTCGACGGCCAGTCGCACGACGCGCTGGCTGCTTGCGACGTGGCAATCGTCGCGAGCGGCACGGCGACCCTAGAGGCCGCGCTGTACAAGCGGCCGATGGTCATCACCTACGTGATGAATCCGATCACCTGGCTGATGATGCGGCCGCGCAATCTGCAGCCCTGGGTCGGGCTGCCCAACATCCTGCTCGGCAAGTTCGCGGTGCCGGAGTTGCTGCAATCTCAGGCAACGCCGGAGCGTCTCGCCAGCGAGGCGCTCGCCTGGCTCGACAACCCGCCGCGTGCCGCGGCACTGCGCGAGCAGTTCACCCAAATGCACCTGAGCCTGCGCTGCAACACGGCGCAGGCAGCGACCGATGCGATCGAGAAGATCCTGGCTCGCTGACCAGACCGCGCTCAGTCTCGACGCGCCGGGGTTGGTCGCCGGCGTCGATGAGGCCGGTCGCGGTCCGCTTGCCGGCCCGGTCGTCGCGGCGGCGGTGATCCTCGACGAATTGCACCGGATCCGGGGGCTGGCAGATTCCAAGCAACTTACGGCGCGACGCCGCGAGAGCCTCTACGACGAGATTCGCGCGAAGGCCTTGTGTTGCTGCATCGCTCAGGCGAGCGCGCAGGAGATCGACACGCACAACATACTCGGAGCGACCCTGCTCGCGATGCAGCGTGCAGTGCAGGGCCTGCGCCTGCGACCACACAAAGTGCTGGTCGATGGCAACCGGCTGCCACTGCTTGCGATGCCGGCGGCGGCGATTGTCAAAGGGGATGCACTGGTCGCGGCGATCTCCGCAGCGTCGATCCTCGCCAAGGTGCATCGCGACCGGTTGTGCGTGCAGATGCACGAACAGTATCCTGAGTACGGCTTTGATGCGCACAAGGGTTACCCAACCAGTGCGCACCTGGTGATGCTCCGCGCACATGGCGCCTGCCCGCAGCACCGGCGCAGCTTCGCGCCGGTGCGCGACGTTTGCCGCGACTGAACGCATGGCGACGGTCAGGCTCGTCACCTCGCGCAGCAACCCGCAATGGCAGCAGTTGCGCAAGCTCGCTATCGACCCCACGGCGTATCGCAAGAAGGGTGAGGTCTGGATCGAGGGCGAACATTTGTGCGCCGCCTATGTCGCTCGCGGTGGCATCCCGGTGCACGCAGTCATCGACGATCCGGCCTGGGAGCAGCCCACGCTGCGCGCACTCGCGTGCCGGGCCGAAACGGTGCTCGTCGTCGCGCCGGCCTTGATGGCTGCTTTGAGCGCGCTCGAGTCCACACCGCCGATTGGCTTTGCGATCGCCTGGCCTGGCGTGGGCGCGATCGTCCCGGGACGCGCGACTGTCGTGCTCGATCGGCTACAGGACGCTGGCAACGTCGGCGCAATTTTGCGCAGCGCGGCGGCGTTCGGCTTCACGCAGGTTGTCGCGCTCAAAGGCACGGCGGCGCTCTGGTCACCGAAGGTAATGCGCGCCGGCATGGGCGCGCACTTCGCTTTGAATCTGGTGGAAGGTGTCGAGCCCGGTGCGCTCGCCGGACTCGATGTGCCGCTGCTCGCCACGAGCCCGCATGCGTCGGCGGCGATCGGTGGCGTCGCGTTGCCGTGGCCGTGCGCCTGGGTTCTCGGGCACGAAGGGCAGGGCGTGAGTGCCGATGTTCTGGCGCGATGCACTCAGTGTCTCGCTATTCCGCAGCCGGGCGGCGAGGAATCGCTCAACGCCGCCGCCGCGGCGGCAATTTGCCTCTACGAATCCGTGCGCCAGCGATCGTCACGCGCCTGACCCGGGGCCGCGCAAATCAGTACGTCAATCGATCCGGCCGCAGATCGCGCAGGATGGTCGCCGCGATCTCCTCGATCGACTTGTGCGTCGAACTGAGCCAGGCGATGCCCTCGCGGCGCATCATCGACTCGGCTTCCTTGACTTCGAAGCGGCAATTCTCGATCGACGCATACTTGCTGTCGGGTCGTCGCTCATTGCGGATCTGCGCCAGTCGCACCGCGTCGATCGTCAGGCCAAAGCACTTGGTCTTGTAGGGCGCGAGCGTCGACGGCAGTTCGCCACGCTCGAAATCCTCCGGAATCAGCGGGTAGTTGGCGGCCTTGATGCCGTGCTGCATGGCGAGGTAGAGCGATGTCGGCGTCTTCCCGCTGCGGCTCACGCCGACCAGGATCACGTCTGCCGATGCGAGGTTGCGCGCCGACTGGCCGTCGTCATGCGCGAGCGCGTAGTTGATCGCCTCGATGCGGTCGGTGTACTCCTGGCTCTTCGCGACGTCGGTGAAGCGCCCCACGCGGTGGTTGGACGTGATGCCGAACTCGGCCTCGAGCGGCTCGATGAAGGTGTTGAACATGTCGAGCACCAGTCCCCGGCTGTGCGTCTTGACGATGTCAAGTACCTCGCGATCGACGAGCGTCACAAATACGATCGGCCGCTTTCCCTCGACCTCGGCGACGTGGTTGATTTCGCGCACCACCTGGTGCCCCTTGTCGGCGGTATCGATAAAGGGCCGGCGCACGTGGCGCGGCTTGGCCGCGAACTGGTTCAGGATCGAGTTGCCGAAGGTCTCGGCGGTGATGCCCGTGCTGTCGGAGACGAAGAAGACGGTGTGATTCGGCATGGTGGGCGCCAACGGTTAAGCGAGCCGCCATCATAGGCAGATGCGAGACCTCTGCCGCGTGATGAGGAGCCTGCCTCGAAGGCGTGCCTCGTAGAATCGCACGCAACACCTCATCCACCCTGCCATGCCGCCTACCGAGAGCCCGAGGGCATCCGTTGCGAATCGCGCTGGCGCGCACACGGATCCCGATTGCGCGACACCGGCGCCGCTGCCGATGTCGGCGAGAGCCGCCACGATCCGCGCGCACCGGCCCGGGTGGAAGCACCAGATTTTTCATCACGGAGCCCTCCCATGTCCAACCCGCATCTGGCGACCGCCCTGGTCGTTGCGTTTGAACACCTGAGAATGACCGACGTCGAGGCGGTGGGCGGCAAGAACGCCTCGCTCGGCGAAATGATCAGTCAGCTCGCGGCGGTCGGCGTGCGCGTGCCGGGCGGATTTGCCACGACGGCCCATGCCTTCCGGGAGTTCCTGAAGCATGGCGGGCTCGATGCGCGCATTGCCGCGAGGCTCGAAGCGCTCAATGCGGACGATGTGCGGGCACTTGCCACGGCCGGTGCCGAAATCCGCAGCTGGATCGAGGAGGCGCCGTTCTCGCCCGCGCTGGAAGCTGCGATTCGCGAGCAGTTCACACGTCTCGTTGAGGGCCAACCCGATGCCTCGTTCGCGGTGCGCTCGTCGGCGACCGCCGAGGACCTGCCCGATGCGAGCTTCGCCGGTCAGCAGGAAACCTTCCTCAACGTGATCGGCATCGACGAGGTGCTCGCGAAGACGAAGGAGGTGTTCGCGTCGCTCTACAACGATCGCGCGATCAGCTACCGCGTGCACAAGGGCTTCGCGCATGCGGATGTTGCGCTGTCGGCGGGCGTGCAGCGCATGGTGCGGTCCGACCTCGGCGCAGCGGGCGTGATGTTCACGATCGACACCGAAAGCGGCTTCAAGGACGTCGTGTTCATCACCTCGAGTTATGGCCTCGGCGAGACGGTGGTGCAGGGTGCGGTGAACCCGGACGAGTTCTACGTTCACAAGCCGATGCTCGCCGCCGGCAAGCAGGCGATCATCCGCCGCAACCTCGGCTCCAAGCTGCTGAAGATGGAGTTCGCGTCGGCCGCAGAAAGGGCGGCAAGCGGAAAGCTCGTGAAGACGGTCGACACCGCGCTGGAGCAGCGCAATCGCTATTCGCTGGCCGATGCCGACGTGACAGAGCTGGCGCAGGTCGCGCTCAGGATCGAGTCGCACTACGGCCGGCCAATGGACATCGAGTGGGGCAAGGACGGCAGCGACGGTCGCATCTACATCCTTCAGGCGCGGCCCGAAACCGTGAAGAGCCGCAGCTCGAGCACCGAGGAATTGCGCTACCGCCTGAAGGGCACCGGCACCGTGCTGGCCGAGGGGCGTGCGATCGGACAGAAGATCGGCACCGGTCCGGTGCGCATCGTGCGCAGCCTGTCGGAGATGGATCAGGTGCAGCCGGGCGATGTGCTCGTGACCGACATGACCGACCCGAATTGGGAGCCCGTGATGAAACGCGCGAGTGCGATCGTGACGAATCGCGGCGGGCGCACCTGCCACGCGGCGATCATCGCGCGCGAACTCGGCATCCCGGCCGTCGTCGGCTGCGGTGATGCGACCGAAGCCTTGAAGGAGGGCGCGCTCGTCACCGTCGCCTGCTCGGAGGGCGACACGGGCCACATCTACGACGGCCTGATCGAGACCGAAGTGAGCGAGGTCGAGCGCGGCGCGCTGCCGCCATGCCCGGTCAAGATCACGATGAACGTCGGCAATCCGCAGCTCGCGTTCGAGTTCGCGCAGCTGCCCAATTCCGGCGTGGGGCTCGCGCGGCTCGAGTTCATCATCAACAACATCATCGGCGTTCACCCGAAGGCGGTGCTCGACTATCCGAATGTCGACCCGGACCTGAAAAAGGCGGTCGAATCGGTCGCGCGCGGGCATGCGTCGCCGCGTGCTTTCTACGTCGACAAGCTCGCCGAAGGCATCGCCACCATCGCCGCTGCGTTCTGGCCGAAGCCGGTGATCGTGCGCTTGTCGGACTTCAAGTCGAATGAGTACAAGAAGCTGATCGGCGGCTCGCGCTACGAACCCGAGGAAGAAAATCCGATGCTCGGCTTTCGCGGCGCGTCGCGGTATGTGAGCGAGGCATTCGGCGAAGCCTTCGCGATGGAGTGCGAGGCCTTGAAGCGGGTGCGCGGCGAGATGGGTCTGACCAATGTCGAGATCATGGTGCCCTTCGTGCGGACGCTCGATCAGGCGCGCCGCGTCGTCGCGATGCTCGCCGAGCGGGGGCTCCGACGCGCGGCCGAAGGCGGTACCGACGGGCTGCGCGTGATCATGATGTGCGAGATACCCAGCAACGCGCTGCTCGCCGACGAGTTCCTCGAGCACTTCGACGGCATGTCCATCGGGTCGAACGATCTCACGCAGCTCACCCTCGGGCTGGATCGCGACTCGGGGCTGGAATTGCTCGCGCACGATTTCGACGAGCGCGACCCGGCGGTCAAAATGCTGATCTCGCGCGCGATCAAGGCGTGCCGCAGTCGTGGGCGCTATGTCGGCATCTGCGGGCAAGGGCCGAGCGATCATCCCGACTTCGCCGACTGGCTGGCGGACGAGGGCATCGAGTCGATCTCGCTCAACCCGGACAGCGTGGTCGCCACCTGGCGCCGTCTGGCGCAGCGCTAGAACCGCGCCGCTTTCGCCGAGCGCCGCAGCAATCGACGCATGAGAGCTTCGGAGCCTGCCGTCAAACCCCGGTCGGGCGTTGCGTTCGAGCGCCGGCTCAACCGCGTTTACGGCGGCTTCACGCTGGCCTTCATCGCATTCGTGCTCGGGCTCGGGCTGCTCGAACGCATGGGCCTGCCCGACGCCTGGATCGGCCTCATCTTCCTTGTCGCGACAGTGCTGTTGTTCGCGGTCATCGGTGTTGTCAGCCGCACGACAAACGCGGTCGAGTACTACGTCGCGGGTCGACGTATCCCGGCGCTCTACAACGGCATGGCGACGGGCGCAGACTGGATGTCGGCAGCGTCCTTCATCGGACTGGCGGGCACCTTGTATCTGCAGGGCTTCTCGGGCACGCCGGGCGACCCGGGCGGCCTGGCGTTCGTGCTGGGATGGACGGGCGGCTACTGCCTCGTCGCGCTGCTGCTTGCACCCTATCTGCGTAGATTCGGCCAGTACACGATTCCGGATTTTCTCGGCCAGCGTTACGGCGGCAGCCTGCCGCGCCTGATCGGCGTATTCGCTGCGATCCTGTGCTCGTTCACCTATGTCGTCGCGCAGATCTACGGCGTCGGCCTGATCACGACGCACTTGACCGGCGTTGCATTCGAGCTGGGCATCTTTCTTGGCCTTGGTGGCATCCTGCTGTGCTCGTTCCTGGGCGGCATGCGCGCGGTCACGTGGACCCAAGTCAGCCAGTACATCATCATCATCCTCGCCTACATGATTCCCGTCGTGTGGCTCTCGGTGAAGCAGACTGGCGTGCCGATTCCGCAGCTCGTCTACGGTGCGCAGATGGAGAAGATCACCGCACGAGAGAAGGAGTTGCTCGCCGATCCGAAGGAACAGGCCGTCGTCGCGGCGTTCGCCGAACGCGCGAGCGAGACCGGGCGCAAGCTCGCGAACGTGCCTGCAGCGCTTGTCCTGGAGCGCGATCGCGCGCAGAGGACGCTTGCCGAGTTGAAGGAAGGCGACGCTCCGCTGGCGCAGATCCAAGCCGCGGAGCGCGCCCTGCGCGCCGTGCCCCACAACACCGAGGCGGCGCGCGAGTTATGGGTGCGCTCGCGCGACGCCGACCTCGCGCGGGCCAAGCCGCTCGGCGGCATGCCGCCGCATGCGCAGGCCTTTGCCGGGAACCCGCAGGGCAGCGCGACGGAGCGCGCGATCTTCGACGATTCGCGCCGCAACTTTCTAGCGCTCGTGTTCTGCCTGATGGTCGGCACCGCCGGGCTGCCGCACATCCTTGCGCGCTCGTACACCACGACATCGGTGCGGCAGGCACGCGAGTCGGTCACCTGGTCGATGCTCTTCATCCTCGCGCTCTATCTCACGGCGCCGGCGCTCGCGGTGCTGGTGAAGTACGAGGTCTTCAACGTCCTCGTTGGCACGCCCTACGATCGCCTGCCCGCATGGATCGCACACTGGTCGCACGCCGATCCGGCGCTGCTATCGATCGTCGATATCAACCGCGACGGGATCCTGCAACTCGGCGAAATCAGCATCGACAGCGACATCGTCGTCCTCGCGACACCTGCGATCGGCGGTCTGCCCTATGTGGTGACGGCGATGGTCGCAACCGGCGCGTTGGCCGCGGCGCTGTCCACCGCTGACGGCCTGCTGCTGACGATCGGCAATGCCCTTTCGCACGACATCTACTACAAAATGATCGATCCAAACGCGCCCGCGAGCCGGCGCGTCGCGACCTCCAAGATGCTGCTGCTCGCGGTCGCGCTGGCTGCGGCGAGCGTCGCTGCACAGAAGCCAGCCAACATCCTGTTTCTCGTGTCGGCGGCGTTTTCAATTGCGGCGGCGGCGTTCTTCCCGGCGCTCGTGCTTGGCGTGTTCTGGAAGCGTGCGAACAAATGGGGCGCGGTCTGCGGCATGTCTGCCGGCCTCGGACTGACCTGCTACTACATGGGTGTGACGCAGCCGTGGCTGCGCGAAGTGCTCGGTGTGCGTACACCGCTCGAGCTGTGGTGGGGTATCCAGCCGATCTCGGCCGGCGTGTTCGGCGTACCGCTCGGCTTTGCGGTCATCGTCCTCGCGAGCCTCGTGACGCGCGCGCCGAGCGCGGCCCAGGAGGAACTGGCCGAGACGGTGCGCTACCCACGGTCGCTGCCGGTCTCGCAGGCCCAGGCACCGGCGAACGCGTTCGGTCTATAATTTGCGGCTTGCCTTGCCACACCCGGTAAGTGCGCTGCGGCATCCGGCCGTCGCGCTGCGGGGTGGCTGCCCAGCCTGGAATGCCGTCGATCGGTGGCATCGGGCTCAACCCAAGAGGAGTTTGAATGCGCCACTACGAGATCGTGCTCCTGATCCACCCGGATCAGAGCGAACAGGTTCCAGCGATGCTGGAGCGCTACAAGGGGGTCGTGACCGCGGGCGGTGGAAAGGTCCACCGCGTCGAGGACTGGGGCCGTCGCCAGATGGCCTACCTCATCCAGAAGCTGGCCAAGGCGCACTATCTGTGCATCAACATCGAGTGCTCGGCCGAGGTGCTCGCCGAACTCGAGACGGGTTTCCGCTTCAACGACGCTGTGCTTCGTCACCTGACGGTGAAGAAGGATCAGGCCGAAACCACGCCGTCGGTGATGATGAAGGTTGTCGACCGCGAGGAATCGCGCAAGTCCCCACCGCCGCAGGCGCAACAGGAGGCCACGGCCCGCGCATGAGCGCGGCCGCAGCGCTACAGCCGCTGCCCGGCATGAACCGATTGGTTCTGCAGGCGCAACTGCTGGAGCGTGGTGCTGTGCGATACACCCCAGCCGGTCTTCCGGCGCTGGATTTGAGCTTGAAGCACGAATCGCAGCTCACCGAAGCCGGTCATCCTCGCAAGGTCTCGGTCGAGATCCGGGCGGTGGCCATCGGGGAGATCACACAGCCGCTGACGAAACTCGCGATCGGCGCCGAAACGGGCTTCGCAGGCTTCATCAGTGCACAGCGCAATGGCCGAGGCGTCGTATTCCATGTGACCGAAGTGGCGTGAAGCGGATAACACGAAACGCCTTCGGTCGGACCCTGATTCAGTTAGACATTCAAGTGAGGTGAAACATGCCCCCGCCACGTGGTAAAGGTCGGTTCTCGAAGGACCGCAAGCCCAAGCGCAATACCCAGTCCCTGCTGTTCCGTCGCAAGCGGTTCTGCCGCTTCACGGTCACCGGTGTCAAGCAGATCGACTACAAAGACATCGACACGCTGCGCGATTTCATCGGTGAGAACGGCAAGATCACGCCCGCCCGGTTGACCGGGACGCGCGCGTTTTTCCAGCGACAGTTGACGACGTGCATCAAGCGCGCGCGTTTCCTCGCGATGCTGCCGTACAGCGACCAGCACAAGCTGTAAGGGAGACAGATCATGCAAATCATCCTGCTGGAAAAGGTGGCCAAGCTCGGCAACCTGGGCGACGTCGTCAAGGTCAAGGACGGCTATGCACGCAACTTCCTGATCCCGTCGCGTCGCGCGCGTCGCGCGACCGAGTCGGCGATCAAGGACTTCGAAGCCAAGCGCGCCGAACTCGAAAAGGCGGCGAACGAGAAGCTCGAAGCCGCTCGGGCGCTCGGCGAGAAGATGGCCGGACGCACTGTGCACATCACGCAGAAGGCCGGCGTCGATGGCCGACTTTTCGGCTCGGTCACGAACCATGACATCGCCGAATCGCTCAAGCGCATCGGCTTCGATGTGCTGAAGTCGCAAGTGCGCATGCCTGATGGCCCGCTGAAGGTCGTCGGCGAGCACGTTGTCACGGTGTCGCCGCATACCGACGTGGTGCTCGAAGTCAACGTGGTGGTGCTCGGCGAGACGCAGTAAGGTCCTTCGCTTCGAGAAACGGGGCCGGCATTGCCGGCCCCGTTTTCGTTCGGGCGTAAAGTTATCCCGCCTTGTCCCCTGCTTGAGCACAAGCTGTGCACAGGCTTGCCCCGGGGTTTGTGCACAAGGGGTCTTCCCGGGTTCGCCCGAGTGCGATGTGTTCATAGGATCAGCTTGATGTCCGCCATCTTCCAGCCTGCAGACTCCACCGCCCATCTTGACGACGAAGTCGCGCGCCTGCGCGTGCCGCCGCAGTCGATCGAGGCCGAGCAGAGTGTCCTCGGCGGCCTGCTGCTTGACAACAGCGCGTGGGACCGCGCGGGCGATCTGCTGACCGATAGCGACTTCTATCGCTTCGAGCATCGTCTGATCTACGCCGCGATCGGCAACCTCGTCAACGCCAACAAGCCGGCCGACGTCATCACCGTCTTCGAGCAGCTGCAGACGCTCGGAAAGGCCGCTGATTGTGGCGGCCTCGTCTACCTGAATGCGCTCGCGCAAAGCGTGCCGAGCGCGGCCAACCTGCGCCGCTACGCCGAGATCGTTCGGGAGCGCGCGATCCTGCGCAAGCTGATCGCCGCGAGCGACGAGATCGCGACCACCGCCTTCAACCCGCAGGGCCGGCAGGTGTCGCAGATCCTCGACGAAGCCGAGGGCAAGATCTTCAAGATCGGCGAGGAAGGCTCTCGTGCACGCCAGGGCTTCCAGAGCATGGACGCGCTGATCGTGCAACTCATCGATCGCGTCAACGAGCTGCACGAGAACGGCGCCGAGGAAGTGACCGGCGTGCGCACCGGCTTCTACGACCTCGACCGGTACACCGCCGGGCTGCAACCGGGCGACCTGATCGTGCTTGCCGCACGCCCCTCGATGGGCAAGACGGCGTTTGCGCTCAACATGGCCGAGCACGTCGCCGTCAACGAAGGCCTGCCGGTGGTCGTCTTCTCGATGGAAATGGGCGCGTCGCAGCTGGCGCTGCGCATGGTCGGCTCGCTCGGTCGGATCGACCAGCAGCATTTGCGCACCGGCGCGCTGCGCGACGACGAATGGGGCCGCTTGACCGAGGCGGTGGACCGGCTCGGCAAGGCGAACGTCTACATCGACGAAAGCCCGGCATTGAATCCGAGCGAGCTGCGGGCCCGCGCCCGTCGCCAGGCGCGCCAATGCGGCAAGCTCGGCCTGATCATCGTCGACTACCTGCAGCTGATGAGCGGGTCCTCGACCAGTGAAGAGAACCGGGCGACCGTGATCGGCGAGATCTCGCGCGGGCTGAAAGCGCTCGCCAAGGAACTGCAGTGCCCGGTGCTCGCGCTCTCGCAGTTGAATCGCAGCGTCGAGAGCCGCACCGACAAGCGCCCGATGATGAGCGATCTGCGCGAGTCGGGCGCGATCGAGCAGGACGCCGACGTCATCATGTTCATCTACCGCGACGAGTACTACACGAAGGATGCGTGCAAGGAGCCGGGCATCGCCGAAATCATCATCGGCAAGCAGCGCAACGGGCCGACCGGCACCGTCAAGCTCACCTTCCTGAAGCCACTTACGAAGTTCGACAACCTTGCACCGGGGTCGGCAGGCGCTGACTACTGAGCGCGGATTGCCTCCGCCGGTTGTGGTGCAATTGCGTGTCGCGCCAGTACTCCAGCCCTTGCTGATCTCGGCCCGACACTGGCCCACCCTCATTTCCACCGAGACACGAATGAAGATCAAGCATCTGTTGACTCTGAGTATTGCAGCCGCCCTCACCACTGGCGTGTTCGCGCAAGCCCAAGCGCCCCAAGCCGTCGTCCTCGCTGCGAGCGCACCAGGCCAGGCCGCGATGGCCGGCAAGATCACGCTCACCGCGACCGTCGTCGCGATCGACGCCGCGACCCGTACGCTCACCCTGAAGGGCTCCGAAGGAAAGGTCGTCGACATCATCGCGCCGCCCGAAGCGAAGAAGTTCGACCAGATCAAGGTCGGCGACCTCGTCACCGTCGAATACGCGCGCGCACTGACCCTCACCCTGAAGAAGGCGGGCGATGGCATCCGTGAATCCACCTCCGAGACCGCGACCGCGGGAGCGCCGGCGGGCGCTGTCGCTGGCGGGGCGGCTGCGCATCAGGTGACGATCCTCGCCAACGTCACTGCGGTGAACAAGAAGGAAGGCTTCATCACGCTGCGCGGCCCGAAGGGCAACAGCGTCGATCTGGCTGTTTCTGACCCGGGACAGATGAAACTCATCAAGGTCGGCGACCAGGTCGAAGCTGTCTACACGGTGGCGATGGCGATCACGGTCGACGCCGCCGCCAAGCCGAAGAAAAAGTAGTCGCGTCGGGCGCCCTTAGGGGCGGTGGCTGAGGCAGCGAATACTGTGTATATTCACAGTATGCGCGCTGATCCTCCCAACGACCGCGATCATCTGCCTCTGCCGCCCGCGTCCCTGAAAGGGCGCGGCACGGTGTGGTCGATTGCGCATCGCTACGCGTCGACCGGCGCGACGCCCTTCGACGACGGATGGGGCACGCTTGACCAGCAGGCGACCGAGGAGACGCTGGCGCCGACGACGCAGATCATCGAGCAGCGGGTCGCCTCCATCCTGTCGCCCAACGACTCGCCGGACATCTCGTTCGAGCTCTCGATCAACCCCTATCGCGGGTGCGAGCACGGCTGTATCTATTGCTTCGCGCGGCCGACGCACAGCTACCTGAACCTGTCGCCGGGGCTCGACTTCGAGACGAAGATCGTCGCGAAGCTCAATGCCGCCGAGCGCCTGCGGGAAGCCTTCGCGCGACGAGGCTATGAACCGAAGCTGCTCAACATCGGCTCGGCGACGGATGCCTATCAGCCGGTCGAACGCCGGCTGCGCATCACCCGTGGCGTGATCGAACTGCTCGCCGAGTGCAGTCATGCGTTCTCGATCGTCACCAAGTCATCCGGTGTCGAACGCGACCTCGATCTGATCGCGCCGATGGCGGCGCGCGGCCTGGCCGCCGTCTATGTTTCGATCACGACACTCGACGGTGCGCTTGCCCGCATCATGGAGCCTCGCGCGGCGGCGCCGCAGCGGCGGCTGCGCACGATCGAGGCACTGGCCAAGGTGGGAGTGCCCGTCGGCGTCAGCGTCTCTCCGGTGATTCCGTTCGTCAACGAGCCCGAGCTGGAACGTGTGCTCGCGGCGGCGGCCGAGGCGGGCGCTACCTCCGCCTTCTCGATCGTGCTTCGCCTGCCGTGGGAGGTGAACCCGCTGTTCCAGGACTGGCTTGCGCAACACTTCCCGGACCGTGCAGCGCGTGTCATGGCGCGCGTGCGGGAGATGCGCGGTGGGCGTGACAATGACGCCCGCTTTGGCTCGCGCCTGCGCGGAGAGGGCGTGTGGGCGGACCTGCTCTCACAGCGCTTCAGGAAGGCCTGCGCGCGGCTGGGGCTGAACCGCGCCCGTGTCGAACTCGACTTGACGCAGTTCAAGCCGCCCCGACCCGCGCGCCGCGACGGCCAAGGTGAGTTGTTCTGAGCCGCCGCCGGGCCACCCCAAGGCGACCGAGCCCCAAGGGACACGAAAAGGCCGAGCCCGGGAACGCCCGCGAGAACGAGCCCTGGCCCGTCAATTCATCAGGCCGGCACGCTCGGCAACCCAGCCAGCGCCATCGCGAGTTCCGCCTCGTCGTAGGGGACGTCGACGAGCTTGCCGGCGGCGTAGTTCGAATAGGCCGACATGTCGAAGTGGCCGTGGCCGCACAGGTTGAACAGGATCACCTCCGCCTTGCCTTCGCGCTTGCAGCGCATCGCCTCCTGGATCGCGCCGAGCACGGCATGGTTGGCTTCCGGCGCCGGCACGATGCCCTCGGCGCGCGCGAACTGCACCCCGGCCTGGAAGCACTGGCTCTGGTGATACGCGGTCGCCTCGATCAGGCCAAGTTGCTTCAGGTGCGACACGAGCGGCGCCATGCCGTGGTAGCGCAACCCGCCGGCGTGGAAGCCCGGCGGCGTGAAGGTCGAGCCTAGCGTGTGCATCTTCGTCAGCGGCGTCATGTGCGCCGTGTCACCGAAGTCGTAGGCGTACTTGCCGCGCGTCAGGCTCGGGCAGGCTGCCGGCTCGACGGCGACGATGCGCCGCTGCTTGGTCTTGCCGCCCCCCCGCAGTTGTTGGCCGATGAACGGGAAGGCAACGCCGGCGAAGTTGGAGCCGCCGCCGGTGCAGCCGACGATCACGTCCGGGTCGTCGCCCGCCATCTCGAACTGCAGCATCGCCTCCTGGCCGATGATGGTCTGGTGCATCAGCACGTGGTTCAGCACCGAACCGAGAGCGTATTTGGTGTCGTCGTGGGTCGCCGCGACTTCCACCGCCTCGGAGATCGCGATGCCAAGCGAGCCGGGGTGGTTCGGATCCTTCGAGAGGATCGCGCGGCCGGCGTTCGTCTCGTTCGACGGCGACGCGACACAGGTGGCCCCGTAGGTCTCCATCAGCGCGCGGCGATAGGGCTTCTGGTCGAAGGAGACGCGCACCTGGAAGACCTTGACGTCGATGCCGAACAGGGCTCCGGCAAAGGCGAGGGACGAACCCCATTGGCCCGCGCCGGTCTCGGTCGCGATCTTCTTGATGCCGGCCTGCTGGTTGTACCAAGCCTGCGGGATGGCGGTGTTGGGCTTGTGCGAGCCGGCTGGGGAGACGCCCTCGTACTTGTAGTAGATCTTGGCCGGCGTGCCGAGCGCCTTTTCGAGGCGGTGCGCCCGGTACAGCGGCGACGGTCGCCAGAGGCGGAAGACCTCGCGCACCGGTTCGGGGATCGGCACCTCGCGCTCGGTGCTGACCTCCTGCATGATCAGCTCCATCGGGAACAGCGGTGCCAGGTCGTCCGGGCCGACCGGCTGCAGCGTTCCCGGGTGCAACACGGCGGGCGCCGGCGTCGGCAGGTCGGCAGCGATGTTGTACCAATGCTTGGGCATCTTGCTTTCGTCGAGCAAGAACTTCGTCTGTGCGCTCATGCTTTCTCCTTTGGGCAACCGAAGGTCGGGGCAAACGATGCTAGAACCGCCCCCGTCGGGTCGGCATCTGGATAACCCGATGTCCAAGCACGAAACCTGGTGCGTGCTTGCGGGGTGTCAATGATCGCTCCGCCGTGCCGATATCCCCTGTGGGTCTGCGCGCCCCGGTGATGCGGCGGGGTGGCAGGCTGCCGACGAGACAAGGCGAGAGGAATGGAGATGAACGCAAAAAAACGAAGTGCGATCGGCGCCTGGTTGGTCCTCCAAACACTGCTGGCGCATGCCCAGACGCCGGATACCGACGCACTCGAGCGTGCGCAGCGCGACGCCGACAACCCGATGCGTCTGATCATCGAGGCGGGCAAGATCAAGGCCAAGGGCAAGTCGGACGCCGATGCGAAAACCGACCTCAAGGCCGACAACAAAGGCGACGCGAGGCCCGAAGACCGGCCTGCCGGCGAAAGGCCGCCTGCGCGAGCGGCAGCTGCCAAAGCGCCCGCACCCGAGCCCGCACACGTGCCGACGCCGGAGGAAACGCGCGCCGCAGCGCTGGCGTCGGTGCGCGGCCTGGCCGCCGCAGCTCCGGCCGACGCAGCGGATCCGCCAGCGGCGGCTGCGTCCGCGGTGACGCTGCCCATCGCGCCCGGTAGCGCGCAAGAGATGCCGCCGGCGAAGGCGGCGGAAGCGGCGAGGGAGTCCGTGAGCGCAACGGCTACGCTCGACGCGGGCGCGAGTCCCACCCCGCCGGCCGCCGCGATCCAGACTACCGCAAGCGAGACGGCCGCAAGCGAGACGGCTACAAACGAGACGACTCCAACCGCACCCGCTCCGGCCGCGTCGATGCCCGGCGAGTTGGTGAGCACTGCCAGCGCTGGCACACCTCTGCGCGCAGCGCCGGACGTGACGGACGCGCGCCCGCCCGTCGCAACCCCGGTCGTCTCGCAATCCGAACCCACCCGCGTCGCATTGGCGGTCGCGCCGCTTGTGCCGAGGGCGCCGCCTGTCGCCCTCGAACTCGTAAGCTCGGTCCAGCCCGATCTGCCGGATCGCGTGCGGCGCCGCCTGCGCCGCGACGGCGAGGTGGTGCTCGTCTTCAAGGTGAACACGGACGGCACGGTGGTCGACTTGAACGTGCAGTCGTCGACCGATTCAGCGCTCGATGAGTTTGCGGTCGAAGCGGTGAGGCAATGGCGCTACAAGCCGATCTTGGAGGCGCGCACGCACCGGCTTCAGCTGGTCTTCCGGCGAGAATAGTCTTGGCGCGCCGGAGCGCGCCGTCATCAGGGCTTCAGGACCTCGAGTGCGCGATCCATGCCGCCTTGCATGATCGAGACCATCGCCAGCTCGCGCACCGCGGGCTTCGGGTGGTAGGCGATGGAGAGGCCCGCGACGCGCATCATTGGCAGGTCGTTCGCGCCGTCGCCGACCGCGATCGCCTGGCGCGGATCGATGCCAAGCAGTTCGCAGACCTCGAGCACGACACGCCGTTTCTCGTCGCCGTCGACGATGTCGCCCCAGGGCCTGTCGAGCAGCAGTCCGGTGAGCGCGCCGCCTTCGATCTCGAGCACGTTGGCGCGTGCGAAATCGAGCTTCAGCCGCTGGCGCACGCGGTCGCTGAAGTAGGTGAAGCCGCCCGAGACGAGCAGCGTCTTCAGCCCTGCCGCGCGGCACGCGCTGACGAACGCCTCGACGCCTGGGTTCAATTCGAGCTTCGCGTACACCGCCTGCAATGCGCTCTCTGGCACGCCGCGCAACAGCGACAGGCGGCGGCGCAGGCTGTGCTTGTAGTTCACGATCTCGCCGCGCATCACGGCTTCCGTGATGGCGGCCACCTCGTCACGCCGGCCCGCCGCCTCCGCGATCTCGTCGACGCATTCGAGGTTGATCAGCGTCGAGTCCATGTCGAACGCGACCAGCTTGAAGTCGCCGAGCGCGAGCGGCGGCGCGAAGCCGCGGATGAAGAGACCCGCGGAATGTTCCGTCGCGTTCATGGGGTTGACGATTCGAGCATGGCGCGGTGATTATCGCCAGCCGGGCAGGGGACGCGCCTTGCAGGCAGGCTGACACCAGGGCGGCTGATAACACGCAGGAGGATGACGATGAACGATGCAGCGGGCAGAACCTACCTCGCTCCTGCTGAGCGCAGCCGGCTGCGGGGCTTCGATTCCGGTGCCCGCGAGATCGACGACGCCGAGGTGCGCGTCGAGGGCGATCTGCCCCGGTGGCTGCGCGGCGCGCTGCTGCTCAATGGCCCGGCCCTCTGGGAGCTTCCCGCAGGCAAGCTTCAGCATTGGTTCGACGGCTATGCGATGCAGCATCGCCTGCGGTTCGATGACGCCGGTGTCCGCTACCGCAGCCGTTTCATCCAGAGCGACTCGTACTGCCTCAGCGTCGCCGCCGGGAAGCCGATCTACGGTGAGTTCGGCAGCGAGAACCCCGCCTCGCTCTGGTCGCGCCTGCGCGGCACCCGGGCCACGGACAACCCGGCTGTGGTGATGGCGCCGCACGGCGAACGCTGGATCGCCGTGACCGAGACGCCGCACCTGACCTACTTCGATCCCGACACGCTCGACACGCGGGAGCGACTCGACCTGGCCACGCCCGAACTGCCGATGCACCTGATGGCTGCACATGGCTTCACGCTGGCGGATGGCAGCTACCTGAACCTCGGCACGAAGCTCGGGCCGAAATGCGAGACGACGCTGTTTCGCGTGCCGTCAGGCGGCAAGCGACCGACTGCGCTCGGCAAGATCGCGATGCCGAAGGCCGGCTATACGCATGCCTTCGCGCTCGCACCGGGCCACGCCGTGATCTGGGAATGCGCGCTGCGTGCGCAGGCGCTCGCGTTTCGCTTCGGCGCCAAAGCGTTCAAGGACAACTTTCGCTGGGAGCCCGAAGGCGGCTCGCTGATCCATGCGCTACCGCTCGCTGGTGGCGCCGTGCGCAGTTGGCGCATTCCGCCGATGTTCGCCTTTCATGCGACGCAGGCGTGGGCCGATGGCGCCGACCTGCTGCTCGAGATCAGCATCTACGACGACGGCCGCCTGGCATTCGACGACTTGACGCTGGAGCGGCGCCGGCAGGGCGCGCCGCTGCGCTCGACCCCGCGTCTCGTGCGCTACCGGCTTCGCGACGGCGCATCGGATGCCGAGCCCGAGCCGCTCGGCATTGCGCTGGAGCTGCAGCAGGTGCGCCCCGACCGCATCGGCGCACGGCGCGCGAGCGTCTGCTGGGGCAGCGGCGTCGGGCCGCACGGCGAGTTCAACGACCGCACGCTGCGCGTCGATCTCGACAGTGGCGCGGTGACGACCTGGCAGCGCGGCAACGCCGTCCACCTGGAGCCGCTCTTCGTATCGCGGCCCGGCAGCGATTCGGACGACGCCGGCGTGCTGCTCGTCCCGACACTCGCCGATGGCGACGCGGCAAGCGTGATTGGCGTTGTCGATGCGCGAAGCATGGAGTGTCTGGCGCAACTCCACGCGCCGCAGGTGATCCCGTTCGGCTTTCACGCGGCCTTCAAGTCGCACTGATCGCCTGCGCTTTCGGCTGCCCGAGCGCACGCAGCACGTCGCGCACCACTTGCGCGCGATCCTTCGCTTCCGGCAGCGCGCGCTCGATGCGGAGCTTGTCGTTCCCGGCGAGCTTGATGTGGCGGTGCTTCTGTACGAGCTCGATGATGCGCATCGCGTCGACCGGCGGGTTGGGCCGGAAGCTCACGATCATCAGCTTCGGCCCGGCGTCGATCTTCTGCACGCCGTAGGGCTTGGCGAGCACGCGCAAGCGGTGCAGGTCGAACAGCGTCTGACCCTGCGGCGGGAGCTTGCCGAAGCGGTCCGTGACCTCCTCGAGCAGCGCGTCGATCTGCTCGGCCTTCTCGGTCGTCGCGAGGCGCTTGTAGAGGTTCAGGCGCGCATGCACGTCGCCGCAGTACGCGTCGGGCAACAGGGCCGGAGCGTGCAAATTGACCTCGGTCGCGCCATTGCCGGGGTTGAGCAGATCGGGAAGCGAGGGGCTGCGGCCGGCCTTCAGCGAGCGCACCGCTTCGGCGAGCATCTCGTTGTAGAGCTGGAAGCCGACCTCCATCATGTTGCCACTCTGGTTCTCGCCGAGCACTTCGCCGGCGCCGCGAATTTCCAGGTCGTGCATCGCGAGGTAGAAGCCCGAGCCGAGGTCTTCCATCTGCTGGATTGCGTCGAGCCGTTGCGCCGCTGCTTTCGTCAAGCCTTCTACGTCGGGCACGAGCAGGTAGGCGTAGGCCTGGTGGTGCGAGCGGCCGACGCGGCCGCGCAGTTGATGCAGTTGCGCCAGGCCGAACTTGTCGGCTCGCGCGATGACGATCGTGTTGGCGGTCGGCACGTCGATGCCGGTCTCGATAATGGTCGAGCACAGCAAGACGTTGTGCCGCTGGGCGACGAAGTCGCGCATCACGCGCTCCAACTCGCGCTCGGGCATCTGGCCATGCGCGATCGCGATGCGCGCCTCGGGCAACAGTTCGGCGAGCTTGTCGCGCCGCGCGGCGATTGTCTCGACCTCGTTGTGCAGGAAATAGACCTGGCCGCCGCGCTTCAACTCGCGCAGCACCGCCTCGCGGATCGTGCCGTTGCCCTCGTTGCGCACGAAGGTCTTGATCGACAGCCGCCGTTGCGGCGCGGTCGCGATCACGCTCAGATCGCGCAGGCCCTCCAATGCCATTCCCAACGTTCTCGGGATCGGCGTCGCGGTCAGCGTCAGCACATCGACCTCGGCACGCATCGCCTTGATCGCCTCCTTGTGGCGCACGCCGAAGCGATGCTCCTCGTCGATCACGAGCAAACCGAGGCGCTTGAACTTCACCTTGTCGCCGATCAGCGCATGGGTGCCGACGACGATGTCGATCGTGCCGTCGGCCAGGCCTTCGAGCGTGACCTTCACTTCCTTGCTGGAACGAAAGCGCGAGATCTCGGCAACCCTTATCGGCCACTTGCCGAAGCGATCGGAGATCGTCTGGTAATGCTGTTCGGCGAGCAGCGTCGTCGGCGCGAGGATCGCGACCTGCTTGCCGCCGGTGACGGCGACGAACGCGGCGCGCAGTGCGACCTCGGTCTTGCCGAAGCCGACATCACCACACACAAGCCGGTCCATCGGCTGCGGGCTCACCATGTCCTGGATCACGGCGTGGATCGCGGCCTGCTGATCCGGCGTCTCGTCGAATCCGAAACTTGCCGCGAAGGCTTCGTAGTCGTGCGGCGTGAAGCGGAAGGCGAAGCCCTCGCGCGCCGCGCGGCGCGCGTACAGGTCGAGCAGTTCGGCGGCGGTGTCGCGAACCTGCTCGGCGGCCTTGCGCTTGGCCTTGTCCCACTGTCCCGAGCCGAGGCGGTGCAGCGGCGCCTCGTCCGGGCTGACGCCGGTGTAGCGCGCGATCAGATGCAACTGCGCGACCGGTACGTACAGCGTTGCCTTGTCCGCGTACTCGAGATGCAGGAACTCGCTCGCCTCTTCATCGCCGAGAGCGATGCTCTTGAGCCCCACGTAGCGGCCGATGCCGTGATTGACGTGCACCACCGGGTCGCCGATCTTGAGCTCCGACAGGTCCTTGATCAGCGCATTGACGTCGCTTGCGAGTTCCTGCTTGCGGCGCCTGCGCGCGGTGGGCGCGGTTGCGAAGAGCTCGGTCTCGGTGACGAACTCGATCGCCTTGCCGGCCTCCGGCTCGTGCCAGACGAAGCCTTCGGCAAGCGCTGCGACCGCGATCGCGAAGTGGGTGTCGCCGGCTGCGAAGGACGCGAGCGAATCGACGCTCGGCGGCTCGATGCGGCTGTCACGCAGCAATTCGAGCAGGCTCTCGCGCCGGCCTTCGCTCTCCGCGACGATCAGCACGCGGTGCGCGGTGTCGGCCAGGTGGGCCTTCAGCCTTTGCAGGGGTTCCGGCGCGCCGCGATCGACGCTCAGGTCCGGCAGGGGGCGCGCCCAGTCCGTTGCCTCGCTGCCGCGCACGGCGAGCGTCGCCTGCCGATTGGCAAGCGCGAAGAAATCCTCGTCGCGCAGAAAGAGGTCCTCGGGCGGCAGGATCGGTCGTTCGCGGTCGTGCTGGAGGAACCGATGGCGCTCGCGCGTGTCGACCCAGAAGCGCTTCAGCGCCTCATCCACCTCGCCATGCAGCGCCACCGCGGCGTCCTCGCCAAGGTAGTCGAACAGCGTCGCCGTCTCATCGAAGAAGAGCGGCAGGTAGTACTCGATGCCGCCAGTGGCCAGCCCTGCGCCGAGGTCCTTGTACAGGCGCACCTTGCTCGGGTCGCCCTCCATCTTTTCACGCCAGCGGGCGCGAAACGCATTGCGGGCTGCGTCGTCGAGTGGGAACTCGCGCCCCGGAAGCAGCCGCACCTCGGGAACCGGGAAAAGGCTGCGCTGGGTGTCCGGATCGAATGTGCGGATCGAGTCGACCTCGTCGCCGAAGAGATCAACCCGGTAGGGCACGGTCGAGCCCATCGGGAAGAGGTCGATCAGCCCGCCGCGCACCGCATATTCACCGGGGGAGACGACCTGGCTGACGTGTGCATAGCCGGCGAGCGTGAGTTGCGCCTTCAGGCCTGCTTCGTCGAGCTTCGTCTTGTGCCGGAAGTTGAAGGTGTAGGCGGCCAGGAAGCTCGGCGGCGCAAGGCGCGTGAGCGCCGTCGCGGCGGGAACGAGCACGACGTCGAGATCGCGCTGTGCCTTGCGCGCCTGCAGGATGCGCCACAGCGTCGCGAGGCGCTCGGAGATCAGGTCCTGGTGCGGCGAGAAGGTGTCGTAGGGCAGCGTCTCCCAGTCCGGGAAGACGGCGATGCGCAGGGCCGGTTCGAAGAAGGCAAGTTCCTGCTCGAGGCGCTGCGTGTCCGCAGGCTCCGCGCAGACGATCGCGGTGATGCGCCCCGCAGCAGACTGCTGCACGGCGAATCGTGCCAGCAACAACGCGTCGGCCGAGCCGACGGGACGTGCCAGCGTGAATCGCTTGCCAGGGGTGAGGACAGGAAGTTGCATGCCGGAGTGCAAATGCACAGCGCCCCGGCGTGGTGGCGTCGGGGCGCGAGGGTTCGATTGTAGGGACGGGCGCGCGCTTGCTGTTTCGACGTCCCTGTCGTCGGAAATCTAAGCCAGGCTGGCGCGGGCGGGCCGCCACGCCGCGCTGCGGCATTGAGGCGCTGGCCTACACTTCCAACCCGCCATGAACGCCATCGATGCGCCCCGTTGCTACGCCCTCGTGCCGTGTGCAGGTGTCGGCGCGCGTTCCGGGTCAGGGATGCCGAAGCAGTATGTGCAGATCGCCGGGCGGGCCATGGTGGCGCACACGCTGGCTGCGCTCGGCGCGGTCCGCCGCATCGTGGGCACGCTCGTCGTGCTGGCCCCCGACGACGACCGGTTCGAATCGCAAGTGCCTTCGTTCGCTGGCGATCGGCGCTGGGTTGCGCGCTGCGGCGGGGCGACCCGCGCGCACAGCGTCGCCAATGGCCTCGGCGAATTGCTCGGTCGTGGCGCGCGACCCGGGGACTGGGTGCTCGTGCACGACGCCGCGCGCTGCCTGATCCGCCCCGAGTGGGTCGACCGGTTGATCGACGCCTGTCTGGATGACGCCGTCGGCGGCCTGCTCGCGCTGCCGCTGGCCGACACGCTCAAGTCCGAGCACGAAGGTCGAGTGCGGGCGACGCTCCCTCGCGGCGACAAGTGGGCGGCGCAGACGCCGCAGATGTTTCGACTTGGCCTCCTGCAGCAGGCGCTCGCGCAGGCGGGTGGCGACGTGACCGACGAGGCGAGCGCGGTTGAGCAGCTTGGTCATGCACCGCGCCTCGTCGCTGGCGCGCTCGAGAATTTCAAGCTCACCTTTGCCGGCGACTTCGATCTCGCGCAACGCTTGCTGGAGCAGCACGGATGAACACGAGACAGGGCAGGGCCGCGATCTGGCGCGTCGGCGAAGGCTGGGATACGCATGCGCTCGTCTCCGGACGGCGCCTCGTGCTCGGCGGCGTCGAGATCGCGCACACCCACGGCCTGCTCGGGCACTCGGATGCGGACGCGCTGTGCCACGCGATCACCGATGCGATCTTCGGCGCGGCGACGCTCGGTGATATCGGGCATCACTTTCCCGACACCGACGCGCAGTTCGCCGGTGCCGATTCGATTGCGTTGCTCGCCGAGGCCGCGCGCCGCGTGCGCGGTGCAGGCTGGGAGATCGGCAATGTCGACAGCACGGTGATCGCGCAGACGCCGAAGCTCGCGCCGCACATCGCGGCGATGCGCCAGCGCATCGCGCAGGCGCTTGCGGTCACGATCGATCAGGTCAGCGTCAAGGCCAAGACCGCTGAGCAAATGGGCCCGGTCGGCCGCGGCGAAGCGATCGAAGCGCGCGCGGTGTGCCTGCTGACGCGCTCGTCAGGCTGACCCCTCAGGCCAGCACCGTGCCGCCCCAAGCGGCCTGAGATCCCCTAGGCGGGCGACGCCGCGGGTATCTCGGGGCAGTCATCAAGGCGCTTTCTTCAGGCGCACACGCGCAATCAAGCCGCCGTCTTCGGCGTTCGTCAACTCAAGACTGCCACCCATGCGATGCAACGCCTTGTCGACGATCGCGAGGCCGAGGCCCGCGCCGGTGGCCGCAGTGCGCGCGGCGTCGCCGCGGAAGAACGGCGTCGTCAGGTGGCCGAGCTTTTCCTCAGGCACGCCGGGCCCGTGGTCGCGCACCGACAGGATGACCCATGGCCCGGTGCGTGCGTAGCTGACGACCACCTTGGCAATCCCGGTGTCGGTGCTCAGCCCGTAGCGGCGCGCATTCTCGAACAGGTTGGCGAGTACGCGGCCGAGTTCTGTGTCGTCGGCGAGAACCTTGGTGTCGATGGCGACGCGCGAGGTGATCTGGATCTGCGAGGTGTCGCGAAACGCCGCCATCTCTCGATCGACGACGCCCGACAAGTGGACTGGCATCAGCTTCACATCGCCGGGGCGCGCGTAATCCATGAACTTGTCGATGATCGCGTCGAGCTGATCGATGTCGAGCGCCATGTTGCGCTTGGCCTCCTCGTCCTCGACGCTCATTTCTGTCTCGAGCCGCAATCGGGCGAGTGGCGTGCGCAGGTCGTGCGAGATGCCGGCCAACATTACCGCGCGGTCTTCCTCGACCTTCGCGAGTTCGCGCGCCATCCGGTTGAAGCCCATGTTCACCTGCCGGATCTCGCTCGTCAGCGTGTTCTCGTCGAGGCGCGACTCATATTCGCCGTCGCCGATGCGGCTCGCGGCAAACGAAAGATCGCGCAAGGGCTGGTTGATAAGCCGGGCGACCGCCGCCGAGCCGATCAGCGTCGCGCCTATCGCGATCCCGACCCACAGCAGCCAAGTGCTGGTGGTGACTGGTTGCAGCCGTGTCGGGTCGGCCTGCAGCCAATAGTTGTCCTTCGCGATCGAGAAGCCGACCCAGAGGCCGGTGGCGCCGTTCACCGAACTCGCGACCAGCGTGTCCGGCCCGAGCCGCGAGCGCAATGCCCCGGCGATCGCGCGCGAGAAGCGATCCGACTCGAAGGTCTGCCATTGGTCGCCCGGCTCGCGCGGCAAAAGGCGCACCGACTCCTGGTTCGACATCGACTTCACGAGGGTCACGCGGTTGATGCTGTCGGCCTCGCTGAGCGCCGTGCGCGTCAGGTTCACGAGGCTTGCGATCTGCTCGGCCGCCTGCACCGCGCGCGGCTCGAAGTCCAGCGCGCGAAACGTCTGCACCCAGGCGAACACGCCGCCCAGCAAGAGTACGGCGAGCAGGAAGAAGGTGCGCCAGAAGAGGCTCAGCGCAACGTGCTTTTGCGACATGGCGTGCGGGCTCGGTCGGCAGCGTTCGCGTCAGGGCGGGCGGCGCCGCAACGCGGCCACGCCTCGAGGTCGGGGGCGGCGCTTGAAATCAGGCCGCGCCGTCCGGCACGAACACGTAGCCGACACCCCAGACCGTCTGGATGTAGCGCGGCTGCGCCGGGTCGGGTTCGAGCATCTTGCGCAGGCGCGAAATCTGAACGTCCAGGCTGCGGTCGAAGGGCTCGAACTCGCGGCCGCGCGCGAGCTGTGCCAGCTTGTCGCGCGACAGCGGCTGGCGCGGGTGGCGCACGAGCGCCTTCAACATCGAGAACTCGCCAGTCGTCAGCGCGATCTGTTCGCCCTGCTTCTCCAGGCGACGCAGCGCGAGGTCGAATTCGAACGGGCCGAAGCTCACCGTCATCGCCTCGCGCGCCGGTGCGCCGGGCGCCTCCATTGCCGGGCGGCGGCGCAGCACGGCGTTGATGCGAGCGAGCAATTCGCGGGGGTTGAAGGGCTTGGGCATGTAGTCGTCGGCGCCGACCTCGAGTCCGACGATGCGATCGACGTCCTCGACCTTGGCCGTCAGCATGATGATCGGCGTCGAATCCTTGGACGCGCGCAGGCGGCGGCAGATCGACAGGCCGTCCTCGCCCGGCAGCATCAGGTCGAGGACGATGAGGTCGATGGTTTCGCGAGTCAGCAGCCGGTTGAGCGCCTTGCCGTCCTCGGCGAGCAGCACCTCGAAACCCTCCTGCGTCAGATAGCGGCGCAGCAGGTCCCGGATACGGGCGTCGTCGTCGACGACAGCGATGCGGTCGGGGCGGGGTGGCATGGGTCCGTTCATTCGACTCTCCAAAAATGTAACAACGGCAATTTTCGGCAGGTTTGAAGGGCGATTTGCCGTGCCCTGACCGCTTGTTACAAATATCTTGCGAGCGCGGGTTGCCGCGCAGGTGGTTCGCCTGTCAACCCGTTCCCCCTGGCGGGCGCTGTAATCTTGAAGGTCCTGCGCCGCCACCCGATATGGCGCCCACTCGTGAAAGCAACAACATGAAGAATCCGTTCGCCATCCTCGCCGCGGCCCTGGTCGTGGCCACCGGCTCCGTCGCTGTGTCGCACGCGGCCGAAGCATCCCCTATCGGGTCGCCGCCGCAAGGCGTCGTCAGCCTGACCGCGAGCGCGACGGCGGAAGTGCCGCGCGACATGATCAGCATCACGCTCAACGCGACGCGCGACGGCCCCGACGCTGCCGCGGTACAGAGTGCACTCAAGCAGGCACTCGACGCCGCGCTGGCCGAGGCGCGCAAGGCGGCCAAGCCGGGCCAGGTCGACGTACAGACCGGTAACTTCGCGCTCTTCCCGCGCTACAACAAGCAGAACGTGATCAGTGGTTGGCAGGGCAACGCCGAACTCGTCATCGAAGGACGCGACATGCCGGCGATCGCAGCGCTGACGGGTCGCATCACGAGCATGACGATCGCCCGCGTCAGCTACGGGCTGACGCGCGAGTTGCGGGAGAAGACCGAGTCGGAGCTCACCGCGCAGGCGATAGCGCGCTACCGCGCACGCGCGGCCGAGGCAGCGAAGCACTTCGGCTACACAGGCTATACGTTGCGTGAGGTCGACATCGCCAGTGGCGAATCACACCCGCCGATGCCTGCGCCGCGCATGCGAGCGATGGCCGTGGCGAGCGAAGAAGCCCTGCCCGTCGAGGCCGGAAAGAGCGACGTGAGCGTGACCGTTTCGGGCAGCGTGCAGCTCACGAAGTAGGCTATCGACTTCCGTTGCGAGCCCGTCCGCGTGCCGCACCCGACGCGAGCATTGCGATGCCGACAGCGAAGACCCATATCCAGAACCGATCCGCCGACCTGAGGACCTTGCCATGACCGAACCCCGCCTGAACCACGTGCAATGCCTGGACGCGCGCGGGCTGCACCGCATGGCGTACTGGGAATGGGGCGATGGGTTGAACCCGCGCGTGCTCGTCTGCGCGCACGGCCTGTCGCGCCAGGGGCGTGATTTCGATACGCTCGCGCGATCGCTGTGCGCCGACTTCCGCGTCGTCTGCCCCGACGTCGTCGGCCGCGGCCAGTCCGACTGGCTGTCCGACCCGACGGGTTACCAGATTCCGGTCTACGTGGCGGACATGGTGACCTTGCTTGCGCGACTCGACGCGCGCGAACTGCACTGGGTCGGCACCTCGATGGGCGGGCTGATCGGCCTCGGGCTTGCGTCGCTTTCGGACTCGCCGATTGCAAGCCTGGTGCTCAATGACGTCGGCCCGACGGTCCAGTACGAGGCCATCACGCGCATCGGCACCTACCTCGGCCTGCCAGTGCGCTGGAGCAGCGTCGACGAGGCCGCCGCCTACATGCTGTCGATCTCGAAGGGCTTCGGTGCACACACGCCCGAGCAGTGGCTCGCGCTAACGCGGCCGATGCTGAAGGCGGTGAATGACGAGCGCGGTGCGGGGTTCATCCCACACTACGACCCGGCGATCGCGCAGCCGTTCCGGCAGGTGACGCCGGCGATCGCCGCCGCCGGCGAAGCCGCACTGTGGGCCGCCTACGATCGTGTGGCTTGCCCGGTGCTTCTGTTGCGGGGCGCCGACTCCGACCTGCTCTCGCGCGAAACGGCACAGGCGATGACCGGGCGCGGGCCGAAGGCGAAGCTGCGTGAGTTCGCGGGCGTCGGCCACGCGCCGACCTTGATCGCACCAGACCAGATTGCCGCGGTACGGGAGTTCTTGCTACCGCCATGAAGACGCGCGGCGTCGAGCAGGGGGAATCGACCGCGATCGTGCAGCTGCTCGATCTGCACGGCGGCGCGGAGGACGCCACGCCTGAGGCCGAGCACGCCGAACTCGAACGGGCACGCGCCTTTGCCGAGCCGCTCCTGGCGGGGCGCTCGCTCGACACAGGCGAGCCGGCCTTTGCCCACGCGCAAGGGGTAGCGGAAATCCTGCGGGCGATGGGCGCTGCACCTTCGATGCAGGCGGCGGCCTACCTTGTCTACGCGGGCGACTTCCTCGCGCGGCCGGATGAGGTCGTCGCCAAGGCCTTCGGCGCGTCGTACGCGAGCCTCGTCGTCAACACCCGCCGCCTCGTTGCGATCGCGCGCGCGGCGCGCGAGGCGACCGTGCTGCACGAGCGTCAGGCGGAGCAGACCGAGCGCGTGCGCAAGATGCTGCTCGCTTTCTCCCGCGACCTGCGCGTTGTGTTGTTGCGGCTTGCGTCGCGGCTGCAAACGCTGCGCTGGTTCGCGGCGTCGAAGCGCGATTGCCCCGCGCTGCTCGCGCGCGAAGCGCTGCAGGTCTTCGCACCGCTCGCCAATCGGCTCGGCATCTGGCAGATCAAGTGGGAGATGGAAGACCTTTCGTTTCGCTTCCTGCAACCGGATGACTATCGGCATGTGGCGAGCCTGCAGGACGGCAAGCGCGCCGAGCGCGAGCGGCAGGTCGAGACGGCGCGCGAACACCTCGCGGCGACGCTTGCCGTGCATGGCGTCGAGGCCGAGGTGCAAGGGCGCACCAAGCACCTCTACAGCATCTGGAAGAAGATGCAGGGCAAGCAGCTCGATTTCGATCGTGTGCTCGACGTGCGTGCGCTGCGCGTGATCGTCGAAACATTGCCCGAGTGCTATGCCGCGCTCAGCCGCGTGCACGATGTCTATCGCGCGCTGCCGGGCGAGTTCGACGACTACATCGCGCGTCCGAAGGCCAACGGCTACCAGTCGCTGCATACCGTCGTGCAGGACATCGACGGCCGGGCGATCGAGGTGCAGATCCGCACCCGTGAAATGCACGAGCACGCCGAGCACGGCGTCGCAGCGCACTGGGCCTACAAGGAGGCGGGCGCGCGCGGCTATGCCGGCGTTCACGCCGAGGGCGAGTTCGAGGCACGTGTCGCCGAGGCGCGCAAGACGGTGCTGCGCCAATTGCTCGCGTGGGAGCGCGACTTCAGCGAGCAGGCGACCGACGGCGCGGCGGCGGCCGGCTTCGATGACCGCATCTACGTCTTCACGCCGCAGTCCAACATCATCGAACTGACGGCTGGCGCGACGCCGATCGACTTCGCCTACAGCGTGCACACCGATCTGGGCCACCGCTGCCGTGGTGCGCGCGTCGACGGCGCGATGTGGCCGCTGAACAAGGCGCTCGCGAACGGGCAGACGATCGAGATAACGACTGCGAAGGAGGGCGGCCCGTCACTCGACTGGCTCAACCCGGAGCAGGGCTATCTGCAAAGCGCGCGCGCGCGCGCCAAGGTGCGTGCATGGTTCAACGCGCTGGCCCAGCGGACCACGATCGCGCGCGGCCGCGAGGCCGTCGAAAAGCTATTGCAGCGAGAGGGCAAGACGGCGCTCAAGCTCGCCGACCTCGCCGCGCAACTGGGCTTCAAGAACGCCGACGCGCTGTTCGAGGTCGTCGGCAAGGACGAATTCTCGCTGCGCAGCATCGAGGCGCTGCTGCGCCCGCCCGAGCCGACACCGACTCCCGATGAAGTCATCGCCCGTCGACGCCCGCGCACCGAAGACCCCGTCGGAGGCGTGCTCGTGGTCGGTGTCGAATCGCTGTTGACCAGCCTCGCCCGTTGCTGCCGTCCCGCGCCGCCGGACTCGATCGGCGGCTACGTGACGCGCGGCAAAGGTGTCGCGATCCATCGCCGCGATTGCAGCAACTTTCGCGAGCTGCAGTCGCGTTCCCCCGAACGCGTGATCGCAGTGGCATGGGGCGGATCGAGTGAGGGCAAGGGCGGCGCCGCGCCAATCTATCCGGTCGACGTGATCGTCGAAGCGAACGACCGGCAAGGGTTGCTGCGCGATATCTCGGAAGTATTCGCCAAGGAGAAGATGAACGTCAGCGGTGTCAAGACGCAGACCTTGCGCGACGGCCTGGGCGGGACGGCGTGGATGACGTTCACCGTCGACGTCGCCGATGTCGCGGCACTGCCGCAGGTGCTCGGGCGCGTGGCGCAGATCGGCGGCGTGCGCGCCGCCAGGCGCAAGTAGGCGGTGGCGGACCGGCCCCGTACCCGCTGATATAATTTCGAGTTGACCCAGGCGCGTAGCTCAGCTGGTTAGAGCACCACCTTGACATGGTGGGGGTCGTTGGTTCGAGTCCAATCGCGCCTACCAAATTCGGTATAGAAATCAAGCACTTGGCGGTGACGCTCAGTGCTTTTTTCTTGGCAGTACCAAAAAAGTACCAAAAAGGATGGAGCGTTTTCGACCGTTCCATCGCCGCGCGAGGTGCATTGCGTAGCGCCTGTTGAAGAAAACGGTGCATAACGGCGGACGGACGTACTGAGATCGCTTGAGACCGGCTGAGTCATTCCGGGACGACGCATGGCCGCGGAGCCGGACTTGACGGAGCTTCCACGAGACGGACTGCAGCGGCAGGATGCTTTCATGCGCATGCCATGGTCAGAATCGAAGGCCATTCAGCTTGATCTGCTCGACGCGGCGCCGGAGTCGAACGTGTCGCGTCAGGCTGCTGAGCAAGCGCAGCGATCGGCCACAACACAACGCGTCGAGATGGCTGTCCCGTCAACAACGCCGGAATCCGTCAGCCACGACGGCCGGCCGATGTTCATCGCCGTGTCACTGCTCTACGAGGACGCGAACAACCCACGCCCCGAGTTCCCCGAAGACTCGCTCGAAGAACTCGCTGCAGACATCCGCCAGCACGGCATCCTGCAAGCGATCGTCGTGCATCCGGCTGATGCAGCTGGGCGCTACCGAATCCACTTCGGTGCCAAGCGACTTCGCGCCGCGAGGCGAGAAGGGCTCCACGAAGTCCCTGTGGTCGTGCGCGATGCGCCGGCAGACCCCTACCCCCAGGTTGCGGAGAACCAGAAGCGCCACTGGGCTCAGGTCGCTCGACTTGGCGCGTTTCATCCGAGCCAAGGTGGATGCAGGCGAATCGAACGCCAAGAGCGCCCCGCGACTTGGAATGGACCCCACCACCGTGGGGCATCACCTGGCGTTGCTCAACCTGCCGCCGGTACTCGACGAAGCACTGAAGTCTGGCAGGTGCACGTCGCCGCGGACGCTCGAACAGATGCTGGGCCGTGCCAAGCAATTCGCGCCGCAACTTGACGGGGCGGACCTGTCGACCTTGCAGCAGCGGGTTGCGGACCTGATCAACTGGCTTGCGTAGGGGTCGGACTGTCCGACCTCGCCACGCCCCACCGGTGTTGTGAGATGAAGAGGATGAGAAAAGATGGATGGCAGGATAGGCGGCCCGCCAGTGAATGGATGCCATGCGGCATCCGGCACGAGGTTCGACATGGCGAGCCCGTCGCGTGATCGCGTGACGATCGACCTGCGCGGCATCGGTGATGCCGTCCGTGCCGCGGCGGTCCGCCGCGGCATGGGCGTCGCTCAGCTCGTTCGCCGGGCCGTCGTCATGAGTCTCGACCTGCGTTCAACAGCATCGGTGGCGGTGGGGTCTGACGGTCAGACCCCGGCCCAGGCCCCGACCCAAGAGACAGCCGAGCTGACGCTGCGACTTCCCCAGGCCCATGCCGACGTCCTGATCCTGAATGCCGTTACGCCCGCCCTGGACTCGGTTCGCTGCGTACTGGCCGAAGCTGATCAGCGAAAGTCAGCGTATGGTGTTGCGTACGGGGTGGCGCTGTTCAAATCGAGGGAGCCGCATGCGACCGTGTGATATGAGCGGCTGCAATACGCCGAGAAGCGTGAGTTGAATTTGCGATTCTGTCGGGCTGCAGTCGGCCACAAGCGGTCTTAAAGCCAGCCGAAAGATCGCGTCGCCACCGACCGGTCTATGAGGTACTGCGGACGTAGGCCGACGTTCGTGCGCGGGGTCGAAATCCTGAAATCACCAGCTCGATGCTTGTCGAGGCCAAAGTTCTGTCGACCGTCTGCTGCTAATGACGTCGAATGGGTACTGCCGACCCATCAGCGACATTCGATAGGCCGAGTTCATCGCCCCGAAGCTGACGCCCGCGCAGCCGAACGGACTCGCGCAGAGCCTTGGGATCGAGTCCACGCCGAAAAATGGCTGACGGCAAAGCGAGCCTTGAAGAGCGGCTGCGTCGATCGTCGTGAAGATCTTTTCGTCAGGCAGCCACTGCTGTCGATGGCCGCCGCCAGCCTGATCAGGTGCAGAGGTGCTGGATTTGATCGGCGGCATGCTGGCCGTGCGACCGCACCACATCCTCGCGCCGGATGGTGGGCCTGAGCCGGCGCGCGCAGGCATACGCTTGATCTGCTTCCACTGTCCGACCGAGTGTCTGCAGCGCCAGCGTTTGCAAGACATGCGCGAGGTAGAGCTTGGGGTCGCGACCGGTGCTCGCACGGGCCTCCATGAGCGCTTCTTCCGGTCGCCCGGCACGCAGCAGAAACGTGCCGAGTGCCCAACCCCAAAAGCCCAACCGCCGGTCTCGTGGGCTGATGCGCATGCCGTGCCGCATGGCCAGGATGCCCTTGTCCCACCGCCCGCCCATTGCAAGGCTTGCACCCAGCGCTACATGCGCCTGTGCGTTGCTCGGGTCGCGGGCCAACGCGCGCTCGAGAAGTTCCGTGCCCCGATCCACGTCGCCCAGGTCGGCCAGGGCGCATCCCGAATAACCCAGCACGCGCGAGTCTTCGTCGTCCAGTGCCAGCGCGCGTTCGACGGCCTCGCGCGCCGCCGTGTCGGCCTCGGGCGTTGGCTCGATGAGCCCGGTGTTCATTCCCAGTGCGGTCAGCAAGGCGAACTGGGCGTGCGCCAGGGCGAACGACGGATCGATGGCGCACGCAGCCTGCAGGTGCCTTCGGGCTTTGTCCAGCGCAGCGTCCGTCCACCCGTTGCGCGCCAGTTCGGCCGTGGCTTGGTGGAAGCTGCCCCACGCACCGACGTCGTCGTTGCGACGCCGTCGGATGACCTCGATCTCGGCTCGAGTCAGTTCCGGTTCGAGTTCGGTGATGATGCCCCGGGCAATTGCCTCCTGCAGGTCCTCGGCGCCGCGTCGTTTGTGCTCGAATGCACCTGACCACAAGACGTGGCCCGAAGACGCGTCGACCAGTCGAGTCGAGACCCGAACATCGTCCCCCAACGGTCGGACGCTGCCTTCGACGACGTAACGCACATCCAGCCGCTCGGCAATCGACGAGAGGCTCTCGCGTCGCTCGCGGAATTCGAAGGACGACGAACTGGAGATCAGCAGGAAGCCGGCAACTCGGGCGAGTAAGGCAATGACGTCCTCCACCAGCCCATCGGCCAAGAGCCTGACCGACGCATCCTCGGACAAGGCCGCGAAAGGGAGCACGGCAATGGAAGGCTTGCCCCCGGCGCGTGCAGCCGCCGGTTCGCCTTCTGTTGGTTCGGGTGGCTTCGACGCGGACACGGGTGTGCTGAAGCGGTAGCCGCGACCCGGCACGTTCACCAGCGTCGCGGCACCGATCATCTTGCGCAGCGCCGCGATCTGCTGTCGCAAGTTGTTTTCCTCCACCACGAGGCCCGGCCAGACGATCTCTAGCAATTCGTCGGTGCCGACGATGCGATCGCTGCGCTCGATCAAGGCGACCAGCAGATCGAATGCGCGGGCCCGGATGGGCTGCGGCACGCCGTCGGCGAGCAGCGTGCGCTTGCCGAGATCGATCTCGAAGCAATCAAAAGAGTAGCGCTTGTTGGTCGTGGGCATGCGTCAAGCCCTTGCGGCCGGTAGCGCGTCCAGCGCGGCGCTGAGGGCCTGCTCGTCGCTCCAGCCCAGGCCTTGGTTCCAGGACCATCCGAATGCAGCGACCCGGCTAATGGCCAGCAGGCCGCGCTGCGCGGGCCACAACTGGAAGCGGCCGAACCGGTGATGGGGATCAGTCATCGGTGGACTACCGCTCGATGTGCCCCTGTACCGACGCGGCGCGGACCGCCTCTGCGCGTGTCTTCGCCGACAGCGCTCGCATGGCGGCAGCGACATGCATCTCGACGGTGCGCGGACTGAGGGTCAGTTCGCGGGCGATTTCCTTGTCCGTCCGACCATGGGCCACGCGCGTCAGGACTTCAAGTTGACGCGGCGTCAGTGCCACTTTCGAAGCAGCCGCCCTGTCGTCTATGCCGAGGAAAGCTCTCACCTGTTGCACGAAGCCCGCCCAGGCCGGCTCGTGGTCGAACGGCACATGGTTGTCGCCGGGCAGCGGCACGAATTTCGCACCGGGGATGAGGGTCGCCAGCCGGCGACCCTGCTCGAACGTGACCATCTGGTCGCCCTTCACGTGCATAACCAGCGCGGGGCAGCGCAATTCGGTGGCCAGATCCCTGACGTTTATGCTGAACATTGCCCGCAGGTAGCGCACCGCCATCTCGGGTGAGGCGGTGGCCTTCTGCAACTCATCGAACGCGTGTCGTTGTTCGGTGGTCGCGTCCGGCAGGAACTTGGACACGAACACCTGGCGAAACGATGGCTGTGCGCTACCCCAACCGAGCTCGACGAGCTTGATCAGTGTTTCCGCTTCTTCGATCATCTTGGGATCGGCGCGCTGACTCGTGAAGTAGGAGGTCGCGAAGCCGCTCAACAGGATCAAGCGGCTGACGCGTTCTGGGTGCCGGGCCGCGTAGGCCACTGCGATGGCTGCCCCCTGCGAGATACCCAGTAGCGGAAAGCTTTCGAGCCCGAGCGAATCAACCACTGCCTCGAGGTCGCGAACCCACGCCTCCAGCGAAATCTCGTCAACGTGGCGCTGTGACAGGCCGCAGCCGCGGGCGTCATAGGTCACGTAGCGAAAACGGGGCGCGAATTCCTCGATCAGCGCCCGGTCCAGGAGACTGCCGAGATCGCGTTCGACATGCGTCAGCCAGGTGGCGACTTTCACCAGCACCGGGCCGGACCCGTAGAGGGCCATCGCCAAGCCGACGCCGTCGGAGCTGGTGCAGAAACGGATCTCCTGTTGCACTTCCACGCTCGGCCTTTCAGGTTGCGACCCAGTATAGGTTGGGGCCTGCAGCATCCCTACCGTAGTCGCTAGGGGGACCGACCGTAGTCCTACGACTCGCCTCGCGGCGCCGGCAGTCCGAGACTCCTTCCATGCGATTCACAACGTTTCACGCCGGCTTCATCGCCAAGGCCTCGTGGTCGCAAGACACTGGATTCTCACCGGCACCCATCTGCCCCACGCCTCAAAAGGAAACCGCTATGAACGCCAATTTCGACCAAGCCCGCGTTGAGCTGGACCGTGCACTGTTCCTTCGCCTGGCCGACGCAAGGGGCACCACCGTGGTCTGTCTCGAGGGTTGCCTCTGGGTCACGCGGGACGGATCTCCGAAGGACGTCCAACTGGCGCCCGGCGAGAGTTACCGCTTGGAGGACGCCACCCCGGTCATCGTGACCGGCTTCGGGCCCAGTCTGGCGCGCGTGCTGCAACCGGCAGCGAAGCGTCGGCCCTGGGCGCCGCGCTGGCTGGGCGCGCTGGTGCCACGCTGGGGCAGCGGCCTGGCCACGGCCTGACCTGCTGCGTCGCGCATTTCATCCACTCATCGGGGGAGCCCACCACATGGACATGGAAAAACTGCAGGCCTTCATGGGCAAGCTGGTCACCGACTTCGGTGGCGCGGCGCTGGCGGCGAATGTCGTTCTGGGCGAGGAACTGGGCCTGTACCGCGCGATGGCGGACAGCGAATGGCGCACGCCCGCAGACTTGGCCGGCAGTACCGGCTGCAACGAACGGCTGCTGCGTGAATGGCTGAGCGCACAGGCCGCCGCCGGCTACATGGAACACCAGGAAGGCCGCTTTAGGCTGCCACCCGAGCAGGCGCTGGCTTTGGCCGTCGACGACTCTCCGGTCTTCATGGCCGGAGGCGCCTCCACGCTGGCCGCGATGTTCATCGACAAGGACAAGCTCGTCGCGGCCATGCGGGGCAACGGCGGCCTGGCCTGGGGCGATCACCACCCGTGCCTGTTTCGCGGTGTCGAACGCTTCTTCAGGCCAGGCTACCAGACCCATCTGGTGGCCGAGTGGCTGCCCGCGCTCGACGGCGTGGTGGCTCGGCTCGAAGCCGGCGCGAGAGTCGCCGACGTCGGCTGCGGCCACGGTGCTGCCACGGTGATCATGGCGCGCGCCTTTCCACAGTCGCGCTTCGAGGGCTTCGACTTCCACGCGCCTTCGATCGCGACCGCCATCGAGCGTGCGCGCGAAGCCGGAGTCAGCGACCGTGTGAGATTCACCCAGGCCACGGCCAAGGCCTACGGCGGCAGCGGCTTCGATCTGATCTGCTTCTTCGACTGCCTGCACGACCTGGGCGATCCCGTGGGCGCGGCGCGGCATGCCTTCGCAGCCCTCAAACCTGGCGGGACGGTGCTGCTGGTGGAACCCAGCGCGGGCGACACCCTGGAAGAGAACATGAACCCTGTCGGGCGCCTGTTCTACGCCGCCTCGACCTGCTTCTGCACGCCCAATTCGCTGTCACAGGAAGTGGGCCTGGCGCTTGGCGCGCAAGCCGGTGAGGCCAGGCTGCGCAAGGTCTTCCTCGAAGCGGGTTTCGATGACTTCCGCCGGGCCACGCAGACGCCCTTCAACCTGATTCTCCAGGCGACGAAGTGAGGCAGCGGCAGCGTCGACCTGGTCGGCGAACTTTGCGGGGGCGTAGCCTGCTCCCGCCGTATGGCCGCCTGCCGCGACCGGCTGCTCCTGGCCGACGGCTTCGCGCGAGGTGACGTCGCCAAGCGGCGTCTGACCTATGCATAGCCGGCGTTGAGCGCGCGAAGTCAGGTATGGGCCACAGCGGTCAATCGACCGCGCACCGGCTATACCGGCACACGAACCCAAGCGGAATGCGCGTCAGCCTCTGACCAGCGCCGGTCGCGGACGCCGGTTCCGTTCTTCATCTTGCAGCGGGCTTTGCATCCCGGCATCATGCGCTGCACCGATTCACCTCGAAAAGAGCTCTTCACCGTGCGCAATCTTGACCTTCGATCCCGCTTTGCGGCCCTCCTGGCTGCCTGCCTGTCGAGCCAGAACAGCTTCGCGGCGGACGGCCCTCCGGTCGCGCCCGTGCGCCCGGTCACCGACACCTACTTCGGCACCGATGTCGTCGATCCCTACCGCTACTTCGAGAACCTGAAGGACCCTGAAGTCCAGTCGTGGATGAAGTCGCAAGCTACGTATGCTCGTACCGTGCTCGACCGCATTCCCGGTCGCGATGCCCTGTTCAATCGCATCCACGCGTTGTCGAACGTCGACGCCCGCCGCGGCGGCTTCGTGCAACGGGGGCAGCGCTTCTTTTATCAGGTCACCGAGCCCGGCGCAGAACAGCCGAAGGTCGTTTACCGCGACGGCCTCGGTGGCGCGGAACATCTGCTGATCGATCCCGCCACCCTCGGCGACGGAACGGGTGGGCACTACGCCGTCGACTACTACACGCCCTCCTGGGACGGGAAGCTGCTGGCCTATGGTCTGTCGGCCGGCGGCTCCGAAGCCAGCGTGCTGCGCGTGCTCGACGTAGAGAGCGGCAAGGATCTTGCAGAGTCGATTGATCGGGCGCACGACTCCACGATTGCCTGGCGGGCCGACAACCGCTCCTTCTTCTACTTCAAGTTCAACAAGGTGACGCCTGCCACGCCACTTTCCGAGACGGAATTCAACGCGCGCACCTACCTGCACGTGGTCGGCCGCGGGGTCGATGGAGAAACCGATGCACTAGTGTTCGGCCGCGGTGTCTCGGAGCTTGCAGTGCCTGAAGGCCAGGTCACGTACATCCTCGGCGGGCCCCAATCCAACTGGGCGATCGCAGTCGCGAACCACAACGGCGACGATAACCCGTCGACCTACTACGTTGCACCGATCGTGCAGGTGACCGGGCCGGCCACGCCATGGAGGAAGATCGCCGATGTCGACGACGGAGTCAGCGGCGCCGTGCTCCAAGGCGATACGCTGTACTTCCTGTCCCGCAAAGACGCCTCGCGCTTTCGTATCCTGTCGACCTCGCTCGACCACCCCGACGTCAAGAATGCAACGGTCATCGTTCCGGAAGCCAAGGGCGTCGTCACCGATTTCGGCATTGCGTCCGACGGCATCTACTACCGGGTACGCGACGGCGGCTTCGCGAAGCTGATGAAGGTCGGCTTCGACGGCAAGGGCGCACACGCCGTGCCCTTGCCGTTCGAGGGCAACCTCTTCGGGCCTATTACCGACCCGACGCGCCCTGGCGCGCTCCTCAACATGCAAAGCCCGTCCCATCCCCCACAAGTATTCGCATACGACCCGGTGAGCGACACGACGATGGATACCGGAATGATCCCGCCGTCGAAGATCGACGCGTCATTGCTCGAGTCGAAGGAAGTGCTGGTCACGAGCTACGACGGGACACGCGTGCCGCTGACGCTCGTCTACAAGAAGGGCATCGTGCTCGACGGCGGGCACCCGACCATCCTCAACGGCTACGGGGCTTATGGCAGCGTGTCCGAGAGCTACTTCTGGGCCGGTGCGCTCGCCTGGGTGGAACGCGGCGGCGTGCTTGCGACTGCGCACGTCCGCGGCGGCGGCGAGTACGGAGAAGACTGGCACCTCGGCGGCATGATGAGGACGAAGCTCAACACTGTCTTCGACTTCATCGCATGTGGTCAATACCTCATCGACCAGAAGTACACGAGCTCGAAACGACTAGCGGCCGAAGGCGGCAGCGCAGGCGGCATCACAGTGGGACGCTCGATGACGATCCGACCCGATCTCTTCGGCGTTGTACTGGACCACGTCGGCATGTCCGACACGCTACGCTTCGAGACCGAACCGAACGGGCCACCGAACGTTGTTGAGTTCGGCTCGACCAAGACAGAAGACGGCTTCCATGGGCTTTATGGCATGAGCCCATACCAGCACATCGCCGCGGGCGCCGCGTACCCTGCGGTGATGTTCGTGACTGGCGTCAATGATCCACGAGTGGCACCTTGGAACATGATGAAGATGGCCGCTAGGATGCAGGCCGCCACGTCGAGCAAGAGCCCGGTGCTGCTGCGCATCGACTACGACGCCGGCCACGGCATGGGCTCCAATCGCTCCCAGCGCGAAACGCTGCTGGCGGACACGTGGGCCTTCGCGCTGTGGCAAATGGGTGACCCGGCGTTCCAGCCGAAAATGAAGTAACACCGACCCACCTTGACGGCTCTGGAACGGTCGTTAGCGAGCGGCAGAAGGTGCTAAGGGTTGTCGGACCGCGTCCGTACGGACTGCTGGATTGCAGTCGTTCGTGACCGTCCGCTCTTGGCCTATTCTGTTGAAAAACTCTTTGGAACTTTGAGTCACTTGACCGATCTTTGATGGCAACCGATTGACGGGGAGCACATCACGATGATGGGTCAACAAGGTGGCAGCCAAGACAGGCTCTTCTACTCGTTCAACCTGGACGATCAGGTTCCGCGCAATCACTTGCTGCGAGGCATCGACCACTTCTTCGACCTCGGTGAGTTGCGCACCCATCTCGCACCTTTCTACAGCCACACAGGACGCCCATCGATCGACCCCGAGTTGATGATGCGCATGCTGATCGTCGGCTACTGCTTTGGCATCCGCTCCGAGCGACGACTTTGCGAAGAGGTCCAGCTGAACCTGGCCTATCGCTGGTTCTGCAGACTCGATCTCGAAGACGCCGTGCCCGATCATTCGACCTTCTCCAAGAACCGGCACGGTCGCTTCCGCGAGAGCGACGCCTTGCGCCATGTGTTCGAGAGCGTCTTGCGCCGATGCATGAGCGAAGGCCTGGTTCGCGGAGAAGGCTTCGCGATCGATGCCAGCGTCATCAAGGCTGACGCCAGCCGAGCACGTGGGGTTCCTGGAGCCGAGACGACGGACTGGCGCAAGGACGCAGGAACGAGCCGAGCCATGCGCGAGTACCTCGACGCACTCGAAGAGTTCAACCCAACCGGTGACGACGACGCGGAGACACCAGAGCCACCTGCGCCAGGCAAGAACGTCTCGCTGACCGATCCGGCGGCGCGTTGGACCGCAGCGCCAGGTGGGCCAGCGTTCTTCGCCTACTCGACCAACTACCTGATCGACTTGGACGCCGGGATCATCGTGGATGTCGAGGCCACGCCAGCGCATCGAACGCAAGAGGTCGAATCGACCAAGACGATGGTTAGCCGCGTCGAACAACGCTTCGGCATGAAGCCCGATCGGCTGGTGGGCGACACCGCCTACGGCACCGCATCAATGCTCGGGTGGATGGTGCAGGACAAGGGCATCGCCCCGCATATTCCCGTGTGGGACAAGAGCGAGCGCAAGGACGGCACGCTGTCGAGCAGCGAGTTCACCTGGGATGAGCAGGCGAACGAATACCGCTGTCCGCAAGGACATGCGCTCCTGAGCGATCGCCGCCAGTTCAAGCAGCCGCGCGATCGCATCACGAAGGCCGGCACGATCCTGTACAGCGCCAGCCAGCACGACTGCACTGGATGCCCGATGAAGCAAGAGTGCACCCCGAACATGCCCAACCGCAGAATCATGCGCAGCGTGCACGAGCGCTCAAGGGAAGTTGCGCGCGAGATCGCCACCACTGCGCAATACAAGCAGTCGCGACGTGATCGAAAGAAGGTCGAGATGCTGTTCGCACATCTCAAACGCATCCTCAAGCTGGATCGACTGCGCCTGAGAGGACTGACCGGTGCGCACGATGAGTTCTTACTGGCCGCAACCGCTCAGAATCTGCGAAGAATGGCAAAGAGGTTGTTCGAAGGACGACTAAACACGGCTGCGATGCCAGCCTGAAGAGGCCACGGATCCCTCGCGACAACAACGATCGGCGCGCCCTTCGCTTCATCGCAATCAGTTCATCGGAGCACGTCCTCGAAAACTCGGTCGCGAATCGAGTTTTTCAACGGAATAGGC